>NZ_CBDRLS010000015.1:0-523 GCF_965344965.1 Gordonia jacobaea | reverse complement strand
CGGCCCGGTGCGAGACGGTGACACCCTTCGGCCGACCCGTCGACCCCGACGTGAACAACGTATACAACGCCGCATCACCCGACAACGACCCCAACCGCTCACCATCAGACACCGCAGCCACCGACACATCCACCGACCCCGACGCATCCACCTCAACCACCCGCACACGATCACCAAGCCCCACCACCGCAGCAGGCACCACACCAGCAGCAACCACCACCACACCCACCCCAGCAGTACCCACCATGTACTCCACCCGCTCTAGCGGCGCCTGCGTATCCAACGGCACATACTGACCACCCGCAGCAACCACCGCATGAATAGCCACCACAAACTCCACCGACCGCTCCAACGACACCCCCACCGCCACCTCCGGCCCCACACCCACACCAATCAACTCACGCGCCAACACCGCCACCCGCGCACCAAACTCCGCATACGACACCACCCGACCCCCACACCACAACGCAGGCGCACCCGGCGACCGAACCACCTGCGCCGCAACAGCATCAGCAACCGTCTC
>NZ_CBDRLS010000014.1:0-738 GCF_965344965.1 Gordonia jacobaea | reverse complement strand
TCGGCGAGTTCTTCGACGGTAGGTGCATCAAACACATCACGCACCGACACCGACACCCCGAACACATCCGCCACCCCAGCAGCCACCCGCATCGCCGACAACGAATTACCACCCAACAAGAAAAACGACTCCCCCAACCCCACCCGCGACACACCCAACACCCGCTCAAACACCTGCGCCACCAACACCTGCGACGACGACACCGGCGCCACAAACCCCACCTCCGCCACCACCACCGGCGGCAACGCCCGACGATCCAACTTCCCCGAACTGTTCAACACCAACTCATCAGTGACCACCCACACCGACGGACACATATAACCCGGCAACACCCCAGACACATACTCGCCCACCACATCCACATCCACCGACCCCGGCGACACATACCCCACCAACTGCTGACCACCACCACCATCAACCACCGCACACACCGCATGCACCACACCCGGCGCCGCAGCAACCACCGCCTCCACCTCACCCAACTCCACCCGCTGCCCACGCAACTTCACCTGAAAATCCGTACGCCCCAAATACTCGATCTCCCCACCAACACCCCACCGCACCAAATCACCCGTCCGATACAACCGCGAACCCCCACCACCAAACGGATCCGCCACAAACCGCTCAGCACTCAACCCCGCACGCGACGCATACCCACGCGCCACCTGCACACCACCCAAATACAACTCACCAGGCACACCAGGCGGCACCACACCCAACCGCGCATCCAACACATAC
>NZ_CBDRLS010000013.1:0-1414 GCF_965344965.1 Gordonia jacobaea | reverse complement strand
AGTCTGAGAGGTGATGCGTAACCGTTGTGGTGAAGTCCATGATCCTATGCTGCCGAGAAAAGCCTCTAGTGAGTTGGTACACGGCCCGTACCCCAAACCAACACAGGTGGTCAGGTAGAGAATACTAAGGCGATCGAGAGAACTGTGGTTAAGGAACTCGGCAAAATGCCCCCGTAACTTCGGGAGAAGGGGGACCCATTCTGGTGACGACATTTACTGTTTGAGCTGGTGTGGGTCGCAGAGACCAGAGAGAAGCGACTGTTTACTAAAAACACAGGTCCGTGCGAAGTCGTAAGACGATGTATACGGACTGACGCCTGCCCGGTGCTGGAAGGTTAAGAGGACCGGTTAGTTCCCTTCGGGGGGCGAAGCTGAGAATTTAAGCCCCAGTAAACGGCGGTGGTAACTATAACCATCCTAAGGTAGCGAAATTCCTTGTCGGGTAAGTTCCGACCTGCACGAATGGCGTAACGACTTCTCTGCTGTCTCAACCACAGACTCGGCGAAATTGCAGTACGAGTAAAGATGCTCGTTACGCGCGGCAGGACGAAAAGACCCCGGGACCTTCACTATAGCTTGGTATTGGTGTTCGGTTCGGTTTGTGTAGGATAGGTGGGAGACTGTGAAGTGGGCACGCCAGTGTTCATGGAGTCATTGTTGAAATACCACTCTGATCGTATTGGACTTCTAACCTCGGACCCTGATCGGGTTCAGGGACAGTGCCTGGTGGGTAGTTTAACTGGGGCGGTTGCCTCCTAAAATGTAACGGAGGCGCCCAAAGGTTCCCTCAGCCTGGTTGGCAATCAGGTGTTGAGTGTAAGTGCACAAGGGAGCTTGACTGTGAGACGTACATGTCGAGCAGGGACGAAAGTCGGGACTAGTGATCCGGCACCAACGTGTGGAAGTGGTGTCGCTCAACGGATAAAAGGTACCCCGGGGATAACAGGCTGATCTTCCCCAAGAGTCCATATCGACGGGATGGTTTGGCACCTCGATGTCGGCTCGTCGCATCCTGGGGCTGGAGTAGGTCCCAAGGGTTGGGCTGTTCGCCCATTAAAGCGGCACGCGAGCTGGGTTTAGAACGTCGTGAGACAGTTCGGTCTCTATCCGCCGCGCGCGTTAGAAACTTGAGGAAACCTGTCCCTAGTACGAGAGGACCGGGACGGACGAACCTCTGGTGTGCCAGTTGTTCCGCCAGGAGCACTGCTGGTTAGCTACGTTCGGAAGGGATAACCGCTGAAAGCATCTAAGCGGGAAGCCTGTTCCAAGATGAGGTTTCTCACCCTCTTGAAGGGTTAAGGCCCCCTACAGACCATGGGGTTGATAGGCCAGAACTGTACGCCTAGTAATAGGTTTAGGTGACTGGTACTAATCGGCCGAGGACTTACCAACAACACCCAACACATCAACTTGT
>NZ_CBDRLS010000012.1:0-1438 GCF_965344965.1 Gordonia jacobaea | reverse complement strand
TCTCGTGACCACTCGGGATCGCGGTCTCGCGCCGATCGAGGCCGTGTCGCCACGGCCGTCGGAGATTCCGCTGTCGTTCGCGCAGTCGCGGATGTGGTTCATCAACCAGTTCGAACCCGGGACCGCCACCTACAACATCCCGGCGCTCCTGCGACTTCGCGGAACGCTTGACCTCGTCGCCCTGCGCCACGCTGTCGAAGACGTGGTCGCTCGCCACGAGGTGCTGCGGACGACATTCCCCGCCGTCGACGGAACCCCGGTGCAGATGATCCACCCGGCGCACCGCGTCGCAGCGGAACTCGACTTTGCCGTCGTCTCAGACGAACAGGCCCTCGCCGACGCCGTGGGCACCGGATTCAACGTCACCGAATCACTGCCACTCAGGGTGCGCGTCGCACCGGTGGGTCCCGACGAGCACATCGTTGCCCTCGTCGCCCACCACATCGCGGCAGACGGTGAGTCGATGCGTCCGCTCGTGGCCGATCTGGTCACGGCGTACGTCGCACGTTCGGCGGGAACGACGCCCGAATTCGTCCCGCTGGCAGTGCAATTCGCCGACTACGCGATCTGGCAGCACCATGTGCTCGGTGATCCCGCAGATCCCGAATCGGTGGTGGGGCGACAGCTCACGCACTGGGTCGCGGAGCTCGCGGGGCTCCCCGACGTCATCGATCTGCCGACGGATCGTCCACGTCCGCGAGTCGCAAGTCATCGCGGTGCTCGCATGCAGGTGGCCATCCCCGCGGAGGTCGCAGATCGGATCGCTGCGACAGCGGCGGAACGGGGCGTCACCGCGTTCATGGTTGTCCACGCCGCGCTGTCGGTACTGCTCGCGCGCCTGTCGGGAAGCACCGACATCGCCGTCGCGACACCGGTTGCCGGGCGCGGACACACAGTGCTCGATCCGCTCGTCGGCATGTTCGTCAACACCCTCGTACTGCGCACCGAGGTCGACCCAGGTGAATCGTTCGTCGACCTGCTCGACCGGATTCGGGTGACCGACCTCGATGCGTTCACTCACGCCGACGTCCCATTCGAGACCATCGTCGACGCGCTGGATCCGGTGCGCTCCGAGGCGTTCGCGCCGCTGGCTCAGGTCATGCTCTCGCTGGAGACGGGCGCGGTCGCCGATCCCACGGTGCGCGTCGACGCGCTCGAGGTGGAGCCGGTCGACGTCCCAAGCGTCCCGGCGCAACTCGACCTCGCTCTCACGGTGACGACGGCGCCGTCCGGCGATGACTGGCAGTGCTCGATCGTCTATGCCACCGACCTGTTCGACGACGTGACCATCTCGACATTCGCCGACCGCTACCTCGCGTTGTTGGCCGGTTTGACGGCGGCCCCGGCAGACGCCGTCGGCGATACGACGTTGATCTCGCCTGCCGAAACGGCGGCCGTCCTGTCCGCCGCGACCGGACCGATCACGGAGCCGATCGCA
>NZ_CBDRLS010000011.1:0-1769 GCF_965344965.1 Gordonia jacobaea | reverse complement strand
TTTGTGTGGGGTGTGTTTGTAGGTGTTGTTGTAAGTGTTTTAGGGCGTTCGGTGGATGCCTTGGTACCAGGAGCCGATGAAGGACGTGGTAGGCCGCGATAGTCCTCGGGGAGTTGTCAAACGAGCTGTGATCCGAGGGTGTCCGAATGGGGAAACCCAGCACGAGTGATGTCGTGTTACCACCAGCTGAATGTATAGGCTGTGTGGGGGGAACGTGGGGAAGTGAAACATCTCAGTACCCATAGGAAGAGAAAACAATTGTGATTCCGTGAGTAGTGGCGAGCGAAAGCGGAGGAGGCTAAACCATGCGCATGTGATACCGGGTAGGGGTTGTGTGTGTGGTGTTGTGGGGTTCATCTTCTCCGATCTACCTGTCGGGGCGTGAGTGATAAATGCTGCATGTTAGGTGAAGTGGCCTGGAATGGTCTGCCGTAGACGGTGAGAGTCCGGTAGCTGAAAACGTGTGGTCTTGCGTGATGGGTGCCCAAGTAGCAGCGGGCTCGTGGAATCTGCTGTGAATCTGCCGGGACCACCCGGTAAGCCTGAATACTTCCTGGTGACCGATAGCGGACAAGTACCGTGAGGGAAAGGTGAAAAGTACCCCGGGAGGGGAGTGAAATAGTACCTGAAACCGGACGCTTACAATCCGTCAAAGCCTGCGAATCATTTGGTTGGTTGTGGGTGATGGCGTGCCTTTTGAAGAATGAGCCTGCGAGTTAGTGCTCGGTGGCAAGGTTAACCCGTGTGGGGTAGCCGTAGCGAAAGCGAGTCTGAATAGGGCGTGGAGTCGCCGGGTCTAGACCCGAAGCGGAGTGATCTACCCATGGCCAGGGTGAAGCGTCGGTAAGACGTCGTGGAGGCCCGAACCCACTTCAGTTGAAAATGGAGGGGATGAGTTGTGGGTAGGGGTGAAAGGCCAATCAAACTCCGTGATAGCTGGTTCTCCCCGAAATGCATTTAGGTGCAGCGTTCTGTGTTTCTTACCGGAGGTAGAGCTACTGGATGGCCGATGGGCCCTACTAGGTTACTGACGTCAGCCAAACTCCGAATGCCGGTAAGTGAGAGCAGGGCAGTGAGACTGCGGGCGATAAGGTTCGTAGTCGAGAGGGAAACAGCCCAGATCGCCGGCTAAGGCCCCTAAGCGTGTACTAAGTGGAAAAGGATGTGGGGTCGCGAAGACAACCAGGAGGTTGGCTTAGAAGCAGCCACCCTTGAAAGAGTGCGTAATAGCTCACTGGTCAAGTGATCCTGCGCCGACAATGTAGCGGGGCTCAAGTACACCGCCGAAGCCGCGGCACTCACATAAGCCCGCCCATGATCTACGGGTTGTGGGCTAGGTGTGTGGGTGGGTAGGGGAGCGTCCTGCATCCGTGGAAGCGCCCGTGTGAACGAGGTGTGGAGGGTGTGGGAGTGAGAATGCAGGCATGAGTAGCGAAAGCAGAGTGAGAAACTCTGCCGCCGAATGACCAAGGGTTCCTGGGCCAGGCTAATCCGCCCAGGGTGAGTCGGGACCTAAGGCGAGGCCGACAGGCGTAGTCGATGGACAACGGGTTGATATTCCCGTACCCGTGTATCCGCGCCCATGCTGAATCAGTTGTACTAACTGTCCAGATCCTCCGAGAAGACCTTCGGGTCTCGAGTGGGGTGATGCACAGGACCTTGGCTGGTAGTAGGCAAGCGATGGGGTGACGCAGGAAGGTAGTGGTGCCAGGCGATGGTTGTCCTGGTGTAAGCCTGTAGGACGAAACATAGGTAAATCCGTGTTTCAT
>NZ_CBDRLS010000009.1:0-70840 GCF_965344965.1 Gordonia jacobaea | reverse complement strand
ACATGTGCGCGCCCGCGACCCGACCCTCCACCACATACCCAGCCAGGGTGGGACACGACGGCGGTAGTCGGTCGCCGCAGATCGTGGTGAACGAGCCAGTCGCGGCGATCACCCGATGCCGCGCAGCCGGATCGCCAATATGCAGACCATGCCCCATGAAGTTGCGGATGTCGCGGAAACCCAGAGCGCGGGGCAGGTCGCGGTCGGAAGCCTCCACAATCAAGCGATCGGTGACCGCGCCCGCGGTCCGCAGCGCCAGGCGTTCGGCCTCCACAGTGGCTTCCACCAGCGCCGCGTCGGATACCAGCGACACATCGACGGCAGCCAACTCATCCAACACCGCGGCAAGGCGTGACAGTTTCTCCGCCACGACAGCATCCGCCGATCCCGCCGGCGCAGTCGCCAAAGCCGAAGGCGCACGGCCATTCTCGCTGTTGTTGCGATTGCTGTTGCTGTTCACGTGCCGCCACCCCCGCCCCAGGTCGTGTCGAATATGTGTTCTACATTACCCGACAATACCGACAGCGTCGAGTAATTCTCGAACTATTTTTCGATCGTGTGGATACCGCTCAATCGGCGAGGATTCTGCATCAAGACATCGGTGACACTGCGAGGGGCCTTGGTGGTGACACTTCTCGTCAACATGCAGTATTTGTATGAACTCGACTGGGGACACCGGCCCGGAAGATTCAGCCGAGACGAGGATCATTCCTGGCCGATGACGCACGCCGACGATCGGCTTGCGGCGAGTCGCATACCCCCATAGAACCGATCGCTGATCGGTTCAGAGGCTGTTACCTAGTGGTGCGCGGTCCTTCAAACGCCGCCATCCGGCGGTGGCAGCTCGTAAGTTACGACGTCGACAGTGCTGTAGTCGGATAGGCCGGGGTAGTGCTGATCGAGCGCGCGGTGGAGGTCGTTGAGACTGTCGAATCCATCTCTGCGGGCGTCGTCGTCGGTCAGTTCGCTGCGGGACAGCGAGCGCACCTCGGTGACTATCGCTTCGATGACAGTGACCTCGCCACTGGACCTCTCGAACACGAGCTCGGCTGGACCGGGCCGGAACGGGTCGTCGATGCGGATGGTCTGACGCTTAGCCCCGGATCGGATCACCGGTTCGTAGCCCTCCCACATGTAGATCCTTTGGCGTTGTTCGGCAGCGCGCCAGTCGTAGGCAAGCGGCAGGAGCGTTTTCGCCGTACGAGTGGTCAGCCCGTTTGGCTCTCGGACGACGAAGCAGATGTCGGGTGAGATATCGAAAATGACCTGTCGGCACTTCCCACACGGGGCAATGATGTCGCCGGTAGGGCCGTAGGCGGCGGCAACAGCCACGATGGGGTCATCTGGACATGTCGAGGCGCGATTGGATAACGCCGCGATCTCCCCGCACGGCCCCCCAAGGTAGTGAAAGGTGTTTAGCCCGAGCACGATTTGCTCGGATTCAGTGAGCAATCCTGCAGCAACTGTGTGATCGTTATCGTCGCTCCAACGTCTGGCATGATCGACGGTTGCTTGAGTGAGCATTCGCAGACTGTCGGTGAGCACGCCCTCAAACTAGCAATCCCGTCCGTCCTTTTATCTGGGCGCCTGTACTGCATCGCGAATCACAGCGATCACGGCACTCCCCGCCGTGCAGGTTCCGAATCGCCCCGTCACCGTGGCCTCAATTCACGCCGCCGATACCCGACTCTCGGCCGGTCATCTTGTGGTCTGACTGAGCAACGACGACAGCGGTCAGCGGAACGAGGTGGTGACGCGCTTGGTCACGCCCGCCACGACGCCCTGGTACTTCGAGGCGACGAGACGCACCCAGACGTCGAGCACGATGGCGTCGGCGCCGATGAGGACGCGCGCCTTGTTCTTCTTCACGCCCTTGATGATGGTGTCGGCAGCCGACGACGCCGAGGTGCGCGCGAGGTACTTGTCGAAGAACTGGGCGAAGTTGGCCTGGTCGTAATCGTCGGCGACCGTGGCGTTGCGCGCGATCGCGGTCTTGATGCCACCGGGATGCACGCACGTGACGCGTACAGGGTGCTTGGCGATCAGCATCTCCTGGTTGAGCGATTCGGTGAATCCGCGAACCGCGAATTTCGCCGAGTTGTAGGCCGCCTGGCCCGGCTCGGACAGCAGGCCGAACAGCGACGACGTGTTGACGATGTGGCCGTCGCCCGACGCGATGATGTGTGGCAGGAAGGCCTTCGTTCCGTTGACGACGCCCCAGAAGTCGACATCCATGACTCGCTCGATGTCTTTGAACTCTGTGCGCTCGATCTCGCCGTGGTGCGCGATGCCCGCGTTGTTGAAGACGACGTTGACCTTGCCGTAGTTGGCCATGACCGTGTCGGCGTAATCGAGAACCGCCTCACGCTCTGCGACGTTGAGCAGTTGGGCGTGCACCGGCGCGCCGGTCTCGGCGACGAGTTTCTCGGTCGTCGCGAGACCGTCGGGGTTGACGTCGGAGATCGCCAGCTTGGCGCCCTGTTGGCCCAGCTTCACCGCCAGTTCGCGGCCCATGCCCGAGCCCGCACCGGTGACGACGACGACCTTGTCGCGAAAATTCTTCATGGTGTTCTCCTGTGTGTGTTGATGCGTGCGAGATCCGGCGTGCACGCGGATGAAGTCGAGATCAGGCGCGGGTGCTCGCGAGCACGGCCGGCGTGTCGGCCGCCGACGAATCGCGAGCTACGTCGTATGCAGCGACGTCGAATCGTCGGGTTTGCTTGCGGAAGTTGAATGTGAAGCCCGGCCACAGTGTGGTGATGTTGCCGTTGTCGTCGGCGTACCAGGAGGCGCAGCCACCATTGACCCAGACGCTGTGACGCAGCGCGTGCTGAATACCGGTGTTGTACCCGTGCTGCGACTTCTCGTCGACGTCGACACGCGTGATGCCTTGTGCCCGAACGGTTTTGAGATAGTCGACGAGGTAGTTGAGCTGCGACTCGATCATGTACACCATCGAGGTGTGACCGAGGCCGGTCGCCGGCCCGACCATCAGCATCATGTTCGGGAAACCGTGGACGAACGACCCCTTGTAGCCCTGCATTCCGTTCTTCTCCCACGCCTGTGCGAGTGAGTGTCCCTCGGCGCCGACGATGCAGTCGAACACGGGCGAATCGGTGACGTGGAAGCCCGTCGCGACAATCAATACGTCGATCTCGCGTGCGGTGCCGCCGGCGGTCACGATGCCCGACGGTGTCACGCGTGCGATGGGGTCGGTGACGAGGTCGACGTTGGGCCGATCGAGTGCCGGGTACCAGGCGTTCGATCGCAGGATTCGCTTGCAGCCGACCTGGAAGCGGGGAGTGACCTTGTCGCGCAGCTTTCGGTCGCGGATTCCGCGTGCGATGTTGGCGCGGGCGACGATCTCGACGGGCTTGAGTGCCTTACGCGAGTGGGTCAGGCCGAAGGCGATGAACTCGTTGAATGCGTACACCCCCGCGCGGCTGGCGCTCTGCACGATGGGTGCGTTCTTGAACAGCCAGTGCTCGACAGGAGTGTACGGCCGCTCGGTGCGGGGGACGATCCACGGCGCCGTGCGCTGGTACACGTCGAGATGCGCGACGCGCTTGGCCACCTCGGGGACGATCTGGATGGCCGACGCGCCGGTGCCGATCACGGCCACGCGCTTGCCCGAGAGCTCGACGTCGTCGTCCCAGCGCGCGGAGTGCATGACCGTGCCGCCGAACGATTCGATTCCGTCGATGTCGGGAAGGTTGGGTTCGCAGAGCGGCCCGACCGCGCCGATGAGGTGCTGTGCCCGGTACGTCGTCACGGCAGCGGTGGCCGGATCGGTTCCGGCGGGCACGGTGTCGACCAGCCAGCGCTGTTGCGACTCGCTCCACGCGGCGCGGGTGACCTCGACACCGAACCTGGCCTTGTCGCGCACGCCGAAACGATCCGCGACGTCGTTGATGTAGCGGTGGATCTCCGGCTGGTGGGAGTACGAGCGCGACCATTCGGGATTGGGGGCGAACGAGTACGAGTACAGGTTCGACGCGACGTCGCAGGCGGCGCCGGGGTAGGTGTTGTCGCGCCAGGTGCCGCCGAAATCGGCCCCACGATCGAGGATGACGTAGTCGGTGAAGCCGTTCTGGCTCATCTTGATCGCCGCGCCGAGGCCGGAGAATCCGGCGCCGACGATGGCAACCTCAACATTGTGCGTTGTCATGCTCATGACACTAGGAGCCTATTGAACATTAGTCAATAGTCTATTGAACACCGGTCAATAAGTCGCCTAGACTGTGTCTGTGACCCAGACGAAGCGGACGAGGATGAGCCCGGAGGCCCGACGTGACCAGCTCATCGCGCTCGGGCTGCAGATGGTGTCGGAGCGGCCTCTCGATGAGGTGTCCATCGACGCGATCGCCGAGGTCGCAGGCGTGTCGCGCGCGCTGCTGTTCCACTACTTCGCGTCGAAGCAAGAGTTCCATGTCGCGATCGCCAAGGCGCAGGGCGAGGAGATGCTGCGGCTGACAGCGCCCGATGAGACCCTCGACGATCCGCTGGCGATTCTGTCGAGCTCATTGTCGGCGTTTGTCGACTACGTCAGCGAGCATCGCAGCGCCTATACCGCATTCCTGCGCGGTGCGTCGAGCACCGACCCGGCGATGCGGGCCGTGATCGACGGCACCAGAGCGGTCATGGCCGAGCGCATCCTCGACCACGCGCCTGCCCTTGGTGTCGAGGTCACCCCGGCGGTTCGACTGGCCACATTCGGGTGGATCGCCTTTGTGGAGGAAGTCACGATCGGTTGGCTGACCGACGAGGAGATCACCCGCGACCAGTTGCTCGCCATGATCTCGACGTCCCTGCCTGCGCTCGTCACGAGCCTCACCGATCTTCCGGCGCGCTGAGAGCCGACGGTCGCTGGGCCGGCAACTTGAGATATCCGCGGATAGCTCAGCTCCGTCACCCCGCGTGACGTCGCATCTCGCGGAGCAGCGTAGTGGTCGCCGGTGACGGGGGTTCGCGCCAGATGATGCCGAGTGTTGATCTAGCGGCAGGGTCGGTGATCGGCAGGCTGACGGTGTCTCGCCACGCAGCCGCGGTGCTTTCGCTGAGGACGGCGACGCCGAGTCCACGAGTGGTCAGCATGTGCGCAAGTGAGGGCGTTGCGACCTCCCAGCGCGGAACCCGCCCGCCTCGCTCCCGCGCCAGCAGGGCGTCGAGTGCCGTGCGGGCGCCGGTGCCGCGGGTGAGCGAGATGAGGTCGGCGTCGGCGATCTCATCGGCTCCGACATCGGTACGCGTCGCCCACGGATGATCTCGTGCGACGACGGCGTGCAGCGCGTCGTCGACGATGACGGAGACGTGCACGTGCTGGGGCGGTTCTCCCGACCACGCGGCGATTGCGACATCCAGTGTTCCGGAGTAGACGGCGTCTATGAGCGACGTCGAAATGTCTTCGCGGACAGAGATATCGACCCCCGGATGATCGTGGTGCATCGCAGCGATGGCGTCGAAGATGGGCTGCCAGGTGAGGCCACTCACGGTGCCGACCCGCAGCGTTCCGGTGGTGAGGCCGCGCAGATCGTCGGCCAGAGTCACCACGGCGTCGACTCTCTCGATGGCCGCGCGGACGGCCGGCAACACTCGCTCTCCATCGCTGGTCAACGTCACGTGTCGGGTGGTGCGCTGCAGCAGCGCGATGCCCAGCTCGTTCTCTAGCTTGCGGATCTGGGTGCTCACACCCGACTGGCTGATGTGCAGAGTCGATGCCGCAGCGGTGAACGATCCGGTGTCGACGACGGCGAGAAGATAGCGAAGCTGATGCAGTTCCATGACTCAGAATGATAAATGCCATATGAAATAGATGTTGGACAGATTAATCGTTGGCGCGCAGTCTGGAGTTCATACACCCGTTGACCAAAGCTTCGAAAGGGAGAGAGATGACTGTCGACACAACTGCACAGGCCGACACGGCGACCACCAGGGCTGCGGTGACGACCTACTTCGACGCTTGGCACGCAGGCGATTTCGACCTGCTGCGTACTGTTCTCGCGCCCGACGTCGACTTCGTCGGTGTGATGGGGACGGCACACGGAATCGACGAGTGCATTGCCGGTCTCCGCGGGATGTCGGAGCACCTGATGCGCGACCTCGTCCTGCACGCGCGTGTCGTCGACGGGGCCGACGCGATCACATGGTTCGACCTGGTGACCGACGACGCATCACTGCCGACAGCGAACTGGAGTCACGTCGAGAACGGCCTGATCACGCGGATTCGCGTGACATTCGATCCCCGCCCGCTCTCGGAGGGCTGACCGCGCTCAGTCCTTCCGCTGGGACCTATGTGAGTTCCGACGTTGATCGAAAGACGAGCGAGGGCCGCACCCGAATCGGGTGCGGCCCTCGCTCGTTGCTATTCGACGCCTCAGGCAAAGGCCTCGTCGAGGATCTCCTGCTGCTCGACGGCGTGCACCTTCGACGAGCCGGAGCTCGGTGCCGACATCGGGCGACGCGAGATGCGGCGCAACCCCTTGAGGAGGTTCGGCAGCATCTCGGGCAGCCACAGTCCGAGGAACGGCCACGGCCCCTGGTTGGCGGGCTCGTCCTGGACCCACACGAAATCGTCGGCGTTCGGATACTTCTCGAGCGTCTCCTGCAGACGACGATGCGGCACGGGGTAGAGCTGCTCGACGCGCACCACGGCGATGTCGTCGCGGCTTTCCTTGTCCCGACGGGCGGCGATCTCGTAGTAGATCTTGCCGCTCACCAGCAGAACGCGCTTGACCTTGCTGCGATCACCGCTGTCCTTCAGGAACTTCGGATCATCGATCACCGAGCGGAACTTGTCGTCGGTGAAGTCCTCCACGGGGCTGACCGCAGCCTTGTTGCGGAGCATCGACTTCGGCGTGAACACGATCAGCGGACGGCTGATGCCATCGAGCACGTGCCTACGCAGCAGGTGGAAGTAGCTCGCCGGCGTCGACGGCTGAGCGACAGTCATCGAACCCTCGGCGCACAACTGCAGGAACCGCTCGATACGTCCCGAGGTGTGGTCGGGACCCTGTCCCTCGTGGCCGTGCGGCAGCAACAGCACGACGTCGGAGCGCTGACCCCACTTGGCCTCGCCGGAGCTGATGAACTCGTCGATCACCGACTGTGCGCCGTTGACGAAGTCGCCGAACTGCGCCTCCCACAGCACCAGTGCATCGGGGTTGCCCACCGAGTAGCCGTACTCGAAACCGACAACCGCGAACTCCGAGAGCGGCGAGTCGTAGACCATGAAGCGGCCTTCGGAGTCGGCGTCGCCGTCGAGCGGTGCGAGGTGATTGAGCGGCGTGTACTCGGAGCCGTTCTCCCGGTCGATGAGGACCGAGTGACGCTGGCTGAACGTGCCGCGTCGCGAATCCTGGCCGGACAGGCGGACGGTACGTCCCTCGAGCACGAGCGAACCGAAAGCCAGCAACTCGGCGAACGCCCAGTCGACGTGGCCGTCGCGGCTCATCTCATGACGACGCTTGAGCACCGGCTTGACGCGCGGGTGCGGCGTGAAGCCGTCCGGTGTGTCGTAGAACGCGTCGCCGATGCGCTCGAGAACCGTCTTGTCGACGGCGGTGACGAGCTTCTGCGGCAGAGGCTGATCGTCCTCGACGGACTCACTGGGCTCGGGAGTGAACTTCTCGAGTTCCTTGACCTCGTTGAAGACACGTTCGAGCTGACCCTGGTAGTCGCGAAGGGCGTCCTCGGCCTCCTTGGTCGAGATGTCGCCACGACCGATCAGAGCCTCGGTGTAGGACTTACGCACACCACGCTTGGTGTCGATGACGTCGTACATCGCGGGCTGGGTCATCGACGGGTCGTCGCCCTCGTTGTGTCCGCGACGGCGGAAGCAGACGAGGTCGATGACGACATCCTTGTGGAAGATCTCGCGGTAGTCGACGGCCAACTTGGCCACCCACACGCACGCCTCGGGGTCGTCGCCGTTGACGTGGAAGATCGGGGCACCGATCATCTTCGCGACGTCGGTGCAGTACTCGCTCGACCGCGAGTGCTCGGGCGCCGTGGTGAAGCCCACCTGGTTGTTGACCACGATGTGCACGGTGCCGCCGGTGCGGTAACCCGGAAGCATCGCGAGGTTGAGCGTCTCGGGGACGACTCCCTGCCCTGCGAATGCGGCGTCGCCGTGCAGCATGAGCGGCAGGATGGAGAACTCGCGCTCTTCAGGCAGAAGATCCTGCTTCGCGCGGACGAGGCCCTCCAACACCGGGTCGACGGCCTCGAGGTGGCTCGGGTTGGCGGTGAGCGAGACGTTGATCTCGTTCTCGCCGAACATCTGGTAGTACTTGCCCTCGGCGCCGAGGTGGTACTTCACGTCGCCGGAACCGTGGGCCTGTGACGGATTCAGATTGCCCTCGAACTCGGTGAAGATCTTCGAGTAGGGCTTGCCGACGATGTTGGCCAACACGTTGAGGCGGCCGCGGTGCGGCATTCCGATGACGACTTCGTCGAGCGAGTACTCGGCGCTCTGGTCGATCACGGCATCCATCATGGGGATGACCGACTCCGCACCCTCGAGTGAGAAGCGCTTCTGCCCAACGTATTTCGTCTGCAGGAAGGTCTCGAATGCCTCGGCGGCGTTGAGCTTGGAGAGGATGTACTTCTGCTCGGCGACCGGCGGCTTGACGTGCTTGATCTCCACGCGTTCCTGAACCCAGCGCTGCTGCTCGGGCTCGAGGATGTGGGTGTACTCGACGCCGACGTGGCGGCAGTACGCATCGCGCAGAATCGACAGGACGTCGCGCAGCTTCATCGTGTCCTGGCCGTGGAAACCACCGACCTTGAAGGTGCGGTCGAGGTCCCACAGCGTCAGGCCGTAGGTCAGGATGTCGAGATCCGGATGCGACGTCCGCGCATAGCTGTCCATCATGAGCGGATCGGTGTCGGCCATCAGATGGCCACGGTTGCGGTAGGCCGCGATCAGCTCGAGCACCCGGGCGTTCTTGTCGACGACTCCCGCAGGGATGTCGCGACGCCAGCGGATCGGCTCGTAGGGGATGTGGAACGCCGTGAACAACTCGTCGTAGAACGCGTCGTCGAGCAGCAGTTCATGGATCTTGCGCAGGAAGTCGCCCGATTCGGCGCCCTGGATGATCCGGTGATCGTAGGTGGAGGTCAGCGTCATCAGCTTGCCGACGCCGAGCTCGGCGATCTGCTCGTCGCTCGCACCCTGGAACTCTGCCGGGTACTCCATCGCTCCGGCGCCGACGATCGCACCCTGGTTCTTCATCAAGCGCGGCACGGAGTGCACGGTGCCGATGGTGCCCGGGTTGGTCAGCGAGATGGTCACGCCCGCAAAGTCTTCCGCGGTGAGCTTGCCGTCACGGGCACGGCGCACGATGTCCTGGTACGCGGCGTAGAACTCGGCGAAACCCATGGTCTCGCAGTTCTTGATGGCGGCGACGACGAGCGAGCGGTTGCCGTCCTTGCCGACGAGGTCGATCGCCAGTCCGAGGTTGGTGTGCGCAGGGGTGACCACATTCGGCTTGCCGTCGATCTCGGCGAAGTGGCGGTTCATGTTCGGGAACGCCTTGATCGCCTGGACAATCGCGTAGCCGAGGATGTGGGTGAAGCTGATCTTGCCGCCGCGGGTGCGGGCCAGATGATTGTTGACGACGATGCGGTTGTCGATCATCAGCTTGGCCGGGATCGCACGAACCGAGGTCGCGGTCGGGATCTGCAGCGACGCCGTCATGTTCTTGGCGACTGCGGCCGACGCGCCGCGAAGCACCTTCTCGGTGTCCTCGGCGGGTGCTGCGTCCGCAGTTGCCGACGCGGCCTTGGCCGACGCGGGAGCCTTCTGCGAACGCGACGATCCGTCGCGGCTCGCAACGCTGTGACCCGACGCGGCCTTGGTGGCGGTCGATTCACGGGCGTGGGAGTTTGTGGTGGCCGGACGCGGGGTCGGCTCCTGGTCGAGAGTGACCTGTCGAGGTGCGGGCTTGCCGTTGGACGAGGCGCTGCCGTTGCTGCTCGCGGCTGCGGTCTTCTTCGGGGCTGCGGTGTTCGACGCACCGTTGCTGTGTGCGGTGCCCGACCCGTTGCCGGACGCCGTGTTCTTCGCGGGCGCTGTCTTGGTCGATGCGGTCTTGGTAGTCGCCGCGGTTGTGGACTTGGCCGCAGACGATGCCCCCGCGGACGAAGCTGAGGTGCCGTTGGACGAGCCGTCGTCGCCGGGCTTGTAGTCCTTCAGCAGATCGTGCCAACTCGGGTCGACCGAGTTCGGGTCTTTTTTGAATTGCTGGTACATTTCGTCGACCAGCCACGTGTTTTGTCCGAAATCTGATATCGAACTGCTCACAGCGGTATCTCGCCTCAATTCCCTCTGGTGTCGGGTCGCTCGCTCGCGTCGTGGAGTCCCTTGTGGAGACCGAGTCCCTTGTGAAGACTACGACGCACCACCTGCTCATGCTACGCGCGCGACGTTGCGCCCCGTGTACCGACCGCGCCGACGTCACACCCCGTTGCGGCCCCGACCCGCAACCCTGGTGAGCAACGTCGATCGTCAGACGCGATCGTCGCCGTGAGCAGGCTCGATACCGTCGACGTCCGGATCGACACCTGCATCCCAGAACGCGCGGTACCTTCCACCCAACGACAGCAACTCGTCGTGTGTTCCCAACTCGACGACCCGCCCGTTGTCGACGACGGCGATCCGATCGGCGCGCGCCGCGGTCGCGAGGCGGTGGGCGACGATCACCGAGGTGCGTCGACGTGTGACGGTTTCGCCCGCCGCGAGCACCAGCGCTTCGGTCGCTTGGTCGAGTGTCGCGGTCGCTTCGTCGAGAAGCAGGAGGTCGGGGTCGACCAGTTCGGCCCGCGCGAGCGCGATGAGCTGACGTTGGCCCGACGACAATCCGCCGCCGCGTTCGCCGACCTGGTGGCGCATCCCGCCGTCGAGTCCGGCGATGACATCGGTGGCGCCGACGGCGAGTGCAGCGGCCGCGATCTGTGTCCGATCCGCATCGGGTCGGCCGTAGGCGATGTTCTCGGCCACGCTCCCGGTGAACAGGTGCGGTTCCTGGGGTACGAGGCCGATCCGATGTCGGTAGTCGAGCAGTCCGAAGTCGCGGATGTCGGTCCCATCGATGCGGACCTCGCCGCTGGTGGGGTCGTAGAAGCGGGCGAGCAGTTTGACGACCGTCGATTTGCCCGCCCCCGTGCGTCCCACGAGCGCCAGTGATGAGCCTGCCGGGATGGTCAGTTCGACGTCGCGCAGCGCGTCGTCGTGAGCGCCGGTGTACCGGAACCCGACGTCGTCGAGTTCGATATCGCCGTCGAAACCGTTGGCGGGCACCGGTATCCGATCCTCGCGTGATTCGAGCGAGCTGCGTGTGCGGAGGAGGTCCGCGATGCGTCGAAGCCCCACGACTGCCTGCTGATAGCCGTCGAAGACCTGCGAGAGCTGCTGCACCGGACCGAAGAGCAATGCGAGATAGAGAATGAAGGCGACAAGTGTGCCCGCCTGCATCGTTCCGGTCGAGATGCGATGTGCGCCGACGGCGATCGCCACGGCCGCCGCGACGTCGGACATCAGCGTGATGAACGGGAAGTACACGGAGATGGCCCGTTGTGAACGCATTCGTGCGCGCACCCATTCGACGGTGCGATCGGTGAAGCGGGTCATGGCGATGTCGCTGTTGCGGTAGGTCTGTGTGGTTCTGATCCCCGCGATGTTCTCTTGGAAGTCGGCGTTGACGACGCTCACCAGTTCCCGCGAGCGCGTGTACGCCTCCGCGGCAACCCGTCGGAACGCGATGGTCGCGGCGATCATGATCGGAAAGACGGGCAGGATGATCAGTCCGAGTTCGATATCGGTGAGCAGCAGCGCGACGGTGACTCCGACGAGGGTCAACACGGCGACGATCGCCGAGGTCAGGCCCGTCTGCAGGAACGTCGACAACGCGTCGACGTCGGTGGTCATCCGCGTCATGATGCGGCCGGACAGTTCGCGCTCGTAGTAGTCGAGACCCAGTCGCTGCAGGTGCGCGTAGCTGCGCACCCGGAGGCCGAACAGGACGCGCTCGCCTGCGCGCGTCGATGTCAACGTCATCGCGGCGCCGACGATCCAGCCGAGCGCGACCAGTCCCACACCGAAGGCTGCGACCTCCCATAAGCGCGCTTCGTCCGCGCGGCCCGCGGCGTCGAGGACCGCGCGGGCCAACGACGGAAAGGCGAGTCCGATGAGCGTGTCCAGCGAGATGCAGACGATCGCGGTGATCAGCAGGAGGCGTACCGGCGAGAGGATGCCCCAGAGGCTGAACTCTCGGTTCTCGCGACGCACCGACGCGGTGTCGACCCGGGGATCCTCATCGGCGGGTGGCAGGGCGTCGACGGCCCGGAGCAACGCGGGCGTCGCCTGCATCGAACCGAGCGCGCTCGCCACACCGCCCCCGCGACCACTCGGTCCGCGACCGGGTGGCGCGGCGATGCGCGATATCGTCGACGCCGCGCTGTCGTCTGCGGGCGGCGCTCCCGGATCGACGGGCGGCCACAGCCGGGTCATGAGTGCGTCATCCACCACAGCAGGTGCCGCCACCCGAGGAGCAGTGTCGTGTAGCGCGGCCCGCGCAGTGGGCGCCTCGGGGACCACGCCGGTCATCAGAGCTCGGAAGCGCGGACTGCGCGCATCGAGTTCGGCGACGGTACCGATGTCGGTGATCCGCCCGTCGTCGAGCACGGCCACACGGTCGGCGAGCATCAGCGTCGACCGTCGATGCGCGAGGACGAGCATCGTCGGCCGTGAATCGCCGCCGCTGCGCAGGTCACGCAGGATGCGCGATTCGGTTGCGGCGTCTACGGCAGATGTCGCGTCGTCGAGCACGAGCACACGCGGGTCGGCATACAGTGCGCGGGCGAGCGCGATGCGTTGTCGTTGGCCGCCCGAGAGGGTCAGGCCCCGCTCGCCGACGATGGTGTCGAATCCGTCGGGCAGTGCCGAGATGAACTCGAGCGCGTCGGCGCGGGCCGCGGCGTCGACCAGGCGTGGGTGCGGTGCGCCATCGGGCAGCGTGCGTGCGTCGACGGGAACGCCGAGTGCGATGTTGGCGGCGATGGTGTCGGAGTAGAGGAACGGTTCGTCGAAGACGACGGCGACCGCGGAATGCAGACTGTCGGGGGAGAGCGTGGCGACATCGTGTGAGCCATCGGTCGAGACCAGTGACACCGTGCCGGCGGTCGGGGAGAGGTAGCGGCTGGTCAGTTCCGCGATGGTCGACTTTCCGGAGCCGGGTGGTCCGACGATCGCGACGCACTCGCCGGGAGCGATGTCGAGGTCGATCTCGTGCAGGACGGCCTTGTCGCCGAACGCGAAGTCGACGTCGTCGAAGCGAAGTCCGAGAGCGCCGTCGGGCAGTGTGCCGGTCTGTCGGTCGCCGGGGTCGGTGGGTTCGTCGATGACGTCGTAGACACGGTCGACGGCCGCGCGGGCCAACTGGCCACTGACCACGACGTTGGTCAGCAGGCGTGCCAGTGACGTCATGGTGGCGACGTAGGTCGCGAATGCGAGGAAGGTGCCCGCGGTGATGGTGCCGCGCAACGTCAGCCACCCGCCGAGAGCGATGACCGCGACCATGCCCAACTGGGGTATTGCCGCCATCGTCGGGGCAAACCGCGCGTTGATCTTGGCTGCGCGCAAGCGTTTTGAATAGAGGTCGCGCGCGAGGCCGACGAGTTCGTCGACGGCGCGCGACTCCTGACCGAATCCCTTGACCACCCGCACGCCGGTCACGGTCTCCTCGACGTGCTGTGCGACGTTGGCCGCAGATTGCTGCGCCGACCACGTGGCGGCGAAAAGCTTTCTGCGCGTGGTGAAGACGACGATTCCGACGACGGGAATGATACTCAACGCGACGACCGTCAGCAGCGGCGACAGATAGGCCATGATCCCGATCGCGATCACCACCTGAACCGCGGCACCCGCCGACAACGGGACAACGGCCAGCAGTCCCTGCACGATCTGCAGGTCCGAAATCGACCGCGAGACAACCTGTCCCGTGCTGATGCGTGACTGAGCGGCGCCGTCGAGATGCAGCAAAGTGTGCATCAGGCGCAGCCGCAACGCATTCTGCACGCTGATCGACAGTTGTCCCGCGGTGAGCCTGCGCCCGAACTGACAGGCGTAACGCACGACCGCCAACACGAGCAGCGCCGCGACGATCACCGAGATCGTCGCGCCGCCGCGTTGCGCTCCGGTCGCGTGATCAATCGCAGCCTTGGCCAGCAGGGGCGCGACGAGGTCGACGGCAACGGCAACCAGGGTCACCGCAAGAGTGACGACCACCAATCTGCGATGTCGCCAGCATTCAGTGGAGAGTCGACGAATCCAGCCGGTGTGCTGCGCGGGAGTCGGATTGTTGGTGGGTGGGGCATCTCGGATCGGGGCCGGGCTGTCCGTGAGGGAGCCGGTCACCGATCCCCGGCGGGCAGGCCGGGTTCGGTGACGACGCTCCCGTCGACGACATCGCCATGCCACGACTTCGGCGCCGGACCGAACGCCTCGCGTGCGTTGACGACGACGCGACGTCCGAGTGCGCGGTTTCCGGCACCGCCGACAACGGCTCCGATACCTGCAGGCATCAGCTTCCCGAAGATGAGCGGCGCGCGCTTGATCGCATACTTCTTGACGATCTTGTTCATCAAAGTGGTGTTCAGTTTCCCGAGGCCACCACCGGGGATGGCTGCGGTTCCGAGTCGACGCAGTGCGCCACCTCGGGTGCCGATGAGGCGGCCGAGCGCTGCGACGCCCTCCTCACCGAGAGCCACCGCCAGGACGAGCGTCTTTCGTCGTTCGGACTGCTCGACGCCGATGCCGTGTACCTCGGCGACGGCCAGTGCGAACAACGCCGAGGCTTCGAGGAACAGGGCGGTCTCGCCCGTCATCGCGGTCAGCGCCGTCATGGTGCCGACCCCGGGGATCGCCGCGGTTGCGCCGACCGCGCTACCCGTACCCATGACGGTCCGCAGGAACTGCTTCTCCAGCCTCCGGATGATCTGCTCCGGCGACTCGTCTGGATGCGCCTTACGCAGCGCGTCCACGTACTTCTTGACCGCCGGAGCCTGGAGGCGCTGGGCCTTGTCCAGCAGGCCCCCGGTCACCTCGACCGCCTTCGCGGGAGGCTTCTGTTCGGTTCGTTTGGCTTCGGTCATGGCAGTGGTACCCAATCCTGTTCTGGCACGACCTCATTCGGCCGCGGTGGGGGTGGTGGCGTTCCGTCTCCGAAGGGCCTGCCCCCGAGCTCGTCGCGATGGTGAGGAGTGAGCCAATTCCTCAGGTCCGGGCCGTCGGGCACGATCCCGGTGGGATTGATGTCGCGGTGGACCAGGTAGTAGTGCTGCTTGATCTGTGTGAAGTCGACGGTGTCGCCGAAACCCGGAGTCTGGAAGAGATCTCGCGCGTACGCCCACAACACAGGCATCTCCGACAGTTTGCTCCGATTGCACTTGAAATGCCCGTGATAGACCGGATCGAATCGCGCAAGCGTCGTGAACAGCCGGACGTCTGCCTCGGTGATGGTGTCGCCCACCAGGTAACGCTGCGATGCCAGGCGTTCGGTCAGTTCGTCGAGTTTGGTGAAGAGCCGGTCGTATGCCTTGTCGTACGCGTCCTGACTGCCGGCGAATCCGCAGCGGTACACGCCGTTGTTGACCTCGGTGTAGACACCCTTGCTGACGGATTCGATCTCGTCGCGTAGGTGCTCGGGGTAGAGGTCGGGCGCCCCCTCGCGGTGATAGTCGGACCACTCGACCTCGAAGTCGACGGTGATCTGCTTGAAGTCGTTGGTCACGACCTCACCGCTGGGGACGTCGACGATCGCCGGGACGGTGATGCCCTTCGGATAACCGGGGAACCGCTTCTCGTACGCATCCTTGAGACGTGGAATCTTCAGGACAGGGTCGACGCCGCCGGGGTCGAGGTCGAACGTCCACGAGTCCTTGTCATGAGTGGGACCGCACAGCCCCAACGAGATCGCATCCTCGAGACCGAGGAGTCGTCGAACGATCAGCGTGCGGTTGGCCCACGGGCACGCGCGCGCCGCCACAAGTCGATACCGGCCTGCCTCGACCGGATAGCCGTCGCGACCATCGCGCGTGATGCGGGTCTCGATGTACTGCGTGTCGCGGACGAACTCCTGTCCGCTGGTGACATAGGACGCCTGCGTGCCTGACTGTGCTTCTTTGCCTGACTGGGCTTGTGTGCCTGACTGGGCTTGTGTGCCTGACTGGGCTTGTGTGCCTGACTGGGCTTGTGTGCCTGACTGGGCGGGACTCATGACTCCACAGTAGTGATCGCCACCGACGGTTGGCACCCGCTATTCGGCGCGGTATATTCCACCCGGAATATTTGGCAGCGAGAGAGGGGGCCACGCCGTGACCGCTGAGCGACCGTTGGCTCCGCAGGCGATCCTGGTGCTCGGCCTGGTTGCCGAACGGCCGATGCACCCGTACGAGATGTTCCAGACCACGATCGAGCGCGAAGAAGACCGCCTCACCAAGATTCGTCCCGGCACGCTCTATCACACCGTCGACCGCCTGGCCGCCGGCGGACTCATCGAGGTCGTCGAGGTCCGTCAGGAGGGCAACCGACCGCAGCGGACCGTTTACGCGATCACCGAAGCGGGCAGGGCCGCGCTCGCTGGGAGCCTCGAGGCGATTCTCGAACGTCACCCCGTCGAATATCCCGAGCTCTACCTCGCCTTGTCCGAGGCACATTCGTTGCCGCGACAGCGGGTCGTCGAACTGCTCGAACGACGTATCGATGCGATGCGCGCCGATCGTCAACGGGTCGAGGTGGCGGCAGAGGCAGCGCATGCACGCGGAGCGGTCGAGATGTTCTATCTCGACGTCGGGTGCCGCCTGGCAACTCTGCAAACGCAGATCGATTGGCTTGTCGATCTCGTCGGGCGTCTGCGTCACAACGACATCGAGTGGATCGACGACCCCGGCTCGACGTGGCGCACAAAGCACACCACCACGCCGGCACCACCTCAATCCTCCCCAGCACAGAACTCGTCCCCAGCACAGGATTCGTCCACACCTCAGAAAGTGCAGAACTCATGACCGCTCCGGCATTCAAGTCGGTGACCAACCGACCGTGGCTTTCGCTCATGTCCCTGTGCGTCGGCTTCTTCATGATCCTCGTCGACATGACGATCGTCGCCGTCGCACAGCCGCAGATCCGTGCGGCGCTCGATACCGATGTCAACGGCATCGTCTGGGTGACCAGCGCGTATCTGTTGACCTACGCTGTGCCGCTGCTGATCACGGGCAGGCTGGGCGACAAGTACGGACCCAAGACCGTCTACCAGGTGGGCTTAGTGGTGTTCACCGCCGCGAGCGTCTGGTGCGGGTTCTCCGGCTCGATCGGCGAACTGATCGCAGCTCGCGGACTGCAGGGCGTCGGAGCCGCGCTCATCACACCGCAGACGATGGCCATGATCACGCGCATCTTCCCGCCCGAAAAGCGTGGTGCCGCAATGGGTGTCTGGGGCACCGTCGCCGGTGTGGCAACGCTGGTCGGCCCGCTGCTCGGCGGCGTGCTGACCGACAACCTCGGCTGGGAGTGGATCTTCTTCGTCAACCTCCCCGTCGGCATCGTCGGTCTGATCCTCGCGGCCGTGCTCGTGCCCGAGGTCGAGAAGCACGACCACTCCTTCGACTGGGTCGGAGTCGTACTGTCGGCAATCGGTCTGTCCGCCTTGGTGTTCGGTATCCAAGACGGTGAGAAGTACGACTGGGCGCCGTGGATCTGGGCGCTCATCATCGTGGGCGTCGTCGTGTTCGCGCTGTTCATCTTCTGGGAGTCGCGAGTCAAGACCGAACCGCTCGTTCCGCTCTCGTTGTTCCGTCAGCGCAATTTCTCGTTGTCCAACATCGGTATCGCCTCGATGGGCTTCGCGATCTCCGGTCAGATGATTCCGGCCATGTTCTTCCTGCAGCTCGTCGGTGGCATGACGCCCACGCAATCGGCGTTGGTCATGGTGCCGATGGCGATCTTCACCGGCATCCTCGCACCGATTGTCGGGCGAGTTCTCGACCGCGTGCATCCCAGCCTGATCATCTCCACGGGTCTGTTCCTGGCATCGATCTCGCTGTTCTGGATGGGCAGCATCGCGCGGTCGGCGACCCCTGTGTGGCAACTGATCCTGCCGCTGGCGCTGATGGGCATCGCGTCTGCGGGTATCTGGGCGCCGCTCGCGGCGACCGCAACCCGCGACCTTCCCTGGTACCAGGCAGGTGCGGGAGCAGGCGTCTACAACACCACGCGAATGATCGGCTCGGTGATCGGCGCGGCTGCTGTCGGCGCACTGATGCAGACGAGACTGGCCGCAAACCTGCCCGGCATGGACACCGCGTCGAACAACGACAGCGCCAAGCAGTTGCCGATCGAGGTCTTCGGTCACCCCGTCCGTGAGCCGTTCGCGCTCGCAATGGGCCAGACCCTCTATCTGCCCGCGTCGGCATTGCTGATCGGCGTCGTCGCAACGCTCTTCCTCAAGCGGCCGGCGACGCAGCGTTCGTATCCGCCTGCGGCAGAAGCCAAGGCCGCAGTGACTGCCGAAGGTGCGGTGGAAGAGGCCGGGGCAGCGTGACGGCATCCGGGGCGGGCTGACGCGCCTCCCCGGATCTGTCGGTGGCAGATCGTACGGTGTTTCCCATGCGAATCCTGCACACCTCCGACTGGCATATCGGCCGAACCTTCCACGGCGCCGACCTGCTCGATGACCAGCGCGCGTCGCTGCGTCACCTCGCAGACGTCGTCGCCGCGGAATCGGTCGATGTCGTCGTCGTGGCGGGCGACGTGTTCGACAGGTCGGTGCCCTCGGCCGACGCCGTCCGCGTCTACGACGACGGCCTTGCCGCGATTGCGGCCGCCGGTGCCGCGATCGTCGTGACCTCCGGCAATCATGATTCGCCGACGCGACTGGGTGTCGGATCGAGCTTCGCCGCAGCCGGTGGTCTGCATCTGCGCACCTCGGTGGCGTCGATCGCCGACCCCATCGTCTTCTCCGACGAACACGGAGACGTGGCGATCTACGGAATCCCGTACCTCGAACCCGAGGTCACGCGAACCGAACTCGGCGTCGACGACGCGCGCGGACACTCCGACGTGCTCACTGCGGCCATGGAACGCATCCGTGCCGATCTCACCGCACGCGATGCGCGTTCGGTAGTCATCGCGCACGCGTTCGTCGTCGGTGGTCTCGCTATCGGATCCGAACGTTCGATCAGCGTCGGGGGAGTGGAAACCGTTGCAGCCGAAGTGTTCTCGGGGGTCGACTACGTCGCACTCGGCCACCTGCACTCGCCGCAGGAACTCACGCCGACAGTCCGCTACAGCGGGTCGCCGATCCCGTACTCGTTCGGCGAGAACACACACCACAAAGCCGTGTGGCTCGTCGACCTCGACGCCGACGGTGTATCCGACGTCCGGCGCCACGACCTGCCGATCGTGCGCGGTCTCACGTCGCTGCGGGGCACGCTCGACGAGTTGCTGACCGACGAGTCGCTGTCGATTGCCGAAGACCACTACGTCGAAGCGACGCTCACCGATGCGGTCCGCCCAGTCGACGCGATGCGTGCTCTGCGACAACGGTTTCCGCATGCCGTGCACGTGCAGTGGCAGCGTCCCGACGCCGAGAACAGCGTCGACTACCGCTCTCGGGTGCGCGGTCGCAGCGATGCGGAGATCATCACGTCCTTCGTCACCGATGTACGCGACAAGCCGACCACCCGTGAGCGGGCGCTTGTGGAAAGCGCGCTGCGCGCTGTCGTCGGCGAGCCGGAGCAGGTCGCATCCTGCGAACCGTTGGCGCTCTTCGAGATCGACGCGCCGGCAGACGGCCACCGGGTGGCAGAGTCGGCATGAGACTTCATCGGTTGCGCATGAGCGCATTCGGGCCGTTCGCCGACGATACGGCGATCGATTTCGACGCGCTCGGAGCCGACGGCCTGTTCCTGCTGCACGGACAGACGGGTGCAGGCAAGACGACGGTGCTCGACGCCGTCGCGTTCGCGCTCTTCGGCCGGGTGCCCGGCGCCCGGAACGAGGCCAAACGTCTGCATTCCGATCATGCTCCGGCAGAACAGGTTCCACAGGTCGAGGTCGAAGCGACGATCAACGGCCGCCGTTTCCGCATCATCCGTTCGCCCGAGTATCAGCGCCCCAAGAAGCGGGGGACGGGGACAACAAAGGTCCAGGCGAAGGCGACGCTCGAGTGGGTCGACGGGTCGGGGGTGGCACTCACCCGGTTGCCCGAGATCGGCGAGACCGTGAGCGAGCTCCTCGGCATGAGTGCCGAGCAGTTCTTCCAGGTCGTGCTCCTCCCGCAGGGCGACTTCTCGCGGTTCTTGCGCGCACCCAACGAAGAGCGAGAAGCGTTGTTGGAGAGACTTTTCGACACCGAGCGATTCGGCGATGTCGAGGAGTGGCTGCGCGAGCGCGCGCGAGAGAGTGCAGCGGCGCTCGACGCAAAGGCGGCGTCGATCGACCGCATCGCCGCACAGATCGGGGCCCTGGCCGACGTCGAGGCACCCATCGAGCCCGACATGGCCTGGGCGCAGAAATGCCTCGACGACGCCCGCGAGGCAGAACGTCGCGACGCCACGGCGTTGGCGGAGGCGCGCGACGTACTCGACGCCGCGCAGCAGTCATACGACCGCGGCAGAAAGATGATGCACGACAGGCAGCGTGGACTCGCCGCGCGCTCACGCATCGAACAACTCGACGCCGCCAAGCCCGAACTCGATGTCGCCGAGAAGGCACTCGCGGCTGCGCGTCGCGCGGCGCCGGTGGTCCCCGTGCTCGCCGATCACGAGCAGGCGATCGCCAACGCCCGCGCTGCCGATGCACTCCGTGCGGCAGCGGAATCGGCCGTGTCCAAGCATGCGGTGTCCGAAGATGTGGAGGCGGCGTGGGCGCGCGAGTGCGACGACACCGAGTTGGCCCGCGCGATCGACACCTGGGCGGCGGAGTCGGGTCGGCTCGAACCGCTGGTGCGCAGGGCACTCGAACGTCCCACGCTGATCGCTGCGATCGGCGCAGCTGAGGCCGAGGTCTCGGCGGCGGCCACCCGCACCGTCGAACTCGACGACGCGCTCGCGGCGCTGCCGGAGCAACGGACCGCAGCTATCGCTGCCCTGCACGATGCTCATGAGCATCGTGCCCGGATCGAGACGCTGCGCAATCAGCAGGCACAGCAGACGTCGATTCTCGAGGCCATCGATGAGCGCGACAAACTCGAGGTTGTCCTCAGTCGTGCCGAGCGCGCTGTCGCCGACGCACACTCGGCGCACAATGACGCACGGAGCAGACTGCTCGACCTTCGCGAACGTCGCCTTGCCGGGATGGCGGCCGAACTCGCGTCCCAACTCGTCGACGGGGAGCCGTGCACCGTCTGCGGCTCGCGCGAGCACCCCGCACCCACGACGAGCGATCCGGGCGATCATGTGGGCGACGCCGACGAGGCGGCGGCTGCTGACATCGAACAGCGGGCCTCCGCCGAGCTGACGCGTGCGCGCTCGTCGCTGGACACCTATCGCGAGCGAAAAGCCAATCTGGACAAGGTGATCGGTGATGCGGAGCGCGAATCCGTACGCTCCGATCGCGACGATACGGTCAAGCGCCTCACGCAAGCCGAACACGCCGCGGCGTCGGTCGACAAGCTGCAGCGCGTCGTCGACGAATTGGACGGGCGGACCAGCACATGGCAGGCCGAACGATCGCAGATTCAGGCGCGGCGGGCTGCGGCGTCCGTGCGTCTGGACTCCCTGCGTGGCGAACTCGAGTCGCTCGACGCGGAGGTCTCGACGGCAACCGGAGGCCGGGGCGATGTCAGCGGCCGCCGGGCTGAACTGGCCGAACTGTGTCGCTGCGCGACGGCTTTGCGAGATGCGCGTGCGGAGGTGCGCCGTGCCGGAGAGTGGGCGACACAGGCGGCGAGGCGCGCCGCGTCCGCGTGCGACGAAGCGCAGTTCGCCGACGAGACCGCGGTGCGAGCGGCGACGGCGACGGACGTGCAGATGGGGGTCTGGGAGTTGTCGCTGCGCAAGGCGCACGGCCTGAGAGTCGAGGCGCAGGGCACGTTGGACGATGACGACGTGCGTTCGGCGCTGGCGACCGAGCCCGTCGACCTGGCTCACCTCGAGACCACGCTCGAGGCGGTGCGCGCCCGCTGCGACGCCGCGTCCGGCGCTGCGGCCGTCTCCACGCGGCGATCGACCGGCCTGGCCGATCACGTCACCCTCTATTGGGAGGCGCTGACCGATTTCGAGCCGATTCGTCTGCGGCAGAGGGAGATCCACGATCTCGCCGAATTGGTGAGCGGACGAGGGCAGAACGCGAAGCGAATGACACTGCGCTCGTACGTCCTCGCGGCACGCCTCGAAGAAGTCTTGGTCGCGGCGTCGGATCGACTTCGGCAGATGTCCTCTGGCCGTTACGAATTCGCACACTCCGATGCCGGAGGGCCGCGGGGGCGTCGTGGCGGTCTCGGCATCGAGGTGCGTGACGAGTACACGGGTGTCACGCGTGCGGCGACAACCCTCTCGGGTGGCGAGACGTTCTTCGCGTCCCTGGCGCTGGCACTCGGACTCGCCGACGTCGTGTCGAGCGAAGCAGGCGGCCGTGTGCTGGACACGATGTTCATCGACGAGGGGTTCGGCACCCTCGACCCGGAGTCCCTCGACCTGGTGATGGGCGTGCTCGACGAATTGCGTTCGGGCGGCAGAGTTGTTGGCGTGGTCAGCCACGTCGACGAACTCCGTGCCCGTATTCCGTCGCAGTTGCACGTACTGCGCGGCGAATCCGGCTCCACCGTCACCGTCCGGACACTGGCCGCGCCGTAAATGTGTGTCGTATCGAAGGATGTGGGCGCTGCAGCACCCACATCCTTCGATATGACACACATCTAGAGCGCTCCGCCCCGCACGCCAGCCGGCCATCCCAGCGCCGACGGTCCGCCACGGTTCTGACACGCGTACCGACCGGGTTGGGATCTGTTGTCGCCGTGGGTTAGGCTTGCTGCGCCCGTTGAGCCCCCGTAGCTCAGGGGATAGAGCGTCTGCCTCCGGAGCAGAAGGCCGCAGGTTCGAATCCTGCCGGGGGCACAGTTATATTCTCGCGGCCTCCCATCGTGGGCATCGCTCCCCGGACAGGCCTAGCCCTCAGCCTTCGCCACGAAGCCCGACGCGGCGTCGTCGGCGAGGCCGACGTACAGGCGCCGCCACGGATCGTCGCCGATCAGCTCCCACTGGTGACCGCTGCCGTCGGTGTCCTCGGCAACAAGTACGACGCCGGGTTCGAGCCGAAAGCGCTCGCCGTCGCGGGTGATGAAGTCGAGGACTCCGGCAAGGGTGATCACGTACTGCCGCCGCGGCGCGGTGTGCCAGGCGAGCGACCCGCCCTCCGCTGTCTCCTGAAAAGCCGCCGTGGTCGTTGCTGTCTCGGACGACCGCAATGTGCCGGCGTCGAGAGAGATCGTGCCGTACTCGACGTGGGAGCGGCCGTCGTCGTCGTTGAAGAGTCGAATCGCCGAGATCATGCCATGAACTCTACGAGCTCGTCGCCGTGATTCCCGCGCGCAACGGCGCACCCTGTTAGCGTCGAAACCATGTGCCGCTGGCTTGCCTACGCTGGTTCTCCGATTCGTATCGAAGACCTTCTCACCAGGCCATCTCATTCGCTGGTCGATCAGAGCTTCGAGGCGCGGCAGCTGTACCTTCCCGGAGCGCCGATGACGTCGATGTTCCGCAACCACGCCTGGCCGACCAACGGCGACGGATTCGGTGTCGGATGGTGGGGTGATCGCAGCTTCCCGGGTCAATACCGCGACGTACGGCCCGCATGGAGTGACGCAAATCTGCATCGGCTGGCCGAACAGGTCTCCTCGCCGATGTTCCTCGCCCACGTCCGGGCTGCGCTGGGAGGCACGATCGATCGAGCGAACTGTCACCCATTCCAGTACGGGCGGTGGCTGTTTCAGTACAACGGCGAGATCGGCGACTTCTTCCGGCTCAAGCGCGACCTGACCCTCGACGTGGCGCCCGAGCTGTATCCGTTCATCGAGGGCAACGCCGACACCGAACTCTGCTTCTACCTCGCGTTGACCTACGGACTCGACACCGATCCCAAGGGTGCGTTGGCGCGCCTGGTCGGGCGTGTGGAGCAGGCGCGCACCGACAACGGCGTCGACGCCCCGTTCAGTGCCACGATCTGCGCCGCCAACGGCGAGGAGATCTACGCCGTGCGCTATTCGAGCAATCGGGCGTCGAACTCGCTCTATCACTCGGTGGGCACGATGCGATTGACCGCCGGCGACCGCGGGGGAGACATCGAACTCCCCGCTGACGGGCGCATCGTGGTGTCCGAACCGTTGGAACTCGAGTATCGCGATACCAAGTGGGTGGAGATTCCGGAGTGGTCGATCGTGACCGTTCGTTCGGGGGTTGAACCCACGATCGAGCCCTTCACTCCGACCGTGCTGCCTCACGAGCACGCCTCCTAGGGGCTTTCGGCTACCCGTACACCGACGTCAGCTACCAGGGGCGTTGTCGCCTCAAGAATGCAGGCCAATAGGATGGTGACCTGTGACTCCCGCCGACCTCGCTGCATTGCTGAGTGCCGTGACCCGGACCGTCGTGTCCGACCACGGACTCGACGCTTCTCTGGTGCCCGACTCCGTGGTCGTCGAGCGCCCGCGCCTCGCTGATCACGGCGACTACTCGACCAACGTCGCACTCCAGCTCGGCAAGAAGCTCGGCGTCAACCCGCGTGAGCTCGCCGGCTGGCTCGCCGACGCCTTCTCCGCGGCTGACGGAATCGACAAAGCCGAGGTCGCGGGCCCGGGATTCGTCAACATCTGGCTCGCAGCGGCAGCACAGAACAGCGTGATCGAGACCGTCCTCACCGACACCGTCGACTACGGCAGGGGCGACGAGTTCTCCGACAAGACCATCAACCTCGAGTTCGTCTCCGCCAACCCGACCGGCCCCATCCACCTCGGTGGCACCCGCTGGGCCGCCGTGGGCGACGCGCTCGGACGAGTGCTCGCCGCACGCGGGGCGAAGGTCACCCGCGAGTACTACTTCAACGACCACGGCTCGCAGATCGACAAGTTCGCACGGTCACTCGAAGCGTCGGCACTCGGTGAGCCGACGCCCGAGGACGGTTACGCGGGCGAGTACATCGTCGAGATCGCGAATCAGGTCGTCGAGGCGGTACCGGGCGTACTCGAGCAGCCGCAGGAGCAGCGTCGCGAGACCTTCCGCTCGGTGGGCGTCGAGCTGATGTTCGACCACATCAAGTCGAGCCTGCACGAGTTCGGAACCGACTTCGACGTGTTCACCCACGAGAACTCGATGTTCACCTCGGGCCTCGTGGAGGAGTGCATCGCCGAACTGCGCGCAAACGGAAACCTCTACGAATCCGACGGCGCGTGGTGGCTGCGCACGACGAACTTCGGCGACGACAAAGATCGCGTCGTCATCAAGAGCGACGGCGAGGCCGCCTACATCGCGGGCGACATCGCCTACTACCGCGACAAGCGCAACCGCGGTTTCAACCTGTGCATGTACATGCTCGGCGCCGACCACCACGGCTACATCAAGCGACTCAAGGCTGCGGCCGCGTCACTCGGGGACGATCCCGACACCGTCGAGGTACTCATCGGCCAGATGGTCAACCTCGTCCGCGACGGCAAGCCCGTGCGGATGAGCAAGCGTGCCGGCACCGTGATCACGCTCGACGATCTCGTCGACGCGGTCGGAGTCGACGCCGCGCGCTACGCTCTCATCCGCTCGTCGATCGACGTCAACATCGACATCGACCTCGACCTGCTGGCCAAGCAGTCCAACGACAACCCGGTGTACTACGTGCAGTACGCACACGCGCGGTTGTCGGCGATCGCTCGCAATGCCGACGAACTGGGCCTCAAGCCCCGACTCGAGCACCTCGATCTGCTCGACTCCGACACCGAGGGCGATCTGATCCGCACGATCGGCGACTTCGACGAGGTGGTGGCCACGGCGGCGCAACTGCGTGAGCCGCACCGCATTTCGCGCTACCTGGAGTCGCTCGCGGGTGCCTACCATCGGTTCTACGCCCACAATCGAGTGCTGCCACAGGGCGATGAGGAACCCGGTGACATCCACGGCGCGAGGCTCGCGCTGAGCGCGGCAACCCGTCAGGTGCTGCGCAACGGGCTCGATCTCATCGGCGTCAGCGCTCCGGAGCGGATGTGAACGCGCATCCGGCGGGACCCCGCCACGCCGAGACCCAAGCGGCACCGCAGTTGGCCCAGCAGCCGAACGACCCTGCCGCGGTGGCGCAGATCCCCGCAAACGTGTTCCCCCGCAATGCTGTTCGTGCCGAGTCCGGTGAGCTGACCATCGCGGGCGTCGGTGTAGGCGAGCTGGCCGAGACATTCGGCACCCCGCTGTTCGTGCTCGACGAGGATGATTTCCGCTCCCGCTGCCGCGACATGATGACCGCATTCGGGCCCTACGGACGTGTGCACTACGCGTCGAAGGCGTTCCTGTGCAGCGAGGTTGCGCGCTGGGTCGACCAGGAAGGTCTGTCACTCGACGTCTGTTCGGGTGGTGAGCTCGCGATCGCCCTTCACGCGGGCTTCCCGGCCGAGCGAATCGCGTTGCACGGCAACAACAAGAGCCTCGACGAACTCGACGCGGCACTCGAGGCCGGTGTCGGTCACATCGTGTTGGACTCGATGATGGAGATCGAGCGCCTCGACCGCTTGGCGGGCGAGCGTGGCGTTGTCGCCGACGTACTGATTCGCGTGACCGTCGGCGTGGAGGCTCACACGCACGAGTTCATCGCCACGGCGCACGAGGACCAGAAGTTCGGATTCGCGCTGTCGGGCGGCGTCGCCATGGAAGCGGTTCGACGCGTCTTCGCCACCGACAACCTGCGACTGGTGGGGCTGCACAGCCACATCGGCTCCCAGATCTTCGACATGGACGGTTTCGAGCTCGCGGCACATCGGGTGCTCGGATTGCTCCACGACGTCGTCGACGAGTTCGGCGTCGACAAGACCTCGCAGATGTCGATCGTGGATCTCGGTGGGGGACTGGGTATTTCGTACCTTCCCGACGAACGTCCGCTGCCCATCGCCGACGTCGCCGAGACACTCGCCGCCATCGTCCGCCGCGAATCGGAAGCGGTTGGCCTGCCGATGCCGACCATCGCCGTCGAACCCGGTCGCGCGATCGCGGGGCCGGGCACCATCACGCTCTACCGGGTCGGAACCATCAAAGACGTCGAACTCGGCGGCGGGTCGGTGCGACGCTACGTGTCCGTCGACGGCGGCATGAGCGACAACATCCGAACGGTGCTGTATCAGGCCGAGTACGACGTGCGGCTGGTCTCACGGGTGTCCGACGCCGACGCGGTGGTCAGCCGCGTCGTCGGAAAGCATTGTGAGAGTGGCGACATCGTCATCAAGGACTGCTGGCTACCCGGCGACCTCGAACCCGGCGATCTGATCGCAGTCGCGGCGACCGGTGCGTACTGCTATTCGATGTCGAGCCGATACAACATGGCGATGCGACCGGCCGTGGTCGCGGTGGCCGACGGTACGGCGAGGGTGATTCTTCGCCGCGAGACACTCGACGACTATCTGCGGCTGGAGGTGAGCTGAATGGGCAACGGTGCAGGACAAGAAGAATCAGCAGGACAAGACAACTCGGTAGGGCAAGACCAATCGGCGGGACGAGACATGACAGCGCAGGACAAGACGATCGGCGTCGCGGTCCTCGGTATGGGCAACGTGGGTTCCGAGGTCGTGCGGATCATCGAGGACAACGCCGCCGACCTTCGCGCTCGGGTTGGTGCGCCCGTCGAATTGCGCGGCGTCGCGGTGCGTGATCTGACTCGGCCGCGCAAGATCGCCCAGGAACTGATCACCGACGACCCCGCGGCACTCGTGGCACGCGACGATGTCGACATCGTCGTCGAACTCATGGGCGGAATCGACCCCGCACGCGAATTGATCCGCACCGCACTGCAATCGGGCAAGTCGGTGGTGACGGCCAACAAGGCGCTGCTCGCCGAGTACACCGGCGAACTCGCCACCGCAGCCGCCGACGCGAAAGTGGATCTGTACTTCGAGGCGGCCGTCGCCGGAGCGATTCCAGTGGTGCGTCCGCTGATGCAGTCCCTCGCGGGCGACACCGTCGAGCGAGTCGCCGGAATCGTCAACGGCACCACCAACTTCATCCTCTCGGAAATGGCCGAGACCGGTGCCGACTACGCCGAAACCCTCGCAGAGGCAGGACGTCTGGGTTACGCCGAGGCCGATCCGACGGCCGATGTCGAGGGTTACGACGCGGCAGCCAAGGCCGCGATCCTCGCGTCGATCGCGTTCCACACTCGTGTGACCGCGGCCGATGTCTACCGCGAGGGCATCACCAACGTGACGCCCGACGACCTGGTTGCGGCGAAGAAGTTCGACTGCACGGTCAAACTTCTCTCGATCTGTGAGCGTGTGCGGGGTGACGATGGCGCGCAGCGTGTGTCGGCGCGTGTCTACCCGGCGCTGATCCCGTTGTCGCACCCACTCGCAACGGTCAACGGGGCGTTCAACGCGGTCGTGGTCGAGGCAGAAAACGCGGGAAGGCTCATGTTCTACGGGCAGGGTGCCGGCGGTTCGCCGACGGCATCGGCGGTGCTCGGCGACATGGTGATGGCCGCGCGAAACAAGGTGCACGGTGGTCGCGGACCACTCGAATCGACCTACGCGTCGTTGCCGATTGCGTCGATCGACGAAGTGCCCACCCGCTACTACGTCTCCATGCGAGTCGCCGACAAGCCCGGTGTACTCTCGCAGGTCGCCAACGAATTCTCGAAGCGATCGGTGAGTATCGCCGCAGTCCGTCAGGAAGGCGCGGGCGACGACGCCCGGCTGATCGTCGTCACACACCGCGCACCCGATCGAGCTCAGTCGGAATGCGTTGCAGCACTTGAGGACATGGACTCCGTGACCACGGTTTCCAGCGTTCTGCGATTGGAAGGAACCGATGACTGACGCGACCAACGCACCCGCGCACGCGCCTGTGCACGCAGGCTGGCCGGGGCTGATCGAGGCCTATCGTTCACGACTGCCCGTCGGCGACGACTGGAAGGTCGTGACCCTCCTCGAGGGTGCGACCCCGCTGGTACCGGCGCCATACCTGTCGGAGCTGACCGGCTGCGAGGTGTACCTCAAGGTCGAGGGCCTCAACCCGACGGGCTCGTTCAAGGACCGCGGCATGACCATGGCCGTGAGCAACGCGGTCAACAACGGCAAGACCGCGGTTCTGTGCGCGTCGACGGGCAATACGTCGGCGTCGGCGGCTGCCTACGCCACCCGCGCCGGTATCACCTGCGCCGTCTTGATTCCCGAAGGAAAGATCGCGATGGGCAAGCTCGCCCAGGCGGTCATGAGCGGCGCCAAGATCATCCAGGTGCAGGGCAACTTCGACGACTGTCTCGAACTCGCTCGCAAGGCCACCGCGGAGTTCACCGAGATCGAGCTGGTCAACTCGGTCAATCCGGCGCGTATCGAGGGGCAGAAGACCGCGGCATTCGAGATCGTCGACGTCTTGGGTCGCGCACCCGACGTGCACGTGCTCCCGGTGGGCAACGCGGGCAACATCACCGCGTACTGGAAGGGCTATCGCGAGTACCACGCCGACGGCATCAGCGATCTTCCGCGCATGCTCGGTGTGCAGGCCGCCGGTGCTGCTCCGCTGGTCAACGGCGCGCCGGTGAAAGATCCCGAGACCATCGCCACCGCGATCCGCATCGGGTCGCCCGCAAGCTGGAACCAGGCCGTCGCGGCCAAGGAGGAGTCGGGCGGCCAGTTCCGCGCAGCCACCGACGAGAAGCTGCTCGAGGCGTACCGACTCGTGGCGGGCAAAGAGGGCGTCTTCGTCGAGCCCGCGTCCGCTGCCAGCGTGGCGGGCCTGCTCGCGGCCCACGCCGACGGCTGGATCACTCCGGGCCAGACGGTTGTGTGCACCGTGACCGGAAACGGCCTGAAGGACCCCGACACCGCGCTCCTCGGCATGCCGGAAGTCGAGGCGATTCCCGTCGATCCCGTGGCAGTTGCCGATGCACTCGGCGTCGCCTGAAGCTGGGACGGCCCGACGAATGGTCAGCCCGGATACGGTGTATAGGCAACTGCCGGAAGGTCTTTCGACCAAGGTGCGCGTGCCTGCGTCGAGTGCGAACCTCGGTCCGGGGTTCGACTCGCTCGGCATCGCGCTCGGCCTCTACGACGAGGTCGTCGCGTCGACGACACCAGCGGGCATCGACGTCGACGTCGTGGGTGAGGCAGCCGACGACGTGCCGCGTGATGCCAACCATCTCGTGGTCCGCGCGCTCCTCGCGGGACTCGCGCACGCGGGGGTGTCGGCCGCGGGGCTGCATCTGAAGACGGTCAACGCCATCCCGCATTCGCGTGGCCTCGGATCGTCGGCCTCGGCCGCGGTCTCAGGACTCGCCGCAGCGTCGGGACTTGTCGTCGCCGCAGGCCTCGGCGACCCCATCTCCGACGCCGACCTGGTGCAACTGGCCAGTGCCTTCGAGGGTCACCCCGACAACGCCGCGGCAAGCGTGCTGGGGTCCGCGGTTGTGACCTGGATCGAACCCGGTGAGCATGCCCGCTATGGCGCGCGGCGGCTCGATGTCCACCCCGCGATCCGAGCGACAGCCTTCGTTCCGTCGACCGAGTCGTCGACGTCGTTCACCCGTGGGCTGCTGCCTGACGACGTCCCGCGTACCGACGCGATCTTCAATGTCAGTCGTGCAGCGCTCGCCGTCGTAGCCCTGACGTCCGATCCGAGTTGTCTGTTTGCAGCAACCGACGACCGGTTGCATCAGCCCTATCGCGCGGCCGCCATGCCCGAGACCGCGCGGCTCGTCGCCGCCCTCCGGGCGCGGGGATACGCGGCAACAGTCTCCGGGGCAGGCCCGAGTGTGCTGGTCCTCGACACGCGATCGGTCGATTCGACGACCCGCGAACTGGCAGGCGAACAGGGCTTTCGCGTGCAGCAACTCGAGATTGCCGGCGGCGTCCAGATCGGCTGAATCTCCTCATGCGGATTCGGCGTGTTGCCGGTACCATGCCTGGGGGGTTATCATAAACTGGTCTAGCCGCGCAGGCTCGTTCCGCCGTGCTTCTCACCGATCTCTGATCAACATCCGGTCGGCTCCCGGGTGTGCACATGAGCAGTCACCGATCTGGGGCATCGCGCAATCCGCGAGTCGGCACTTCTTGTCGAGAGCAGATTCTTGTCGAGAGCACAGCAGTTCAGGAGTGACATACCGCAGCCGGACCACAATCTTGTCCGCCCGTCCACCACGGACGGCGGTCATTTCCTCTGAAGGTTGACGACGCGTCGAGCCGATCGAGCGGCGTCGGACACCTCAGTAGGCGACATCACGACCTCATGCAGCATCTGACTGCGGAGGAACGAAAGGACATCCGTGACTGATACGGACCTGATCACCGCGCCAAGCGTCGCCGACGACCAAGGCGCACCCAAGACCAAGCCGCGCGCAGGCCTCTCCGGCATGGTGCTGACCGAACTCCGTTCACTCGCAGGTGAGCTGGGCATCAAGGGCACGTCCGGAATGCGCAAGGGCGATCTGATCGCCGCCATCAAGGAGCGCCAGGGCGCAGGATCACCTGCCGCCGACACCCAGAAGGCAACCGCACCCAAGGCTGAGGCTGTTGCCGGTGAGGCTCCCAAGGCGGTCCGCAGCGCGACCCGCCGTACGAAGACCGCGACATCTGCCGAGGCTGCGCCGGAGCAGATGACGATCACCTCCGAGACCACTGCGAGCCCGCAGTCGGAGAAGGCTGCCGACAGTACTCCTGCCAGCAGTGGCTATGCCGACGGTGCTGCTACCGACTCGGCTAACGGCGCGTCGGTGGAGTCGGGCGCGCAGAGCACTCGGACCGACAGCGACCAGTCGAACAATCACCGCGGTGACAACGACCGTGGTGGCAACGGGCGCGGCGACAGCGACCGCGGTGACAACGACCGTGGTGGCAACGGGCGCGGCGAGTCCGACCACGCGTCGAACCAGGGCGGCGGCAACAATCGCAACCGCACCCGCAACCGCAACGGTGGGCAGGGCGGTTCGAACTCGAACGGCTCGAACTCGGCTCAGCAGGGTGGCGGCAACCAAAGCAGCGAGGGCGGCCAGAACAGCGGCAAGAACCAGGGCCCCAACAACAATCGCGACAACAACAATCGCGACGACGATGGCGAAGGTGGTCGCGGACGCCGCGGTCGTCGCTTCCGTGAACGTCGCCGTGGACGTGACCGTGACGGATCGGGTGGCGGCGAGCCGCAGATCTCCGAAGACGACGTGTTGCAGCCTGTCGCAGGCATTCTCGACGTTCTCGACAACTACGCCTTCGTGCGGACCTCGGGTTACCTCGCCGGTCCCAACGACGTGTACGTCTCGATGAATCTCGTTCGCAAGAACGGTTTGCGTCGTGGCGACGCGATCACCGGTGCCGTGAAGGTGCCGCGTGATGGCGAGCAGCAGAACCAGCGACAGAAGTTCAATCCGTTGGTGCGCCTCGACTCGGTCAACGGGTCAGATGTCGAATCCGCCCGTAAGCGACCGGATTTCAACAAGCTGACACCGCTGTACCCGAACCAGCGACTACGTCTCGAGACGGCCAAAGAGCAACTCGACACCCGCGTCATCGACCTCATCATGCCGATCGGTAAGGGGCAGCGCGCACTCATCGTGTCGCCTCCGAAGGCAGGCAAGACGACGATCCTGCAGGACATCGCCAACGCGATCGCCATCAACAACCCCGAATGTCACCTCATGGTGGTCCTCGTCGACGAGCGACCCGAAGAGGTCACCGACATGCAGCGGTCGGTCAAGGGCGAGGTTATCGCCTCGACCTTCGATCGTCCGCCGTCAGACCACACGTCGGTCTCGGAGCTCGCGATCGAGCGCGCCAAGCGCCTCGTCGAGCAGGGCAAAGACGTCGTGGTGCTGCTCGACTCCATCACCCGCCTCGGCCGCGCGTACAACAATGCGTCGCCCGCATCGGGACGCATCCTGTCCGGTGGTGTCGACTCGACGGCGCTTTACCCGCCGAAGCGATTCCTCGGCGCTGCTCGCAACATCGAGAACGGCGGATCTCTGACGATCATCGCATCCGCACTGGTCGAGACCGGTTCGACCGGCGACACGGTGATCTTCGAGGAGTTCAAGGGCACCAGTAACGCCGAGCTCAAGCTCGACCGCAAGATCGCCGATCGTCGTGTGTTCCCGGCTGTCGACGTCAACCAGTCGAGTACCCGTAAGGACGAACTGCTGATGTCGCCCGAGGAGTTCGCCATCATGCACAAGCTTCGTCGCGTGCTGAGCGGACTCGATTCGCAGCAGGCCATCGACCTGCTGATCAGCCAGCTCAAGAAGACCAAGAACAATTACGAGTTCTTGCTGCAGGTGCAGTCGAACGCCCCCGGCGCCATGAAAGACGACTGACGCAGCAGGACGACTGACGCAGGTCGACCGACGCTAGCTTGCGGTGGCCTGTGCGGCACGGTGGCGTCGCACGGCTGCGCGGTTGGCGCAGGCCGGTGAGCAGTAGCGCTGCCGCCCGTTGCGTGAGGTGTCGGCGAAGACATGGGTGCATTCGGCGAGTTCGCAGGCACCCATGCGGTCGATCCCGCGTCCGGTGAGGTGCAGTGCCGTTGCCGCAGAGATCAACACACAGATCTGCTGCCAGCCCGCGACGTTGTCGTCGCGAAAGTGTAGATGCCACCCGGTCTTCGCGTGATTGGTGAGTCGGGGAGCCGCGGCGTGCTGTAACAGCAGGTCGTTCAACAGGTCAGCGCGCGCCTGCTCGTCGGTCGCGCGCGCGACATCCCGCCAGAGTTCGAGGTATTCGAGGGTCTTGCGCAGGTCGTCGGGACCGATGTCGTCGGCGTCGAATACGAAACCTGCTGCACGGCATCGGGTGACGAGTTCGTCTGCCTCCCTCGGAGGGCTGTTGGCCAAGTCGACGGCCAGCCCGACGGCATCCCGTCCGTAATGGTTGAAATGCATAATGCCATTACATCACAGTGGAGGCATGTCACTCACGCATCTCGACCACGCACACCACTGGACCGCTCGGTCACGCCACCTCACCTCGACGGGTGTGGTTGTCTACCAACGGTGTTCGTGCGGAGCTCTTCGCGTCGTCGAACATGACCTCACGGCAACGCAATCGGCAGCCGAACACGTCGTCGGACCTGATCTCAGGCGGCCAGTTCGGTCATCAGGTGATCCCACGCGTCGAACATCGCGGCGGGTACCGCGCCGGTCTGCGTGATCACCATTCCGCATCGCGCGTGGCGGTCGTAGATCTCGATGGACCCGGTCGGACCCCACACGCCCTGCGACCAGGTCACCCAGCACTCGGTGACGAGATTGAAGTTGATCATCGCCCGTCCGCGCCCGGATGCCAGCAGCATCTGTCCCTCGTGTTCGCGGGCGCCGTCGAGCTGGTCGTGGTGTAGCTGGACACAACCGGGTGCTGTCGCGGCCATGGTCAGTTCCACACCGTGCAGCGCCGCATGCTCGAGCGCGGCGATGGCCTGACGAGAGTCGATGCGTGCGAAGCCTTCTCGCGCCGGCATCGAGGCGAGACGTGAGACTCCGCCGTCGACGAGGATGCTGTCGAGCTGCGCGACCTGATCGTCGAGCGCGTCGTCGCAACAGACGATGACCTCCGGCGCCTCGTTCGCGATATCGGCGTCGGGCGGGCCGTCGGACGAGAACGTGTCGGCAGACAATCCGATGGCCTCGAATGCCAATCTGTCCGACGCCTCCGTCAGATAGGTTGCGTGAGCGGTGTTTCCGTCGGTGTCGAACAGTCGGAGCATGGGCGGCGCCTGGGCTGCGGGTTCGCTGACGAGTGCGGAGCCGAGACGATCGGGGTGCAGACGCAGCGACACCCTGCCGGCGCGACAGCGAATCGGCCCGCCCATGATCGTCGGGGTCTCGTGGACACCGACGTCGTTGAGGATGACAGGTCCGGCAACGGTCACGCCGACGATCTGATCGAGCAGTGGTAGATGTCCTCCGAGAGCAGAGGCGTTGCCGCGCAGCAGATGTCCGGAGAACTGTGGATCTGCGAGCAGCGCGTCGAGGTCGCTCGTGTGCGTTGCCCTGCTGCAGCGACACGCGCCCTCGCGTGCGCAACGTCGCGTTGTCGGTTGCTCGGGATCCGGCGGGTTGGCTGGCATCGTTGCCATCCTTTCAACTGCTGATCGGGGTGAGGTCAGTAGACGTCACGCATGTACCGCTTGTCCTTTTTGAGCTGTGACACCGCATCCTGCGCTGCGGAGGCACTGTGTCCACCGTGCTCGGCGATGATCTCGTGCAACGCATCGTCGACGTCGCGCGCCATTCGAGTCGCATCGCCGCACACATACAGGTACGCGCCGTCGTCGAGCCAGCGGAAGAGTTCGGCTCCGCGAGCGCGCATCCTGTCCTGCACATAGACCTTGTGTTCCTGATCGCGTGAGAACGCGAGGTCGAGACGGGTGAGCAGCCCGTCGGACACGAACTGATCGATCTCGTCGCGGTAGATGTGATCGCATGTTTCGTGTTGGTCGCCGAAGAACAGCCAGTTGTCTCCCGTCGCACCGCGTTCGGCTCGCTCGTGGAGGAACGCACGAAACGGAGCGATGCCGGTACCCGGTCCGACCATCACGACCTTCGCGTCGTCGGGTGGCAGCCGGAACGACTTGTTGGGTGTCACGAACACACCGATCGTCTCGTCGTCGGCGATCCTGTCTGCGAGGTGCGTCGAGCACACCCCTCCGCGGTCGCGCTCGCCGGAACGGTAGCGGACCGTCGCCATCGTCAGGTGGACGGTTCCTGCATGTGCGCGGGGGCTCGACGAGATCGAATAGACGCGGTGGGCGAGCGGCTGCAACTCCGCGAGGAGTTCGTCGGGGGTGATGGTGAGCGACTCGTCGACGTTGAGGAGGTCGAGCACGTCCTTGCCCCACAGCCACGCGTCGAGCGCTTCGCGGTCGCCGGTGGAGGCGAGGTGTGTGAGTTCGGCATCGCCGCTGCGGGCCGCAATGTAGTCGACCAGATACTTTGAGGCAGTCGCGATCTCATAGCGGTGCAGCAGTGCCTCGCGCAGCGGACGTTGCTCCTTGCGATCGACGACCGGTGTCTGCGGCGAGACGCCGAGCCTGTCGATGATGCGGTCGACGAGCGCGGGGTCGTTGCGCGGCACGACGCTCAGCCCGTCGCCGGGCTCGTAGGTGATGCCGCTGTCGCCCAACGAGATCACCAGGTGCCGAACCTCTTTGGCCGAACCGGAGCCGGAGAGAACGGTGTTGGCGATCACCGTCGCCGGGTACGGATTCTTGCGGCCCCACGTCGACTTGCGTTGGCGCGCAGGCTTACTGGCCTTCTCGGTGAAGTCCTTGCCGGCCTCGGAGAGCTCGACTGTCGCCGCGGGAGCGGGCGCCTCGTCCGCAAGCTCGGAGCCCGTCTGCTGCGGTGTGGCCGCGGCAAACAGAGGGAGAGCCCGTGCGAGCCACTCGTCGGCCGTCTGCTGATAGTCGACATCGCAGTCGACACGTTCGACGACTCGTGTCGCTCCCAGTTCCGCGAGCCGTGCGTCGACGTTCTTACCCGCCTGACAGAAGCCGTCATAGATCGAATCCCCAAGCGCGAGGACGCCGAATGTCAGTCCGTCGAGTCGCCCGACCTCCGGTGCCGCGAGTGCCTGCCAGAAGTCCTCGGCGTCGTCCGGCATGTCGCCCTCACCGTAGGTCGACGTGACGACGAGCAGCCGCGTCGTCGTGCCGAATGCGGCGAGATCGAGGTCGGCGAGGTCGCAGACCCGTGCGTCGATGCCGATCTCCGCGGCCTTCGCCTTCGCCTTCTCGGCAAGCATCTCCGCGTTTCCGGTCTGGGTGCCGTAGGCGATGAGCAAGGGTTGCGACACGTCGGCCGTACTCGATTCGGCCGACGTGTGTCCGAGGCCGGGCGCGGACGCAGGCTGCGGCATCGTCATTCTCGTGTTCAGGCCTGCGAGGAAGCCTGCGAGCCATGCCTTCTGGTCGCCCGTGAAGGGAACATCGGTGGGAATGTAGGGCAATTGCATGTCATCCCGCCTTCGGGTGTGAGAGAGGTGTGATGTCGTCGGCAGCGACGGATCTGAGCGGCGTCGCTGCCGCGAGCGCCTCGACGACGGTCGGCACTGTGCGTGAGGCGAACAGGGCGTCGAAGTCGGGGAGTGAACCCAATACGTCACGGATGTGGTTGTCCTGGTGCATGATCCAGCCGTACGTCGCGGGTGCATCGACGGAGCGTACGTTGCGGGCCGCAAGCGCCCGCTTGTAGTCGTCGATCCGTTTGGCGGAGATGAGCGCGGCAATCTGTTGTTCGTCGTACTCGGCGAGGATGTCACGGACGAACGTACCCACGCGTGTGACGAGGTCGAAGTCTTCTGTCAGGACGAGATTGCGTGCGGCTCGCGCGATGAGCTGTTCCGACCGCGAATCCGCGCCCACGACCGTCGATCTCGAGCGACGCATGCGCGTCTGGGCGACCTCTCGGGCGAGATGGAACACCGTGAACGCGTTGAGGAGTCGGTACATCGTGGCGTCGTCGGTGTGACCGTACGCCGGTACGAGGCCGTCGAGGATCGGCGAGCGGTTTCTGACATGCCGTTTGAGAGCCCTGACCTGGTCGGTGGCGATCGACGTGGACAGTTCGTCGACGAGTGCGCGGTGACCGAGCGTGGCCAGCAGCGTCGGGGCGTCCTGGTGACTGACGAGCGCGCGCGGCATCGCGTAGCTGATGTAGTGCCGCTCGGTCTCCCAGTTCTCGAGGAGCCGGTTCGCGAGCGCGGAACCGGTTGCCTCGGCGTGCATCTCGAGGAGTAGGTGGACCGCGTGGTGGTGGATCGGTGCGAGTGGGTCGTCGACTCCCGTGATCGCCCCGACAAGCACCGAGTCCGAACTGATCCGGTCGGCGAGTACACAGGCCGGATCGTACTGATAGAGGAAGCCGCCGCTCATCCCGTTGCCGAGTCCTCGACCGAACCCGCCGATATTGAGGACCGCTCCGTTGGTCATGTATTCACAACCGAACTCGCCGATGCCTTCGACCACTGCGGTGGCACCCGAATTGCGTACGGCGAAGCGGTCTCCGGCCTCTCCTTCGACGAAGAGGCGCCCGCCCGTGGCCCCGAACAGCGCGAAGTTCCCGATCAGGACGTTGCCGCCCTCCGCGGGCGAACCCCCTCCGGGAGAGCGCACCACGACCGTTCCACCCGACATCGACTTTCCGACGCCGTCGTTGCACGTGCCGGTGTGCTCGAGGCGCAGACCGTCGTTGCAGAATGCGCCGTAGGACAAGCCCGCGGAGCCAGACGTGGGGATCGTGACGGAATCGGGTGCGAGATAACGACGCCCGCGCTCGTCGACATAGACGGCCGGTAGCAGGTCGATATTCTCGGAAGCGGGGTGTTCGGAATCGGGGTGGTCGGGTGCGGTGTAGTTGAGCATGCGCTCGATGTCGACGGCCAGTTGCGCACCGACACTCTTGTTCCGGTTGCCGAGCACCGCCGGGACGGTTACGACACTCTCGGCCCCCTCATCGAACAGCGCGTCGCGCACCTGGTTCAGCAGTGAGTTGTCGACGGAGAAGTCGGCCTCGAGGTAGACCGGATCGGTGATGGCCTCCCTGTCGACGCGCGCGAGAAGCGGTGCGGTGTCGAGGCGGCCGACGATCGCGGGATGCTCGATCCCGACGAGTAGGTCGGTGCGACCGCGTGCCGCGCTCAGATCGGGAAGCGCGAGGTCGGCGAGAATCCTGCGCACATCGTGCGCGACATTGAGCAGGTACTGCGCCATGGCACGCGGATCCCCGTCGAACAGTTCGGGATTCGTCGTGAGGCCCGCCGGACATTTGATGTTGCAGTTCTTGGCCATCACGCAGCCCATCATCATCAGGGCGGCGGTACCGAACTCGAAGCTGTCGGCACCCAGCAGCGCCGAAACCACCACGTCGCGACCTGTCTGATGAGCTCCCGACGCACGGAGGACGACCTTCTCGCGGAGACCGTGCGCACAGAGTGCCTGGTGTACCTCGGCGAGACCGATCTCGGCGGCACGCCCGGCATAGCGCAGGCTGGTGACCGACGCCGCGCCGGTGCCGCCGGTGTTTCCGGCGACGTTGATCACGTCGGCGCCTGCCTTGGCGACTCCGACGGCGATGGTTCCGATGCCCTCGGACGACACCAGCTTCACGATCACGCGCACCCGCGCCGCTTTGCAGTCGTGGATGAGCTGAGCGAGGTCTTCGATCGAGTACGTGTCGTGATGCGGTGGGGGAGAGACGAGTTCGACTCCCGGAGTGCCACCGCGGGCCGCGGCGATCTCGACGGTGACCTTCGGCGCCGGAAGTTGGCCTCCCTCACCGGGTTTGGCGCCCTGGCCGATCTTGATCTCGAGTTCGGTGAGCATGGGGTCGGCGAGGTATCCCGCCCAGATCCCGAATCTGCCCGAGGCGAACTGCTTGATCCTCGACGCGCGTAGCGTGCCGTACCTCGAATAGTGCTCGCCGCCTTCACCGCTGTTCGACAACGCGCCGACCATGTTGGTGCCGTGGGCGATGGCTTCGTGTGCCTGTGCGACGAGAGCGCCGTGGCTCATGGCCCCGGACGCGAACGTTGCGGTGATCTCGTGGGCGGGTTGCACATCGGTCAACCTGCGTGACGTGTCGGCACGACGAAGGTTGAGGACGTCGCGGACGGTACTCGGACGTTCCGCCCGGGTCCGCGCAATGTCGTCGACGAATGCGCGGTAGGCGTCGGTGACGGTGAATGCGTCGATCTCGGCATCGGTGAGCCGGTCATAGCTGCTCGATGAGTACAGTTGCGCGGTCTCGCCGAATGCGCCGTCGAGGTCGCCGAGCGTGAGCAGTCTCAGAAGATCCGCTGCCCCCGCCTCGTCGGCACGTACGGAGTTGACTGTCGCCGTGGCGAACTGCAATCTCTCCGAGACCATCTCGCCGTAGCCGCGGACGGCAGCGACGCCAAAGGAGTGACCGGCTCCGTCGGCACGTTCCTTGAACAGCCCGAGTAGTGGAAGATCTTTGTCCGACGACGCGGCAGGCGCGGCCATCGCAGCTCGGTGAGCACCGGCAATGGCGTCGACGACGTCGGCAAGTGCAGCTCCACCCGCTGGCGAGCGCATCGTCGGAAACCATTCTGCGAGTACGGGGTCGGAGGTATCGAGGAAGTTCGGCTCGAAGAACTCGCCACCGATGTAGCTCTCGACCGTGCACAACCCCACCCGGCCCATCGTCTTCATGAGCGACTTCGTGGCCGCAGCGGCCCAGCGAGCGAATCCTGCTGTCGCCTTCTGTTGGTCACTGGAGCGCGTTGCGCGCCGCGCGACCGAATGAGGATGTGCCGCAGCGGCTCCGAAGCCGAGTACCGCGGCGAGGTGATGCGACGACTCGATCTGGCCCGAGTCAGCCACCAGGGACACGCTCAGCCGTGCACCAGAAGCTATCAGTCGTTGGTTGACAGCAGAGACGAGGAAGATCATAGGCAAAGCGGCACGATCGGCCCGGATCGCACGGTCGCTGAGGACCGCGATTCCGCCGGTGGCGGAGGCGAACTCGACAACCTGGGTGCACACTCGCTCCACTGCGCTGACGAGTGCCGTGGCGTCGTCTTGTGCCGCGGTGTTATCGGCGCTTGCCGTATCGGAGCCGTCGGATACCTCCGGCAGCGCGAACGTGGCATCGAAGACGCGGACGGGGGATTCGGCCTGCGCGAGCAACACGTCGAGCGCGGCGGCGTCGAGTATCGGCGTCGGGATGACGATCTGGCGATGCGGATGTGTTGTGGCCGTGTCGATCTCACTGATTCGAGGCCGTGCACCGAGCGCAACGCGCAGCGACATCCCGTCCGCTTCACGGATACTGTCCAACGGTGGGTTGGTGACCTGCGCGAATCGCTGTGAGAAGTACCGGGCGACGCTGGGCTCCCGATTGGTGAGCGCATTGATCGCGTTGCCGAAACCCATGGCGGAGACGCGTTCGACGCCGTCGTCGATCATCGGGTCGACAAAGTATCTCAGGCTTTCCTGGTCGAGGTGATATGCGCGGAAGCGTTGATGGTCCGTCAGCGTCGGATCGTCGCAAGGAAGGGTGGGCGAATCGTCACTTTCGGAAGTGTCTGAAGACTGTTGTGGCGCAAGCGCGCTCAGTTCGACCCGTGCGGCATTCAGCAGTGAGGGATAGTCGCGCGCCGCGGCGAGCTTCGCGTACGCCTGCTCGGTGGTGTAGCTCCGGTGCTCGCGATGGTCGTAGTAGATCATCCCGCCGGCGGACACGCGCCCACGCGCGATCACACGCTCCGGCGGTAGCGAGATCTGTCCCGCCTCGGAGAAGGCGCACAGATAGTCGGCGGTCTCGACGGTGCGCAGGGGGCGTAGTCCGAGGCGATCGAGGCGTGCACCGATGACCGTGCCGTCACCGAACACCACGGCCGCCGGGCCGTCGTTCTTCTCCTCGTAGAGAGAGAAGTACTCGAACATCGCCCGAACCTCGGGGGCGAGTGTCGTGTCGTTCTCCCAGGCGGGCGGCATCATCGACACGATCGCGGTGACGAGGTCGACGCGCTCGGACACGACACGCGCGGCGACTGTCTGGTCAAGCCTGCTCGAGTCGGATTGACCGGGCGGTCGCGAGATGGTCCTGCCGGATGCGGCCGCTGCGGTGACCTGCGCGATGCGATTCTTCTTGTCGGTGTTGAGCTCGCCGTTGTGCGCGAGGAGCCGGAACGGCTGAGCCATCGTGGGATGCGGGTCGGTGTTGGTGGAGAAGCGCGTGTGGAAATACAGCGTGTGGACGCGGTGGTCCGGATCGGCGAGGTCGGTGAAGTAGTCGACGACCTCGTTCGACGAGAGCCTGCCCTTGAGGACCTGCGTGCGCGCGGACAGCGACAGCGGATAGAGCCCCGCGAACTCATCGGACGTGTAGGCGATGGACTCGATGTGCAGCAGTGCCTGCTGAACGAGATGGTCGAGGTCGGCTGGATCCGGGCACGGGTCGGGTGCCGCGAACACCCATTGCCGGATCGGAAGCTGCGCTGCCGCGGAGGCCGGCCGCAACACCGAGGGGTCGACAGGAACGTCGCGCACGCACAGGTCGGTGAATCCGCGGTCGTGCATCGTGCGCTCGATGAGTCGCGTGGCCCTCGCTGCCGCTGCGGGGGACTCCGGGAGAAAGAAGTTGCCGACGCAGAATCGGCCGAGCTCGAGATCGGGTCGGCCGGTCACGGAGCGAAAGAAGCGTCGGGACAGATCCATGGACACGCCGCCGCCGTCGCCGATGCCGAGCGCCGAGATGCCACCGCGGTGGGGTACCGAACACAGCGCCTCGCGCGCCATATCGATGACGTCATGCGTCGCCCTGCCGTCTTTGCGCGTGATGAAGCCGACGCCGCAGCTGCTCTTTTCGTCGCTGTGATCCCACACCAGGTGTGGACTCCGGATCGCGTGCACGCAGGTCCTCTCGTAGGGATGGGGTTCAAGATGCGAATGCAGCCCGCTGCGACGATGAAGCGGCTCGCACGACTATAACTTAGGTAAGGCACAGCAAACTAAGGCTTACCTTCGGTGGAACTACCGACGCACGTCGCCGTCGGAGCGGTTTTACACATTTACGCAGCGTGCAGCCCATTTCGCGGAGACGTAGCTGCGTCGGAATGAATATGGGCGGAGCCGTGTTGAGGCGGGTGACAGGCAGTCGAGTCGAATCCGGCGCCCGCGGTCGTCGCCAGCCACTAGGTTGCGATTTCCGTCTGGGCCTGGGGCGATGGCATACTGATCGGTCGAGTCCGGTACCGGTTCACACCGCCGAATCGCGGCGGTGACCCGGCGACCACAGAAAGGGACACCAGAATGAAGCAGGGAATTCACCCCGATTACCACGTCACAGAGGTCGTTTGCGGCTGTGGCAACACCTTCGAGACCCGCAGCACCGCCGAGAACGGTCGGATCAACGTCGAAGTCTGCTCGCAGTGCCACCCGTTCTACACGGGCAAGCAGAAGATCCTCGACACCGGCGGCCGCGTCGCGCGCTTCGAGAAGCGCTACGGCAAGCGCACCAAGAACGCAGACGCCAAGTAGCTATCCCGACGACGCCCGCCCGGTCACACCGACCGGGTCGGGCGTCGTTTTCGTTGGGCGAGCAAGTATCTGGGCGAGCAAGTATGAGGAGGACGAGCGGTGAATAAGAGCGCACACACGCGCGACGCCGGAGGCGGTGCCAATGGCGGTGCCATCGACGACATTCTTGCCGAGCACGCGGGGCTCGAGCAGCAACTCTCTGATCCCTCATTGCACGACGATCCGTCGCATGCGCGGCGGGTGGGCAAACGATTTGCCGAGCTCGCGCCGATCATGGCGACGTATTCGAAGCTGCAGACCTCGCGCGATGATCTCGCCGCGGCCAGGGAACTCGCTGCAGACGATGCGGCGTTCGCCGAGGAGATTCCCGCTCTCGAAGCTGCGGTCGAATCTCTGGATGCGACGCTGACCGATCTGCTCGCACCACGCGACCCGCACGATTCCGACGACGTCGTGCTGGAGATCAAATCAGGTGCCGGTGGCGAGGAATCGGCGCTGTTCGCCTCCGATCTGGCCCGCATGTACCTCAAGTACTGCGAGCGGCACGGCTGGAAGGCCCAGGTCCTCGGTGTCACCGAGTCCGATCTCGGGGGCTACAAGGAGGCCACGCTCTCGATCAAGGGCCGCGAGCCGTCGCGCGACGGTGTGTGGTCGCGGCTGAAGTTCGAGGGCGGCGTTCACCGTGTGCAGCGTGTCCCGGTGACCGAGTCTCAGGGTCGTATCCACACGTCGGCGGCAGGCGTGCTGATCTACCCGGAACCCGAGGAGGTCGAGGAGATCGAGATCGACGAGTCCGATCTACGGATCGACGTCTACCGCTCGTCCGGCAAGGGCGGCCAGGGCGTGAACACCACCGACTCGGCGGTCCGTCTCACCCACCTGCCCACCGGGATCGTCGTGACCTGCCAGAACGAGCGATCGCAGCTCCAAAACAAGGCCCGTGCCATGCAGGTGCTGGCTGCGCGGTTGCAGTCTGCTGCTGAGGAGGAGGCAGACGCCGCCGCAGCGGAGGGCAGGGCTGCGCAGATCCGGACGGTTGATCGCTCCGAACGCATCCGCACCTACAACTTCCCGGAGAACCGGATCACCGATCACCGGATCGGTTACAAGGCAAACAATCTCGATGCCGTGCTGAGTGGCGACATGGACGCCCTGCTCGACGCGCTCGTCGCCGCAGACCGTCAGGCGCGGCTCGAGGCCGAGTGAGGTCGACCTGCGTGACAAGTGACCAGATGACGTCGGCGGTGTCGGAGCTGCATTCGGCAGCATCGCTGCTCGCGGAAGCCGGAATCGACTCGGCGCGCAGCGATGCCGAGTGGTTGATGGCGCATGTCCTCGACGTCGATCGGGGTTCGTTGGCTTTCGTCGACGGACCGGACGCGGGTGAGCGCAGGCGCTTTCGCGAGCTCGTCGCGCAGCGTGCACGTCGAATTCCGTTGCAGCACATCATTGGTCGCGCCGCTTTCGGCCCCATTGATCTAGCCGTCGGACCAGGGGTTTTCGTGCCGCGGCCCGAGACGGAGCTCATCCTCGAATGGGCCGTCGAGAATCTGCGGGGCATTTCGCATCCGCTCGTCGCCGATCTGTGTAGCGGCAGTGGGGCACTGGCCATCGCGATCGCCGTGTCGGTGCCGTCGGCCCGTGTGGTGGCGGTCGAGAAATCGCCGTCGGCATTGTTGTGGCTGCGCCGGAATGTCGAGAACCTCGGCGTCGGCGATCGCGTGGCAGTTCTCGGTGCCGATGTCACCGATTACGCACAACTGTCCGATCACATCCCGGACGGCTCGCTCGACCTCATTGTGGCGAACCCGCCGTATGTGCCGACCGACACCGACGTCTCGCCCGAAGTCGAGGCGGATCCGGCTGAGGCGGTGTTCGCCGGCCACGACGGGATGAGCGTGATCACGCCGCTCGCCGACGTCGCCGCGCGACTGCTGGCACCCGCCGGGCGCACCGGCGTCGAGCATGACGATTCGACGTCGTCGCAGGTAATCGGGGCCTTCGAGGCGACGGGACGGTTCGACGACGTCGTGGCGCGCCGCGACCTCGCAGGTCGACCGCGGGTCGTGACCGCGCGCCGTCGACCTTGATCCGGGGCAGACGTGTCGCGTGAAAGGATGGATGGGTGAGCACCGTTTTCGATTGCACTGACGAGGACACCCGTTCTGCGGGCATCCAGGCGGCCGTGGGGGCCGCCAAGGCCGGGCGCCTGATCGTCACGCCCACGGACACGGTCTACGGCATCGGGTGCAACGCGTTCGACGCCGAGGCCGTCACCGACCTCCTGGCTGCAAAGCACCGGGGTCGCGACATGCCCGTACCCGTCCTGGTCGGTTCCTGGCATTCCATCGACGGTCTGGTCTTGTCGGTGTCGGCATCGGCGCGCAGCCTGGTCGAGGCGTTCTGGCCGGGCAGTGTGAGTCTCGTCGTCGAGCAGGCTCCGTCGCTCGCGTGGGACCTCGGCGACACGTCGGGCACCGTGATGTTGCGGATGCCGCTGCACCCGGTGGCCATCGAGGTGTTGCGTGAGGTCGGACCGATGGCGGTCTCGAGCGCCAACGTCTCCGGCAGGCCTCCTGCGATCACATGCGACGAGGCCCGCGAACAACTGGGCGACTCGGTGTCGGTCTACCTCGACGGTGGTAGAGCACCCAAGGGGGAGCCGTCGACAATTGTCGACGTCACGGGTCCGAGTCCGCGTGTTCTGCGCGAGGGCGCTGTGACGACGGCCGAGGTGGCAGAGGTGCTCGACGTCGATCCGGCCAGCCTGGTCAACTGATGCTCGAGCCCGTCACCGGTACCAGCATGGTCGTCGCCGACATGCTGTCGGCCGATTCGAGCTCGGGCGGTGCCGGTGTCCCGCTGCGCGAATTGCTGTTGGTCGGCCTGACCGCCGCTGCCATCACGTACCTGCTGACATCGCTGGTTCGGGTGATCGCGATCCGAGTGGGTGCTGTGGCCGTACCCCGTGTGCGAGACGTACACACCATTCCCACACCGAGGCTCGGCGGCGTCGGCATGTTCGCGGGAGTTGTCGCCGCGATCGTGTTGGCTGCCAACCTCCCCGCGCTCAACCGCGGATTCGCCTACACCAACGACATGGGTGCGGTGGTGACGGCCGGAGCGGTCATCGTCATCGTCGGGATCATCGACGACCGATGGGGCCTCGACGCGTTGACGAAGTTCGTCGGACAACTCACGGCAGCGGGAGTCATGGTGGTGATGGGCGTGAGCTGGCTGCAGGTGCCGGTTCCGTTCGGAAACATCGGGACCATCGTTCTCGACCCGTTCCAGTCGGGGTTGCTGACAGTCGTGATCACCGTCGCCACCATCAACGCCGTCAACTTCATCGACGGACTCGACGGTCTCGCCGCGGGGCTCGGACTCATCTCGGCGTCGGCCATCTGCATGTTCTCGCTCGGCCTGCTCCGTGACCAGGGTGGCGACGTCAGCTACTACCCACCCGCACTGATCTCGGTCGCACTCGCGGGTGCTTGCCTCGGGTTCCTTCCGCACAACTTCTCGCCCGCGAGGATCTTCATGGGCGACTCGGGTGCGATGCTCATCGGCTTGATGCTGGCAGCGGCGTCGACGAGCGCGTCGGGACGTATAGCGGTGAACGCGTACGGTCCGGCCGACGTGTTCACGCTGCTCTCACCCCTGATCCTGGTTGCGGCCGTTGTCTTCATCCCGATGCTCGACATGCTGATGGCGGTGGTACGACGCACCAGGGCAGGCGTCGGGTTCTACACACCGGACAAGCTGCACCTGCATCATCGGCTGCTCGAACTCGGGCATTCTCAGCGACGCGTCGCGCTGATCATCTATCTCTGGGTGGGAATCCTCGCGTTCTCGGTGGCCGCGAGCACGATCTTCCCGATGTCGGTGGTCGTGCCGGCGTTCGCGGCCGGTCTCGTGGTCGCGATGCTTGCGACGATGGCGCCCCGGCTTCAGCGGCGCATCGCGGAGCTGCGGACCGCGCGAGCGCTGCGCTGACAGACACCCTCGCTGAGGCAAGGGCTGTGATCGAAAGACCAGGTAGGGGCCGATTCGGCGGGGTGGGTGACGGTTGACCCACCGGTTAGGTAACCGGACAGTAAAATCGTGTACTATCTGCTGTAGTACTTGAGGGGGACGCATATGATGCGCCGCTGGCGCGACGTGCCCCACCTCGGTAAGTCAACACAAACTGCGAAGACACCCCCCGGTGACCGCGGCAAACCGTGTTGATAAGGTCACTGCAAATGCAGAGCGTACGCTCGGCGGCACCTGCCGCGAGGACGCACGCTCATCGCCTGATGCCTTTGGCATGAGGTGTTCACGTGAGGAGAGGCAATGGCGACGTCCGCCCCTGACTCGGCTCCCGTGTATTACCCGCCCGCGCCGACCGGCCTCCGACGACCGGCGATCATCGCCGCCGTACTGACGGTCATCGTCGCGATCATCGCGGTGTTCCTCGGGAGCTGGTTGTTCCCGCTGTTCTTCGCAATCGGTGTGGTCGCCGTCTTCATCAACACCAAGATGGTCATCATGTCCGTCGAACGTGTTGCGGCAGAAGAGAATCCTCGCAAGAAACTGCTCGCCGTCAACTCTGCCGCACGCCTCGGAGCCATCACTGTGCTCGCGCTGGCGGCGGCGTTCCTGTTCCGGCCCGAAGGGCTGGGCGTGATGTTCGGACTCGCTCTGGGCCAGGTTGTCCTGGTGCTGAACACGGTGATTCCGGTAATGAAAGGACTTCGTAAGCAGCTATGATCGCATCGACTTACGGCGCCGAGAGCCTCGTGCTGGCCGAAGCCCAAATCGAGGTCGGCCACCACAAGCAGGTGGAGTGGCTGGGCCTGACGTGGAACATCGACACGATTGTGGCCACTTCGATCGCGGGCTTGATCGTGATCGCATTGGCATTCTTCGTCCGGTCGAGGATGACTTCCAAGCGCCCCAATTCGGTGCAGCTGTTCTTCGAAGCAGTGACCACGCAGATGCGCAGCCAGATCGAGAACTCGATGGGCATGAAGGTCGGTGGATTCGTTCTGCCGCTCGCGGTAACGCTGTTCACGTTCATCCTCGTCGCGAACTGGCTGGCAGTTCTGCCGCTGCAGTACGGCGATGCCGAGGGCAAGAGCGCTGAGGTCTTCGCGCCTGCGGCCAGCGACGTCAACTTCTGCTACGCACTCGCCGCGTTCGTGTTCATCTGGTACACCGCAGCGGGCATCAAGCGCCGCGGGCCGGTCGGGCACTTCACCCGCCTCGTCAAGGGCCACGTCGCATTCCTCGCGCCGATCAACATCATCGAGGAGATCGCCAAGCCGGTCTCGCTCTCCCTCCGTCTTTTCGGCAACCTGTTCGCAGGCAGCATCATGGTCGCGCTGATCTCGCTGTTCCCGGCGTACATCATGTGGGCGCCGAACGCGATCTGGAAGTCCTTCGACCTCTTCGTCGGCCTCATCCAGGCATTCATCTTCTCCCTGCTGACCGTGCTGTACTTCAGCCAGGCCATGGAGATGGACGAAGACCACTAGCAAGTCCGACCCCGACCGGCACCGCGCCGGTCGGACCTTAGACCTGGCAATCCGATTGCCAGTATCACCCGAAAGGAAAGTTCTCAATGGATCCGAATCTGATTGGTCTGGGCGCGTTGATCGGTGGCGGCCTCATCATGGGTGGCGGCGCAATCGGTGCCGGTGTCGGTGACGGTATCGCCGGTTCCGCGTTGATCTCCGGCATCGCACGTCAGCCGGAGGCTCAGGGCCGTCTGTTCACTCCGTTCTTCATCACCGTTGGTCTGGTCGAGGCTGCGTACTTCATCAACCTCGCGTTCATGGCGCTGTTCGTGTTCGCCACCCCGATCTCCGGCCAGTCCTGATCTTCCCGGTCTTAGTCGGGTTCCTCGAACAACAAGGGACATCTGAACCATGAATCTCGCCGCAGAGAACTTCTTGATCCCCAACGGCACGTTCTTCGCGTGTCTGCTGATCTTCGTCATCGTGCTGGTCGTCATCCGCGCGTGGGTCGTGCCACCGATTGTGAAGGTGCTCGACGAACGGCAGGCGCGCGTCGCGAAGACCGCTGAGGACAACAACGCCGCTGCGGCGAGCTACGAGGACGCCGATCGGGAGTACCAGGCTCGAATGAAGGACGCCCGCGCTGACGCGACCGGTATCCGGGACGAAGCGCGGGCCAAGGGTAACGAGGAGCTGTCGGATGCGAAGCGGCGTGCGACGGATGAAGCCGACGCCGCTCTCGCGAAGATCTCCGCCGATCTCAAGGTGGAGGCCGACAGCGCCGTGACAGAGGCCAAGCGCGACGTCGACTCGTTGTCGCGAACGCTTGCCGAACGAGTTCTCGGCAAGCAGGGTGCCGGCGTGCAAAGTGCAGGGGCGTCGACCGCCTCGGCAGAGACTGAGACGGTGAAGTAGCAGTGGATATTTTTATCGGACAGCTCATCGGCTTTCTGATCGTCATCTTCCTGTTGTGGAAGTTCGTCGTCCCGTTCTTGCGGAAGGTCGTGAAGAACGCGCAGGACGTCGTCGATCAGCAGGTGGCCGAGAGTGACGCGGCCAAGGCCCGCCTCGAGGACGCCAAGGTCGCGCACGAGCGCTCGATCGAGCAGGCAAAGGTCGAGGCAAAGCAACTGCACGAAGGTGCGGTCGAAGATGCCGAGGGCATCGCGGATGATCTGCACAAGCAGGCAGACGCCGAGGTCAAGCGCATCTCCGAGCACGGCAAGGCGCAGGGCGAACTGACCAGAACGTCCATGGTTCGCCAGTTGCGCAGCGAGCTCGGACTCACCGCGGTCGACGGGGCGGGCAAGATCGTTCGCGATCACCTCGCCGACCCGGCCAATCAGTCGGAGACCGTCGATCGTGTCATCGACGAGCTCTCGGCCATGTCGCGCGGCGGACAGCCGTCGACCGGTGTGCCGAGTTCGAGCGAACTGATCGGTCTGCATTCGATGCATGCCGCGAGCCGAGAGGCCGCGCGTGCGGTCGCTCGCGAGTTCGCCACCAACACTGAGGGCAAGTCGCCCCAGGACCTGCTTGCGGCAAGCGAGGATCTGACTCAGATCATCGACTTCCTCCAGCAGAATCCGGTGTTGCGCAAGAAGTTCACCGAGGACGAGGATTTCCCGGCTCTCAAGAAGAACCTGGTGCACACCCTCTTCGACGGCAAGGCATCGCCGATCGCGGTCGAGATCGTCGCATCAGCCGTCGCACAGCACTGGTCAGCGCCCAACGACATTCTCGTCGCGCTGCGCAGGCAGAACGCGCTTGTCGTGCTGACCGCCGCCGAGCGTGACGGTCAGATCGAACAGGTCGAGGACGAACTGTTCCGGGTGAGCCGCCTGCTCGACGCGAATCCGACCCTGGCGTCGTTGCTGACCGACTTCACCAAGCCGGCCGACAGGCGTAACGGCCTGCTCACCGGGCTGGTGGGGGATCAGATCGGCGACTACACCTCGCATCTGCTCACCCAGACGATCAGCCTGCTCCACGGACAGCCCGCGGAGTCTGCCGTCGACCAACTCGCTGCGCTGGCAGCGGCGCTGCGCGGCGAAACCGTTGCCCACGTGGTGTCGGCGGCCGAATTGAGCGATGCTCAGAAGGAACGTCTCGGTGGAGTGCTCGCCGAGATCTACCACCGTTCGATCTCGGTGCAGACCGAGGTCGACCCGTCGATCATCGGCGGATTGCGTATCGGTGTCGGCGACGAGGTCATCGAGGCCGACATCGCGACACGCCTGGCGAAAGCCGCCGAGACACTGCCGAGGTAAGCGCCTCGCCGTACTGGCCACCACCACGACGGCGACCGTGCCTCACCACCACGACTCACTCACACCGACCGACATCAAGAAAGACGAGAACCCATGGCGGAGTTGACGATCTCAGCAGACGAGATTAAGGGAGCGATCGAGCAGTACGTCTCGTCGTTCGAAGCCGAAGCCTCGCGCGACGAGGTCGGCACGATCACCGACACGGCTGACGGTATCGCCCACGTCAGCGGTCTTCCGGGCGCGATGGCCAACGAGCTGTTGCAGTTCCCAGGCGGCATCCAGGGTGTTGCACTGAACCTCGACGAGGACGAGATCGGCGCCGTCATCCTCGGTGACTACGAGGATCTCGAAGAGGGTGCTCAGGTCAGCCGTACCGGCGAGGTGCTCTCGGTGCCCGTCGGCGACAAGTTCCTCGGACGCGTCGTCGACCCGCTCGGCGCGCCGATCGACGGACTCGGCGACATCGAGGCCGAGGACAACCGCGTCCTCGAGCTGCAGGCAGCCACCGTGCTCGAGCGTCAGCCCGTCGAGGAGTCGCTGGCCACCGGCATCAAGGCCATCGACGCCATGACGGCGATCGGTCGCGGACAGCGTCAGCTGATCATCGGCGACCGCAAGACCGGTAAGACCGCGGTCTGCGTCGACGCGATCCTGAACCAGAAGGACAACTGGGCAACCGGTGACCCCAGCAAGCAGGTTCGCTGCATCTACGTCGCGATCGGCCAGAAGGGCTCGACGATCGCCGGCGTGAAGACGGCTCTCGAAGAGGCCGGCGCGATGGAGTACACCACCATCGTCGCGGCTCCCGCGTCCGACTCGGCCGGCTTCAAGTGGCTCGCCCCCTACACCGGCTCGGCCCTCGGCCAGCACTGGATGTACCAGGGCAAGCACGTTCTGGTGGTCTTCGACGATCTGACCAAGCAGGCCGAGGCCTACCGCGCGATCTCGCTGCTGCTGCGTCGCCCGCCGGGCCGCGAGGCATACCCCGGCGACGTCTTCTACTTGCACTCCCGCCTGCTCGAGCGTGCTGCCAAGCTCTCCGACGAACTCGGTGGCGGCTCGATGACGGCACTGCCGATCATCGAGACCAAGGCCAACGACGTCTCGGCGTTCATCCCGACCAACGTCATCTCGATCACCGACGGACAGGTCTTCCTCGAGTCCGACCTGTTCAACAAGGGTGTTCGTCCGGCCATCAACGTCGGTACCTCGGTGTCGCGCGTCGGTGGTGCAGCACAGACCAAGGGCCTCAAGAAGGTCTCCGGCTCGCTGCGTCTCGAGCTCGCACAGTTCCGTGAGCTCGAAGCGTTCGCCGCTTTCGCCTCCGACCTCGACGCGGCCTCGAAGGCTCAGCTCGAGCGCGGCGCCCGCTGGGTCGAGATGCTCAAGCAGGACCAGTACAGCCCCTACTCGGTCGAGGACGAGATCGTCTCGATCTACCTCTGCGGTGAGGGCCACTACGACTCCGTGCCGGTTAACGACATCCGGAACTTCGAGACACAGCTGCTCAGCCACCTGCACCACAACGCGACCGGGGTCTACGACTCCATCGCCGGTGGCAAGGTTCTCGGCGACGATGAGGCCGAGGCGCTCGTCGCCGAGACCAACAAGTTCAAGAACAGCTACCTCACCCACGACGGCAAGCGCGTCGTCAACGAGGCCGAGGCAGCCGCTATGGACGCCGACGACGTCGAGCAAGAACAGATCAAGATCCGGAAGTGACCTTGTGACTGTCTGTGCCCGCATCGGGCGTATCCGTGCGAAGGAAGAAGGGGTGAGGGCTCATGGCCAGCATTCGTGAGCTGCGCTCACGCATCCGGTCGGTCCAGTCGACGAAGAAGATCACCAAGGCACAGGAGCTGATCGCGACCTCGCGTATCACCAAGGCTCAGGCCAGGGTTGCGGCAGCCAAGCCGTACTCGGAAGAGATGACCAAGGTGCTCTCGGAGCTGGCCAGCAGTGCGGGGTCGCTTGACCACCCGCTGCTCAAGGAGCGCGAGGATCCCAAGCGTGCGGCGATCCTGGTGATCACCAGTGACCGCGGCATGGCCGGTGGATACAACTCCAACGTGCTCCGGTCGTCGCGCGAGCTCATCTCGCTCATCCGCGACGAGGGCAAGGAACCGGTGGTCTTCGTCATGGGCACCAAGGGCGTGAACTACTTCACGTTCCGTGGCATGGACGTCGCGGCATCGTGGACCGGGTTCTCGCAGTCCCCGGAATACGCAGATGCGGCGCAGGCGAGCAACTTCCTGGTCGACCTGTTCGTGGCCGGGTCGGGCGAGAACATCGACCTCCCCGACGGTGAGGGAACCATCGAGGGCGTCGACGAGCTGCACATCGTCTACACCCGGTTCGTCTCCATGCTGACCCAGACCCCCGAGGTTCGCCGGATGGCGCCGCTGGTGGTCACCGAGAACGACAACCCGGATCACGGCGAGGTCGAGGTCGACGACGAGTCGCGTAACTACAGCTTCGAGCCCAGTGCGGAGACGCTTCTCGAGGCACTGCTGCCGAAGTACGTCGCCACGCGCGTCTACGCGGCGCTGTTGGACTCTGCGGCATCTGAGTCGGCCGCTCGTCGCACCGCCATGAAGGCGGCAACCGACAACGCCGAGGAATTGTCCAAGTCGTTGTCGCGTGAAGCCAACCAGCTTCGCCAGGCTCAGATCACCCAGGAAATCAGCGAGATCGTCGGCGGATCGAGCGCGCTGGCCTAATGACGCCGATCCCGCCCCAAACTTCGATCAAAAGGAAGTGACCCAAGCATCATGACCGCAACTGTAGAGACACCCTCGTCGCAGTCGGCGGGGACCACTGAGGGCCGCGTGGTCCGCATCATCGGCCCCGTCGTCGACGTCGAATTCCCCCGCGGCTCGATCCCAGATCTGTTCAACGCGCTGCACACCGACGTGACGCTCGAGGCCGTTGCCAAGACGCTGACCCTCGAGGTCGCGCAGCACCTCGGCGACAACCTGGTCCGCACCATTTCGATGCAGCCCACCGACGGCCTCGTCCGTGGCGCGGTCGTGACCGACTCGGGCTACCCGATCCGTGTTCCGGTCGGCGACCAGGTCAAGGGCCACGTGTTCAACGCACTCGGCGACTGCCTCGACAGCCCCGGCCTCGGCCGCGATGGCGAGCAGTGGGGCATCCACCGCAAGCCCCCGGCCTTCGACGAGCTCGAGGGTAAGACCGAGATCCTCGAGACCGGCATCAAGGTCATCGACCTGCTGACCCCGTACGTCAAGGGCGGCAAGATCGGCCTGTTCGGCGGCGCCGGCGTCGGCAAGACCGTTCTGATCCAGGAGATGATCACCCGTATCGCGCGTGAGTTCTCCGGAACCTCCGTGTTCGCGGGCGTCGGTGAGCGCACCCGTGAGGGCACCGACCTGATCATGGAAATGGAAGAGATGGGCGTCCTGCAGGACACCGCCCTTGTCTTCGGCCAGATGGACGAGCCGCCGGGCACGCGTATGCGCGTCGCTCTCTCGGCCCTGACCATGGCCGAGTACTTCCGTGACGTGAAGCACCAGGACGTGCTGCTGTTCATCGACAACATCTTCCGATTCACCCAGGCGGGTTCGGAGGTGTCGACGCTGCTCGGCCGTATGCCTTCCGCCGTGGGTTACCAGCCGACGCTTGCCGACGAGATGGGTGAGCTCCAGGAGCGCATCACCTCGACGAAGGGCCGTTCGATCACGTCGCTGCAGGCGATCTACGTGCCTGCCGACGACTACACCGACCCGGCACCCGCGACGACCTTCGCGCACCTCGACGCGACGACCGAGCTCTCGCGCCCGATCTCGCAGCTCGGTATCTACCCGGCTGTGGATCCGCTGACCTCGACCTCGCGCATCCTCGAGGCGTCGATCGTCGGTGACGAGCACTTCCGCGTCGCCAACGAGGTCAAGAGCATCCTGCAGAAGTACAAGGAGCTCCAGGACATCATCGCGATCCTCGGTATGGACGAGCTGTCCGAAGAGGACAAGGTGACCGTCCAGCGTGCCCGTCGTATCCAGAAGTTCCTTGGTCAGAACTTCCTCGTCGCCGAGAAGTTCACCGGCCAGCCCGGATCGGTCGTGCCGCTCGCCGACACCATCGAGGCATTCGACCGCATCTGCAAGGGTGAGTTCGACGCTTACCCGGAGCAGGCGTTCAACAGTTGCGGTGGCCTCGACGACGTGGAGGCAGCCGCCGCCAAGCTCGCCGGAAAGTAGCGGTACGCCATGGCTGAGAAGTCCTTCCACGTCGAGGTCGTGTCCGCCGACGCCGAGCTGTACTCGGGCGAGGCCACGTTCGTCATCGCGCAGACCACAGTCGGCGAGATGGGTGTGCTGGCCAACCACGAACCGCTGCTCGGACAGCTCGTGCCCGGCGGGTTCGTGGTGATCGTCGAGGAAAGCGGGACCCGCAAGGCGGCCGCCGTCGAAGGCGGTTTCATCTCGGTGACCGGTGAGTCGGTGACGATTCTCGCCGAGGCCGCGGAGTGGGCAGACGGCGTTGACATCAACGCCGAGAAGTCCGCTCTCGAGTCCGCAGAACCCGATACGCCGGAGTACAACCGCGCTCACGCACGGTTGCGCGCCGCAGAACAGATCGCCTGATCGAGAACAGGTCGACGCCCACGGCGAAGTCCTGAACCGGACGAAAACCGTTGCGTCACAACTGAATACGAGTCGTCACGATGACTCGATAGTCGTCAGCCAGCCACCCGCGTATCGCGGGTGGCTGGCTGCTTCATACGGTCTACTGGCATGCTGGGGGTACGTCATCGCCGAATCAGCCCGTCGACAGCCCGCCGACATCTCGGTGATGCAACCCGCGCGAGGGAGGTTTGCCGCGTGACCGTTGTGGTCGTCCTGCTGATTCTGCTTGTGGTGGCGCTGGTTGTCTGCGGCCTGCTGGCATATCGACTACAACAGCTACGCAGCGCGGGGACCCCCGCGCTACTGCGCGACCTGCCTGCGAAGGTCGACGAGGGCTGGCGCCACGGCACGGTCCACTACGGCGATGAATCGCTGCGGTACTTCCGGCTCAGCTCGCTGCGGCCAGGTCCGTCACGTCGCTTCCCCCGCCACAGCATCGAGATCGTCGGTCGTCGATGTGCGGCAGGCAGCGAGGGCGTCATTCTCGACGGGATGACCATCCTGCACGTCCGCGAGTACCACGACGACGACGAGCCCAGCGAGTACGAGCTCGCCCTGACACCCGACGGCGTCACGGCCTTCCAAGCGTGGCTGGAGGCGGGCGCTCCGCAGCGGTCACAGCGGCGTCGAAGCGCCTGAAATCCTTCCGTCCCGGGAGCCCGTCGCTCCGGAGCTGTTCACGCCTGAGGCCGGTACTCAGGGGCGGTGACGATCCCCTCCGGGAACCCAGGTCACGTCGCCATCTCCGCCCGGCCCCCGATTGGCTACTCGGGACAGAATGAAGAGCAGATCCGACAGCCGATTCAGGTACCGGGCAGGCAGGACAGACGTGTGGTCGGGGTCGGCGTCGACCGCGGCCCACGCCGAACGTTCCGCTCGACGAGTGACCGCGCGTGCTTGGTGCAGAAGTGCGGCGAATGGTGTGCCACCGGGCAGGACGAAGGAGTTCAGCGCGGGGAGATCGGCACCGAAGGCGTCGCACCATGACTCCAGGGCGTCGATGTAGCTCTGTTCGATGCGCAGCGGCGGATATTTGGGGTCGTCGACGACCGGCGTCGAGAGGTCCGCTCCGGCGTCGAAGAGGTCGTTCTGGACCGTCGTGAGCACGGTTGTGATCGCTTCTGGGATCTCGCCACCGAGCGCGAGGGCCGTGCCGATGAAGGTGTTGGCCTCGTCGCAGTCGGCATAGGCGACAACGCGCGCATCTGTCTTGGGTACGCGGGAGAAGTCGCTGAGCCCTGTGGTGCCGTCGTCGCCGGTACGGGTGTAGATACGAGTCAGATGCACGGCCATGGACCCAAATGTAACCGCAGGTCCAGTGCTGTGCGTTGAGCACTGCCGCGAGGCGGATAAGGTATCTGACGTGAGTGATCGGTTTCTGGTGTCCGGGGGAGCACGCCTGCACGGCGAGGTGTCGGTCGGTGGGGCCAAGAACAGCGTCCTCAAACTGATGGCTGCGTCGTTGCTCGCCGAGGGCACGACCACGTTGACAAATTCGCCCGAGATCGCCGACGTTCCGCTGATGGCCGACGTCCTGCGCGGTCTGGGTGCTGTCGTCGAGATCAACGGTGAGACGGTCACGATCGAAGCGCCCGCGGAACCCAAGTACCACGCCGATTTCGACGCCGTGAAGCAGTTCCGCGCGTCGGTGTGCGTGCTGGGACCGCTGATGGCGCGGTGCCGACGCGCTGTGGTCGCGCTCCCCGGTGGCGATGCGATCGGTTCCCGACCCCTCGACATGCACCAGGCGGGGCTGCGGGCGCTCGGCGCTCACAGTTCGATCGAGCACGGCTGTGTGGTCGCCGAGGCCGACGCGCTCGTCGGCGCCCCGATCGCACTCGAGTTTCCCTCCGTCGGCGCCACCGAGAACATCCTGATGGCCGCGGTTCTCGCCGAGGGCGAGACGGTCATCGACAACGCTGCCCGTGAGCCCGAGATCGTCGACCTGTGCGTGATGCTTCAACAGATGGGCGCGCGGATCGAGGGCGCGGGGACGTCGACGTTGACGGTCACCGGCGTCGAGCGGCTGCATCCGACCACCCACCGGGTCGTCGGTGACAGGATCGTCGGTGCGACGTGGGGTATCGCCGCGGTGATGACCCGCGGCGACGTCACGGTCAACGGTGTCAATCCTCATCATCTGCAGTTGGTGTTGAACAAGCTCGTCGACACCGGAGCCCGCGTGGAGACGCATCCGAACGGATTCCGCGTCAGCCATGACCGCAGACCAACCGCCGTCAACGTCTCGACGCTGCCGTTCCCCGGATTCCCGACGGACCTGCAGCCGATGGCGATCGGCTGGGCGTCGATTGCCGAGGGGATGTCGGTGATCACTGAGAACGTCTTCGAGGCGCGATTCCGCTTCGTCGAGGAGATGGTTCGCCTCGGAGCCGACGCACGTACCGACGGCCATCATGCGGTCATCCGTGGCATCGAGAAGCTCTCCAGCGCACCCGTGTGGTGCTCGGACATTCGCGCGGGCGCGGGTCTCGTACTCGCGGGGCTCGTCGCCGACGGAGTGACCGAGGTGCACGACGTCGAGCACATCGACCGGGGATATCCGCACTTCGTCGAGAATCTTCGGAGCCTCGGTGGCGAGATCGAACGCCGCACAGGGTAAGCGCATGGCCGACATCGAGCACGCTCGCGGCGTCGACATCGCCGAGTGGTCCACCCGGTTCGACCTGCTGTCGGACCCGCACCGCCTGGAGATCCTGCTGGTGCTGCACCGGCATCCGGGCATCATCGTCGGCGATATCGCCGCTGAGGTCGGACGCACCGAGACAGCGGTCTCGCAGGCGCTACGTGTGCTGCGTCATCAGGGATGGGTCACGTCGACGCGGGTCGGACGATCGGTGAGCTATCGACTCGACGACGAGACGGTGCACGATCTTCTGCACTGGATCGGTGCAGGACACAACCCGCCCTCCTAGGCAACAGACTGGCCGGCCACCTCAGAGCATCGTGTGGTCAGTGTCACACCTGACCCTTTGGATAGTCTGCCCGCTTCAACATCTGAATAAGTGGACAGATGTCGGCGCTGGACCTAACGTCTGTCGCATCGTGTTCGTGCGGACTGCGCATCCCGGGGTCTGACGGCACGCACGTGCTCACCCGTTGAAGGGACACCGCTCAATGTCCACCACCGTCGTCGCCATGCATATGAGCGACGGAATCATCAACGCACAGACGTCGATCCTGTTCGGTGTCGTCGCCGCAGTGGGACTCGCATTCTGTGCGTGGCGCGCTCGGACCGATCTGGACGAGAAGGCCGTACCGATGGCCGGCCTCGTTGCCGCGTTCATCTTCGCCGTCCAGATGATCAACTTCCCGATATTGCCCGGCGTCAGCGGACACCTGCTCGGTGGTGCACTCGCCGCCATCCTGGTCGGGCCGTACACCGGTGCGCTGTGCATCGCGATCGTCCTCGTCGTGCAGTGTCTGCTGTTCGCCGACGGCGGCGTCACCGCGCTCGGTGCCAACATCACCAACATGGCCCTGATCTCGACGTTCGTCGGGTACGGCGTCGCGGTCGGGTTGTCGCGACTCCTGCGCTCCCGACGCCGCGGGGTGTCGCGGCTCGGCGCGATCTCGTTCATTGCGGCGTTGTGTGGAACCGTCTCCGCTGCAACAGGTTTCGTCATCGAGTACGCAATCGGCGGTGCAGCGACGACATCCCTGACGACGGTCGCTGGCTATATGTGGGGCACACACATCCTGATCGGGATCGGTGAGGGGCTGATCACCGCGGTGACTGTCGTCGCCGTTGCCAAAGCGCGTCCCGACCTCGTTTACCTGCTGCGGCGCGAACGCGTTGCCTCCGAGCGAATCGAGGTGGCGGCATGAGTATCGCCGCGTCCGAGTCGCGCCCGCCACGAGTGCGGCGTCGACACTTCCTCATCGGGTTCGCCGTGGTCGCGCTACTGATCGCGGGACTGCTGTCCTACTTCGCGAGCAGTTCGCCAGACGGTCTCGATTCGGCCACTCTGCAGGGTTGTCAGACCGTCACGGTCAACGGTGTCGAGGAGCTGAAGGGCACCTGCATCGCACAGCACGCCACCGATCACGCGATGTCGTCGTCGCCGCTCGCCGAGTACGCGGTGAAGGGTGCCCAGTACACCAACGGCATCGCGGGGATCATCGGGGTGCTCGTCACTCTCGCGGTGGCGGTCGGCGCGTTCTGGTTGATCGCCCGCGCACGTCGAACGAGCGGCGCCGCAGTTCAGGCAGACGACTGACGATGGGCGCCGGGCACGCACATCCGCTCTACCGCGACGTCACCTCGCGTGTGCACCGCGCGCCGACCGAGGTCAAACTCGTCTGTCTCGTGGTGTTCGTCTTCGCCGTGGTCGCCACGCCGCGCGAGATGTTCTGGCCCTACCTGGGTTTCGCGGTCATCGTGCTCGTCGTGTGGCAGCTCGCCCGCGTTCCGCTTCGGTGGATCGTTCCGCGGATGTTGATCGAGGTTCCGTTCGTCGTCCTCGCCGTGTTGTTGCCGTTCGCCGAAGGTGGGCATCGCGTCGACGTCGTCGGCGTATCCCTCTCCGTGGCAGGGCTTTACGCTGCATGGGGAATCGTCGTCAAGGGCACATTGGGTGTCGCGGCGTCGTTGACCTTCGCGGCAACCACCCCGGCCCGCGAGTTGCCCGTCGCACTGAGCAGGCTCGGGGTTCCCCGGACCATCACCCCGATCTTCGTGATGATGCTGCGGTACGTCGATCTGCTGTCCGCGGAGGTCAAGCGCATGCAGATCGCGCGTACCGCACGCGGTGACTCTCCGCGCGCACTGCATCAGGCGAAAGCTGTTGCCGTGAGCGTCGGATCGGTGTTCCTGCGCTCCTACGAACGTGGTGAGCGGGTGCACCTCGCGATGATGTCGCGGGGGTTCACCGGAACGATCCCTGACATGCCCGGCGTGGCGACGTCGCCGCGTGCGACGTCTGCACAGTGGACGCTGGTGTTGCTTCCCGCGGCCGCTGCCGTCGCCGTTGCGGCCGCAGCGTGGAGCCTGTCATGAACGCGATAGACATCCGAGAACTCCGATTCGCCTATCCCGACGGCCATGTCGCGCTCGACGGCATCGACCTGTCGGTCGCCGAGGGTGAGCGGGTGGCAGTGCTCGGTCCCAACGGGGCGGGCAAGACGACCTTGATGCTCGCGCTCAACGGTGTGCTTCTGCCGACCTCGGGGTCGGTGTCGATCTACGACTCACCGGTGGGGAAATCGACGCTGCGCGAGGTACGACGACGCGTCGGCCTGGTGTTCCAGGATCCCGACGACCAGTTGTTCATGCCGACTCTCGCCGAGGACGTCGCCTTCGGTCCCGCGAATTTCGGTGTCGACGGCCCCGAACTCGCGCAGCGGGTCGCGGAGGCGCTCGAGGCGGTGTCGATGACGCAGCACGCGAGTGCCAGTCCACACCATCTGTCCGGGGGACAGCGCCGACGAGGTGCCCTCGCGACTGTATTGGCTTGCCGCCCAGACATACTCGTGCTCGACGAGCCATCGGCAAACCTCGACCCGGTGGCACGGCGCGAACTCGCCGACACCCTGCTCACCCTCGACACGACGATGCTCGTCGTCACGCACGACCTGCCTTATGCGGCCCAGTTGTGCGACCGAGCGGTGATCGTCGATGACGGGCGCGTCGTCGCCGACGATTCCGTCGACGCGATCCTTGCCGACACCGCACTGCTCGCCGCACATCGGCTCGAGCTGCCGTGGGGTTTCGACGCCGAGACCCTGCGGCGTGCGAGGGTGTGCCAACGCTGAAACCGCCGCGGTGGGTACCTGTCCGGAAGGTCAGGTGCTCACCCGACCGCGGGTCAGTACTGGCGGCAGTATCGGACGGTTCGGTCGCAAAGCACTTCTGAGGCCGGGTGTGACGCGCGTAACGTCTCGATCGCTCACCCACTCCCGACGCCACGTGTGTCGGCAGCACGAGAAGGTCAGGTCAGAAATGCAGGTAGACGAACTACTCAAGCCGTTCCCCATCAAGGAGTTCCACCCGTTCCCGCGCGCCATGATGGGTCCCGGTGCGCACGAGATGATCGGGCCGGAGGCTCTCAAGCTGGGCTTCAAGAAGACGCTCATCATGACGACCGGCCTGCGTGGCAGCGACACGGTCCACAAGATCGTCGAGTCGTGCAAGTACCACGGACTCGAGGTTGTGCTCTACGACAAGGTCGAGTCCAACCCCAAGGACTACAACGTCATGGACGCGGTCTCGCTCTACAACTCCGAGCAGTGCGACTCGTTCATCTCGATCGGCGGCGGCTCCGCGCATGACGCCTGCAAGGGTGCACGCATCTCGGTCGCGCACGACGGCCGCAGCGTCAACGAGTTCGAGGGATTCAACAAGAGCGAGAATCCCAAGAATCCGCCGCACATCGCCGTATCCACCACTGCCGGAACAGGTTCGGAGACGTCGTGGGCATACGTCATCACCGACACGACGACCGACCCCGACAAGCCGCACAAGTATGTCGCGTTCGACGACGCCGCCGTCACGACGCTGGCGATCGACGATCCGGTGCTGTACTACGACTGCCCGGTGGCCTACACCGCGCAGTGCGGCTTCGACGTGCTCGCGCACGCATCCGAGCCCTACGTCTCGCGGCTGAACTTCCCGCCGTCGATGGGTAACGCGCTCTACGCGGTGAAGATGACTGCGGAGAACCTGCGCGAGGCCACCTGGAACCCGACGGACCTCAAGGGTCGTGAGGGCATGATGTACGCGCAATACATTGCGGCGCAGGCCTTCAACTCCGGCGGTCTCGGCATCATCCACTCGATCAGCCACGCGGTCTCGGCGTTCTTCGACACCCACCACGGCCTGAACAACGCCATCGCGTTGCCGCGCGTGTGGGCGTTCAACATGCCCACCATGTACGAGCGTTTCGCAGACATGGCACAGGCCATGGGCGTCGACACGCACGGCATGACCAAGGTGCAGGCAGCAGACGCCGCGCTCGGCGCTGCGATTCGACTGCTCCGCGACGTGGGCATCGTCGAGCGTTTCGCCGACGTCAAGCAGGATTCGTACCCGAAGAACCGTCTCGGCCAGGGCCCGACGAAGTTCTACGAGGGTCGTCCCGACATCACCACCGATGCCGCGACCATCGACGCGCTGACCAACCACGTCCTCGGTGATGCGTGCACGCCCGGCAACCCCAAGGAGTGCACGTTCGAGACGGTCCGGCCGGTCGTCGAGCACTGCGTCAACGGCGACCTCGACGAGCTTCTGCCGTAGGTCGGGAAGAACTCCGCACGGCGCGACCGTGCGGGCACGGCCCCGGATGACGGATTCCGCTGCCCCAAAGCGGAATCCGTCATCCGGCTCCACCCCCTACGCAAGCCCGTCACCGCACCACCTCCCTTCCGAGCACAGGAGACGCCGATGTCCGTGCACTTCGCCGCAACCGACGACAGCACATCCGCCGCGGGGGCCGACCCCGCTGACCATTCACACTTCGCCGACGTCGACGACGTGGTGACCCGATTCGCCGACGCCGGCTACCTCGCCGACCAACGCCTGGCGACGACGGTCTTTCTGCAAAGCAGACTCGGCAAGCCCGTGCTGCTCGAGGGGCCCGCGGGAGTGGGCAAGACACAGCTCGCCAAGACTCTCGCGGACGTCACGGGGCGAGAACTGTTGCGGCTGCAGTGTTATGAGGGTCAGGACGAGACCACGGCGCTCTACGAGTGGGACTATGGCAAGCAGCTCCTCTACACGCAGGTGTTGCGCGAGAAGATCAGTCAGGTGGTCGCCGACGCCGCGTCGTTGTCGGAGGCAGTCGATCGGATCGGTGCCGAGGAGAGCGTCTTCTTCTCCGAGCGATTCCTCGCACCCCGCCCGCTGCTGGAAGCGGTGCGATCCGAAAAGCCCGTCGTGCTGCTGATCGACGAGGTCGACCGTGCCGACGAGGCGCTCGAAGCGGTGCTCCTCGAACTCCTCGCCGAGTACCAGGTGTCGGTTCCCGAGATCGGTACCTTCGTGGCCACTCACCAGCCGATGATTGTGTTGACCTCCAACAACACTCGCGATCTGTCCGCAGCACTCAAACGACGCTGCCTGCACCTGTCGCTCGATTACCCCGACGCCGCACGCGAACTCGACATCATCAAGTCCAAGGACACCGGCCTCGCCGACGTCCTCGCGGCCAAACTCGTCGAGATCGTCCGCGGTCTACGAGATCTCGATCTGCGCAAGGCGCCGAGCATCTCCGAGACGATCGACTGGGCGCGCACCCTTGCCGTGCTCGGCGCCGACGAACTCAGTGCGGACCTGCTGTCGGCCACGGCCAATGTCGTCGTGAAGTACGACAGAGACCTGACCCGCGCACTCGACGCGTTACCGCGACTCGTCGACCCGAACGCCCAGGTGCCCGATCACCTTCACTCCCACGGACATTCGCACGGCCACTCCCACGGGCCGGGGCATTCGCACAGTCACGACGATCATGATCACGACCACGATCATGACCACGCGTCCGCCGACCGGTCCGGAAAGGCACGCCGCGCGGCGAAGGACGAGCCCGGCCGCCACGGCGACGAGTACTACGGGTCGCCCGGGGCGAAGAGCGACGCCGGAACGCGCACCGTCAGCGCGTCGCAGGGCAGCAGGTCGTTCAACGCGCGCGGTGCGCGCAAGCGGCCGGTCTAGCGGGGGAGTGCGCTGATGGAAGGTGCCGTACACCGCTTCATCCGTCTGCTCCGCCTGCACGGCGTGCGGATCGGGGTGTCGGAGGCGATGGACGCGATGGCTGCCGTTGCCACGGCGGAGATCCTCGCCGATCGCGAGTTGCTCCGCTCTGCGCTGCAGGCCTGTCTGATCAAGGATCGTCGGGACGAGGACACGTTCGCGCGGGTCTTCGACAGGTTCTTCGCACTGCGCCCCGTTGTGGAAGACGATGGGGGACACGGTCATTCGCACACCCACGACGATCTCTCCGACGAGGGTGACCTCGAGGAGTACACGCTGTCGGACGAGGTCAGCAAGACTCCCGCGCAGGGACACAGTCACGGACCGCCGTCGAACATCAGGCAGTACTTCGATCCCGAGGACCTCGCCGAGCAGTACAACCTCCACCAGGAGGCCAACAAACTCGACATGGCGTCCTTAACAGACGAGATCGTCCTGTCGGCCGACTCGGTTCCGAACTCGGAGCAGGCGGCGCGTGTCCAGCTCACCGTGTCCCGGCTGCACAATCCGGGTCGGCCCGGAGAGTTGGTGAGCGGCAACGCAACACAACTCGACGCCGAACTGTCGGTTGCCCAGGAGATGGCGCTGCTCGACTGGCTCGACGACACCGAGGCGCAAGGAGCGCAGCCCGACCCGGAGGAACTCGCAGCACTGCGCAGCGCGCTCGCGGGCCTGCTCGACGGCCTGCCCGAGAAACTTCGCGATCACCTCGAGCAACTGATGGCCACCGACCACGAGCTCGAAGACCGCGAGATCAAGGCGAGTGTTCGTGACGCAATCGGCGAGCAGGAGCGCGCAAGCCTCGAGGAGTCCGTGCGACGACTCATCCGCAGCCTGCACGGCGCGCCACGATCGCGACGGAAGGTGGCCGCGAGGGGCACGGTCGACGCCGCGCGCACGATGCGCGCCAACCTTCGATTCGACGGCGTTCCGTTCCGGCCGATCACCGTCGCCAAGGTCGAGGACCGACCGAGCCTGTTGATCCTCGCCGACGTCTCGCTGTCGGTGCGTACGACGACGAGGTTCACCCTGCAACTCGTCCATGGGTTGCAGAGCATGGTCGCGCACGTCCGATCTTTCGCCTTCGTGTCCGACCTCGTCGAGATCACCGACCTCTTCGCCGAGCACCCTGCCGAGGAGGCGCTGTCGCTGGTCGTGTCGGGCCTGCCGGCGGGCGGCGTGCTCGACGTCGACGCCGATTCGGACTACGGCAACGCGCTGCAGACGTTCCTCGACGAGTACGGCGGCGCCATCACCAGGCGGACGACGGTCATCGTGCTCGGCGACGGTCGCAACAACGGGAAGGATCCGAACCTCGGTGCGTTCGAGGAGATCAGTCGACGTGCGCGCGAAACCATCTGGCTGACACCCGAGCCCGCCTACTCCTGGGGCCTGGGTTCGTGCGATCTCCCCGCATACGCCACCTACTGCGACCGTGTGAACGTCGTGCACGATCTTGCCGAATTGGAGCAGGTCTCGGTTGCGGCTTCGGGCGCGTGAGTGGTGGCATCGCGCGTAGGATTCGGGCCGGAAGACAACGCTGCGATGGGTAGGTGACAGGCGTGGGGACTGACGTCGTCGACACCCGCGCGCCCAGCACCGTTCGGGATACGCGGGCTGCGCGCGGCGGCGGCGTGCACATCGCCAAGTTCCACACACCGGAGATCATCATCGGGCCCGGGTCGCTCGCCGAGGTACCGCGCGCGGCCGCGGGTCTCGGCATGCGTCGCCTGCTGATCGTCTCCGACCGCGGACTGGTGGCGACTCCGTGGTATCCCCAACTGGCACAGGCACTTCACTCCGATCGACTGTCTGTGTCGTCGTTCACCGACATATCGGTCAATCCGCGGGCTCCGGAGATCGTTGCGGGCTTTGCGCGGTATGAGGAGAGCGGTGCCGATGGCATCGTCGCCCTCGGCGGTGGCTCGGTGATCGACGCGGCAAAGGGGATCGCGATTCTGGCCGCCAACGGTGGACACATCCTGGAGTACGAGGGGATCGATCGCGCCCGACGGCCGCTGCCCCCGTTGATCGCGGCACCGACCACGGCCGGAAGTGGTTCGGACGTCTCGCAGTTCTGCATCGTCAACGACGTCGACCGCATGACCAAGGTGACCATCATCGGTCGCGGGTTGGTGCCGGACGTCTCCGTGGTCGACCCGCGTACGTTTGCCTCGCTTCCCGCCGAGGTGGCCGCGCAGTCGGGCATGGACGCCATCACCCACTGCCTCGAGGCGTACGCATCGCTCGCGCACAATCGGCTCAGCGATCGTGCGGCGCTGAGCTCGATCGGCACCGCGTGGCGCAGCATCGAGAGGTTTGTCGACGACCCGTCGGATCCCGACAGCGGAACCGACATGGCGTACGCCGCGCTCGAGGCGGGCATGGCGTTCACGAACGCGATCCTCGGGGCCACCCACGCCATGAGCCACCCCGTCGGCGGACTGTGCGACGCCGCGCACGGTGCGATCAACGCTGTCCTCCTGCCGCATGTCATCCGGTTCAACGCGGAGATCGACCCGACGCCCTATGTCGAACTCGCCGACGCAGTGGGTGTTCGGGGCGGCTCGCCCCATGCTGTTGCCGAGCAACTCGCCGACGAGGTCGCGTCGTTGTCGCGCAGGGTCGGATTGCCCGCCGACCTCAGATCGCTCGGCGTGCGCGACGAGCACGTCGCGGTGCTGACCGCGAACGCGCTGCTCGATGCCTGCATGACGACCAACCCGCGAAAACCGACCGCAGACGACGTCGCCCGCATCTATCGCGAGGCACTGTGACCGGGGGCGCCCAGCCCGAGGGATACGGGCCTGGGATCGACGTACCGGGGGTGAGCGGATCTGGGGTGAACGGGTCTGGGCAGTACGGACCTGAACTGGACTCGCTGGTCGGGCTGCATTCCGTCAAGGGCTCGCACTATGCGCAGTATCGGGGCGTCGAGCAGCGGCTCACGCGCGTGGTGGGCGCGCTCGACAGGATCTCGCGCGCGCTCGTGCAAACCGCCGAGGGCCCCGAGAACCTGGTCCTCTCGGTGGTGCGTGCCGTGCGGGAACACCTCGACGCCGACTGGGTGGTCTTTGCCCTCAGCGACGGCGAACTCGAGCGCACGGGGCCCCGACATCTGATGATGAGCGGCGACGGAACCATCTACGCCTTCGAGGGCGTGCAGGCCGCGCGCACACCGAGTCACCTTCCCGACGAGGTGCTCAACCGGCTCAACGACGTCCTCCGCAATCAGATGGGCGAGCTGAGCCGACCGGTGGTCGCCGAGCATCACCTTCACGTGCCGGTGCACCTCGACGGCCGCGTCGTCGGCGGACTCTCGGCATGGACCCCGGATCATCACGTCGTCGACTCCGCCGATCTCGTCGTGATGCGCATTCTTGCCAGACAGGCGATGGTCGCCCTCCTGAACGCGTCGCTGCTCGAGGAGAGCCGACATCAGCTCGCGCGTGCCGAGGATGCCTACGCCAAGGCGCGCGAGCAGGCGACCGATCTTGCCGTCAGAAACGCGGAACTTCAACGGACACAACGAGAATTGTCCGCCGTGATGCGCCAGCGACTCGTCACAGAGGAACGCGAACGCATCGCCCGCGAACTCCACGACTCCGTCACGCAGTCGGTGCTGTCGGCCGGCGTCCAGATCGAGGTGTGTCGGATGGAGTCCGACGCCGCGACGGCTGCGCGCCTCGAGGTCGCGGGGAAGCTGACCCGTGACGCCGTCGAACAATTGCGGTCGGTCATCTACGCGCTCAACCAGTCGCCGTCGGTCGAGGGGCTGAGTCTCGGCGAGGTGCTCGACGAACTGTGTTCGATGCACATGCCCGCCGATCTCGACACCGACGTCCGCATCGTCGGACGCCCGCGTGACGTCCCCGACGACGTTCAACACGCGGTACTGCGGATCGCGGGCGAGGCGCTGTTCAACACCGCGGTGCACGCTGGGGCACAGACTGCGCGCGTGGTCCTCACCTACGCCGACGACCACGTCGGCCTGGCTGTCGACGACGACGGCGGGGGAGACCCAGGGCATCTTCGGCGGGTGATGCGTGCGGCGATGCTCGGCGACCTCGCCGGCAGGCACCGGGGACTGGCCAACATGGCCGCGCGTGCGGATCAGTTGGGTGGCGAGGTCCGGGTACGTCGTTCGCGACTCGGTGGGATACGCATTGCGGCCACATTGCCCGACGTCGGATCGGCGTCGACGAGTTACTCGAGGAGCGAGTCAGGGCCTCGACACGAGGAGGTTGTGCGGTGAATTCCACAGAGGTCAGTGCCGGCTCGATACGAACCATGCTGGTCGACGACCACGCGCTACTACGGGCGGGCATACGATCACTGCTCGAACGCGAGGACACGATATCCGTTGTCGGAGAAGCTGGTTCGTTCGATCACGCGCTCGCAGAAGTTGCTCGGTGCCGCCCGGACGTGGTCGTCGTCGATCTCAAGCTGACGGCAGGCACCGAGTACGAGGGGCTGCGACTCATCACCGAGATCGCGCAGCGGCACAGCGATGTGGCCAGTCTGGTGCTCACCACCTTCCTCGACGATGATCTCGTCGTGCGCGCGGTGAAAGCCGGAGCACGCGGATACGTGGTCAAGGACGTCGACACGACAGAACTCGTGCGGGCTATCCAAGCGGTGTCGGGTGGCGGCAGTGCGTTCGATCCGCGAAGCGCGGCAATCGTGCTGCGGACGGTGTCGGGCGGTGGCGAGAGTCCCGAGGCACTGACCGAGCGTGAGCGTGAGGTACTCCGACTGCTGGCCGACGGACTGAGCAACAAGCGGATCGGCGAGACCCTGTTCATCTCGGAGTCGACGGTGAAGTTCCACATTCGCAACATCATTCGCAAACTCGGGGTCACCAAACGCACCGACGCGGTCTACATCGCCAGCAAACGAGGCCTCATCTGAATCGCGGCGCTCGTGAGTTGAGGTCGCTTGTGAATGGCCGCTCGTGAATTTGTGTGGTCGGCGCTAGCCGGCCCGAGGTGTCAGGATCAACCAGCCGCCGTGGTCGTCGAGTATCTCCGCGCCCGCATGGTCGACGTGTTGCGCCCAGTCGATCAGGTCGTGCTCACGCAGGCAGCTCAGGTGCCCGAAGTGTGGACTCGGCTCCTCCTCGTAGGGCACGGCGACGATCACGCGCCTGCGAGCGACCCGTAGGGCTTCTGCAAGCGCACGATCTCTTTCGTCACGTGACAAATGTTCGAGTAGGTGAATGAGGGTGACGGTGTCGACCGAGTCGTCGGCGCAGGGGAGATCGGTCGCGTTCGCGACGATCGCGTCGACAGAAGTCCGACGTCGCGCAGCTGCCGCCCGCAGAAGGTTGATCGCGCCGGCCGAGATGTCGCACGCGCTGACCCTGAGCCCAGCTTCGGCGCATTGCAGCGCGAAAAGCCCGAAGCAACAGCCGACCTCCAACACCTCGGTGCCCTGCACCAGGATGCGAGCTCGACGATGAACGGGACTGAACGAGGCGATACCCGTGACGAGATCTCGCAGCGAGTTGTCATAGAACGACGACCACGCGAGGTCCTCGGAAGCTGCGGACGAGCGAATCAGTCCGACCGCGGCCTCCTCGAACTCCCACTGACCCGCGAGCGCTCCGTCTTCGACGAGACAGACCAGGGCCGAGACCATGACATCGTCGGAGATCAGGTCGCTGGTGAACGGATGGCGGATGTCGACCGTCGTGGTTCCGTCCTGCGTAGTGGTCCGACGCCACGACAGCGAGCCGCATCGTCGGAAGCCCTCAGCAGTGAGTTCCCCGGTAGCCGGATCGGACCGACGCACCGTAATGGTGCTGGTCGTCGGGGTGCCCGCGCTCCTGGTGGCTGCGCTCCTGATCTCTGGGGCGATGGTCATACCTCGAACGGTAGGAGCCGACCCCCGCACGCGTAACTGACCTGTCAGACGAGGTCACTGACCGAAAGTATGGGTTTCCGTCTCGGACGCCGAGCGATGAACTCCCTGGTAGGCGCCTCGCGCAAGGTCCACGAGGACGCCAGGAGACAGCCCACCAGCGCAGAATGACGCAGATCACATTCGTGGATTTCGGGGGTTCAGGCGAGATTTCGACGCTGCGGGGCAGGGCCTGACCGCCCGTCACCTGCGGAAACGTCCATGGGCGCACATGCTGACCAGGCGATTTGACCCTCGCCGACGCATTGCGTAACTTTCTTCGAGTCAGCGCGCCACGGCGCCGCCCCGGACGGCCTCCTGAGAGGGAGAGCAACGGGGAAGGGAAACCGGGTTCAGCGCAGACCAACCCCCGAGAAATCACACCGGGTGCCTCGGCGCCCGGAGCGAGATCGCGGGAACCAGATGACTCCCAAACGAGAAACAACACGGAGTTGCGGATCGCAGAGATCATCTGGTAGGCTGGAAGAGTTGCTCCGGAGACGGGGTCAACATCCTCCAAACGGAACAAGCTTGCTGGTCAAGCCCTTTTAAGGGTAGCGCCAGTGGGTGTGCGTTCTTTGAGAACTCGATAGTGTGTGATGAATTGTT
>NZ_CBDRLS010000008.1:0-184769 GCF_965344965.1 Gordonia jacobaea | reverse complement strand
CCCCGGCCCCATGCCGGGCCGTGCCCCCGCACCCGACGAATCGTCGGACGCAGGGCCACGGTCGGAGTTGACGAAAGGCAACGGGCCTACAGCGCGTCTGCGCCGCGCTCGCCGGTTCGGACGCGAACGACCGATTCGACCGGGGAGACCCACACCTTTCCGTCACCGATCTTGCCGGTTCGCGCGGCTTCCACGATGACATCGACAACTTTGTCAACGGCCGCGTCGTCCACGACGACCTCGACTCGTACCTTGGGAACGAAGTCGACCGAGTATTCGGCGCCTCGGTACACCTCGGTATGGCCCTTCTGGCGACCGTAACCCTGCACCTCACTGACGGTCATTCCCAGAATTCCAGCCTGCTCCAGGCCGGCTTTGACATCCTCAAGCGTGAACGGTTTCACGATTGCGGTGATGAGCTTCATTGGTTATCCCTCTCCACAGGAATCAGCGTAGTAGTCAACGACCGGGGATTCATGCCAGTTCGTACGCGGTCTCGGCATGTTCGGCCTCATCGATGCCACTCTTCTCCTCATCAGGCTTGACGCGCCAGCCCAGCGGCTTGAGCACCAGAGCGATGATCGTGGTGAGAACACCGGTGAACGCGAGCGCGAATGCGGCGATCACGATCTGCACGACGAGCTGCTTGTAGTCGCCGCCCCAGAACAGGCCGGTGTCCTTGGCCAGGAACCCGATACCGATGGTGCCCCAGAGTCCTGCGACGAGGTGAACACCCACGACGTCGAGCGAGTCGTCGTAGCCGAACTTGTTCTTCAGTCCGATGGCGAGCGCTGCGAGAGCGCCGGCGATCACGCCGAGGATCAACGAACCGACCGGCGTCAAAGCGCCACAGGCGGGGGTGATGGCCACGAGTCCCGCAACGATGCCCGACGCCGCGCCGACGCTGGTGGCGTGCTTGTCGCGCACCCACTCGACTCCGAGCCAGCCGATCATCGCTGCCGCGGTTGCGGCGGTCGTGTTGACCCAGACCTTGCCTGCCGTCATGTCCGCGGCGAGTTCGGAACCTGCGTTGAAGCCGAACCAACCGAACCACAGCAGTGCGGCACCGAGCATCACGAACGGAATGTTGTGCGGACGGTATGCGGTCCTGCCGAAGCCGACGCGGGCACCGACGATGATGGCCAGCACCAGACCGGCCATACCGGCGTTGATGTGGACGACCGTGCCACCGGCGAAGTCAATCGGCGCGACGTTGGCGGTTCCATCCGAGTTCGTGCCGAACATCCATGAGGCGAAGCCCCTTTCGGCGTTCGACATCAGGCCGCCGCCCCACACCATGTGGGAAAGCGGGAAGTAAACGATGGTGGACCACAGCACGGAGAACACCAGCCAGGTGGAGAACTTCACGCGCTCTGCAACCGCACCCGAAATGAGGGCGACGGTGATGACGGCGAAGGTGAGCTGGAAAGCCATGAAGACGATCGCGGGCACATGGGTTTCGACGCCGGTCCACAGCACATATGTCGGCTTGTCTTCGGTGCCCGCGGTGTTCATCAGCTGATCGGATCCGAAGAGCGAGAACGGATTCGCGAAGATGCCCCAGATATCGGACTCGCCGGTGACTGTATTTCCGAACGACTGCGAGAACCCCCACAGAACGTAGACGATGCTGACCGTCGCGACCGAGCCGAACGACATCATCATCATGTTCAGAACTGCTTTACCCCGAGACAACCCCCCGTAGAAGAAGGCCAGCGCTGGAGTCATCAGAAGAACCATCGACGCACTGGCCAGCATCCATGCTGTATTGCCGGCGTCAGGCTCTCCGAAAACACTATCCGGTAGTGCAGAGACCACTGTAGAAAACCTCCTCAGAGCGCGCCGACGGCTCGGCGCCTGCAAAGACTCTGTCCGGAAGTGGTTTCAGCTGTGGTGCTCCCGTGTTTCGAGCGTGTGAACCAAAGCCCGATTCACATTTCGCGAAGGTAAATCGCCAGGTGAATCGGACATGGCTTCAAAGGTTTTTCGCAGCTTACAGAAGCGCGTCGATAAACGCTTCCGGGTCGAACGGCGCGAGGTCGTCGGCTCCCTCGCCGAGCCCGACGAGCTTCACCGGGACGCCGAGAACCTCTTGGACGTTGAACACGATGCCGCCCTTGGCGGTTCCGTCGAGCTTGGTCAGGGCGACGCCGGTGATGTCGACGACGTCGGCGAAGACCTTCGCCTGAGTCAGTCCGTTCTGGCCGACCGTGGCGTCGAGGACGAGGATGACCTCGTCGACCGGAGCCTTCTTCTCGACGACGCGCTTGACCTTTCCGAGCTCGTCCATCAGACCGGTCTTGGTGTGCAGACGTCCCGCGGTGTCGATGAGCACCACGTCGACGCCCTCGTCGATCCCCTTCGCGACGGCGTCGAATGCGACGGCCGCCGGGTCGGCTTGTTCCTTGCCACGAACGATGTCTGCGCCGACCCGCTCGCCCCACGTCTGTAGCTGATCTGCCGCCGCGGCACGGAATGTGTCTGCTGCGCCGAGCAAGACGCGCCTGCCGTCGGCGACGAGGACGCGCGCGAGCTTGCCCGTCGTCGTCGTCTTGCCGGTGCCGTTGACCCCGACGACGAGCACGACCGCAGGTGTGTCGGCATGGGGAAGCGCGCGGATCGAACGGTCGAATTCGGGGTGCAGTTGCTCGACGAGCACCCTGCGCAGCAGGGCGCGAGCGTCGTCGGCGTTGCGCACCGGATTGGTGGCCAACTCGGTCCGGAGCCGTTCGATGACCGCTTCGGTGGTAGCGGAGCCGAGGTCTGCCATGACGAGGGTGTCCTCGATCTCCTCCCAGCTCTCCTCGTCGAGGTCGCCTGCACCGAGAAGCCCGAGCATGCTCTTGCCGATCGCGCCCTGCGACCGCGACAGACGCCCACGGAGGCGACCGAGTCGGCCCGCCGTCGGCTCGATCTCGTCACGCGGCGGCGCGGTGGCAGCGGCCTCCTCGTCTTCGATCTCGTCGATCTCTTCGATGATCTCGTCAGGGCTCTCACCGACCGACTCGACGATCTCCTCGAACAACGGCGTGGTGACCGACGAATCGATGTCCTCGTCGAGCGGCACCGATTCACTGGTCAGCGCCGACTCTGCGGTGGTCGCAGCGGTATCGGTGGTGCCTGCGGTAGCGGTGGTGTCTACGGTCTCTGTGGCGTCCGCGGTCGGCGCAGCGGTGGCAGTCGCAGAGCTATCGGTCGTCTCGGTGTCGGTCGTCTCGGTGTCGGTCGTAGCAACGTCGGTCGTAGCGGTGTCTGCCGTCTCGACGTCGGCAGTGTCGGGCAGCGTGACGTTGGTGATGCCGCGGCGTTCCGAGTCACGCGGCACCGATGCGTCGTCGCCGACGCCCGGCTGACCGTCGACCTCGGTCCGCTCAGTGGGCGCGACGGTCGGCTCGGGTGGTTCTGCGACAGCGGTTCCCGACGCCGCGCCACCCTGGCTGAAGCTGAAGCCCGACGACGCCTTGTACCCGCCTGACCGGTCGACCTGCGGTTTCGAGCCGTCGACCACTTGTGTCTGCTCGTCGTCGTGCAGAGAGATGCGTCGACGACGCGCGAGGACGAGACCCGCGACGATCAACGCGAGGATGACGACGACCGCGATGACGATTCCGATGATGATTCCGGTGTTCACTGCTTCTCCAGTTCTTCCCGCATATCTCGGGCTGCGTTGTCCATCGTGCTCCTCCGCCGACTAGCGGAAGGGGCGTTCTCTATGTTGTCGCACTGTTGGTCGTCGCTGTGTTCGCGTCTGAAACGTCGGATTCCTGCCCGCCGACGTCGCCTCCCCCATCGGTGTCACCCGCTACCTGCGGCGCGGTTGCCGTGACTGCGACGTTCTGGCCGCGCAGCCGCTGCGAGATCACGGTCGTGATGCCGTCGCCGCGCATGCTGACGCCGTAGAGCGCGTCCGCGACCTCCATCGTCGGCTTCTGGTGGGTGATCACGATGAGCTGAGACCGCTCACGCAACTGCTCGAAGAGGGTGATCAGGCGGCGCAGGTTGGTGTCGTCGAGCGCAGCTTCGACCTCGTCCATCACGTAGAACGGTGAGGGTCGCGCACGGAAGATCGCCACGAGCATCGCCACTGCGGTCAGCGACTTCTCGCCACCCGAGAGCAGTGACAGCCGCTTGACCTTCTTGCCGGGTGGCCGCGCCTCGACCTCTACTCCCGTGGTGAGCATGTCTCCGGGTTCGGTGAGGATGAGTCGACCCTCGCCGCCGGGGAACAGCGTCGAAAAGACTTGGGAGAACTCGCGTTCGACGTCGGCGTAGGCCTCGGTGAACACCTGCAGAATGCGTGCGTCGACGTCCTCGACCACGTCGAGAAGGTCTTTCCGCGCGGCCTTGACGTCCTCGAGTTGCGCAGACAAGAAGCTGTAGCGCTCTTCGAGGGCGGCGAATTCTTCCAGCGCAAGGGGATTCACCTTGCCGAGAGTGTTGAGGTCCTTCTGCGCTTTCTTCGCGCGCGCTTCCTGCGTCGCGCGGTCGTACGGCAGCGGCGCGGGTGCCACGACGCTCTCGCCGCGCTCCTTGGCCTGCTCGTACTCGGAGATCTCCAACGCCGACGGCGGCATCGGAACATCCGGGCCGTACTCGGCGATCAGATCGTCGGGCGACATCGCGAAGTTCTCGAGAACCTGCTCCTCGAGTTGCTGGATGCGCAACGCGGACTGCGCTCGGGCGACCTCGTCGCGGTGCACGGAGTCGCGCAGCGCGTTGAGCTGATCGGTGAGTGCCGCCGCTCGAGTCTTCAGCGCTTCGAGGGTTTCGGTACGCGCGGCCTTGACCTGCTCTAGCTCGTCGCGACCCGCTTGCGCTGTTGCGACCGCGCTGATGAGACGTTCGGAGACCGCGGTGGCCGCCTGGGCGACCTCAGCCGCGACCTGCGCCGCGACCCGGCGAGCCTCGTCTTGGCGTCGGGCACGCTCGCGGGAGTCACGTTCACGTTGGGCCGCACGACGAAGCGAGTCGGCACGGCCACGCACCGACGCGAGGCGTTCCTCCGCGGTACGCAGTGCCAGACGAGCTTCCATCTCACTCGAACGCGCACCCGCGACGGCAGCGGCTGCCGCCGAGCGCTCGCCCCCGTCTCCCCCGACCTCGTCGGGTTCCGACGTCGACTCGTCACGCGCCAGGCGCAAGCGTTCGCGCAGCTCGGCGAGGGTGGTGAGCATGTCGCCGCGACCGTCCTCTGCGCGGTCGCGCTGCCGGGTGAGCCGATCGGCCTCCGACTGCGCCGCGCGGACCTCCTGACCCAGTCGGGCGAGTTGCTCGTAGGCTCCGCCGACGGCCGCATCCGACTCGTGCAGCGCGGCCAACGCCTCTTCGGCGGCCTCGCGACGGGCGCGCTGTTCGGTCAGTGCACCTTCGAGGGCCGCCTGCGTCTCCTCGGTGGTCCGATGCGCCGCGGCGAGATCTGCGGTTGCGGTGTCGATCGCCGAGGTGACCTCCAACGTCGACGGTCGCCGCGACGATCCGCCCTCCACCGACGCGGGGCCGATGCGGTCACCCTCACGCGTGACGCATCGGAGGCCGTGCCGTACCGCGAGGTCGACGCCCTGCTCGGCGTCGTCGACCACGACGACATCGGAGAGCAAATGATCGACGGCACCCTTGATCTGCGACGGCGCGGTGACCACCGAGCTCGCCCAGACGGCGCCGTCGGGCAACGTGACCTCGCGACGCGGCGCGGCGTCGTCGAGTCCACCGAGGAGCAACGACGCCCGTCCGCCATCTCCGGTCTTCAACGCCTGCAGCGCGCGGACGGCAGCCAGCGCGTCGACGGTCGCAATCGCGTCGGCGGCGGGCCCCAGCGCTCCTGCGATGGCCGTCTCGAAACCGGAGTCGACAGCCAGCAGGTCAGAAACGGAGCCCGCCAATCCCTCCGGCGCGTTCTCGAGCAGCCACGCACCGCCGTCGTTGCGTTCGAGGCCCACCGAGAGCGCCTCGATCCGCGCGGCCAGCGACGCGATCCGCTGCTCCGCCTCACGTTCGGCGGCCTGCAGCGACGCAACCCGCTCATTCGACAGATTCAGCGCCGCGACGCACCGCTCGTGGTGTTCGTCGAGACCCTGCTCAGAGGCCTCCATCTGACTCAGCGATTCGGCTGCCGAATCTTGTTGCTGCGCAGCAGTTTCGGCGCGTTCGACGGCCGCTGCGATCGCAGCGGTGAGGCGCGACGCCTCGGCGTCGACGCCGTCTGCCTTGGTCTGCAGGCTCTCGACCTGTCCTTCGAGCCGCGCGAGTCCTTCGCGTCGATCGGCCACCGCACGTACCGCGGCCATGTGAGCCTGCTCCGCCTCCGCGGCGACGCGCTCGTACTCCTCGAGTTCGAGCTTGGACACCTCCAGCGACTCGGCGGCGAGCGAGACAGCCTCGGCCATTTCGGCCTCGGTGAGTGCGGCCTCCTCGGCTTGGCGTTCGAGTTGTTCCGGATCGGGACCGCCAGAGCTGACCGTCGGCTCCGCGAGGTAGCGGCTGCGTTCGGTCGCGACCCGATTGGTCGCGTCGACACGCTCGGCGAGCGCCGACAACCGGAACCACGCCTGGCCTGCCGCCGCGGCAGCGGGAGTGACCTGGGCCAGATGGTCGGTGTGCTCGGCGACCTCGGCGTTGACGGCGTCGAGCTCTGCGGTGACCTCGTCGGAGCGTCGTCGAATCTCTTCCTCGACAGCGGTGTGCTCGGCCATCTCCGTGCGTCGGGTCACCAGATCGTCTGCGGCCAACCGCAGTCGTGCGTCGCGGAGATCGGCCTGCACCGTCTGGGCTCGGCGGGCAACCTCGGCCTGCCGTCCGAGCGGTTTGAGCTGGCGTCGCAGCTCGGCGGTGAGGTCGCTCAGACGCGCGAGATTGGCCTGCATCGAGTCGAGCTTGCGCACGGCCTTCTCTTTGCGCTTGCGGTGCTTGAGGACTCCAGCCGCCTCTTCGATGAAGGCACGACGGTCCTCCGGCCGCGATTCCAGAATCGCGGCAAGACGGCCCTGCCCGACGATGACGTGCATCTCGCGCCCGATTCCCGAGTCGGACAGCAACTCCTGAACGTCCATCAACCGGCACGAACTCCCGTTGATCTCGTACTCGCCCGCACCGTCGCGGAACATCCGTCGCGTGATGGATACCTCGGAGTATTCGATCGGCAGAGCGCCGTCGGAGTTGTCGATCGTCAGCGTCACCTCGGCCCGACCGAGAGGCGGCCGACCCGACGTCCCAGCGAAGATGACGTCTTCCATCTTGCCGCCACGCAGCGCTTTCGCACCCTGCTCGCCCATCACCCACGTCAGTGCGTCGACCACATTCGACTTACCCGAGCCGTTGGGGCCCACCACGCAGGTGATGCCGGGCTCGAATCGCAGAGTCGTGGCCGACGCGAAGGACTTGAAGCCCTTCAGGGTCAGGCTTTTCAGGTGCACGACCGTTAAGCCTACCCATCACCCGATGCAGGCAGGCGCAACCGGGCAGGCGGTTGATCGGCGGATTAACGCTCGACGAATCCTTGCAGGTCACCCCGTGGCGCGTCGAACCGTTCGACGACGAGGTCGACGCGACCGGGAGTGTCGCCGGAACGCAGCAGGTCGAGGAGCGCATGTACCTGTGGTTCGGCCCCCTCCGCGACGACGAGCACCCGCCCGTCAGCGAGGTTCGTCGCGGAGCCGACCAGGCCGAGCTCCAGGGCGCGCGAGCGCGTCCACCACCGGAACCCGACGCCCTGGACCTGTCCGTGAACGTGCGCGGTCATGCGAACGACCTGGTCGGAACCACTCATCGGGGTGTCAGTCGCTCTCGATGACGAGTTCGACCTCGGTGCCCGCCTTGAGCGTGCGACCCACCGTGCACACCGAGTCGATCGCGCGCTCGACGACCACCAGCAACCGCTCCGCAGCGGCGGGGTCGAGTTCGGACAGGTCGACGTCGAGCACCTCGCGCAGGTGCGGGTACACCTCGTTCTCGCGGTCGGCGTCGCCCGAGACGCGGATTGTCGCGTCGTAATCGTCACCGAGGCGACGTGCCAGCGGGCGGTCCGACGACATGCCGGTGCACGCGGCAAGCGCGATCTTCAGCAGCTCACCCGGCGTGAACACACCGTCGACGTCCTGCGAGCCGATCAATACCTCCGCGCCACGCGAACTCTTGCCGGTGTAGCGACGCGTCCCGGTCCGCTGCACCCACAACTCGGTGTGTGCCGAGCCGGCATCCGACACCTGCGGCGCCGCTGTGGTCGCGGACGAATTCTCGCTGGTCATCTGCGCGATGACTCCCTTCGCAATCGACGACGGCGCACCCGAGGCGCCGCTCGCAATAGTAGAACTGCTTCCGATGCCGTCTTATGCCGCGACACCTCTCATACCGCGCGCGATGAACCGCTACTGCCGGGGCCTGGGCTGGCACTTCGGACAGAAGAACGAACCCCGGTTCATGAACTCCTCACGCCGCATCAGCGTCCCGCATCGTCGACACGGCTGGCCCGCCCGGCCGTAGGCGTTCAACGAACGCTCGAAGTAGCCCGACTGTCCGTTGACGTTCACGTACAGCGCGTCGAACGACGTCCCGCCCACCGCCAACGCGTCGCTCATCACCGCCGTCGCGGCGTCGAGTAACTCGGCGAGCTTGCGTCGAGAGATGCCGTCGGTGACGCGCGCGCCGTTGAGCCGCGCTCGCCACAGCGCCTCGTCGGCGTAGATGTTTCCGACGCCGGAGATCAGCGACTGATCGAGCAGTGCGCGCTTGACCTCCGTGTGCTTTCCGCGCATTCGACGCACCACCTCGTCCCTGTCGAACCCGGAGCCGAAGGGGTCCGGCGCGATATGGGCAATCGAGCGCGGCAGCGATGCCGGGTCGCCGGGCAGTTCGGTGTCGGCGTCGGCGGATTCGGCGTCGACATAGTCGTCGAGATGCCACCCGCCGAAGGTCCGTTGGTCGACGAACCTCAACTCGTTGCCGTCGTCGAGCGTTGCGCGTACCCGCAGATGCGTGTGGTCGGGTGCGCCGACACGGGCGACGAGCATCTGCCCACTCATGCCGAGGTGGACGACGAGCGCGAACCGGTCGACGCCGTCGGGGGCCTCGAGGTCGAGCCACAGGTACTTTCCGCGTCGACGAGCAGCGAGAATCGTTGCGCCCCTGAGTCTTCCGATCAGGTCGGGTGCATCGCCGACGTGCCTGCGGACAGCGCGCGGGTGTAGGACCTCTACGTCGGTGATCGTGCGCCCGACAACATGCTTCTCGAGACCGGCACGGACGGTCTCGACTTCGGGAAGTTCAGGCATCGCTCACGGCGTCACGCTCGGTGAGCGCCTGCCATGCCAGGGATGCGGCCTTCTGCTCGGCTTCCTTCTTGGTGCGTCCCACACCTTCACCGAGTTCTTCGCCCGCGATCACCGCACGCGCGGTGAACTCCTTGCTGTGATCGGGGCCGGTCGAGCTGATCTGGTACTGCGGGGGTCCGTAGCCACGCTCGGCGGCCAGCTCCTGCAGCGAGGTCTTCCAGTCGAGTCCCGCGCCGAGTTGGCCTGCGCGGTCGAGGATCTCGTCGAAGAGGTCGAGGATGATGCGCTGCGAGGTCTCCAGGCCGTGGTCGAGATACATTGCGCCGAAGAGAGATTCGAGGCCGTCGGCCAGAATCGAATCCTTGTCGCGGCCGCCGGTCATCTCTTCGCCGCGTCCGAGGAAGAGGTGACGACCGAGGCCGCCCTCGCCGAGCCCGCGTGCGACGTCGGCCAGTGCGTGCATGTTGACGACGCTCGCCCGGATCTTGGCCAGCTCACCCTCGGGACGATCGGGGTATCGCAGGTAGAGCCGCTCGGTGATCACCACGCCGAGAACCGAATCGCCGAGGAATTCCAGCCGCTCGTTGGTCGGCAGCCCGCCATTCTCGTAGGCATATGAGCGGTGCGTCAGCGCGAGTGTGAGCAGTTCATCCGCGATCGGCGTCCCGAGCGCCTCCAGCAACGACGCGACACCCGCGGAGTCGGCACCCAGAGAAGCGACGGCATCGTTGCTGCCTCCGTGAGGTGCAGGCGACGCCGCGTCGTCGACACCGGTCACGCCGAGCCCCGTTCGCCGCTGTCGGAGTCCTGCGACCCCTTCTGCTCCAGCGAACCGAACTTGTCAGCGAGCTTGGCCCAGCGGGGATCGATGATCTCGTGGGAGTGGCCGGGTTCCGCGACGGCGAGCCGCACACCGCATTCACTGCACAGGCCTGCGCAGTCCTCACTACACAACGGTGACATCGGGAGTTCGAGCGCAACAGCGTCGATGACGGCCTGCTCGAGGTCGATCCTGTCGTCGACGATCCGATGGATGTCCTCGGAGTCGGTCGTCTGCTCGGTCTCACTGTCGGGGTAGGCGTACAGCTCGGTCAGGAACACCGTCACCGTGCCGTCGACCGGTTCCAGACAACGCACACACTGGCCCTCGGTCTCGCCGGAGACGGTGCCCGTGACCAACACGCCCTCGGACACAGATTCCAGCCGCAAGTCGAGGTCGACGTCGGAATCCGCGGGTATCGCGATCATCTCCACGCCGATCCGATTGGGAGCGACGACCGTGCGATGGATCTCCTCCATCGTCCCCGGACGCCTGCCCAACGATCGGATGTCGAGGACGAAGGGATCGCGCTGCGCTTGCGCACCTTGAGTCACTGCATTCTCGGCCACATGTGCACCATACGCCCGACCAGGTCATTCATCGAACGACCCGGCGCGCCGCTCAGACCGCGAGCGGCGAGCTGTGGTCGTGCAGATCCGCCGAACCCGATCGCGCCTGCTCAGCACTCGTCCGACGAGCACCTGCGTCGTCGACGCTGCGCGGGTATTCGACGTAGTCGTGCATGCCCGCGCCGGTACGCAACTGGTGGCGTCCGCGGTTGACCGAACGGAGGGTCCCGGTGAGGATCTCCTCGAACTCGGCAAGCTTCTCGTCGACGTACACATCGCAGTCGCCGCGTAGTCGATCCGCCTCAGCGTGCGCGGCGTCGATGATCCGCTCCGCCTCCGACTTCGCAGCCGCGACGACCTCGGTCTCCGAGACCAGTCGCTGCTGCTCGGCGATGCCGTCGGCGACGGACTTGTCGTAGGTGTTGTTGGCCGAGTCGATGGTCCGCTGCGCCTCGGCACGTGCACGTCCGGTCACGGCGTCGAACTCGCGTGCCGCGCTCGTCGACAGCCTGTGAGCTTCCGCGCTGGCCTCGTCGACCAAATTCTTGCCGTGCGCGCTGGCCTCGTCGACCATCCGGTCGGCCTGCGCCTTCGCGTCGGCCAGGAGGCGGTCGGCTTCGGCACGGGCGTGCGCGAGCATGGCGTCGGACTCCGACTCCGCGGTGGTCACGACCTTGTCGGCGTGATCGGCGGCATCGCCGAGCATGTTTTCGCGCTGATCGAGCACGTCCTGAGCGTCGTCGAGCTCGCCCGGAATCGAGTCCTTGATGTCGTCGAGCAGCTCGAGGACATCACCACGCGGCACGACACAGCCGGCCGTCATGGGAACACTTCGTGCCTCTTCGACGATGGCCACGAGTTCGTCGAGAGCTTCAAATACCCGGTACACAGCTACCCCAATCCGGCTCATGCCATTACTTGTCAGTGAGACCTGTGTCGTGGTGACGCGGGTCCGCCTGAGACTGATGTGACTATTGTGCCGAATGTGATCGCTGGGATTATGGAGCCGGATGATATGGGCGTGTCGCCTGTGACGATTGTGACGTTCCGTCAGTAGCGAATGTCAGACGGTCCGCTCCCCCGCCAGGACCGCCTCGAGGCGACGGTGGATGTGCGGTGCGAGGTACGGCGACGCGTCGCCACCGAGCTTCGCCACCTCTTTGACCAGCGAACTCGAGACGTGGGCGAAGCGCGGATCGGTGATCATGAAGACCGTCTCGACGTCGGCGAGCTCGCGATTCATCTGTGCCATCGGCAGTTCGTAGTCGAAGTCGACGCCCGAGCGCAGCCCCTTCACCAGGACTCCGATGTTCTTCTCGGTCAGATAGTCGACGAGTAGACCGGTCCATCGGTCGACACGGACGTTGGGCAGATCGGCACAGTCCTCTTCGATCAACGCGATGCGCTCGTCGATGCTGAACAGTCCGTGTTTGTTGGGATTGACCACCACGAGAACCACGATCTCGTCGAAGGCCGACGCGGCGCGTTCGACGATGTACCGATGTCCCCTGGTGAACGGGTCGAAGGAACCTGGAATCACTGCGCTGCTCATGGCGTAAACCTACCGATCTCCACGCGCGTCTCTCCGTAGACCTTCGCCACGATGAGGTCGAACTCGTCGGGCCACGTCGGCGGCGACGATCGCGCATCGCGTTCGACGACGACGAGCGCGTCGGCCGCGAGCCAGCCGTCGGAGCTCAAGCGCTCGAGATCGGCCTCGACGTCTGCGGTGTCCAGCGCGTACGGAGGGTCGGAGAACACCAGGTCGAACGGCTTGCCTGCTCTCGATGCGGCAAGATACGACCCGACCGAGGAGGTCACCACGTCCGAGCGACCGGCCAGATCGAGCGAGCGCAGGTTCGCGGCGATGACCGAGGTGGCCCGCTTTCGACTGTCGACCAGGACGGCCGACGCCGCACCGCGCGAGAGGGCCTCGATCGCAAGCGCCCCCGAGCCCGCATAGAGGTCGAGGACGCGCGCGTCGTCGAAGTCGATGCGCGCGGCGAGCGCACTGAACAGCGCCTCGCGCACCCTGTCGGAGGTCGGGCGGGTGCCGTCGTCGGGCACGGTCAGCCGTCGCCCACCGAGAGCGCCTGCGATGATCCTCGTCATCGTTCGTATTCTGCTCGCGATACCCGCCCGACGAGAACGCCGGGTCTCGGCGTCCGACACCGACAAATCACACAAACGTGACCCCTATCACAATCAGGTGTTGAACAGCGCCGACGCCGGGGTTTCGGTGTCCGATTCCGACAGCAGCATGACTTCGCCGACACACATTGTTAACGTCAGGAACGTTATGAGCCCCTCCTCAACGAGAACGGCCCCATCAACTGTCCTGACGATCGACTATCGGACGCCGACGGTGTCCGACGGAACCAGACTCTGGGAAATTGCCTCGGATTCACAGGTTCTCGACGTCAACTCGAGCTACGCCTATGTGCTGTGGTGCCACGACTACGCCGACACCTCGATCGTCGCCGAAGTCGACGGCCGCGCAGTAGGTTTCGTCACCGGCTATCGACGCCCGGCTGATCCGTCGACCCTCATGGTCTGGCAGGTCGCCGTCGACGACGATTTCCGCGGCCACGGCATCGCAGCAAAGATGCTGCACCAGTTGTTCGATCGTGTCCGGCGCAGTTCGGTGGTGGCCATGCACACCACCATCAGCCCCGACAACGTTGCGTCCCAACGTCTTTTCGCGTCGGTCGCACGAGATCGCGGCTTGGACTTCGTTCGACGCGACCTGTTCGCCGTCGACGATTTCCCGGATGCGCACCAGCCGGAGGATCTCTACATGCTCGAGCCGAAGGTCGGCGAGCCCTAATACTTTTACCGCGGGGTTTTCTCACTGGCGGACGTGTTTCCCGCCGGTACGTTCTCGCTGGTAGCGGCTAACGCCGGCCTTCCGATGAACAGTCTTCGGCGAGACCATCCGCGACGGAGAGCCGTTGCGCCCGAACACAACCCGCACGCGTCGAACAGTGGCGCGCCGCGAGAGTGAACGCGTACATGCGCGTCCCCACAGCACTTCTCGAGAGCTTCGCTCCGAAGTGACTGTGGCACAGAGTTTTCCCACATTGGAGGATGCACGATGCAACTTCTCGACACCACCATCGACGACTCGGTCTTCACCCAGAACGAGTCCGAGGTCCGCAGCTACTGCCGCAACTGGCCGACCGTGTTCGGTCGGGCGCGTGGCTCGTGGATCACCGACACCGAAGGCCGCGAATACCTCGACTTCTTCGCGGGCGCAGGCGCCCTGAACTACGGGCACAACCATCCTGTCCTGAAAGAGGCTCTCCTCGAGTACATCTCGGCGGACGGCATCACCCACGGGCTCGACATGGCTACCGTCGCCAAGGGGCAGTTCCTGGAGACGTTCCACGACAAGATCCTGGCGCCCCGTGACCTCGACTACAAGGTCCAGTTCCCCGGACCGACCGGCACCAACGCCGTCGAGTCGGCACTGAAGCTGGCTCGCAAGGTCACCGGCCGCGAGTCGATCGTCAGCTTCACCAATGCTTTTCACGGCATGACGCTGGGATCGCTCTCAGTGACCGGCAACTCGATGAAGCGCGCAGGCGCGGGCATCCCGCTGGTGCACGCCACGCCGATGCCCTTCGACAACTACCTCGACGGCACCGTCGAGGACTTCAGTTGGTTCGAGCGTGTGCTCGAGGACTCCGGCAGTGGCTTGAACACCCCGGCCGCCGTCATCGTCGAGACGGTCCAGGGTGAGGGCGGCGTCAACGTCGCGCGCGCCGAGTGGCTGCGTGGGCTCGCCGAGTTGTGCAAGCGCCGCGACATCCTGCTCATCGTCGACGACGTCCAGATGGGCTGCGGGCGTACGGGTGAGTTCTTCTCGTTTGAGGAGGCGGGCATCAAGCCCGACATCGTCACCATGTCGAAGTCGATCAGCGGTTACGGACTGCCGATGGCGCTCGTGCTGATCCGTCGGGACCTCGACGTCTGGGCGCCCGGCGAGCACAACGGCACGTTCCGCGGCAACAACCCCGCGTTCATCACGGCCACCAAGTCCATCAACGAGTTCTGGTCCGACGACCAGCTCACTCGCGACGTCCACCGCAAGGGACGCCAGATCGATGAGGTCTTCTCGACGCTGTCGGAACGCCACGAAGGCTTGTCGACGCGAGGACGCGGCATGGTGCGCGGCCTCGTCTTCGACGAGCCGACGCTCGCGGCCAAGGCATGTGCGCGGGCCTTCGGCTCCGGACTGCTCGCCGAGACGTCGGGACCGTCGGATGAGGTTGTGAAACTTCTTCCGCCACTTACCATTTCCACTGAAGAACTTGACCGCGGACTCGGCATTCTCGTCGATTCCGTGGAGGAGGTGATCGCATGATCGTACGTACCACCAACGAAATCACCGGGACCGAGCGCGAGGTCGCCGACCCCAAGGGCAATTGGGTGTCCAAGCGCATCGTCCTCGGCGGCGACGGCGTCGGGTTCTCGTTTCACGAGACCACCATCAACGCCGGCAGCGTCAACGAGTTCCACTACGCCAACCACATCGAAGCGGTGTGGCTGGTGGAGGGAGAGGGAACCCTGCTCGATCGCGAGACCGGGCAGACCTATCCCCTGGCCGCCGGGTCGATGTACCTGCTCAACGGACACGAGCGCCACACGGTGACCGCCGAGACGCAGATGCGCATGCTCTGCGTGTTCAACCCTCCGGTCGTCGGCACCGAGGTGCATGACGAGAACGGCATCTACCCGCTCGTCACCGTCCCGGAGCAACCGAACGGCAAGCACGCGAACGCCTGATCGCGCAGCAACACTTCGCCTGCGGGCCCCGCACTCCCCACCGGGAGGCCGGGGCCCGCAGGCGTCTGTGCCGTCCGGTCTGTGCCTTCCGGAGCCTCGTCTGGAACCGCCGGTCGACGAAACGGCGCTAGCCTGGATGTATGCGCACTCGGTTACAGATCGGCTGGACGCCGGCCGAACCGACACCTCTCGACGACGACCTCGACGCCCGCGTCGACCAGATGCGCCGACTGCTCGACGGCCGACGCGTCGTCGCGCTGACCGGCGCGGGAATCTCCACCGACTCGGGCATCCCCGACTACCGCAGCCCTGGCGCGCCGGTCCGGACGCCGATGACGCTGGAGATGTTCCTGTCGTCACCGGACTTCCGACGCCACTATTGGGCGCGCAACCATCTGGGCTGGCGCCATATGGACGCCGCGCGGCCCAACGCGTCGCATCGCGCGCTCACCGACCTCCAACGTCGCGGCACACTGACGACGGTCATCACGCAGAACGTCGACATGCTGCACACCAAGGCCGGTACACGCGGGGTGATCGAACTACACGGCTGCTACGGGCGTGTGCGTTGCCTCGACTGCGGCGAGACCATTTCTCGACGACGCCTCGCCGCCACCCTCGAATCGCTCAATCCCGGATTCGTCGATCGTGTCTCCGGCCGCGGCGCGATCGAGGTGGCGCCGGACGCCGACGTGACACTCGACGACACGAGCGACTTCGTCGTCGCCGACTGCTCGTCGTGCGGTGGAACCCTCAAGCCCGACATCGTCTACTTCGGCGAGAACGCGTCGAAAAACACCGTGCAACAAGCATTTTCGGCGGTCGACGATGCCGACGCGATGATCGTCATCGGCTCGTCGCTCACCGTGATGTCTGGATTACGATTCGCTCGGCACGCACACCGCACCGGTAAACCTCTCGTGGTGATCAACCGCGGCGTCACGCGCGCCGACGACATCGCCGATCTCAAGATCGATCACTACTGCGCGGAGGTGCTGGCCGAACTCACCCCGCTGGCGGCCTGATGGCCGGATAGACCCGACTGCCTGATCAGCTCAGACTGCGACCAGGTCGTCGGCGTGAATCACGGGGCGGTGCAACTCATTCGGTAGTTCCGACGTCGACCGGCCGACCATCCGAGCGACGTCGTCGGAGTCATAGCTGCTGACGCCGCGTGCGCGCACAGTGCCTGCGGTGTCGACCAATTCGACGACATCGCCGTCGTAGAAGCGCCCGCGCACCCCGACGACCCCCGCACCGAGCAGCGAACGTCGCTTGCGTGCGACAGCCGCGACGGCGCCGTCGTCGAGCACGATCTGTCCGCGCGCGTCCGCGGCGTGCCTGACCCAGAAACGCCTGGCGGACAAGCGTTCCGGCCTCGCCGCGAACACTGTGCCGACCGATCCGTCGCCGAGCGCGCGGTCGGCGTCAGCGGCGGCGGCCAGCAGGACCGGAACGCCCGCGTCGGCCGACAGTCGCGCCGCGGCCAGCTTCGACGCCATGCCGCCGGTGCCCAGCGTGCCACCGGAGCCCGCGATCACACCGTCGAGATCCTCGGGCCCGTTGACCTCGTCGATGAAGCGCGCACGCTCACCGTCGGGTCCGACCTTGCGCGGATCGCCGTCGTAGAGCCCGTCGACATCGGAGAGAAGCATGAGGGCATCGGCGCCCGCGAGGTGCGCTACGAGCGCGGCCAGACGGTCGTTGTCTCCGAAGCGAATCTCGTTGGTGGCCACCGTGTCGTTCTCGTTGACGACGGCGACGGCGTGCAGCGTGCGCAGGCGGTTGAGCGTCCGTTGCGCATTCGCGTGATGGGCGCGGTTGGAGATGTCGTCGGCAGTCAGCAGCACCTGACCGACCGTCCGGCCGTAGCGGTGAAACGACGTGCCCCACGCGTGCGCCAACGCCAACTGGCCGACGCTTGCCGCGGCCTGTTTGGTGGCGAGGTCAGTCGGTCGCTTCTTCAAGCCGAGGGGCGCAATGCCCGCGCCGATGGCGCCCGACGACACCACGATGACGTCCGAGCCCGCTCGCATCCGCGCTTCGAGCGCATCGGTGAGTTTGTCGAGCCGGTCTCGGTCGAGACCGCTGTCGAGGTCGGTGATCGCTGACGATCCGATCTTCACGACGATGCTGCGAGCCGCAGCGATCGATTCGCGGACGTCACTCACCGTCGGTCTCATCTTGCAGCCCACGACGCAGACGTCGCGCTTCCTTACGCTCGGCAGCGCCGACACGCTCCGACCGATCAAGCCGAATGTCGGTGCCGCGCCCCGTGATCGGCACATCGTCGCCCATCGGGGTCGTCGGCTCCCAGTCGAAGCTGACGTCGCCGATGGTGACCGGCGCGCCCGGTTCTGCACCGAGACGGACCAGTTCGTCCTCGACGCCGAGACGGTTGAGACGGTCGGCGAGGTAGCCGACGGCTTCGTCGTTGTCGAACTGTGTCTGCGCGATCCACCGCTCCGGCCGCGTACCGCGCACGATGAAGCCACCGGGCGTCGCGGGATCGGCGACGACCGTGAAGCCACTGTCGTCGATGGCCTTCGGACGGATCACGGCGCGGCGTGCAACAGGCTTCGGATGCGCCTCGCGGTACTCGTCGACCATCGCGGCGAGCGCGTCGGTCAGTTCCTTGAGCCCCTGATGCGCGACCGCGGAGATCCGGAAGACGGGCCAACCGCGTTCTGCGAGTTCGGGTTCGACGAGATCGGCCAGTTCGTTGGCCTCGGGCACGTCGGTCTTGTTCAGGATCACCACGCGCGGGCGCTCGGCGAGGTCGCCGAGGCCGTGGTCGGTGTGCAGCGCAGGTTCGTACGCCGCGAGCTCGGCTTCGAGCGCGTCGATATCGGAGATCGGATCACGGCCCGGTTCCAGCGTGGCGAGGTCGACGACGTGCGCAAGCACAGCGCAGCGTTCGAGATGCCGTAGGAATTCCAGCCCGAGTCCCCGGCCACTCGATGCGCCCGGAATCAGCCCCGGGACGTCGGCGATGGTGAACACACCACCGGCGGTCTGCACGACGCCGAGGTTGGGTTGCAGTGTGGTGAACGGGTAGTCGGCGATCTTCGGCTTGGCCGCGGAGAGCACCGACACCAGCGACGACTTGCCCGCCGACGGGAAGCCCACGAGTCCGACGTCGGCGACGGACTTCAGTTCGAGAACGAGATCACGGTGCTGCCCCTCCTCACCGAGGAGTGCGAATCCCGGCGCCTTGCGCGCCTTGGATGCCAACGCCGCGTTGCCGAGTCCGCCTCGTCCGCCCGATGCGGCGTCGAACGTCGTCCCCTCCCCGACCAGGTCGGCAAGGATCGTCCCGTTTTCGTCGAGCACGACGGTGCCGTCCGGCACGTGGAGGACAAGATCATCGCCATTGGCGCCGCTACGGTGATCGCCCATGCCGGGCGTCCCGTTACCCGCCTTGGCGTGCGGCCGGAAGTGGAAATCGAGCAGCGTGTGCACCTGCGGGTCGACGACGAGCGTCACGGAACCACCGTTGCCCCCGTTGCCACCGTCTGGGCCGCCGAGCGGCTTAAACTTCTCCCGATGCACCGACGAACAGCCGTGGCCACCATTGCCCGCAGCGACGTGAATCGTCACCCGGTCGACGAACCGCGACATGACGTCCTTTCTCGTTCGTGGGCCGAAAGCGCGGGGCGCGCTGTCTGGCCGTCGAACCTGATCTTCTCGTTGTAGAAATACAACAGGGCGGGCCGGGTGCATATGCCCCTGGCCCGCCCTGTCGTTGAGAGCTGTGCTCGAAAACCGCTAGGTCAGGCCTGTGCGGTCTCCGGAACGATGTTCACGGTCTTGCGTCCGCGCTTGGTGCCGAACTGCACCGCGCCCGACTCGAGAGCGAACAGGGTGTCGTCGCCACCGCGACCGACGTTGACGCCCGGGTGGAACTTGGTGCCGCGCTGGCGGATCAGGATCTCGCCGGCGCTGACCTGCTGGCCACCGAAGCGCTTCACGCCGAGGCGCTGCGCGTTGGAATCGCGACCGTTGCGCGAACTGGACGCGCCCTTCTTGTGTGCCATTTTCTCGTCCTCCTGGCTACCTGAGTGTGTTGCAGTGTGGGGATCAGGGGCTGGGCCCCGGAAATTACTTGATACCGGTGACCTTGAGGACCGTCAGCTTCTGACGGTGGCCCTGGCGCTTGTGGTAGCCGGTCTTGTTCTTGAACTTGTGGATGCGGATCTTGGGGCCCTTGACGTGCTCGACCACCTCGCCGGTGACCGAGATCTTCGCGAGCTTGTCCGCGTCGGTGGTCAGGGTCGAGCCGTCGACGACAAGCGCCACGGGCAGGCTCACGCAGCTGCCGGGCTCGCTGTCGATCTTCTCGACCTTCACAATGTCGCCCTCAGCGACCTTGTACTGCTTACCGCCGGTCTTGACGATCGCGTACGTTGCCATCGAAGCTGTCCTCTTACTCATCATCGGGCTCGCTGCGCGTCCGTCGCGCACGAGCGTTGTGGGTGTGTGCGTCCCGGTGCGGGCCGCACGGCATCAGGCATTGCTGCCCAGGATGCTCACGGATCACACCAGAGGGCCTGTCCGCGGGTCTCGTCAGCAGTGCTTATCGCATGACCGGCACAGCTCGAACCCTCCGCGGAAGGCGACCAATCAAGATTACGGGACCGGTCACCGCTGGGTCAAACTCGCCATACCATGCCGGGCCTGCCGACATGGTGGTCAGTCCTCCACGGGCGGTCCAGCCGGACGTCCGGCCGTGCGTCTGCGTGGTCGACGCCGCACCGCGACGGTCGTCGGCGCCGACGAGACCGGGCCGAACGTGGTCAACGGCGCACTCGTGGGCGCGTCATCGGCGAGAACCACCGGCTCGGCCGCTCCGGTCGGCGACGCCGCCCGACGAACCGCACGGCGACGACGCTTCGGCGCCTCGACTCCGTTGGTCGACTGGGCGCTCTCTCCCGTCGACTGGGCGCTCTCTCCCGCCGACTGTGCGCTCTCTCCCGCCGACTGGGCGTCCTGTCCCGCGGACTGGGCGTCCTGTCCCGCCGACTGTGCGTCCTGTCCCGCCGACTGGGCGCTCTCTCCCGCCGACTGGGCGTCCTGTCCCGCCGACTGGGCGTCTGCCGTGGTATCCGACGACGACTCGTCATCCACGACGACTGCCTCGACGTCGATGACCTCGCCGTCCTCGTCGTGCGTGTGAGCGGCCATCGCGCGGAACATCGGGTGCTCCGCCGGGTTGTGAGCAGGCTTCTGCTCGACCGGCTCCGCCTTCTTCTTGCTGCGCCGCGAGCGCTTCGAGCCGGTGTTCTCCGACTTTCCGCCGTCGTCGGACGTCACCTCGACAGGACTCGAATGCACGATGATCCCGCGGCCGCCGCACGTCGTGCAGGTTGTGGAGAACGCTTCGAGCAGTCCGGTACCGAGTCGCTTACGCGTCATCTGCACGAGGCCCAGCGACGTCACCTCGGACACCTGGTGGCGCGTGCGATCACGCGACAAGGCCTCCGTGAGTCGACGCAGCACCAGGTCGCGGTTGGATTCGAGCACCATGTCGATGAAGTCGACGATGATCATGCCGCCGATATCGCGCAGACGCATCTGCCGCACGATCTCTTCGGCTGCCTCGAGGTTGTTGCGGGTCACCGTCTCCTCGAGGTTGCCCCCGGAGCCGGTGAACTTGCCCGTATTGACGTCGACGACGGTCATCGCCTCGGTGTGCTCGATGATCAGCGTGCCGCCCGACGGCAGCCACACCTTGCGATCGAGTGCCTTGGCGAGCTGCTCATCGATGCGGTGCACGACGAAGGAGTCCGGTGCGTCGGCGCGCGGACGCTCGAAGCGCTCCACCCGATCCATGAGGTCGGGCGCGACCGAACTGACGTATCCCTCGACCAGGTTCCACGCCTTGTCGCCTTCGACGACGAGCTTCTTGAAGTCCTCGTTGAACAGGTCGCGAACGACGCGGACCAGCAGGTCCGGCTCCTCGTACAGCGCGCGCGGCGACACAGATCCCTTGTTGGCCTTGCCGAACGCCTCGTCGATCGACTTCCACTGCTTCTCGAGTCGCTCGATGTCGGCAGCGAGGTCGTCGGCGCTGACACCCTCCGACGCGGTGCGGATGATGACGCCGGCATCGTCGGGGACGAGCTTGGCGAGGATCTGCTTGAGCCGCTTGCGCTCGACGTCGGGAAGCTTGCGGCTGATGCCGGTCGACGTTCCGCCCGGCACGTAGACCAGATAGCGACCTGCCAGCGAGATCTGCGTGGTCAAGCGAGCACCCTTGTGCCCGACAGGGTCCTTGCTGACCTGCACGAGCACCGGATCGCCCGGCTTGAGGGCCTGTTCGATCTTGCGTGACCCGCCATCGAGTCCGGCAGCGTCCCAGTTGACCTCACCCGCGTAGAGCACGCCGTTGCGACCGCGACCGATGTCGACGAACGCGGCTTCCATGCCCGGCAGCACGTTCTGCACGCGCCCGATGTAGATGTTGCCGACCATCGACGACGACGTCTCCGTGGTGACGAAGTGCTCGACGAGCACACCGTCTTCGAGCACGGCGACCTGCGTGTAGTCCTCGACGGGAGTGACGTGATCATGCTCGTCGGACTGCGAGAGTCGAACGTTGGCGCTGCGCTCACGCACGACCATCACGCGGTCGACGGCCTCGCGGCGCGCGAGGAACTCCGACTCGCTCAGAATCGGTGGTCGACGACGCCCCGCGTCCCGACCGTCGCGACGTCGCTGGCGCTTGGCCTCGAGGCGCGTCGACCCCGAAATTCCCTGCACCTCGTCGCGCGCGCGCTTGCTGCGCGGCTCCCGCTCGTGGACGACGGTGTTCGGCGGATCGTCGGGCGACGATGAGTCGTCGGATTCTGCTCCACCCTTACGGCGACGGCGGCGCCTGCGGCGCTTGGTCGACGATCCGTCTCCGGATTCGGCATCGTCCGAGTCGTCGGCGTTGCCGTCGGCCTGGTTGTCGCCCTTGTCGGCGGAATCGTCCGCGGCGTTGGAATCGTCTGCCGAGCCCGGGCCCTGCCCGCGCCCGTCAGCCTGACTCTCGCCCTCACCGCTGGTGCCGGCTGCGTTCTTGCCCTCTGCTGGCTTGCCCTTGCCGGACTTCTTCCGCTTCTTGCCCGCGGGTCGATCGTTGTCCGACTGCGAGTCGGAATGATCGGAATCGGAATCGGAAGGATCGGAATCGGACCGATCAGAATCAGACTGGTCGGAATCGTCCGTCGAGTCGGTGTCCTCGTTCTGGTCACGCTCGTTCTGGTCGCCGCGACCGCGGCCACGACCACGCCTGCCACGACGACGTCGGCGATTACGGCCACCATCGTCGCCGGAGCTCCCGTTGTCGGAGCCTTCGCTGTCGTCGGAGCCGTCGTTGTTGCCGGAGTCCGAGGAGTCCTCGGCACTCTCGTCGGTCGCATTCGGCGTGGAACGCTCAGACGTCGGCCGACCACTCTTGGCGCCACGCTGCGAACCATCCGACGCAGAGTCGTCACTGCTCTTGCGGTGTCGGCCGCTGGGTGCGTCAGACGCGGCGGCGGGCTGCGGGGGAAGGAAGAGCGGGCTGGCGGCGATCTCCTCGGCAGGCGCCGCGACGTGCGGCTTCTCGGTCTCGATCGCCGAGAAGAGCGAGAGAGTATGCGGAGCATGCGCCTGTGCGCTCGGCTCGACGTCGGCCGCCTCGGGCGCAGCGTCGGCGGGTGCGGACAACTCAGACACCGTGACGTCTGCTGCGTCGCGGTCCGGTGCGGCGTCGACGGGCGCCTCGTCTACGGGCGCAGCGTTACCTGCGGCGCCGGCACTCTCCGCGCCGGCACCTTCCGCGTCGACGGCCTCCGGCGCGCTCGCAGGTTCGCCCTGGTCAGAGGCATCGGCGGGCCTGGTTGGTTCCTCCGTCTGGGGTGCCTGCTCCGATGCGGGCTCAGCCGCCTCGACGGGTACCGCGGCGTCGTCGACCTCGACGTCGTTGCGTACACGGTCGGCGACGGCTTGCGCCATGCTGCGCTCGACGCTCGACTGAGCACTCCGGCTGGGCCAGCCCAGCTCCGTGAGGTGCGCAAGCACCTGCCTACTCGTGAGGCCGAGCGTGCGCGCCAGCGCGTGCACCCGAAGCTTGCTGGGAAAATCCTCCGCCGAGCCTGACGCAGCGTTCGCGTCGATCGGCGACCCGTTGTCGGTCACTGATGTCTCCTTGAACCCCCGGGCGCGACATTGTCGGCGGCCACGCGGGGGTCTCTCGTGTGTCCCGGTCCTGTGCGGACCGGTGTTATATGGTCTCCGCGCTCCTGGTGTTCCGTTGTCCGGACTCCGCAGGTTGCGCTCTTGCTGGGTGATGAGATCCGTCATGCTTTCCACGCCATGCGTGGCGGCCTGGGCCGCCCGTCGAGTCTGTTCTCGACGTCGATGGGGAAAGCGATCTGCCGAACGGGCGCTGTGCGGATTGCCGCCATGGGCAACAATCTCCACTGCTGTGTCCGACGCCGAACGCCATCGTCGTCATCACGAGCAGAGTGTGTTCGCGATAACCAAGCAAGTATCCCACACGGTGCGACGTATCCCGCAAACTATGCGATAAAGCGCGCGTCAGCGGCTTGACAACCGCCGACGCGCGCTGGGTACGCGGGTTCTTGCTCAGTCGTTCAGTGCGGGAAACCAGAGCGCGATCTCACGCTCCGCCGACTCCGGCGAGTCCGATCCGTGGACGAGGTTGTACTGGGTGCTGAGCGCATAATCGCCGCGGATCGTGCCTGGTACGGCCTTCTCCACGGGGTCGGTTCCGCCCGCGATCTGACGGAACGCGGCAACAGCACGCGGCCCCTCGAGCACGGCCGCGACCAGCGGACCCGACGTGATGAATTCGACCAGCGACGGATAGAAGGGCTTGCCCTCGTGCTCCGCGTAGTGCTTGGCCGCGAGGTCGTCGCTGACGTTTTTGAGCTCGAGTGCCGCGAAGGTCAGGCCTTTGCGCTCGATGCGGGCGAGGATGTCGCCGACGAGCGAACGCGAAACGCCGTCGGGCTTGATGAGTACCAGAGTCCGTTCAGTCACGAGCACACTGTAGCGACCCGACGCCCGCACGCCACCCCGACCTCGTGATTCGCAGCCGGCCGGGCACTACTAATCGGTCAGGGGCAGTACTTGTCCGTCAGGGGCAGTATTTGGGCTCGATCGGGAAGAATCCGTAGTCGAAGAGATTGCCCGCTGCGGTGTGCGAGTTGATGATCACCTGGACGCATCCGCCCGGCGAGGCGAGTGCCGCGGTCACCGCCCTGTCGAACTGGCCGGCGAAGGCCAGGTTCGCGGGCCGATAGGAATCCGGCACCGGCAGTGCTGCGACAGCCTGCGGCAGGTTCATCGAGTCCATGCGCTTGGTGAGGTCATGTGTCGCGAGGTAGCCGAACGCCTCACCCGGGACAGGCATCGGCGGTCCCGGCGTCGGAAGCGGAATGTCGGAGTCCGCCGCACGGCCCGGCGCGGAGGGCGCCACCGATTGAGGTGTCGCCGACTGTGGACTGGCGGACTGGGGAGCGACGGACTGGGGCGTCGGCTTCTCGGGAGCGGCCACTGCCTCCGGCGCGCTGATCACACCCAGTGGTACCAGCGCCATCGAGGCTGCTGTCGCCGCGGCGAGACGAAGGTTTCGCGATGTCTTCGCTGCGGTGTGGTTGATACGGGTGGTCGGTGCGCTAAAGGTCACGCGACTCCTCTCGGTGTGATGACGTGTTCGACGTCGTATGGGACACCTCGTTGCCGGCGGCTACCAGGCGTCATCGGTTCTTCGTGGGGCTTGAGGATCGTCGACCACTCCCCCGGCGCTTGCGCCTCGCCATTGCCCCCGGCGCTTGCGCCCCGTCATTGTCCCCAGGCGCTTGCGCCCCGTCATTGTCACAGAGCACACACAGAATGCAAAGATGCATACATCACATTTCTGGCCTGCTTCGGCGCCAAAGGTACGTCGACGCTGCTCAGGCGAAGTGCACGATGCTGATCGCGCCCGCCGCGAGGCAATAGACCACGAACGGATACAGCGTTCTCGTGTGGAAGTACTTTGCCAGAAATGCGACGGCCGCGAACGCCGCGACAAACGCGCACACCGACCCGACGAGTACCTGGCCCCCGATGCCCTGGCCGTCCGGCCCGAAGAGCTCGGGGATCTTGAGCACCCCGGCGGCAAGGATGACGGGCGTGGCGAGCAGGAACGCGAAGTGGGCGGCGTCCTCGTGATCGAGGCCTCGCAGGAGGCCCGCTGAAATCGTCGATCCCGAGCGCGAGATCCCCGGGAACAGCGCGAGTATCTGAGCCGACCCGATCGCCGTACCTTCTTTCATCGACAGCGACGTGACCGACCGGGCCGGCGCCTGCCGGGCCACGGCGTGTCGCCCGATTCGACCACGACGCCTGCGCAAAAGCTCGGTGGTGAGCAGCACCAGTCCGTTGAGGAAGAGCAGGATCGCTGCCGCCAGTGGGGTCGCGAACAGCACGCGCAGCGGCTTCTCCGCGATCAACCCGACGACACCGACCGGAATCGTGCCCGCGATGAGCAGCCACGCCAGGCGGGCGTCGCTGTCGTCGTCGACGCTTCGGTGACGCAACGATCGGATGAAGCCCGCGACGATGCGCACCCAGTCGCGCCAGTAGAACAGGATCAGGGCCAGTGCGGTCGCGACGTGCAGTGCGACGACGAAGGCCAGAAACGGGGTGTGTCCCGAACTCTTGGACTCCGTGACCAGTTTCGCCCAATCGCCACCGAGCCACGCGGGCACGAGGATCGAATGCCCGAGGCTCGACACCGGAAACAGTTCGGTGACGCCCTGCAGGAGGCCGAGGATCGCCGCTTGCGGATAGGTCAGGTCAGTCACGGCAGCGCCCCCTCAGCGTCGACAAGTTCTTGTCTTCCGGGACGCCACAGTAGCGAAATCCGTTGTGCCGCGCGCTAATCGGACAATTGCGGCGGGGCGCTTCAGCTCTCGATCGGCTCCTGGCCGTAGAGCAAACCGCGGTCGATTCGACGCTGCACGTCGCCCTTGATGTAGCGGATATAGAGCCAGACGCAACCGAAGATCACGCCGATCACCGCGATCGACCAGTGAAAGACACCGCCGATTATCACGAGTACCTGCAGCGCCAGGTTGATGTTGAGCGCTTGTGGTCGCTTCTGCATTCCGACTGCGAGCACCATCAACAGCGTCACCACACCCAGATACGTCCCCGACACCCAGGTCAGGCCGTTGCCCACCCGCGCAACGATCGGGAACGTCAGAATCATGACGATCACCTCGAGCACCATGGTGCCCGCCATCACGCCACGCAGACCCTTCCACGGGTCGTTCGTCGGTGGCGTGAACTTGGGCGTGGCCGCGGATTCCGGTGTGTTGCCGGATGATTCGCTCATGCGGGCTCCTTCCCGAACAGCGTTCGTCCGGCGCCTGCCGTCACTACCGAACCGGTGATGACCACCCCGGCACCCGACACCGGTTCGCCGTCGGATTCCTCCGCGAGTCCGATCGCTGCTTCGACGGCGTCGGGCAGGAAGGGTTCGACGTGCACCCGCTCCTCCCCGAAGACCTCGCGCGCGGTCTCGGCGAGTGTCTCGGCGTCGACCGCTCTCGGCGAGCCGTTATTGGTGATGACCACCGCGTCGAGGACCGGTTCGAGTTCGGTGAGAAAGCCCGCGGCATCCTTGTCGCCGAGCATGCCGATCACTCCGACGAGCCGTCGGAAGTCGAACTCCTCGGTGAGTGCGTGCGCGAGTGCATGTGCCCCGTGCGGATTGTGCGCGGCGTCGACGAAGACGGTCGGCGCACTGCGGACACGTTCGAGCCTGCCGGGACTGCTGACCGCCGCGAACCCCGCTCGCACGGCGTCGATGTCGAGTTGGCGGCCCGGTCCCGCACCGAAGAACGCCTCGACAGCGGCGAGCGCGATCGACGCGTTGGCTGCCTGATGCTCGCCGTGCAGCGGCAGGAACACCTCGTCGTAGACGCCGCCGAGGCCTTGCAGGCGCAGCAGTTGCCCGCCGACAGCCGTGACGGACTCGAGGACTGCGAACTCGGAATTCTGCCGTGCGACGACGGTGTCTTGTGCGACGGCCTCGCGCAACAGCACGTCCATCACTTCCGGCTGCTGCGGCGCGATCACGGTCACCGGATCGGTCACGACCAGATCGTCTTTGGCGGGCTTGATGATCCCGGCCTTCTCCCCCGCGATCGCCGCGAGCGAATCGCCGAGGTAGTCGGCGTGATCCATCGCGATCGGGGTGATGACAGCGACCGTCGCGTCGACGACGTTGGTCGCGTCCCATCGCCCGCCCATCCCGGTCTCGACGACGGCGACGTCGACCGGCGCCTCGGCAAAGTATGCGAACGCGATGGCCGTGAGCACCTCGAACTTGCTCATGCGCGGACCGTCGGCCGCGGTCGACGAATCGTCGACCATCGTGACGTACGGCTCGATGTCGCGGTAGGTGTCGATGAAGTCGCGCGCTGGAATCGGGCGGCCGTCGACGGCGATTCGTTCTGTGACGCGCTGTAGGTGCGGGCTGGTGTACCGACCGGATCGACGATGCAGCGCGACCATGAGCGAGTCGATCATCCGGGTGACCGACGTCTTCCCGTTGGTGCCGGCGATGTGGATCGCCGGATAGGCGTGCTGAGGTGAACCAAGCAGATCCATCAACGCCGCGATACGGGTGAGCGACGGCTCGATCCGCGTTTCCGGCCACCGCGTGTCGAGTTCGTTCTCCAACTCGGCGAGCTCGGCCAGATCGGACGGGCTGTCGACGACGATGATCGGGGTGTCGTCGAGGTCGTCGCCGAGGAGCGAACCGAGATTCATCGGATCGGGCTCGACGTCGCCATCCTCGTAACCGGCGAAATCTGCCGACGTGAAGATCGGGTCCCCGTCATCTTCCACGTAGTCCCCGTCTGAGGAGTCCATGTCCGACGGGTCGGGCGAGTAATCGTCTCCCCGACCTGACCGATCGTCGCGCGAACTCATGACCCGCCCAGCGATGCCAGTTTCGCCCCGAGCCGCTCGACTTCTTCGGTCGCGACCTGCTGTCGTTCCCGGATCTTGGCGACGACGTTGTCGGGAGCCTTCGCGAGGAACTGCTCGTTTCCGAGCTTGGCCGTCGTCTGTGCGAGTTCCTTCTCAGCGGCGGCGAGGTCTTTGGCCGCACGTTTGCGTTCGGCTTCGATGTCGACGGTCCCGGACGTGTCGATCCGGACGGTGACGGTCGCCGCCGACAGCCGGACGTCGACCGTGGCGGTCGCGGAGAAGTCGTCGCCGGCACCGTCGAGACGGGCGAGCGAGTCGAGGTAGGGCCGCACGTCGGACAGGCCCGCGGCGTCGAGGCCGTCGATCTCGGCCGCGACCCGTTGCCCGGGACGGAGTCCCTGGTCGCTGCGGAAGCGTCGAACCTCGGTGATCAGTCGCTGGAGGTCGTCGACTTCGGTTGCCGCGGCGGCGTCGACCGGACGCCCCGAACGCGTCGGCCACGACGCGATCACCACGGACTCTCCACCGGTCAACGTCTTCCACAACACCTCGGTGACGAACGGCATGACCGGAGACAACGCACGCAGCAGCGGGTCGAGGACAGCGCCGAGCACCAGCGCCGTCGACCGCGAACGTTGCGGATCATCTTGTGCGAACTGCACTTTCGCGAGCTCGAGGTACCAGTCGCAGACCTCGTCCCACGCGAAGTGATACAGCGCCTCGCATGCCTTGGAGAACTCGTACGAGTCGAATCCGGCGTCGACCTCGGCGAGAACCTCGTCGAGGCGCCCGAGAATCCAGCGGTCGGCGACGGTCAGGTCGGCGGCATCGGGCAACTCGCCGTCCGCAGGCACCTGCGCACCGTTCATCAGAGCGAACTTGGTGGCGTTGTACAGCTTGGTCGCGAAGTTGCGCGATGACTGTGCGTGGTCCTCGCCGACAGAGATGTCCGATCCGGGATTCGCGCCACGGGCAAGTGTGAACCGCAGCGCGTCGGCGCCGAAGCGGTCGACCCAATCGAGGGGATCGATGCCGTTGCCGCGTGACTTCGACATCTTGCGGCCGTGCTCGTCGCGCACGAGTCCGTGCAGGAACAGGTTGTGGAACGGCACCTTCTTGTCGGCGTCGAAATCCTTGCCGACGTAGGTACCGAACATCATCATCCGGGCGACCCAGAAGAACAGGATGTCGTAGCCCGTGACGAGCACCGAGTTGGGATAGAACTTCTCGAAGTCGGGGGTATCGTCCGGCCAGCCGAGCGTCGAGAACGGCCACAATCCCGACGAGAACCAGGTGTCGAGCACGTCGGTCTCCTGGACGTAGCCCTCGGGCGCCTGCTCGTCCGGTCCGACGCAGACCACCTCGCCGTCGGGTCCGTACCAGATCGGGATGCGGTGACCCCACCAGAGCTGACGCGAGATGCACCAGTCGTGCATGTCGTCGACCCACGCGAACCAGCGCGGCTCCATCGTCTTCGGATGGATGACCGTCGATCCGTCACGCACGGCGTCGCCTGCGGCCTTTGCCAGCGACTCGACGGCGACCCACCACTGCATCGACAGCCGCGGCTCGATCGGTTCACCGGTCCGTTCGGAGTGTCCGACGCTGTGCAGGTACGGCCGAACCTCTTTCACGATGCGGCCCTGCGCAGCCAGGGCCTCGCGGATCTTGACCCGCGCCTCGAAGCGGTCCATGCCGTCGAACTGCGTTCCGGTGTCGGCGATGCGGGCTTCTTCGTCCATGATCGTCGGCATCGGCAGATCATGTCGGGCGCCGACCGCGAAGTCGTTCGGGTCGTGCGCGGGGGTGATCTTGACGGCGCCGGTGCCGAATTCGGGGTCGACATAGTCGTCGGCGATGACCGGGATCTTGCGGTCGAGGAAGGGATGCTCGAGTTCGGTTCCGACGAGGGCGGCATAGCGTTCGTCGTCGGGATGCACAGCGATCGCGGTATCGCCGAGCATCGTCTCCATTCGAGTTGTCGCGACGACGATGTGCGGCTCGGCATCGTCGAGCGATCCGTAGCGGAAGCTGACGAGCTCGCCCTCGACGTCGGCGTAGCTGACCTCGATGTCGCTGACCGCGGTCTTGAGCACCGGCGACCAGTTGACGAGACGCTCTGCCTGATAGATCAGGCCGTCGTCGTACATCTTCTTGAATACGGTCTGGACCGCCCGGGACAGGCCCTCGTCCATGGTGAAGCGTTCGCGGGTCCAGTCGACGCCGTCGCCGAGTCGGCGCATCTGCTCGCCGATGTTGCCGCTGATCTCGGCCTTTTCCTGCCAGACGCGTTCGATGAAGGCGTCGCGACCCAGATCGTCGCGGGTGAGTCCCTCGGCAGCGAGTTTGCGCTCGACCATGGTCTGCATGGCAATGGCGGCGTGATCCATGCCGGGCAGCCACAGCGTCTCGAAGCCCTGCATGCGTGCGCGGCGGGTCAAGGCGTCCATCAGGACGTGCTCGTAGGCGTGCCCCATGTGCAGCGACCCGTTGACGTTGGGCGGCGGGATGACGATGGAGTACGCGGGCTTGTCGCTGGAAGCATCCGGCGTGAAATACCCGGCATCGACCCAGCCCTGGTAGAGATTCGACTCGTGGTCGGCGGGGTCCCAGGATTTCGGCAGTGCAGGCGTCGAGTCGGTCACCCTTCAATCTTAGGGAACGCCGTCAGCGCTATTCACACCGTCTCCACACGGGCCGCTTCTACCGTGTCGAGCGGCTGCTCAGCCGATCGCTTCGGCACGCGCGGCGTCGGCCGAAACCCGCACGCGGTGGACATCCTCCGGAGAGTTCACGTTGGTCAGCCACAGCGGGTCCGAGACGGTGACCCGGTAGGTGGCAAGGGCGTCGAGAGCCGCGGTCATTCGACGTTCCCCCGTCGCGACGAGCTGGCCGATCACGTCGGCAGCATCGGTGCGGTAGATCGCCGCCATGGGATGGTCGCGCTCGGCGTCGTGCGCGACGACAACGCCCGCGGTGTCGGTCACCGCCCGACTCAGTTCGTCGATGAGGCCCGGCTCGATGAGCGGCATGTCGGTCGCGGACACGAACGCGTACGAGCGACCGGCGTCGCGCGCTGCCGCAAGCCCGACGGCGAGGCCTGCCAACGGACCGGCACCGGGCTGCTCGTCGGTCACCCACACCGCTTCCGGACCGCCGGTCCCGTGCAGCAGCCGGTAGGCCGCCGAGTCCTCAGGGGCCACCACGAACACCGGTTCGCACCGTTGCGAGATCACCCGCACGACACCTGCGAGCATGGGTTCGCCGTTCCAGTCGAGGGCCGCCTTGTCGCTGCCCATGCGGCGTGAACGGCCACCCGCCAATACGATTCCCGCGATCTGGTCTTCGGTGAGTGTCATCTGACCAGTCTGTACCACCCCCGGCGTCACCGTCCCCAAGACGACGAAACGCGGGCCCCGTCTCGTGAGACGGAGCCCGCGTGTCAGAGAGTTCGGTGCGGTGTCAGGCGCTCTTGTCGCGACGCTCGGCCGACGTGTCGGACCGCGGCACGATCGTCGGCAAAACGTTGTCGTTGACCGTCTCAGCGGTCACGACAACCTTCTCGACGTCGTCGCGACTCGGGATGTCGTACATGACCGGAAGCAGGACTTCTTCCATGATGGCGCGGAGCCCGCGTGCACCGGTGCCGCGGTGGATTGCCTGGTCGGCGACGGCCTCCAGAGCATCCTGCGTGAACTCCAACTCGACGTCGTCCATGTCGAAGAGTTTGGTGTACTGCTTCACCAGCGCGTTCTTCGGCTCCGACAGGATCGAGACGAGAGATTCCTTGTCGAGGTTGGTCACCGACGCGATCATCGGCAGACGTCCGATGAACTCCGGGATCAGACCGAACTTGATCAGGTCCTCCGGCATGACCTCGGCGAAATGATCGCTCGTGTCGACCTCGGCCCTGCTCGCAACCTCGTTGCCAAAACCGATGCCGCGCTTGCCGATTCGCTCCGAAATGATCTTCTCGAGTCCCGCGAAAGCACCCGCGACGATGAACAACACGTTGGTCGTGTCGATCTGGATGAACTCTTGGTGCGGATGCTTGCGTCCGCCCTGCGGCGGCACCGATGCCTGCGTGCCCTCGAGAATCTTGAGAAGCGCCTGCTGCACACCTTCGCCGGAGACGTCACGGGTGATCGACGGGTTCTCGCTCTTACGGGCGATCTTGTCGACCTCGTCGATGTAGATGATGCCGGTCTCGGCGCGCTTGACGTCGTAGTCGGCGGCCTGGATCAGCTTGAGAAGAATGTTCTCGACGTCTTCACCGACGTAACCGGCCTCGGTGAGCGCGGTGGCATCGGCGATGGCGAACGGCACGTTGAGCATCTTGGCGAGCGTCTGGGCGAGGTAGGTCTTACCGCACCCGGTAGGCCCGAGCATCAGGATGTTGGACTTCGCGAGTTCGACGACCTCGCCGGTCCGCGAGTCCTTCTTCTCCCCCGCCTGAATGCGCTTGTAGTGGTTGTACACAGCCACCGCGAGCGTGCGCTTGGCAGTGTCCTGGCCGATGACGTAGTTCTCGAGGAAGTCGCGGATCTCTGCGGGCTTGGGTAGCTCGTCGAGCTTCACGTCGCCGTTCTCGGCGAGCTCTTCCTCGATGATCTCGTTGCACAGGTCGATGCACTCGTCGCAGATGTACACGCCGGGGCCGGCAATGAGCTTCTTGACCTGCTTCTGGCTCTTCCCACAGAACGAGCACTTCAGCAGATCGCCACCGTCTCCGATTCGTGCCATCTCGCGCCGTACCTACTTCCCTTGCTTGCCGTGCTGCCGTGTCGTCGTATGAATCGTGTCGGCCTGATCGTTGTGGTCTGGATCGATGTCGTTTGGATCGCTGTCGTCTGGATCGTTGCGGGGTGGAACCTTGACTGTCGTCGCAGACCTCGTACTTGGGGCAGTCGGATGCGGACCATCGCTAGTCAGGATCGCCCGATATCACGACGGTACCCGCGTGTCGACATAACTTCGACCGATAAGAGCAAATGTCGCGATCGAAATCCGCCGATCCGCCGACTCGTCGCCCCCAACGGTGCGGCACTCAAGCATGCACCCTGTGCCGCACCGTTATCGGGGAACCCCGAGGGGTGTGTCGCTACTTCTTCATCGACTTCTTGCGGTACTCGAACACCTCGTCCACGATGCCGTATTCCTTCGCCTGGTCGGCGGTGAGGATGTTGTCGCGGTCGGTGTCCTTGCGGATCTTCTCCTTGGACTGACCGGTGTGGCCGGCGAGGATCTCGTCGAGACGGTTGCGGATGCGCTCGATCTCGGCGGCCTGGATCTCGAGGTCTGACACCTGGCCCTGGAATGCTCCACCCGTACGGGGCTGGTGGATCAGGATGGTCGCATTCGGCAACGCCGCACGCTTGCCGGGGCTACCGCCCGCGAGCAGAATCGCCGCGGCCGACGCAGCCTCTCCGAGGCAGACGGTCACGATGTCGCAGTGGACGTACTGCATCGTGTCGTAGATCGCGAGCATGTCCGGCACGCTGCCGCCCGGCGAGTTGATGTACATGGTGATGTCGCGGTCGGGGTCCTGCGATTCGAGAACCAGCAACTGCGCCATCACGTCGTTTGCGACGGTCTGATCGATCGGCGTTCCGACGAACACGATGCGCTCTTCGAACAGCTTCGCGTACGGGTCGTACTGGCGCTGCCCGTTGGGGGTGTGCTCGATGAACTGCGGGAGGATGTAGCGCATTTCGATGTTCTTCAGCGCGAGGGCCGAAGCGGGAATCCCTGCGGCGACGTCGGCCGGCAGCGAGTCGTACATGTTGGTCATGGTCTGCTCCGTGAAGTGTGAGGTGACGGGTGAAGTCGACTGTGGTTGATCGCTTGAGATCTACGACGCCTGGCTGGCGCGCGAAATCACGTGGTCGACGAGGCCGTAGTCCTTGGCCGCCCCTGCGGTGAACCACTTGTCGCGATCGGCGTCTGCCTCGATCTGCTCCACCGTCTGACCGGTGTGCTCGGCGTTCAGCTCGTTCATCTGCTTCTTGGTCGTGGCGAACTGCTCGGCCTGAATCGCGATGTCGGCCGCCGTACCGCCGATACCTGCGGACGGCTGGTGCATCATGATGCGGGCGTGCGGAAGGGCGTAGCGCTTTCCCTTGGCGCCGGCGGTGAGCAGGAACTGACCCATCGAGGCCGCGAGGCCCATCGCGTAGGTGGCGATGTCGCACTCGGCGAGTTCCATCGTGTCGAAGATCGCCATGCCCGCGGTCACCGAGCCACCGGGGGAGTTGATGTACATGTGGATGTCTCGCGTGGGGTCCTCGGCGGCGAGCAGCAGAATCTGCGCGCACAGCCTGTTGGCGATGTCATCGTCGACCTGAGTACCCAGGAAGATGATTCGCTCACGCAGCAGCCGCTCGAACACCGAGTCGCTCAGGTTCAGCCCGGCGACCCCTGAACTCATCGAGGGTGTGTAAATGGTCGGCTTGCTCACGGTTCCCACCTTGTCTGTCGTTTGTGGTCTGTCTCGATCCGCGCCCCGGCTGACCCGGGGCCCGTGTGCTTGTTGATCTCGAGTGCATTGATGACGGGGCGCGGCCTGTCGATGGCATGCCCTGTCGATCTCGCTTATTCGGGATCGTCCTCACCGACAGTAGTCAATCGACGGTGCCCGACACCGCCCATGACGCCCCTATTCGCTGAGAGCAGAACAGCCGGACACGGGCATGGCCCAGTATCCGGCTGTCACGTCCTGCTGTGGAAAAGTCAGGCGTCGGAATCCTTCTTGTCCGTATCCGACTCGTCAGCGGCCGATTCGTCAGCAGCGTCGTCGGCATCGGTGCCGCCGCCGAAGAACTCTGCGGTGTCGACGGTGTTGCCGTCGGAGTCGGTCACGGTGACCTCGTCGACGATGCCGGCGAGCGCCTTGCCGCGGCGAACGTCGGCGTAGACGGCGCCGACCTGGTTTGCCTGGGTGAGCTGCTGGATGAACTCCTGCGGAGCCATCCCGTAACGCTGCGCCTGGAACAGGATCTGCTGGGTCAGCTCGTCCTGGCTGACCTCGGTCTCCTGCTGCTCGGCGATGGCGTCGAGGAGGAGCTGCGTGCGGACCGACTTCTCGGCCGACTCGCGAGCGTTCTTCTCGAACTCCTCACGCGTGGTGCCCTGTGCCTCGAGCAACTGCTCGAAGATCGCGTCATCATGGCCGATGCTGTGCAGCACCTGCTCGAGCTGTCCGTCGACCTCGGCCTGCACGACGTTCTCCGGCAGCGGGATCTCGACGGTCTCGAGGAGCTTGTCGAGCACGGCGTCACGAACAGCGTTGGCCTGGTCGAACCGCTTCGACTGCTCAACGCGCTCGACGATCGACTCGCGCAGCTCATCGACGGTGTCGAACTCGGACGCCATCTGAGCGAACTCGTCGTCGAGTTCTGGCAGTTCGCGCTCCTTGACCGAGTTCACCGTGACGGTGACCTCGGCGTCGGCGCCTGCATGTTCTCCCGCGACGAGCTTGGTGGTGAAGGTCTTCGACTCGCCGGACTTCAGACCGACGAGCGCCTCGTCGAGTCCGTCGATCAACTGACCCGAACCGACCTCGTGTGAGAGTCCCTCGGTCGACGCGTCTTCGACGTTCTCGCCGTCGACGGTCGCCGACAGGTCGATCGAGACGTGGTCGCCATTCTCGACGGCGCGGTCGACTCCCTTGAGCGTGCCGAACCGGCCGCGCAGCCCTTCGAGCTGCTCGTTGACCGCGTCCTCGTCGTCGGCGACGGCGTCGACCTCGACGGACAGCGTCGAGTAGTCGGGAAGCTCGATCTCCGGGCGAACGTCGACCTCAGCGGTGAAGCTGATGCTCTCGCCGTACTTCAGCTCGGACAGATCGATCTCGGGCTGGCCGATGGCCTTGGTCTCGGTCTCCGCCACTGCCTCCGAGTACTTGCCCGGCAGCGCGTCGTTGACGACCTGAGCGAGGATCGAGTCGCGACCGACTCGAGCTTCGATCAGCTTGGCCGGCGCCTTTCCCGGACGGAAGCCCGGAATACGGATCTGCTGTGCCAGCGAACGGTATGCCCGGTCGAAGTCGCCCGAGAGTTCCTCGAACGGTACTTCGACATTGAGCTTCACTCGGGTCGGGCTCAGTTGCTCGACGGTGCTCTTCACGCCTCAATGCTCCTTATGTGTACGTGCGTACGTCCTGATCTGTCGGGATGACAGGATTCGAACCTGCGACCCTCCGCTCCCAAAGCGGATGCGCTACCAAGCTGCGCCACATCCCGGTGGCCTCGATACACCTCACCGCGGCCCCGATGGCCCCTTGTGCGGACCCATCAATTCCCTGACGAGCAGGGCCAACAGAAGATAGTACGTGGCCCCAGTTGAGTAACCGAATCCGGTCCTCGACGACGTGCGTGTGACGAGCCGCAGACTTGTGAATGCGGAACCACTCGGCCCCCGGAAGCTCCCGCGTGACACGTGGACGTCCAGGCGATTTCGAATCCGACGCATTCATTGGGTACAGTCACATGCGCTGCCGCTGGGCGACAGCACGCGGGTGTAGCTCAATGGTAGAGCCCTAGTCTTCCAAACTAGCTACGCGGGTTCGATTCCCGTCACCCGCTCAGACGAGGTCAGAGGGTTTTCCCTCTGACCTCTTTCTTTTGTATCGGCCCCGTGTTCCGTCGCCTTCTTCGGCTTGCACCTGCGACACACCACCACGATGACGAGTGTGATCCACGCCACATTCGGGTGTAACCTTGCAGCATGTCCTCCAGTTACTCCAAGACCCCGCGCAAGTGCTCTACCTGCGGCGCACCGCTGTTCTTCCGCCGCGACGTGACGACGTCCGAGAGTGGCACGCCACGCGTCGACGCCATGCTCGTCTGCCGCAACGAGGGATGCTCCGAACCCGCGCTGCATCTCAAGACCGAACACCCGGATACCCAGAGCCAGCCGGCGTAATGCGCGGCGCCGCAGCCTTTTCGAGACCTTCGAGTTGACGATTCGGAAAAATGTGATGGGTGTCACACAGTGCGGCAGCCTATCCACCGACCTCCCCTTTTACGTTCGCGAAGCACCGATCCGACACCTCAATGGGGCGTTGCACGCGTTTGCCTTTGAAGGAAAGACAACGGTTGTGTAACGATGGTCGCGGCGCCTCGGGGGGGTGCGCCCGTACTGTCCCGAGAGCGAAGGTTTGCGAACTCCCGTGTTGAACACAACGTCGTCCCATCGTCGCCGGAAGAGCGTCGTCCGTGGACTCCTTGCAGCGGTCATCGGCGTCATCGCCGTTGCACTGGCCGCACCGGGCCTCGCCCAGGCCACGCCAGTCACCGTCGTGCCGGGCCTTCCGCCTGTCGAGATCCCTGACAACATTCCGGGACTGCCGACTCCGCCCAAGCCGTCGACTCCTGCGCCGGCTCCCAAGACCACCACGCCTCCTCCTACGACCACGCAGGAGACCCCGAACGTCCCCGCGATCCCCAACGTGAAGACCTCGACCGGTTGGATCGCGCTGGCAACCGATGGTGACCACACCATCTACTGGTGGAAGGACGGCAAGTTCGTCAAGAAGATGCCGATCTCCATGGGATCCAACGCGCATCCGACCCCGAACGGCGTCTACCACACCCGTGAGAAGTACCAGCACATCGTGATGGACTCCTCGACCTACGGCGTTCCGGTCGACTCACCCGAGGGCTACCGCACCGACGTGAACTGGGCGACCCGCATGTCGGGTGACGGCATCTTCATCCACGCCGCACCCTGGTCGGTCGCACAGCAGGGCAACAGCAACGTCAGCCACGGTTGCATCAACATCAGCACCGAGAACGGCAAGTGGGTCTACGACACCATCCCGCAGGGCACCCCGATCGTGGTCCGCGGAACCGTCGGCGGCCAGTACGACGGCAACTGATCTGCCTATCTGAATCATTCAAGACACGAAAGAGGCTCCCGGTCGACGACCGGGAGCCTCTTTCGTGTTGCCTAGACCTCAGACGAGGGTTCCCGCGTCGACCGTCCCGACGTCGAGGTCCATCCGATTACCCTCGGCCCGCACCTGCGCGATCGCGCGCATCTTGTTCGACGCATCGAGCGCGGCAACCTTGTAGCCCTCGGCCAGGGTCGGGTAATTGAAGACGGCATCGACGAGGTAGTCGATCTTGCCGCCGAGACCCATCACCGTCTGGCCGATATGGACGAGTTCGGCGGCATTGCTACCGAATGCGTGCACGCCGAGAAGCGTTCGCTCCTCGGCGTGCACGAGTAACTTGAGCAGGCCGTAGGAGTCGCCCATGATGGCCCCTCGTGCGAGTTCGCGATACCGCGCGACGCCCACTTCGAACGGCACATTCGCTGCCGTCAGCTGATCTTCGGTCTGACCGACAAAGCTGATCTCCGGGATGGCGTAGATCCCGATCGGCTGCAGGTTGTCGTCCGTGGCGCCGACCGGCTCGTCGAACGCGTGATACGTCGCGCGCCTGCCCTGCTCCATCGACGTCGCAGCCAACGCGGGGAACCCGATGATGTCACCAACCGCGTAGATGTGGTCGACCGCGGTCCGAAAGTCGGAGTCGACGGTGAGCCTGCCGCGCTTGTCTGCGGTCAGGCCCGCTGCCTCCACCCTCAACTCGTCGGAAACACCCTGACGGCCCGCGGAGTAGAGCACGGTGTCCGCGGGGATCTTCTTGCCCGACGCCAGGATCGTCAGCGTTCCGGATGGATGCGTCTCGACGGTTTGTACCTGCTCACCGAACCGGAAGGTCACACCTCGCTCGCGCAGTTGGTACTGCAGCGCTTCGACGATCTCACGGTCGCAGAAGTCGAGCATGGTGGGCCGTTGCTCGATCACGGTGACCTTGGTGCCCAGGGCCGCGAACATCGACGCGTACTCGATGCCGATGACACCCGCTCCGACGACGACCATCGATCGCGGAACCCGATCGAGTGCCAGGATCTGGTCGGAGTCGACGACGGTGGTGCCGTCGAAGTCGACCGAGGGTGGGCGCGCGGGCCGCGTACCGACGGCGATGACGAACTTGTCGGCGCTCACGTGTTTGAGATCGCCGGTGGCGTCCTCGACCGCTATTTCGTGAGGACTCGTGAAGTACGCACTGCCGAGCAGCATGGTCACACCATTGCGAGCGAGCTGGCTCTGAATGACGTCGATTTCTTTCCCGACGACATGCATGGTGCGGGCCGAAAGATCCGTGACCGTTATATCCGATTTCAACCGATATGATTCGCCGTACATTTCACGTTGGTTGAGGCCGGTCAAATACAACACCGCCTCGCGCAACGTCTTGGATGGAATCGTGCCGGTGTTGATGCACACACCGCCAACCATGTTGCGCCGCTCCACAATTGCTGCCCGCTTACCGAGCTTTGCCGCGGCTATGGCCGCTTTCTGACCGGCCGGTCCAGAACCGATGACAACGATGTCGAAATGATCCACGGGTTCGTCTTTCGCTCGTCTGACACCTGACGACCCGTCGCGGGGTCTGTGATCAGTGTCGCTCAGCGATCGGGTTCGCACGACTCGAGGCGCCGACCGGGCCAAAGGTTGCACCCACCTGTAACCACCGGGCCAACTCCTGGCAGCCCGTCGTGTCCGGGTCCGTGACGAGTCGTCGGTACGGCTCACGGCTGTACGCGGTGTGCCTGCCACCGTCACGGTTGGTGATCACCAGGCTGTGCCACACGATGAGAGCCGGAAGGTACCGCCGCACCGCGCGCCACGCGGAGCGGACGCGGCGTACGTCGCGACTCCACTGGGTAGGTCGCATTGAGGTACGTGCGGCATTCTGAAAAGCGTTGTCTCGCAGGATCGCAAGCATGTCGAGAATCCATCGGAACGGCCGCCGTAGTTCGAGGGTCGAAGTCAGATCGGCGATGTCGCGGATCAACGAATCCGGTTCGGCGTTACAGATCATGTCGGTGGGCGCCCCGACCCACCACGCGGGAATCTGATCGGGCAGCCGCGGGCCCTCCCCCGCGACTCCCCATCCGGAACACCCGGTGACGGCGCCGGGCGGTTGGTGCGGATCGGCGACGAATCCGAGACCCAGAACACGATTCATCACCGGATCACCGTCGCGGTGCAGTTCATGCATACAGCGTCGGACGACGACGGCGCCCTGCGAGTAGCCGACGATCATCACCGGTCCGCCGGTCTGCGCGAGCTGTCGCCGCAGCGACCGGACGCCCTGAGCCACACTGTCCGCGTAGCTCATGCCGTCCCTGCCGTTCGCCGGCCCGTAGCTTGCCGGGTATCCCACCCACCGCGACACGAAACGAGCGTCGAGATCGTCGACGACCGCAGCCAGCAACCCGGTGACCGCTGTCCGCGAATCCCCCTGGTACGACTCACCCGTTCCCCCGACCGCGAGCACCGTGATGCGATCCGCCGTCGACGCCCGAGCCATGAGGTCACCGCCGGCTACCTCATGCGCGTCTGCCGGCCGCAAGGAATCTGTGCACTCCATGTAGCCCATGGTCGGCGCAGCCGATGAGAGTAATGCCCAACGACACTGAACTTTCTCTGTGAGGCTTTCGCTGTGAGCCCGCGCGTTCGGTGAGACCGCAGGTCAGAGTCGCGCAAATCACGTCGGATCAGGTTGATTTACACAGAATTAACGCGAACACTGGATGGTGCGGTTCGTCAGGCGACCATCTCGGTGGTCGAACGAGCGCACTGCACCACCGAACAAGACGCCCGATACCAAAGAAAGCAGCGTTTCCAATGTCTTTCGCACGATTCCGTGCACAGCTCCACAATTCGTCCGACCGTCGCAGGCTCTACGACCGGATCAACCGGGTCGCCGCCGATTCTCAACGCGACGAACTGCTGATCATGGCGCAGCGCGCCGAACAGCGCTCCCACTGAGCCACACATTCTGCGCCCGTAGTCACTGACTGCGGGCGCTTTCGTGTTGATACCCGCTCTTCTTGCCGGCCCCGGATGAGTCCTGCCCCACTCTGCCGAGCCGCGTTGTCCGGAAGCCGATCACGACTGACAGACCGGGCACCAGAACAGGTTTCGACCTTCCAGTTCGCTGTGTGCGATCGGCGTCCCGCAGATCCTGCACTCTTCTCCCGCGCGCCGGTACACGTAGGTGCGCGGGCGATTCTTTGCATATGACGGGGCACCGTGATCATCCTCCGCGCGCACCACGTGAATACGGCCACGACGAACGCCGACCTTCATCAACCCGACGAGATCGGTCCACACGGCATCGAACTCGTCCGCTGTGATCGACGTCCCCGGCCTCATCGGATCGATTCCGTTGCGGAACAACACTTCTGCGCGGTACACGTTGCCCACTCCCGCGATGACCTTCTGATCCATCAGGAGCGCGCCGATCGGTCGACGCGATCGGGCGATCGCCGCGTACGCCCGCGACGGGTCGGCGTCGGACCGCAGTGGGTCGGGGCCGAGCCGTGCGACCAGTGCGTCGAGGTCGGCCGGCGTATACAGCTCGCACGCGGTGGGGCCCCGGAGGTCGACGCCGGTCGACTCCCCGACGATCCGCATCCGCACCTGTCCGACGGGCTCACCCATCGGGACCGGCAACTCGGTGAACGCGCCGTAGAGCCCGAGGTGTACGTGCAGCAGTTGCTCACGTCGACCGTCGCGATAACGCTGCACGAGGTGTTTGCCCCACGCCTGAGCGTCGTCGAAAACCATGCCGTCGACGACGGTGGCACCTTCGGCGAACCGGCCCTGTGGCGAACTGACCGCAACGCGCTGGCCGTCGAACAGCTTTCGTTGGCGCCGCGCGATGCGGTGCAGGGTATGGCCCTCAGGCACGGCGCCCTCGTGGACAGATAGTCCCTCGCCGACCGGTCATCGCCTTACGACCGGTCATCGCTGCCAGCGAGGAGTCTCGACGATCAGGACTCGGGCAGAGCCGGTGCGATGCCGGTCTCCTCGTACTCGCTGAGGATGTCGATCCGACGCTGATGGCGCGGCTCCTCGGAGAACGGCGTGTCGACGAAGGCGTCGACGATCGCGAGCGCCTCCTCGGTGGTGTGCATACGGCCGCCGATACCGATGAGCTGTGCGTTGTTGTGCTGGCGGGCAAGTTGGGCGATCTCGACATTCCAGGCGAGTGCGCACCGCGCACCCTTGACCTTGTTCGCCGCGATCTGCTCACCGTTGCCGCTACCGCCGAGCACGATGCCGAGGCTGCCCGGATCGTCGACGGTCTTCTGTGCGGTGGCGATGCAGAATGCGGGGTAGTCGTCCTGCGCGTCGTACTCGTGAGCGCCGGAATCGATCACTTCGTGCCCGTTCGCCTTGAGGTGTTCGGAGATCTTGGCTTTGAGTTCGAATCCGGCATGGTCGCCACCGACGTATACGCGCATAGCGACCACTATAGATTGAAGGCCGTGGACGACTCATCGCCTATTCCCAATGTGCCAGGACTTGCCGATCCTGCGCCGACGACGGCCCACTACGACCCCAACCGACGTTGGCTGACGCCTGCCAAGTACGCGGCGCAGCCGCGACTGCATCCTTGGGAGATCCCGACGCTTGTCGTGCTGATCCTGCTGTCGGTGGTCGGCTACGCGATCACGGTGGTGTTGGTGATGTTCGGTGTGTTCAATCAGCTCGCCCTGCTGGCACTCGCGCTGCCGTTGCTGTTGTTCCTCATCCGAGGCATCACCTACGCCACTCCCCGCGCGAACGGCGTTCAGATGACGCCGACGCAATTCGTCGAGGGATACCGGATGGTCGTCGAGGCGGCCGCCCGCTACGGACTCGAGTACGTCCCCGACGCCTACGTCGTGCTGGGCAACGGGCAGATCAACGCGTTCGCGTCGGGCCACGGTTTCCGGCGCTATGTGGTCGTCTACTCCGACCTCTTCGAGATCGGCGGCAGAGCCCGTGATCCGGAGGCGCTGCGATTCATCATCGGCCACGAGGTCGGTCACATCGCCGCAGGGCACACGTCCTACTGGCGACAACTCGCGACGAGCATCGGCATGCAGATCCCCATACTCGGCTCGCTGCTGTCTCGGGCCCAGGAGTATTCGGCCGACAACTTCGGCTACTACACGCAACCCGACGGCGCGCCGCGGGCAATGGGCGTGCTCTCGGCGGGCAAGTACATGCTGCGCGCCGTCGACTTCGATCAACTGGCCGACAGGGCAACACACGAGAAGGGCTTCTTCATCTTCCTCGTGAATCTGCTCGCGTCGCACCCCGTCCTGACGTGGCGCGCAGCCGCACTGCGTGATCGGACACGCCCGGGCGCCATTTTGTTCCGCCCGAGAACCATCGTTCGCGGCGTCGGCAGCGGCAACGCAGTACCCGTCACGCCCCCGCCCCACCCCGCCGCCGTGGCCGAGGGGTCGCTGCCCAACGGGCTCGAGGCCCCACCCAAGTTCTAGCGACGACCCGAGCTCTAGAGACAAAGCCCGAGTTCTGGCGACAGGCCACGAGAGCCAGTTCAGTCGAACTGCGGATCCTCATTGCGGCTGCGCTTGAGCTCGAAGAAGTGCGGGTACGACGCGAGGGCGACAGCGCCGTCCCAGACGGTTCCCGCCGTCTCACCGCGCGGTATCCGGGACAGGACAGGACCGAAGAACGCGACCCCGTTGACGTGGATGGTCGGCGTCCCGACATCGTCGCCCACCTTGTCCATGCCCTCGTGATGGCTGGTGCGAATCCAGTCGTCGTACTCGGTGGAGTCCGCGGCCTTCGCGAGCTCGGGATCGAGGCCCAGTTCATCGAGCGTCTCGGCGATCACGACGTCGAAATCCTTGTTGCCCTGGTTGTGGATTCGGGTGCCCATGGCCGTGTAGATCGGCGCGAGGATGTCGTCGCCCTTCGCCGCAACTGCCGCGGCTATCACGCGCACCGGCCGCCAGGCGTTCTTGAGCGCTTCGCGGTAGTCGTCGGGGATGTCGCGGCCCTCGTTGAGGACGGCGAGGCTCATCAGGTGGAAGTTCACGTCGACGTCGCGCACCTTCTCCACCTCGAGAATCCACCGCGAGGTGATCCAGCACCACGGGCACAGTGGGTCGAACCAGAAATCAATACGATCCTTTTGCGACATCTGCAAACATTCCCTTCGACATGGCCGACGCGTATCGGTCGTTCACACCCGACAGGTCATTGAATAACCATCAGGTCTTTGAACCAGCAGCACTTTCAACCAACGACCATCCGCAACGATTCCACGCCGACGTTACGCGGCTAAGCTGGCGATTGTGACTGCCCCGAATCTGACCCGAGACCAGGCGCGAGAACGCGCCACCACCATCGACGTATCCCACTACGACGTAGAACTCGACCTCACCGACGGCAGCGGCAAGCCCGGAGAGAAGACGTTCCGCTCGACGAGCACCGTCACCTTCACCGCAACACCCGGCTCTCAGACCTTCATCGATCTGGTTGCACCGACGCTCATCTCGGCGACGCTCAACGGAAAAGAACTCGACGTCAGCGGATTCGACGAGTCTGTGGGACTGACACTCCCCGATCTCGCCGCCGACAATGAGCTCGTCGTCGTCGCCGACTGCGCATACTCGCACACCGGTGAGGGACTGCACCGTTTCGTCGATCCCACCGACGATTCCGTCTACCTCTACTCGCAGTTCGAGACCGCAGACGCCAAGCGGATGTTCGCCTGCTTCGATCAACCCGATCTCAAGGCGACCTACACGATCACCGTGACCGCTCCCGAGGACTGGAAAGTCATCTCGAACGCGCTGACCGAGTCGATCGACGGCGGAGTGCACCGATTCGCGCAAACCCCTGTGATGAGCACCTACCTGGTCGCGTTGATCGCAGGGCCGTACGCGGAGTGGACAGACACCTACACCGACGACCACGGTTCGATCCCACTGGGAATCTACTGCAGGGCGTCCCTCGCCGAGTTCATGGACGAGGAGCGACTGTTCACCGAGACCAAACAGGGATTCTCCTTCTACCACAAGAACTTTGGCATCCCCTACGCCTTCGGCAAGTACGACCAGCTCTTCGTACCCGAGTTCAACGCGGGCGCAATGGAGAACGCGGGTGCCGTCACCTTCCTCGAGGATTACGTCTTCCGGTCGCGCGTGACCAACTACAACTACGAGCGGCGTGCCGAGACCGTCCTGCACGAGATGGCACATATGTGGTTCGGCGACCTGGTCACCATGAAGTGGTGGGACGACCTGTGGCTCAACGAATCCTTCGCCACATTCGCATCGGTGCTGTGCCAGTCGGAGGCAACCGAGTACACCAGCGCATGGACGACGTTCGCCAACGTCGAGAAGTCGTGGGCCTATCGCCAGGATCAGTTGCCCTCGACGCATCCGGTTGCCGCCGACATCCCCGACATCGCCGCCGTCGAGGTCAACTTCGACGGCATCACGTATGCCAAGGGCGCATCCGTGCTCAAGCAGTTGGTCGCCTATGTCGGAGTCGACGACTTCCTCGCGGGTCTACGCGACTACTTCACCTCACATAAGTTCGGCAATGCGACGTTCTCGGATCTGCTTGCCGCGCTGGAGAAGTCGTCGGGTCGCGATCTCTCCGACTGGGGCAGCCAGTGGCTCAAGACCACCGGCATCAACGTCATTCGACCCGACTTCGAGGTCGACGACTCGGGCGCGTTCACCCGCTTCGCCATCGTCCAGGACGGCGCTGCTCCCGGCGCGGGCGAGACACGCGTGCATCGCATGCGCGTCGGCATCTACGACGACACCGCGTCCGGAGCTCTCGAACGCGTCCAGAGCGTCGAACTCGACGTCGAGGGCTCGGTCACCGAGGTCGCCGATCTCGTTGGCGTCCCGCGCGGAAAACTGATCCTGCTCAACGACGACGACCTCACGTACGCGTCGGTGCGCCTCGACCCCGAATCGCTCGAGACCGCCACCGCACGCATCGGTGACATCACCGACTCGATGCCGCGCACGCTGGTGTGGTCGGCCGCCTGGGAGATGACCCGTCAGGCGGAGATGAAGGCCCGCGACTTTGTCGCGCTCGTCGAGCACGGCATCGCCGCCGAGACCGAAATCGGTGTGGTACAGCGTGTTCTGCTGCAGGCGACAACCGCGATCGAGTCGTACGCCGACCCGGAGTGGGCCACAACCGTCGGCTGGCCGCGTTTCAGCTCCCGACTCCTCGAACTCGCCCGCGCGGCCGAGTCGGGCTCCGACCATCAGCTCGCGTTCGTCAACACCCTGCTGTCCGGAAAGCTGTTCGACGAACAGATCGCCGTGGTCCGAGCGCTCCTCGACGGCGACGATCCCGCCGACCACGGTCTCGCCGGCCTGACCATCGACACCGATCTGCGTTGGAAGCTGGTGCTCGCACTGGCGACTGCCGGCGCCATCGACAGCGACCCGTCGAATACACCTGTCATCGACGCGGAGGCCAAGCGCGACAACACCTCTGCGGGTACGCGTCAGGCTGCCACTGCGCGAGCCGCGCGTCCGCTTGCGGAGGCGAAGGCCGACGCGTGGTCGCAGGCGATCGACGACGACACGCTCTCCAACATCTACACGCGAGCCGTCGTGGCAGGTTTCGACCGTCCGGGCCAGGCGGAGTTGTTGTCGCCGTACGTCGACAAGTACTTCGCCGCGGTTCCGGAGATCTGGAGCCGTCGATCGAGCGAGGTTGCGCAGACCGTCGTCAACGGTCTGTATCCGTCGTGGGAGATCACTTCCGAGGCGCTGGCGAAGGCCGACGAGTTCCTCTCCAACGATCACCCGACAGCACTCAAGCGGTTGATCATCGAGGGTCGCGCCGGTGTCGAGCGCTCGCTTCGCGCGCGAGGTTTCGACGCCGAGTGACAGTTCACAACCGAGTGACAGGTCACCTCGTCCAGGTGTAGCGAATCTGGGGTCGGCCCGCCCCGCCGTACTCGGTGACCCTGCGCACCGTGCCGGCGTCGGCGAGCCGCTCCAGGTATCGCCACGCGGTGACTCGCGAACTGCCCACCTGCGCAGCGACTTCCGATGCGGTCAGCCCGTCGGGCGCATCGCGGACCGCCCTTCCGACGGCGTCGGTGGTGTCCGGTGCCATGCCCTTGGGCGCGCCGCGTCGGGGGTCGGCGGTGCGCAGCGCGGCAAGCGCACGGTCGACGTCTCGCTGGCTGACGGCGTCGCCGTCGCCCGCGACGGTTTCGCGGTAGCGCAGGTAGTGCTCGATCTTTTCGGCGAAAGCCGCGTACGAGAACGGTTTGAGCAGATACAGCAGTGCGCCGTGCGCCACCGCTCGGCGAACTGTCGGTAGATCGCGTGCCGCCGTGATGGCGATGATGTCGGGATCGGGCCGAAGTCCCGACAGCGCGGACGCGAGGTCGATACCGCTCGCGTCCGGCAGGCCCAGATCGAGCAGCACGAGTTCGACAGGCGCCCCCGCCGCCACGGCCGCGTTCGCCGCGCGGTGCGCATCCTGCGCGGTGCCCGCCGTCGCCACCACCTCGAACCCGCCGATCCGGGCGAGATAGTCGCGGTGCGCTTGCACGAGCAGCGGCTCGTCGTCGACGATCATCACGCGTATCACGATGGCTATTCTCCGCTCGGGATCTCGACAGTGACGACCGAACCGTATGTGTGCTCGGATCGCAGGGTGCCGCCGTGACGGTTGACCACGTGACTCACCAGGGCAAGGCCGAGTCCCCTGCCCTGCGCATCGCCACCGGACTTCGTCGAATATCCTCTGCTGCAAGCTCTTTCGAATTCATCATCGGTCATACCCGGACCACTGTCGGCAACGACGATCCGCAGGAATCCGTCCGCCGATGCCACTGTGACCTCCACCCACGGGTCATCCGGATCGCAGGCGTCCAACGCGTTGTCGATCAGGTTTCCGACGATGGTGATCATCTCGTCGGTGGTCAACGGGGAGGTCTCGACCGAGTCCAGAGCGGACTCCTCCGTCAACGTCATCGAGATCCCGCGTTCTGCTGCCTGGGCCGACTTGCCGAGCAACAACGCACTGAGGGTGGGATCGCTGATCGTGTCCGAGACGCGATCGACCAGTCGCTGCGAGAGGGCGAGATCGGCGGTGGCGAGATCGGCGGCGCGCTCCGAGTGGCCGGTCTCGATCAGCGCGACCATCGTGTGCAGCCGGTTGGCCGATTCATGCGCCTGCGACCGAAGCGCTTCGGCGAAACGCGAGAGCGAATCCAATTCGCCTATGGCAGCCGACAATTCGGTCCTGTCCCGGATCGTGACGACGGTCGAACCGGGGCGCGTCGACACGGGGGCCCGATTGACCACGAGCACCCGGCCCTGATCGACGTACAGCACGTCGGTGAGAGGCTCTGTGCCGAGCAGGAATTCGGGCATCTCGTCGAGTTCAGCGACATCACCGCCACGGTCGCCTGCGAGCAACCGACGCGCCTCGTCGTTGCACAACGCGATCGTGCCGTCGTCGATCACCACGAGCCCCTCCTTGACCGAATGGAGCACCGCGTCGTGATGGTCGTACATGACGCGTAGTTCTCCCGGCGCCAGACCACCTGTGAGCCGCAACAGCCGCCGTCGGATGAGCCAGAGTCCGCCGAGGGCGGCGACGATAGCCACCAGACCGATCGACGCGATCAACGGCAGTTGGTCCAGCCACTCGTCGGTGAGCGTGGCCTGCGTGATCCCGACAGCAACCATCCCGACGATCACGCCCTCGTCGTTGCGTACCGGTGCGATCGAACGGATCGACGGGCCCAGCGTCCCGGTATAGGTCTCGGTGTAGACCTCGCCACGAAGCGCCTGGCTGGTGGAACCCAGGTATCGCTGCCCGATGAGCGCAGGCCTGGTGTGCGTATAGCGCACACCCTCGGTGTTCATGATCGTGATGAACGACAGCCCGGTGACCGAGCGGATCTCCTCCGTCACCGGCTGCAGGCTCGCGGTCGGGTCGGGAGACGCCAGCGCGCGGGCCGTCGAAGGGGCGTCGGCAATGCTCACCGCCACCGAAGTGACCTGTTCACGCGCGGCGCGCACCCCGTCGAGCCGGGCATCGAGCAGGGCGAGGGCCGCCGCTGCCACCACGATCACGACGACGACAGCCAACTGCAGCGCCACAGCCTGACCGGCGAGTGTCCGGGGACGCCACTGCAGCATGTTCGCACCATCCTTCCGCGACCGCCCATACGGCAATCGCCATCGAGTTCACCACGGTGATCGCCTGAACGAAATGAACTCAATGGTGACCCACATCACGGTGTTGCCCAACAATCTTCCACAGCGGGTGCGCTTCGAAGACGTCGACCTGCATCACAGGAAGGACAGCACGATGAATCTGAGACGACGACACCCAGACGGCGCGGTGGCGACCGACGAGTTGCCGGCAACGCCCCCCAAGAAGCGCGACAAGACGCATTGGCTGTACGTGGCGGTCATCGTCGCTGTCGTCGGAGGCGTGGCGGTGGGCATCATCGCTCCCGGTGTCGGCAAAGACCTCGGGGTGCTCGGCACCATGTTCGTCAGCCTCATCAAGATGATGATCGCGCCGGTCATCTTCTGCACCATCGTGCTCGGCATCGGCTCGGTCAGAAAGGCCGCGACGGTCGGCAAGGTCGGCGGCCTCGCCTTCGTCTACTTCCTGGTGATGTCGACCATCGCACTCGCGATCGGGCTCGTCGTCGGAAACCTGATCAAGCCCGGCGACGGCCTCAACATCACGGCGACCGCGGACAAGGGTTCGGCATTGGCCGACAAGGCCCACGAATCCGGCGGACTCATGGCATTCATCCAGGGGATCATCCCGGAGTCACTCCTGTCGGCACTCACCTCGGGCAACGTCTTGCAGGCACTGTTCGTCGCGCTGCTCGTCGGCTTTGCACTGCAGGCCATGGGCCCCAGCGGTGAACCGATCCTCGCCGCTGTCGCCTACATCCAGAAGCTCGTGTTCAAGATCCTCAGCATGATCCTGTGGCTCGCCCCGATCGGTGCATTCGGCGCGATCGCCAACGTTGTGGGCCAGACCGGCTGGGCCGCGGTCGGACAGCTGATGATCCTGATGATCGCCTTCTACGTGACATGCGTCGTGTTCGTCTTCGGCGTCCTCGGAGTGATCCTGCGGTCGGTCGCAGGCGTCTCGATCTTCCGACTCGTCCGCTACCTTGCCCGCGAGTATCTGCTGATCTTTGCCACCTCGTCCTCCGAATCGGCGCTGCCTCGACTGATCGCCAAGATGGAGCACCTCGGTGTCGACAAGTCCACCGTCGGCGTCGTGGTTCCGACCGGCTACTCCTTCAATCTCGACGGAACAGCCATCTACCTGACGATGGCGTCGATCTTCATCGCAGATGCGATGGGTGCACCGCTCTCGATCGGAGCACAGATCAGCCTGCTGGTCTTCATGATCATCGCCTCGAAGGGTGCCGCAGGCGTCAGCGGTGCAGGACTGGCAACTCTCGCCGGCGGCCTGCAGGCCCACCAACCGGCCATGCTGGACGGAGTCGGACTGATCGTGGGCATCGACCGCTTCATGTCCGAGGCTCGCGCGGTCACCAACTTCTCGGGCAACGCGGTCGCGACAATCCTCGTCGGATCGTGGACGGGGACCATCGACAAGAATCGGGTCGACGACGTGCTGTCCGGCCGCGATCCGTTCGACGAGAACGACATGGTCGACGACCATCTGGGAAGCTCCCCCACGCGACCCGATGCGACGAATGAGGACTCGACCACAGCCGTACCGGCTGAGAAGGTGTCCACGGAGAAGGCACCGGCCACCAGGGACCTGGTCGCACAGTAGGAACCGCAGCAACAACATACGAGAATGGCCCGGGATTGCTCCCGGGCCATTCTCGTTGGTTATTCGGTGCGGCTGAAGTTCTTCGGGCCGCTGAAGTCCTTCGGTGCTGCAGCTCAGATGGGTGCTGCTGCGGTCGCCATCACGTGCAGCGCGGAGATGAGTCCGTCGATGAGCTCGTTCTGCCGGAAGCTGCCGATCGCGGCGGTCACGCCCAGGTCGGCGACGCGATCGTTGACGCGGTCGGCGACCTCACTGCCCGACACCACCACGACGTCGTGCGTGTTGGGCGAGACCGCGAGCAGCGCGCCGTACGCGGGCTCGGGGGCTGCCTTGAGCAGCACGTTGCGTGCATCGGCCACCGGGTCGGTTCCGAGCTCTCCGATGTACACGGAGAAGCGCACAAGCGCCTTCTCGGTTGCGGCGTGGATCGCGTCGTCGAGTGCGATCAGTTCGTCGCGCGAGAACGGAGGGGTCGTCGCGGTCTGACCGGGAAAGCGGGTGGACGAAACGCGCCCGCTGTTGGTGATGACCGTGCCGACGGGCAACGCGGGGGCCGCGATGACCTCTGACGTTCCTTCGGAGCTTGTCGTCTGCGAAATCTCACCACTTGGCACTGGCCGAGCCTCCATCCACATCGTTCGGTTCCGCGTGACGCGGCAACGCAATAGATTCGATCTCCGTTGCGGAGAACAGCAGCGGTCCGCGGTCCCACTTCTGGTCGAGCGTGTATTCCTGCTGCTCGGGATACTTGACGCCACTCGAGAATGCCATCGAGACCACGCACGCCAGGGCGAAGATAACCACCAGGACCGTGACCGGCACTCCGATGTAGGCGATCCAGTTGTCCATGAGACCCTTCCGATCGATAAACCCTCTTGCGCACGGCCGGTGAGCGCGCGATGCACGCTCACGCCGCACAGGTCGTGTGATCAATTTAGCCCACACGACAGCCGTTCGGGCACCGACCCCTACGGTCTGTCGTAGACGCGTGCAGAGTGCTGCCGTGGCCGCCTTCTCACAGCAATGTTGAGACCACAGCGCACGGTGGGGACAATGGGTCGGGTGAGCGGCAACATCCCTGCCGGCGGCCAGCCGGCGAACACCCAGGTTCATCGTTCGTTCTACGACGAGGTCGGTGGCCATGAGACCTTCGAGAAGCTGACCAGCGTCTTCTATCGAGAGGTCGCCGCAGACGAGATCCTTCGGCCGATGTACCCCGAGGAAGACCTCGGGCCGGCCGAGCGTCGACTCCGCATGTTCCTCGAACAGTACTGGGGAGGCCCGCGAACCTACTCCGAAGAACGTGGCCACCCCCGCCTGCGCATGCGCCATCAGCCGTTCACCATCGGTCCGATCGAGCGCGACGCCTGGCTGCGCTGCATGCACACCGCGATCGCGTCGATCGACGACGACACCCTCGACCCACCCCACCGCCAGGCGCTCGTCGACTACATGGAGATGGCCGCCCAGTCGATGGTCAATTCACCCTTCTGATCTGCCCGGCACCAATCCGACAGATCGGACACGACGCGCCGATGCCACCTGGTCTTCTACCGGAAAACACAGGTAGGGCAGAATTGTCGCGGTGAGCGACGAGACACCGGACGACCTCAACGACGACGCGTCGGGCGTCGACGACCAGCACGCCACCGAGGCGGACGGCGTCCATGAGGCAGACGGGGTCATCGAAGCAGACGGCGTGGACGAAGCAGACGGCGTTATCGAAGCAGAAGGGGTCGACGAAGCAGACGGGTTCGCCGCAGTTGCAACCCAGCTCGACCCAGCCGACGACACCTGGTGGCGTTCGGCCATCTTCTATCAGATCTATCCCCGGTCGTTCTCCGACCTCGACGGCGACGGCATCGGCGACCTCGCAGGCGTCATCGACAAGCTCGGCTACCTCGAACTCCTCGGCGTCGACGCGTTGTGGTTGAGCCCGATCATGCGCTCCCCCATGGCAGATCACGGGTACGACGTCTCGGATCCGCGCGACATCGATCCCCTCTTCGGCGATCTCGCGACCTTCGATGAGCTGATCGCCGAAGCGCACGACCGCGAGATCCGCGTGACGATGGATCTCGTCCCCAACCACACCAGCGACCAGCACCAATGGTTCATCGACGCGCTGGCGGCTGGCCCGGGTAGTCCCGAACGTGCGCGGTACATCTTCCGCGACGGGCGAGGAGAGAACGGCGACGAACCGCCGAACAACTGGGTCAGCATCTTCGGCGGCCCCGCGTGGGACCGCGTCACCGAAGCCGACGGCAAGCCCGGCCAGTGGTACCTGCACATCTTCGCGCGCGAACAACCGGATCTGAACTGGGAGAACCCCGAGGTCTTCGACGACCTCGAGAAGACGTTGCGCTTCTGGCTCGACCGCGGCGTCGACGGCTTCCGCATCGACGTCGCACACGGTATGGCCAAGCCCGCCGACCTTCCCGACATGGACGTCGAGGCCGCAGGACTCCTGGTCAACCGCGACGACGACCCGAGGTTCAACAACTACGCGGTGCACGACATCCATCGAAAGATCCGCGCCGTCATCGACGACTACCCCGGCGCCGCGAACGTCGGTGAGATCTGGGTCGACGACAACGAGCGATTCGCGGAGTACCTGCGCCCGGACGAACTGCATCTGGGTTTCAACTTCAGACTCGCCAAGGCGCCGTTCGACGCCGACTCCATCCGCGACGCCATCGAGAACTCTCTCGACGCGGTGCAGAGCGTCGGCGGAACACCGACCTGGACGCTCTCGAATCACGACGTCGACCGCGAAGTGACGCGCTATGGTGCCGCCGTCGTGACGTCCGACAGCGAGACTCCGGACACCGACACCGTCGACAGCGAGACCCCCGATAGCGAGACTCCAGACGCCGAGGCTCAAGACACCGAGACTTCGGCCGGCGAGACACTTGACGACGAGACTCCAGACGCCGAGACTCCCGACGCCGAGACTTCGGTCAGCGAGACACTCGACGACGAGACTCCAGACACCGAGACAGAACGAGCCGAGCAGACGCCCCACGTCGACGTCGAGCTGGGGACTGCACGGGCGCGGGCGATGGCGCTCGTCGAGTTCGCGCTCCCCGGTTCGATATTCATCTACAACGGCGCAGAACTCGGCCTCCCCAATGCCGACCTTCCCGACGACGCACTGCAGGATCCGGTGTGGGAACGCTCCGGGCACACCGAACGCGGGCGGGACGCATCCCGGGTACCACTGCCGTGGGAAGGCTCCGAGCCGCCGTTCGGTTTCTCGACGAATCCGCAGACGTGGCTTCCGATTCCGGAATCGTGGGCGGAGTACACCGTCGAGGCCGAGCTCGAAGACATGAACTCGACGCTGTCGCTGTACCGCACGGCCATCGAATTGCGTTATGAGCGTGACGAATTCGCAGGCGATGGCATCGAATGGTATGGCGCACCCACGGGATGCCTGGCGTTCCGACGCTCCGAGGGACACCTGGTGTGCGCGCTGAACACCACGAGCGAACCGGTCGGGCTCCCCCCGGGAGATCTGATTCTGACGAGCGCACCACTCGTCGACGGCATGTTGGCACCCAACGCCGCCGCATGGCTCGTCTGAGGGCCGCTAGATAACCGTGACGTCGAGGTCGCGGTGCCTGCGCTGGTACACCGAACCGTAGCGCGCGTCGATCCGAATCCACGCTGCCGAAATGCGCACGCGCACAGGCTCGGTGGCGCCGATGGCGTCGATCGGAGACGTCTCGGTCACCTCGTGGCCGTCGGCATCGCGCACGAAACCCATTGCGGTGAGCGCGAACAACGATCGCAGTGAGACCGTGGCGTTCAGTGCCCCGTCGGCGGACGAGACGTCGAGTACGCCTTGGTCGAGGAGGCCGGTAGCGGGCCCGAAGTTGCTGCCCTCCTCGCGGGCAAGGCGTGCTCCCTCGCGCGTCAACTCGACGACCGTCCGCGCGGGGACATCGTCGAGGTGCCGGTAGCCGCTGCGCAGTGGCAGCGCACCACGCCACGCGGAGTCGAGTGACATTCCCGGCTCGACCGGCACGCCCGCCGTACCGTCGCTCAGCCGACTGCGGAGTGTGTCGGCGTCGACGACGATGTCCGACGGTGCCACGCTGCCGAAGATCGACCTCGTGACCAGTACGTCGAAACCGGTATGGGCCCACAGCGCCAGTAGCCCATCGGACCGTTGCACCACTCTGATCACCGCGGCCTCGTCGAGGCGTATGGCGCGCGACAGGAAGGCCAATGCGTCCCCGCGGTCGTCGGGACTCGCCGCGACGACGAACCGCTCGGGTAACTCCGTCACGCGCCGGTGCCCGACGTGCGGCGAAAACTCTCCAGGTACTCGCGCTCGTCCGGGGTGAGTCGTCGCAGCCGCTGCTCGTCGACGTCGAAGGCGACGAGTTGGGTGGTCGCGGTGACAGCGGGTTTGTCGGTGGGCGACGCGGCATCTGGACGCACCTCGTATCCGACGACGAAGTCGACGGCACGCACCTTCTCCACGAACATGGTCACGACGATCGGCCCCTCGTCGTGCCGAACCTGTTGGCGGTATTTGACGTGCAGGTCCGCGACGACACAACCACGACGCAGGTCTGCGGTGGGTCGCCCGTCGTAGAAGAGCCAGGGAATCCGAGCCTCTTCGATGAGTGTCACCATGCGCGCGTGGTTGATGTGCGCGAACACATCCATGTCCGACCAGCGGACGGGAACCTTGACCACGTAACCGGCGTCGGTCCTGACTCCCTCGTCCTCGTAGAGCACGACTGTCCTTTCGTTCGCGACACCTCCCCGAGAAGAGGGCCGATGGTCGTCAACTGAAGAGGTTCGTCACCTGATGAGGCTGCGCAACTGCCGCGCGGCAACCGACAGCGTCGCGAGGTCGAGTTCGGGACCCTGCTCGATGTCGGCAAGCATCGTGCGCACCCGCGACAGCCGCGACGAATGCGACGACTCCCACTCGGAGATCTTCTCCGCCGCGCTCTCGTCGGGTTCGCTGCTCTGCAGGATCGTGAGCGTGAGGGCGCGCAGCGCACCGTGCATGTCGTCGCGAAGAGCCAAGCGCGCCAACGCATGCCAGCGGTCGCCGTATTCGAGGGTGGAGACCGCGGTGAGCAGTTCCTCGAGTCCGAAGTGCTCCATGATCGCGAAGTACAGTTCGCCGACCTCGACGGGATCGCGGTCGGCGATCTCCGCGGCGTCGACGATGTCGAGCAGGCAGAACCGGTGGAGGCTGATCGCGACGTCGTGGGCGAGGTCGGTCTCCACACCGAGCGCGCGGTAGTGCTCGACGCGCCGCTCGACGTCGGCGGCCGACTGCGCACCGAACCAACTGTCGATCAGTGCGGTGAGTTCAGCCACCTGCTCGGTGTAACGGGTGATCTCCGCCGCCATGGCGAGCGGCTGCGGACGAAACGCCAGCAGCCATCTCGACGCCCGGAACAGCAGCCGCCGCTCGTAGAGCATCATCTCGTCGATGGCTTCCACCGGAGCGTCGGCATGCAGGATGCGCGCGAAGAGGTCCGACAGACCGAAGACCCTGTCGGCCACCACGTAGGCCCGCACGGCCTCCTCGGTTGTCGAGCCCGTCGATTCTCCGAGCCGGAACAGGTGCGTGATGCCCGCCCGGTCGACGACCTCGTTGACGAGGACGGTCGTGACGATCTCGCGATGCAGTCGGTGCGCGCGTATCCCGTCCGCGAATCGTTCGCGCAGCGGAAGCGGGAAGTACTCGGCGAGCAGACCCTCGAACACATCGTTCTCGGGTAGGTCACCTCCCAGGAGGTCGTCCTTGGCGATCAGCTTCACGTGCGACATCAGCGTCGCGAGTTCCGGCGAGGTGAGCCCGCGGTGTACATCCGAATGCAGGCGTTTGATCAACTGCTGCGGTGTCGGCAACGCCTCCAGAGTCAAATCGACTCCGTGCGAGGCGATCTCGTGGAGCAGGCGTGCGTGCACATCGACGCGATCGAGCGAGTAGGCGCGACAGAAACCGAGCTCGGAGTTCTGTGACACATTGTCGGCCAGCACGAGATCGCCGACCTCGTCGGTCATCGACTCGAGCAGTGGATCACGGTCGGCAGCCACGAGTTGCCCGGTCGAGACCGCAGAGTCGAGCAGGATCTTGATGTTGACCTCGTGGTCGGAACAGTCGACGCCCGCCGAGTTGTCCATCGCGTCGGTGTTGATGCGTCCACCTGCGAGGTCGAATTCGATGCGACCGCGTTCGGTCACGCCGAGGTTGCCGCCTTCGCCGACGACCTTGGCGCGCAACTGATCTCCGTCGACGCGGATCGCGTCGTTGGCCTTGTCTCCCACCTGCGCGTCGGATTCGGAGGACGACTTGATGTACGTGCCGATGCCGCCGTTCCACAGCAGGTCGACCGGTGCGAGCAGGATCGCGTGTATCAGTTCCGGTGGCGACAACGCATCGACGCCCACCTCGAGTGCGAGTGCCGTGCGCATCTGTTCGCTGATCGGGATCGACTTGGTCTCCCTCGACCAGACACCGCCACCCTCACTGATCAGCGCGGTGTCGTAGTCGGCCCATGACGAGCGCGGCAACGAGAAGAGCCGTGCGCGTTCGGTATACGACGACGCAGCGTCCGGATTCGGATCGACGAACACGTGCCGGTGATCGAACGCCGCGACGAGACGGATGTGCTGCGACAACAGCATGCCGTTTCCGAACACGTCGCCGCTCATGTCGCCGATACCCGCGACGGTGAAGTCCTGCGACTGTGTGTCGACGCCCATCTCCCGGAAATGACGCTTCACCGATTCCCACGCGCCTCGCGCGGTGATGCCCATCGCCTTGTGGTCGTAGCCGGCCGAGCCACCCGAGGCGAACGCATCCCCGAGCCAGAAATCGTACTGGGCTGCAACATCATTGGCGATATCGGAGAAGGTGGCTGTGCCCTTGTCGGCAGCGACGACGAGATAGGTGTCGTCGCCGTCCCTGCGAACCACTGACTTCGCGGGGATGACCGCACCGGTGTGGCGGTCGAGATTGTCTGTGACGTCGAGCAGGCCGGAGATGAAGTCTCGGTACCGCGCAATGCCTTCCGCGCGCGTGGCATCGCGGTCTGCTGCGGTGTCGCCTGTCGGCGCCGGCGGCCGCTTCACCACGAAACCGCCCTTGGCGCCGACGGGAACGATCACCGCGTTCTTGACGGCTTGCGCCTTGACCAGACCCAGGATCTCGGTGCGGAAGTCCTCGCGTCGATCAGACCACCGCAGCCCGCCGCGGGCAACGGCACCGAAACGCAGGTGCACCCCTTCGACACGCGGCGAGTACACGAAGATCTCGTGCAGTGGCCGCGGTTCGGGCGTTTGCGGAATCTCTCTGGGTCGCAACTTGAACGACATCACCGGTCGGTCACCGTCGTCGTCGCGGACGTAGAAATTCGTGCGCGACGTCGCTCCGATGACGGCCGAGAACGCCGAAACGATGCGGTCGGCTTCGAGTCCGAGGACCTTGCCGATGTCGTCGCGCAGCGCAGCTGCCGCACGGTCACGGTGCTGTTCGTCGGCGTGATCGGGGTCGAACGACGCCTCGAACAGCGCCACCAGTCCCCGCGTGACGTCGCGATACTCACCGAGCGTGTGCGCAACCAGAGTGTTGCTGTAGGAGAAGCCACACTGGCGTAGGTACCGGCCGTACGCGCGGAGCATCGCCGCGGAGCGCCACTCGAGACCACACCTGATGATCAGTTCGTTGTAGGCGTCGACCTCCGCGCGCTGCCGCCAGATCTGGACGAACGCGTCGGTGAACCGGTCGTCGAGGTCGTCGGCCGAGTCGAGATCCAACGACATCCCATCGGCCAACGCGACACTGAATTCGTAGACGTGGCAGACCTGCCCGTCCGGCCGCACCAGACGGTACGGATGCTCGTCGACGACATCGAGGCCGAGGCTGTGAAGCACCGGCAGCACGTCGGTCAATGTGGCTGCGACGCCGCACAGATACAACGTGAACTTCCACGGTGCCCCGGGCTCGGTGGCGGTCTGCCCCAGCGTGACGGCGATGTCCCCGACGTCGAGATCGGCGACTCGGATGAGGTCGGCGACGGCGTCCGACGGTTCGCGCTGGTCCTTGTACTCCTCGGGCAGCGCGGGAAGTAGTCGCAGCACGGCGTCGACGCCCCCGACGGGAAGTCGGGCCGACGACGCGTCGAGTCCGCCTGCCGCCTCCCGAAACCGCTCGTCCCACGTCCGGATGGCCCGTGCGAGTTCGTGCTGGATCGCGCTCTGTTCGGGAGTTCCGATGTCGAAGGACCCGCGTAGCGCAGCGTCCGATTCGTCGACGCGGACCATCACCTGTAGTTGCGCGAGGGGCATCTCGCTGACCCGCGCCGAGTACTCGAGCGCCGTGCCTTGCAGTTGCTCTGAGACGACGTTCTGCAGCGCCAACCGGTTCTGCGTGTTGTATCTGTCGCGAGGTAGATAGATGAGCGCGGTCGCGGTACTGCCCTGCGGATTCACGCGGACGAACGCGCGCAGGGTTCGCGTGGCGACGGCGTCGAGCATCTCGGCGATCCGTCGGCTCAACTCGGCATCCGACGACGCGAACATCTCCACGAGCGGATAGTTCTGCAGCAGTTCGATCATCGACTGACCGGCGAACGAATCCTCGTCGACGCCTGCCCGGCGGATCACCTCGTGCACTTTGCCACGCAGTACGGGCACGTCGAGGATCGTCTGGTGCAGGCCCGAGGACGTGAAGGTGCCGAGGAAGCGATGTTCGCCCACATGCGTTCCGGCGGCGTCGAATTCGGGAATCTGGATCAGGATCGGATAGTTCGAACGCTGCACGCCCGTTTCGAGATAGACCCGCGAGACCCGCGGCAGCAGCGGCCGCTGCGTGAGCACTCCGAAGTCGCGCGCCCCGGTGAGGTCGAGGAGTGAGTCGCCTCGCCACAGACCCCGCCCGTCGGAGACCGCGCCGTCGACGCCCACCCTGCGGTAACCGAGTGGCACGAAGTGGTTACCCGCGAACCAGTCGAGTAGGCGCGAATACTCGTAGCGGTCGACCGCGGCGATACCCGACTCCGCGGTGGTCGGGGCGACGGCGCAATCGGCACCGCATGTCGACAGGCGTCCGCGCATATCCACCGCGTCGCGGTCGATGTCGGCGACCCGCGCGATGACGTCGGCGAGTTCGGTACGCAACGCCTCGGTGTCGACCTCACCCTTCGTCGACATCGCGACGACGTAGATCCACGACTCCGTTGTCCGGTCGGGTCCGGCGCCGATGTCGCTGAGCGTGCCCGCCTCGTCACGCGCCACCGCCATCACCGGATGGTCGATACGGCTCACGCTCAGTCCGTGCGCCTCGACGACGGTCAGCACCGCCTCGACGAGCAGCGGCATGTCGTCGTTGACGACCACGATCTCGGTTCCGGCCGGTCCCGTGCTCACGTCGACCAGACACTGCCCCGCTGACCGGGTCGACGCCAATCCGACGTGTCGGCGAACGCGGTCCAGATCGGCGTCGTCGATCGCGTCGAGGCTGGTTGCGTCGGTGAGGCCACCACCCGAACCTGTTGTCGGGTGGTGCGCGTCGCCCGGAGGGTTGCTCGCGTTGAGATAGCAGCTGACCGCCGCAGGCAACAGAGCACTCACTTCAGACAACTCACTCACCTTCACTTCAGGAGATTGGGAACTGATCTCCGATTCGAGCCCTACCGCGATGGTAGTGACGCGATTCAGTCGCGAGTGAGTTTCCGGTGAGTAACCCGATGCGGACGCGCGGCGTCGGGTCCGAGCCGGTCGACCTTGTTGGCCTCATATGCCTCGAAGTTGCCCTCGAACCAGAACCATTGTCCCTCTTCGACATTGCCCTCCCACGCGAGAATGTGGGTACAGGTGCGGTCGAGGAACCACCGGTCGTGGCTGATCACCACGGCACAGCCGGGGAACGACTCCAGAGCGTTCTCGAGCGAGCCCAGGGTTTCGACGTCGAGGTCGTTGGTCGGCTCGTCGAGCAGGATCAGGTTGCCGCCCTCTTTGAGGGTCAACGCCAGGTTGAGACGGTTACGCTCACCACCGGAGAGCACCTCGGCCCGCTTCTGCTGGTCGGGACCCTTGAACCCGAATGCGCTGACGTAGGCACGCGAGGGCATCTCGTTCTGGCCGACCTCGATGTAGTCGTTGCCGTCGGAGACGACCTCCCACACGTTCTTCTTGGGGTCGATGTTGGTGCGATTCTGGTCGACGTAGCTGAGCTTGACCGTATCGCCGACCTTGACCGAACCCGAGTCGGGCTCCTCGAGTCCGACGATCGTCTTGAACAGCGTCGTCTTACCGACACCGTTGGGTCCGATGACACCGACGATTCCGTTGCGCGGCAACGTGAATGACAGATCCTTGATCAGCACGCGACCGTCGAAGCCCTTGTCGAGGTTGGCGACCTCGACCACCACATCACCCAGACGCGGTGGCGTCGGGATCTGGATCTCCTCGAAATCGAGCTTGCGCGTCTTCTCGGCCTCCGCCGCCATCTCCTCGTACCGCGAGAGGCGTGCCTTGTTCTTCGTCTGACGGGCCTTGGCACCCGAACGGACCCACGCGAGCTCTTCCTTCAGGCGCTTCTGCAGCTTCTGGTCCTTCTTGCCCTGGACCTCGAGGCGCTCGGCCTTCTTCTCCAGGTAAGTGGAGTAGTTGCCCTCGTACGGGTGCAGCTTGCCGCGGTCGACCTCGCAGATCCATTCGGCGACGTGGTCGAGGAAGTAGCGGTCGTGTGTCACCGCGAGGACTGCGCCGGGGTACGACGCCAGGAACTGCTCGAGCCACAGCACGCTCTCGGCGTCGAGGTGGTTGGTCGGCTCGTCGAGCAGTAGCAGGTCGGGCTTGGACAGCAGCAGCTTGCACAACGCGACGCGGCGGCGCTCACCACCGGACAGGTGGGTGACGGGCGAATCGCCGGGAGGGCAGCGCAGTGCGTCCATGGCCTGGTCGATCTGCGAGTCGAGATCCCAGGCGTCGGCGTTGTCGAGGTCCTCCTGGAGCTTGCCCATCTCCTCCATGAGTTCGTCGGAGTAGTCGGTGGCGAGCAGCTCGGCGATCTCGTTGAAGCGGTCGAGCTTCTGCTTGATCTCGCCCATCCCCTCCTCGACGTTCTGCTTGACCGTCTTCTCCTCGTTGAGGGGCGGCTCCTGCAACAGAATGCCGACGGTGGCCTCCGGGTCGAGGAATGCCTCGCCGTTGGACGGCTGGTCGATCCCCGCCATGATCTTGAGGATCGACGACTTACCGGCACCGTTGGGTCCGACGACGCCGATCTTGGCGCCCGGGTAGAAGGACATGGTGACGTCGTCGAGAATGACCTTGTCACCGTGCGCCTTGCGCACCTTCTTCATCGTGTAAATAAACTCGCCAGCCACGTAATGTCCTCACCTGCGGTTTTGTGGTCACCTGCGCTCGAGCTCCGATACCGGAGAGTGCATGCGGGGTGTCGCACTCCGGCGACACGGCAGGCTCTCGGCGCAACGTCGCGTACCACTCTATCGACGTGGCGCGACACTCTCCCACATGGCCGCGATCGAGTCGGCGCCGCCCGCCCGCAGACCTGGCGCCGCGGTCCTCGCAGACGTGCGAACGCGATCACTGGCACCATCGAGAGTGTGACCGCCCCCGCGCCGCTGACCGAGCTCGTCGAGCTCACCGGCGGCGTCTTCTGTATGGGTTCGGATCGCTTCTACCCCGAGGAACGTCCCGCACATGAGCGTCGCATCGGCGCTTTCGCGATCGAACGCCACCCGGTGACCAATGCGCAGTTCGCGGCGTTCGTCAGCGCCACCGGGTACGTGACCGTCGCCGAACGCGAGATCGACCCTGCCGACTTCCCCGGCGCCGACCCGGCGATGCTCGTTCCGGGTGCGCTTGTCTTCACCCCGACGGCCGGTCCGGTCGACCTCAACGACTGGCGAGCGTGGTGGCGATGGCAGCCGGGAGCGTCGTGGCGTCACCCGCTTGGGCCCGCGACCGACGTCGTCGGGCACGACGACCACCCCGTCACCCAGATCGCCTACGCCGACGCTGTGGCCTACGCCGCGTGGGCGGGGCGTCGGCTCCCCACCGAGGCCGAGTGGGAGTACGCCGCGCGTGGGGGACTCGACGGACACGAGTACGCATGGGGCGACGAGTTGCATCCCGAGGGTGAGATTCTCGCCAACACGTGGATCGGCGACTTCCCCTACGCGAGCGACGGCTGGAGCGGAACGTCGAGGATCGGGAGTTATCCGCCCAACGGTTTCGGGCTTCTCGACATGATCGGCAACGTGTGGGAGCGCACGTCGGACGTCTTCACTGCGCGCCACGTCCCGCCCGATCTTGCGACCGTCTCCCCCGACGGTCGGCCGGACCTCTTGGCGCCCACCACATCTCCACAGGTCACGCGTGTCACGAAGGGCGGTTCGCACCTGTGCTCACCGCAGTACTGCCGACGCTACCGACCCGCCGCCCGTTCTCCGCAATCCGACGACTCTGCCACGTCGCACCTCGGATTCCGTTGCGCCGCAGACGTTATTGCCACATGACGGGTCCCGCCACGGTGAACGCACCCCTCCGGCGTTCACCGTGGCGGGAGGTCGGTCACGCCGCAGCGCCTGTGGCGTCGCCCGGGGCGTCGACGCCTGCCGCTGGTGCATCCGCTGGCCGGGGCGCCGGGGAATCGGCACGACCGCGATACTCGACGACGCAGCGTGCGAGATCGAGGCCGACGGAGTCGGCGATCATCTCCAACTCCGTGCGCGATTCGCCGTCGCTCGTCGTGTAGGTGTTCGTGTGTATCGCCCCGTGCACGATCACGGGCCGACCCTTCTCGATCGCGGACGCGACGCCCGCCACCAGCCGCCGCCAGCATGAGACGGTCAGGAACAGACTGTTCCCGTCGATCCACTCGCCCGTTGCGCGATCCCGTCGACGCGTGTTGCTGGCCATGCGGAACGAGATCACCTCATCGCCGTTTGCCATGCGGTTGCGCCGGGGGTCGGAGATCACTCGCCCCACGATCGTCGAATAGGTTTCGTACATTGCTCCGCTCCTGCCGTGAGGTGCCATCGGAGTGCAGACACCGAGTTCGCAACTCGGGCTGAGATGGCTGCCCGTGAGCATTCCGCAGAACACGCCCCCTTACAGCGAGCGCGAGACCAAGCTGTGGACAGGACCCCGCCTGTGGATACGGGCACCGTCAAGACACCCGGCCCCCTGCCGTACACTCTGCGTGTCGGTTTCGCCTCCGTAGCTCAGGTGGATAGAGCAAGGGCCTTCTAATCCCTAGGTCGCAGGTTCGAGTCCTGCCGGGGGCACCAGTAACATCCCTGCCGGCCTCCGGCCGGTGTGCGACATCCCTGTCGGCCTCCGGCCGGTGTGCGACATCCTTGCCGACCTCCGGCCGGTATGCGCCCACTGTGTGGTTTGAAATTGCGCCGTCGGGCACGGCCATCAGCGAGATTCGAGAGTCCACACCGGGTGCGCGAACAGCGCTGCCGGCAACAACCTGACGGTCTTTGGCGACGCCTTCAGCATCACGAGTTGCCCGCCGACCGGCGTCACCGATCGAATGCTGTCGCGCCGCAACAACACCGTCGACGCCGGTGAGTCGACGCGCAGAAACTCATCGTCGGCGCCTGCTCCCCACTTGGCTCCCGGGGCGAGCATCCTGCGGTTCTGGAAGTAGGCAGCGATCAGCGCAGCGCCGATCCACGCAACCGAGCACACGAGGAACACGCTCACACCGATCAGCAGGCCCAAGGACCACCCACTACCAGTCGCAATACACACCGCCGCAAAGATCGTCGCGAAAACCGCGGCGATTCCGACAGTGCGCGCCCAGAGGCGAGGTGTTGCGAGCGACGTCAATGTGGCGCGCCGGGCATCGCCTTGCCGCGCGGTCCATTCGATCTGAATCGGAGGCAGAGTGCCTGCACCATTTGTCGTACTCATCCGACGAGCTTGCCATGGCACCGATGTCGGTATCGACAACGCTGCCGACCGGCATGAAATTCAATTGCACCGCGACGCAACGCTGATAACGTCGTCGACTGATGTCTGAGCAGAGCCCCGCCACCAAATGGCACACCCGTACCGAAACACCGGCCGACGTGCCGATCGTCCGCGAGATCACCCTCGCCGCGTTTCCCACCGCGGAGGAAGCCGAGATCCTCGACGGCCTACGGCGTGACCCCGCGTGGATCGACGGACTGTCGATTGTCGTCACCGACGGGTCGGGACGCGTCGTGGGGCACGGCGTCGCGACCCGCGGCTACGTCGACGACTCTCCGGTCCTGGGATTGGGGCCGGTGTCGGTGCTTCCGCAGTTCCAGAACCGCGGCGCGGGCAGCGCAGTCAACCGTGCACTTCTCGAAGCCGCACAGCAGATGGGCGAACCACATGTCGTCGTGCTCGGGCACGCCGACTATTACCCGCGGTTCGGGTTCGAACGCGCATCGACACACGGGATCACCGTGCCGTTCGACGCTCCCGACGACGCCGTCATGGCGATGACACTCGACGAGGGCAAGCCACTTCCGACCGGAGTCATGCACTACGCCGCGCCGTTCGGCGTGTGAATCATTCAGGCGGACAACACCTTTTCGACTAGGCGCCGCGCGCTCCCGCGGTTCCTCGCCACCCGCCGATGAGGTGAATGGTGTGATAGATGAGCAGCGCGCACACCGCGCCGATCGCGATGCCACCGAAGCTCACGTCGCCGATGGTCCAACTGAAGTCTGCGATGGCGATGATCAGCGGAATCGCGGCGGTGAACTGGTTGATCGGTCGGGAGAAGTCGACGCGGTTGGTCACCCAGATGTGCACACCGATGATCGCGACAAGGCCATAGAGCGCAGTGGTGATGCCTCCGAGGACCCCGGAGGGAACCGACGCGATCACGGCACCGATCTTCGGGCACAGTCCCAAGATGATCGCCGCGGCTGCGGCGACCCAGTACGCCGCCGTCGAATACACCTTGGTCGCAGCCATGACACCGATGTTCTCGGCGTATGTCGTGGTCGCCGACCCTCCGCCCGAGCCGGCGATCATCGTCGACAGTCCGTCGGCGAACAACGCCCTGCCCATCCGGTCGTCGAAGTTCGCTCCGGTCATCATCGCGACGGACTTCACGTGCCCGATGTTCTCGACCACCAGCACGAGGACCACGGGTAAGAACGTCGGGATCACCGAGAGGTGGAACGTCGGAGTGTGAAACTCGGGCAGGCCGATCCAACTCGCGGTATGGATGGCGCTGGTGTCCACCTCGTTGCGAATCAACGCCACCACGTAGCCGATCATTACGCTCAACACGATGGCGAGCCGTCCGAGCAGTCCACGCAACAACGCGATCGACAAGACCAGTAGCACCAGGACGATCGTCGCGGTCACGGGCTGCTTCTCGAAGTTCGCCTTTGCCGACGGCGCGAGGTTGAGGCCGATCAACGCCACGATCGTTCCGGTGACGATCGGCGGCATCACGAGGTCGATCCAGCGGACACCCGCGAAGTGCACGATGACGCCGATCAAGGCGAGCAACGCACCCACCACGACGATCCCGCCGAGCGCCGACGATTGCCCATTCGACGCCGTGGCCGCGAGTACCGGCGCGATGATCGCGAAGCTCGAGCCGAGATAGCTCGGCAACCGGTTGCCCGTGATGATCAGGAACAGTGCGGTACCGATGCCCGAGAACAACAGTGTTGTGGCGGGCGGGAATCCGGTGAGCACCGGGACGAGGAACGTCGAACCGAACATCGCGACGACATGCTGCAGGCCGATACTCACCGTCTTCGGCCACGACAGCCGCTCCCCCGGTGAGACCACGTCGTCGACATCGACGCGCGTCCATCCCATGTGGTCGGCCAGTCGTCGCGACGTCGTGGTGGCGCCAGAGCTGCCGCTCGCGCTCCCTCTGTCGTTGTCGCCCCTTCCGCTATCGCCACCGCCGTCAGGAGTTTCGTCGTTACGCACGAGGATCAGTCTGCGCGATCACAGAGCGCGACGCCGGGTTTACACGCATACCGGGACCGGCGACCGCACCTATCCGGGCACCGAGCAGACCGGTAACCCACTGTCGGACAGCACCTTTGCGTTGACAGCCGCCTCCCAGCGTCGCCGCAGGGCGCGGTCAGCGAAGCTCCATAGTGTTCTCCTCGTCGGCAACGCCGCCGGCAGGAAGTCACGAAGGAGATCCCATGCCTATCAATAACGGGCCGCAGCAGAACAACAACGGCCCGCGACAGGCCCCTGCCCCGCAGCCGCCGCGTCGCCGTCGTCGGCAGCGCTTCTGGAATCCGCGCGCACACCGCTGGGACTGGCGCTGGGTCTACTGACCTTCCGGCCCCCACGGGAGCCGACACGGACGTCCGACGCCGCCAGGCGTGTCACCGACGCCCGCGTCGGCTCCTGTTCTCATGCCCGCTGACTACCGTGCCCGCCGATTCCCATGCCTACCGATACAGAAGGACGTTCGATGAACGCGCGACAAGCTTTTCGACGCTTCTCTCCCGCAGTACGGGGCGAGGCCAGACGATTCGCGCTCGCGGGAACTCTGCTCGGCATCGCCGCGGCATGCGAGGTGGTTGCCGTCTTCGTGCTCGCCGACGTCATCGACGGCGCGCTCGACTCCAACAGCGTCACAACGTTCGCGCGCCTTGCGCTCATCTGGCTCCTCATCACTGCAATCTCCTGCGGCGGAGACTATTTCGGCCAGGTCGTGTCCGTTGGCATCTCCGAGCGGGTGGTGCTGCGGCTGCGTGACCAGCTCTTCGACCATGTGCAACGCCTTCATTCTGTGCAGCACCGACGGCTGGGCCTTGGCAACCTCGTCACCCGACACACCGGCGATCTCGAAGCAGTCGAGTACCTGATCGGGACGGGCGTGATGCAGTTCGTGATCGCGCTGGCCCACACCATCGGGCTGGTCGTCGCGGCGCTCCTCATGAGCTGGCAGGTCGCGCTCGTCGCGCTGGCAGCGGTACCGGCGCTATGGGGTCTGTCGGCGTTCTTCGCGCGTCGGCAAGAACGCGTCACCCGTGACGAACGCGGCGCCAACAGCGACATCGCCGACTCCGTCGAAACCGCACTCCTCGGCCACGAGACGGCCGTCGCCTACAACCAGCAGGGACGTGAACACGCTCGACTCCACCGGCACGGAGTCACCTGGATGAGCGCCCGCCTGGCGCAGACGCGCGTCGAGGCCGGACTCGGCGGCATCTTGAGCTTCGGGCAGGTCGTCGTCACGCTTGCCATCGCGATCGTGGGCGTCTGGCAGGTACGTCAGGGCCAGCTCAGCGTCGGCGGCCTACTCGCCCTCACCGGCTACCTCGGGATGCTCTATCCCAAGATGCAAGAGCTCGCCGATATCCGGATCGCCATCGCATCGGCGGTGATCAGCGCCGAGCGAGTTGCCGAAGTCCTCGACATCGCACCCGTCGAACGCGTCGAAACCCCCACGGCCCGCACGTCGGTCCGAACTCCACTACGTCCGACGACTCCGGTCGGTATCGCACTGCGCGACGTCACCCTGGCGCGCGAACACCAGACGGTCCTCGATGCCGTGGACCTCGTCCTCGCGCCGGGCACCATCACCGCACTGATCGGACCGAGCGGCGTCGGGAAGTCGACGCTGGCGTCGCTGCTGTGCCGATTCGAACATCCCGACTCCGGGCACTTGAGCATTGGCGACGTCGACTACGACCACCTGACCGGCGCTTGGATTCGCGATCACATCACGCTGCTTCCGCAGCAGCCGATCATCAAGGGCGCCAACATCTCCGACAACATCGCCTACGGGCGGCCGGACGCGACGCGAGAAGACATCATCGCCGCCGCGGTGGCCGCCGACGCCGACGAGTTCATCCGCAGGCTTCCCGAGGGCTACGACGCCCGGCTCGACGACGGCGGCCTCACGCTCTCCGGTGGTCAGCGGCAACGTATCGCGATCGCCCGTGCGATGCTCCGCAATACCCCCGCGCTCATCCTCGACGAACCGACGTCGGGTCTCGACGCCGCGACCACGAGCCGGATTCTGGACCCGCTCCGGCGGCTCGCTGACGGCCGCACGACGCTGCTCATCACGCACGACACTCGGGTCACCGCGATCGCCGACCGCATCGTCGAACTCCGTGACGGGCATCTGTACGACCTGAGCCGGTGGATGGAACCGGAGAACGCACCAGCGTGACGCGATAGTGCACCTGCATCCGACCTGTATGTATGCGGGAGATACACCCGGCCGGCTGTGCAACAACAACCCTATGCACACTATTGCATAGTGCGTAGGTGCATTGGTACGGTCGAGTCGTGGCACTCGAACACGCGATCATGGTGTCGCTCTCCGAACGCCCGGGCACCGGCTACGAGATCGGCAGGCAATTCGACCGGTCGATCGGCTACTTCTGGTCGGCGACGCACCAGCAGATCTATCGCACACTGGGCAAGCTCCACGCCGAGGGCATGGTGAGCTTCGAACCCGTCGCCCAGGAGGGCAGACCGGACAAGAAGGTCTACACACTCTCCGACGCGGGCCGTCATGCGCTGCGCGAGTGGGTTTCGTCGCCGACGCCCATGCAACAACTCCGCGACGACCTCGGACTCAAGATCCGAGCAGCAGAGCACGCCGACCTCACCGACGTCATCGACGAACTCCGCAGGCACCGCGCCGAACACCTTGCGCGACTGCACCTTTACCAGTCGTTCGAGAAGGACGACTACCCCGACCCGCAGGCACTGACCGGCCGCCGCCTCCATCAGTACCTGGTACTCCGCGGCGGCGTACGCATCGAAGAAGGCTTTGTCGGTTGGTGCGACGAAGTCATCACCGCGCTCGACGCCGAGCAGCGTCGAACAGCCACCGCGTCGAAGCCATCCGTCGGCAACGATTCCTGACCAGCAACCCACCCCATCCCCGACGACCCAGGAGAGCGCAGATGTCAGCCCCATCCGCGAATGCCAGCTCGAGCCAACCGAATCCGTACTATCCGCGTCTGTTCGAGCCCCTCACCGTCGGTGGGATGACGTTGCGCAATCGCATCGTCATGGGGTCGATGCACACCGGTCTCGAAGACCGCGTGTGGGACACCGACAAGCTGGGCGCGTACTACGCCGAGCGCGCCCGCGGCGGTGCGGGCCTGATCATCACGGGCGGCTTCGCGGTCAGTCGCACCGGCCAGCTCCTGCCTTTCGCGGGCAAGATGACCAACGTGCTCGACGCCAAACGGCATCAGCGCGTCACCCGCGCGGTGCACGACGCGGGCGGCAAGATCGCCATGCAACTCCTCCAGGCAGGCCGCTACGGCTATACGCCACTGAAAGTTGCTCCGGGAAGCGAGAATTCGCCCATCCACCCGTTCAAGAACCTGCCGATGCCCGAGTCGGTCATCCGGCACGTGATCCGCTCGTACGGGCAGGCCGCAAAGCTGGCGCGCCAGGCCGGCTACGACGCCGTCGAGATCATGGGCGGTGAGGGCTACCTGGTCAACCAGTTCCTGTGCCCGCACACCAACGACCGCACCGACAAGTGGGGCGGCTCCACCGAGAACCGGCAGCGCTTTCTGGTGGAGGTGATCACCGAGATCCGACGCCGCGTCCCCCGCGACTTCCCGGTCATCCTTCGGCAGTCGATCGCCGACTTCGTCAAGGGCGGACAGACCTGGGACGAGATCGCCCTCATGGCACGCAAGGCCGAGGCGCTCGGCGTCGACGCCATCAACACCGACATCGGATGGCACGAAGCCGGAGTGCCGACCATCGTCACCTCGGTGCCGCGCGCGGCGTTCGTCAAGTTCACCGAGCGACTCCGCGACGAGGTGTCGATCCCGCTCATCGCGAGCAACCGCATCAACACCCCGGAGGTGGCGGAGGAGATCCTCGACCGTGGCCGCGTCGACGCGGTGTCGATGGCTCGCCCACTCCTGTCCGATCCCGAGTTCCCGGTGAAGGCCATGACCGGTCGCGCCGACGAGATCAACACGTGCATCGGCTGCAACCAGGCGTGCCTCGATCACGCGTTCGTCGGGAAGAAGGTGTCGTGCCTGCTCAATCCGCGTGCCGGACGGGAAACCACGCTGACTCTCGGCGCGACGCGTCGGGCACGTAAGGTCGCCGTGATCGGCGCCGGACCGGCCGGACTGTCGGCCGCGGTGACCGCCGCACAACGCGGTCACAGGGTCGAGCTCTTCGAGGCCGGCCCGACGATCGGCGGCCAATTCTCCATCGCCGCAAGGATTCCCGGTAAAGAGGAGTTCGCCGAGACGCTGCGCTACTACACCCGGCAGCTCGAGCTCAACAACGTCCGCGTTCATCTCGAACAGCGCGTCGACGCCGAGCACATCATCGCCGAGGGTTTCGACGAGGTGATCGTCGCCACCGGCGTCACCCCACGCATACCCGACATCCCCGGTGTCGATCACCCGATGGTCATGTCGTACGCCGAGGCAGTGCTCGGCCACCGCGAGATCGGCAAGCGTGTCGCGGTGATCGGCGCGGGCGGTATCGGTTTCGACATCACCGAGTTCCTCACCGTCGACGACTCGCCCTCCCTCAACCTGAAGGAATGGGAACAGGAGTGGGGAGTCAGCGAAGACCTCGACGTTCCCGGCTTCCTCACCACGCCCCGACCGCTTCCGGCAACCCGCGAGGTCTTCCTGGTGCAACGCAAGCGCGGAAAGCAGGGCAAGACACTCGGTAAGACCACCGGGTGGGTACATCGGGCGAGTGTGAAAATGAAAGGCGTCGAACAGATCTCGGGTGCAACCTACGACAAGATCGACGACGCCGGACTCCACCTGAGTTTTCACGACGACGACGGCTCGGTCCGCGAGACGCGCCTTCTCGAGGTCGACAACGTGGTCATCTGCGCGGGACAGGAGTCCGTGCGCGACCTCGTCGACCCGCTGACCGTGGCGGGCATCCGAACGCACGTCATCGGTGGCGCCGACCTGGCCGCCGAGCTCGACGCCAAGCGCGCGATCCGTCAGGGCACGGAGGTCGCAGCGGGTATCGAGTAGACCGCTACCAATCGATCGACACCCAGACCGATTCGACGTACGTGCAGCCGCAAAACTGAGAAGCTGTGTGGGTCGCACGTCCGTCGATCGAAGGAGTGGCATGGCGTCTCCGTTTGCCGAGCGGCGTTGGGGCTCGACGTCGAGTCCGCTGCGCGGCCCGATGACCGCTCTCGCGAAGACGAGTGTCGGCTCGTGGGTGGTGCGTCGATCGGCGGGTGTCGACCGGCGCGTGCTGCACGCCTCGAAGGGCCGGTTCACGGTGCTGGGGCCGATCGGGGCTCCGACGCTGCTGTTGACGACCACCGGCGCAAAGTCCGGACTGTCGCGGACATCGCCGCTGCTCTACGCCCGCGAGGGCGACGACATCTTCGTCGTCGGGTCCAATTTCGGCCAGGAACGCCATCCCGCCTGGACGGCCAATCTCCTCGCCAACCCCGCATGCACGGTCAACACGGCAGGCGTCGAGGTCGACGCCGTCGCGACGCTTCTCGACGGCACCGAGCGCGAGCGGATCTACCGCCTCTTCGAGAGCGACGTGACCGACGTGTACTCGGTCTACCGCGATCGCACCGATCGCGAGATCAGGGTGTTCCGACTCTCGGCGAGCTGACCGGCGCACAGCTACGCGACCGGTTCGCGATCGAGCCACGCCGGCGGCGCTACCATGACCGCCATGCCCATTGCGTCTCCCGTCGTGTCCGCACGCGCCGTCGTCACCGGCGCGTCCTCCGGAATCGGAATGGAACTCGCCCGCGAACTCGCCAGGCGCGGGCACTCACTGATCGTCGTGGCGCGTCGCGGGGACATCCTCGAAGAGCTCGCGGTCGAGCTGCGCACGCAACACGACGTGCAGGTCGAGGTACGACCGAGCGACCTGTCGGATCCGACTGCCGTCGAGATCCTCTCCGCAGAACTCGCCCAGCGTGAGGTCTCGGTGCTCTGCAACAACGCGGGCATCGCCACGTTCGGTCCGGTTGCCGAGCTCGACGCCGACTACGAGCGCGCCCAGGTCCGGCTCAACGTCAACGCCGTGCATGACCTGACCCTCGCGGTGCTCCCCCAGATGGTTGCTCGCGGCTCGGGCGGCATCCTCATGGTCGGTTCGGCAGCGGGCAACATGCCGATCCCCAACAACGCCACCTACGCGGCGTCGAAAGCCTTCGTGAACACTTTCAGCGAGTCGCTGCGTGGCGAGGTCGGCGGTTCGGGTGTCCACGTCACCCTGCTCGCGCCAGGACCTGTCCGTACTCAGACACCGGACCCCGAGGACGCGTCGATCGTCGACAAGATGGTGCCCGGCTTTCTGTGGCACGACAGCGCGGAGGTCGCCAAGATGAGCCTGGATGCGTTGGAGCACAACAAGATGCGCGTTGTGCCCGGAACGCTGTCGAAGGCAATGTCGGTCGCGGGCGGCTACAGTCCGCGAGCGCTCGTCGCTCCCATCGTCGGCACGTTCTACAAGCGACTCGGGCCAGAGTCCTAGGAACCCCGATGCCACTCGAAGAATTGCTCCGCATCGGTACGCCGCGCCCGATCGTGCGGTGGGGCGACCCTGTCCTGCATACGCCTGCCCGTCCGGTGACAGACTTCGACGACGAGCTGCAGCATCTGATCGCCGACATGTTCGCCACCAATACCGCGGCACCGGGTGCGGGTCTTGCCGCGGCCCAGATCGGCGTCGACCTCGCGGTATTCGTGTACGACTGCGGCGACGAGGCAGGCAGGCGACGTACGGGCGTGATCTGCAATCCCGAGCTCGAACTCCCCGAGGGCCGCGACAGGGAACTCGCGACGCTGGGCGAGGGATGTCTCTCGCTGCCGGGTGCCCATGAGGATCTGGCTCGTCCGAAGGTCGCGACGTGTCGAGGCGTCGACCAATTCGGCCAACCGGTCACCGTGACAGCGGGCGGGATACTCGGCCGCTGTCTACAGCACGAGACCGACCACACGCGCGGCATGGTGTTCGGCGATCGCCTGACCGCCAAGGCTCGCAAACGACTCTTCCGCGACGCCGATGAGGTTGCCGATCGGTATCCCGACGACTGGCCCGTGTCGCCGATGGTGTGACCCGGCTCGCGATGACCGGCTCTGCCCTCACCGGGACAAATCGAGAATCTGATAGTTAGCCAAATCACACAGTGCTAGTTTCTGAGAACTTACTCACAGGTAGGTGCTAGCTCGTTCTCAGGAGGTCTCATGCGTCGCTTCACCCGTCTACGTCGGACAGTCATCACGGCCGCAACGCTATCCGCAACTGCCGCAGCCGTTTTCGCCACTTCCGTACACGCGGAGGCGGCCCCTTCGCTCTACATCAACCACAAGCACACGACGGTGACCACTCACCTCAAGAATCTCGGCGTCGACGTGGTCTTCACAACCACGGAGCGGACGAAGGCCGAGTCGATGCCACCGTTCGCGCTGGAATCCAAGATCGAGCCGGCACAGACACGTGCCGCATGGAGACTGGCCGACCTACGCATCGCGACGCTGCAGATCAAGATGATCCCCGACGGACCAGCGACAGGAAACGCCACGCCGACGGGCCAGGGACCGATGGACGTCAAGGTCACTCAGAAGCTCGACATTCAGATCCAGCGGATCGAACCGCTCGGGATCAAGGAGTTCAATCTCGTCGGGGCTCCGTGTACGACGAGCACCCCTGCTGAACTGGTGCTGACCGGCCAGATCCCCTTCTCCGAGGACGAGGGCACCGACTTCTTCGCTCCCCTCACCCTCAAGGGCGATCTGACCATCCCACCGCTGGCAGGCTGCGGCGCGCTCACGCCGCTGCTCAATCCCATCGCGTCCGGCCCGGGCAATGCGGTGACGGTCGAACTGAAGGAGTGACGCTCAGTTGGTGCCGGGCGTCCTCAGCGTCGACGACGCCCGGTACCGAAGATGGCTCGGCTGAACTCGCGGCCGGCCTGGCTGGCAGCGTTACGTAGGAAGCTCTGCATCGGCTGGCTCGTCAGGATTTCGGTGATCATGCCTGGCTCTTCGGGCGCGGGAGCAGGCACAGGTGCCGGCGTCGGCGTCGGCGCAGGAGCCTGTGCGGGCGGAGTCGGTGCCGGGGCGTCGGGTGACTCGCCCGGCGAGAGCATCTTCGCGGCGAGCATTTCGTATGCCGACTCGTTGTCGATGGCCGTGCCGTAGGTCTGATAGAGCGGACTCGCCTTCGCCGCGGCCGTGATATCCGCTGCCGCAACAGCTTCCATCGACGACCGGGGCGCACGAATGACCGTCCAGGCGACCGGCGTCGGCGCACCCTTCTCCGACAGCACGGTCACGATCGCCTCGCCGGTCCCCAGAGATGTCAGTGCCTGATCGAGCTTGTAGACGTCCGATACCGGGTAGGTCTTGACCGTTTTGCTGAGCGCTTTCTGATCATCGGGGGTGAATGCGCGCAGCGCGTGCTGGACTCGTGCGCCCAATTGGGACAGCACATCGTTGGGAATGTCGGTCGGCAACTGCGAACAGAAGTACACACCGACGCCCTTGGACCGGATCAACTTGACCGTCTGCACCACCTGCGCGATGAAGGCTTTCGACGCATCGTTGAACAGCAGGTGCGACTCGTCGAAGATGAAGACCAGCTTGGGTTTGTCGACGTCGCCGACCTCGGGGAGGGACTCGAACAGTTCCGCCAGGATCCACATGAGGAACGTGGAGAACAGGACCGGATTGGCGGCTTGGTCTCCCAACTCGAACAGTGTGATGATGCCGCGGCCGTCCGGAGCTAGCCGCAACAGATCCTGCGGATCGAGTTCCCGCTCACCGAAAAACGTATCGCCGCCTGCCGCTTCGAGATTCGTCAGTGCGCGCAGGATGACTCCGGCGGTCTGCGTCGAAACCCCACCGATCGCCTTGAGTTCGGGCTTACCCTCATCGCTGGTCAGGTAGGCGATCACCGAACGGATGTCTTTGAGGTCGAGCAGGGCCAGGCCGTTCTTGTCTGCCCAATGGAAGATCAGTCCGAGCGTCGATTCCTGGGTGTCGTTGAGCCCCAACACCTTACTGAGCAGAATCGGCCCGAACGCAGTGATCGTCGCACGCACCGGCACCCCGATCCCCTTCGATCCGAGTGACACGAACTCGACCGGGTACGCCGTCGGCGACCAGTCGTCGCCGGTCTGTGACGCCCGTGAGGTGATCCTGTCGTTGGACACCCCCGGTCGGCTCAGCCCCGACAGGTCGCCCTTGATGTCGGCCATCACAACCGGAACGCCGTTGGCCGACAACTGTTCTGCGATGAGCTGCAAGGTTTTTGTCTTACCCGTGCCCGTCGCCCCGGCCACCAGCCCGTGACGGTTCATCATCGCCAGCGGGATACGAACCTTGGCTGTCGAATCGACCTGGCCGTCGACCGATACCGTGCCGAGTTCAAGCGCAGTCGAATCGAACTGGTAGCCCTGCGCGATCGTCTGGGCGGCCTGGGTGGGATCGGTCACGAACATGTCCTTCCGGCGGTTGATTGACTGAGCACGACACCGGTCGAAGCACTGGCAGTCGGTGCACTACAGCAAACAATAGCCGTGGAACGCCGCCCGCTAAGGTTGATGCGTGCAGGACAAACTGGTGTGGATCGATTGCGAAATGACCGGCCTCGATCTCGAGAAGGACAAACTGATCGAGATCGCCGCCCTCGTCACCGATAGTGAGCTCAACATTCTGGGCGACGGCGTCGACGTGGTCATCCACGCCGACGACGCCGACCTCGAGTCGATGCCCGACGTCGTGACCAAAATGCACGCCGACTCGGGGCTGACCGAAGAAGTCCGACGCTCGACCATCACCGTCCCGGAGGCCGAGGCAATGGTCCTCGACTACATCCGCGCGCACGTGACGACGGCGGGCGCAGTCCCCCTCGCAGGCAACTCCATCGCCACCGACCGGGGTTTCATCGCTCGGGACATGCCGGAACTCGACGCCTACCTGCACTACCGCATGGTCGACGTCAGCTCGATCAAAGAACTCACTCGACGCTGGTACCCGCGCATCTACTTCAATCAGCCCGAGAAGGGCCTCGCGCACCGTGCCCTCGCCGACATCCGCGAATCCATCCGCGAACTCCGGTATTACCGCGCTGCGGCCTTCGTTCCCGACCCGGGTCCCGACGTCGATACCCTCGCGACGATCGTCAAAGACCTCGGACCGGCCTGAACGCACAGGTCAGTCAACCGATTGGAGTTCGGAGCGTCCGAACCGCTAGAGTATGACCTTGGCTCTGGGACCCAGTGTTCTTCCTGGGTTTCCGATGCCGATGGTGAGCGTAGTTCAGTTGGTAGAGCACCAGGTTGTGATCCTGGCTGTCGCGGGTTCGAGTCCCGTCGCTCACCCCGACCGGAAATAGCGCCCCACCTGCCAACGAGCGAGTGGGGCGCTATTCCTTTTTGTGCGCATGCAACGGACCATGCAACAGCGGTGCAGGAAGGTGACTCGCGTGGGTTGGTTCATGGACTTCTGGCATTGGTGGACCGCCGCCAGAGTCGCAGCCACCGCGGCTGCCGCTGGTGGACTGATGGCAGTTGTCACCGGTACCACTGCAGTCCGTACCCTTCGGCACAATCGGGACGCCGCGCGACGCACCGCCCGGCCTATGATGGTGGGATCGCTCCGCTTCACGGGTCGGATGAAGGCGGGTCTCGTGGTAACCAACGCGGGAAAGTCAATTGCCCGGAAGGTGCGCGTGACTTTTGATCCGCCACTGCCGACTCACACGACGACTGCCGACGGCCAGGAGTCAGTGTTGAAGTACGTCCGCGACCGATATGCGCAACCGGTAGATGCATGGCTACCCGAGTTCGCCGCGCGAAACGAGTTCATCCTCCTTACCGGCAAGAAGGACGCTCACGGCCATCTGGAGAACGTCGACGGAATTAGTCGCGACTCGGCGATCTGTTTTCAGTACGAAGATGACGACGGGAACGAATACGTCGACCGCATGTCCCTTGGCATTCCGCTGATTGAGGGTGAGACTTGGTCGGTCGATAAGCGCGACCGGGGTGGCGTGGAGACCGTCCTGCGTGACGGCGCACCTTGGCTGGGTGATTAACGAAACCGACTGAATCTCGTCATCACGAAGGTGGTCGAGCGCCGATCGCGGCGGCGAACCTATCTACCGCGGCCCGTTGCATCGTTGGCGTGACGTGCGAGTAGGTGTCCATCGTGGTCGTGATTGTCGTGTGCCCCAGTCGCTCCTGTACCACCTTGGGATTCTCTCCGTTCTCCAGGAGGACCGTGGCGTGAGTATGCCTGAGCCCGTGCAAGGTGATCTCCGGCAGTGCGTCTGCACCGAGCTTCCGTCTGGCCTTTTCGACACGTCGGCCGAACATCTGCGACGTGGACACCGGATTGCGAGGCGAGCCATCGAAGGTGCCAAACACGTATGCGCCAGCGCGGCCGAACTCCAGCGATATCGCGGCTCGGGCGGCTCTCCACTTGCGGAGCACCTTGATCGTTGCCGCGTCGACGTCGATCACACGGGCACGATCCGACTTCGTGCCTTTGATCTCGCCTCGACGAGCAGTGTCGAGAGCTCGGCGGACCTTGATCCGAGATCCTTCGAAGTCGATGTCGTCCCACATCAGCGCGAGGACTTCGGACCGTCGGAGGCCGGTGTGGGCAACAGTCCACCAGAGTGCGTGGACGTCGTCATCGAGAGTGTCGCGATTCCAAGCGAGGAATGCACCGAGTTGAGCTCCGGACCAGGTGACCATCTCGGCTTGCTCACGCTTCACGGCTTTGGCGGTGGGCGCTTTCACTGTCTTGCGCTGCCGAGCAGGGTTGATGGCGATGAGGCGGTCAGAGCGGGCCGACTCGAACATGGCTGATATCGCCACGTGCACCTTGTGGACGGTGTTCTTCGATAAACCGGCAGGTGCTCGTTTGCGGGATGGGTTGGGCCGCTGGAGCTCTGCGTAGAGCCTCGCTAGTCGGGTTGGGGTCACTTTGTCGATTCGTATCGTGCCTATGGCTGGGTTGACGTGAAGCTTGAAGATTCGGCGGTAGCCGGCGACGGTGGAGGCTTCGAGATCGAGCGAGTCGAGCCAGCGTGTGGAGTACTCAAGCGTCGTCGGCATCGTTGCAGTGAGGTCAACTCCGGCCTTGTGATCTGCGCGCGCGGATTGCAGCGCATCGTCGGCGTCATCGGCGGTCTCGTATCCGCCTTTGCCGACGTGTTTCCACTCCCCCTCGGGAAACTCGGGATCGGCGGGCACCCACACTTGGTATCGCCAGCGAGTACCAGCCTTCGTCTTGTAACTGGTGATGGAGCCGACGCCGCGACGCCTGCTCGTGTTCTTCCGCTTCGTCATTGTGGCGTGCCTTTCTTGGGAGATTGTCTGCGGCGCATCACGAGTCCTGCATCTTGTAGTTGCCGAATGACTTTGTCGGCACCTGCCGGGGTGATTCCAAGGTGGAGGGCGATCGCTTGTCGTGCGGAAGTGCCGTTTCGACGAGCCGCTCGGTGGACTGCTGCGAGGTCTTGCAGGTCTGAGGTTGTGCGTGGAGGCCTGCCGCGTGCACCTGGTCGTCGCCGCTCGGGTTCAGTGAAGTACGTGCCAGGGTCGAATTCAAGGGGTGCGGCTTCCTCTGTGGAGTGATCGTCACCATGCTCGACGTGGAACAGCGCGGCCTGATGAGCCAGTCGTTTGGCTGGAATCCGTTTGAGTAGTTCAGCGGTGAGCTCGGTTCCGTCGTCAGGAATGATGGCGAGTCCCAGGAGAACTGGACCCTCGTCGGTTCTGCCTGCACGCACGTAATAGGTGCAGGGGTGTCCGACGAGGCGGATCGCTACTGAGCGCAGTCTTCCGAGGCTGACGGGGTAGACGCCGTCGACGACTGAGTGGGCGATCTCGACCTGGGGTTTGCCGTCCATGTGACCAGGGAGACGATCCGATCCTCCGCCCGATTCCATGCCTCGACTTTTTCTCATAATCGACACACTAGACTTTGTAGGTAATTACGGCAACCGTAGAGGCATCAGCAGATTCACTGAGATGCACACGGAGGCAACAGGATGACGAGTTCACCGGAACCCACGCTGGATCTGGGCTGGCTGAAACGATCGACGTTAGCGGCGATCACCATGAAACAGACCGCCGAAGTGTTGGGTGTCGACCAACGCACTGTCAGCCGGGCGGTGCGTGACGGACAGATCCCCAGCATCCGTGTCGGACGGAGAGCCGTCGTTCCCCGCATGTCGCTACTCGCAATGCTGGGCGCCACGCCATCTGGAGACACTTCAGCGAGCGAACTCTGACCAATGGCCCAAACGTACGAACGCCTCCCTGGAGCGGAGGGAGGCGATCGCAACAACACCGAGGGATGGGCGTCTGATGTCGATAGTAGCGGTGCACAGCGAGTCCCGGAGCCCACGACACCAGACCCGTACATCGAGGTGCGTGACTGGGTGAACCGGAGCGTTGGCGCCGCCGCCGCGCGACCCTCTCCGGCTGCGGGGTCGCCGCAGTGGTGTGCGCTCCCAGATACCCACCCGCAGAAGTTCATTGCCGTGCTGACCGCCGGCACCCGCTGGGTCCTCGCCGAACGCAGCGCTGCACTCAAGGACGCCGCGCTCGTCGTGTCAGATGCAGTCGATTGGGCAGCTGTCGCTCACCGAGTTCGTCAGCGCGACAACGCGATTCGGTCAGGCGCCTACATCCCGCGGAGGTCAGAATGACCGACATCGGGACTCGCATCGCCCAGTTGAATCACCGCGTCGAGACAGCGCTGGGAGTGACTCTCGACGCCGATCCGTACGCGGACGTTCCGCCACCCAATGCGGAGCCACCGACAACCCCAGGCGCACAGCCCGATTCGTGGAACTCCCACATGGTTGAGGGAGCGCGTTATGTTCTCGACCAGCCGCCAGGGGTTCCCGCGGTGTGGGGCGACGACGCCGGCCGGGTGTTGTGGGCTGAAGGCGAGGCGCTCATGATTGCCGGGCCTCAGGGCGTCGGGAAGACGACTCTGATTGGCCAAGTGCTGTGTGCGCTGCTGGGGGTCGCATCAGAGCCTGTTCTGGGGTTGCCTGTCGCCGAGGCCCACCGCGTTCTCTATCTGGCGATGGACCGGCCGCGCCAGATCGCACGGTCTCTGCGCCGCGGTTTCGGCGAGGAACACCGGGCGATCCTGGACGCGAAACTGGTTGTGTGGAAGGGGCCTCCACCGCATGACGTCGCCAGCAACCCCGGTCTGCTGCTGAACCTGGTCGAGGATGCATGTGCCGACGTCTTGATCGTCGACAGCATCAAGGACGCTGCGCTGGGTCTGGCGAAGGACGAGGTCGGTGCTGCCTACAACCGGGCGCGGCAGGCGGTGTTGAACAGTGGCCGACAGATTGCCGAGTTGCATCACATCAAGAAGCGCGGTGACCGCGACGATGGCCCGACGACTATCGGGGACGTGTACGGGTCGACGTGGCTGACGTCGGGTGCGGGGTCGGTGGTGCTGCTCGACGGTCAGCCGGGTGATCCGATCGTGTCGTTCCGGCATTTGAAACAGCCAGCCGAGGAGGTAGGTCCCTACCGACTCCTACATGATCAGGCGGCGGGTTCGATGTCGATCGAGCACCGCGTCGATCTTGTCGAGGTGGTGCGCGCTGCGGGTGTGACGGGGTTGACGGCACGGATGGCTGCGGCGTCGATTGCGGAGAAGTCGAACCCGAATCGTTCGGATGTGGAGAAGGCTCGCCGTCAGCTCGACAAGCTCGTCGTGGCGGGGATGTTGGTGCGGAGCGTGGGCGAGAAGGGTGGTTCGGAGGGTGGCCGTGCGGCTACTTACTTTCTTGCGGAGACCGATCACGGGCGATCACGGAAATCGGTAAAAGCGCAGGTCAGGGGCGATCACGCACTTTTTCCACTCGAACCCGATCACGCACCGATCACGCCGATCACGAATTCTGGTGTTTCCGCAGGTCAGGGCGATCACGCTACCGATCACGCCGATCACGCGGGTACCGATCACGTTTTCCCCCCCTCCTTTAAGGAGGGGGAAACGTGACGGATCGGGACAACGCTCACGATCCACTCGAGCGCGCATGGGCACTGATCGATCCTCGTACGCAGCGCGGACTTGGCGATGTCGGCCTGCCCGGACATCAGCTCGTAGAGAGCATCGACGCGGACGGTAATCGTGAGTTGTGGATCGCCGACTGCGGCGTCGTTGGCCGACGCGACGTCGACCATGGCGACCCGTGTCCCAAACACGACCTCGACGAGCCACTGCCCGACGAGACGCGTGCGCGGGTGTGGTCTGTACCGATTCGGTGTGGAGCGCCCACCGAGTGTGGGCGGCCGTGCCGGCGTCGCGTGGCCCAATCCGGGCAGCGGTGCGGCGCACATCGGGAGGTTCTGCGATGACGGCGAAGCTGAAGGCGTGCAAGGAGTGCGGAGCTCCGGACGCCCGGTTCCCCGGCCCACGCTGCTACCGCCACCACAGGGCCCGCATGGCGGCCAGGAGCACGCAGGAGCACCGTCGCCGCGTCGAGGGCACCTACGACCTTCCGGCGGGCGCATACGACGCGCTGCTGGTTGCGCAGGGCGGTCGCTGCGCCATCTGCTGGGCAAAGCCGCGGGGACGACGCCTAGCGGTCGATCACGACCACGAGACAGGCCGGGTCCGTGGATTGCTGTGCGAGCCGTGCAATCACCGCCTGCTGGGCCGGTGGTCGCTGACCAGTTTGCGGCGAGCTGTCGCATACCTGATGCGGCCGCCTGCAGCCGACGTTTTCACCGATCCGCCGACGCTATCCGACACCGACACGAAGGAGACCTCAGCATGACCGAGCTGTTGACGACCGCCGACGAACGCGTCGCCGCTGGCTTCCTGGCAGGCCTACGCGACGAGCTTGACGCTGCAGGCGAGTACGGCAGCCAATCGTGGCGCCGATGCCGCGACGCCCAGATCCACAGGTTGCATGAGCGGTTCGATTGGGAGGTCGACGTGATCGCCGCCCACTTCCGCCTCGGCCGTAATGCGGTGCGGGCCGCACTGTCCCGCCACGACGCCCGAGAACGCACTCCACTAGCCGCGCACGCCGCATCAGGCGAGACAGAGCCGGTAGTGTCGGCGACCCAGCCGGGTTGGACGCTGACCGTCGCCGACAGCCCACCGATCTCGTTGCATGCCAGCATCACCGAAGTCACGCGATTGCTGCAGATCTTCCATGCCCGCGGCATCGATGCCGCCCTCACGTCCGGAGTTGTGCGGTGACCAGCAGCCGCCGGACTCGCGCCGTGTTGGCTGCCGCCGCCGAGCTGCGCTGCCCAGCGTGCGGTGCCGCCGCCTTACACCCGTGTATCGGCGCGACGTGGTGCACGGGGCGACTCGACCTCGCGATCACGCACACCACCCTCCCGAAACTCAACCCCCACTCACCGTCCTGAAAGGAACCATGATGCAATCCCCCACCCCGAGCGTCGACCGGCTCATCCACGCCGCCGCAAGCGCTGTGGACACCCTCGAGTGGACGTACTTCCAACTGTCGATGGATGGCGCGTTCTCCGACCATGTCGACGCAGGTGATCAGATCGAGCGTGCCCGAACCGATCTCGGCGGCACCGTGCACGACTTCACCACCTACGGTGACGGCCGCCCGGTCACCGCAACCATAACCATCGAGCAAGGTCGAATCTTCCGGTACGTGTTCCCGCCGATCGCCGAGGACGTCGGTGGGCGCCTGCTTTATCACGCCGACCTCGGGCCCGGCTCGCCTGACAGCCCTTCCCGAGGCATGTACTCGGTGTGGGTCGACGACCGCGCCGGAACCGTGCGTGCCACCACACTGCGCGACATCTCGGCAGGGAGTATCTGATGCATTCCTACAACCTGGACCACGTGGCCACCGGCCTGGCGAACGACATCGCGACGACCACCAGCGAAGCGCAGATTGCCGAGCTACTGGACACTACGCGGGAACTGATCGGCGCAACCGAGACCGACGCCATCATGGCCGCGGTGATCACCCGCCTTGCCGAGCACCTGTGGGTTCTCCCGCTGGAGGTTCGCATGAGCGGTGTCAACCATTTCAGCCGGGATAGTCGCTGTACGGTCCTCGATCCTGGAAGCCTGCGATGAGCCCATTGCCCTGGCGCCGACGCACCACAATCAACCTCGATGAGGAGCCCACCATGCCCGACGCCGCCCCGGCGCCAGCCCCGAGCCAACCTGCCGATCCCGCCAGTGCCGTCATAGACGCGCAAGTCGAGTCGCTGCGCAACACACAAGGACGGTTACGGATCACGTTCCGGGCGGGCCGATTTCAGATACCCGACCGGGCTGGCCACTGGCACACAGTCCCCGAGCCGCTCATCGAGGCGATGCTCGCCGACACCGCTGCGACGCTCGATCTCGACGTCGACGATCCCGAGATGCTGCTTCGACGATTCGCATACCACCTCGGCGACCTTGACCCGACAGACGGACCTATCGTCAACGCACGGTTCGCCTGCCTTCCGGCCGATCATCCGAATGGGGCGCCACGAAGCTGGGAACAGCGGAGCGACGACGGCACACTGCCCGAACCGGTCAATGCGCGTGCCCTTGCCGAGATCTTCATCCGAGAACGGTTGTATCGCACCGATATTCACAACCCCGGCCGGATCGTCGTGTTCTCCGGCCGCCTCCTACTGTGGCACGACAACCCTTCCGAGTATCGCGGGCCCTACACCGGCACGTGGTTGGGCAATTGGCAGCCCATCGAAGGCATCGAGGACTGGCTCGCCGACCAGTTGCGACGGTGGTTGGCCGGCGCGCGCTACCGACGCCCGGCCACGGATGCCACGCTGATCCTCACCCACAACGGGCTCGACTGGTCGTCCTATGACGTCATCGACTGGCCTGGAAGCCACCAGAAGCCGTTCCTCGACGGCACGCTTGTACCTGCGGTGCGCGACATCCTGTGGTCCCCAGGATTGCCAGAGAATCCGGGCGAGCTGGCGGCAGCGGACCGAGAGAAAGCCATCGCGCGTATTCAGCATTCGGAAGTTGCGAGCCACAAGCCGCGGTTGCGGTGAAGTCGGAGTTGGCCAGCTTTGTGCTGTCTGTTCCGACGGCTGCGCCAGACAAGAGAGGATGTGGGTATGAGACCTGACGAGGTGCGCAATCGTGAGCGCGCGACGGAGGCTTTGCGGTTGCGTCGCCAGGGCTATTCGTGGCAGGCGGTGGCCGACCGATGTGGGTATCACGATCGGACGACTGCGTATCGGGCGGCGGCGCGCCTTCTGTCTCGGGTCGAGGTCGCTGAGGTGGACGAGTACCGTGCGCTGCACACGGAGCGTCTGGAGGACTTGCTCAGACGCTCATATGAGGCGTTGGACGAGGCACACCGCGGCCGCGAGGTCGGTGTCGCGCAACTCCTGTCGTCGGCGCGCGGCATCCTCGACAGCCTGGCAAAACTCCATGGGCTCAACCAGCCAGATCGAAATTGGTTGCCGATGCGGCAGCAGGAGTCGGAGGCGGACCTGTTAGACGCCGAGTTGGGTGCGTTGGTGACGGTCTTAAAGAATCATGCGATGACAGAAGGCATTGTGATGCCGACACCGGGGCTCGATGCGCTGGAGCAGCGTGGCGCGACGTACGACGGGACTGGAGGAGCTGGTGGCGGTGATTGAGTCGTGGGAGCAGGCTCTCGCGGCCGCAGCGTCGGCGGCGCCCGGAAGGTGTGTGGTCAACCAAGGTTGGCGCGTTCCCGACGGCTGGATTGGGGTGACCCACGATCGGCGTTTGCCCGTGCATCTCCGAGGTGCCGAGGAGGACATGTTGCTCGTTCGGGTCTGGGCTGATGGATCGGTGGAGACTGGCACTTATGTGCGGTGGATGGATGTGTTGTGCACCGCTGCACGCCAGGACGTATCCCGGAGAGAGCAGCCTAGGTAGCGGTCGAACGACGACTCACTCGCTGCCGTGGCGCTACGGCGTGCCGACGAGCTGGCTCGTCAAGCACAGTCATCTATTCGGCGCCGAGTTCGATGCGTTGCAGCGCTCGGGTGATGGTGAAGATCAGCGCCGGCATGGTGATGCCGCGGGTGTCACCAATCTCTTGCAGTTCGAGTCCGGGAATGCTGTTGTCTGGCATTGGTTTTCAGAGCCGCGTTTTCGGTCGTCGGTGACGCGAGCGTAGATCGCGGCGGTTTGGAGGCTGGCGTGGCGCGGGAGCCGGTTTCGCGCCGTCGTCGAGGCGCCTTCGGCGTAACGGTGGGTGGCCGACTTGGTGATGTATTCGGCGTGGTGGATCGAAGGTCGTGTCATCGCCGGTCACCGGCCGTGGCGACAGCTTCGACGATCCGGCGCATCGCGGAGTCGTCTGCTGCGATGTAGCGCTGTGTGGTGGCCGGCGAGGAGTGGCCGAGGAGTCGTTGGACGGTCAACAGGTCGCGGGAATGCGCGTAGGCCTGGGTGGCGAATCGGTGCCGCAGCTGATGCATGGTTACTCCGGCCGGGAGTCGACGCCGCACCAATTCGCCGACGTAGCGTGCGGAGAGGTGGCCACGTCCGTCGAGGCCGGGGAACAGATAGCCGGAAGCAGCCAAGGCGCGTACAGCCGCCGCCAGATCGTTCGTAAGGGGCAAGACGCGATCCTTGCGGCCCTTGCCGTGCACGACAATCCACCAATGGCCGCCGTCTCCCCTCGTGATGTCGCGGGAGTGCACGCAAGCCACCTCAGCACGGCGCATGCCGAGTTCCGCGGACAGTCGCAGCATCAGTCGGGTTCGCTCGTCAGCTCCCGAGAGCGCGTCGACGTAGACGTTCTCGGGAGCTGGCCGAGGCGCAGGCCGGCCGGGCTTCACTCGGGGTAGCCGTTGAGCGGGGTTGATGGTGAGGCGGCCGTCTGCCTCGACTGCCCATTCATAGAATGCGCGGAGAGATCCTCGAATGTTGCGGCGTGTCTCGGGTTTCCAGTCGTCACGCTCGGCCAGATAGTCGATCAGGTCGTCGAGCACCACTTCACTCGGAACGAGAGGGTCGAGTGCTCGCGCCAGGGCTTTGAGATGCTCGAGGCGTGTACGCACGGAGTGCTCGGTGCGGCCACCTGCGCGCATATAGCGGCGGAAGTCTTCGATCCACATTGCCCATTCGGTGGGCACAGGCAGCGGGTCAGGACCGGTGAGCGGACGGTCGGGCCGAGCGAGTGCTCGAGCGCGCATCTCATCCGCGACGTGGCCGTTGATGGCGACGGGAAGAGTGAGAGCAGGGTCCACCGCGGTCACTCCGCTGGAGTGAAGCCATCGGTAGAACGCGCGGATGGCTTTCGCATTGTTGCGGTAAGTGCTCGGTTGCCAGGTTCGGTCGTCGAGGTACCGCCGAAGCTGGGTGGTCGTCACCGCCGCCGGATCAGGGACGTCGGCTTGCAGGGTTCGAGCGAGGTTGCGCAGGCATGTAGCGCGTGTGCGGATGGTGGTCTCTGCGCATCCGGCGGTCCGGCACTCGTTGGCCCACCGTTGAATGGGTCGGCTCCATCCCGCGGTGACGTCGGCGCGGGCCGGTCGACGGCCCTGGGTGCGCGCAGTTGCTCGCCGCTCAGTGGTGGTCATGCTGGGCTCGTGGGGTTGAGGTGTGCGGTTTCGGCGGCGATCTCGCAGTCGACAAGGTCGATCGCTCGGTGAAGCGCGTCGGCGAGTGCTGCAGCTTCGTCACGGGAAAGGATGAGAGCCGGAGTGTGTCCCGACCACGGCCACAGCGACAGCTCGGGAATCGTGTCGACGCCGTCGACCTGCGTGATGCGTAATGCGAGCCTGTATCCGGGTGTCCCCCGCACCTGACCGAGTTGCCAAACCGTGGCCGATCGTGCCGTGATTGGCCCGGCATCGGGGTAGTCGATCCGCTGTTCGTGGTCCCACCAATGGTGTTGCGTTTGTGTCATGACCGGAGACCATACCTCAACACAAGGCGAGGTGTTGTTCGTTAATTCCATTGTGGGACAACACTTTTAAAGGTGACAGCAACACTGTGCCCACTTGTGCGCGTGGTTTCGACAGGCCGGGCACACCCCTTCCCGCCCCTTTTTGCCGCCACGCCCGTCGTCGAGGGCAAACGCCGCAGGGGCCACCCGATACCCTCTAGATACATGCTGACTGGCCGCGGGCCGGGCGCGACTCTCTGCGCGCGGATTGGTTGGCATGACAGCACCCTGGGCCGAGGCCCATGTCGATGCGAAGCTGAACTACGGCAACATCGACCGCGATCTCGCGCTGCGACTTGTCCGCAGTATCAAGATCGCCGAGCGTGCCGCCCGCCAGTCCTTCCAGCGGATGGAAGCCGACGCCCGCAACTATTCGGGACGCACCGCAGACCACTGGGATAGGTCTTTCGACCGCATCGCCCGATCCGCAGTCACGGCAGCAACGAAGGTACGGGCAGCCCTCAACACTGTTCCCGAGCGTGTCACCACCACTCTGCATGTCGAGCAGACCGGCGCTAACACGGCAGACCTGAGACTTCTGTCCGCGGCCCTCGACCGTATTCGCCGCAACGGCAACACCAACATCGTCATCAACGTCACCGTCCACGGAATCGCCGAGGTTGAACGACTGGCACTCGTCCTGCGATCACTACCCAGCAGCCATCACATCAACGTGAACGCCAACAGCGGTGGCGTTGACCGCATGTCGGCATCTCTGGGCGGGATGCTCGGGACTCTCGGCAAGTTCACGGCGATCGCCGGTAGCGCAACGGTTGCGGTGGGGGCGATGCTGCCGGGACTTGCTGCGCTCGCTGCTGCGCTCGCGGCTGTGGGTGCCGCAGCGGGTGGTGCTGCTGCGGCCGGTGTCGGCGCCCTCGCGCTCGCCGCTGGAACGCTGAAGGTCGGTCTCGGCGGGATGAGTGACGCGTTCTCCGCAATGGGGAAGTCGGCCACAGGTGGTGGCGCGGCTGACACGGCTCGTGACCTCGCAGAGCAAGCCAAGGCGGTGCGGGACGCCGAGTACGGGCTGTCTCGCGCGGTACGTGACGAGAAGGACGCGCAGAAGGACGTCGCTCGCGCCCGTGACGACGCCCGCAAGAAGCTTCGTGACCTCGATCTCGAGATGCGTGGCGCGGTGCTGTCGGAGAAGGACGCTCAACTCGACCTTGCGGACGCGAAAGCGGAACTCGCAGCGGGTGACTTCAAGAATGGGCGTGAACGTGCCCGCGCCGTATTGCGTGTAGAGCAGGCCGAGCAGCGGCTCATGGAAACCCAGCGGGACAACGCAGACTTCGCGCGAGAAGCAGCCGATACCCGCGCCAAGGGCGTTGAGGGCTCCGATGAAGTTGTTGCGGCACAACAGAAGCTTGCCGACGCAACCCACGCCACACAGCAGGCACAAGACGCTCTCAACGAGGCCCGCAACCCGAAGAAGACGGCCGCTAGTGGCGGGTCAGATCCGTTCGCCGACGCGATGGCGAAACTGTCGGGTAACGCCCGAGCATTCGTCCTCGCGGTCCAGGCGGTCACGCCGGCCTGGAACGAGATGAAACGTTCAGTGCAGGACCAACTGTTCGCAGGTCTCGCCGAGCAAGTACGGCCGCTGGCCGACAACTACATTCCACTTCTCGGAGCGTCGATGCGGGGAGTGGCGGCAGGCTTCAACGAGGGCGCCCGATCGGCGCTCGGGTTCCTCAACTCGACCACCGGACTGTCACTGACGTCGACGATGCTCGGCTACTCGTCGAACATGGCCGCGAACTTCGGTCGGGCACTGGGCAACCTTGTCCCCGGCATCGCCGCGATCGGGGCAGGTGCGTCGCAGGTTTTCGCCCCCATGACCGATGGGATCGCCGGAGCGACAAAAGGCTTGTCCGACATGCTCGTTGAGGCGCAGAAGTCGGGACAGATGCAGGCGTTCTTCACCAACGCGGTGAACATTGCCAAGCAGTTCGGCGCGGTCCTGGGTCAGGTCGGAGGGATTGTTGCGGGGGTCTTCCGTGCCGCTGGCGCGGCGGGGACCAGCCCACTCGCCGGAATCTTGGGGACCCTGACGCAGATCCAAACGTGGGTCAATGGCGCCACTGGGCAGAATGCCCTAGGAACGTTCTTCACATCTGCGCAGGCGGCGATGGCTGCGGTTGTGCCGGTGCTGTTGCAGGTGGCTCAGGTCATCGGCACGCAGGTGGCGCCAATCATTGCGCAGATGGTGCAGCAGCTTGCCCCTGTTCTGCTACCGGCGATTCAGGCGGTGGGTCAGGGGTTGGCGGAGGCTGCACCACAGTTTGTGGGGTTGGCCCAGGTGGTGGGTGGTCTGGTGATAAGCCTGACCCCATTCATACCTACGCTCGTGCAGTTCGCGCCCGCCATCATGGCCATCGTCGGCGGTATCCGCATGTGGAGCATCGCGCAGGCCGTACTCAACGTTGCTCTGTCAGCGAACCCGATCGGCCTCATCGTTATCGCTATCGCCGCACTCGTCGCCGGAATCGTTTGGGTGGCAACACAAACGACGTTCTTCCAAACGGTGTGGGAAGCGGTGTGGGGTGCGGTCAAGGTGGCCTGGGATTGGGTGTGGGGTGTCCTGTCTGCGGGATTCTCGGCGTTCGTACGAGTTTTCACGGAAACCATCCCGAACGCGATAGGTAAGGCCAAAGACTGGATCGTGCAGAAATTCACTGATGTGGTGAATTTCTTCAAGTCGGTGCCGGACAAAATCAAGTCGATTGCGGGCGCAATATTCGAACCGATCCGAGAATCCGCCAAAGCGGTATTCAACGGAATCGCCAAACTCTGGAACAACACCGTCGGACGCCTATCGTTCACGGTGCCTGGCTGGCTTAGTCACGTCCCTGGCATGGGGGGCATTGCGGGAAAGACGTTCTCCGTTCCCCAAATTCCACTGCTCGCGGCAGGTGGACGACTCAGCGATGTGTTCCGCCGCGCCACCGGTATGGTGCGCGGATCAGGAGGCCCCACCGACGACAAGGTGCCCGCCCTGCTGTCGAACCGCGAATCGGTCAACACTGCCGCATCCACGGCCCGCTATTGGCCGATCTTCTCGCGACTCAATGCGGGGATGCCACTGTGGCAGGCGTTGCGCGCTGCGCTACCTGCATTCGCTGAGGGAGGACTTGCCCGCGAACCCTACGGCCTACCTGTCGGCACAAACATCAGCTACGGATCTGAGGGCTTCCCGCAATGGGTGTACGACATCGGGAAACGCTTCAACGTCAAGCCGTCCACCTATGCCGGACACCAGGAACGAGACGGCCAGAACAAGGGCATCGATTGGTCGGGATCGGTCGACGACATGCAGAAGTTCGCCGAGTTTCTGAGAGGGGATGCCGCCGAGCTTGAGCAAGTCATTTGGATGAACCCGAACACGGGTGAGCAGATCGGTGTGGCGGACGGGCAACTGGTTGGTCCGGGTACGTCGCAGCCTGGGTATTACCGCGATGACTGGGCCGGCCATACCGATCATGTGCATACGCGGCAGTCGTACTCGTTTGGCGGGTCGAAGTCGTCTGGTGGCAAGGGTATTGATGACACCCCGTCGTCGGGGACGTCGGCATCGGGGTCGACTCCGATTGGTTCCGGTATCGGCTCGTCGGCAACCTCGTCGTCGTCGAGCGGCAGCAGCAGTGGCGGTGGGGTGTCGTGGGGTAACTCCGGGGGCGGGTCGAAGTACAACTCGGCAGCCGACGCGCAGAAGGGTGGAGTCACCCCTGTGTGGGTGGAGAACTGGCCTGCCATGATGGGCGGCGGTGGCGGCGGGTTGACCTCCGCTGATACCGGTACAGGCGACCTCACCACCACGGCGGATGCTCCTGCTGCGTCGACGGTTGACACGATCCCGTTGAAGAAGAATCCCGACGGCACGTACTCGTCGTCCGATCCTGCCTGGGATCATTTGATGCAGCGTGAGAGCGGCGGCAAAGCCGACAGGGTTCAGGAGATTCAGGACGCCAACAGCGGCGGCAATGAAGCGAGCGGGCTGTTTCAGATCGCCAAGCAAACGTGGGCTGCGAATGGTGGCACAAAGTATGCGCCGACGGCCGGAGAAGCGACGCCCGAGCAGCAAGCAGAGATTGCCGCCGAGATCTTCAACAAGAGTGGTGGAGCTCCGTGGGGATCGGGCATGTCCGGTCGGGAGAGTGACGACGAGCTGCGCGCCGGTATCCAGCGCGCAGCACCCACTCCTGCTGCTCCGGCTGCTTCGCCGAACGACGCCCAGCAACCCGCAGCCACCCCACCGACGACTGCGACGGACACCGGTGACACGGGAACACCCACGACCACAAAAACTCCGGAGGTCACGAGTCCGAAAACGCTTCCGCCCGTGCAACCCTTGACCGACACCGACCTCAACAGCAAGGGCAACTACAAGCCGCAGGAATACACCCTCGGCTCCAACATTTCCGGCAGCCTCGGCAGCGCGGCCGACGTCGGCATCCACAACATCATCGACGGCTACTTGTGGACCAACTCGAAACTGTTGGGCGCCTACGACAACACGACGGGTACCTCTCTCGGCACTCGCATGGGTGGGGCGGCGAACAAACTGATCGAAGGCCAACTCGGCGCCGGGCTCGGCATCGTCGGTCTCGACTCCCTCCCTCCGGCACTACACGCCGTCAACCAGTACGGGACGGACAACAAGCCGACTGACCCGACCGCCGACCGCCGCAACCTCACCGATCTGGTAAACGAATTGCTTGCGCGCGCCGCACCGATCAACGTGATCATCAACGGACCTGTCGACGCCGACGCCGTCGTCGAGAAGCTCAACCAGACCCAACGCCGCAAAGCCCGCAGGTACGTCAAGGTATGAGCAGAGAACTGCGGCTCAGCTGGTCACCCACGGCATGGGCGCGCTGCTCGTATCGATTCCCGAGGACTCTCCCCAACCTGCGCGGAAGGTTCACCGTGCAGCTTCGGCCGTTCGATCCCGATGTGACGGCACGACAACTCAGCTTTTCGCGTGCCCGCGCCGTCGAGGACTGCTGTCTGAGCTGCCCTGCTCGCGGGCAATGCTGGAATGGGCATCAACTGCACGCGCTCGGGTATCCGGGCGGGCGTACCGTGGCGACAGCCAACGTCGCATCTGCTCTATCCCCGCGCCGCGCTGCCGAAGGGAACTGTTACGCGAGCGCGATCTCGTTGGGGGGCACGGGGTCGCCGACAGCTAACACGCGCCAGTGATCGAACTCGGGGATGACGTCGTGGATGTCGGGCCGGCGCACGAGAGTGACGAATGTGTCGTGTTCCGCATCGCCAGAGTCGAGAACCACATAGGCAACTCCGGGCGCCGCAATATGGACCGGGGTGAGTAGCGTCCGACCGTGGACAGCGGCGACGGTTTCGATTCGCCGCGTCGCGAACTCGGCGACACTCTCGCTCGCCGCCACATCAGCGAGATCGAGATGCCCGGGCAGTTGGCGCATTACGCCCATGAAACACGCGAATGCCAAGATCGGGCCCAGATATCCGCTGCCAGCGGAGGCCTCGACGAGCGCCGCGACCGCGTCTCGGGTGTTCGGCCCTCTGCCGGTCAACTTCGGGTCCCACGGGAGCTGGGAAGTGTCGGCATCCTCACAGGAGGGACTGTCGGCCGGCCGGCCTTCAAATCCCGGATCATGCGCTGAGTGTTGCGAGCCTTGATTCTGCGGGCCGAAATTCCGAAGGTCACGACACTGAGATTACCGTTGTCGGAGCGGAAATCCGGGGAGCTCATTAGCGGTGTATATCGCTCTGCGTCGAGGCCTTCCATCTGCCGACTGGCAGACACCTGGCATCCTCCGATTCACGCCCGGCGCGGGCGGCGCATACGAAACAGGTGGAACTGCTCGGCGACCAGTTTGCCGGAGATCCACACAGGCATCCGTCCTGCCGTCGACTGAAGATCTTCCCTGCTGGCTGCGCCCACGAGACGAAAGGGCACGACTCAGGGGGATCTCACCAGCATGATCTCAGGTCTTTGACGCGGCGATAGCATGACGGGCTATGACTCCCACCGACGGCTACCGTCAACGCGTCGCGCCTGCCACCTCGCGCCTCAACGAGCTACAGGCGCACCTGATTTCACAGCTCGACGTCGACGAGGGTGGGTTTGGCTGGTGGTCGGGATATCTCGACTGGAGGACTCGCATTATGTTGTCTGACTATCTCATCCAGTCGATCGCAGGCACCGCTGAGTCTCTGGTGCTGGCATCCTTGTCAGCGCAGGACCACGCCCAGGACGTGCACGCGGAAAACTACGCGATCAAGGCGATCTGGAGCGCACTCGACAAGCAACGCTCGCCGTCGAAGCCCACGCCCACCGACTACCTCGCCGCCATCCCCAGAGACGCCCACGCCGAACGCCGATCCCATCGGATCACGGCATCAGCAGAACACTGCCTGTTCCACCTTGGTCAGACGCTCGATCGAATGGCAGCCGCGATTCTCATCGTCGGAGCGATTGCGCGACACGACGTCATGTCCTGCGACTGGGGCGATATCATCAAACTTCAGGAAGCGGACTGGGCCAAGCTAGCGTCAACCACTCAGACGTCAGGACGAAAGCAACGACCGGCGCGAGGTCCACTTGATGTGGCGCTGGTGGGGCTCGAAGGCACGCCAGGCGGGGACATGCAGCGTGCACTGATCGCAGCGACTACTCATAAGGGCCATGGCCCGGACGGGTGGCTTCCGTGGTTGCGCGAGACACGAAACGCAATGACCCACCGCTCACCTGCCGTGAAGATGCAGCTGATGGTCGACGGGCGCAACATGATCCGCGTCTTCTATCGCAACCCGAAATGGAGTGAGGTCCAGTCGTTCGTTTTTGCCGAACGCGCCGGGACCGCACGGTCGCGACGGTTCGAACTTGCAATGCGCGATCAGTTCATCGTGCGGTCCAGCAGTGACGTTCTCGACGGACTGTGCGAGTCCATGACCTCCTTTGTCACCGCGGTCGTCGGCGCGCTCACACACTGCTGGGATGAGCGTCGGTCGCACCCCGAATGGCTGGTTCAACATGCGGCGCAGTGGCCGCTGGCGCTCCCCCGCTCAACGTCGGCAGAGTTCACCGGCTATGGCACCGAACCCAGAGTCCACGCAGACACCATGGCAGCAGCGCACCCGTCGGGCACCCGGAGGTGGGCCGCCGCACGGATCATGGACGACCGCTGGCGTGACTGGGAGCAGTAGACCTTGATGCAACGATCGATGCAACGCCGCCGTTGCATCGCGATGTAACCCGACGTATGTGGATGCACCGTCGCTTCGCTTGGGCGCTGGTCAGGCGCCCCATCAGGTATCTCGACGCATCGTGAAGTCATCCGCTCACGGGAGTTCGAGTCCCGTCGCTCACCCCAAAAGAACGAGGTTCAGACCTGCGACAGGGAAATCCCTGGCCGGGTTTGGACCTCGTTTTTCGTTTCTGCGACTTCGGCGGATCTCGGCGCCAGCCGTGCCAGAGACCAAATCAAGCACCCGTGTACGAGTATCCGGCTATGCTAACCCGTATCTCTCCGTACGAGATAGGAGTTGGTCTACGTGAGCGCGACGGACCACACCGGTGCTGCGACGAGCAGGGAAGGCGGTCCCAGCAACCAACGCGCCGATGCCCAACGCAACCGCGGCGCGATCTTAGTGGCCACTCCCATCGCTCTCCGTAAGAATCCCGACGCTTCCATCGCAGACATCGCAGCCGAAGCCGGCGTCGGCCGGATGACCCTCTATGGGCACTTCAAGACCCGCGCGGAGCTCATCGAGGCGGCCGTGGTCGAGAGTCTGAAGCGAGGCGACGACGTTCTCTCCGAAGTACCGCTCGACGACGATCCCGCCGAGGCCCTCGGCCGCCTCGTCGAATCCAGTTGGACACTGGTCGATCAGGCCCGTGGTCTCCTCGCCGCCGCCCAGAAGGAACTGCCTGCTGCTCGAATCCGCGAGCTGCACGAGACGGTTGAAGCACGCATGCGCAACCTGCTGGAAAGAGGGCAGCGAGAAGGCAGGTTCCGGGATGACCTGCCGGTGAGCTGGCTACTGACCACCACCCACGTCGTCATCAACGCCGCCGCCGATGAGATCACCGCCGGCAGGCTTGATCCCTCGGACGCGGCTCATTTCATCAATGCCGTCCTTCAACCCGCATTTGCCCCACCAGCGGACTGACGATCATGTCCCGACTCGTCGACGTCCTGCCGCCGTGGCGAAGTCCGCGCTGGATCGTCCTCGGCTTCTTGATGACCAGTTTCGGGTGGGCCCCGATGATGGCGATGTCGTCCACCGCGCCCCCGACGGCACCGCTCGCCGTGGCATACGGCGCTGGACTCATCCTGTACGGGTTCGCTCTGTTGACCGTTCTGCGCAACGCGGTCGAACCCGCACCCGTGCTCGCCGCAGGTATTCAGAAGACGACGCTGCTGATCATCGTCTGCTCAGCGCTGTGGACGCCGACTCACCTGTGGACGGAGTCGGGTGAAACGCCCTGGGTATGGCTCGCCGGCTTCGCCATCGCCGCCTGTGCGCTGCTCACCTGGCACTGTGGCGTGATCGCGGCGGTGATACTCGGCGGCGCCGCGGCACTCGGCGGCGAAATCTTCGACGGGTCGCCGATCCCGAGCCTTCTCACAACTCTCGGCTGCGCCCTGGCCGCGTGGGCGACATGTCATGTCCTGGTCTGGATTCACCGCCTGTGGCTGGCAGCTCAAGATGGTCGGGAGGCCCACACCGAACTCGCAGCCGCACAGGAGCGGTTACGCGTCGGCCGCGAGTTGCACGACGTGCTCGGACAGCGTCTGACAGTCATCGCGCTCAAGGCCGAGCTCGCAGCCGATCTCGCCCGGCAAGATCCCGACCGAGCAGCTGCGGAAAGCGAGAGCATCCGTGAACTCGCGAACGGAACGCTTCACGAAGCACGACGCGCGATCCATGGAGAATCCGCCATCGATCTCCCGACTCAACTTCGGTCCGCACGGCTCGTGCTCGACTCAGCCGGAATCGACACGACGATCGACGTCGAGAAGCCAGACCTCATACCGCCACCCATCACCAACCTTCTGGCGATGGCCGTTCGCGAGGCCGTCACAAATCTGTTGCGCCACAGCGACGCTCGTACCGCGTCGATTCTGATCTCCGCGACGACCTCCATGGTGACCATGCGGATAGTCAACGATGGGGCGCGAGGAAAAACGTCACAGACGAGCACGGGCGGCGGAACCGGCCTCGCGGCGCTGTCGGCGCGATGCGCAGTCATGGGCGCGAGTCTGGTCGCAGGTCCCATCGGAGAGAACCGCTTCGAGCTGAGCCTGGCATCGCCCCGCGACAGCGGGAAGGCACCGTGAACGAGTCGATCCGAGTCCTCCTCGCCGAGGACGATGAGCTGATCCGGGAGGCGCTAATTGGTCTACTCGAGCGGGAGACCGACCTGCGCGTGGTCGCCAGCGCACGCGATGGCAGGGAGGCGGTCGAACGTGCTGTGCTCCATACACCCGAAGTCGCCGTTGTCGATCTACAGATGCCGAAACTGGATGGCCTCGGGGTCATCGAAGAGCTGCAGCGGGTACTCCCGCGGTGCGCCGGGGTGATACTCACCGGCCACGGGCACCCCAATGCTCTGCGTACCGCCCTTGCCTCCGGCGCACGAGGCTTCCTCGCCAAGGGAGCTCCCGCCACCGCCCTCGCCGACGTCGTCAGGCGAGTCCACGCGGGGCAACGCTACGTCGACCCGGTACTCGCCGCAGACGCGTTGACCATGCGACCATCACCGCTGACGGCACGTGAGACCCAGGTCCTCGCGGCCGCGCAAGAAGACCGCGCCGTCCGCGATGTCGCCCGAGAACTTTTTCTCTCCACCGGCACCGTGCGGAACTATCTCGCGACCATCAATCGAAAACTCGGCGTCGACAATCGATCCAGCGCCTACCGAATAGCCCGCGAGAACGGGTGGGTGGATTTTGCGCCGTGACCGCGAACAGGATCTCGATTCGGCTGTGCCGCCCCGGGAATTCCGCGGAAAATTCGTGACCGATTCACGGGTTGGCCGGGCACGAGCCGGGCCGAGACTTCGAGTATGAACACGCAAACTCATCTCGAGAATCACAGCCACCACAACGCAGGCCAGAACAGGAGCATAGGGCGCCATATCCTGGGGCGCTGGCCCTCACTCCTCGGCCTGGCCGCTCTGTTTTTCAACGTCACGAACGGAGCAGACTCCCATGTGACCGCGATGATCATCGTCATCGCCTCCATGTGCTACCTGGCCGCGAGTGCCATCGGCCGTCAACACAGCGGTTGGGTCGTGGTCGGGATGGCAAGCATCGCCGTCGTCCTCGCACGCCTCACCGGGCTCGACCCCACCGCGACCCTGCTCGTCATGGGCGCCGGTTTCGCCGCCTTCGGCTTCCTCCGCGGCCGCAACATCGACCGCCGTGAACTCACGGCACAAACCCTGGCGTTCGGAGGATTCAGCGCAATCGCGCTCACCGCCATGGTGGTGAATCCCGTCGCCGCCCTGTATTTGGCCGCACTCGGCGCCATCGGGCACGCGGGCTGGGACGTGGTCTACTTCGTCCGAAACAAGGTTGTGCCTCGTTCACTTGCCGAGGCCTGTTTCATGCTCGACCTCGGCCTCGGCGTCGCGCTGCTTTTGATCGCCTGGTTCTGACCATTCTGACCGGCCCCGCCGGGATGCCCACACCTGACTGCCCTATGCGTGGAACCTTCGCCGCGATCGAACCCCTCGCCAACTGGTTGTGTTTCACGATCAGTTGCCATAGCCTTTAACTGATCGCGAAACACGAGCAGTTTAGAGAAAGGTGTCAACGATGAACAGTCAACCCACCGTGATCTTGGTGCCAGGCGCATGGACCGGAGCCTGGGTGTGGGAGCCAACAGCAAACGAGTTGTGCCGCAGAGGAATTGAAGCCGAGGCGGTGACCCTTCGCGGCCTCGAGACCAACCTGTCCCGACCAGCCATCGCCGCTGTCCATCTCGAAGACCACGTCGATCAGGTCGCCGCGCTTGTCACTCGTCGCACGAATCCCGTTGTGCTCGTCGGTCATTCATATTCGTCAATGGTCACCGCTCAGGTTGCCGACCGTGTGGGCGCTCAGGTCGTCGGACTCGTTCACTTCGGAGGGTTCATGCCCGAGGATGGACGTTCCCTGCTCGACGGGTGGGGAGACTCTGCGTCGGCACGAGAGGACGAGCGCCAGGCAATCGTCGATGCGGGAGATGTATGGTTGCCACCCGAGCCACACATGCTCGAACACGAACGGGACCTCACCAATGCCGACCGGACGTTACTTGCCGAGCGATTCACGCTGCACCCGGGCCACACCGTCACCGACCCCGCGCGGCTGCATACCGCCAGTTCGGACCAGCCCACGACATACTTCACCCTGTCGCCCGAGGACATCTCGACCGCAAGCCGTGCGACTGACCCGGATGTCCCGAAGGCATGGCGGGTCGAGCATCTCGTGAGCGGACACTGGCCCATGCTGTCGAGGCCCGACGACGTCGTCGACCTCATCGCCCGTGAAGTGGTCCGCTACGGAGAAGGACAGGAGTGAAGCATGGCCACGACAGATCGTTCCCGATGCCCGATCAACCTCGCTGTCGAGATTCTGGGAGACCGCTGGACCCTGCTTGTGCTGCGCGACATCATCTTTGCCGACCGTAGGCACTTCCGAGAACTTCTCCGCGGCTCGGAAGAGCACATCACCAGCAGCATCCTGGCCGACCGGCTCGACCGACTCACGACGGCTGGAATTCTCACCCGCGAGGACGATCCCACGCACCGACAGAAGGCCCGGTACACGCTGACGGACAAGGGCATCGACCTCGTCCCGGTCGTCGCCACCATGGCGCAGTGGGGTGCGGCTCACTGCCCGGCCGATCCGGACAAGGTCGACGTGGTCGCTGAACTCGCGTACGAGCGTCCGACGGCGTGGACGCATCTCATGGACGCCCTGCGCTCCGAGCACTCACCCGGTGCCCCCATGGACTCGAAGTAATCTCCGCGCTCTGGTGGCGCGTTGCGCTTTGGCGTTCTAAAGTCTCGATCCAGGAAGATCGGCCCACTTCGTCGGCCGTTTCCGCTCAGCGATGCGGCATCGGGCGCGTCGCACAACGAATCGAGAGCGCGCATGCGACATCGGCTGGCGGCAACGGCAATTCTGAGCGCGACGATAGCGGCTGTCGCGACAGCACCGAACGGGTCTGCCGCGACTGTTCTGACCGTCGCAGGCAATCAGCTGGTGGTCAGTACACCGATGAGCCAAGAACTACGCGGCGACCTCTGTCGATCTCCGAATGTGTGTAAGGCCGTCGAATACCCGTCCGCGTCGATCGGTTCGGTGGCGCTCCAGCAGGGAGCCGTCAACCTGCAGAAGGCGATCGCCTCGACGTCGGGCAAGAAGATCGTGATGGCCTACTCTCAGGCCGGATACATCGTCACGATGTGGGTTGCCGCGCACGCGCACGACGCGGATGCTCCCAGCCGCGACGATCTCACGTTCGTTGTGTTCGGAAATCCGCAACGTGCGAGCGGCGGATTCTCGCGGGCGACCGGCGGGGCCTCGACTCCCAGTAAGACCGGGTATCGGGTCATCGATGTGAGTCGCGAGTACGACCTGGAGTCCGACTTCCCCACCAATCCGTTCAACGCACTGGCCGTCGCAAACGCATTCGCGGGCTATCTGCTGATTCACACCGACTACACCGGCGTCGACATCAACGATCCCCGCAACCTGGTGAAGACGGTCGACGACACAACCTACGTGCTCGTGCCGACCGACAATCTCCCGCTCCTTCAACCCCTGCGCATGCTGGGCTTGAACGCTCTGGCAGACCAGCTCAATCCCGCGCTCAAGAAGATCGTCGACGCCGGGTACGACCGGAGCGGATTCACTCCGCAGACCACACCGGTGTTTCCACTACCCGAGGGATCGCCCACCTCGTCGTCGAGGAGCAGCAACTCTGTCACCGTCTCGAGCAAGCTCGCGACGTCGCAGCGCCCGACGGCGCCTCTGACGGCGCCGGCCCCACTCGCCGCGACCGCCCCGACCACCTACTCCCTCGCAACGACGCCGACGACGCAACCCGCGACGACCAGCACCCCGAAATCCGTTTCGGACGCGCCTTCGGAGACAACGCAAGTCACGCAATCTGAGTCCGCGAGCGCGGTCGGCAACAACGAAGCGGCCCCTACGGCGACGCCTCACACGACCTCGATGCCCGACGCAACCGCAGACCCCGATGCCTCGGCCAAGGACACCTCGCACACGGCAGCTGTGACCGCGGGAGCGGTGGGCGCAGCGTCGTAGCGCGGTGTTCACTTTCATGCTCTACGATCTGCACCCGTGCTGGAAGATCTGAACAAGGCCGCGAAGAAGTCGGGGCTCCACGTTGCGCCGGGCAAGAAAAAGGACACGTACTCAGTGCGAAAGTCCAAGAGCGGCAAGCTCATAGCCAAGAACATCGACGCCGACGAGGTAAAGAAGATCATCAAAGATCGCAAGTGACCTCGGCCAACCCGGGTGCGGCCATCCTCAACCGAGGTGGGCCAGCATCGTCACAAGTTGGTCGTGCTCACCCGACACCTCGGAGAACCGCAGCGGCTTGACCCGCTCGACCAGTATCTCGCGCTCCGAGGTGGGCAGCAGTGTCATCACCTCGGTGAGGAACTCGTCGAGTGGCATGGCCCACTCGGCGTCGGCCTGTCCTGGCATGAGGTCTGTCTGCACGGCCGGCGGGACCAGTTCGAGGACAGCGATACCCTTGTCCGCCAATTGAATCCGAAGGCTCTCCGATAGCGAGTGGATAGCGGCCTTCGTGGCACTGTAGGTGGGAGTGCCGACCATCGGCGTGAACGCCAGACCCGACGACACCGTGATAAACGTCGCCCCGTCCTTACCTGCGAGCGAATCGGTGAAGGCCGCGACCAGACGTAGCGGTCCCAGAATGTTCGTGTCGACCTCCAGAGCCGCTGTCTCCAGAAAGTCGGGAGTCGTGAGGTCCTCGGCCCGCATGATCCCCGACATCGCGACGACCACGTTCAGTTCCGGGAAACGTCGAGTCACCTCCGCGGCCGCGCGAGTGACGTCGTCGGTGTCGGTGGTGTCGATGCGGACCGCCTCGATCCCGGGGTGCTCGGCGACGATCTGGTCGAGAAGCTCCTTACGACGCCCGCCGACGATGACCGTGTTGCCCGCCTCCTTCAGCCTCAGCGCGAGACCGAGTCCAATGCCCGACGTCGCGCCCGCGATGAAAATGGTGTTGCCGCTTGTCTTCATGTCGTCTCCTCGTTGCCGTGTGGTCCGGCCGTGCGCCGTTCTCGGTTCTGACTCCGAGTTCACTCCTCTCGTGCGACGCCGACAAGGCACCCGATATCCGGGGACCGACGATCCCTGGTTCACCTCCGTCCGATCGGTCACCCTGGAGAGATGACTGACAAGCCGATGCCCTCGAAGCGAGCACGGTGAGCACCGTCGATCGAGCGGGCCTCGCCGAGTTCCTCCGTCGGCGCAGGGAGTCGTTGCAACCCGCCGACGTCGGCCTCGGCGTCGGACAGCGCCGCAGGACGCAGGGGCTCAGGCGCGAGGAGGTCGCGGCGCTCGCAGGAATGTCGGTCGACTACTACACGCGACTCGAACAGCAACGTGGGCCGCAGCCGTCGGACCAGATGGTCACGGCCATAGCGCGGGCACTGCACCTGTCCCTCGCCGAACGCGACCACCTGTTCCGGTTGGCAGGACACAACGCGCCCGACCACCTCGGCCGCGATGATCACATCTCCCCCGGGATGCTGCGCATCATCGACCGCCTCACCGACACTCCGGCCATGGTCGTCAACAGTGCCGGTGAGACTCTCGTACAGACCCCGCTGGCTGCCGCGCTCGTCGGTGACGACAGTGTCTTCACCGGGCTGAGCCGATCGATTGCTTATCGATGGTTCACCGACGCCGACACCCGTGCGCGCTTTCTCCCCGAGGATCACGCCCTGCATGCGCGGGCCCACACGGCCAGATTGCGGGAGGCGGTCACGCGGCTCGGACCACACTCGCGTGCAGCAGAAGTCGCCGACGCACTACTCGCCGAGAGCACCGAGTTCGCGGAGCTGTGGCGCCGGCACGATGTCGGCGTCACGCTGACCGACACCGACAAGCGAATCGTGCACGGTTCACTCGGCGTCATCGAGGTGCAGTGCCAGATGCTGTTCGATCCGAGCACCGCGCAAGCACTTTTGGTCTACACCGCGGTGCCGGGCTCGTCCGATTACGAGAAACTGGCGATGCTCGCGGCGTTCGCCGACTGAACCGCCAACCTCTCGGCCTCAGAGGCTGCGCGAGATGATCTCCTTCATGATCTCGTTGGTGCCCGCGTAGATCTTCTGCACCCGCTGATCGGCCCACATGCGCGCGATCGGGTATTCGTTCATGTACCCGTAGCCACCGAACAGTTGCAGACATTCGTCGGCCACCGCCATCGCCCGCTCACTGGTCCACCACTTGGCCATCGCGACAGTAGGGATGTCGAGCTTGCCGTCGAGGTGCTTGATGATGCAATCGTCGGTGAACACGCGGGCGATGCGCGCCTCGGTGGCGACCTCTGCGAGCTTGAACTTGGTGTTCTGGAAACCGAAGATGGGTCGGCCGAATGCGGTGCGGTCCTTGGTGTAGGCCAGCGTGTGCTCGAGCGCGACCTCCATCCCGGCGGTCGACGCGACGGCGATGATCAGACGCTCCTGCGGGAGCTGCTGCATGAGCTGAATGAAGCCCTGCCCCTCTTCGGTGCCGAGCAGGTTCGACGTCGGCACGCGAACACCGTCGAAGAAGAGCTCCGAGGTGTCCTGTCCGCGCTGCCCGACCTTGTCGAGCACACGACCACGCCTGAACCCGGGACGATCAGCCTCGACGAGGACGAGCGAGATTCCCTTGGCACCCTCACTCACGTCGGTCTTGGCGACGACGATGATGAGGTCGGCCTGGCCGCCATTGGTGATGAAGGTCTTCGAGCCGTCGATGACGTACTCGTCACCCTCGCGGATTGCCTTGGTCTTCACGGCCTGCAGGTCCGATCCGGTGCCCGGCTCGGTCATGGCGATGGCCCCGACGACCTCGCCCGACGCCATCTTCGGGAGCCAGGTGCGCTTCTGCTCCTCCGACCCGTAGGCAAGGAGGTAGTGGGCGATGATCCCGTTGTGAAGGCTCGCGCCCCACGACGAGTCCGCGATGCGCGCCTGCTCCTCGATCAGCACCGCCTCGTGGGCGAACGTTCCGCCGCCTCCGCCGTACTCCTCGGGAATCGACATGCACAGCAGGCCGAGTTCACCGGCCTTGTTCCACAGCTCACGGTCGACGTGGTGCTGCTCGATGAACTTCTCGATATTCGGCTTGATCTCCTTCTCGCAGAAGCTGCGAGCAAGATCGCGCACCGCTGTCAGGTCGTCGGTTTCCCACGGGGAGCGCTCGGCCATGCTGTACACCTCGATCGTCGGCAAACTATGTCACCGTCGATCGTAACAGTGGCTGGTGTCACAGTAGGTGCTAGGCATTGCCCTTCGACCAGACAGCCCACGGGACGTTCCAGTCGCCGAGTCCGTCGGTGCCCGAGAGCGTCCCGCCCGCGGTGTTCTTGACGATCACCGGGTCGCCGCGCAGCGTGTTCTGCATGACCCACAGCGCGTTGTCGGGACTCAGGTTGAGGCACCCGTGGCTCGTGTTGGTATTGCCCTGCGCCCACACCGACCACGGTGCGGAGTGGAAGAAGATGCCGCTGTACGACATACGGGTCGCGTAGTCGACCGGGGTGCGGTAGCCGTCGGCGGAACCGACGGGAACGCCGTAGGTCGAGGAGTCCATGATCATGTTGTCGTGCTTGTCGGACACGAGGTACACACCATTGTCGGTCTCGGTACCCGGCTTGCCCATCGACGTCGGCATGCTGCGAATGTCCTTGCCGTCGCGATTGAAGACAACCTGCTTCGTGCGGTCATCGGCGGTCACCACCATCGAACGACCGACGGTGAAGCTCGACTTGAGGTTCTCCTGCCCGAAGACGCCATCGCCCAGGTCGATGCCGTAGGTGTTCACCGCGACGGAAACCTTGGTTCCCGGCTTCCAATACTCTTTCGGCCGCCAGCGGACCTCGGTATCGCTGATCCAGTAGAAGGCGCCCTCAACCTGGGGGTTGGTGGTGATCGTGATCGCGCGCTGCGCCGCCTTGCGATCGGCAATGGGCTCGTCGAACTTCACGGCGACCGGTTGGCCGACACCGACGGTCTCGCCGTTGGACGGGGTCAGGTACGCCTGTGTCAGATTGGCAGGCGCCCGTGTTGTGAACGAGACGCGCTTGGTGCTCGTGCCGCCGATGCCCTTGGCGTCGGCCTGCACGGTGTAGTTGCGCGCGTAGCCGAGGGGCTCGGCACTCGTCCAACGCGTCGCGTCCTCACTGAGGCTTCCGCGCAACGGCGTGCCGTCGGCCTTGTCGATGCGCACGTTGGTCAGGGCGCCCTCGCTGGCCTGAACGGTGATCGGCGCGCCGGGCTGAATGCCGACCGCCTGATCGATCAGCGGCCGGTCGGCCCACTCGGTGATCTCGACGCCGGGCATGAGGAGATCGCCGAAAAGTGCTGAACTCTGCACGTTCTCGGAGTATTTCGCCGTCTGCGAGCAGGAGCTCAGCAGCGCAGCCACGGCAACCACCATTCCAACGATCAACAACCCGCGTCGCTGGATACGACCGCTCCCCATGTGACTCCTGCCCGATGTTCAAACGATCTGCGGTCCCGTTGTGTGGAACCGCAGACATGGATCAAATGACTGTGCGCGACGGCGCGCCACCAGTGTACGAGATCTACCGAATGCCCGAGTCGCCCGACATGGCTCAGTCGTCGTCAGGATCGATCGCCGGGAGCAGCCGCGGACCCGAACCGTCGACGCCGAGTTCGTCGTCGGGGTTGAGTACACGGCAACTCCGCAAGGACACACACCCGCATCCGATGCACTCCACGAGTTCTTCTTCCATGCGCTCGATCTCTTTGCGTCGAGCTTCGAGCCGGCCGCGCCACCGCTCCCCGATGCGTCGCCAATCGGTTTTCGACGGCATGCGATCCTGCGGCAGCTCGGAGAAGACCTCGGCCACCTCGGCGAGCGGGATACCCATGCGCTTGGCCACCTGGATCACCGACACACGCCGGATCACGTGCCGAGCGAATCGTCGTTGGCCTCCGGAGGTGCGTGTCGAGGAGATCAACCCCTCGCGCTCGTAGAAGTGCAGAGCCGATACCGCGACTCCCGTGCGCCTGGCAACGTCGCCGACGGTGAGCAGATCGGTCGGGGTTGGTTTGATCTCGTTCACGCTTGACCTCAACTTTAGTTCAGGTTCTAGCGTAGCCGACATGACGACCGAAGATACGAGAACGCCTGGGGATTCCAGAGACAACGCATCCGCAGGCACACAATCCGGAAGCTGGCGCGAACTGTTCGGCGCCGAACACATCACCGCCTCACTCGTCCTGGCCGGTGGCATCGCGGTCTACGCGATGAACACCTTCGTGACCGCCGCACTCCTCCCGTCGACGGTCGACGACATCGGCGGAGATCGTTACTTCGCATGGGTGACAACGACATTCATGGTGGCATCGGTACTGGCGTCGATGCTGGTCGCTCGTTCGCTCGCATCATGGGGCGCAGCACGCGCCTACCTGATCGCGTTCCTGCTGTTCGCAGCAGGCTCGGTCGGCGCCGCGCTCACACCGAACATGGAACTCCTCCTCGCCTCACGGGTGCTGCAAGGGCTCGGAGGCGGACTCCTCGCCGGGCTCGGCTACGCCGTGATCCGCGATGCACTCCCCGAACATCTCTGGACACGCGCCACGGGATTGGTCTCGGCGATGTGGGGGCTCGGCACACTCCTCGGACCGACCATCGGCGGCGTCTTCGCCCAAATCAACTTCTGGCGGGGAGCATTCTGGCTGCTCGCCGTCGTCGCGATCATCCTGGGTGTGCTCTCGGTACGCGGATTACCCAGGCGCAGTGCGGAATCCGACGACTTCGGCCGGGTTCCGGTGCCATCGCTGACGGTGCTCGTCCTGGCTGCGACGGCATTCAGTATCGCTGCGGTCGTGCCTGTCGGCGGACCCACCGTCGTCGCACTCGTCTCCGGTGTGGCACTCCTGGGTGCCTTCGTCATGGTGGATCGCCGCGCGTCGTCTCCGGTGTTGCCGCACATCACCTATCAGCGCGGTAATCCGTTGAAGTGGTTCTACATCGTCCTCGGCATTCTCAGTGCCGCGGCCATGGCGGAGATCTTTCTCCCCAAGTTCGGTCAGGAACTCGCGGGGATGTCGCCCCTCATCGCCGGAATCTTCGGCGCCACCGTGTCGATTGGCTGGAGTGTCGTGCAGTTGTTCAGCGCGAGTGTTGACAGCGAACAGACCCGAAGGCGACTCATGGTCCTCGGCCCGGTGCTCATGACCATCGGCCTGACACTGTTCGCCGCGACTCTGCACGCGAACGCGGGATGGATCGCGGTCATCTGGGTGGTGGGACTCCTGCTTGCCGGAGCGGGTGTCGGACTCGCCTTCCCGCACCTGAGCGTCGCGGCGATGCGCAGCACAGATGATCCGGTCGAGGGGTCGAAGGCCGCCGCCGGGGTCGGCACCGCAGAACTCATCGCCAATGCGATCTCGTCCGCACTGGTCGGGGTATTGGTTGTCGTCGGTGGCCCGGGCGCCGCAGGGGCGATGACCATGGGCGCGGGACTCGCAGCGCTCGGTGCCCTCGGCGTCGTGGCGATCACCGTCGCCATCCGACGCTAGCGTCGTCGGCAAGGCAATCGGCGATCGGCTATCGCCGGTGATGGGCCGACAAAGAAAACCGCCCCTCACCGTTGAAACCGGTGAGGGGCGTTCGCTGTGCGCCATCAGGGACTCGAACCCCGAACCCGCTGATTAAGAGTCAGCTGCTCTGCCAATTGAGCTAATGGCGCTTGGCCGTGCGAGAAAGAACCTTACAGGGTCACTGCCTCAGAAGTGAAATCGCCTGTTCACAAGCCCTTTTTGGCCTCTCCCGCACGGGAACTCATGCGTTGCCCTTCTTCCACACATCCCACGGAACGTTCCAGTCACCGAGGCCGTCGTCGCCGGGCAACGGCTCGCCGACGGTGTTCTTCGCGATGACGATGTCGCCTCGGAGTGCGTTGTTCAAGAACCACTCCGCGTTGGCGGGGCTCACGTTGAGGCATCCGTTGCTCACGTCGTCGACGCCTTGGTCGCCAAGCGACCACGGCGCGGAGTGAACGTAGATGCCGCTGAACGAGATTCGAGTCGCGTCATACACGGTCTCTCGATAGCCACCGGGCGAGCTCACCGGCACCCCATACGTCGAGGAGTCCATGATCACGCTCGGCTCACGCTCGGCGACCATGTAGATGCCGTTGTTGGTCGGCGTCGAATCCTTGCCCAGCGAGGTCGGCATCGTCTTGACGACCTTGCCGTCGATCGAGACGGTGATGTTCTTGGTTTTGTCGTCGGCGACCGCGACAAAACTGCGCCCCACCTTGAAGTTGGTCTCGAGGTTATTGCTGCCGTATACCCCGCCACCGAGGTCGATGCCCTTGAGGTTGGCCGCGACGTGCACCTTGGTGCCCGGCTTCCAGAAATGCTCGGGGCGCCAACGCACCATGCTGTCGTTGAGCCAGTAGAACGCACCCTCGACCGGCGGGTCGGCGGTCACCGTGATCGCGCGCTGGGCGTTGAGTTTGTTGGCGACAGGGGTGTCGAAGTTGATCGCAACCGTCTGGCCGACACCGACGGTCTCGTTGTCCTCGACCACCGACGACGCCGATGCCAGCGAGTCCGCGGACGCCGTCGTGAAGCTGATCTTGCGGGCACCATCGCCCTCGACGCCCTTTGCCGCGGCGGTCAGCGTGTAATCGCCACCGAAGTCGAGCGGCTGACTCGACACCCAGGTACCGCCGTCGGGCGACACCTTGCCCGCGACCGGACCATCAGGCCCCGACACGACGACGGACGTGAGACTGCCGTTCTGCGCCGCGACCTTCACAGGGGCGCCAGGCATGACACCGACCGCATGGTCGGACATCGGACGGTCACGCCATCCGGTCACCGAGATCGTCGGCTGCGCAAACGACTGCAGCGCAGGCGCATTGGTGACGGTGTCGGAATACTCCGGCGACTGAGAGCACGCCGCCGCACTGACAACAACCAAACCGGCCGCCGCGAGCGCACCCACACGGCGCACGCGCGAACGGGACGACTTCTGCCCACTCAGACCAATGAAAGAAGTTTCTGAAGTACTCAAAGAAGTTGAAGCCTTGAAGCGACGAGCACGCGTCACGCGATCACCTTGCGGACGACGACAACCAAGACGACTGCCCCGGCAACCGCGAGTGAGATCTTGACCGCCGGCTTGTTGACGAAGGCGATCACCTTGGTCTTCGCGGAGTCGGCAAGCCTTTCGGGACTCACCCGAACCGCGAGTTCGTCAAGTGTGTTGGCCAGGTCTTCGCGCGCCTGCACGATGTCCTGTTCGATACGGTCGGTGTCGCCGGCCACAGTTGTCCTCCCAGACTTTTTCACTACACATGCGGACTCACCGATCCGCGTCTTTCCGCCAGAACGCCGTCGACGCAGCGGCCACGGCAGGCTCGCGCGCGTCGACAGAGCAAACGACATGTCGAGAATACGTCATCGCGACGTGGCGAGCCTCGTCCTGCACGAGCGAGTCGAGGAGGTGCCCGGTTTGCCCGGCTGAGGGTCGATCACCCGGTCGACCTGCCCTATCGGTTAGCCTGACGACCATGTCTGGCACATCCCGTCTTGCCGTCGGCGACACCGCGCCCGGCTTCACACTCACCGACGCTCACGGCGAATCGGTATCGCTCTCCGACTACGCCGATACCAAGGTCATCGTCTACTTCTACCCCGCGGCGTCGACGCCCGGCTGCACCAAGCAGGCGTGCGACTTTCGCGACAACCTCGCTGAACTGGACGGACAAGGTATCGCCGTCGTCGGTATCTCCCCCGACAAGCCGGAGAAGCTCGCCAAGTTCGCCGACGCCGAGGGTCTGACGTTTCCCCTGCTGTCCGATCCGGACAAGTCGGTTATGACCGAATGGGGAGCATTCGGCGAGAAGAAGCTGTACGGCAAAACCGTGACGGGCGTGATCAGGTCGACGTTCCTCGTCGACCACGGGACCATCGAGCTCGCGCAGTACAACGTGCGTGCCACCGGGCACGTTGCCAAGCTCAGGCGCGACCTGTCGGTGTGACCCACAGGCGCTGATCGAACCGAGTTGATCGAACCGATGAGTACCGAACCCCTGGTGCCGCGCAAACGCCCGACGCAGGAGCGCAGCAAACGAAAGTTCTCCGCGATGCTCGCGACGGCGCGCGATCTGCTGACCGAGGTGGGTTTCGAATCGCTCACCTGTGAGGAGATCGCCGTTCGCGCGGGCGTTCCCATCGGAACCCTCTATCAGTACTTCGCCAACAAGTACGTCATCGTCTGCGAACTCGACCGACAGGACACGGTCGGCGTCCGTGAGGAGCTCGCCGCCTTCGCGTCGGAGGTGCCCTCGCTCGAATGGCCGAACCTGCTCGAGAAGTTCCTCGACCATCTCGCGACGCTCTGGCGCGACGATCCGTCGCGCCGCGCGGTCTGGCTCGCTGTCCAGTCGACTCCTGCGACCCGCGCGACGGCGACACTCAACGAGCGCGTACTCGCCGAGCAGGTGGCTCGCCTTCTTGCCCCGCTGATCCCCTCGCAGGGACGCCGCCGGGAGATGATGGCTCAGGTTCTCGTCCACACCGCGTACTCGCTGTTGAGTTTCTCGGTGCAGGACGGCCACGATCACGACGCAACGGTCGACGAACTCAAGCGCATGCTCGCGGGCTACCTCCTGCTCGAGGAGTCGACCGGTAGCTGAATCCGTTGCACCGCACACGGATTGCGCACCGGCCGGTCAGCTCCCCTCCAGGATCGCCACCGCGGCAGCGGTGTTCCCGTCGTGCGTGAGCGAAATGTGCACGGTCGTCTCACGGAGGTGTTCGGCGATCTCCCCCGACAACCTGATCGCCGGACGGCCCCACGTGTCGGTGACGACTTCGATATCGCTGTGCCGGATCAGCGGCAGCAGCGGCGAGCGCGAGAATCTGCTCACCGACCACGCCTTGACCACCGCCTCCTTCGCCGCCCACCGTGCCGCGAGGTGACGAGCGTCCTCACCCGTACCCGTTGCCGCGTCACGTCTCTCGCCCACCGTGAATCTCTCGACGAAGTTCGTGCCGACCTGTTCGAGTTGGTCTCCGAACTCCGGGATCGACACGACGTCGATCCCCACCCCGAGTACGGCCATCGCGTCAGCGCCCATCGGCCGCGACGCCGTAGGCGCCATCGGTCGTGAGGCGTGCACCCGGATCGAGCAGCAGCCCTGCTTCGGCATCGTGCTCGTCGAGCGTGCTGTCGAGACGTCGACCCGAAGGACGACGGTACGCAGGCTCGCCGCCGCACATCGCGACCAGACGCCGCTGTGCACCGTCACGTTCGCGGCGTGCGGCCCGATCGCGATAGCTCTGCGCCTGATCCGAATCCAGGGTTGCGACAAAGGCTTCCGGATGGACGATGGCGATCAGACCCGAGACGTGACCGAAGCCGAGACTGGTGAGCAGACCCGCCTTGAGCGGGAACCGATCACCGAGCGCGAGCGGCTCACGCGCCCACACCAGGTGGGGGTAGTCGCGCATCTGCTCATCGACACAGTCGAGGCTGCGGTTGGGTGGGATCACCCCGTCGCGCAGCACCTGGCAGAGCCCGATGAGCTGGAATGCCGCCGCGCCACCCTTCGCGTGGCCGGTGAGCGACTTCTGCGACACGACGAACAGCGGTGCACCGGGCGTCCTGCCGATCGCGTCGGCGAGTCGCTCGTGCAGCTCTGACTCGTTGGGATCGTTTGCACGCGTCGAGGTGTCGTGCTTGGACACCACCGCGACGTCGTCGGCGCTCACGCCGAGTGCACCCAGCGCGTTGGCCAACGGCGAGGCGAGCGCCCCACGTGCGGCTCCCAGCGCTCCGAGTCCCGGTGCGGGAATCGACGTGTGCACTCCGTCGCCGAAGCTCTGCGCCCAGGCGACGACACCGAGGACCGGCAGTCCGAGCTGTGCCGCGACGTCGCCGCGAGCGAGCAGAATGGTTCCGCCACCGGCAGATTCGACGAATCCTCCGCGTCGCCTGTCGTTGGCACGCGAGTACCGGCGCTCGTCGATTCCGCGTGCGGCCATCTTCGCCGACTCCGCGGTCGCCGACATGTCACCGAATCCGACGATGCCTTCGATACCGAGATCGTCGAATCCGCCCGCCACCGCGAACATTGCCTTGCCGAGACGGATCTTGTCGACGCCCTCCTCGACCGACACCGCGGCCGTCGCACAGGCAGCGACCGGGTGGATCATCGCACCGTAGCTTCCCACGTACGACTGAACGACGTGTGCGGCAACGATGTTCGGCAACGCCTCCTGGAGGATGTCGTTGGCTTTCGCCTCGCCGAGCAGGGTGTTGACGTACAGCTCACGCATCGACGTCATGCCACCCATACCGGTTCCCTGGGTATTCGCGACGAGTCCCGGATGCACCCACCGCATCAGTTCCGACGGGGTGAATCCCGATGACAGGAAGGCGTCGACGGTCGCGACGAGATTCCACAGCGCAACCCGATCGATCGATTCCACCATGTCGGGCGTGACACCCCAGCGGGTCGGGTCGAACCCGGTCGGGATCTGGCCTCCGACGGTCCGGCTCAGCTCGAACTTGCGGGGCACGCGAATCTCGGTGCCGGCCAGACGGGTAACCCGCCAGTCTCCGGTGTCGGAGATCGGAGCGATCCTGGTCTTGTCCGGATCTGCGGCCGCAAATGCCCTTGCCTGCTCCTCGGAGCTGACGGTGAAGCTCAGGTCCTCGTCGAGGAAGATCGACGTGAGCAGCGGCGAGGTGTTGTCGACCATCGCGCCTTCATCGCCGTAGCGCCGAATGCCGCAACGCTCGACGACCGCGTCGTGGTAGCGCTCTGCGATGTCGGCCTCGTCGACCGGATCGCCGGTCTCGGTGTCATACCAGCCCGGCTTGGGTGCGTCGTCCCAGACGATCAGACCGGTGTTCCAGGCAAGCTCCAACACGCCTGCCGCGCTGAGCTTCTCGTCGACCTCCATCTCGAACCGAGTGCGCGACGAACCGTAGGGTCCGAGCTCTCCGGCGCCGACGATCACCACGAGATCCTCGGGGCGCGCATCGATCGACGGCCATGCGGGCGCCATCGACTTCGCGGCGCGGGCCGGCGCGGGTAGCGCAGCGACCGTGGCGTCGTCGAGTTCGTCGGCCTCCGCCTCGACCTCGCCGGCGTCGTCCTGGTCCGTGGCAAGGGCTTTGAGATCGATCGACGGGTCGAGGCCGCCGGTGAAGTCGGCGAGAATCGCCTCGTCCCGGGCAGCGACTCGCTGCTGCGGCGTGCACAGTCCGAGGAGCTGTGCCGCCATTTCGTCGGTGCTCCACGTCCGCACGCCCGCTGCCTCCACAGCCGCGACCATGCCGTCGTTGTGGCCCATCAGCCCGGTGCCGCGCACCCACCCGATGAGTGCGTGCGCGAGAGTCGTTCGCGCACCCCACGATTCCTCGGCTCCCCAGCGGGTGACCAGTGCATCGAGTGCGGCCTTGGACTCGCCGTAAGCACCGTCGCCACCGAACATCCCGCGGTTGGGCGATCCGGGAAGCACGACGTGCAGTCGGGCCGCGATGTCATGATCGGCGCCGATCTCACACAGCCCCGCGATGAGCCGCTCCACCGACCAGAGGAGGACCTTCATCTCGAGCTCTGCGCGCGCCCCGGCGTCGGTGAGGTCGCCGGCGACACGGGGTGCCGCGAACGGGAAGAGCAGCGTCGGCTTCATCGCAGGCTTGATGACAGCCGTTGTGCCGCCGACGTTTTCGGTCTGTTCGCTGCCGACCCATTCGACGAGATCGTCGACGTCGGTGTACGACGCCATGTTGGTCGGGGCGACCCACAGCGCCGCGTCGTGACGCGCGTTCTCCCGGTAGAGCTTCTTGTAGAAGGCGAGCTTGCCGGAGTCGAGCTTCGACGTCGTGGCGATGACCGTCGCTCCGCCCGCGAGCAGTCGGCCGATCACACCTGCGGCGATCGATCCCTTACCCGCGCCGGTCACCACGGCGATCTCGTCGGACCATTCACCCGCGTCCGGCGCCTGTGCCGCGGCGGCGATGGCGCCGAAGATCTGCGCGCGGGTCGCCTCGCCTGCGGCGAGAGCCTTGCCCTGCCACCACGTGGCATGTTGCGCGACAGTCTGTCCCGCACCCGCGAAGGACTCGACGATCGTGTCGTGGCGGTCGGCGAGGTCGGCGTCGGCTGTCAGCCAGATGCGGACCAGATCCTCGCGACTGGTGGCCCATCGGTCGTCGACGAGGACGATCTTCTCCGCGTCGAACGCCGGCGCGACGGTGCGCGCCCAGTCCGAGCCGAGTTCGGCACTGACCCGCTCGACCAGGTGCGCGTCGACGTTCTCCGCGATCTCGGGCGCGGCGTCGTCCTCGGTGAGTCCGAGTTTGGCCAGCACCGTGTACGCGGCAGAGGCAAGCGCGCCACTGCGTCCGGTGAGCTGCTCGGTGAACTCACCGAGTGCTGCCGCGTCGACCGTCGCGCCACCGCCGGTGTCGGCCGCGGGCTTGGCGACAGCGATACCGCGCGACGCACCCACCGCGGTCACGGCGCGGTCGACGAGAGCGTCGAGCGCGTCGGTGTTGGCGAGCGGTCCGTCGAGCAGATCGCCGAGGTCGCCTCCGCGCACGCTGGCTCCGTCGCGGGTACCGAGGGCGAGTGCCACGGTGGTGTGCAGTCCCCAGCCGGGACCGAGCTGCCACACGCCCGTCACCCGATCGGCGATGTAGGCCTGCCGCTTTCCGACGGGGCCGAGTACCTTGCGGATCTGATCGGACACCGCGTCGGTGAGGACCGCCCCCAACGGGCGGTAACCACGTGCGAGGCTGTCCACCGTCGCGGCGAGCGCGACCATGTCGGCTTCTGCGGCTCCGTCGATCGCGCCGAGTCCGAGCTCGCCACCGATGTCGAGCAGGAGCTGGTTACGCCGCGACGAGACGCCGTCGCACAACGCCTCGATGGTGTCGGCCGAACCGATCTGCTCGGGGCGGATCTTGGTCCACAGCGCCACGACTGCACGGACCGCGTCCGACGGCCCGAAGGAGACGTCGTCGGGCCGCGGAGCGCCTGCGGGCGCGCTCGGAGCAGCAGGCACTGCCGCCGCGGGAGCGGGCGTGCTCGCCGCAGCGTCGTGCGGGGCACCGGTGTCTTGCGCAGGCGCGTCTTCGACGGGTTCATCGTCGAGCTCGGGGCCGGCATCCTTGGCGAGGATGACGTCGGAATCGCGCTCGACGTTCACCACTTCGGTTGTCGCCGAGCCGTAGTCGTCGAGCTTGAGAGTGTTGGTCGCCAGGCCTGCGAGCGTCGGCGCACCCTTGAGGCCGATCTCGACGAACCGTTGGATGCCCAGCCCGCCGCGCTCGGCTGCGCCGAAGAGGAGGTCCTGGGTTTCGATCCAGCGCACAGGACTGGCGAACTGCCAGGCGAGTAGCTCGATGAGAACGATGCGCGCCAAGCCCGCCGGGTCGGCCGCGTGGGTGTCCCAGTCGGCGAGGACGGCGTCGAGCGGATCGGACGGCACCAGTGCCGCGATCTCTTCGACGAACGCACGGTCGAGCGTGAACAACCGCGGCACGAGATTCGGGATGTAGCGCCCGACGAGGATGTCGGGATCGATCTGTGCGGGCAGCAGTTCGTCGAGCTTGCCGCGGAACTCGGGCACACCGGCTCGCAGCACTGTCGAATGGAACGGCACATCGATGCCGGGAACGAGGATGAACGATCGCTTGCCGCCGAATTCGGTTCGACGACGTTCGATCTCGTCTTCGAGGTGTTCGAGACCGCGGACCGTGCCCGCGATCGCGTACTGCGAGCCGAGAAGGTTCAGGTTGACCACCTCGAGGAACTCGCCGATCGACTCCCCGACCTCTGCGACGAACGACTCGACGTCGGCGTCGGCGAGGCCGAACTGGCTCGGGCGGATGGCCGCCATGCGATAGTCGCTGCGCCCAAGGTCATCTCGCGGTACCAGGTGGTGCATGGCCTCGCCGCGCTGGAACACCACCTCGAGGACGGCTTCGAGCGGGAGCACTCCCGCGCATGCCGCGAGGGCGTTGTACTCGCCGACCGAGTGTCCACACGTGATGGCGCCGTCGACGAATCCGCCTGCTTCCTTGAGCTCCGCGATCTGCGCGACGCCGAGGGTCGCCATGGCGACCTGGGTGAACTGTGTCAGGTACAGCACGCCGTCGGGGTGGTTGTAGGTGGTGCCGTTGGCGATGAGCGTGGTGGGGTTGTCGCGTACAACTGCGAGGATCGAGAACCCGAGAGCCGCGCGCGTGTGCTTGTCCGCGCGATCCCAGATCGCCCGGGCCGCCTTCGAACGCGACCGGGCGTCGAGTCCCATGCCCTTGCTCTGGATGCCCTGCCCGGGAAAGGCGTAGACGGTGCGCGGAGCCGCGAGAAGTCCCGTGGCACTCATCACCAGGGTGTCGCCGACCTTGCAGGTCACCTCGACGACCTCGCGGCCGCGATCGAGACCGACGCGGTCGACGCGGACCGACACCGCATCGCCGGTACGAACCATCCCGAGGTAGCGAGCCGTCCACCCGACGATCGGGCGCGGCGACGGGATGCGGTTGCGCGAGTCGGCCGCGGTGACGACGTGCTGAGCCGCCGCCGACAGCCACATGCCGTGCACGATGGGCTCACCGAGTCCTGCGAGCTTTGCCGCGCTTGTATCGGTGTGGATCGGATTGCGGTCGCCTGAGACGGCAGCGAACGCACTCATGCGTGTCGGTGCGGTGATCGTCGCGGTACGCAGCGGTTTCCGGGTGGCCGCGGCCTCGTCGGTGATCGCTCCCCCGGCGCGCTGCGGGTCGTCGAGCTCGGAATCACCGATGCGGCCACGGATGGCGAAACGCTCTGTCATACGGGCGATCTCACCGTCAGGCCCCGACACCTCGACGGCGACGTCGATGACGCGTCCCACCGTCGTGTCCCGGACGTCGCCCGCGCGGGCGACGACGGTGAGTTCGGTGTCGTGGTCGGGGATGGAACCGACGGTCTCGATGGTGTGGTCGAGGTGGACGAGGTCGAGCAGGCCCTCGACGACGGGAATGCCGTCGTCGGTCGTCGCAGCACCGATCGTCGCGAAAACGCTTGGCCAGCAGGCTCCGACGAGCGTGTCGGGCACCGCGAAGCCGAAGGGCTGCGCCGGTGTGACGGCGTGGAGGTGAGCAGGCAGAGTGTTGGCGGTGACGACGGCGTGGTCGGCGACCCCGTCTGCCGACCATCCGATGGTGGTGACCGCGACGCCGTCGACGACGTCGGTGAGGCGTCCGCCGGCTGCCACGGTGAGGATCTCGCGCATGGCACCTGCTGCGTCGTCTCGCTCGATGCGAGGGCTGCCGCCGTCGGCGATGCTCCGATCGACACGGAGCGGGATGCGCACAGACGATCCCGAGATCGGCACGATCAGCTCGAAGCTGTCCTCTCCCACGTGTTCGAGCACTGCGCCTGTTGCCGCGTGCTCGGCTCGACGCTCCGAGGAGACCTCCCACGACTCCCGATCGCCAAGCAGCGCAACCGGACTCGGCACGATGCGGCCGGCCCACGAGACGTCGTCGGCCCAGAGCACGGCACCGAGGATGCCCGCGTCTCGTACCGGAGCCTGCTTGCGGGCGGTGATCAGGTCGGGGTCGGCGCCCGCGGTGGCGAGATCGTCGACGACCTTGGCCTCGAATCGATCGAGCAGCTCGCCCACCGGCTCGTCGACACGGGTGATACCCGAGACCGCGACCGGCCCGGGGATGATGCAGACGGCGTCCGCGCCGTAGCGTGCATCGTGAGCCTGCCACAGCGAGTCGCTGCGCCACCACCGTCGAACGTCTTTGTCGACGACGGGCACGAAGTTGACCGGCTTACCCGGGGTCCGGCACAGGCCGAGGAAGAAGGCGACGTCCGCGGGATGCAGGATGTCGGTCTCGATCTCGGGGTAGACACCGCCGAGCGCGTCGATCGCCGCGTGCGGATCGTCGGTGGTCGAGATGTCGGCGAACATCGTGGGGACCGGGCCCGAATCCTTCGGGTGCATGCGCGCCTCGGCACGCTGCAGCATCTCCACGAATCGCTGCTGCCAGGTGATGTCGGCCCACGGGTACTGATCGGTGCGGCCATCCCCGACGGCCAGCGTCGCATAGCGATCGAGCCATTCGCGGTAGGTCATGGTGTCGAGGTCGCCGAAGTAGGGTTTCGCTGTCGGCGCCATCGCGGCCACGATCTCGTCGCGACGCTCGGCCACCGCGTCGGCGTCGCCCGCCACCTCGTCGAGCAGTCGACCGCAGCGCGACGCGGCGTTGTCGACCTCATGGATGTCGGCGCCGAGTTGGCTTCGGCCCGAGGCCATTCCGTTCGCGGCCCGGCCTGCGCCGATCCACTCGTCGACCCCCTCGGTGTCGACGAGTAGCTGCTTGACCTCCGGCGCGGTGGTCGCCTCGGCGGTCGCCATGGCCGCGGTACCGATCAGGATGCCGTCGAGCGGCATGGTGGGATACCCGTGCCTGGTTGCCCATTCGCCGGTCAGATACTCGCTGGCGCGCTCGGGGGTGCCGATGCCGCCACCGACGCAGATGACGACGTTGTCGCGCACGCGCAGCTCGGCGTATGTGGAGAGCAGAAGGTCGTCGAGGTCTTCCCACGAATGGTGGCCACCGGCGCGCCCGCCTTCGATCTGCACGATGACCGGGTGATGCGGCACCTCGGCCGCAATGCGGATCACCGAACGGATCTGCTCGACGGTGCCTGGCTTGAATGCCACGAAACGCAGTCCCGCGTCGACGAATTCGTCGACGAGTGCCACTGCGTCCTCGAGCTCTGGGATACCCGCCGACACGATCACGCCGTCGATCGGCGCGCCCTGCGCCCGTGCCTTCTGCACGAGACGCTTGCCGCCGAGCTGCAGCTTCCACAGATACGGATCGAGGAACAGCGCATTGAACTGCGCTTCGCGGCCCGGCTCGAGAAGGTCGGTGAGCGTGGCGATGTTGCGGGCGAAGATCTCCTCGGTGACCTGACCGCCGCCGGCGAGCTCTGCCCAGTGACCCGCGTTGGCCGCGGCAGCGACGATCGCGGGGTCGACGGTGGTCGGAGTCATGCCCGCAAGCAGCATCGGAGAGCGCCCGGTCAGTCGGGTGAACGCCGTCTGCACGACACGACGACCGTCGGCGAGTTCGGCCAGTGTCGGGGCGAAGTCGGACCAACGGCGCGCAACCTCGGGAATCCCGCCGGGGCTGAACAGATTTCGCTGGCCTCCGCGAAGCGCTGTCGCCACCAGACCGACGCCCTGTCCGCGAACGAGCGGGGCGGTGAGCCGTGTTGCGAGATCGCTGGGACCGAAATCGAGAATCCACGCGGCGCCGTCTGCGATCACGGCGTCGATCTGTGCGACCCAGTCGACGGGCGCGACAAGGATCGATTCGGCGTGGCCGGCAGCGAGGTCGGCGTCGATCCCGCACGTCTGCGCCCACTCACGTACCAGGTCGACCGCCGGTGCCATGCCGGGGTGGTGGAATGCGACGCTGACGGGGAGCTCGTCGAAGACGGGGGCGAACGGCGCGCCGCCGGTGATCTTGCGCTTGCGGTCATCGGCCTCCGCGGCGACGATGCGCTCGCATTCGGCCGCGAACGCCGCGAGATGTCGGGGCGCACCGGACAGCACGACCGAACGTCGGCTGTTGCGGATGGCGATCACGGGTGCCGTGACGAGTTCGGCCTCGGGCAGTCCAGCTCGGTAGGTCGTCAGGATCTCGTCGATGCGCGCGGGAGCAACATTGGTGATCGACAGCATCGGTGAGCCGTCCGGACTGCTCGCCAGCCCGCGACGTCGAGCAACAAGAGTGCCGGCGGCCGCGACGAGATGCGCGATCGCCAGCAATTGTCCACAGCCGCTCTCCCCGTGCCGGATAGCGTCGACGGCCAGTGACCCCTGTGAGTGTCCGACGACGGCGACGGGTGCGATCACGTCGGGATCGAGGCCCTGCTTCTTGAGTGATTCGACGGCGGCGACCTGGCTGAGGAGCACGCCGGGACCGCTCAGTGCGAAGTCGGCGAGCTCGGCGTCGGACGGCACCGGCTCGCCCGCGTCGGTCGCACGCACCCATGCGAGGGGGTGGAAGCCGTCGGGGCGAGCTATCTCGATCGAGTCGGCAACGGGGGCGAGCATGCGCTCTGCGGCAGCGACGGCACCCGCCAGTTTCTGTTCGAGATCCGCGTCGACGACCAATTCGGCCAGCGTCGACAACCACGGACCACCCTGCCCACCAAAGCTGATTGCGTACTTCTCACCTGCTGAGAGCCGATCGATCAGGGATTCTGCAGGGCTTCCGGTGTTGCGGCTTCCGTGGTGCCCTTGGCGGAATTGGTCGACGGTCACGGGCTCTCCTAGAGGATCGGGGCTCGGCTGATGTGCGGTGCAGGAGTTGTCTGGTTCTCGTGCGAGAGCACCACGTGGCACGACCCGGCGGCGGGGGGATATCGCCGGGTCGCGCACGTGTCTCTCACGAACATGCTTGCCCAGCAACACCTTTGACGCTGTGGCGGGCGACTGACAGTTCAGCGTGGAACGTCGTCGACATGAACGTGGCACTCATGATGGCACATAAACGTGAGGAGTTCCTCATGTTGTTTCCGACCCCCAGGTATACCCGCGAGTAGCCCCGCCGGTAACAAAATGCGGGCCCGTGCGCCCATGGATTGGCGTGCACATCCGACCAGTTCGGGGCGCATTTCTCCGGTCGCCCGAGGCGTAGCGAAGGCATCCGGTCGTCGTTATATAATCGTTATGTGACCTGTCGCACTGCGTGTCGTCCGCTGCGACATGGCACGCCCTCAGCGATGTCGAGCCAAGACGTCGAAGTCGTTAGGGTGCAGGGATGACCGACTGCGTGTTCTGCAAGATCGTCGACGGTTCCGCACCGGCCCGAAAGGTGTACGAGGACGACTCCGTGGTGGGTTTCCTCGACATCAGACCGATGTCGCGCGGACACACCCTGCTCGTTCCCCGCATCCATTCGAGCGGACTGGGAGATCTGGTTCCCGACGACGGCGCCGCCCTGATGCGAGCGGGCCAGGTCGTCGCGGCAGCACTCCGGACTGCGCCACTGACACGCGACGACGAGCCCGCCGACGGGGTGAACCTCGTCGTCAACGACGGAAAGGCAGCGTTCCAGACCGTCTTTCACACCCACCTCCATGTGATCCCGCGACACCGCGGAGACAAGCTCCGCATGGCGAGGTCGCTGCTCGTACGCCGCGACAAGAATCCCGACGCAACCGCGGCCACCGTGCGTGCGGCGGTCCTCGAACAGATCGGACCCGCATGACCTCCGACGACGCTCTCACCACACCTGGCGCGCAGATCCCCCAGGCCGCGATCGACATCCTCGCCGGGGCCGAGTGGATCACCGTGTTCACCGGTGCCGGGATGTCGGCGGAGAGCGGCGTACCCACCTTCCGCGACGCGCAGACGGGACTATGGGAGAACTTCGACGCCGAGCAACTGGCAACCCCGCAGGCGTGGGACGCCGATCCAGCACTCGTGTGGGGCTGGTACCAGTGGCGTGCACACCTCGTCAGCCGAGCTGCCCCGAACGCCGGACACCTCGCATTGAGCGCACTGGCAGAACGTGCCGATGAGGCCGACGACGCGCCGTCGGTCATGGTGGTGACGCAGAACGTGGACGACCTGCACGAGCGCGCGGGTAACACCGTGGTCAGCCATGTACACGGCTCGCTCTTCGCACCACGCTGCTCACGCTGCGGACATCCCTACGAGGGCAGAGACGCCAATCCGGCGACGGCCACCGATGAGCATCCCATGGAACCGCCGTCGTGCCCGATATGCCTGTCGCTGGTGCGCCCCGGCGTCGTGTGGTTCGGCGAGCCGATCCCCCCGGAGCCCTGGGCACGCGCCGAGCAGGTGTTCGACGTCGCCGACGCGGTCCTCGTGGTCGGGACCAGCGGGATCGTCTACCCCGCTGCCGCTCTCCCCGAGCGTGCAGCGGCAAGGGGTATTCCGGTCATCGAACTCAACCCGCAACCTTCGGGACTGAGTTCCGTTGCCACACATAGCATTCGGACCACCGCCGCACAGGGTCTACCCGAGATCGCCGAACGCGTTCGTGCCGCGCGGCGCAGCCGATAACGGGCTGCTACTCCGCTCCGGTCAGGTCGATCGGCTCCCACGCGGCGACCTCACGCGAGGCCGTCGCCGACACCGAACCCGGCTTGACGCCACGACGGTCGAGAAGCCGGATCACCGCGGCGAGCGCAGTGTCGGCGTCGAGCTCGAACTCCGATTCGCGCACACGCGCGAATTCCCAACCGCACCGGCGCAACTCACGCTCACGCTCCATGTCGGAACGTGCCTGTGCGCCGGTCGAGGTGAACTCGTCTCCGTCGCATTCCACGGCCATCCGGCCCTCCGAACCCGTGACCACGAGATCGATGACCCGATTGTTGACAAGGACTTTCGGCGTCACGTGATACCCGAGTGCCGCGAGGCGATTGAACACCCGCTGCTCGAAGAGACTGTCGAAAGGTTCGACGCGCTCGTCGTCGGGGACGTCGGACGGCATCGGCGCGATGGTCGGTCCCTGATTTGCCTGCATGTAGCCGAGCAGTGAGTAGCGCAGGTCGTTGGGACGCAGATCGTCGAGCCCGACCGAGTGGAACAGCCACATCTGATCCATCGCGCGCGATGCGGCGACGTTGATTCGACGCTGCGATTCTGCGCGGGTGAGAGCACTCAGTGACGCGGGGTCGGAGACCACCATGGACAGGAACATCACGTGTCGTTCGTCGCCCTGGAAGTCGGGCGGGGTCCCGACCCGGATACGGCGTGCACGCCAGGTCTCCTCGTCGACAGCCTCGCGTAGGAGACGTGTGATCTCGTCGACCTGCTTGGTTCCCTGCAGAGCGATGATGCCGAAATCGAGCTCGGCATAGGCGGGATCGGCGAGGCAATCGAGGAGCGTCGCAACGATCGCGGCGGCCTCCCCTTCGTTCACCAACGACTGTCCCTGACCGGTTGCCGCACCGTCGACACGCACCGTCCGCAGGGGATCGAGCCGATCGGCACCGAACTGTCGGACCGGAACGAGTGGCGACCCGCCGTAGAACTGTCGCGACGAGTACTCGATGATCTCCGGCATCGAACGGAAATGCTCACGCAACCGGATGAGGTGACCGAATCGACTGCGCAGCAACGAGAACAGACTCGAGCGCGGAGTCAGACCATCCCGGAGGTAGTGCGGCAGATCGGGAAGCTCGGCGTCGAGTCGTGCGAACGCGTCGTCGAGCGAGGTCCCGGCGAGTCCGCGTGGCGCACACTGCTTGTCGTCGCCGACGACGATAACACGGGGCGCGAGCCACAGCAGGAAGGAACTGGTGATGTCGGCCTGACTCGCCTCGTCGACGATCACGACGTCGAACGAATTCGGTTCGGGCGGAAGCATGTCGGCTACCTGGCTGGTCGACATGATCCACGCGGGAACCGCCGACTGTGCCTGCTCCATCGCCTCGCGCGCAGCAGTCCGGAAGCGGTTGGCGTGCTTGCCCGATCCCTTGCCCAGATTGATCATGTGGTCGCGGTAGGACTGCAACGCCTGCACCTGGGCGACCGTGGTGCGCGCGAGACATGCCCGCCACGCGCGTGCGGCGGCGAGCTTGGTGGTCAACTGCGCGATGTCGGCATCGGCGTCGTCGAGCGCAGAAGCCAGGCGCGCCTCGGCGTCGGGGTCGCTGCGTTCGGCGACCCAGGTCCGTGCCCGACGCCACTCCCAGGCGCCGACCACGTCACGCAGACGTGCGTCCCACGCGGGATCGTCGGGAGTTGCGGCCAGCGCCGCGTAGAACTCCGGTGCCTTGCCGCGCAGCCGCAGAGCAAGCAGGTCGAGCGCGGCTTGGTCGTTCAATTCGTCACGCGCCGTGGTGAAGGCGCGTCGCGCCGACCTGATCGCCTCCGCGTCGGCGTTGGCCAGTGCGGCGACAAGCGCATCACCTTCAGGCGACGGTCCCCTCTCGACTTCCGTCGACAACCGATAGGCGTGGTCGGCCAGTTCCTGCTCGGCGAGGTTCGCGTCGTTGGCGGCAGCGATGAACGCACCCTGGTGGGCAACCTCCGACACCTCCGCGACGCTGCGCGGGCGAGGACCGCCGGGGCTGATGTACTCGAGCTCGCGAATCAGCTGGTCGCGTGCAGACAGCAGATCCGATACCCAGGCGAGTTGCGTGTCGAGCCGCACGAGTTGGCTGAGCTGCTTTGATCGCGAACCGGCGGTGTCGACGGGGACATGCAGATCCGCGAGCACGCGGTGTACCTGACTCACGGCGTCGAGGACCGCGAGGTGATCAGCGACGAGCTCCAAGCTTTCGGCATCGGTGGCCGGACGACCGTCGACACTGGCTATGACGCCCGAATCCTCCACTGCCCGTTGCTGTTCCGACCGCAGCAGGCGGCCGCGCCAGCGTCCGCCCTCACGTAGATAGGTGGCAGCGGCCGCGAACCGTTCGCCGTCACCGGGCCTCCCATTCTCAACGACGACGACGTGCGCGCCGATCGCCCGGTCACGCTGCGCGGCGTCGGCGATGACCGACGAGAGAGCCGTGACGCGCGACCACAGGTGCGCTTCCTGCCCGGCGAGGAGCCTGTCGGCCATGTCGACGATCAGCGGCGGGAACGTCGCGACCTCTCCGGAGGCCACCGCGAGGTGATCGCAGATCCCCTTGATGCGCAGTAACCGTTCGCTTGCCACGTCCGACAGGATCGACATCAACGATCCGCTGCCGACCATCGGCTCCGCGGGCCGCTGTCCGATCCGTTCGCAGATCGCGTCCATCGTCATCGTGTCGGGGAGGTAGTCGTCGAGGTCTGGCAGTCGCTGGGCGAGACGCCCGGAGTCGGCGCCGACACGACGAAGCAGTTCGAGTAGGCGGGTGAATTCGCCGCTGTCCAGTGGCGGCAACGCCCCTTCGAGTGGCCCGGGAAGCCAGTCGAACCGTTCGGCGTCGGCGTTGCATGCGCGAACGATCGACGCCGCGGTGCCGCGATAATCGCCCGCAACCCACTCGTGCACCTCGGTCTCCGACGAACGCAGATCCCACAGACCGCGCAACGCTCGCTCGCGCCGGTCGATCGCCTGCGCGCGGCGGTAGGCGAGGTCGTCGATCTCGGCGTCGGCGACACCGGTGGAGAAACTCGACTTGCGGTCGGCGATCGCCTCGACGCCCGAGACCACGGCGTCGTAGCTGTCGGTGCTGACGTCGGCGAGCGAGACGGTCAACTCGCGTAGCTCCGGCGGAAGGATGTCGCGCAGCACCTGCAGCGCGTTGACCTTCTCGCTGGTCACCAGAACGCGCTGGCCCTTCGCGAGAAGTGCCGAGAGGACGTTCGCGATGGTCTGGGTCTTGCCGGTACCGGGTGGCCCCTCGACGACAACCCCACTGTCGACTCCGAGTTGGGCCAGCACGTCACGTTGTTCGACATTGGACGCGAGCGGGAACATCGCGTCTGCGACGAGTTCGGTGGCAGGTGTTGCTCCCTGCCCGCTGAGCGCCGCCAGCCGATCCGCTGCCTCGATGGGCGCGACCAATTGCGACAGACCGATCGGCACCTCGGTGCCCGGCTCGCGCAGCGCCGCCAGCATCGCGTCGTAAAAGCGCAACGCCGACCCCGTTCCGCGGTTGCGTAGAACGATGGCCGGCGCGAGGTCGATGGTCAACGACACGTGCTCGTCGTCGACGACCACTTTGTCGCGCCACGCGGAAATCAGTTGTCCCGCAGCAGAATTCGCAACATTGGTAAGGCCTGCCACACGGCCCCGCTGCTTGACCGCGTCCGACAGGTCTATGCCGTCGATCGAGGCGAGCAGGTGCGTGTCGTGGATCATCGGCACGCCAGCGGAACCGAGTGAGATCCGGATGGTCCCGGAATCGGTGTCGCGTTCTGCGACGACGTCCTGCGTCAGCAGGTGTTCACGAACAAGCGGCTCACCGTCGTTCTCCTGGTCGACGACGGTGACCAGCCCGTTGGCGAGGACGATCTCGAGCGATTCGGGATCGGCGATGAGGTCGTCGAGAATCGTCGACAGTTGTGGATACGCGTCGTCGTCCGGAGATACTTCGACGACGGTCTGTCCCGGCGCAGCTCCGGTGCGGACGGGCACGGGCGTCGATCTGCCGACCCACACGACAGCGGGGTGGGAATCGACGGTGCTGACCGAGACCGATCGTGACCGAACCAGGCCACGGAGAAAGCCGATCAGCCTCGACACCTGATCCCGACGCTCATCAGGAGTGTCGTTGATCATGCGCTTGCTGCCTTCCCGCCGCGATACCAGAGTTCATCAACGCTACCAAGGCCGCGGAGGGCCAGTCGTGTCGACGAGCACTGTGGCGGTGCAGCTCAGCGGCCCGAGGTGCCTCGAATGGCGGGGAAACCGCCATCGACGTAGTGCACGTTGGTGTATCCGAGGTCGGCGATCTGTTCTGCGATGCGCGGTGCCTGCGAACGCACCGACACGACGGCGATCTCGGTGTCGCGGTTGCTGACCAGCGGGAACGAACCGGTCGGCGTGGGCGCGAGTCGGGTTGTGACCTCATTCGGGTCGACGACGACTGCGCCGGGGACACTGCCCTGATGACGGACGACCTGCGGACGGGCGTCGACGACGACTGCGTCGCCGTGCTCGACGTGATCGATGGCTTCTGCTGCGGTAATCGCACTCACCACTGACACTGGTGACTCACTCCTGAACTCGAACTTCTACTTGCTTGTCGGGAGTCGGTGTACCGCTCTCCCCCCAAAAGGTTACGGAAAGATATCGATCTGTCCACCTTCGCACCAACAGCCTGGTCACAGGATCAAAGCTGTCGCGAGGACGGGCGAACCAGCTACCCGATTCCGTCAGCCCCGACCACGACCGGCGACGCGCGGATTGCCGCGCTTGCCCCAACTGTCACCGCGTTTACCGTGACGGTCGCGGTTGAAGCTGCCACCGCCCTGACCATTACGTTTGCCGCCACGTGCGCGAGGCGGGCCCTGGTCGCGTCGGATGTCGATCGGGTTCTTGCCGATCCGCGTGTGCCGCAGGCGCTCCAATGTCTCCCTGTCGAGATCTTCAGGAAGCTCGACGATCGAGAAGTCGTCGCGGATGCTGATGTTGCCGAAATCACCCCGGGTCAGTCCGCCCTCGTTGGCGATCGCGCCCACAATCGCGCCCGGAGACACCTTGTGTTTGCGTCCGACAGCGATCCGATAGGCGGCGAAGTTGCCGCCACCCGAACGCGGCGCACGTTCCCGACGCTCGGGACGCTCGCCCTTCGGCGGGTCGGGCGCCATCAGGAATCCACCGTCGCGGGTCTCGAGCGCCAGCGCGGCCGCGATGTCGGCCATCGCCACGTCGTTGTCGCGGGCGTAGTTCTCGATCAGCTGTCGGAACATGTCGAGATTCTCCGACGCGAGATTCTCGGTGATGGAGTCGGCGAAACGTGCGACGCGCTGAGCGTTGACGTCGTCGACAGATGGCAGATCGATCTCGGTCAGCGGCTGGCGTGTTGCACGCTCGATCGCGCGCAGCAGATGGCGCTCCCGCGGCGAGACGAACAGCAGAGCGTTACCCGACCGTCCGGCACGCCCGGTGCGTCCGATGCGGTGCACGTACGACTCGGTGTCGTGCGGGATGTCGTAGTTGACCACATGCGAGATCCGGTCGACGTCGAGTCCGCGGGCAGCCACGTCGGTGGCGACGAGAATGTCGATGCCACCGGCTTTGAGCTGGTTGATCGTCCGCTCGCGCTGGGCCTGCACCATGTCGCCGTTGATCGCGACCGCGGAGAACCCCCGCGAACGCAGCTTCTCGGCCAGCTCTTCGGTTGCCGACTTCGTGCGGACGAAGACGATCATCGCGTCGAACGTCTCGACCTCGAGGAAGCGCGTCAGGGCGTCGAGTTTGCGCTGGTGAGAAACCTGCAGGTAGCGCTGAGTGATGTTCTGAGCGGTCGCGGTCTTGGCCTTGACCGTGATCTCCTGCGCATCGTGCAGGTACCGCTGCGCGAGGCGTCTGATCGCGCTCGGCATTGTCGCCGAGAACAACGCCACCTGCTTGTCGTCGGGAGTCTCGGCGAGAATGCGTTCGACGTCCTCGGCGAACCCCATCGTCAGCATCTCGTCGGCTTCGTCGAGCACGAGGAAGTCGAGTTGGGAGATGTCGAGCGTGCCCTTGTCGAGGTGGTCGATGACGCGTCCCGGTGTACCGACGATCACCTGCGCGCCGCGTTTGAGACCGGCGAGCTGGACGCCGTAGCTCTGTCCGCCGTAGATCGGCAGGACGCGCACGTCGGGCATGTGTGCCGAGTACTTGCCGAAGGCTTCGGCCACCTGGAGTGCGAGCTCACGGGTCGGCGCGAGGATCAGCGCCTGCGGGCGTCGAACCTGCGGGTCGATCCGCGAGAGGATCGGAATCGCGAACGCGGCGGTCTTGCCGGTACCGGTCTGGGCGAGCCCGACGACGTCGCGGCCCTCCATGAGCGGTGGAATCGTGGCCGCCTGGATGGGCGACGGGGTCTCGTAACCGACATCGGCGATGGCGTTGCGTACGCGCTCGTCGATGTCGAGGTCGTCGAATGTGATCGACGGTGTATCTGCGGTCGGGCTGTCGGTCATGGTCTGCGTGTCCCGTTCATCGACTCAACTGTAATCCGCGGGCGGGCCAAAAGCGGCATTCACGTGCGGCATGGTCAAGACCGGAGTCGATCACACCCCAATGTGATGGACGCCACTTTCCCTGCTACCCTCTGTGGCAACATATGCGAGCGGCATCCCGCCCTACCTCGACTATGTCCGTAATGTCTATGTCCGAAATGCCGGATAACACGTCCCAGGGGGCCACCTACATGCAGCAGTACGCCACTCCGTCGGATCTGACCGTCGAAGACAAGGCCACGCTGGTCGACACTCTGCTCCGTTATCGCGACGAACGCCCGACACTCCCACTGTTCCGGCGACAGTCGTCCGGCCAGTGGATCACGGTGACCGCAAAGCAGTTCGCCGACGAGGTCGACGCCGTCGCGAAAGGTCTCATCGCGTCCGGGATCGCACCGGGCGACCGCGTCGCGATCTGTTCGTCCACTCGGTACGAGTGGTCGCTCCTGGACTACGCCATCTGGCGTGCGGGCGGGACAACGGTCGCGATCTACGAGACCTCCGCACCCGATCAGGTCCAGTACCTCCTCGAGGACTCCGGAACCGTCGCGCTTGTCGTCGAGGACGCCAACCACCGCGACAAGTTCCGCGAGGTGACCGACGGACTGCCCGCGCTTCGCGAAACCCTCGTCATCGACGACGGTGCGGTGAACGAGCTGACCAACCGCGGCAAAGATGTGCCCGACGCCGAACTCGATGCGCGACACGCCAATACGGTGTCGTCCGACGCAGCGACGCTGATCTACACCTCGGGCACCACCGGGCGCCCGAAGGGTGTGGTCCTCACCCACGCGAACTTCCTCGCCGAGTGCGCCGCAACCCGCTCGGCCGTCGGATCGGGTCTCGAAGAGGGCAATTCGACGCTGCTCTTCCTCCCACTGGCACACGTCTTCGCTCGCGTCATCGCCGTCGCGAGCCTGGAGAGTGGCGTCATCGTGGGGCACACGAGCGATATCCCGCACCTCGTCGAACATCTCGCCACCTTCAAGCCGAACTACGTGCTGTCGGTCCCGCGCGTGTTCGAGAAGGTCTACAACTCGGCCAAGCAGAAGGCATACGACGGCGGCAAGGGATCGATCTTCGACAAGGCCGCCGACACCGCCATCGAGTACAGCGAGGCGCTGGAAAAGGGTGGTCCCGGCATTGCGCTCAAGCTCAAGCACGCGGTGTTCGACGCCCTGGTCTACAAGAAGCTGCGTGCCGCACTGGGCGGCAACTGCGACGGCGCGATCTCCGGCGGAGCCCCTCTCGGGGCGCGCCTCGGGCACTTCTTCCGTGGCGCAGGCGTGCCGGTCTACGAGGGCTATGGGCTGTCGGAAACCACAGCGGCGATCACGGCGAACAGCGAAGAACACCAGCGCGTGGGTTCTGTCGGACGGCCGATCCCCGGGGTGACCATCGCGATTGCCGACGAGGATGGCGAAGTTCTCGTCAAGGGTCCGGTGGTCTTCACCGAGTACTGGCACAACCCCGACGCCACCGCTGATGCGATTCGCGACGGATGGTTCCACACGGGCGACGTCGGACACCTCGAGGATGGCTTCCTCTTCATCACCGGCCGTAAGAAGGAACTGATCGTCACCGCGGGCGGCAAGAACGTCTCCCCCGCCCAGCTCGAGGACTCGATCCGCGCGCATCCGATGATCAGTCAGTGCCTCGTCGTCGGCGACAACAAGCCGTTCATCGCCGCATTGATCACGATCGATGTCGAGGCCGTTCCCGGTTGGCTCGAGCGCAACGGGCTCGCTGCCGATACCCCGTTGACCGAGCTCGCCACCAACGACAAGTTGCGGGCGGAGATCGCCGAGGCCGTCGACGCCGCGAATGCGAAGGTTTCCAAGGCTGAGGCGATCAAGAAGTTCAGCATCCTCGACACCGATTTCACAATCGATTCGGGCGAGCTCACGCCGACGATGAAGCTCAAGCGCAACATCATCCACTCCGCCCACCAGAAGGCGATCGCCGACCTCTACACGTGATCGTTCGCTAGCAAAGTTCTCACCGCACCCCGCGTGGCCCTGCACGGCTACGCGGGGTGCGGTCTTCTACGCTCGAGTAACCATGACTCGTGATCTCGCCATCGACGCCACACGCGGCGTCGCCATCTGGTCGATGATCACGGCGCACTTCGCGCTGGGAATGCGCATCGCCGAACCCACGCACTCGTTTCCCTATGTCGACGGAATGTCTGCGTTCGTCCTGCTATCGGGATTCGTCCTCGGACTGGTGTATCAGCGCTGGATAGAACGCCACGGCCTGTGGTTCGGCTACCAGCGGCTCACCAAACGGATCGTCGTGCTGTATGTGTGTCAGTTGACGATTGCGCTCGTCGCCGTAGCCGCGGCGATGGCCGGGCATCGGTGGCTGACTCTCCTGCTCCCGATCGACGGGTGGGGCGAGGGTCTACGACTCGCGCTGAGCATGAATTACCTGCCCAGCGGGGGCAACATCTTGTTGCTGTACATGGTGTTGATGGCGTCGGCGTATGTCGTGTTCCCCCTGTTGATGCGTGGATGGTGGGTCGCGGTGCTGTGCGCATCGATTGCGCTGTACGTGCTCTCGCAGATCCACTCGCCGGACTGGTTCTTTCTGACCCAGTCGATGGCCTCTCCGCGGACGGAGAACTGGGCGGCGTGGCAGATCATGTTCGTGCCTGCGCTGGTGATCGGCTGGAACTGGCGACGTTGGCAGGGTGCCCGTTTCATCGACAGATACCTGCCCGCGTTTGTTCTCGTGACCGTCGGCGTGTGGTTGGTCTTCCACTACGTGATCGACACCGGGCCGTTGGCAGATCTCGAACCCCTCGTCGCCGACAAGGTCAGCTTTGCGCCGGCGCGGGCGTTGGGCGCCTGGGTCGTCGTGCCCGCGGTGTACGGGGTGTTCCGCGCGCTGCTGCGCGTATGGCATCACGACTGGTTGCGACCTCTCGTGATGACCGGGGCACGGAGCCTCGATTCGTATGTCATACAGGCGATCGCGCTGATCATCGTTCCGATCCACGTCGCTCACCGGCCCTGGGACGAGACCACGTCGATCGCCGTCACGCTGCTCGTCTTCGGCGCGTGCTGGGCGTGGGCGGAGCTTCGACGCGCCGCCGAGATCGACAAGCTCCATCGACTGCCCGCGATCGCCTACGACGCGACGCGCGGCCGCGCCGCCCCGGTCGAGGGGACTATTGAAGCCCCGGAACGCGAGCCCGTCGCCGGCGGTGTACCCGGTTGAGTTCCCGAAGCCGTTGACTGTCGCGGGCCGCGCCGCGCAGAAAGTGACGTCCCTGGGGTCACTCGCACGTACCGGTACATGCGAGTGACCCCAGGGATGTGGTTTTCTGCGCGGCGATCAGACCGATTTGCGTCGTGCAGCCCGCCTCAGCGAGCCGCCCATGCACGCGCGATGTCGAGTCGTTGCCAACCGCCGTGCGCTCCGGTCTTGTCGAGCGGGTATCCGCCGGGCAACGCCGTGCGCGCCAACAGGTCCCGCAGTTGCTGCGTCGACCATCCTGGGTGAGCAGCCCGGATCAGGTTCTCTGCACCGGCCGGAACCTGAAGCGGCGCAGCGGGTCCGGTCGGCAGGAACGAGAAGGTCGAGCGCTGCCGGTAGCTGGTCAGCGCGGCGTCGGTCGACACGTAGGGCTGCTGGCAGCCGACGATGCGGCTGATCGGTGCACCGACTCGCGCGGCGAGTACCGACCGCAGTTCGGTGCGCGCCTGCGCCAGCAGCCTTCCGAAACTCGGGTCGGCGATGACCTCGGCGGTGATGTTCTCGGCAAGCATGCGTCCGCCGATGACGTCGAGTGGGTAGTGCACCCCGAGCACGATGCGGTGATAGCCGTACTCGGCGCCGCGGGCGAGGACCTGCGGCCCGACCTCGGGCAGCATCGTCGCGATCAGAAAGGCCTGCGTGTAGCCCCAGGTGGTATGTCCCGACGGGTACGACCCGCTGCCGCGCACCGATTCGTAGAGGTCTGGGCGACCATCGCTGTAGTGGCGGATGAGAGTGGGCGCGACCTCGAACGGCCGCTTGTAGTCGAAGTACTTCTTCTCCTTCGACGTGCCGACGCGCTCGCCGACCAAGGCCTTCTCGCCGAGTAGCAACTCGCTCGTCTTCGGAAGCTGTCCCGCCTTGAGCGCGTCGAAGAACGCGGGCGAGAGCTTCGAGCCGAGAGCGTTGAAGATCGCGGGCCCCTCGATCGCGTAGTTGTCGTCGACCGCATACGCCGAAGCCTTGGGACTCGCGGAGTTGTTCACCGCGATGGCCTCGAGAAGATTCTGCTGCTTTATCACCGGGGACAGTGACGAGAACGCGTCAAGGGTCGCGATGTGATCCGCGGGCTTCGCAGTCGCGAACGGCGCCGACTTCTCGCCCGCGGTGAAGCCACTCGACGCCGAGACGGCAGTCGGGGCGAAGGCACATGCTGCGGGAGCCGCTGTGGCGGTCGCGGGTACCAGCAGGCCGACGGCAGCAATGACGGGAACGACTGCGGCCGTGAGTAATCTGCGACTTCCGAACCGACGCATAGGTGTTTCCTCCCCGAGGCAGTTGCGCCCCATGGACGTCGGGGCCGGTCGCGAACTCACTCAGATGACCAGCTCATGTCAACGCCATGGCGACGATGCGGTGAACGTCTGGTGTCCAGACCGGTCCCATCAGATCGGGGTCGGACAATCCGGTCGGGTTGGGGAGCGCTGTGGGGGTGCTTGCTCAGCGAACCTCGTAGAGGATGCCCCTACCGATTGCCTCGCGCACCACGGGCAGTGCTGCTTCTGCGAGCGCGTCGGCGTCGACGTCGTGGAAGTCGGCGAGAAGTTCGATCAGAGCACCGAGTGGCACCTGGCCTCGGCAACCCGCCAGCAGTGCCCGTGAGACGTCGTCGACGCCGAGCACGGCGCCCGGCCCGCCGGGACGGCGTACGGATGCACCGATCTCCTGCCACCCCTCGTCGCTCGGAAGTGACTGCGCGTCGAGAAACACCGGAGCGGTTTTCAGCCGAGCGGCCAGCAGCGCGGCGTCGGAGGTTGTCCGGAGATAGTCACGACGGTCCAAGAACGCCTTCGCTTCAGGACCGGTCACCTCCTCACCCGCGCCGGTGATCTCCTCGATCACGACGTCGGGCGGACCGTCGGGGCCGCCGCGACGATCCCGAAGTGTGATGACTCCCATGCCGATTCCCGCGATGCGCTCTCGCTCGAACCAGTCGAGCCAGGCCGATCCCCGCGCGGCGATCTGCTCGGGTTCTTCGCCTGCGTCGGACAACCACAGCGAGATGTAATCGACGGGATCGGCCAGTTCACGCTGCACGACCCACCCGTCGAGTCCCGTCTCCGCGATCCACGAACCCACCCGATCGCGCCAGTCGGCGTCCTCGTAGACGATCCAGTTGGCGAGCAACTGCGCCGTGCCTCCGGGATTCAGGTGCGCGGGCAACTCGCGGATCAGGCGAGCACACAGAGCGTCGCCCTCCATCCCGGAGTCGCGATACTCGTAGTCCTGCGACCCTGCTCCGACGACGAACGGCGGATTGGAGACGATCAAGTCGAAGCGCTCGTCCCCGACGGGCTCGAACAAGCTGCCCTCGCGCAGGTCCCAGGACATTCCGTTGAGGCGCGCGGTCGCGGCGGCCAGGGCCAGCGCTCGGGGGTTGGTGTCGGTCGCAACGATCCGGTCGACGTGCGTTCCGAGGTGCAGCGCCTGAATTCCGCACCCGGTACCGAGGTCCAATGCCGACTCGACCGGATCACGAATGATCGCCCGTGCCAACGAGATCGACGCCCCTCCGATACCAAGTACGTGATCGTGCCCGACAGGACCCGAGCGCATCGCGGCGTCTTGGTCGGAGACGACGAGGTAATCGCGGACGTCGTCGGCGTGCGGTCGGATGTCGAGGACAGCCCGCACCCGCTCGTCATCGACGAACTCGACGACGCCGTTCGCTGCGAGCGCATCCAGCGGCGTCGACGCAAACGCCTGCTCAGCGGCCTCACGCGGCTCGTCAGAGCCGAGGAGGAAGAGTCGGATCAGCGTCGCGAGAGGTCGGTGTTCGGTGGGCGCTGACGAGGTAGCTCGCAGCGCAGGCCACCACACTCCCCCGCCGAGAGCTGCGTTGGCCTCGTCACCGAGAAGCGCGGCAACTCCGTCGGAGTTGTACTGCGCCGCACGCAGATCCGCTCCGATCGAGTCGACGACCGACGCGTCGTGGAGAGGAAGGCGCCCAGGCGTGGGGTCAGACATGCGTCACCGACCTTTCAATGCTTCGTGGGGCAATGTCCAGCAGACCACACGACCCGCACCGTGGCAGACGACACTCACATCAATTCGCCGAGAAGTCTGTACGCAGTCCGTAAAGTGCCCTAGCCTTCCGAGTGTCAGCCGAGACCTGATAGTGACCTTAGAGATTCATTAAGGTTATGCTAACCTCACGAACTGAGCCGATGTGCTGGTGCCGTCGGCGGGATGAGTGAGCAGGCGGCGGACACCATTTCGGTGACACATGAGAAGAGAGTGCTTCATGGTGCGTGGCGGGGGTCGGGACCACCCAGCGGCAGTAGGACGATCGAGAACCGGGACGAAATGGCTCGTCCGCGTCACCGCAGTCACGACGTTGTGTTCGGTGTTTGCCGCCGGCGCTACCGGTAATGGCACAGCCGCCGTGGTGGCCACGCAGGCCGCGCATCAGCAGCAGGCCGCAACGCAAGCGGCACAGATCAAGACGAAGCCGACAACGCGTCCCGCCGAGACCTACGACGAGCGACTCGACCGGATCGGCAAGTCGAAGCGATCACTGCTGGCAACGCCCAAGGAGAACCTGGGCAAGGAAACCAGTTGTGTCAGTGCTGAATTCACCTCCCTTGCAGTGGTCTACGACTCGCTCTTCGAGTCGATCCTCCCGTCACTTCCGCCTCAGCTGAAGCAGAACGCCTACGCCGCACGTGCACAGGCACATCGCGACATGGACCAGATGAACGTCTCGACGCTGGCGATCTCCGACAACCCGCTGGCCCTCGGCGCCGATTCCGACGACCCGGCCACCAAGTACCGCACCCCGATCTCCCAGTGGATCGTGGTGCAGCTCTTGAAGGTTCGCGACGGCAAGCAGAACGATGCGATCCCGGTCAGCCGCATCACGTTGATGCAGGCCGTGGAGACGGCATGGCTGTATTTGTTCACGACCGTCGTGGCACCTGCGCGGGTGCTGTCGCAGATCGCGCCGATCCAGGGCAGTCCGTTTGAGGGAACCCAGCTGTCGGCACTCTCGGACTTCATCACCTGGAGGAGCATCCTGCAGATCGGCGTCTCCGCCAGCGCGCTCGGTGCCCAGTACACCTACCAGGCGATCGCCAGCTCGATGATCAACCAATGCGTCGCGCGGGTCACCAAGGAGCAGAAGGACGACGCCGGTCGGCCCAGCGAGACCGTGCGCTACAACATCCCGATCCCGGCCATCGTGCAGGACATCGCCGATCAACTCGCACTCGCCGACAACAAGACCTGCGCTCCGGTCGGTTCACTTCCGCTGTCGCGCATCGTGACTCGCACCTCCGACTACGCGCAGACGATGGTCACCACCGAGGCGCAGAAGCGCAACATTCGTAACGAGACCAAGCGCATTCTTACGACGATGCGCTCGACCCCGATTCCGCACAACCTGATCCCCGCCGATCCCGCGGACTTCAACACGGCGGAATCGATCGCGTCCTACATCGGCACGATCATTCCTTACGTCGGCGGCGCACCCCTCGACATCGCGTTGGGCCTCGGACACAACATCGGCCAGGGCGACAACCTCGCGGCGACGGTACCGCTCGCAGACCTCACCGTGACCAAGGGAATGACCGCCGCGTATTACTCGCTCTACCTGTCGCTGTACTTGTTCAGCACGGCAGGCGGACTGGTGGAATCTGCGGGCCTTGGGGCTGCAGGTATCACGGGTCTTCCGATCACCCCGGTCCGCCTGCTCAACGCGGCCGGTTCGGCAGCCATCACGTACGGACTCGTCAACTACCACAACGTGATCCGGTCGATGTGCTTGCGCGAGGACGACACCACGGGAGCCGGTCTCGGAGCCGAGCAGAACAAGAAGTTGCGCGACGCCAAGGACGGCGTGCGCACCGAGAAGGCGGCCGACGAGAAGGCGCTCGCGCCCGCCGCACCGACCACGTCAGCGCGCGTGCCCGCCGGTGAGGATCGACGTCGCACCGCGACACCGTCGACGACATCGAAGAAGCCAGCCATCACCCCGGTGCCCGGCCTGCCCTTCACGATTCCGGCTGCTGGCTGATAGCCGAAGAGCAGGTGACGGCGGTTGCTGTTGGTCGCAGGTTTGGTGACTCACGGCAACCGCAGGTGGTCGTGCACGTAGGGTAACGCTTGTGCGGTTCGGTGCGCGCAGGCAGAATCCGACCACCTCGCTACGGCGCGGCCCTGGTCCGTCGCATCCTGTCAACGCACGGCCGCTGGTCGGTCTGACGTCGCTGCAACCGTGGGTCTACGACCTCACTGTGCGCCTCGAATCCGAGGTGGTTGCCGGGCTCGACGGCTGCGATCTCGTCGGACGCGTCGTCGGAGAAGACGACGAGCTGACCTACGCCATCCATGCCGTCTTCGACCCTGACGAGCACGACGTGCGGGACTCGTACGCCGCGACGGCTGTAGCCCTCGATCTCCACTTCGACGACGGCCACACACTCTCCGAGAGGACGGTGCTCGACCAGCACGGCGTCGAACTCGATCCGCGCAGTCAGTACCTTTCTCGGACTATCGCGGTGGATCAATGGACTCTGAAACGAGTGCGACTCACCGGATGCGCGGGGCTGAGAATCGTCGGGGTGGTGCTCCGGTTGGCTCCACCTCCGCGAATCACCAAGAGTCACAAGCAACGTCGGCTCAGGGGATTTGTCGACGAGGTGTGCCTGCGTCCGAGCAGCGCGCCTCCGCCGGAGCGTATTCACCACGTACGCACCACACGCGGAACGCACTCCAGCGACCGCTTCTCACGCGGCAACTGCGCACCGCTGGTCGCTCCCCCACACGGATCGGTGTTCGGTCTGCCGATGACCGACGCGGGCAATCGAGGGTGGCCGTACTCGTACCACGAGGCCAACGACGCCGAGAATCGTTCGCACCTCAACGCTTTCGCGACCTCGCACATCCCGAGTCCCTGGATGGGTGATCGTGGTGTGCTCCAATTCTTTCCCAGTGCACTTTCCCAGCCCTCGCTCGATCGCGGCGACCGTGCGCTCGAGTTCTCACACCACCACGAATCTGATCGTCCGGACCGCTACGCCGTGTCGCTCGGCGGCGGCTCTGCCGCCGGCGGTGTCGACGCCGAACTCACCGCGGGCACCTGGTCGGTGTGGCTGCGGATTGGCTTTCCCTCCGACGTCGGGTCACTGATCTTCGATCAGCTCGACGGGCGCGGATCGCTGGTGTTGTCCGACGCCTCACGGGGTGTGATCACCGGATTCGTCGACGGCCCGGGCGGTTTGGTCGATGTGCCACGCATGTATTTCGCCGCCCGCGTCGACGTTCCCGTCACGGCAACACGCCACGCACCCGGTCGCCACGAACGCAGCGCGGTGCTCGGAGCGGTCACGCTCGATGTCGCGCAGCGTCGAAGCGCGGTGCTCGCCATCGGGACGTCGTTCATCGGTGTCGATCAGGCAGCCCGCAACCTCGACTATGACATCTGGCTTGCGGGAGGCGGTTTCGATGCGATCTGGTCACGAAGCCGAGCCGCTTGGGACGCTATCCTCGGTCGGCTCGACATCCGTGGCGCGAGCGATGACCAACTCGTCACCGCGTATTCCAGTCTCCATCGAGTTCACCTCTACCCCACCATCGCCCATGAGAACGTCGGGACCCCCGAGCGTCCGCAGTGGGCATACGCAGACCCGTTCGTTCCGCCCGTCGACGACGCACCGACGCGGACGGCGCGTCCCGTTGTCGACGGCAAGCTCAGCGTGACCGACGGCTTCTGGGACTCCTATCGTGCGAGCTGGCCGCTGCGCACCCTCGTGTGGCCAACGGAGACAGGCGAATTGGTCGACGGCTTCGTCGAACATTACCGGCGGAGTGGTTGGACGAGCAGGTGGTCGGCGCCGGGGCCCGCCGACATCATGACCGGCACGAGCAGCGACGCGGTGTTCGCCGACGCCGCGCTCGCCGACCTGCCGGGACTCGATCTCGAGAATGCCTACGACGCCTGCCTACGCAACGCGACGACACCGTCGTCGAATCCCCGCGTGGGCCGAAAGGGTATGTCACGGTCCCTGTTTCGTGGATTCACCGACACCGACACGGCCGAGGGAATGAGCTGGACGGTCGACGCCGCGATCAACGATGCCGCCATAGCAACCTTCTCACGCTTACTCGCACAACGCTTTCCAGCGCATCCGCGGAGTGAGGAGTTCCGCACCAACGCACTGTGGTTCGACGCGCGAGCCGCGTCGTACGCCGCCGTCTTCGACGCCGAGAGCGGCTTCTTCCGCGGGCGAGATCGCAATGGGGACTTCCGTCCGCTTCGCGACTTCGACCCGCGCAGGTGGGGCGTCGACTACACCGAAACCAACGCCTGGGGAACAGCATTCACCGCACCCCACGACGGCGAGGGACTTGCGACGCTGCACGGAGGACGAGCCGCACTCGAGAAGAAGCTCGACGAGTTCTGCGCGACTCCCGAAACCGGCAGCGCCGACATGCGCGGGTCGTATCCCGTTGTGATCCACGAGATGCGAGAGGCGCGCGACACCCGCATGGGCATGCTCGCCCTCTCCAACCAACCCGCACACCACATTCCGTTCATGTACGCCCACGCGTCCACGCCGGGCAGCTTCGCCCACGCGAAGACGCAGGCGTTGATTCGCGATGCCACACAGCGACTGTTTCTCGGATCGGAGATCGGGCAGGGATATCCGGGCGACGAGGACAACGGCGAGATGTCGGCGTGGTACCTCTGGGCGGTCACGGGGCTCTATCCGCTGTCGATCGGCTCGGGCGAATACGTGATCACCGCGCCGACGTTCCCCTGGATCAGGTGGACGTTGGACAACGGCGCCACACTCACCGTCGACGCTCCCGCGGCGTCGCCGACCAATCGCTACATCGAGTCCGTGACCATCGACGGGCAGCCGTGGAGTCACATCACCGTGTCTCGGGAACGACTGATGCGGGGTGCACGCATCACCATCGCGCTCGGCCCGGCGCCCACGACGTGGGCCGCGGGCACGGTGCCGGCATCGACTACTCCGCAGGGCGCAGTACCCCAACCACCCCGCGACCTGACGAGTCCGCGGGCAGCTCCGACGTGCGCCCGCGGCCCAACAGACGCAACCGCCGTCTTCGACGACGATTCGTCGACAGCGCCACTACTCCTGCCATCCGGCCACGCGGTCGGCTGGGCATTCGACGCCCCGACCCTCGTCGACCACTACACCGTCACCCCGCACTCGGCGGGCGAGCTGGGGTGGCTGATCGAGGTTCTCGACGACGCCGGCACGTGGATCTCCGTCGACGAACGGAGAGCTTCGTTCCGGTGGGATCGACAGACCCGCATCTTCGCGCTGCCGACGGCGAGCACAACGTCGGAGATCCGACTGCGGACACTCGACGACGCCGAGCTGGCTCAGTTGGAGTTCTTGCGACTGAACAGCACCGTGCACCCACCGGAAGAAAGCCAGCACTGCCCGCGACGTCTCGCGACACCGCGGGCAAGCGATAGTGGCGAGTCAGTGTCCGGCGACCACGTCGGCCTCGTCGACGGTCACCGGCGTTCGGGCGTTGGGTAGGAACCAGTAGGCGAAGCACACGATTCCGAAGAAGAGATAGCCGAGCGCCACTTGCGGGTTGGCCGCCCACGTCACCTCGGGTGCATGGATGAGCCCGATGAACGACAGCACCGCACCGACCAGGCAGGCGATCGCCGCATAGTGGAACTTCTTGTCCAGGATGAACGTCACGATCGCCCCCAACACCAGACCCACCAGCACCGCACCTTCGCCGAAGGTCTTGAGGCCGGAGTAGACGAGCCCGGCGTTGGCCAACGCGTCGCCTCCTACCTTGTCGGCCGTCGTTCCTGCCGCGGACAACGCGTTGTCGATGAGGCCGGTTCCCCACTGCGCGAGGTTCGGCAGGATCGCCGCGACCACTGCTACCGCGTGCAGACGGGGTACAGCCTGGAACGCCTGGGCCCCGATGAGCAGGCCGATGTAGAGCAGGATCGGCACGATCGCGGGCACCGGCAGCAGCGCCTCGAGTACCCCGACCAACCCGAGGAAGCACAGCAGGCCGACCACCACCCCACTGGCCAGCGAGTACGTCGACCGACCACCGGCGTCCTTCCACCCCGGGTGCCCGATGTAGACCGCAGGCGGGAACGGCGAGCCGAACGCCGCACCGATACATGCGCCCGCACCGTCGGCCAGCAGCACGCTCCGTAGGTCGTAGTTGTCGCCCGCGGCGGCGGCGCTCTCGACGTTGCTCATCGCCTCGGTGAAGTTGTAGACGCCCAACGGGATTGCTGTGCCCAGCAGCGGGGCGAGATCCCCCAAGCCCGAGAAGAGCATGTCGAACCGCTGATCCGGGACTCCGATGGCGATGTTGTCGACAGCGCTCTGCAGGTCGGGCAACGACATGAACCCGCCGATCCAACCGATGGCGGTGCCGACAAGTAGCGCTGCCAGCCCGACCGGGATGTTGCCCGGCAGCTTCACGTCGGTGAAGAACCCGATCAGGATGATCGCCAGCACCGGCAACCCAATCCATGCCGCATCCCATATCTGTCCGGCCGGCCGCATCGAGATGAAGGTGATCGAGATACCGGCGAGGGTGCCGAGCATCGCCGCGCGCGGGGTGAGCTTGCGGACGTACGGTCCCACGAACGCTCCGATCATCACGATCACACCGATCATGAACGCCCACGCCAAGCCGGCCTGCCAAGCCTGCATCGCGTCGTTGCTCTTGAGGTAGACCGGCAGCATGACCACGAATACGACGATGAACATGTGTGGAACGCTCGGCCCGTACGGCAGAGCCGTGACGTCACTCCTGTTCTCACGCTTGGCAAGTCGTCGGGCCAGGAAGGTGTAGTACAGATTGCCCAGCACGAGTGCGACGCCGAGGGCGGGCAGCACGGTACCGAGGACATCGTCGGCCGGAACCTTGACGACGCCGATCATCAGGCCGGTAAGGGTCAACGCGTTGACGAGAATGTTGAATCCGAGCCCGAAGAAGGCGTTGGTATCCCCTCGGGTCCACCACGGTAACTTCGCAGTGGCGTCAGGTGTCGACGGCTCGGTGGGTGGCGCGGGTTCGACGGTGGTGCCCATGATGTTCCTTCGAGTGTGTAGATGTTTCAGCAATGTCGATTCCACAACGCCGTGGAAGGTAGTGGTGAATAGTGTTGTGCTAGTTCAGGAAACGACGTCAGACGAGGCCTCTGCACGACGCCCGAGCATCGCCGGGAGCAGGTCGGCACTCGCAGCGACCCAGCCGAAGATGCCGCCCTGCGCGGCGATCATCTCCAGCCCGACACGCTGAAACTCAGGGAAGTAGGACCCGACGCAATCAGAAACCACGACGCACTCATAACCCCGGTCGTTGGCTTCACGAGTTGTGGTGTGCACGCACACCTCGGTGGTCACGCCGGTCACCAATAGCTGGGTAATGCCATTGGACTCCAACACTTTTCCGAAGTCCGTCGCGTAGAAGGCACCCTTGCCGGGTTTGTCGATGACGACTTCGTCGGCCAGCGGCGCAAGCTCGTCGACGATGTCATGGCCGTACTCGCCCCGGATCAGGATGCGCCCGAATGCCCCGAGGTCGCCGATCCGTTTCGACGGAGCACCTCGAGACAGTTTGGCGGGCGGGCAATCCGACAGATCAGGAAGGTGTCCTTCCCGCGTGTGTACGACGAGCATGCCCGCTGATCGGGCGGCGGCGAGCAGCGCCTGCAACGGTTCGACGACCTTCTGCAGCTGTCCGACGTCGTTGCCAAGAGTCTCACCAAAACCGCCGGGCAGCAGGAAATCTCGCTGCATGTCGATGATCACCAGTGCGGTGCGGTCGAGTTCGAGATCGATGGGTTCAGGTAACGCCATGACGGTGACCGATTCGCTCACAACACGGCCTTTCTGTTGTGCTGCAGGGGTTTCGCTTGCACGCTGTTCAGCTCTGGGCGTTCCACGACGGAGGCGTGCGCCCGCGGCTCGTCGAGCAACTCGGCCGCAAGATGCAACACCGTGTCGTCGGAGAGGGCATCGCCGAGCAGCATCGCAGCATGGGGACGTCCGTCGGCGGTGGTTCCCTGGGGTACCGAGATCCCCAGAAGGTCAAGCAGATTCCCGAAGTGCGTGTAATGACCGAGCATCGTGTTCGCCGCGATGGGTTGTGCAAGCACCTCATCGACGGTGAACGTGCGGCCGATCGTCGGCACCACCAGAACATCCATGCCGCGCCAGATCCGGCCGACCTCGGCACGCAGTTCAGCAAGTCGCTGCAGTGCGGCGAAGGCATCGACCGCCGTGTACTTCAGTCCGCTGCGCAAGATATCGCGCACCACTGGGACGATCTCTTCCGGATGCTCGTCGAGGAATTCATCGAACACCACCAGGCGCTCGGCGACCCACGGCCCCGAATACAGGAGTTCGCCGGCGGCAAGGAAGGGCGCCAGAGATACCTCGACGACCTCGGTCGGGACGGAGAAACTGTTGTTCTGGAGCTTGTTTCGGAAAGCAAGATGAGCATCGCGCATCGCCTCATCGCCGAAGAACTCCAACTCCTCCACCGGCGGCAGGCCGATAGTGATGCGGTCACCGTCGAATCCCGGCCCCGACGCTCGTGACCACGGATCATCGTCGTCGACGCCTGCCATCACCGCCATGACCCGATCGACGTCGTCGATGCAGCCGGCCATCATCGTGATGCAGTCCAACGACTTACACGCCGGCACAAGCCCCACAGTGCTGATCAAACCTCGGGACGGCTTGTAACCGACGACACCGTTGAGGGCCGCAGGGACCCGGCCGGACCCGGCAGTGTCGGTGGCCACCGCGAACGGGACCTCACCCAGCGCGACCGCCAGCGCCGATCCCGAACTCGAGCCACCGGAGATCATGTCGCCCCCGTAAACGCTGCGGGGCACGGTGAACGGCGTGCGCGTGCCGTTGAGACCGGTAGCGAACTGGTCGAGGTTGGTCTTCCCGACGTAGAGCGCACCCGCGTCGAGTAGGCGCTGCACGACCGGCGCGGTGGTCTCGGCGACATATGCGTAGCCCGGGCACGACAGCGTGGTGGGCACCCCGGCGACGTCGATACTGTCCTTGACGCCGAAAGGCACTCCGTACAGCGGAAGACCGCGCGCGCCCGGCCTGGCTTCGAGTTCGGCCGCCGCCGCCATCAGTTGGTCTCTCGGCACCGTCGACAACCAGGTGCCATCGTCTCCACGCGCCTCGATCGCATCGCAGACCATTCGTGCGGTTCTGCTCGGCGACCCGCTACCGCTCACATGTGATTCGACGATCTCGGCGACCGTCGGCCCCAGGGTTGGACCCTCTCCGGAAATGTTCATACCGTCGATTGTCGACAGAATCGTGCCAACCGAAGAACGGCTGTGTGTCGTTTGTGTTAGCTCATCCGGGCTTCGTCGGCTCGCCCGTCCTCCCCCATCGTCGCCTCGACGAGGTTGAGGTAGTTGAGGTGTCCGTGATCACGTAGTGCGGCGACCACGGCTTCGATGTCGTTGGCTTCTAGCGCGTGCAAGATGTCGTGATGACGATGGAGTCCATCATCGTGCCCGTGGTGGTCGCGCGCCTCCGCACGCAGGTTGACCGCCATGGGCAACTGTAGTTTCAGCAGGATCGGCTCCAAGGCGATGTCGAGTTGCCGATTGTCGGCGAGTCCGACCACCGCTGCATGAAACCGCCGATGAGCATCGTCGATATCAATGTCGGCCGAAGCATTCTCCATGGCCTCGATTGCCGCGCGCACTGGCGCAAGTTGAACGTCAGGATCGGCCAGCGGCAGCGCCGACTCGACCGCATATCGCTCCAGGAGTTGGCGAAGTTCGAAGAGCTGCAAGATGTCTCGCGGTGACCACTCTGCCACCCGGGTTCCGCGGCGAGGCTGGTGTTCTACGAGGCCCTGCTGGGCGAGCAACCGGAGTGCCTCTCGGACCGGAGCCCGACTGATGCCGAGATCGGCGCATAGTGTCTCTTCGACGATCTTCTGTCCGGGTGTCAATGCCCCGGACAGGATCGCGTCCCGAATACGACGGCCTGCCACGTCGACGAGGCTCTCCGGGAGATCGGGGGTGACACCGGACCCATCGATCTCCGTCATCGTGCGTTCGTACCCTTCGTAGTGATGAATTCGTGGGTGACGGTTGGTCGTACCCGTGGCCGAGTCTAGTCAGCATCGCGTCATCCGCCGGACATCTCTGGCCACCGTGACGTCGGATGCGAATTCACGGGCGCACTGATTCGAGTAAGGGTTCTGTGGTGCGCGAGGGGGGACTTGAACCCCCACGTCCTAGGACACTGGAACCTAAATCCAGCGCGTCTGCCAATTCCGCCACTCGCGCGTGCGCGGTCAACAGTACCGGTCGCGCGGCGATACACCCAGGCCAGGTACCGTCAAAGGTATGTCTACTACGCGTCGTGGTGCTCGCAGGCACCGCCCGGCACTGTTGGTGCTGGTGGCGCTCGCCGCTGTCGTGTGCCTCGGCATGGCGTGGTGGCAGTGGGATCGTTATGAGTCGTCGGGCGGTACCGGCCAGAACCTGGGCTACGCGCTCCAGTGGCCGGCGTTCGCCATCGCGTTCGTCTGGGCGTACCGCCGGTTCGTGGTGCTCGAGGCCGACCCGGAGGAGGTCGAGAAGCTCAAGCCCAAGGGCGTGACCGAGATCCCCGACGGCATACTCCCCGAGCGGGCCACCACCCCGAGCGCGTCGTCGTTTGCCGCGACTCCCGTGAGCGACGATTCGACACTCACCGACTACAACCGGTACCTCGCCGAGCTCGCCGCCACAGACCACGAGCGCACCGAGGCGCAGCCGGTCACCACGCCCGCGACGACCCGCGAGTCCACACAGACGGAGGAACACCCCAGGTGAGCAGCGAGACCCCACAGAGCACCGAAACCGCCCAGTCCGCACAGACCACCACGCCCGTCGCGAAGGTGAAGAGCGCACTGACTCGCTATCGCGTGCTCGCGTGGATCACCGGTATCTGGCTGCTGCTGTTGGTCGCCGAGTTGATCCTGCGCTACGGCTTCGGCAATCACGTGTTGGACTTCGTCCCGCCGGTACACGGCTGGATCTACTTCATCTACCTGATCTGCGCGATCGACCTCGGCATCAAGGTGCGTTGGTCGGTCGGCAAGATCATCGTGACCGCCATCGCGGGCACCATCCCCTTCCTCTCGTTCTATGTCGAGCACATCCGGTCGAAGGAAGTAAAGGCGCAGTTCAACCTGCCCTAAGGCAAGCGCTGCGCTGCGTTCACGCAAGCGCGGCTGACTGGCGAGGTGCGCATCGTTCAGTTGGCCAACTTCTACGGTGAGCGCTCCGGAGGACTGCGCACAGCCGTCGACCGCTGGGGTGCCGGCTACGTCGCCGCCGGACACGACGTGACACTCGTCGTACCGGGAAGCGAATCGCGCGAAGATCTGATGCCGTCCGGCGTAGTGAAGATTTCAGTGCGCGCGCCGGGTATCCCGTTCTCCGACGGGTATCGCCTGGCATCTGCTCGACGCGTCGCCGACGTTCTGGCTTCGATCCGCCCCGATGCACTCGAGGTGTCGGACCGGCTGACGCTGCGCGGTTTCGGTGGCTGGGCCCGACGCCGCGACATCCCGTCGGCAATGGTGTCGCACGAGCGGCTCGACAGGCTGCTGGCCATGGCCATGCCCGTGCGGACCGCCCGGGCACTGGCCGATCGGGCGAACGCCGCAACCGCCAACTCGTACGACTCCGTGGTGTGCACCACCGGGTTCGCCGCCGCCGAATTCGAGCGGATCGGGGCCCGCAACGTGGTCCGCGCACCGCTCGGCGTCGACCTGGAGCAGTTCGCGCCACATCACCTCGACCCCGCGCTGAGTGCTCGGTGGACCGACGGTTCGACGACGCTCCTGGGCCACTGCGGCCGACTGTCGATGGAAAAGCGCGCAGATCGCTCCGTAGCGGCAGTTGCGAAACTTCATCGCGCGGGACTACCCGTGCATCTGGTCGTCGCGGGAGACGGTCCCATGCGCGGCGCCCTGCAGCACGCCGCCAGGGGCCTACCTGTCACGTTTCTCGGCCATCTGCGTGACCGACGCGAGGTCGCGGCACTGTTGGCCAGCACCGACGTCTCGTTCGCTCCCGGCCCGCACGAGACCTTTTGCCTGTCGGCGTTGGAGTCGCTCGCGTCAGGGACGCCGGTCGTCGGATCGCGGTCGTCCGCGGTAGCAGGAATGGTCGACGAGTCGTGCGGCGCACTCGCCGACAATTCGGGGACAGGGTTCGCACGCGCCGTCGAGCATGTTCTGTCGATACCGCGTACCGAACGTGAAGGTGCCGCTCGTGCGCGTGCTGCGCAGTTCACGTGGCCCGATTCGGTCTCACGGATGCTCGCGGTCCACAGCGGCGGCGCAGGCTGACGGTGGCCGCTTGCTGCGACGTCTAGTCTGTTGAGGGCCGTCGACCCTCAGGCCAGGGCGCGCAGTGCGGGAACCAACTGCGCCAAGGCTTTTCCGCGATGGCTCAGTGCGTCCTTCTCTGCCGGTGCCAACTCGGCGGCAGAGCGTCCGGCAGCTACCGCGTCGTCGGGGATGAAGAGCGGGTCGTAGCCGAAGCCGTTGGAGCCCTGCGGTTCTCGCGCAAACGTGCCGCGCCACTCACCGCGCACGACAGTCTCGTCGCCCGACGGCGACACCAACGCACACGCCGACACGAATGCCGCGCCCCGTCGTTCGTCGGGTGTGTCCGAGAGTTGCGCCAACACCAGCGCGTTATTGGCGGAGTCGTCGCCGTGTACGCCGCTCCATCGAGCCGAAAGCACCCCGGGCATCCCGTTGAGTGCGTCGATTTCGATTCCCGAATCGTCTGCGAGACAAGGTAATCCAGTTGCCCGCGCGCCGGCTCTGGCTTTGATCAACGCGTTGTCCTCGAAGGTCGCACCGGTCTCGGGTTCTTCGGGGTACTCGGGCACGGCGTCGAGTCCGATCACCTCGAGGCCGGTGAGGCCTGCGGCGTCGACGACACGCTGAAGCTCGGCGAGCTTCTTGCGGTTACGACTGGCGAGGAGTACCTGCGACATCGAGTCAGGCCGGCTCGGGCAGGGTGCCGGGATACGGAAGCGCGAGCGCCTCACGCTGCGCCACGAACAGCTTGTCCGTACCGATCTCAGCCATGTCGAGCAACTTGTCGAGGGTCGCGCGCGGGAACGTCGCGCCCTCTCCCGTGCCCTGCACCTCGACGAGGGTTCCGGCATCGGTGGCGACGACGTTCATGTCGACCTCGGCGCGCGAATCCTCCTCGTACGGGAGGTCCAGTCGCACGCGGCCGTCGACAACGCCGACACTCACTGCAGAGATCATGCACGAGAGCGGCTGCGGATCCGACAGTCGCCCAGCAGCTTTGAGCCACGTCACGGCGTCGGCGAGTGCGACGTAGGCGCCGGTGATCGACGCGGTGCGCGTGCCGCCGTCGGCCTGCAGGACGTCGCAGTCGAGGGCGACGGTGTTCTCGCCGAGCGCGCCCAGGTCGATGCAAGCACGCAGCGACCGCCCGATCAGTCGACTGATCTCGTGGGTGCGACCGCCGATCTTGCCCTTGACCGACTCGCGGCGTGAACGCTCGTGGGTTGCGGCGGGAAGCATCGAGTACTCGGCGGTCAGCCAGCCGAGCCCCGACCCGCGGCGCCAGGGCGGAACGCCCTCGGTGACACTCGCGGTGCACATCACTCGTGTCTGACCGAACTCGATCAACACAGACCCTGCGGGATTCGACGTGAATCCGCGGGTGATGGTGATGGGACGGAGTTCGTCGTCGGTCCTGCCGTCAGCTCGTGTGGTCACGAACTCAACTGTAGGAGATCACCCGGGTAGGTCGAACACCTGGCCCTGGCGCACGAGTCCGACCGGACCCGAGAAGGTACTTCGCGCTTCGGCGAGAATCGCCTCGGCGTCCGACCACGGTGCAACGTGGGTGATCGCGAGAGATTTCGCGTCGGCCTTGGTCGCCATCTCCCCCGCCTCGATGCCCGACATGTGCAGGTGCGGAGGGCGATCCGATGGAGCATGCGTCCACGACGCCTCACACAGGAAGATGTCGGCGTCTGCCGCCAGGTCGATCACCGCATCGCACGGACCCGAATCGCCGCTGTACGCGATGACCTGCCCCTGCGGCCCGGTGAACCGAAGACCGAATGTTGCGGGCGGATGGTCGACGCGGAAGGGGTCGATCGTGATGCCGCCCAACGTGATCTCGATATTGTCCGACCACTCGTGGACGTCGAACGTATCGCTGATGTCGTCGATCTGACCACCGAACTCGCTCGACGCCGCGCCGATGCGCAGCGCGGTACCGGTGGGCCCATAGAGCGACGCCAGTTCGGTCGCGGGTGTCGGTGCATAGCGGCGCCACACCAACAACGCGGGCAGGTCAACACAGTGATCGGCATGCAAATGGCTCAGTACGACGTCGACCTCGTTAGGATCGACAATCCGCTGCAACTCCCCCATTACCCCGGGACCACAGTCGACGAGCACGGGTCGATGACCAGGAACGGTCAGCAGGTAACCCGAGCAGGCCGCGCCGGGGCCACCGACACTGCCCGAACAGCCCAGGACAGTCAGACGCATACGACCTACCTTGCCACGCGCACATGGCGGGCAGACCACTTATCGGTCACAAGACACGCCGACCGGGAAGTGTGAACGGCCCGGCGTGGGCGACACGCCGCACGTCAGACCGGATCCACCGATCGGACAACGGGTCCGAGGAATCGACTCGACAGCTTTGCGAACATCTCCGGGTCGCCGGTCGCTTGGAAGTGGCGCACAGCCTCGCGCCCGGTGTGCGGGTGAAGGAGGTCGGATTCGGTGAGCACACGGAACAGATCTTTGGCGGTCTCCTCGGCGCTGGACACGAGAGTTACCTCGTCGCCCATCGCCAACTGAATCACGCCCGACAGCAACGGGTAGTGAGTGCAGCCGAGGACAACCGTGTCGACGTCGGCCTCCTGCAGCGGTTCGAGATATCCCTGCGCAAGACCCAGGATCTGCCTGCCGCTGGTGATTCCGCGTTCGACGAAATCGACGAATCGCGGACAGGCGACGGCGGTGATCTGAGCATCGCGGGCGGCAGCGAACGAGTCCTGATAAGCGCGCGACGAGATCGTCGCCTCCGTGCCGATCACCCCGATGCGCCCGGTCTTCGTCGCGACAACGGCTCGACGGACCGCGGGCAACACCACCTCGATCACCGGGATCGGCGCGTAGCGCTCACGGGCATCGCGCAGGCACGCCGCAGACGCGGTGTTGCAGGCGATCACGATTGCCTTCACCCCGCGCTCGGCGAGGTCGTCGCCGATCGCCAATGCGTGGCGTCGGATCTCCGGAATGGTCAGCGGACCGTACGGGCCGTTCGCGGTGTCGCCGATGTAGACGATGTCCTCGTCCGGCAGTTGGTCGATGATCGCGCGGGCAACGGTCAGCCCACCGACGCCGGAATCGAAGATGCCGATGGGCGCGTCGGCGCGTGTGTTCGTGACTATGACCGCACCCCCGGTGTTGTCGGGCCATACGGTGATACAGGACCCGACGAGGCGCTCCGTGGGCGTCGGCGACGATCCCGGTCGGCGAGGAACCACGCGGCAAGCACGCCGCCGATCGCGCCGAACAGGTGGCCCTGCCACGAGACTCCGAAGGTGCCGGGGAACACGCCCCACAGCACCGATCCGTACACGAGAAAGAGGATGACTCCGATCGCGATCTGCGTGAGGTCGCGGTTGAAGATTCCGCGCACGAGCAGGTAGGTCAGCCAACCGAAAATGATGCCCGACGCTCCGACTGTGACGCTGTACGACGGCGCGAACAACCAGACACCGAGGCCCGACACGATCCAGACGATCGCGGTGACGATCAGGAAGCGCTTGCTCAGCAGCAGAATGAATCCCAGCACGACGAGCGGGATCAGATTGGCGAACAGGTGCTGCCAATCGGCGTGGAGAAACGGTGCCCACAGGATGCCGTCGAGTCCGTCGATCTGGCGTGGTTCGATGCCGGCGCGATCGAGGTCGTAGCGCGTCGCGGCGTCGATCGCCTCGACGATCACGAGCACCGCGACGATGAACGCCATCACGATCGCCGACCGCGCCCACAGGGGTCGCGCGCCGCGCGTCGCGGGCGTGGTGCTCGGTGTCATCGTCTTTCCTTCGTCGGGAGGTCTCGACAAGCTCGACCAGCGAGGCTCGCTCGACCAGCGGGGGTAGCTCGACCAGCGAGGCTCGCTCGACCAGCGGAGGCGGCTAAGCCCAGAGCTGCCCCTCGAGTGCCTGCTCGGCATCCTCAAGGCTACCGTCGTACGCCCCGGTGGACAGATACTTCCATCCCGCGTCGGGCACCACCAATCCGATGTCGGCGCGTCGACCTTCTTTGAGCGCCTTGCGGCCGATGCCGCGGGCGGCCTGCAGGATCGCGCCCGTCGACACGCCCGCGAAGATACCCTCGCGGTCGATGAGTTCGCGGACCCGGGCCACGGCGTCGACGCCCTGAACCGAGTAGCGGCGGGTCAGCACCGATTCGTCGTAGAGCTCGGGCACGAAGCCCTCGTCGATGTTGCGCAGGCCGTACACCTCGTCGCCGTATCGCGGTTCGGCAGCGACGATCTCGATGTCGGGGTCTCGTTCGCGCAGATACCGTCCGACGCCCATCAACGTTCCGGTGGTGCCCAGTCCTGCGACGAAGTGCGTGATCTCGGGAAGGTCGGCGAACAGTTCCGGGCCCGTGCCCTCGTAGTGCGCGCGCCAGTTGGCCTCGTTGCCGTACTGGTAGAGCATCACCCAGTCGGGATGCTCCGCGGCGAGTTCCTTCGCTATGCGGACGGCGGTATTCGAGCCGCCCGCCGCTGGTGACGAAATCACCTCGGCGCCGTACATGCGCAGCAGTGATCGACGTTCGTCCGAGGTGTTCTCGGGCATCACGCAGATCAGGTGGTAGCCCTTGAGCTTCGCGGCCATGGCAAGCGAGATGCCGGTGTTGCCGCTCGTGGGTTCGAGGATCGTCGACCCCGGCTGCAGCAGGCCGTCGGCTTCGGCTTGCTCGATCATGCGCAATGCCGGCCGGTCTTTGGTCGAGCCTGTGGGGTTGCGATCTTCGAGCTTGGCCCAGAGCCGCACGTGCGGACCGTCGGCGGAGTCGTCCCACCTCGGTGAGAGACGTTGCAGTCCGATCAGGGGCGTATTCCCGACGGATGAGATCAGCGACGTGTAGCGCGCCACGAAATCCCTATCGTCCGAGCTGTGGCAGTGCGCCACCGGCGACCGCAGGCAGGATGGTGACCTCGTCGCCGTCGTCGATCGTGGTCGCGAGACCACCGGAGAAACGCACGTCCTCGTCGTTGACGTAGATGTTGACGAAGCGATGCAGCTTGCCCGCGCCCGCACCGTCTGCGGCGACGAGACGTTCCTTGAGGCCGGGGTTAGCGGTCTCGAGATTGTCGATGAGCTCCGACAGCGTCGAGCCGGAACCCTCGACCCGCTTCTCGCCGCCGGTGTGCGTACGCAGGATGGTCGGGATGGACACGGTGACCGTCATGGTTGATTCAGCTCCTGATCTCGATGGGTTCTTCGGTGACTTCACCGTCGATGATGCGGTAACTCCGAATCTCGGTGTCGTCGGCGTCGCGCGTGGACACGAGGACGTAGTGCGCTTGGGGTTCGCTGGCGTACGAGACGTCGGTGCGGCTCGGGTACGCCTCGGTCGCGGTGTGGGAGTGATAGATGACGATCGGCTCCTCGTCGTTGCGGTCCATCTCCCGCCACACCTTCAGTTGCTCCGTCGAATCGAAGCGGTAGAAGGTCGGCGACCGCTCGGCGTTGACCATCGGGATGAAGCGGACGGGACGGTCGGAACCCTCCGCGCCTGCGATCACCCCGCACGCCTCGTCGGGATGATCGGCGCGCGCATGCGCGACCATCTCGTCGACCAACTCCTGGCTGATCTGCAGCACTCGCTCTCCTCGAGGTGAACGGATAAACGTCGTGACGAACAACGTGCCCCTCGGCGCCGCTATTCCGAAACCAGGCCGCTACGCGATGCCGCTGGTCGTGATCGCCGACGGCGCGAGGTCGGCGTAAGAGGGCACGCCCGCCACCGAATCGGCCGCCAGCACGGCGTTGACGATCGCGCGCTGGGTGACCGTCACGGCGACGCGGCAGATGTCGGCGAGGACAGCGACGTCGGGGTTCATCCCCGCCGGCACGAACGCCGAGGGCTCGGTCGGATGTGCCCCCGTGGCAACCGCGAAGATCGTGTCTCCGTCGAGCGGCGAGTGCACGGGGTGGATGGCGCGGGCGAGACCGTCGTGCGCCGACATCGCGATTCGACGTACCGACGCCGCGTCGAGTTCGGCGTCGGTCGCCACCACTCCGATCGTGGTGTTGAGCACGGTCTGCTTGGCTGCGACGTCGGCCAGTCGCGCGGCATCCGAGCTGTCCGGGCGGGCGAGTTCGTAATACGCAAGGTCGTGATCTGTTGCGCCCCAAGGCAATCCGGTAGTGGGATCGATCACCGAGCCCACCGGGTTGGCGACGATCAACGCGCCGACGGTGATCCCCGACGCCGCGCCGGTCTCGATGCGCGACGACGCCGTACCCACTCCGCCCTTCAGTCCACCCGCCCGGGCTCCGGCCCCTGCTCCGACGCTGCCCTGAGCAACCTCGACACCCGCAGCCTGCAGCGCCGCGTGTCCGAAGCTCGCGTCCGGACGGTTGGTCCACCCACCCATCGGGAGGTCGAAGATGACTGCCCCCGGAACGATCGGGACCACGCCGCCCTGAGCATTCATCGGTAAGCCACGACCCGACTCCTCGAGCCCGGCCATCACCCCGTCCGCGGCGGCGAGTCCGTAGGCGCTGCCGCCCGTGAGCACTATCGCGTGCACCGTGGTGACGGTGTTCGACGGGTCGAGAAGGTCTGTCTCGCGGGTCCCCGGGCCACCGCCCCGCACATCGACGCCCGCCGTCGGGGCACTCGTCGCTCCCTCGGGTGCGCTGACCACCACGACCGTCGTACCGGTGGCCCATCCCGTTCCGGGTGGATCGTCGGGTCCGCCGAGGCCGAGCGTGGCGTCCGCGTCGACGAGGTGATGATGACCGACGGCGATGCCCGCAACATCGGTGATCCGATCGCCGACGGGGGCCCAGCCGGTCATCACATCATCGCCTCGACGAGCAGCTCCTGGATGACGGTCAGCCAGTGATAGACGTCCAGGTGAGCAGCGTGCGGATGGTCGGCCGGGAGTTGATCGGGGGTGTCCTCGGAGATCCCGAGCATCGCGCCCAACGCGAGGCGGACATCGTTGAGCGCTGTCAGCCAGCACATCGCCTCCTCCTCCGTGAGCGCGACGTCGCCGCCGCCGTCGGGAAGGGTCGCGAGCATCGTCGTCGACGCCGCGAGCTTGGCGTCGATGATCTTGGGTTCGTTGACACTGCGTAATGCCGCATTGAGCCGCCCGTTGACGGCGTCTGCGGTGAGTTCGGTGTCCTGGTCGGGGCGATGGAAGTCGGGCAACAAGCGTCCCAGGGTCGCGTCCGTCGGGGCGCTCGAATGTCCGGTCCGGATCCCGGTCAGCTCCGCGAGGTCGTCGCGCGGCGCGCTCTCCTCACGTTCGGTGAGCAATTCCGACATCGACGCCACCATCGACGCGAGGAGCTCGGATTCGTGCGACTCCAACGACGTCGTGTACCGCACCGAGCGTCCTCGGCCCTTGCGTTTGAAAACGCGCACTCGTATGTCCCGCCCGCTGCTAGCTGTCGCGCTGCATGGTGGCCCACAGACCCGCGGCATGCAGTTTCGTCACGTCGGATTCCATCTTGTCGCGGTCGCCCGACGACACCACGGCTTTACCCTCGGTGTGCACCTGCATCATGAGCTGGTTCGCCTTGGATTCGGAGTATCCGAAGACCTTCTGGAACACGAACGTCACGTAGCGCATCAGATTGACCGGATCGTCCCAGACGATGGTCACCCAGGGACGGTCGAACGCCGAGGCGGAGTCGGCAACTGCCGGGTCGGCCACGGCCGTGCCACCGCTACCACCGCCACTTCCGGGGGTAGCCTCATGCGCACGAATATCGTCAGGCGCCATACAAACTAGGGTAAGGGATCGTGACCATCCGCAACACCGCCCTGCTCACCGACCAGTACGAGCTCACCATGGTCTCCGCCGCGCTGCGGCAGCCGATCGCACACCGGCAGTGTGTGTTCGAGGTGTTCGCACGTAGGCTCCCCGACGGCCGCAGGTATGGGGTCGTAGCAGGCACCGCTCGCATCCTCGACGCGCTGACACAGTTCCGGTTCGGCGAAGACGAGATCGCCGTCGTCGAACGTTTCCTCGACGACGAGACCGTCGAGTGGCTCCGTAACTACGAGTTCACCGGCGATATCGACGGGTATCGCGAAGGTGAGCTGTACTTCCCCAACTCGCCGATCCTCACGGTGCGCGGAACCTTCGCCGAGGCAGTGGTGCTCGAGACGCTGATCCTCTCGATCCTCAACCACGACAGCGCCATAGCGTCCGCCGCTGCCCGCATGGTCAGCGCGGCAAGCAGGCGCCCGATCATCGAGATGGGATCGCGTCGCACGCACGAGTGGGCCGCCGTGGCGAGCGCTCGGGCCGCCTATCTCGCGGGTGTCGCCGCCACCTCCAATCTCGAGGCCGCGCGTACCTACGGCGTCCCGAGCGCGGGAACCGCGGCGCACTCGTTCACCCTCGCGTTCACCGATCCCGAGGGCCCCAACGAGAAGGCCGCGTTCGCCGCACAGATCGAGACGCTCGGCGTCGGCACCACGCTGCTGGTCGACACCTTCGACATCACCCAGGGCGTGCGCAACGCCGTCGAGGTGGCCGGTCCCGAGCTCGGCGCCGTCCGCATCGATTCCGGCGATCTGGGCGTCCTGGCACGGCAGGTCCGCGAGCAACTCGACGAACTGGGCGCCCCGAACACCAAGATCGTCGTCTCCGGTGACCTCGACGAATACGCGATCGCGTCGCTGCGCGCCGAGCCCGTCGACACCTACGGCGTCGGAACCTCGTTGGTCACCGGCAGCGGCGCCCCGACTGCGGGCATGGTCTACAAGCTGGTCGAGGTCGACGGCATCCCCGTCGCCAAACGCGCCAGCCACAAGGAATCGAAGGGCGGCGCGAAAAACGCCGTGCGGGTCGCGCGTCCCACCGGCACCATCGTCGAGGAGATCCTCTACCGCGCAGGAACACCGACACCCGACGTTCCGGGACACGTCGTCCGACCTCTGCAGATCCCGCTGGTTCGCGGTGGCCGTCGCGTCGACGACCTACCGACGCTCGACGACGCGCGCGCGTTCCTCGCCGAAGGTCTGGTCAGCCTGCCGTGGGAGGGACTCGGACTCTCGCACGGAGATCCCGCCGTACCGACACGTTTCCAACTCGGCTGACAACCGCGGGAACCGATACCCACCCGCCCACGTCCAATCATCGAACCGGTAGCGAGCAACCCGAGTACGTCACGCAAACAGGTACGTCAAGCAGACACAACCCGATCACACAGCAGCCAAGCCACGACCCGAGGAGATCGGAATGTCCAGCCCACACTTCGACGACGACGTCAGCCCAGCCCAAGCGCTCATCGTCGTCGACGTCCAGAACGACTTCTGTGAGGGTGGCGCGCTCGGCGTGAACGGCGGCACCGCGGTCGCGCGGTCGCTCAAGTCGTTGACCGACGACTACGGCATCGTCGTGGCGACACGCGACTACCACATCGATCCGGGCGCACACTTCTCCGACGATCCCGACTTCGTCGACACCTGGCCGCCGCACTGCAGGGTCGGGACAGACGGCGTTGCGTTCTCGCCCGAGTTCGATACCTCCGATGTGCAGGAGGTGTTCTCCAAGGGTGCCTACAGCGCGGCGTACTCCGGATTCGAGGGCGCCTCGGACGATGGCACCACACTCGCGGACTGGCTGCGCGCGCACGACGTGCGCAGCGTCGACGTGGTCGGTATCGCCACCGATCACTGCGTACGCGCCACGGCAGTCGACGCCGCGAACGAGGGTTTCGACACCCGCGTCCTGTTGAACTTCACGGCAGCCGTGTCCGAACCGACCGCCAACGCCGCGCTGACGAGCATGCGCGACGCAGGCGTCACGCTCGTGGGCGACCTGGTCTATGGCGGACAGGCCGCTTCCTAGTGACCGACCTCTCTGTAGCGAATGCGGCTGCGCCGGACGCCTCCGGGCCAACCGGCTCACGGGCGAACGGGCTGCCGCCGGTGACCGCCCTCCTCGACACCGCCGTGACCGCACTGTCGGGCAAACGCCGAGACGGGCAGGTCCGCATGGCCTCCGCCGTCGCCGACGCGATCGACACCGGACAGCACCTCGCAGTGCAGGCAGGTACCGGCACGGGTAAGTCGTTGGCCTATCTCGTGCCCGCGATCCGGCACGCCGTCGAATCCGGCGACACCGTGGTCGTCTCCACAGCAACCATCGCACTGCAGCGGCAGTTGGTCGAGCGCGACCTTCCCCGCCTCTCCAAAGCCCTGAAGGGCGCGCTCGGCCGCGAGCCGACGTTCGCGATCCTCAAGGGTCGCGGAAACTACCTCTGTCTGAACAAGATTCACGCAGGGACCGTCGAAGAGCCGGATACCGAACTGTTCGACGCATTCGAACTCTCGCGTACCGGCCGGGAGGTCACACGCCTGCGCGAGTGGGTGTCCGACACCGACACTGGCGACCGCGACGACCTCTCCCCCGGCGTCGCCGACCGATCATGGCGGCAGGTCAGCGTCACCTCGCGCGAATGCCTCGGGGCGTCGAACTGCTCGTATGCCGAGGATTGCTTCGCCGAACGGGCACGGCGCAAGTCGGGGCAGGTCGACGTCGTGGTGACCAATCACGCGCTGTTGGCGATCGACGCGATGAGTCCGGCCAACGTGCTGCCCGACCACCATGTGGTGATCGTCGACGAGGCGCACGACCTCGTCGACCGCATCACATCGGTGTCGACATCCGACGTCTCTGCCGCGTCGATCGCGGTGGCCGCCCGACGGTGCGGCAAGCTCATCGACGAGGAGACCGTCGACGCACTCATCGGAGCGGGCGAGCAACTCGGCGACATGCTCGACGACGCCCCCAAGCGCGAGTGGACCGCCATGCCCGCGGATGCCGCGCTGGTGCTGGCGACGCTGCGAGACCGGTTGTGGCAGGCGCGATCGGCGATCGGTCCCGCGCGCGGGCCGGGAGGTGCCGACGACGGCAAGGGTGCAGCTCGGTCGGCGGCGCTGACCTCATTGGAAGAACTCCACGACACCGCGGTCCGCGTGCTCGGCGCCTTCGACGAACCCGACCCGGCGAAACGACGCGACGTCGTGTGGGTGGCCGAAGAACGCGCGGGCAGATCCGAATCGTCGACGCGCACCGTGCTGCACATCGCACCGCTGTCGGTTGGCGGACTGTTGCGCGCGACGCTGTTCAGCGAGTCGACCGTCATCCTCACCTCCGCGACACTGACCATCGGGGGTTCCTTCGACGCCCTGGCCGCCACGTGGGGGCTGCCCGCCGCGGGTCGCGGCACCGACACCCCAGTCGCCGACGACATCGCGCTCGGCGACGCACGCAACGACGCACCCGCGCGCGATGTCACCGCAACGGGCAGTGCTGCACCCTCCGACGGTTCGCCAATGCGGTGGACGGGACTCGACGCCGGTTCGCCGTTCGACTATCCACGCTCGGCAATCCTCTACGTCGCACGTCATCTCCCCCGACCGGGCCGAGACTCGATCGCGCCAGCAACGCTCGACGAGCTCGCCGCGCTCACCGAGGCCGCGGGTGGTCGCACGCTCGGGCTGTTCTCGTCGATGCGCGCCGCCCGCGAAGCCAGCGAGGTGCTTCGCGCGCGCAGCGACCTACCCATCCTGTGCCAGGGCGACGACACCACCGCCGCGCTCGTCGCGCGCTTCGCCGAAGACCCCAGGACCTGCTTGTTCGGCACCTTGTCGCTCTGGCAGGGCGTCGACGTCCCCGGACCGTCGTTGTCGCTGGTGATCATCGACCGCATCCCCTTCCCGCGCCCCGACGATCCCCTGCTCGGCGCCCGCCAGCGCGCCGTCACCTCGCGGGGAGGAAACGGATTCCTGTCGGTCGCGGCCAATCACGCGGCATTGCTGCTGGCGCAGGGGGCCGGACGGCTCCTGCGTTCGGTCGACGACCGCGGCGTCGTCGCTGTTCTCGATTCGCGACTGGCGACGGCCGGATACGGCGGTTACCTCCTCGCATCCATGCCACCGTTCTGGCGCACCACCGACCCCGACGTGGTCCGCGCGGCACTCGGCAGACTCGCCGCCGTACCGCTACGGTGAGTCTGACGCTTGGATCTGACATCACGACCCGGCGACGTCACTAGAGTGAACGCAACACCTTGGGATCGATGAGGACTCCCGGCCCTGCGCGTGGCCGCTGACGAGAGGGGGCCGAAGTGATCGGCCGGATGGGCATCGACGACATCCAACCATTGGTCTCCGCAGGGCAATACCCTGCCAAATGTGTTGTCGGAGAATTGATCCCGATCAGCGCGACGGCGTGGCGGGAGGGGCACGACGCCCTCGGGGTCACCCTGCACGTCGAAACGCCCTACCGCACCTCGTTCGACGTCCGCATGTCGCCCGCGAGCGAACCGGATGTCTTCAACGCAGCCATCGTGCCCGACGCCGTCGGCTACTGGACCTTCCGGATCGAGGCGTGGAGCGATCCCTATGCGACGTGGCGGTCGGCGGTCACCAAGAAGATCGACGCCGGCCAGGGCGCGGAAGACCTCGCCAACGACCTCGAGATCGGCGCACGGGTGCTCAGCGAAGCGGCGCAACAGGTCGACGGCACCGACCGCCAACTGTTGCTCGACGCCGTCGACTCACTTCGCTCGAGGCGCAGGCGAGTCGAGAACCGGGTGGGCATCGCGTTGTCCGACGAAGTCGTCGATCTTCTCGACGAGCATCCCGTGCGCGAACTCGTGACCAAGAGTCGCAATCTGCGGATCTGGACCGACCGACGTCGCGCACTCTACGGATCGTGGTACGAGATGTTCCCACGATCGACGGGCGGCTGGGACAACGACGGCCGTCCCGTGCACGGCACGTTCCTGACTGCGGCCCAAGATCTCTCGCGCATCGCCGACATGGGATTCGACGTGGTCTACCTGCCACCGATCCACCCGATCGGTGAGGTCAATCGCAAGGGGCCCAACAACACATTGGTCGCGGCACCAGACGACGTCGGGTCGCCGTGGGCGATCGGGTCGGCGCAGGGCGGTCACGACGCGATCCACCCACAGCTCGGCTCGCAGGAGGATTTCGAGTATTTCCTGTCTCGCGCAAGCGAACTCGGCATGGAGGTCGCTCTCGATCTGGCGTTGCAGACCGCCCCCGACCACCCGTGGGCCACCGAGCATCCCGACTGGTTCACCACCCTGCCCGACGGCACGATCGCCTATGCCGAGAATCCACCGAAGAAGTATCAGGACATCTATCCGCTGAACTTCGACAACGATCGCAATGGCATCTACCGCGCGGTACTCGAGGTGGTACTTGCGTGGAACAAGTTGGGCGTCAAGATCTTTCGGGTCGACAATCCGCACACCAAGCCGCCGAACTTCTGGGAGTGGCTGATCATGGAGGTCAAGAAGCGCGACAGCGACGTGCTGTTCCTCGCCGAGGCGTTCACCAGACCCGCCCGGCTCTATGGCCTTGCGCGCCTTGGTTTCACCCAGTCCTACACCTACTTCACCTGGAAGACCGCGAAGTGGGAAATCGAGGAATTCGGTCGCGAGATCGCCGCGCACGCCGACGAGTCACGGCCCAACCTCTTCGTCAATACCCCCGACATCTTGCACGAGAGCCTGCAACACGGTGGACCCGGCATGTTCGCGCTTCGCGCCGCATTGGCCGCCACGCTGTCACCGACCTGGGGTGTCTACAGCGGCTATGAGCTTTACGAGCACCTGCCCGTACGCGAGGGCAGCGAGGAGTATCTCAACTCCGAGAAGTACGAACTCCGTCCGCGTGACTACAAGGGGGCCGCGAGCCGCGGCGAGTCGCTCGAACCGTGGATCACGTCGCTCAACGCGATCCGTCGACGGCACCCGGCCCTGCAACAGTTGCGCGACATCACATTTCACCACCTCGACAACCCCGCACTGATCGCCTATTCCAAGCTCGACCCGGTGTCGGGCGACCGTGTCGTCGTGGTGATCAACATCAATCCGTTCGGTGCGGAGGAGTCGACGCTGTGGCTCGATATGCCCGCGCTCGGATTCGACTGGCAGGAACGCTTCGTCGGCAAGGACGAGGTCTCCGGTGAGGAATTCGGTTGGGGCCAGGCGAATTACGTACGACTCGAACCGTGGCGCGCCGTCGCACACATCGTCGCCCTTCCACCCCTGAGTCCCGACGCCGCCCGCCGACTCTCCTACCGAATCCAGTGAGCACACCGTGACCAGCACGCAGCCCGACCCCTTCGCTTCCGACCACGACCTTCGACGTCTGATGTCGACGACGCATCCCGACCCGCACTCGTTCCTCGGTGCCCACGACGCCCCGGGCGACTACACGATCCTGCGGACGCTGCGTCCGAACGCCATCTCGGTGTCGGCGGTGATCGGCGGCGTCGACTATCCGATGCACCATCAGACCGACGACCTGTTCGTCGTCACCGTGCCGATCACCGATCTCATCGACTACCGCTATCGTGTCGTCTACCCCGACGGGCACGGCGGCACAAGAGAATTCGTCGTCGCAGACGGTTATCGGTTCCTGCCGAGCATCGGTGAGCTCGATCTGCATCTGTTCTCCGAGGGCAGGCACGAGGAACTCTGGAAGGTTCTCGGCGCGCACACCGTCACCTACACCACACCGGACGGCGACGTGCCCGGCACGACGTTCTCGGTGTGGGCACCCAACGCGCACGGCGTCGTCGTGATCGGTGATTTCGACGGCTGGAGCGGACGGTCGACGCCCATGCGGTCGATGGGGCCGTCGGGTGTCTGGGAGTTGTTCATCCCCGACGTCGGCGAGGGCACGCTGTACAAATTCCGCGTCCACGGCGCGGACGGCACCATCCACGACAAGGCCGACCCGATGGCCAGGCGCACGGAGGTTCCGCCCGCCACCGCGTCGGTGGTCACCCACTCGGACTTCGTCTGGTCCGACGACGACTGGATCGACCGTCGGGTCGCGAGCGAGCCGACACGCGAACCGATGAGCGTCTACGAGGTGCACCTGGGTTCGTGGCGCAAGGGCCTCGACTATCGCGAACTCGCAGAACAACTCGGCGCCTACGTGATCGAGAAGGGCTTCACCCACGTCGAGTTCCTGCCCGTGGCAGAGCACCCGTTCGGCGGCTCGTGGGGCTACCAGGTCACGTCGTACTACGCGCCGACGGCCCGCTTCGGCAAACCCGACGACTTCCGGTACCTCGTCGACCATCTGCATTCGCTGGGAATCTCGGTGCTCATCGACTGGGTCCCCGCACACTTTCCCAAAGACGAATGGGCGCTGGCACGCTTCGACGGAACGCCCCTCTACGAGAACGCCGATCCGATGCGCGGCGAGCAGCTCGACTGGGGCACATACGTTTTCGACTTCGGTCGACGGGAGGTGCGCAACTTCCTGGTCGCCAACGCACTCTATTGGATCGACGAATTCCACGTCGACGGACTGCGCGTCGACGCCGTCGCATCGATGCTCTATCTCGATTACTCGCGGCCGGCAGGCGGCTGGCGACCGAACATCTACGGCGGCAGAGAGAATCTCGAAGCCGTGCAGTTCCTGCAGGAGACCAACGCAACCGTCCACAAGCTCTTCCCCGGCGCGGTGACCGTCGCCGAGGAGTCGACGGCCTGGCCCGGCGTCACCCGCATGACCGACCTCGGCGGACTGGGATTCAGCCTCAAATGGAATATGGGCTGGATGCACGACACGCTGGGGTACCTGGGACGCGACCAGATCCACCGCAGCTTCCATCACCACGAGATCACGTTCTCGCTGATGTACGCGTGGAGCGAGAACTTCGTCCTCCCGCTCTCGCACGACGAGGTGGTGCACGGCAAGGGCACGCTGTGGAGCCGGATGCCCGGCGACTCCTGGACGAAAGCCGCCGGCGTGCGGGTGTTTCTCGCATACCAGTGGTCGCATCCCGGCAAGCAACTGCTGTTCATGGGCCAGGAGTTCGGACAGACCGCCGAGTGGGCCGACAACCGCAGCCTGGATTGGTACCAGCTTCAGGGTTGGGAAGGTGAACTGCACCAAGGGATCTCGGCGCTCACCACCGATCTCAATCGCGTCTACCGCGAGCGTCCCGCCCTGTTCACGCAGGACACCGATCCGCAGGGCTACGAATGGATCGACGCGAACGACACCGCGAACAACGTGATCAGCTTCCTGCGATGGGGTTCCGACGGCTCGGTGGTGGCGTGTCTGTTCAATTTCTCGGGGGCCGACCGCAGCGACTACCGCGTGGGACTTCCCCACGCCGGAACCTGGACCGAGATCCTCAACACCGACGCCGCCGCCTACAGCGGGGCGGACAAGGGCAATCTCGGCTCGGTGCAGGCCGACGGCGAGGGCTGGCACGGCAGGCCGGTGTCGGCGTCGGTCACGATTCCTGCCAACTCGGCGATCTGGCTCGCACCGGCCTAGGGCACGGCCCGCGCGATCGTCGGAACCAGACGTGACGGCCCGTCGTCGTGATAGCCGTGGTCGGTGGCGCGTCGGAGTAGCGCTTCGACAGAGCCAGGGAAGCCCGCGTCGATGCGGCGATCCGTGCTGGCGTGCAGGATATGCGTCAGTGTGCTGCGGGCAGACGCGATGGTGGATACATCACCGGGATAGCTGCCGAGCTCGGCATCCTGCGAGATCCCGGCTCCGACCTCCGCGGCCAGATGCACTATCGCGGTCAACCGCTCGGTGAGGTCGTTTGCGTTGAGCCCTTCGGCTCGTCCGAGGGCGACGGCGTGACTCCACGCTGCCACTGTGCCCCAAAACGCGTCGAGCAGGGCGAGGTCGAGCGCGGCGACAGCGCCGGGATCGTCGCCGTGGCGTGCGACCTCGGGCGCGATCACCTCGAGCACCGGGAGGGCTTGCTCGTACATGCTCTCGACGCCACCCAGCACCGCCGTCGAGCCAGGCTGCCCCACCAAGACGGAGGGGGTGAGCATCGTCCCGCTCAGATACCTGACACCCTGGCTGGTCACCCAGCCTGCGAGTTCGCGCGCCGAGCTCGGGGTGTCAGACGTGAGGTTCACTACGAGCACGTCCACGCCGGACAGTTCGGCTTGTTCGAGTATGTCGCGCGCAGCGTCGTTGCCCCGCACCGAGATGAGCGCAATGTCGCTGCGACGCACGGCCTCTCGTGGAGTGGTGGCGACATGCGCACCGAGTTCGGCAAGCGGTGCGGTCTTTTCGAGGGTTCGGTTCCATACGGTCACCTCGTGGCCTGCTGAGAGTAGAGCGCGGGTGATGGCCTGCCCGATCGGGCCTGCCCCGATCACGGTCACGGTGGAAGTCATGCCTCAACACTCCTGTGCCGCTGCACTTCTCACAAGTACGCACTTTCGCGTTAGGTAGCCACCGAATGGTTAGTATTGGCTGATGGCTGATGCTTCGAGCAAGGGTCCGTTCTCTTGCGGGCTCGACGCGGCGGTTGCGGTGGTCGGCGGAAAGTGGAAGCCGTTGATCCTGTGGGCGCTGCACGAGCGCCCGTGCCGCTTCGGCGAACTGAGGCGCAACGTTTCGGGCGTCAGCGAAAAGATGCTCACCCAGCAATTGCGCGAACTGGAAAGCGACGGCATCGTCCACCGCGAGGTCTACCGGGAAGTGCCACCACGAGTGGAGTACTCGCTCACCCCGCTGGGACAGTCACTCAACGACGCACTGCTCCCCCTCGGAGACTGGGGCGAAGCCAACCTCGTGACCATCGTCGCCACGCGGCAAACTCCGCGAACTCCCTCGTAAGCTCCTCGCCGATAGCCGGCTCAGAACAGCGCGGCGGCCAGCTTCCGACGAGCGGCCACCACGAAGGGCTCGGCAGGATCGAACAGCTCGAACAACTCGAGCAGTCGGGTTCGTGCACGCGTGCGGTCGTCGCCTGAGGTCGCCTTCACGACGTCGATGATGCGCGCGAACGCTCCCTCCGGATCCTGACCGAGCAGCAGTACGTCCGCGGCCGCGAGCTGGGCGTCGACGTCTGTCGCAGCGGCGTTCTCGACGATCGCCGGGTCGTGCGCCTGGGCACGGAGCATGAAGTCGAGGTTGCGCACCAACGATGCGGCCTCGACGTTGTCGGGCTCGGCCTCGGCAATGGTGCGGTAGTCGGCGAGCGCGCCGTCGAAATCGCCCGCGTTCATCTTGTCCTCGGCGGCGATCATGCGCGGATCGTCGGCGATCTCCTGCTCTGCTTGCGGAGCAGGAGCCCCGGCGAGCGCACCGCCGACCTGGGCGAGGATCTGATCGATCCAGTCGACGATCTCGGCCTCGGGACGGGCACCGTTGAACGCGGCGACCGGCTGACCGGCGGCGAGTGCGACGACCGTCGGGATCGACTGCACACCGAAGGCCTGCGCGATCTGAGGGTTCGCGTCGACGTCGATCTTCGCGAGGACCCACGAGCCGCCCGACGCGTTGGCCAGCTTCTCCAACACCGGCGACAACTGCTTACACGGACCGCACCACTCCGCCCAGAGGTCGACCAGGACAAGCTGTCTCGTCGACCGCGCGAGGACCTCGGTCTCGAAGGTCGCATCCGTCACGTCGATCACGTTGCCGCCGGTCGGCGCCGATCCTGCGCTCGGCTGCTGCGCGGCCGCTGCGGGCTGACGTGCCTGTGCTCGTTGCGCCTCGGCCTTCTCCTTGAGTGCGGAGAGGTCGACTGCACCTGACATGGCAACTGTCGCGGCGGCTTGCTGACGTGCTGCGGCGCCTGCCTGAGTGCGTGCAGCATTTCCCTGAGGCCTGGGGGTCGGTCGTGTCACCCCTCTAGTGTGTCATGTGCATCGCGGCCGCTCACCGGTCGTGCAGCGGGACGCACGACCGGTGCGGCCACCAACGCGAACACCAGCGCGCCGATGACGGGTGTCAGACCGACCGACACCCCCGAGCGGCCTGCGATGAATCCGACGATCGCGGGTCCCGACAGCATCCCGATGTAACCGCAGCCGACGACGGTAGAGATGGCACGTCCGCTCGACGACGCCGTCAGATTGCCTGCAGCCGTGAAGATCTGCGGTATCAGCCCTGCGAGACCGACACCGAAAATAGTCCAGCCGACGATCGCGATGATCGGTTCTGGGGCGAGAATCGCCAGGGTGATTCCGCAGATTCCGAGCGCCGACCCCGCCCGCACCACCCAGACGGGGCCGAGTCGCGCGGCGATCGGATCGATACCGAAGCGGGCGATCGTCATCGCCGCACTGAACGCCCCGAACGCCACCGCGCCGACCGCGTCACGCGTATTGAAATCTTCGACGATCTGCAGCGCACTCCAGTCGTATGCGGTCCCCTCAGCCAGCATGAGTGCGAACGCCACGGCCGCGAGGATTGCCAGTCGACGCAGGTCCAGTCCGTGCCACCAGCGCGCGCCTGTCGTCGACGAATCGTCGTCTGTCGGCCCACCTGCCTCCGACGCCGAAGACGCTTCGACCAATCCCCCACCATCAGGGGCGACGAGCGAGCGGGCACACACCGCGACCAGCACCAGCCCTAGTAGCGCCGACACCCCGACAGTCGCAACGACGCCGACCTGCGCCCACAACGTCGCGGCGACGACGAGCGACCCGGCGAGACCGCCGAGCGAGAAGAAGCCGTGAAACGACGACATGATCGGTCGGCGATACGCCCGCTCGACCGCGACGGCCTGGGCGTTCATGGAGACGTCGAGGCTGCCGTTGACAAACCCGAAGAGCGCGAGCGCGACAGCGAGCGCAACGGTGTTCGACGCCACCGCCGGCCCGATCATGACAGGACACAGCAGCGTCGCCGCGACCAACGTGGTGGTACGCGAACCGAATCGGTCGAGTGCGTGCCCGCTGACCTGCATGCCGACGAACGCCGAGCCGCCGAGCAACAGCAGAAGCCCGCCGAGTTGCTCGTGCGAGGTCTCCGTGCGAGCGGTGATGACGGGGATATGGGCAACCCACAGCGCAGCGAGGAAGCCGTTCAGGAAGAAGATCGCCGAGACCGCACCGCGCGCACGTGCCAGCGTGGATCGTCGAGCAAGCGCGCGGGCCGAGTCAGGACAGATGTCGCATCACCCGGTCGACCTTGCCGGTCAATTCGTCGGTGTGGCCGGGGCGAATATCGGCTTTGATGACGAGCCCGACCCGTGGCGCGAGCTCGCCGACAGCGTCGGTGGCGCGCTTGATCACGTCCATCACCGCGTCCCAGTCACCCTCGACGTAGGTGAACATCGCGGTCGTCTGGTGCGGCAGACCGGATTCGTGAACCACTCGCACCGCAGCCGCGACGGCTTCGCTCATCCCGCCGTCATCGTCGACGGCGTCGCCACCCGACGGAGTGAGACTGAAAGCGGCGATCATAGTCGGCTCCTCTGCGAGCTGTGCGGGATCGGAGGCAACGCAGGCCAGCCCCTAGACGCAGGCGTCAGGCTGCGTACTGGGGCTTCGACTCGGCGTCGAACTGCGCCGACAACTCGGCCAGATGCCCGTTGCGGCGCGCCCACCATTCGAACACGAGGGTGCCGAACGGAGGGATGCTCGAGATCAGCGCGAGCAACGTGACCCCGAGGCTCCACCTCAACGAGACCGCCGTGACGATCGAGATCAGAACGAACGCGACAAACACGATGCCGTGCACCATGCCGGGAACCGCGACGGCCTCGGTGTACCCGAGCACCCACTTGAAGAACATCGCCACCAGCAGCGCAGCCCAGGTGATCGCTTCCAGCACGGCGACGAACCGGAATCGCTTGGCGGGGGTGGACAGGTCGAAGAATTGCTTCATATAGGACATTGTGCCTGATACGGATGCCTACTACGACACGGCGTAGTAGGCATCCGTGATCACGAACGTGTTGGAGTGACCTCAGGCCTTGGGGACTCGGATGATGAGCGCGTCACCCTGACCACCGGCACCACAGAGCGCGGCAACGCCCACGCCCCCACCCCGACGCTGCAGTTCCAGCGCGAGGTGCAGCGTGATGCGGGCGCCCGACGTCCCGATGGGATGGCCGATCGCGATGGCCCCACCGTTGACGTTGACGATGTCGGGGTTGATGCCGAGCGCCTTGGTCGAGGCCAGGCCGACTGCGGCGAACGCCTCGTTGATCTCGACGAGGTCGAGATCGGCCGGCGCGATACCTGCTCGCGCACAAGCCTTTTCGATGGCGTTGGCCGGCTGGAGCTGCAGCGATGAATCGGGGCCCGCAACCACACCGTGCGGACCGATCTCGGCGAGCGGGGTCAGTCCGAGTTCTGCTGCCTTCGCCTTGCTCATCACGACGACGGCGGCGCCGCCGTCGGAGATCTGCGACGAGTTGCCCGCCGTGATGGTGCCGTCCTTGCGGAATGCCGGGCGCAGTCCCGCGAGAGTGTCGGCGGTGGTGTCGGCGCGAATACCCTCGTCCTCGGCGAATTCGATCGGGTCGCCCTTGCGCTGCGGGATGCTCACCGGAACGACCTCGTCGGCAAACAGCCCGTTCTTCCACGCGGTTGCGGCGAGCTGGTGGCTACGCGCGGCGAACTCGTCCTGCTCGGCGCGGGTGAAGCCGTCGGCGTCGTTGCCCTGTTCGGTCAGCGCACCCATCGGCTGATCGGTGAACGCGTCGTAGAGGCCGTCGAATGCGGTGTGGTCCACGAGCTCGGTGTTGCCGTACTTGAATCCGCTGCGGCTTCCCGGCAGCAGGTGCGGTGCCTGGGTCATCGACTCCTGGCCACCGGCGACGACGCACTCGAACTCACCGGCGCGGATGAGCTGATCGGCGAGCGCGATCGAGTCGATGCCCGACAAGCACATCTTGTTGATGGTCAGCGCGGGGACATCCCAGCCGATTCCGGCTTTCACCGACGTCTGGCGCGCAGGCATCTGACCTGCGCCGGCGGTGAGCACCTGGCCCATGATCACGTAGTCGACTGCCGACGCCGGGACACCGCCGCGTTCGAGCGCAGCCTTGATGGCGATCGCACCGAGATCGACACCGCTGAAACCCTTCAGCGAGCCGAGGAGCCGACCGAACGGCGTGCGCGCGCCGGCGACGATCACCGACGTCGCCTGATCTGTTGCCGGGGACATGAGGACCTCCAAGTACTGGGCAGCGACCAACCGAGCGGTCGCTCTGTTCGAATGACGCCTTAAACGTTACCTTTATCGCATGACGACCTCATCATCCGTGCCCCCCGCCAAATCAGCGGTTGCAGTCGATTCAGAAGCCGCAGGTGCGGTCGACTCCCCTGGTGCGACGGCACTCATCTCCGACCTCGTGGTGGCCATCGACCACGTCGGCATCGCGGTGCCCGATCTCGACGCCGCGAAGCAGTGGTACGCCGACCACCTCGGATTCGTCACCCTGCACCAGGAGAGGAACGAGGAGCAGGGTGTCGAGGAAGCAATGGTCGGACCCGCGGACGCAGGGACCGGCGCGGTGATCCAGCTGCTTGCCCCGGCTTCCGAGTCGTCGACGATCGCCAAGTTCCTCGATCGCAACGGACCAGGCCTGCAGCAGCTCGCCGTACGGGTCACAGACGTCGACGAAGTGGTGTCCCGTCTGACGTCCGCAGGAGTCCGCGTGCTGTATCCGGAGGCGCGACGCGGCACGGCCGACTCGCGAATCAACTTCGTGCATCCGAAGGATGCGGGCGGTGTGCTCCTCGAACTCGTCGAGCCCGCGGCCGACAAGGGCGCTTCGACGCACTGAGCCGCACACTTCCGCTCTGACGCCTGCTATTCGCAAAGGCGTTGACGCGCTCAGGCCAGACACAGCACCGCCACAGCACAGACGACTAGACTGTCGAACCATGTCGAGCCAGGCTCCGAGGCAGCAACTCCCGTTCGCCGTCGTCATGCGCGGATACGATCGCGAGCAGGTCGCCGAGCGTTTTCGACGCATCGACGCCGACCTGCGAGTCCTCGCAGCCGACCGTGACGCCGCGACCGCCAACGCGCAAGAACTCGCCGCACATCTGCACGAGGCCCGCGCGACGATCGACGAACTCCGGCGCGAGGTCGACACGCTGTCGGTACCACCCACCACGGCGCAGGGCATGAGCGAACGCTTGAGTCGCATGCTGCAGCTCGCGTCCGACGAGGCGTCGGAAATGCGCGCCGAAGCCAGCGCAGAGGCCGCCGAGACGGTGTCGGTGGCGCGTCAGGAAGCGGCGGAACTCGCCAAGAACTCGCGTGAAGACGCCGACCGCATCGTGTCGGAGGCACGGAGTAGGGCCGAGTCGATCGTGTCGAATGCGGAGAACAAGGCGTCGGGCATCGTTGCCGACGCCGAACAGCACGCAACCGATCTACGCACCGATGCGGAATCGATCCATGCCAAGGCCAAGGCCGACGCCGCCGAGTCGGATCGCCTGTGCACCGAGCGCGCAGCCGCAATGGAAGCCGAACACTCCACGACGATGAACGCGGCACGTACCCAGGCGTCCCAACTGGTCTCCAAGGCTCACGCCGACGCCGACGAACTGGCCCGCCAGAGCAAGCAGACACGCACCGAGGAGCGCCGCCGGCACGACTCGACGCTCGCCGAGGAGCGTCGACAAGCACTGGCCGAGGCCAAGCAGATCCGCGACACCGCGCGCGATATCGCGATCGAACGACTGGCGGGCTCCCGCAATCTCTCGGCGAAGGCCGACGACGCCCGCACGCAGGTCCTCGAGGAGTTCGAGGAGATCCGCACGAAGCTCGTCGAGATCCAGCGTGAGTTCGGCACCTTCCCCGACACGTTGCGACCGGCCGAAGACATCGACTACACCTCGTTGTCGGATGCCGACGACTCCGAACTTCTCAACCGGATACTGTCCGAGCGCGCTCGCTTCAGCACGGGCGACTGACGCCCTCGCGCGTCAGAACAGCCGGAACTCGGTACTCTCCGCACCCCGCAGTGCGTCGTAATCCAAGACGACGCAACGGATTCCGCGGTCGGTTGCCAGCGTGCGCGCCTGCGGTTTGATCTGCTGGGCCGCGAAGACACCACTCACCGGGGCAAGCAACGGATCGCGGTTGAGGAGTTCGAGGTAGCGGGTCAGTTGTTCGACGCCGTCGATCTCGCCGCGACGTTTGATCTCGACGGCGACGGTCGCTCCCTGCGCATCCCTGCACAGAATGTCGACGGGTCCGATTGCCGTCATGTACTCGCGCCTGATCAGCGTGTGGCCGGGCCCGAGAGTCTCGACGTGCTCGGCGAGCAACTCCTGCAGGTGCGCTTCGACGCCGTCCTTGACCAAGCCGGGATCGATGCCGAGTTCATGCGACGAGTCGTGTTCGATCGAGGCGAGCGTGATCCGCAGTTCCTCGCCGGCCTTGTTGGTCACCACCCAGTACGCCTCGACCGAATCGTGCATTGCCGCGATCTCGTCGGGAACCTGCGCCTCGGTCAACCAGCAGGGCGGACTCATCCAGTTGAGCGGCTTGTAGGCGCGGTCGTCGGCATGCACACTCACCGATCCGTCGGACTTGATGAGCAGCAGCCGTTTGGCCATGGGCAGATGAGCCGTCAGTCGGCCGACGTAGTCCACTTGGCATTCCGCGATCACCAGACGCACACCGGGCAGCTTATCGGCCGCACGCGCCGACCAACACGACCCCCGACCCCCGGCGAGCCACGCCGAGCCACCGCCGCGACGAGTCAGGCGTTGCGGTAGTGCTTCAGCAGGAACTGTTCGGCGTCGTCGACGGCGTCGGCCATGGACGAGTGCACGTGCGGGAGCGTGGGGTCGAGGCCCTGCAACTGGGCCGGCACGGCGAGATTGTGGACGAAGGAGTCCGACCGGTGTCGCTCGACACTCGCGCGGACCTCGCCGTCGGGGTCGACGAGAATGATGCGTTTGCCGTTGTCGTCGGCCGAGTTCTTGACGGCGAGCATCATCGTGCGGGCCACCGGGTCGATCACCCCGACGCGCGAGATCTCGATGATCACGACATCGACGCGCTCGATGTCCTCCTCGACCCGACGCAGTGCGCTCTCCGCGCTGCCGAACGTGAGGTCGCCCTGCAACTCGTACACCCGGACACGGTCGCGGCAGGTGCGCAGGAAGCTGCGCTCCTCCTCCGTCCAGTCGTCGCCGATGGAAAAGTCGGCGATGTCGTAGGTCGCTCTGATCGTGACCCGGTTCTCGCGGGTCACGTTGAACATGTGTAGTCCGAGGTCGGCCGACAGGTGCTCGCAGGTGTCGACGCCGCGCACGCTGTTGCCGTGCTCGTCGAGTCGAGGCGAGTAGACACCGATGCCGAGCTGACCGGGCAGCACCGCCAGGATGCCGCCTCCCACACCACTTTTCGCGGGCATGCCGACCGCTGTCACCCAGTCGCCCGCGGCGTCGTACATGCCACACGTGGTCATCACGCTCAGCAGCCGCTGTGCGACCTCCTGGCTGAACACTCGCCGTCCGGTGCGCGGGTTGGCCCCACCGCAGGCGATCGTCGTACCCATTACGGCGAGGTCGTTGGTGGTGACCTCGATCGCGCACTGCCGGAAGTAGAGCGCGATCGCGGCGTCTGGATGGGTGTCGAGTCCGCCGAAGCTGTCGAGCATGTAGGCGATCGCACGATTACGCGACCCCGTGGCCGCCTCCGACTCGAAGACGTCGTGGTTGAGCGTCAGCTGTCGGCCGGCGCACGCCGAGTAGAAAGCGAGAATCTCCTCGAAAGTCTTCTCCACGACCTCGGGATCGACCTCGCGGATCGGAGGAAGGAGCAACGACGACGCGACGATGGCTCCGGCGTTGATCATCGCGTTCTTGGGTCGACGTCGTGAGTCGACGCTGATCTGGTTGAACGCCTCACCCGACGGCTCGACACCGATCTTCGCGTCGACCTCCGTCGGGCCCAATCGGCTCAGCGCCATCGCGTAGGTCAGTGGCTTGGACACCGACTGGATGGTGAACGCGGTCCCCGAGTCACCGAGTGAGTACAGATAACCGTCGTGCATGGCGACCGAGAGTCCGTAACCGTCGGGATCGACCGCCGCGAGTTCGGGGATGTAGTCGGCCACCTCCCCCGCCCGGTCGTCGGCGCAGTCGGACATGATCTTGCGCAGGTAGCCATCCACATGCGAAATCGTCACGCACTGACCGTAACCCGCCGAAGTTCATCGGTCGAGGATTCACCGGTCGAGTGACCGCGCTGGGTCGTCGACAGTCGTGATCTCGACGCCCGCGGCGAACCGGTACGGATTCGCGCTGAGCACGCCGCCGAGACTCTTTCGCAGACGCGACATCTCGGCGCGCACCGTGACGGTGCGGTCGTCGGTGCCGAAGAGTTGCTCCGACATCGCTGCCGCACTCAACCCGTCGGGGTGCGCGGCGAGCAGCGCCAGGATCTCCGTGTGCCGCCGCGACGGACGGTGGGTCCACGAGCCCGTCGCGCCCGATACCCGCACAGTCGGTGGACGGTTGCCCGCGAGGTCGAGTTCGACGAGCGTCGTCGTCGGGTCGCGGTCGTCGGCCACGCGCACGAGCCATCCGCCCGGCAACGGTTCGAACTCGCATGCACCCAGTGCGTGTAACCAGGTGCGCCCGGGCTGCGGAGTCCCGGGTAGAAGCAGCCGCGAGCACGGCGCAACCGAGTCGACCGCCGCCACCCAGCCGTCTGCGTCGACGGCGAGCGCCGGACCGGATGACCGCGCGAGGATCGGAGCCGCGATCGCCCTCAACTCGTCGAGGCGGCGTCGATGATGTTCGCGCAGTTGAGATTCGGCGAGTTTCGCAACTGCACTTACCAGTGCCAGCGTCGTCGGGTGGATGGTTGCGGCGGGGCCACTGACGTCGACGACGCCGAGCACCGCATCCGTTCTCGGGTCGCGGATCGGCGCACCCGTGCACGTCCAGGTGTGGTGTGTTCGAACGAAGTGCTCGGCGGAGAAGACCTGGACGGGACCTCCGGACATCAGCGCGGTTCCGATGGCGTTGGTGCCGACGGACTGCTCTCCCCAGTCCGCGCCCTCGACGAATCCGAGACGATCGGCCCGGTGCAGCACGCGGGTCTGACCTCCACGCCAGAGAACGTGTCCCGCGGCGTCGGCGATCACCAGGATGTTGTCGCCGTCGGCGATCACGGCGTCGAGCCCACCGGTCAGATCGTCGAGAACAAGTGCCAACGGTGACTGAGCCCGACGCGCCTCGAGGTCCGCGGCACCGATGAGACTCTCACCGCTGCCGCGCTCGGGGTCGACACCCGCGCGCAGGACTCGACGCCATGACTCGCCGATCACATCGCGCGGACGCGCGGGTGGGCGGCTGCCCGACATCGCGGCGTCGTACACGGCTGCGAGCACGGCGGGATACTGCCGCGGGTCATCGCCCGCGCCGACCGCGGGCTCGCCCTCTCTGGATGGTGATGTAGCGGTCATCACCAGCGATTGTGCTCTCGATCACAGAAGAACCGCAAAGAACCCCGCGAATGCAACCTGTTGCAACCCTTGCTCACCCCACCCGCTCCCGAGTGTGCTGTGCATCACACCCGCCGGGCGCAACGGCCCGACAGAGATGAGGAGTAGCGATGACTCAAACGCTTGAACCCCAGACGTCTTCACCGACCACCGGACGAGACGAACCGACCGCACGGACACCGGCGGAACGCGTAGACCGCTGGCTCGCCGACTTCGAGTCGGCGCTTCGAGCGCGCGATGTCGCCGCGGTGACCTCGATGTTCGCGACCGACTGCTACTGGCGTGACCTCGTGGCCTTCACCTGGAACCTCAAAACAGTCGAGGGCCGCGAACAACTCGCAGACATGCTCACGGCGCGCCTCGACGACACCGCCCCGGAGTCGTTCGCCGCAACCGAGACTCCGACCGAGGACGACGGCATCGTGACCGCGTTTCTCGAGTTCGAGACCGCGACGGGTCGCGGCGAAGGCATGCTGCGGCTCCGACAGGCGGCCGACGGCGACGACGACCGCGACGAGGCGTGGACGCTGCTCACCACCCTCCAGGAACTGAAGGGGCACGAGGAGCGCCGCGGCGCGAGCAGGGTGCTGGGCGCAGTCCACGGGTCCGAGCCCGACGCGCGATCCTGGGCCGAACGCCGTGAGGCCGAGGAAGCGGAACTCGGCCGATCAAGCCAGCCATACGTGCTCGTCGTCGGCGGCGGGCAGGGCGGTATCGCGCTCGGTGCGCGCCTGCGGCAACTCGGCGTTCCGTCGATCGTCGTCGACAGTCACGACCGACCGGGCGACCAGTGGCGCGGACGGTACAAGACGCTGTGCCTGCACGATCCGGTCTGGTACGACCACCTGCCCTACCTCCCCTTCCCCGACAACTGGCCCGTCTTCGCGCCCAAGGACAAGATCGGCGACTGGCTCGAGTTCTATACGCGCGTCATGGAGGTCCCGTACTGGTCGAAGACCACGTGCACGTCGGCGAGCTACGACGAGCAAGCCGGGCGATGGACCGTCGAGGTCGAGCGCGACGGCGAACACCTCACGCTCACCCCGACCCAACTCGTCCTCGCGACCGGGATGTCGGGCAAGCCCAACGTCCCGTCGTTCCCCGGCCAGGACGTGTTCGCCGGCGAGCAACACCACTCGAGTCAGCACCCGGGACCCGACGGCTTCGCAGGCAAACGCGTCGTCGTGGTCGGTGCCAACAACTCGGCACATGACATCTGTAAAGCGTTGGTGGAGAACGGGATCGACACGACGATGATCCAGCGATCGTCGACACACATCGTGAAGTCGGACTCGCTCATGGAGATCGGTCTCGGCGCGCTCTACAGCGAGCAGGCCGTGGCGTCGGGCATGACGACCAAGAAGGCCGACCTCACCTTCGCCTCGCTGCCCTACCGGATCATGCACGAGTTCCAGATTCCGCTCTACGACCAGATCCGGGAGCGCGACAAGGACTTCTACGGGCGGCTGGAGGCGGCAGGCTTCGACCTCGACTTCGGCGACGACGACTCGGGACTGTTCATGAAGTACCTGCGCCGCGGCTCGGGCTACTACATCGATGTCGGCGCGTGCGAGCTGGTTGCCGACGGCACCATCAAGCTCGCTCACGGCCAGGTCGACCACCTCACCGAGAACTCCGTGGTGCTCGCCGACGGCACAGAGCTTCCAGCGGACGTGGTGGTCTACGCGACCGGGTACGGCTCGATGAACGGGTGGGCCGCCGACCTGATCGGCCAGGATGTCGCCGATAGAGTGGGCAAAGTGTGGGGCCTCGGCTCCGACACCACCAAGGATCCCGGACCGTGGGAAGGCGAGCAACGCAACATGTGGAAGCCGACCCAGCAACCGGGCCTGTGGTTCCACGGGGGCAATCTGCACCAGTCCCGCCACTACTCGCTCTACCTCGCACTACAACTCAAGGCACGATTCGAAGGCATCGACACCCCGGTCTACGGGCTACAGGAGGTCCACCACCTGAGCTGACCGGTCGTCGACTGCCGTTCTCGACCCACTGGCCAGAATGTCCTGCGTGCCTCTTGGACGCAGGACATTCTGGCCAGTGCGTCCGGAAGTGGCCCAGCGCACAGTGAATCGGATGCCGTGAACATCGAACCGCTCGGGCCCTGCTGGCGCCACCTTCCCGAGCCGACCGAACGGAGCGCACCACCATGACCAACCCCAGGCCCAACCTGCTGGTCGCCTACCTCGCGACCCCCGGCGGCGAGGATGCACTGGCACTGGGCGCGCAGTTGGCCCAATCCTTCGACGCCGACCTGAAGATCTGTCTGGTGGTGCCGCCTTCCACACCAGCCGAACAGGCCGTGGCACCGGGCGACTTCCAGGAGATCCTGGACAGGCAGGCCGCGACTTGGCTCGACGACGCACTGCGCACGCTGCCCGACGGTGTCGAGGGCGAAGGCTATGTCGCCGAGTACGAGAACGCCGCGGAGGGCTTGTCGATCGAGGCGGAGCGGCTGGACTCGTCGATGATCGTCGTCGGCGGGTCCGGGGGCGGCATACTGGGCCGTCACACGCTCGGTTCCGTCGTGACCAATCTGGTGCACACCTCGGCGACCCCGGTCGCGGTGACGCCCCGCGGTATTCGCGAGATCGTCTCGCCGGTCACCCGCGTCACGTGCGCGGTGGGTCGACGGCCCGGCGTCGAGGCGCTGTTGCAGGCGGCGACGAGGGCGTGCACAGCCGCCGACGTCCCGCTCCGATTGTTGTCACTACTGCCCGTCGACGACGGCCTCTCGAGCGACCCGACGAAGGACTCCGAGGCCCGCCGCGTTGTGCACGAGCACCTCGAGCGCACCGTCGCCGCGGTGCGCGACGACCTGCCGGACGGGCATCCGGTCACCACCGCGATCGCGACCGGCAAGACCGTCGAAGACGCTGCGGCGTCGCTGGATTGGGAGCCGGGCGACCTCCTCTACGTCGGTTCGAGCCGACTGGCACAGCCATTCCACCTGTTTCTCGGATCAACCGCGGCAAAGATGTTGCGGGTGCTCGCCGTTCCCATGATCGTCGTCCCCCGCGGCGCCTGACTCCGGAGTTCTGCAGAGATGAGTACGACCCCATCGTCGCCAACCGAATCGCCCGACCCTGCGCCGTCCGTCACCATTGATGCGAACAGCAAGGGACTCGCGTCGGGGAAGGTCGGAGTGTTCTCCGGTGCTGTCCTCGGGATTTCGACGGTGGCCCCCGGTTACACGCTCACCGCGAGTATCGGACTGATCGTCGCGGCGGTCGGGCTCAAGATGCCCGCGATCTTCATCGCCGGTTTCATCCCGATGTTCCTGACCGCGTACGCCTACCGGGAACTCAACAAGGACACCCCCGACTGCGGAGCGTCGTTCACCTGGTCTACCAAGGCATTTGGGCCGTACGTGGGCTGGATGTGCGGCTGGGGCATGGTCGTGGCGACCATCATCGTGCTGTCGAATCTCGCGGCGATCGGCGTGCAGTTCTTCTACCTGATCATCGCCCAGATCTTCGACAAGCCGTCGATCGCAGATCTCGGCACCAACAAGCTCGTGAACATCCTGACGACGCTGGTGCTCCTCGCGATAGCCACGTGGGTGTCGATGCGCGGGATCACCACGAGCGAACGACTTCAGTACGTGCTGGTCGGTTTTCAGCTCATCGTGTTGTTCGCATTCGCCATCATCGCGTTCGTCAAGGTCGCCGACGGATCCGCGCCCGCGGGACTGCATTTCGACATCGACTGGTTCAATCCCTTTACCGGACTGACCATCTCCGCGTTCGCAATCGGGCTCACCGGATCGATCTTCGCGTTCTGGGGTTGGGACACGTGCCTCACGCTCGGCGAGGAATCCAAAGACCCCAAGCGCACCCCCGGACGTGCCGGGTTGCTGTGCGTGATGTCGATCCTGCTCACCTATCTGCTCGTGGCGGTCGCCGTGATGATGTATGCGGGTGTGGGCACCGACGGGGTCGGGCTGGGCAACGAGAACAACGCCGAGAATGTCTTTGGCGCACTGGCCGATCCGATCCTGGGACGATGGGGCGGCGTCCTGCTGTTCGCCGCGATCCTGGTCTCGTCGATCGCCAGCCTGCAGACAACCTTCCTGCCGGTCGCACGCACCATGCTGGCCATGGGTAGCTACGGAGCATTTCCGAAGAAGGTCACCGAGATCAGTCCGCGCTTCCTGTCACCGTCCTTCGCGGCGCTCGTCGCCGGCATCGTCACAGCCGTCTTCTACACGGCGGTGACGCTTCTGTCCGAGCGCACGCTGATCGACACCATCGCCGCGCTGGGCATCATGATCTGCTGGTACTACGGCATCACGGCGTTCGCGTGTGTCTGGTACTTCCGGCGCGAACTCTTCTCGTCTGTGCACAACTTCTTCTTCAAGTTCTTGTTCCCACTCTTGGGCGGTGCCGCACTGATCGTGGTGTTCGTCATCTCGGTCGGAGAGAGCATGAATCCCGACAACGGTAGTGGCGCTTCGATATTCGGCGTCGGACTTGTCTTCTACATCGGTTTCGGATTGCTGGTGCTCGGACTCTTCGTGATGCTCTACCTACGCATGCGCCAGCCCGCGTTCTTCCGGGGCGAAACGCTCCCCCGCTCGCTGCCCGTCTCGTCGGACGCCGACAGCGCCTAGCCTTTCGAGAGCGGTCACATGGTGACTGCGCTGTGCGCAGCGATGTCACTCTCGACGAGCAACTCTGTGGTGTGCGCGATGTGATCACGCAGCGCTGTCACTGCGCCGTCGGCGTCGCGCGCAAGCGCCAACTCCATCATTCGACGATGCTCGCCGTCGAGATCGCGATTCTTCTCCCGCCCCAACGGCTGCGACCAGCGTCGGTAGAGCTCGGCCTCGTCGCGTAGACCGTTGGCCAACTGCAGGAGCTTCTTGTTCCCACATCCGTCGAGCAGTGCGCGGTGGAACGCCGCATGGGCCAGCGCCCATTCATCGGTCACGCGCACGGGATCGTCGTCGGTGAGATAGGGCGTACCGACCATCCGGTGATGAGCGGCGACGACCGACGACTCCCACGCGAGGTCGCCGTCACCGATGGCACGACCGAAGACCAGGCCCTCGAGTTCGAGACGCGCGTCGGTCAGTTCGCGCAACCGGGGAACGGAGATTTCGGTGACCGCGTACCCGACGTTGGGTTCGTTGGTGACGAGCCCCTCGAGCGACAACCGCGTAAGTGCCTCGCGGATCACACTCATGCTCGCGTCACATTCTTCGGCAAGAGTTCCGAACTTCAGGCGGTCACCCGGCAGATACCGACCCCCGAAGATCTCGCCGCGCAACTGCGCGTAGACGAGGTCGCCGCGCGTCTGCTTCGCCTTCACTGTTGCCATGGTCACAACCATAACCCACTCTTGTCCGCATTAGCGTCTGATCGACCGATTTTCGAAAATAACTTGCACTGGCGAATATGAGGGAGTAGACCAGAGGTCAGTGACTGTGACACCGATCACCTTCTGGCATCGATGCGCAGCGATACGAGGAAGTGAGCAATCATGCGCCTGGGAGTTCTCGAGAAGCGCGCGGTGTTGGTCGACGACGGACATCGGCTGGCAATCGACATCGCCGAGGCAAGCGACGGACGGTTCGGGCCATCGATCACCGCGATCTACGACGGCTGGGACGATTTCGCCGCGTGGGCCCGCGACATCGACCCCGCCAACGGCAGCGTCTTCGACGCCACGCTGGAGAATCCGATCCCCGAGCCGGCGCAGGTCTTCGCCATCGGCCTCAACTACGCAGAGCATGCGGCCGAGTCGAAGTACGACGTCCCCGACTTCCCACCTGTGTTCACCAAGTACCGCACGTCGCTGGCAGGCCCGGTCGGCGTCGTCGAGTTGACGGGCCCCAAGATCGACTGGGAGGTCGAGTTGGTGGCAGTGATCAGCCGTGCGGCACATCGTGTCAGCGAAGCGGACGGTTGGGATCATGTGGCCGGTCTGACGATCGGGCAGGACATCTCCGATCGCGAAACCCAGTTCAACGCGCACCCGCCGCAGTTCAGTCTCGGCAAGTCGTACCCGGGGTATGCCCCGATGGGACCTGTCGTCGTCACTCCGGACGAGTTCGCCGACCGCGACGACCTCGAGCTCAGTTGCGACGTCAACGGAGAACAGATGCAGAAGGGCCGGACGTCGGAGATGATCTTCTCTGTCCCGCAATTGGTCTCGCGTCTGTCGCACATCACGCCGCTCCTCCCGGGCGACATCATCTTCACGGGCACACCATCCGGTGTCGGCATGGGCAGAACGCCGCAGCGATTCCTCACCGACGGTGACGTTCTCACTTCACGAATCGCAGGCATCGGCGAAATCGAACAGCGCTTCGTCGCAACGGCTGAGACGCGGTGATCGACGATGGCACTGCACAGACTCGCGTCGGTCACCATGGGAGTACCGAATGTCGAAGAAACCCTGGCCTACTACACGGAGTTCGGGCTGACGCCGACGTCAGACGGCTGGTTGTCGACCACAGAGGGTGGCGAACAGTTGCGGATCGTCGCCGCGCCGACGCGTCGACTCCTCGAACTCTCGGTCGGCGCTGACGATCTCGACGACATCGACCGCATCCACCACGAACTGATCTCGAAAGGCTTTCTCGCGCAACGGCACGGCGACGAGGTGACCGCCCACGAACCGGTCGCCGATCTTCGCGCCACCGTTCGAGTCCTGCCGCGACTGAACCAACAGCGTGTCGAACCGACTCCGTACAACGGCCCCGGCCGCATCGAACGGTATGGCCGCGCACCCGGCGTGATGCGCGACTACCCGATCAAGCCGCACAAGCTCGGACACGCGGTCCTCGGTTCCACCGACTACGTGGCGACCTGCCGATTCTTCGTCGACGGACTCGGCTTCAAGATCAGCGACCACATCAAGGGGCACGGATCGTTCCTGCGCTGCTCGCAAGACCACCACAACGTGCTCGTCATGAACTCGCCGGTGACCTACCTGCACCACACCTCATGGCAGGTCGACGATATCGACGATGTGGGACGCGGCGCGGCCGCGATGCTCGAGGGCAATCCCGAACGCCATGTCTGGGGCCTCGGCCGACACCACGCCGGGTCGAACTTCTTCTGGTACCTGAAGGACCCGGCAGGGAACTTCTCCGAGTACTACTCCGACATGGATTGCATCCCCGACGATGCGCTGTGGACGCCGGAAGATCTCGAAGGCGCACGCGGACTGTTCAATTGGGGACCGCCACCTCCCCCGAGTTTCCTCGCTCCCGAGGATCTGGCCGCGATGATGACCGGCGCCCACTCGACCAACTGACGCCCAACACTCCCGCTCGAACAACTCCCCAACCCCTTATCCACCCCTCCGGCACGACTGCCGGCACTTCGACCATGGAGGTCGACTCCGATGGAAACCGTCACCACAGATGTCCTCATCGTCGGCGCAGGACCGGCAGGCCTGACCGCAGCAGCACTGCTCGCCAAGTACGGCGTCAGGGCACTGACCGTCAGCCGATACTCGGGAACCGCGAACTCACCGCGCGCCCACATCACCAATCAGGGTGCGATGGAGGTGTTCCGCGACCTCGGCATCGACGACCGCGTGCGTGCCGCAGCCGTGCCGAACGAGTACATGGGCAACAACGTCTGGGCGACAAGCTTCGCGGGGACCGAGATCGCCCGGCTGAAGTCATGGGGTTCGGGGACGCTACGGCACGCCGACTACGAGGTATCGAGCCCGACGGAGATGTGCAACATTCCGCAGCACATCCTCGAACCGATACTCCTGCAGGCAGCGCGTGAGCTCGGCGCGGAGATCCGGTTCAGCACGGAGGCCGTCTCACTGACCGACACCGGCGATCACGTCGACGCCATCGTGCGCGAACGCACGACAGGCGCCGAGTATCGGGTACGCGCCAAGTATGTGATCGGCGCCGACGGCGGACGTTCGACAGTCGCACAGCAGATGGAGTTCCCCCTGCGCGGGGAGATGGGCCTCGGCGCCGCCATGAATATCTGGCTCGAAGCAGACCTCTCCCAGTACACCGCCCACCGTCCCGGAACGCTCTACTGGATGGCACAGCCGGGCAACGACTATTGGGTCGGTAGCGGAACGTGGATCTGCGTGAAGCCATGGACGGAGTGGGTGTTGCTGTGCATGTACAACCCCGAGGACGGCGAACCCGACACGTCCGAGGAGGCGGTCATCGAGCGGGCCCGCACCACCATCGGCGACGACTCGATCGACATCCGTATCAAGGCTGTCAGCAAATGGCAGATCAACCACGTCATCGCCGACACGTTCAGTAAGGGTCGGGTGTTCCTCGCAGGCGACGCGGCGCACCGCCACCCACCTGCGAACGGTCTGGGCACCAACACCTCGGTGCAGGACTCCTTCAACCTCGCGTGGAAACTCGCCATGGTGCTGCGCGGCGACGCCGAACCGGCACTCCTCGACACCTACACGCAGGAGCGCCAACCCGTCGGTGAGCAGGTCGTCGATCGCGCGATGGAAAGTGTGCGCAACATGCTGCCGATCTCGCAGGCACTCGGCTTCGAGCCCGGACAGTCCGCGGAGGACGGTTGGAAGATGCTCGACGAGTTGTTCTCCGGAACCGAGCGCGGCGCCGCCCGACGCCGCGAACTCGACAGTGCCGTCGCGCTTCAGAACTATCAGTTCAACGCGCACGGAGTCGAACTGGGACAACGCTATTCGTCGACATGCATCGTCGACGACGGCACCGACTACCCCGAGAATGTCCGCGACGCAGAGCTCTACTACCAGCCGACGACACATCCGGGAGCGCGCCTACCCCACGCGTGGGTGGAACAGGGTCGACGCCGCGTATCGACCATCGACATCACGGGCCACGGAGCGCTCACCCTCATCATCGGCGAGAACGGCGAACGCTGGCGTGCCGCGGCAGCACAGGTTGCAGACGAGTTCGGAGTCGAGCTCGACGTCCGAGCTGTCGGCGTCGGCTGTGAATACCACGATGTCCTGCGTGAGTGGACGCACCAGCGGGAGGTCGGCGACGACGGCGCGCTTCTCGTCCGCCCCGACCATCACGTCGCGTGGCGGAGCATGGCGATGGTCGACGATCCGGCCTCCGCCCTCCGCACCGCGATCAGCACGGTGCTCGGCAGGCAGGTGCCTGCGAACTCAGCGCCGACCGCACCCCGCGGATCGGTGGAGACGGTCGTTTCCCACGACCAGCCTGTCGCAGTTGTTACGGTCGGGACCGGAGCACCGCTCGTTACCGGTTCGAACTGAACCGACGCGGGCACGTCGCTCAACCGACCGACGACCAAGCTCCCGCTACAGCGACGCTCGATCGATAAGGGAGGAACGGCATAGATGCCAAAAACCGAACCAGAACCGATACGCGAACCGCGCGGTGATCACCTGCTCACCCCAGAAAACTGTGTGGTCACGTTCATCGACTACCAACCCGAGCAGTACTCGACGATTACGTCGACCAGCACCGAAGCCATCAACCTCGGGGTGGTCGCTCTTGCGAAACTCGCCACCGCCTACGACGTCCCCGTCGTCCTCAGCACCGTCGGCGTCGACCTCGGTGTGAACACCGGAACCACCGAAGCGCTGCGATCGGCACTTCCCGATGTCGAGGAGATCGACCGCACGGGCGTCAACGCGTGGGAGGACGCCGACTTCCGTGACGCCATCCGTGCGACGGGCCGCCGAAAGGTCGTCATCGCCGGCCTGTGGACCGAGGTCTGCCTCACGTTCCCGACGCTCGACATGCTCGCCGAGGGGTACGACGTCTACCCGGTCATCGACGCTGTCGGCGGAATCAGCCCGGTGTCTCATGAGCAAGCGATCACGCGGATGGTCACGGCGGGCGCACAGCCGGTGACCGCTATCTCGTTCGGCGCCGAGCTCATGCGCAACTGGGCGCGCCCGGACTCGGACAACCTCCGCACCGTCATGCGGTGGTACTTCCCGGAACGAGCGCGCCTCGGCCTCGAATAGGCCTTAAACGCAGTAATGCCCCGCACCACGGGGGTGCGGGGCATTACTGGG
>NZ_CBDRLS010000007.1:0-227655 GCF_965344965.1 Gordonia jacobaea | reverse complement strand
CAACTGCGGCGGGAAATCTAGCTCAGCGGCAGTTCGGCGACAAAGCTGCTGGTCGGAGTCGTCGAGCCGCCAGGCGGCTCGACGGTGAATGCCAGCGACTTCGCGTTTCCGATGTGCGGGATCACCGCGGTGGTCGACGGGGCAACGTCCTTGTCGGTCATGGTGCCCGCCGACGTCGCGCCCTCGGGGCCGACCAGCCACATCTGGTAGACCGTCCCGGACTTGGGTGGTGGCACGTCGTTCATGACCAGCACGCCCGCGTCTGCGCTCTCGGAGTATGCGACGGTCGCGCGGCCGGTGGCGACCGAACCCGACGAGGTGCGGATGTCCTTGGCGTCGAACACCTGCTGCGCGGTGGTCTGCTGAGGCTCGTTGTCGGACGAGAGATTGGCGCCGACGACCCAGCCGACGGCCCCGATCGCGACAGCCACGATCGCCGCGGCCGCGAGGTAGAGGATGCGACGGTTGCGCGGGGTGGTCTCGACTCGGTCCTCCGCTGGCGCTCCGGACCGGCTCGACCAGCGAGAAAGGTCCGCCGGTGTGTCGGCTGCCTGGGGCTGGCGGGAGGGGTCTGCCGCTCCGGACGGGCGGGAGGCGTCCACGGCCGACAGACCCGAGGGGGGGCGGGGCGAGGGGGCGTCGTCCTGGGGCTCGGTGCGGATGAGGTGCAGCAGGCGGTCGCGCAGTTCCGGTGGCGGCGCTGCGGATGTGGTGGAACTGACCGAGGCCATCGCCTCGCGCGTGAGTCGGACGTCGCGGTCGAAGGCGGCGCGGTCGGTGTCCGATGCCTTCGCGCGGCGTCGGGCAACCGAGTCGCGCTCGGCCGCACCGAGTGCGTCCAGACCGAGCATCGGTGCGAGGCTGACGAGGTTGTCGTCCGAAGGTGCTGGGGTAGTGGGATTTTCGTCAGACATCACGATCTCCGAGGCATGAGCGGAGGCGAGCCATTCCGTCGCGGATACGGCTCTTGATGGTGGGAAGCGCCACCGACAGTCGCTCGGCGACCTCGCGATAGGTGAGCCCCTCGTAGTAGGCGAGACCGATCGATTCGCGCTGGACGTCGGTCAGCGTTTCGAGGCAGCCGCGGACCTGCGAGCTCGTCTCCCGTTTGTCGACGGCCTCGCTGACCTCGTCGAATGTCGAGGTGTAGTCCTGCGCTCCGTAGTTCTCCTCGCGGCGGCTGCTCGCGGTCTCCGATCGCACACGGTCGACGGCGCGGCGGTGTGCCAGGGTGATGAGCCAGCTCAGCGCCGAGCCGAGGTCGGCGCGGAACGTCGACGCAGATCGCCAGACCTGCAGGTAGACCTCTTGCGTGGTCTCCTCGCTGTAGCCGGGGTCGCGCAGAACACGCAGCACCATGCCGTAGACGCGATGGCTGGTGAGGTCGTAGAACTCGGCGAATGCGAGCTCGTCTCCCGAAGCGATCTTCTCCAGAAGTGCGGGCAGCCGGTCGCCGGCATCGTGGTCAGCGGTCACCGACAGGCCTCTGCGTTCATCGCAGTTCACCCTAATTGGCGACGTGCTGACCCTCAACCACACCTGAGTCTTGCGTTCAGCAGAACTCGGCGACCAGGCCGAACTCGTCGACCGGGCTGGAGGTGTTGGGGCTGGGAGCAGGGCGGTCATGGCGCGTTGCCCTGACTACCCGCCCCTCACGCGTCTTCGGCGGTAGAGGGAAGAAGTACGACGTGCGCTGCTGGTACTCGGGGTAGCCGTCGCGTTTGCTCATCGACTGCTCGAGTAGACGCGCGCCGGTTGCGAACACCAGGAAGTAGGTCATCACCACGGGCGAGAGCACGGTCAGAACTCCGGGCCATGCCGACGCGGCGATGAGCCACATTCCCCACCACACGGCGGAGTCGCCGAAGTAGTTGGGGTGACGCGTCCATGCCCAGAGCCCGCGGTCCATGATCTTGCCCTTGTTGGACGGATCGGATTTGAACGACGTCATCTGTGCGTCGCCGATCGCCTCGAACGAGATACCGACGGCCCAGAGCACGACACCCGCGATCAGCACGATCCACCAGATTCCGTGCGTCGCGTGCGTGACCGCGGAGACCTGCAGCGGCAGCGACACGAACCACTGTGCAGCCCCCTGGGTTCCGAAGATCTTGCGGATGACGCGCCCGGCCGAGGGGTTCTCGCCGAGAACCTTTGCGTAGCGCGGGTCTTCACCCTTGCCGCGAACCTTGCCCAGCATGTGCCAGGTCAGTCGCAGACCCCACACCGTGACGGCGACGGCCAGAATCCACCGTCGGGTGATGTCGCCGCCACCGAGAATCAGTGCGATCCAGCCGATCCCGACGAATCCGAATCCCCAGATGACGTCGACGACGTTGTAATGCCCGAGACGACGGCCCACCGCAAACGTGATGGCCTGCAGGACAACGATGAACAGCAACGACGCTCCGGTCACCACGCCGAAGCCCGCCCACCCGGTCAGTCCTGTCATGAGTCGGTGCTCCCGGCGGAGTCGTCATCACGGGTGAAGACGAGTTGATGCACGTCGAGGTATCCAGCGCGAAATCCCGCCTCGGAGTAGGCGAGATAGAACTGCCACATCCGCATGAACGTCGAATCGAATCCGAGGGATTCGACGTCGGCGCGGCGAGCGGTGAAGCGTTCGCGCCACAGTCGCAGTGTCTCGGCGTAGTGATGGCCCATGGACAGGTTGTCGCGCAAGCGAAGTCGGGTGTGCTCTGCGGTGACGTCGCGCAGTGCGGGCAGAGAGGTGAGCTGCCCTCCGGGGAAGATGTACTTGTGCACCCAGGTATAGGTGTTCCGGGAGGCGCGCATCCTGTCGTGGGGCATGGTGATGGCCTGGATGGCGACGCGGCCTCCGGGCGCGAGCACCCGATCGATCGTCGAAAAGTAGATGGGCCAATACTTTTCGCCGACGGCCTCGATCATCTCGACGGAAACCACGGCGTCATAGGTACCTGTGACGCTGCGGTAGTCGAGCAGGTCGATCTGCACACGATCGGCGAAGCCCGCCTCATCGACGCGCTGCATCGCGAGCTCGCGCTGCTCGCTCGAGAGAGTCACCGATCGCACGGTGGCTCCGCGTGCTGCAGCCCGTAGACATAGCTCGCCCCAGCCGGTTCCGATCTCGAGGACGCGCGAGCCCGGGCCGACACCCGCCGCATCGAGCAGGCGATCGACCTTGCGGCGCTGGGCATCTGCGAGGTCGTCGAATCCGGCCTGGGAGGTTGGCTTGGGAGTCTTCGCGGCGTCTGCGTCGAGGGACGGGTCGTCGAACAGGGCGCTCGAGTAGGTCATCGTCTCGTCGAGGAAGGTAGCGAAGAGGTCGTTGGAGAGATCGTAGTGCCGCGCGATGTTGCTGCGCGTGTTGGCGGCGGTGTTCTCCTCGTCGGCGGGATGTCGGGGGAGGACCAGTGCGCGCAGGGTTTGCAGGGGCTTCGGGACGAGCCGGGCGACTCGTTCGGCGAAGGGGGTGAGGACGCCGACGAGGTCGTCGGTGGTCCAGTCGCCCGCCATGAAGGCCTCGCCGAATCCGATCAGACCGCCGGAGCCGACGCGACGTGAGAACGCGACCGGGCGACGAACGATCATGCGCGGCAACACCGAATCGGTCTTGCTTCCGCGACGTGAGCCGTCGGGGAATTCGATGCGGACTCCGATCCCGGTGGTCGCGTGGCGGAAGAGCCACGCTGCGGCGCGTCCACGGACCCGCGCGGCCGCGCCGGTGGGTACGGCCGCGACGTCGGGCCAGCGGCGAGCGTCTGCCGCGGTGAGGTCGGTGTCGAGCGCGGGCGGCGGGGTGTCATGCGAGTCGGAGTCGGTGGCGGGACTACTCATCGGTGACCTTTCGGGTGGGGGTGGTCTCGACAAGCTCGACCAGCGGTGGGGGCTCGACCGGCGGGGGTTGACGCTCGACCGGCGGTGGGGTGGTCTCGGCCGGTGGGGTGGTCTCGACAAGCTCGACCAGCGAGGGTTGAGGCTCGGCCAGTGGTGTGGGCTCGTCCAGCGGTGGGGGCTCGGCCGGCGGGTGAACCTGCGGGGGGCGGGGCACGATCGGAAGTCTTTTGGCCCACAGCTTGATTCCCTGGAATCGGATGCGGGCCGAAACTACGAGCGGGGCGAGCGGCGCGCGCATCTGGGTCGCGACGATCGCACGCGGCGTCGCGGGTTCGATGCGCCCCGACAGCGATGCGACGAAAGGCTCGTGACCGTCGCGCTCCAGGACGATCGAGACGGCGACGCGACCGTCGGCGGGTGGCGGCATCCGCAGGCGGTAGTTGCCCGACACGTCGTTGAAGGGCGAGACGTAGAACTCCTTGTCAACTTCTGCGCGCCCGTGGTCGTCGAGTTCGACGACGTAGCAATGCCTGCCGCCGTAGGTGTTGTGGACCTCGGCGACCGCGTATGCCAGCGAACCGTCGCTGCGATGGCACCAGTACACGCTCAGCGGGTTGAAGACGTAGCCCGCGACGCGCGGTGACATCAGCGCGACGACCTTTCCGTCTGGAGGGCGTTTGCCGACGCTGCGGAGGTGGGCATCGAGGCGGTCACGCAGGGTCTGGCCGTCGACCATCGGTTCGGGGAAGTGGTCGGCTCCGCGGAATTGAGCGAAGGGTCGTAACGGTGCGGAAAGTGTTGGCAGGCTGTCGATATCGACGAGCCAGGAGACACTGCGGTAGGTGAAGGCGTGCCGCAACGGCGATAGGCGGGTGTGGGTGACGCGACTATGCACTAGTTGGGCGTTCCCGGTCATGCCGACTCCCGCTCGTCGTCGACCGTGGTCTGCCGCGCGGAATCCCATGCGACACCGAGACGCTCCGCGGCGCGTGCTCCGGAGAGCGCGCCGTCCTCGTGGAAGCCCCACCCGTGGTAGGCGCCCGCGAAGACGATCGCGTCGGTGTTGATATCCGGTAGCAGTGCCTGTGCTGCAACCGATTCCGTGGTGTACACGGGGTGCTCGTATGTCATCTCGGCGATGACGGTCGACGCATCGACGAGGTCGGTGCGGCCCAGTGTCACCAGCATGCGGGGATGCTCGGGATTCAGGCGCATGAGCCGGGTGAGGTCGTAGGTGACCGCGACCTGCGAGTCGTCGACTGCCCCCGACGCGTCGCCGTGGATCTGGTAGTTCCACGATGCCCACGCGCGGCGTGCCCGTGGCATCAGTGAGATATCAGAGTGCAGCACAGCAGGTTTCGGTGCGTACTCGATGGCGGAGAGAACTCGACGCTGCTGCGGGGTCGGGGCATCGAGTAGTCGGAGAGCCTGGTGAGGATGGGTGGCGACGACAACCGCGTCGAAGTTCTGTGTCCCGGATGACATGGCGAGTTCGACTGTGCCGTCAAGGTTCTCGGAAATGTGCCGGATCGGGGTGCTCAGGTTGACTGCGCCGCCGCGGCGTCGGACACCGTCGGCGACGGCTTGGACATACGTGTCCGACCCACCGTCGACGGTGCGCCACGTCGGCGACCCGAACACCGACAGCATGCCGTGGTGATCGAGGAAGGTGAAGAGGTAGCGCGCAGGGTAGCGGCTCGCGGTTGCCGCGTCGCACGACCACACCGCCGCGACGAGCGGCAGCATGAAGTGTTCGCGGAAGTACGGGGAGAAGTTCTCGCGGTCGAGGAAGTCGTCGAGCGGCTCGTCGGAGTCGGGGGTGTCGAGAAGTGCGCGCGCCGCCCGGTGGAATCGGGTCACCTCGCCGAGCATGCGCAGATAGCGGCCTCGCGTGGCGTTGCGCGGTGTCGGGAACAACCCGGAGAAGCCCAGGGCGCCCGCATACTCGAGGTCGGTCACCGTTGAGCTGACCGACATCGACATGTCGGTGTCCTTGGTTGCCACGCCGAGTTCGGCGAAGAGGCGCAGCAGGGTCGGGTAGGTGCGGTCGTTGTGGACGATGAAACCGGAATCGACGCCGACGACACTTCCGTCGGGCATGGGCACCGAGTGCGTGTGGGCGTGGCCGCCGAGTCGGTCGTCGGCTTCGAACAACGTCACCCGGCTGCTTCCGGAGAGCACGTGCGCAGCGGTCAATCCCGCGACCCCGCTGCCGACCACGGCGACGTTGGAGGGCGGGACGGATCGCTGGCGGATACTCATGCCCGGTGTTCGGATCCGGTCATAGGAGTGGATGGGTCGAATCGAACGGAGTGTCTCGTCTGCGTCGATTCACGGGTCAGGCTGCTCGTGTCGCGCCCATGATCGGGTCGTTGCGCACCGCATCGCTGGGCACGATCCGCGCGCCGAGAGGCACGAGTGAGATCGGGATCATCTTGAAGCTGGCGATGCCGAGCGGTATGCCAATGATCGTCAGACACATCGCGATTCCGGTCGTGAGGTGCCCGATTGCCAGCCACCAACCTGCGACGATGATCCAGATCACATTCCCGATCACCGACCACGCTCCCGACTGGGGATCGCGGACCACTGTTCGACCGAACGGCCACAGTGCGTAGTTGGCCATCCGGAACGACGCGATACCGAAGGGGATCGTGATGATCAGGATGCAGCAGATGATGCCCGCGATGACGTAGCCGAGCGCCATCCAGAAACCACAGAGAACCAACCAGATGATGTTCAGCAACGTTTTCATCTGTCCATTGTCGCCCTTCGACGACGCCGAGCGCGAGGATTACTGCTGAAGTTCGAGGTTTCGCCCGGGGATGGCTGCGAGTAGTTCACGCGTGTAGTCCGACGTCGGGTTCTCGTACACGTCGTCGACGGTGCCCTCGTCGACGACCTTGCCCTTGCGCATGACGAGCACGCGGTCGGCGATCTGACGGACGACGGCGAGGTCGTGTGTGATGAACAGGTACGTCAGGTCGAGTTCGTGCTGCAGGTCGTCGAGGAGGGTCAGGATCTGCTCCTGCACCAGGACGTCGAGGGCGGACACCGCCTCGTCACAGACGACGACCTCGGGGTTCAGCGCAAGCGCGCGTGCGATCGCGACCCGCTGACGCTGCCCGCCGGAGAGCTCGTTGGGGAACCGCTGCATCACCGATGACGGGAGTGCGACGAGGTCGAGGAGTTCGCGAACGCGTGCGATGCGGGACGCTTTGTCGCCGATATTGTGCACGACGAGCGGCTCGGAGATCGCACGGTAGATCGAGTACATCGGGTCGAGCGAGCCGTACGGGTTCTGGAAGACCGGCTGCACGCGGCGTCGGAAAGACTTGGCCTGAGCGCCTTTCAGCGATGTCACGTCGCTGCCGTCGAATTGGACTGTGCCCGAGGTTGGTTCGAGGAGTCCGAGCACCATGCGCGCGACCGTCGACTTGCCGGAGCCGGACTCGCCGACGACAGCCGTGGTGGTGCCGCGGTTGAGCGTGAAGCTGACGTCGTCGACGGCGCGGAACGGCGTGGCCTTGCGGAAGGGGACCGAGCCACGGATCGGGAAGTCCTTCACGAGATTCGACGCGACGACGACCGCGGTGGGGGTGGTCTCGACAGGCTCGACCAGCGGCTTGGGATCGACCAGCGAGGAGGTCGGCTCGACCGGCGGGGTGGTCTCGACAGGCTCGACCACCGGGTTGGGCTCGGCCGGCGGGGTGGTGGTCTCGACAGGCTCGACCACCGGGTTGGGCTCGACCGGCGGGGTGGGCTCGGCGGGCTTGTGGCGGTCGGCGCGGCGCGACGAGAGCGACGGCGCGGCGTCGACGAGTCGCTTGGTGTACTCGTGATGGGGATTGGTCAGGATCTCCTGCGCCGGGCCGGATTCGACGATGCGGCCGCGGTACATGACCACCAGGTGGCTGGCGCGCTCGGCGGCGAGGCCCAGGTCGTGTGTGATCAGCAGGACGGCCGTGCCGAGTTCGTCGGTGAGCGAGGCGAGGTGGTCGAGGATCTCGCGCTGCACCGTGACGTCGAGTGCCGACGTCGGTTCGTCGGCGATGAGCAGCTTGGGTTTTCCGGCGAGACCGATCGCGATGAGCGCGCGCTGCTTCATGCCGCCGGAGAACTCGTGCGGATACTGCGCCGCGCGCTTCTCCGGATCGCGCAGGCCGGCCTGTCGGAGCACCTCGACGGCACGTGTGCGTGCCTCGCCGCGCTTGGCCGCACCGTTGGCGACGAGCGTCTCACGAACCTGGAAGCCGACGCGCCACACCGGGTCGAGGTTGGTGTTGGGATCCTGTGGCACGAGGCCGATTCCGCTACCGCGCACCTTCTCGAACTCACGTCGCGAGGCCTGTGCGAGGTCCTTGCCGTCGAACAGTATTTTGCCGCCGGTCACGGTGCCGTTGCCGGGCAGCAGTCCGAGGACCGCCGCGGCGGTCGTCGACTTACCCGAGCCGGATTCGCCGACGATGGCGACGGTCTGACCGGGGTACACGGTGAGTCCGACGCCGCGCACCGCGGGTACGTCGCGCCCGCGTGAGCGGAAATCGACTCGTAGGTCGGAGATTTCGAGCAGCGGTACCGGTGCGGCAGTCCCGTTCTCGGAGGTCAGCTCGGAGTTCGTTGTGTCCGTTGTCATCAGCGGGTCCTCGCCTTCGGGTCGAGTGCGTCGCGCAGCACGTCGCCGAGCATCATGAACACGAGGACCGTGATGGCAAGTGCGGCAGCGGGATAGAACAGGATGGGCTGACCTTCGCGCAGCAACTGCTGGCCCGCGGCGATGTCGATGCCCCAGGAGACGGCGGTCGACGGCAGGCCGATGCCCAGGTACGACAGCGTCGCCTCGGTGACGATGAAGACGCCGAGCGAGATCGTCGAGATGACGATGACCGGGCCGAGCGAGTTCGGCAGCACGTGGGTGAACAGCGTGCGTAACCGCGACGAGCCCAGCGAGCGCGACGCGTCGACGAACTCTTCGTTGCGCGCCGAGATCGCGGAAGACCGTGCGATACGGGCGATTTGGGGCCAACTGAAGATCGCGAGGACCAGCACCACCGTGTAGACGGTGCGCGCCGAGATCATCTGCATGGTGACCACGGCCGCCAGGATCAGCGGGATGGCGAAGAAGATGTCGGCGAGGCGGGAGATCAGCGAATCGAGCCAGCCGCCGTAGAAGCCCGCGAAGATGCCGAGGAGTCCACCGACGAGCACCACCGCAAGCGTCGTCAGAATGCCGACGAGTACGGAGTCGCGCGCGCCGTAGATCACGCGCGCGTAGATGTCGTGGCCCTGCAGGTCGGTGCCGAACCAGTGCGCCGAACTCGGTGAGAGCAGTGAGTCCTCGAGGTTTGCGTACCGCGGATCCTGGTGTGCGAACAGGCCGGGGAACGCGACGATCAGCAGGATGAGGACGAGCAGGATCATCGAGACGATGAACACCGGCTTGGTGCGGATCTCCTGCCACGCCGACTTCCAGAAGCCTGCTGGATCGACATCGTCGACGAACTCGTCGACCTTGAGTAGCTCGACGTCTTCGGCGTCGGCGACGAAGCGGTCCTGGCCGGGAAAGAAGCTGGGGTACGCGTTCAGAGCAGCGTCGGTGCGTGGGGTCTCAGGCATAGCGAATCCTCGGATCGAGTGCGGCATAAAGCAAGTCGACGACGATGTTGCAGACGAGGTAGATCAGCACGAGCACCGTGACGAAGGAGACGACGGTCGGGGCCTCGCCGCGGATCACCGCTTGATAGATCGTTCCGCCGACGCCGGGGATGTTGAAGATGCCCTCGGTGACGACGGCTCCACCCATCAGCACGCCGACGTCGGTGCCGATGAACGTGACGACCGGAATCAGTGAGTTGCGCAGGACGTGCACGGTGATCACGCGGGGTCGTCGAAGGCCCTTGGCCGACGCGGTGCGTACGTAGTCGGCGGTCAGATTGTCGGCGACCTCCGACCGCGTGAGCCGCACGATGTAGGCGAAAGAGACTGCGCCGAGTACGAATCCGGGAAGGATGAGGTGATAGAAGTCGAGGTTTCCGCCGACCGTGACCGGGAACAGATGCCACTTCACACCGAGCAGGTACTGGGCAACGAAGCCGAGCACGAAGATCGGTATCGCGATGATGATGAGAGTGACGATCAGGATCGCGGTGTCGTACCAGCGTCCCTTGTTCAGGCCGGAGATCACACCGAACACCACGCCACCGAACGTCTCGACGACCAGCGCGATGAGTGTCAGGTTGACCGTCACCGGGAACGCGCGCTTCATCACGTCGAACACCGGTTGCCCGGAGAACGACGTGCCGAAGTCGAGATGGAACACCCCGCCGATGTAGTTGAAGTACTGCACGTAGAACGGTTGGTCGAGGTGATACTGCGCGCGCAGTTGCGCAATCAGGGCCGGGGACATGGGTTTTCCGCCACCGAGAGCCGCGATGGGATCGGAGGGGACGAGAAAGACCATGGCGTAGATGAGGAACGTGGCGCCGAAGAAGACGATCACCATCTGTCCCAGACGGATGAGGAGATATCTGGTCACCGGGTCACTCCTTCGCTTCCTTGGTGATGCTCGGGTAGTCGGGCAAGCCGTTCCAGGCCAACTGCGCGGTCACTTCCGGCCCGGTACCGCCGGCGCCGATGTAGTCCCACAGCGGAATGTTCGGCAGGTCCTTCAGCAGGGTTTCCTGTGCGACGTTGGTGAGCCGGTAGGACTCGTCGTCGGACCGCGCACGCTGCGCGGCAGTCAGCCGTGCGTCGAACTCCGGCGAGACGTATTGCGAGTCATTGGATCCGGCTCCCGTCACGAAGATCGGCGCGAGGAACTCCAGCATCGACGGGTAGTCGCCCTGCCAGCCCGTTCTCGCGGCGGTCTTGATCGTCTTGCTCGTGATCGCCGAGCGGATCTGCTTGAACGTCGGCTGCGGAGCGCCGTGTGAGTCGATACCGAGGGTGTTCTTGATCTGGTTGCACACCGCGTCGACCCAGACCTGGTGATCACCGTCGGAGTTGTAGGCGATTTGGAAGGAGCCGCTCCACGGCGCGATGGCGTTGGCCTCCTGCCACAGTTGCTTGGCCTTCTCGGGGTTGTAGTCGAGGACGTCGCTACCCGGGATGTCGTCGCTCCATCCGGGTAGGGAGCGCGCCGTGAAATCCCTTGACGGCGTGCGCGCACCACGGAAGACAACCTTGGTGACCTCCGGACGGTTGATGGCCATCGAGAGCGCCGCACGACGCAGTTCTCCTTCGCGCCCCGCGGAGAAATGTGGCAGGTAGTAGGGGATCGCGATCTGTTGGTTGGACGCCGTCGGCTTGGTCAGTGCATGCGCGCCGAGCGCCTTCTTGTAGGAGTTGAGCGCACTGACCGGCACAGTGTCGGTGACGTCGAGATTGCCGGAGGTGAGGTCGGTGTAGGCGGTGTCGAGGCTGGAGTAGAGGACGAAGTCGATGCCGCCGTTGCGTGCCTTGTCGGGACCCTTGTAGTCGTCGTTGCGCACCACATTGATCTGGACGTTGTGTCGCCAGGCGTCGGGACCCGCCATCTTGTAGGCGCCGTTGCCGATCGGGTGTTCGCCGAATTCCTTTGCGCCCTCGGTGAAGAAGATGTCGGGGAGCGGCTTGAACGGCGTGAAGCCCAGTCCCAGTTTGAAGTCGATGTTCGGTTGCGTCAGGCGAACCGTGAAGGTGTGGTCGTCGATGACCTTCAGGCCCGACATCTGATCGGCCGTCGAATCCTCGCCTGCGACCGCCTCGTATCCGTCGATCGGCTCGAAAAAGCTTTGCTGCAGTTGGGCGTTCTTCGTCGCGGCGCCGAAATTCCATGCGCGAACGTAGTTTTCGGCCTTGACGGGTGTTCCGTCGGTGAACTTCCAGTCCTTCTTGAGATGGATTGTGTAGTTCTGGTTGTCCGTGGTGTCGACGGACTCGGCGTTTGCCAGTGAGGGTTTGCCGTCGGCGTCGTACGAGTACAACCCGGTGAACAGCGCATCCACCACGCGGCCGCCGCCGTTTTCGGCGGTGTTCGTCGTGACGAGTCCGTTCTGCGGTTCGGTGCCGTTGGCACTGATGATGGCATCCGGACCGGTCGTGTTGACCGTCCGTGCGCCGTCCATGCTGCAGCCCGTGGCGACCATGGTGGTCGCCGAGGCGAGTGCGAACAGGACGAGCGCGATGTGCCGGCGTGGACGATGACGGCGTCGCAAACGAGCCTCCCCCGGATCATTGTTTTGTAGACATTCCTACTGACCTTACGACCAAAAAAGTTAGACCTGCTCACGAAAATGGACTAATCGGACAGTGAACTTCTCCGGCCCTGCTCGCAGCAGGGAAGATCGATACCCTTGTGTCGTGAAAACCAGCTCGTACGAGCAGACCCGCGTCGTTTTGTGGTCGGTTGTCACCACGCTTGTCCTGATCGTGCGCTTCTTGGCGGTCTTGTTGACCGTCGTCTGCGTGATCGCGTGGGCGATCGCGATGGTTCGCGATTCGTGGAACAACACGTTCTTCGTTCCCGCGATCGTGTCGGCGGTTTCGCTCCTCGTCAGCACGTATCTGTACAGCTATTTGCGGGCGCGGTACCCGCGTCGCAACGGCCGCCTGCTGTAGTCGGTGCCGCTCACACCTCGGTGTTGTTGCTGAGATCACACTCTCCACGGCACAATTGAGTGAACGTCGGGTGTCGATCAGCCCCGACGGGATCACTTGGAGGGCGCATGACCGACGCTGCTGCGGTGTCCTCGACGATCCGCCGGGCGTACGAGGAGTTCTTGGCAAGCGGTGCGGTCCCCGAGACTGTCCGATCCCTGGTCGGCGATTCCTGGGCGCGTTCGCTGCAACGTGGCATCGACCCGGCAGCGGGCGCCGTCGAAGCGCAGGCGATGAGCGACGAAGAGTTCGTGCGCTATCGCGAGGCGCATCCCATCACCGCGGTGCGTCCAGTCGTGCAGTCCCTGATGCTCGACGACATCGCCGACTCTGGTGTTGTGCTTGCGCTGACCGACAATGTCGGTCGGCTTCTCTGGGTGGAGGGCGAGGCGTCTGCGCGTGATCGCGCCAGCCGGATCAACTTCATCGAGGGGTCGGTGTGGAGTGAAGAGGTGGTCGGCACCAACGCTCCGGGACTCGCGCTGGCCACCGGTCGCGGCGTGCAGGTGGTGGGGCCCGAGCACTTCTCGAGTCCCGTTCAGGAGTGGAGTTGCGCGGCAGCGCCGGTGCACGATCCCGCGACCGGCCACGTCATCGGAGTGATAGACGTGACCGGTGGGCGCGAGGTGGCCGCTCCCTTCGCGTTGGCGGCCGTTCGTTCCGTTGTGGCCGTCGTCGAGCGTGAACTGAAGGCGAGGGCCGTCGACCTTTCCGTTGCGTCGACCTTCGAGGCCGGCTCTCAGGCAAGACTGACGGTGCTCGCCGACAACGCCTATCGCTGGCAGCGTGGGGGAGATGGTGCCAACGGGAGGTCGCTGTCTCGGCGTCACGCCGAGATCCTCCTGCTGCTGCAGCACTATCCCGAGGGCCTGAACACCGAACAGCTCGCGCTGATGCTCGCCGACGACGGCATCGACCCGGTCACCGTCCGCGCCGAGATCTCTCGTTTGCGCCGCGACCTCGGTACCGATGTGATCGAGTCCAGGCCGTACCGACTGACCGTCGAATTGTCGTCTGACGTGGGAGATCTTCGTGAACAGATCTCGGGCCACGGCGATCTCGTTCCGGTCATCGAGGCGATCGGTCGCGGTGGGTTGCTCGTCGAGTCGAATGCTCCCGGGATCACCGAATTGTTCGAAGAGCTTCGCGAGGACGTCCGCTCGCGGGTCATCGCCGAGGGGCAGGTCGCCGCGCTGCGGGCCTGGACGTCGTCGGTGCATGGCCGCGACGACCTGGCCGCGTGGCGCAGATTTGAGCATCGACTACCCGTTGGGCACCCCGACCGCGCGCTCGTCGGGGGGCGGATCAGGATTCTCGACCGCCGGTACGGTCTCTGACGGTTTCGCGAAACAGTAAAACCGCTGGTCAAGCGCAAATTCGACGCGCCTGATCACTGCAAATCCGCTATCGTTGATCCCCGAGAACATGAGCACAGGGACCAGCGAAGTGACCGCGCAAGCACGGATCGGGATCGTCGACGATCACCCAGCGGTGATGGTCGGCGTGGCGACGATCGTCAATCACGAGCCGGATATGCACGTTGTTGCAACCGCCGCCTCGGTAAGCGAATTGATCGCCACCGGTCAGTCCTTTGACGGAGTGATGCTCGACCTACTGCTTGCCGATGGCTCGACTCCCACCGAGAACATCACCTCGCTCGGTTCGCTGAATGTCCCGGTGCTCGTCTACACGTCGGGGGACCGCCCTGCGCTGGTACGCGAGGCTGCGCGAGCCGGCGCCGCGGGGATGGTGCGCAAGTCGGAGGAGCCCGGCGAGATCGTCGAGGCCGTTCGCCTCGTGGTGCGGGGAGAGGTCGCGGCATCGGCAGACTGGGCGGCGGCGATCGAGAGCGACCCGCAGTTCGTTCCCGTTCAGCTTTCTCCACGTGAAGCCGAGATCCTCGGTCACTACGCGGCCGGTGAAACCGCTGTGCGCGTTGCGCAGTTGTTGTTCATTTCTCGGGAGACCGTCCTGGACCATATACGTCGAATCCGGGTGAAGTACGCCGCGGCGAAACGTCCGGCTCCCACCAAGATCGACCTCTATCAGCGGGCGTTGGAGGACGGGATCGTCGCGCCGATACCGCAGATCTGACGGATGCCCTGAACGCCGCATTTCTCCAGCCCGAGGGGCTGACGATCACACAGACGAATCGGACGCTGGGATGGTTGATCGCCATTGGCGGCGTCATCCTGCTGCTCGATCAGACTGTCTTCGTCTACTCGGATACCGCCGAGGTCGCGACGTGGTGGAACTTCGGCGGACTCGTCGTATGCGGGTGTCTGGTGATTCTCGCCTGCTTCGGCAGGATGCTTGCGCCGTCGGTGCTGTGGATCGCTTGGCGTGTGGTTCCGGCACTGTTCTGGGCGCTTCAAGCTTCTTGGTGCGTTGCCTACTTCGGGACTGAACGCACTACAGCAGTCCCGTGGCTCTGGACTGTCGAGCCGGCGGTCATCACCCTTCTGCCACTTGTTCTGCGCCCTGCATATGCGGTGGTCGCCGCGCTGTTCGTGTCGGCCACGCCCGCACTGAGCTCCTTCGTCGTATTCGGTGCCATCCCGCACGGGATCGCCCACAGCACCTTTGATGCGCTGGGAAACCTGGTGTACGTGGTGGTGTTCATCGGGCTGAGCACACAGCTCGAACGGCTCAGTCGTGCCGAGTCGGAGGTTCGACGACAACGTCGTCGCGCATTCGACGCTGCCGCGACGTCGGAGAAGCGGGCCGAGATGACCAGGCTTGTGCACGACGAAATCCTGTCCACCTTGTCGGCTGCCCTTCTCGTCGGTGATTCGCCACCACCCGTCCTGCGCGAGCAGGCGCACCAGGCCAAGTGCATTCTCGACGAGGCGCTCGCCGACGACAGACCGGTCATCGCAGGTCGGATCGATACCCACGAAGCCATGGGACGACTGTCACGAGCGCTGAAACGCGCCGATCCGGAGATCGCTATCGCCACACGGATAGAGGCGGACACCGTCGCTCTCGACGTCGCAGAGGAGACGGCGCGCGCCGCTCTCGAGGCAGTGCGTAACAGCGTCCGTCACGCGGGGCCGTCGGCGCGTCGCGAAGTTCTTGTCGCCATCTCCGATGCCCGCGTGCGCATGGCGATCCGCGACGACGGGTGTGGGTTCGATCCTGACAGGCAGGCCGCCGGCTTCGGTCTGACCGAGAGTATTGCCGGGCGCATGAACCGGCTTGGTGGAACAGCAACCATCAGGTCCGCGCCGAACGCCGGTACGGAGGTGGTCTTGCGATGCCCAACCTGACGACCGGCAACACCCGCGCGGGTGGGCTTGCCACGTGGCCCGCGAGATGGAGTTTTCTGCTCCTGTGGTCCACCGGGGTCGCACTTGCCGTAATCGACTCACCCGACTCTGTGTTCGATCCCAAAACTCTCGTCGTCTTCGCCGCTGCACTGGTAGGTGCTCTGCTACTGACCACCCCGACACCGGGGCCACTGCGTCCCGGTCCCGCGCTCGCGTTGGTGCCGATCGCATTGCTCGTCGGCATGACCTCGCTCGCCGCCTCGCCGCTGTCCGGAGAGACGTGGGGCCTGACCCTCGGCGCGTACCTCGTCGCCTTCCTGATCCCGCGTGGCAACCCGCGAATCGGTGGACTGGGCAGCGCGTTGTTCATCGGCTGCATCATCGCGTGGTCAGTACTTCACGACCTTTCTCAGCACCAGCTTGCCGATGCACTGGGCATTCCCATCGGATGCGTCATGGCAGCCGTCGTCTGGAGGCTGGTGCTGCGGTCGATTGTCCGTCGCGAACGGATGCATCGCAGTCAATCCGAGCGGATATTCGAGGATGCGCTCGCGCGAGCGGCGCACGATTCCCGGAAGGATCTCAGTGAGATCAGGACTGTTGTCGAGCCCATCCTGACTCGACTCGCCGCGGGCGACGAGATCGATGAGCGCTTTCGCAACGACATCGTGAGACTGGAAGCGGCGCTACGCGACAGGATCAGGGTTCCGCGAGCGCACAATCGCCTGCTGATCGACCAGATCGAGCGGCTGCGAGAACGTGACGTCGCGGTCGTGCTGCTTGGCGAGCCGAACACCGACGGGGATGCGATCTCCGACGATCTGGCGATCAGCCTGGCGCGATTGATCGCATCTGTCGAGTCCGGGAAGGTGACGATCCGGGTGTTGCCGGATGGGCGCGCTGCCGCGGCAACCGTGGTCATGCCCACCGCGAGCGGAGTCGAGCAGATCGTCCTCGCCGACTGCGGAAAGATCCTCTCCCGTATCTGACGGGGGAGGCGGGTTCTCGGCCCGTCGGTTGGGTGAATGGTCGCGATCCCCTAGAAGCGGGGATACCGGAGTCGATCGCTGCCGCATTAACGTTCTGCTGGGCGTGCGTCGCCGGTCGTTGCTCGGGCGCGCACGCATTGCCATCGTCTACTTCTCCCGGAGTTGGTCTTCATGCATCTCGACATGCCCACGCCCCACGACATCGAGCACCTTGCGGCGGCACGCGACCCACTCAGCGCAACGCTCTACGTTCCCACTACCCCGGGCGGCATCGACGCCGATTCCAACCGCTTGGCCGCGCGCGGTCTCTGGGAGCCGGTGTTGCTCGAGATGTACGGGCGTGCCGATAAGCGAGATGTCTGGCCGATCGAAGAAATGATGAACACCCTGCTCGACGACGACGAGTTCTGGGAACATCTCGGTCGGAGCCTCGCGATCTTCGTCTCGTCGAAGGGCATAGTCGAGTTCCGGCTTCCCAACTCCCTCGAGTCCTATGCGACCCTGGCCGACCGGTTCACCATCACTCCGCTACTGCGTGCGACGACCTTCCCGAACGACGCTTACACACTCGCGCTGTCGCAGAACGGCGCCCGGCTGATCGAGATCTCGGCTGACGAGCCGCCGAGGGAGGTGACCGTGTCCGACATGCCGCGCAGCGCCGAGAAGGCAGTGGGTCTGCGCTCGATCGGCGGACGGTCTCCGTACGGCAGGTTGCACGGAGACGAGGGCCGCAAGGTGCGGCTGACGCAGTATGCGCGTGCGGTCGACCATGCGATTCGTCCGACACTGAACGCAGCGTCGCTGCCACTTGTCGTGGCCGCGACGCAGCCACTCGCGGCGATTTTCACCAATCTGAGCGGATACCGGCACGTCGTCGCGGCTCCGCTGCGGGGAAATCCCGACGAGATGACCGACGCCGAGATCGCCGCCGAAACCAGGGTCGTGCTCGACCAGCTCAACGAAGCGAGCCTCGATGAGCTGCGTACCACTTTCAAGGAACGACGCAATTCGGGTAGAGCGGTCACCGACCTGGCCGAACTTGCCCGAGCGGCAACCTTCGGGCAGGTCGACACCGTCATCATCGACATGAACGCCCACGTTGCCGGCCACATCGACATCGGTGGCGCGCTGGTCCTCGACCCTGCAGACGACCTCGATGTCCTCGAGGAGATCGCGCGGGCCGCACTGGGTACCGGTGCCCGTGTGATGAGCGTGCGGTCCGACGATCTACCCGACGGTGTCTCCGCTGCCGGGCTCCTGCGATTTGCTACCGAGGGCTGACCAATGTGCACACGAATCCTGTGGAACAAGAGCGAGCCGTACGTCGTGGCGCGCACCATGGATTGGCCCGACACCACGATGCCGGTGATCACCGCGATGCCACGTGGAATCGCGCGCGACGGTGCGCTTGCAGGCGGGGAAGAGATCGCTGAGAACGGTGCTCGCTGGACGTCGAAGTACGGCTCGGTCGTCACGACGATCTACGGCGTCGGAACCGCGGACGGCATGAATGAGCGTGGCTTCGGCGCACACCTTCTCTACTTGGAGAATGCTGACTTCGGTGAGCGTGATCTGCGCAAGCCGGCAGTGGGAGCGCATTTGTGGACTCAGTATCTCCTCGACCAGGCGGCGACCGTCGCCGAGGCGGTGGACCTGCTCGACGAGGTCCAGATCGTCATGATGTCCGCTGAGGGCCACAAGGCCAAGACCCACCTCGCCATCGAGGACGCCACCGGAGACTCCGCGATCGTCGAGGTACTCGACGGCACCGTTCGGGTTCACCGTGATCGTCGATACACGGTCCTGACCAACGAGCCACCGTATCGAGAGCAGCTGAGACTCTTGGAGCAGGAGGACTTCTCGGCTCCCAATGACCGGATTCCGCTCGACGGCAATGTCAATCCGGTGGCGCGTTTCCAACGAGCGAGTTACTTCACCAAGATCCTCCCGCATCCGACCGGAGCTCGGGAGGCTGTCGCGGGAGTGCTGGCCATCGCGCGGAATGTCTCGATTCCGTTCGGCGCACCGTACGAGGGTTTCGGTCTGTACAACACCGAGTACCGCACGGTCGCCGACCTGACCAACCGGCGGTACTTCTTCGAGCTGACCACCGCACCGAGCGTCCTCTGGGTGGAGTTCGACGAGCTCGATTTCTCGGACAGCGACCGCTGCCTCGTCATCGATCCGGCAGATGTCTCGCTTGCCGGAGACGTCACGAAGGCCATGGCAGTGGCAGAGCTGCCGTTCTGATTCAGTGCTCTGAACTGCGACAATGCGACGCCGCAACGTTGCAAACGTGACTGCAACGTGGCTGCAACCACTTTGCTCCTAATGTGTGCAACAGATCACACACGGCCTATCGAGTGGCTTGTGTGGCAACGAGAAAATGGCACTGAGGAGCTACACAATGACTGTCTACGCAAAGCCGGGTACCGACGGCTCGGTGATGTCCTTCGAGTCCCGCTACGACAACTGGATCGGCGGACAGTGGGTCCCGCCCGTGAAGGGGCAGTACTTCGAGAACCCGTCGCCCGTCGACGGCAAGACCTTCTGCGAGGTCGCACGCTCGACCGCCGAGGACATCGACCTCGCGCTCGACGCCGCGCACAAGGCCGCTCCGGGATGGGGCAAGACGGCTGTCGCGGAGCGCGCGCTGGTGCTGCTGCGTATCGCCGACCGCCTCGAGGAGAACCTCGAGAAGATCGCCGTCGCCGAGACATGGGACAACGGCAAGGCTGTCCGTGAGACCCTCGCCGCAGACATCCCGCTGGCAATTGACCACTTCCGCTACTTCGCGGGCGCGCTGCGTGCTCAGGAGGGCTCGATCTCGGAGGTCGACGAGGACACTGTCGCCTACCACTTCCACGAGCCGCTCGGCGTCGTCGGCCAGATCATCCCGTGGAACTTCCCGATCCTGATGGCCGTGTGGAAGCTCGCGCCCGCTCTCGCCGCGGGCAACGCCGTTGTCCTCAAGCCTGCGGAGCAGACCCCGGCGTCGATCCTGTACGTGATGAGTTTGATCGCCGACATCCTCCCCGCGGGTGTCATCAACGTGGTCAACGGCTTCGGTGTCGAGGCGGGCAAGCCGCTCGCGTCGAGCAACCGCATACGCAAGATCGCGTTCACCGGTGAGACCACGACCGGCCGGCTGATCATGCAGTACGCCTCGGAGAACCTGATCCCGGTCACTCTCGAACTCGGCGGCAAGAGCCCCAACATCTTCTTCAACGACGTGATGGCTGCCGACGACGGCTTCTTCGACCGTGCGCTGGAAGGTTTTTCGATGTTCGCGCTCAACCAGGGCGAGGTGTGCACCTGCCCGAGCCGCGCGCTCATCCAGGAGGACATCTACAACGACTTCATCGAGAAGGCCGTCGACCGTGTCTCGAAGATCAAGCAGGGCAACCCCCTCGACACCGAGACCATGATGGGTGCGCAGGCGTCGAACGATCAGTACGAGAAGATCCAGTCGTATCTCGCGATCGGCCGGGACGAGGGTGCCAAGGTCCTCATCGGTGGCGAGGCTGCTCACCTCGGTGGCGACCTCGAGGGCGGCTACTACATCAAGCCGACCGTCTTCTCCGGACAGAACAACATGCGCATCTTCCAGGAGGAGATCTTCGGTCCGGTGCTGGCCGTCACGACCTTCAAGGACTACGCCGACGCCATCCACATCGCCAACGACACCCTCTACGGATTGGGCGCGGGCGTGTGGAGCCGTGACGGTGCCACCGCCTACCGCGCAGGCCGCGAGATCCAAGCCGGACGCGTGTGGACGAACACCTACCACGACTACCCGGCACACGCCGCGTTCGGTGGCTACAAGCAGTCCGGTATCGGCCGCGAGACCCACCTGATGATGCTCGAGCACTACCAGCAGACCAAGAACCTGCTGGTGGGCTACGCGCAGAACGCCAAGGGCTTCTTCTGATCCTGACGGCAGGCACGTCGACGCCGCCACGCAACCTTTTTCAGGTTGTGTGGCGGCGTTCGTCGTGTGCAACGCGCCTGCAACAGAACAGCGACTACTCTGTGGTTCAGATCACAGTGAGAGGTAAACGATGAGCAGTACAGAATCAACCCCGTCGACGTCGGCCTCAGCGGCCGCGGACGGAGCGGTGCCTGATCGTGTGATCGCCACAGACGCCGCCGTGCAGCTCCTGACCAAGTTGTCGGAGCTGCACGGCGGGCTCATGATTCACCAGTCCGGCGGATGCTGCGACGGTTCGGCGCCGATGTGTTACCCCGTCGGTGACTATCGGGTCGGCCAGCGCGACGTTCTCGTCGGAACCATCGAACTGCCCGAGCCCCTGCCCGACGTGCGGGTCTGGATCAACGGCGACCAGTTCGAGTTGTGGAAGCACACCCAGTTGATCCTCGACGTCGTCAAGGGTCGCGGCGCCGGATTCAGTCTCGAGGCGCCGGAAGGGGTTCGATTCCTCTCTCGTGCAAGGGCTTTCAGTGATGAGGAAAATGCCGTTCTCGCGGCGAACCCACCGCTGACCGGCGCCGCGGTCGGCGTCTGACAGCGGTCTGTTCTTCGGCGAGGGCAGCTGTCCGAGTCGCCCGAAGGGTCCGAACTGCGAGGTCACTGTGAGTGTTGGTCATTTGATCTGCTAGCTTTCTCACGTCGTCATCGACGATGTGGTCGGGGACACAAAGCTAGAACAGAGGATTTACAAGAATGAACCGCAAGATCAGTTGTGCAGTTGCCATCGCGGCCGCGGCGGGAGCCGTCTCGTTCGCACTGCCGGGTACGGCGTCGGCCGCACCGGCGTTCAACTGCGCCAAGGTCGCCACCCCGTCGAACTCGAACGGTTGGGGCAACACCGTGCCCGACGAACGAGGTCAGGCAGGCAAGATCACCGCTGGAGTGGCCTCCGACAACGACGGCTCGCTCGAGTTCGCGACCTCGGCATCGACCAAGCGCCAGGCGTCGTACCACTCGGCGGGCCAACTGCCGCTCGCCGATCTCAACGGCAGCGCGCTCACCTTCCAGAAGTCGAACGGCAATGCCAACTGGCAGATCCGCATCACGGGCGCGAACACCGGCACGTCGAGCGGATTCGCCACGCTCGTGTGGGGAGCTCCTGTCGGAGCGGGCAAGGCCGACGCGACGTCGTCGAACCAGTGGTGGGCGACCCGCAAGCTGGGCAACATCCCAGCCGCGCAGAACGCATCGCTGTCCGCCCTCATCGCTGCCGCGAACTCGGACGGCAAGAAGGCCGTCGTCGATCTGTACGGAATCTCCAGCCAGCCCGGTGGCACGGCTGATGCGAAGGTCAACGTCGACGAGGTGACGTTCAAGGGCTGCACGACCAACTTCAAGGTCTCCGGCGGAAACGGCTCGATCGAGTTCCCGAACTTCGGTTCATAACCACGCCGTTTCGCAACGTCAGTGATTCCTCGACCGGGGTGGCCGCAAGCAGGCCGCCCCGGTCGAGTCGTCAGCGCTGCGACATGTCGCCGGTGGCCGGCACGCCGTCGGCGAGTTCGTAACGCAGGAACACCGTGCCACTCGGACTCGCGACGGGAGGGTCGACGAGTCTGAGATTCGCGGGTACCGAGCCGGCGTCGAAGATGCGTTTGCCGCTGCCCAGGAGAATTGGGTGGACCCAGAGGTCGAGGCGGTCAAAGAGTCGCTCGGACAAGAGGGTTTGGACCAGATCGAGGCTGCCGACGACCGTGACGTGCTGATGGCGGTCACGGATTTCGCCGATCGCCGCCGGAAGGTCGGGGCCGAGTTGTGTTGAGCCATCCCATGTCAGAGCGGCCGAACCGCGCGAGGCAACGTACTTCGGAATCCTGTTGAACAAGGCGCCGAACTCGTCGTCCTGATGTGGCCAGTAGTCGGCGAAGATGTCGTAGGTCCGTCGGCCCAGAAGCAGAGCGTCGGTGTCGGCGTACGCGGCGACGACCTGAGCGCCCGACGTTTCGTTCAGCAGCGGCACCTGCCAGCCGCCGAAGTCGAAATCATCGGGATCCTCGTCGGGACCGCCGGGAGACTGTCCGACGAGGTCGAGTGTGGTGAACAGTTCGATCTGAATGATCCCCATGGCATGCTCCTGATGTTGGCGGGTCGACGGAGGGCAGACCCGACGTCGTCCGGAAAGTCATCGGAGGGGCATGACTTTCGACGAGCTCCGGTCTACGCATCCGCCGATCGGTGGATGCGCTCATCACCCGGCCAATCGGCCTTGCGGTGGATGTGAGCCCGCGGGAATCAGGCCGAAACTCATTGGTGTCGAAAGAAAAACACCAGATCGGCCGCGAGACCGGGAAATCGAGAAGTAGCCATGTTCACCACAACACAGGACCCCAGCATCGGCGCCACCGGCAGTGCAGCTACTGCCTCTGCTCCCAAGCGCAAGAACGTGATCGTCGGCGTCATCGCCGGACTCGCACTGATCATCGCGGCCATCGGAATCGGCCTCGGCGTGACGGCAATGGGCCACAGCGGCACCTCGCATGCCGCGACGTCGCCCTACAGCAACTCGTCGACGAGTGGCGGTGGCTCGCAGTCGGACGGCGCCGGCACGGTGTCTCCCGCTGTGCCATCGCAGCCGGGTAACGACGTTTCGCCCGCTGTCCCGTCGCAGCCGGGTAACAACGTGTCACCTGCCGTGCCGTCGCAGCCGGGCAACAACGTCTCACCTGCTGTGCCGTCGACTCCGACCAACAATGTCTCGCCTGCTGTGCCGTCGCAGCCGGGTAACAATGTGTCGCCCGCCCAACCGTCGACGCCGGGCAACAACGTGACCCCTGCTCAGCCGTCGACGCCCACGGGCAGCATCTCGCCTGCTCAGCCGTCGACCCCGACCGGAAGCGGCATCATCACACCAGCGAGCCAGGCGGCTGCGTGACCCACCCCGATATGACCCACTCCGATACGACGACGAGGCCCGCGACCACACCGGTCGCGGGCCTCGTCGTCGTTCCTGATCCGGCCGTCTTCCCGACTGCTCGCCGGTAGGCTCACTCCATCGACACGGTGTGCGCCCGGCCGAGGGCACTGAGATGACCTGGTTCCACAGATCGATCGTGGAGACCGGTCGTCTTCCCCTGTTCTTGTTCTTGATCGCATTCATAGCGACGTTCATCTTCATCCGGATCAGCGTTCGCCTGATTCGTGCGGAAGTGCGCTGGTGGCCAGGCAATGTCGCGCCGGGCGGACTCCACCTTCACCACGAATTCTTCGGCGTGATCGTCATGGTGTTGTCGGGATTCGGGCTGGTCGCGGTCTCTCGCTTCGACACTCCTATCGCAGACTGCGTGCTCGCGGCCCTGTTCGGAATCGGCTGTGCCCTTGTGCTCGATGAATTCGCGCTCATCCTGCATCTGCGAGACGTGTACTGGGAGAAGGAGGGTCGGGCGTCGGTCGACGCGGTGTTCGTCGCCATCGCGATCGGCGCGTTGTTCCTGATGGGCTTTCGGCCACTCGACCTGACGTCTGCGGCCGACGAGTTCCGCGATGATCCGAACGTGACGGCGCGGATCGTTGTCGTGCTCGGCATCGTGGTGAATGTCGTGTTGGCGGCGATCACTCTCGCCAAGGGAAAGCTGTGGACCGGACTGGTCGGTATGTTCTTTCCGGTTCTCCTTGTTGTCGGTGCTATTCGCATCGCGCGCCCGGCGTCACCGTGGGCACGTTGGTTCTACCGCAGCCGAGAAGGCAAGTACGACAAAGCGGTCCGACGCGAACAGCGGCTTCGGGAACCGCTCATTCGGTGGAAGATCGTGGTGCAGGAAGCGCTCGCGGGCCGATTCGGTGTCCCAGACCTGCCGCCCGACCCGGTGCCCGAGGTTGTTGCGGCGGTTCCGGGTGGCGTCGCACTTCCGAGCAGAGCCGCGACAGCCGTGCGTTGGCGTCGGGTGCGACATCGGCTTCGTGTGGTCCCCACCTGGCGACTGCCAGTGATCCTCGTGTTGCTCGCGATCGTCGCGGCGCTGCTGTGCATCACGATCGACGAGAACCTCGGTCTCGACGTCGACTCCGGGACCTTGGCGACCGTTCTCGGCGTGATCGCCGGGGCCACAGCCACTTTGACGGGCCTCGTTTTCACCGCGGTGACGCTCGCGATGCAGTTCGGGGCGTCACAGATCTCGGTCCGCGTCATCCCCATGCTGCAGCGCGAGCCCGTGATGCGGTGGTCTGTCGGGTTCTTCCTCGCCACATTCGTGTTCAGCGTGATGGTGGCGATGGATCTCGCTTTGACCGGTCCCGACGACGGGACTCCTGGAGCTTCGACGGCGATCGCGGCCTTCCTGACGGTGGTGTCGGCGATCTTGTTCGTCGCGCTGGTCAGCAAGGTCGGAGCGGTTCTGAACGTTGCGCAGTTGATGCGATGGATCGCTGCAGACGGTCGTGCGTCGATCCGCCGACTGTACCCGGAGGAGTCGCTCGAGACCCAGGTGCCGAACATGGCGCCCACTACCACACTCGACGAAGAGTCACGTCACGTGATCATGTTGCGCGAGATAGGTTCTCGGGGTCGAGTGTTGCTCGCGGTGAATGTACCGATGTTGGAACGGTACGCGGCGGCATGGGGTGTGCGTTTCGAGCTGCTGGTGATGGTCGGCGACAACGTGCCGCACAACGTAGGCGCGATCGCGGTGGTCGGCAACCCTCGAGGCGGACCGGTGCCCGAGCACAAAGTGTTGCGGTGCTTGCTCTTCGGCGATATGCACCAGCCGTCGGTGAGTCCTGTCGCTGCGCTGCAAGCTATTTCAGACATTGCACTCAAGGCGATCTCGACCGCGGGCAATGATCCGAGCACCGTGGTGTTGGCGCTCGACCACATCGAGGACATGCTGCTGATGCTTGCGCCTCGAGTCCACGCGGACGCGGTTCGACGCTCGCCTGCGGTGCGCGGCTATCGACGGACGTGGGCGGACTATGTCGCGATCGGCACCGATGAGATCCGCAGGCACAGTCACGGCCAGGCGCAGGTGCATCGACGACTGCGTGCGCTCTACGAGACCGTCGCGGCGCAGTGCGGCGCGGACCAACAGGCGCCGATCGTCGAACGTCTTGCGGCACTGGACGAACAGGTCCAGCTCGATTGGCCGATAGCCCTCGACCTTCGGCTCGCGGAGCGTCCGGACCGGCAGGGTTACGGCTCCGAGCGCGGGTCGACGTTCGACTGAGCACGCGCCTTGGTGGTGGTCACGGCGTTGCGTCGACCACCGGAACCTCGGCGATCGCGGCCGTCCCGCCGCCGGGACGTCGGGTGACGGTCAACGAGCCGCCCTGTTGCTCGAGGCGCACCCGACGCGAGACAAGTCCGATGTGTCCCTCGGCGACGCGACGATCGAGGGCCGACTCGTCGACGCCGCGTCCGTCGTCGACAACAACCACACGGGCTGTGCCGTCGTCGAATTCGACCGATAGTTCGACGGCGTGGGCGTCGGCATGCTTGACCACGTTGGTCAGCAGCTCGCGCGCGGTTGCGAACAGCATGGGATCGGACGTCGTGCGCAGATCGCTCGGCCAGCCGACGGTGTCCACCGAGATCGTCAGCGGGGAGCGCTGTTCGACCGAGGCCGCGAGGTCGGTGACCGCAGCGGCGAGTCCTCCCTGTTCGAGTACGGCCGGATGGAGTTCACCCAGCGTCGAGCGCAGTAGCCGCGATGCCTCCCGAAGTGCTGTGTCGACCCGTCCGAGAGCCTCGGGATCTGCGCCGTCGCGCGCAGCATCGAGTTCCTGCCGCGCGCCGAGCACATACTGCAGCGCGCCGTCGTGGAGGTGCTCGGCGAGGTCGCGACGCTCGCGTTCCTCGATGCGGACGGTCTCGTCGAGAAGCCGAGCACGTTGTGCCGCAAGAGATCCGATCGTCGACACCCGTGAGCGCTGAACGGTCGAGAGCATCACGCTGCCCAGTGCGAGGATCGCGACGACAAGCGTGCGCATCGCGATCAGCGACCACGGTTCGCCGTTGGGGACACGGGCCAGAGCGCTCGCGAGGAAGTAGACGACGACGGTCGGGATCACCACGAGCGCACAAACTCTGGGCCGCAGTTGCGTCGCGGCGATCATCGGAATGGCGACGAATCCGTTGACGAGTACATCCGAGGTCCAACTGACCTGATCGGAACGACTCGCCACGACGATCAGCACGACGAGCACCGCGAGGTCGACAAACAAAGCGAGCCAAGCGAATCGGATCATGCCCACCCGTATTCGGGAGGCGGCCAGCACACCCGCGAGACACCAGACGGCGTAGAGCACCGCGACCACTATGCAGAACGCGGCGCCGTCGGCAGGCGGATCGAGGAGCACTGTCGCCAGCACGAAGATCGCGAGCAGCATGCGCAGCACGACCTGCACTCGGACGCCGAGAAGTGCGTGATCGATCAGGATCTCGGAGATGCGCGGCTCGTCGATCAGCTCCGTCAGGCCGAGCTGCGGCGCCTGGCCATCCGGGTTGCTCGAGCGCCCATAGCCCAGACGCCCATAGCCCAGCCGCCGCGGCCATGAGGTTCGAGTCATTCGAGGAGTCCGCGACGCATCGCCTCGGCGACGGCGGCAGCGCGATCGGACACGCCGAGCTTCTCGTACAGGTGTTGTGCATGTGTTTTGACCGTCGACGCCCCGATGAAGAGCTCGCCCGCGACCTGCGGGATCGACAGGCCGCGGGCGAAGCCCTCGAGCACCTGGCGTTCACGCTCACTGAGCGCTGGGCCGTCGTTGCGCGCATGCGACCTGATCTCACCGACGAGCCCTGCGGCCAACTCCGCGGGGACCACCGTCTCGCCCTTGGCAACCCGCGTGACGGCTCCGACGATCTCGTCCCGGCTCGATTCCTTGCTCAGGTACCCCGCCGCACCCTTCTCCAGCGCGGCGAAGACGATGGGCGCGTCGGTGACAGCGGAGAGAATAAGGACCCGCGTCCGCAGTCCGTCCCTGGTCACCGCGTGCGCGACGTCGACTCCGGTCAGTCCCGGCATCTGATAGTCGACGACGGCCACATCCGGCAGCTCAGCACGAATGAGTTCGAGGCCCGAGGTGCCGTCGCCTGCCTCGCCCACCACGCGAACGCGGCCACTCTGGGTGAGTCCGCGAGAGATGCCATCCCGGAAGAACGGATGGTCGTCGATCACCACAGCAGTCACCAGCGATTCCACCGACTCAGGATAGGCGTTCGACGTCCCGTTTGTTGCACGTAACCTGCGCAATCAGCGGCGATGTGGTAGCCGGATTTCAATACTGGGTACTCCCCGTGAGAAAATATTCGACAATGCTCATGAAGCAGTGGGGTGTCAGCGCGATCTCAGGGTCGGCGCACCCCCGCCAGCAACGGCGCTGGCACGAGGCAGCCACCGAGCGATCACAGGATCAGCCCAGGTCAGCCCACGATGAGGGTGGATTCTGTTGGCTCGGAAGGACTGCTGTCAACGACGAAACGGGTGACAGCTCTGCGCAACGTCGCGCACCTAGTGAGGCGAATACATGAAGCACGCTCCAGGCCCCATTGGGCTCTATGACCCGGCCAACGAACACGACGCGTGCGGTGTTGCGTTTGTAGTCGATATGCATGGTCGTCGCAGCCGCGACATCGTGGACAAGGCGATCACCGCGCTGATCAACCTCGAGCACCGTGGTGCTGCGGGCGCAGAGCCGAACACCGGCGACGGTGCCGGAATCATGATCCAGGTGCCCGACCGCTTCCTGCGTGAAGTTGTCGACTTCGAACTGCCCGCCGAGGGCAGCTACGCGACCGGTATCGCCTTCCTGCCGCAGGGCTCGAACGACGCCGCGACCGCCGCCGAGGGCGTCGAGAAGATCATCGAGTCCGAAGGTCTGACCGTGCTCGGCTGGCGCGAGGTACCCACCAACGAGAACGGCCTCGGTGCGCTCGCGCGCGACGCGATGCCGACCTTCCGTCAGGTGTTCCTCGCCGGTGCCTCGGGCATGGAGCTCGAGCGCAAGGCATTCGTCGTGCGCAAGCGCGTTCAGCACGAACTCGGAAACAAGGGTGCCGGTGCCGACGGCCCGGGCCGCGAGACCGTGTACTTCCCGAGCCTGTCGGGCACGACCTTCGTCTACAAGGGCATGCTCACCACCCCGCAGCTGCGGGAGTTCTACCTCGACCTGCAGGACTCGCGGGTGGAGAGCGCGCTCGGCCTCGTGCACTCGCGCTTCTCGACCAACACCTTCCCGTCGTGGCCGCTCGCGCATCCGTTCCGCCGGGTCGCCCACAACGGTGAGATCAACACCGTCACCGGCAACGAGAACTGGATGCGTGCCCGTGAGGCGCTGATCGACACCTCGCTGTTCGGCGACGGCGCAGCGCAGAAGATCTTCCCGGTGTGTACTCCCGGAGCGTCGGACACGGCACGCTTCGACGAGGTGCTGGAGATGCTGCACCTCGGTGGGCGCAGCCTGCCGCACGCGGTCCTGATGATGATCCCCGAGGCGTGGGAACGCCAAGAGGCGATGAAGCCGGAGCACCGCGCGTTCTACGAGTACCACGCGTCACTCATGGAGCCGTGGGACGGACCGGCATCGGTCTGCTTCACCGACGGCACCGTCGTCGGCGCCGTGCTCGACCGAAATGGCCTGCGCCCCAGCCGAATCTGGGTCACCAAGGACGGCCTCGTCGTGATGGCCTCCGAGGTCGGCGTGCTCGATATCGACCAGGCCGACGTTGTGCAGAAGCTGCGCCTGCAGCCGGGCCGCATGTTCCTCGTCGACACCGAGGCGGGTCGCATCGTCGACGACGAGGAGATCAAGGACGAGCTCGCCGCCGAGCATCCGTACGCGGAGTGGCTCGAAAAGGGCCTCGTCCACATCGACCACGTCAAAGCATTGCCGCACGAGCACATGTCCCACCACCGGGTCACGTTGCGGCAGTTGGTGTTCGGTTACACCACCGAGGAGCTCAACCTGCTGGTCGCGCCGATGGCGAAGACCGGAGCCGAGGCAATCGGCTCGATGGGTACCGATACCCCGATCGCGGTGTTGTCGGCCCGTCCGCGGATGCTGTTCGACTACTTCCAGCAGCTCTTCGCGCAGGTGACCAACCCGCCGCTCGACGCGATCCGCGAAGAGATCGTCACCAGCATCGGCGGAACCATCGGGTCCGAAGCCGATCTGCTGCACCCGGGTCCCGAGTCGTGCCGCCAGATCTCGCTTCCCTCACCGGTGATCGACAACGACACCCTCGCCAAGTTGGTCCGGATCAACGAGGACGACGCGCTTCCCGACTTCCGCAGCATCCAGATCCACGGGCTCTACCCGGTGTCCGAGGGTGGTGCCGGGCTGCGCAAGGCGCTCGACGAGATCCGCGCCAAGGTCAGTGCTGCCATCGACGACGGCGTGAGCCTCGTCGTGCTCAGCGACAGGGAATCCGACGAGACGCTCGCACCGATTCCGTCGTTGCTGCTGACGGCCGCGGTTCACCACCACCTGGTCCGCGAGCGCAAGCGCACCCGTGTCGGCCTGATCGTCGAATCGGGTGATTGCCGCGAGGTCCACCACGTCGCCACGTTGGTGGGATTCGGTGCGGCAGCGGTCAATCCGTACATGGCCTTCGAATCGATCGAGGACATGGTCGAGCGCGGAGTGCTCGGCGACATCGAATTCGAGACCGCCCGCAACAACTACATCAAGGCCGCGGGCAAGGGCGTGCTCAAGGTGATGAGCAAGATGGGCATCTCCACGGTCGCCTCGTACACCGGCGCCCAGCTCTTCCAGGTGATCGGTCTCGACCAGGACACCGTCGACGAGTTCTTCAGCGGAATGAACAGCCAGCTCGGAGGCGTCGGACTCGACGAGATCGCCGCCGACGTCGCAACGCGACATGCCTTGGCATTCAACGACCGTCCGTCCGAGCGCGCACACCGCGAGCTCCCGGTCGGCGGCGAGTACCAGTGGCGGCGCGAGGGTGAATACCACCTGTTCAACCCGGACACCGTGTTCAAGCTTCAGCACGCCACGCGCACCGGTCAGTACAAGGTGTTCAAGGAGTACACCAAGATGGTCGACGATCAGTCGGCCCGAATGGCAACTCTGCGTGGACTGTTCGACTTCAACTTCGGCGATCGTGACCCGATCCCGATCGACAAGGTCGAACCCGCGAGTGAGATCGTCAAGCGTTTCTCGACCGGCGCGATGAGCTTCGGTTCGATCTCGGCCGAGGCGCACGAGACCTTGGCCATCGCCATGAACCGACTCGGCGGACGGTCGAATTCCGGTGAGGGCGGCGAGGATCCGCGTCGTTTCCATCACGACGAGAACGGCGACTGGCGTCGCAGTGCGATCAAGCAGGTCGCGTCGGGACGCTTCGGTGTCACCTCGCACTACCTGAGTAACTGCACCGATATCCAGATCAAGATGGCGCAGGGCGCGAAACCCGGTGAGGGCGGCCAGCTTCCGCCGCACAAGGTGTATCCGTGGGTCGCCGAGGTTCGTGGTTCGACGCCGGGCGTCGGCCTCATCTCGCCGCCACCGCACCACGACATCTACTCGATCGAGGATCTCGCCCAGCTGATCCACGATCTGAAGAACGCCAATCCGCAGGCGCGCGTACACGTCAAGCTCGTCAGTGAGCTCGGCGTCGGAACGGTCGCCGCGGGTGTGTCGAAGGCACACGCCGACGTCGTGCTGATCTCCGGCCACGACGGCGGTACCGGTGCGTCGCCGCTGACATCGTTGAAGCATGCGGGTGCCCCCTGGGAGATCGGTCTCGCCGAGACGCAGCAGACCCTGCTGCTCAACGGACTTCGCGACCGCATCTCGGTGCAGGTCGACGGTCAGCTCAAGACCGGACGCGACGTGGTCATCGGTGCACTGCTCGGAGCCGAGGAATTCGGCTTCGCGACAGCGCCTCTCGTCGTCTCGGGTTGCGTCATGATGCGCGTCTGCCATCTCGACACCTGCCCCGTCGGCGTCGCCACCCAGAATCCGCTGCTGCGTGAGCGTTTCACCGGCAAGCCGGAGTTCGTCGAGAACTTCTTCATGTTCATCGCCGAAGAGGTACGCGAACTGCTCGCTCGCCTCGGGTTCCGCACCCTGCAGGAGGCCGTCGGCCACGTCGAGGCGCTCGACACGACAAAGGCGCTCGCACACTGGAAGTCGTCGAAGGCGGGCAAGCTCGACCTGTCGCCGATCTTGTCGACGCCCGAGTCGCCGTTCATGAACCAGGACCTGTACTGCTCCGGCGTGCAGGACCACGGGTTGGAGAAGGCGCTCGACCAGCAACTCATCGCGCAGAGTCGTGAGGCGATCGATCACGGCACCAGGGTGTCGTTCACGTCGAAGATCACCAACGTGAACCGCACCGTCGGAACGATGCTCGGCCATGAGGTCACCAAGACGCATGGCGCACAGGGTCTTCCCGAGGGCACGATCATCATCGACTTCGAGGGTTCTGCAGGCAACAGCTTCGGTGCCTTCGTGCCGAAGGGCATCACGCTTCGACTCGAGGGCGACGCCAACGACTTCGTCGGCAAGGGTCTCTCGGGTGGACGCATCGTGGTGCGCCCGCCGGCGGGTACGCCGGAAGGCTTTGTCGCAGAAGACAACATCATCGCCGGAAACGTGATCGGCTTCGGCGCCACCAAGGGAAAGATCTTCCTGCGGGGCGTCGTCGGAGAGCGCTTCTGCGTGCGTAACTCGGGTGCCACCGCGGTGGTCGAGGGCGTCGGCGATCACGGCTGCGAGTACATGACCGGCGGACGAGTGGTGGTGCTCGGCGACACCGGGCGCAACTTCGCGGCCGGTATGTCGGGCGGCATCGCCTACGTGTACGACCCAGAGAACAAGCTGGGCACCAACCTGAACCCCGAACTCGTCGACCTCGAACCACTCGACGACGAAGACATCGAGTTCTTGTCCGGCATCATCGGTGAGCATCGTGGCGAGACGGCGTCGCCCGTCGCCGCAGCGATTCTCGCCGATTGGGAGAACACCCAGCAGGCGTTCGCCAAGGTCATGCCGCGCGATTTCAAGCGCGTGCTTGCCGCGATCGACGCCGCAGAGAAGTCCGGACGAGACGTGAACGAAGCGATCATGGAGGCCGCACGTGGCTGACCCCAGAGGATTCCTCAAGCACACCGAGCGTGAACTGCCCGAGCGGCGTCCGGTCGACCTGCGGTTGATGGACTGGAAAGAGGTCTACAACGACTTCGACAAGTCGGAGCTGCAGACCCAGGCGAGCCGATGCATGGACTGCGGTATCCCGTTCTGTCACAACGGTTGTCCGCTGGGCAACCTGATCCCGGAGTGGAACGACCTCGTCTACCGGGATCAGTGGAAAGAGGGCATCGAGCGCCTGCATGCGACCAACAACTTCCCGGAGTTCACGGGTCGTCTGTGCCCGGCACCGTGCGAGGCGTCGTGCGTGCTCGGTATCAACCAGCCCGCGGTGACCATCAAGCAGGTCGAGGTGGAGTTGATCGACAACGCCTTCGACAGCGGCTGGGTGCAGCCGGTGCTGCCGACTGAGCGCACCGGCAAATCGGTTGCGGTCGTCGGTTCGGGTCCCGCGGGACTCGCTGCGGCGCAACAGCTCACGCGCGCGGGCCACACGGTCTACGTGTACGAGCGCGCCGACCGCATTGGCGGACTGCTGCGCTACGGCATCCCCGAGTTCAAGATGGAGAAGCGCCACATCGACCGTCGTCTCGAGCAGATGCGGGCCGAGGGCACCGTCTTCCGTGCCGGCGTCAACGTGGGCGTCGACATCACCGTCGCACAGCTTCGCGAGGACTTCGACGCCGTCGTGCTCGCGATGGGTTCGACGATCGGTCGCGATCTGCCGATCCCCGGACGTGAGCTCGACGGTATCCACCAGGCAATGGAGTTCTTGCCGCAGGCCAACCGGATTCAGCTCGGCGACACCGTCGACGGGCAGATCAGCGCCAAGGGCAAGAAGGTCGTCATCATCGGCGGTGGCGACACCGGCGCCGACTGCCTCGGCACGTCGCTGCGTCAGGGTGCCGAGGTTGTGCACCAGTTCGAGATCATGCCCAAGCCGCCGACCGAGCGCGCCGAGCAGACCCCGTGGCCGACGTACCCGCTGATGTACCGCGTGTCGTCTGCCCACGAAGAGGGCGGCGAGCGCGTGTTCTCGGTCAACACCGAGCAGTTCACCGGCGAGAACGGCAAGGTCACCGCGCTGAAGGCCCACGAGGTTGCGATGCGTGACGGTCGATTCGAGAAGGTCGAGGGCTCAGACTTCGAGCTCGAATGCGATCTGGTGCTGCTGGCCATGGGCTTCGTCGGCCCCGAGCGTGCCGACCTGCTCGACAAGCTGGGCGTCGAATACGACCAGCGCGGCAACATCAAGCGCGACAACGACTTCGCTGCCATCGGGCAGGAGGGCGTGTACGTCGCGGGCGATGCCGGGCGCGGACAGTCGCTGATCGTGTGGGCCATCGCGGAGGGTCGCTCGGCGGCCGCCGCAGCGGACCGATACCTCGCGGGGGCGTCGGATCTTCCCGCACCGATCGTGCCGACACAGGTCGCGCAGCGCTGACCTGCTGCCCCCGCTGGGGTGGTCTCGACAGGCTCGACCAGCGGGGACAGTTCGACCAGCGGGGGCAGCTCGGCCGGCGGGGACAGCTCGGCCGGCGGGGGCAGCTCGGCCGGCGGGGTGGTCTCGACAAGCTCGACCAGCGGGGACAGCTCGACCAGCGACGGAGGGCGCTCGACCAGCGGGTGCGGCGCTCGACCGGCGGGCGGGGCGTCAGAGCTTCTCGAGCACGCTCGTCATCTGGGTGGGCACCGAGTCGGCGAGGCGGCCGAAGATAAAGCCGAAGAGCGGTTCGCCGATCAGCTTGAAGCGGTGGAAGTCGACGAGTGCACGGTAGGTGACGCTCGTCGTTCCATCGCCGAGATCGGTGAACGAGAGGTCGTCAGACGTCGTCGCGGTCTTGTTCGAGCCGGAGAACACGACGTGGTCCGGGTCGTCGCGGGTCAGCTCGTAGGTCAGCTCCGTCGAGATCCCGTACAGCTTCGACTTGTTGTGCCAGCGGGTGCCGAGTGCGATCGGGGCGTCGTCTTCCTGCGTGCATTCGACGGTCCCCGGGTCCCACTGCTCCGCGTGGGAGAAGTCGCGCAGATAGGCGACAATCACCTCCCGCGGCTGTCGGACAGTGAAAGTGCGCGAGACGTCGACCACCGTGGCCTCCTTCATGTGGTGGGTAGCTCTGTTCCGTAGACAAAGGTTCTATGAGAGTTCGGTGAGACGACGCTGCCGGATGGGTGGATCCCTGCCTACACTCTCTTGGTCGGGCCGCGGCTGATTCGCCGTGGACACGTGGTTGCGGAGGTACAGGTCGGTGCGCAGGCTTCTCGGGATGGCAGTGGCGGTGGTGTTGGCGGCGTGTGGCGTCGTTGTCGCAACGGCGGGTTCGGCGTCGGCGGCGCCGGGACCGTGCCCCAAGGTGTATGTGCTGGCGATCCCCGGCACGTGGTCTGACGGCCCGGGTCTGCTCGGTGCGGTCACGTCCAATCTCGGGCCCGACACCAAGGTCTCCTATGTCGGCTACGACGCCACAGCGTTTCCGTGGGAAAGCGCCATCTACGGAAAGTCGAAGGCGCAGGCCGTAGCCAATACCAAGGGGCTCGCCCTGGACATGCTCAAGCGGTGTCCCGGCACCAAGATCGCGCTCACCGGGTACAGCCAGGGAGCCGACGCCGCGGGCGATGTCGCGTCGGAGATCGGTACCGGCCGCGAGAAGATCCGTCCGCAGCAGGTCGCAGGCGTTGTCCTGATCGCAGACCCCCGCCGCTCGTCGAAGGACAATCTGGTCGGTCCGCCCCTCACCGGACAGGGGAGCGGAGGGCCGCGCCTCCACGGCATGGGCTACGTACTGCCGCGCGCCTTCACCATCTGCGCGCCCAAAGACCTCTACTGCAACGTGCCACGTGATTACTACGTGACGCGCGTGATCGGCTACCTCGCAGAGACCAGTGATCCGACGCCGAGCCAGGTCGGTCAGTACCAGGCAGAGGCGGGCGCGATCGTCAACGAGTTGCTCACCAAGGGCGGACCGGGGAACGTCGTCAACGAGCTCAGCAACGCTCGCGCACGGCAGCAGATCATCGAGTTCAACCGATTCCTGCAGTCCGGTTCACACGGCGACTACGGGAGTTTCCAGGTCAAGCCGGGCGTGACTGCCGTGGCTTGGGCGCATCAGTTCCTCGCCGGATTGGGCTGAACCGCGCGTCGGTCTCTGGCTGGTAACGAATCCTGTGTGACGATCGATACGTAAGGGTGAGTTGCGCCGACGAAGTCGGCAATACAAGATAGTAAAGATCGTATCCATTCTGACGCAGGAAACGTATCGTCATGAAGCTGGCAGCAACGTTCCAAACACCCCGTCGACACTCGATGCTGAGTGCCATCTCCGGCGGCCGACTCGGCCGCAGTCGGGAACCTCAGCGATTCCCCGCGGAGGCCGAGCGCCTCGTCACCGCGGCGGAACTCAAGCGACTGACTGCGTGAGCAGGACGCTGGTCACTCTGCGGTGACCCGCGCCGATGCATCACCCAGAGAGATCACGTCGCCGACGGCCAACTGCCTACCTCGTCGTGTTTCCACATCTCCGTTGACGGTGACGAGACCGTCGGAGATGACCTCCTTGGCCTCGGCCCCGGACTCGATGAGATTGGCCAGTTTCAGGAACTGACCGAGCCGGATTCCGTCTCCCCGGACTGGCACATCGAACGCGTCGTCGTCCATGTCTGAGATACTGCCTGACCGGCGAACAGTACGCACCGTTGAACCGCCGGTGAACTACCTTTGATCCATGGCGGTCGAGTCCCCATCTCACGTACACCCGGGTGCCCCCACAGATCCCGACGTCGCGGTGCAGCGGTCGGAACGCGCAGAGGCGGATCGCCGGTCGGCCGATCTACTCGAGCGCATCCGCCACCCTCGCGGATTCGGAAGCCACGCGCCACAGATCGCAGGGCTCGTCGTCGGGATCATGGCGACCATCGCGTTGCTGTCGAGCATCTTCCCGTTCTTCCGGCACTGGATTCACGTACCGCGCGACTACGTGGACGACTTCATCATCTCGATGCCCGACACGAGCTTCGCGTGGTCGTTCGTGTTGGCGCTCGTCGCCATCGCACTGACCGCCCGCAAACGCATCGCGTGGTGGATCTGCGTCATCTACCTGCTGCTGTTCATGGCAGGAAACGCGCTGCTCCTGTGGCAGCCGGTCGCCGACGACTTCGACGTCGACGACACCGAGCGGATGAACATCGTGATCGGTCTCGGTATCGATCTCGCGGCGCTGGTCTTCCTGCTTGTCACGTATCGGCAGTTCTACACGCGGGTTCGACGCGGCGCCCTGCTGCGCGCGCTCGTGGTGCTCGTGGTCGGACTTGCGGTGGCAACCGGCATCGGGTTCGCGTTGGTGTGGCTGTTCCCGGGCAGCCTCGAACGCTCCGAGCGTCTGCCCTACGCGTTCAACCGGGTCGTCGCGTTCGCCGCGATCGACCAGCGGACCTTCGACGGCCATCACACCTATCCGCCCGTCAATGGCGCTCTGGGCCTGTTCGGCGCACTCGCGCTGATCGTCGCGGCGTCGGTGCTGTTCCGGTCGCAGCGGCTCAAGTCGCTGATGACCGCGACCGACGAACGACTGATCCGTGCGCTGATCGCGCGATTCAACGACGACGACTCGCTGGCCTACTTCTCGACGCGACGCGATAAAGCAGTCGTCTTCTCGCGCGACGGCCGCGCCGCGATCACCTACCGCGTCGAACTCGGTGTCGGACTTGCCGGTGGCGATCCGATCGGCGATCCGGAGTCCTGGCCCGACGCGATCGCAGAGTTCCTGGTGCTGTGCGAGCGCTACGGGTGGCACCCCGCGGCGATGGGTTCCAGCGAACGGGGCGCGGCGGCATTCGAGGCCGCGGGATTCACGTCGCTGAACATCGGCGACGAGGCGATCCTGCACACACGGCAGTACACGATCAGCGGCCCGACGATGAAGGGCGTGCGCCAGGCGGTCACACGAACCCGACGTGCAGGCGTCACCACCCGCATCCGCAGGCACCGCGACATTCCGCCGACCGAGATGGTCGACGTGGTCGCGCGAGCCGACGCCTGGCGCGACACCGAGGAGGAGCGCGGCTTCGCGATGGCGCTCTCCCGCATCGGCGATCCCGCAGACGGCGACTGCCTGCTGGTGGAGGCGGTCCTGAATGAGGGTGAGCCCGACGAGAAGGTCGTCGGGATGCTGTCATTTGTTCCGTGGGGTCGGCGCGGGGTCTCGCTCGACCTGATGCGCCGCGACCGTAGCGGTATCAACGGTGTCGTCGAGACGATGGTCAGCGACCTGTGCCGCGACTCGGAGAACTTCGGGATCACCGACATCTCCCTGAACTTCGCGACGTTCCGCGCAGTGTTCGAGAAGGGGCAAGAGATCGGCGCGGGCCCCGTCATGCGCGGGAGCTATGCCGTGCTGATGTTCGGCTCCAAGTTCTTCCAGATGGAGTCGCTCTACCGGTCCAACGCGAAATACCTTCCCGACTGGCAGCCGCGATTCCTGTGCTTCGAGGACACCCGAATCCTGGCGCGGGCCGGTCTGGCGGCCGTCGTCACCGAGGGCTTCGTCAGGCTTCCCAGGTTCGGGCGCAAGCAGCAGTACACCGCGGGACAGTCGTCGATTCCCGCAGGCATCGATGTCGACGCGTTGATCGCTGAACTCGACGCCGAGGCGGAGGCGCAGAATGCGGTCGCGGCGCATCGTCCGGAACAGGTCAGGGTGCGGCTTGCCAAGCTGGACAGGATGATCGACGACGGCGTCGACCCGTATCCGCCGGCCGATCCGCCGTCGCACTCGATCGCGGAGGCCATCGCCGCGCCTGCGGGTACGCCGGTGTCGATTGCCGGCCGCATCACGCGGCTCCGTGACTTCGGCAAGGTGGTCTTCGCCGACGTCCATGACTGGTCGGGGCAGGTGCAGATCCTGGTCGAGGCATCGCGACTCGACTCCGGCTCAAGGGATTTCGCGTCCGACGTCGATCTCGGTGATCTGGTCGAGGTGCACGGTGAGATGGGCACGAGCCGCAAGGGTGAGGTGTCGGTGCTCGTGGACCGCTGGGCGATGATAGGAAAGTCGCTGCGTCCGCTGCCCGACAAGTGGGCGGGCCTGACAGACCCGGAAGCCCGTGTGCGGCAGCGATACGTCGACCTCGCGATCAATCCGCGCTCGCGGCAGTTGCTCGCCACGCGGAGCGTCGTGGTCAAGGCGCTGCGTGACTTCCTTTCTGCCCGCGGCTATCTCGAAGTCGAAACCCCGATACTGCAGCAGATCCACGGTGGCGCGAACGCGACGCCGTTCACAACGCACATCAACGCCTACAACCTCGACCTCTACCTGCGCATCGCGCCGGAGCTGTACCTCAAGCGGTTGTGCGTCGGCGGCGTGGAGAAGGTGTTCGAGATCGGCAGGAACTTCCGCAACGAGGGCGTCGACTTCAGTCACAATCCGGAGTTCACGAGCCTCGAAGCCTATGAGGCGCACAGTGATTACCTGAAGATGCTCGATCTCACGCGCGAGATGATCCAGTTCGCGGCCACCGCCGCCTACGGTGAGCCGGTGATCGTGCGCTTCGACGACGAGGGCAACGAGCAGCGAATCGACATCTCCGGACAGTGGCCGGTGAAGACCGTCTACGGGGTGGTGTCCGACGGCGCCGGCGAGGAGATCACTCCGGAGACGTCGGTGGAGCATCTGCGGGAGGTCTGCAAGCGCCTCGACATCGCGTTCCGTCCGGACTGGGACGCGGGCGCGATCGTGCAGGAACTCTACGAGCATCTCGGCGAAGACCGCACCACCTTCCCGACGTTCTACACCGATTTCCCGACGTCGGTCTCGCCGCTCACGCGGGCGCATCGCAGCGAGCCGGGGGTCGCCGAGCGGTGGGATCTGGTGGCGTGGGGCGTCGAGCTCGGTACCGCCTACACCGAGCTGACCGATCCGGTGGAACAGCGCAAAAGGCTTACCGCGCAATCGGTTCTGGCTGCCGACGGTGATCCGGAGGCAATGGAGCTCGACGAGGACTTCCTGCAGGCGCTCGAATACGCGATGCCACCGACCGGTGGTCTCGGCGTCGGCGTCGACCGTGTGGTCATGTTGATCACGGGTCAGTCGATTCGCGAATCGTTGGCATTCCCGCTGGCCAAACCACAGGAGAACTGAGCGGTGGACGACGGTCTGCGCGAGGTCGATCGGCCGCCGCCGGGGCAGATCGTCGACGTCGACGGCCAACGCATCCACGTCGTCGACGAAGGGTCGGGTCGGCCACTGTTGCTCATGGCTGCGATGGGAAGCAACTGGTTCGATCTCGACCATCTCGCCGCACGACTCGTCGAGCGTGGTTGGCGGGTGGTCCGGTTCGACCGCCCGGGATATGGGCTTTCCGAACAACTTCCGCGTGGCCGCGTGCTGACCCTGTCGCTCGAAGTCTCGTGGATGGCGGGCGTCCTGGATGCGCTGCGGATAGCGGAGCCCGTGACCGTCGTCGGACACTCGGTTGCCTCGCTGTATGTCGAGGCGTTTGCGCGAGTACATCCCACGCGCACTGCGGGCGTTGTGATGCTCGACGGTTCTTACGTGCTGCTGCCGTGGCGGGTGGTGCCGCTCGGTGTGCGAATCGACAACGCGCACAGGATGATCGACACGGGCAGGAGGGTGACGCAGCGGTTTCGGCTTCCGCGGCGTGGATTCTCGCGGGTGCGGACCGTCGTGCTGCCGAGGCCACCGGAGGGCTTCTACGATCACGAGCACTACTGGGCCGCGAAGGTCTTCGGCAACTGGCCGATGCTGCTCGCCACGATGGTGGAGAACGCTGCCTTCCCCGCGATCAACGCGTCGCTGCGTCGCATGCGCAAAAATCATCCGATGCCACCGGTTCCGGTGATCGTGGTGGCCGCGCTCTCTGGTCCGAAGCCGTGGCAGCGTTTCTGGCTGTGGAAGCAGGCCCGCTATGCGCGGATGCTCGGTGGTCGGCTCATCCCGGTCGCCGCGCGCCATTTCGTCGTGCTGGAGATTCCCGACGACGTCGCGGACGCGATCGATCAGGTGCGCTGATCGGCAGCGCGTTTCTTACCGCCCGGTAACCTGAGGTACCCATGACCGCGCGTCACACCTATGCTGTACGTCATGGCTGAGCTGACCTTCACCCCCACGGCCGACCTCGTCGACGAGATCGGTGCCGATGTCCGTAGCTGCGATCTCCAGTTCACCCAGTACGGCGGGGTCCGTGAGTTCGTCGGAACGGTGACAACGGTCCGCTGCTTCCAGGACAACGCGCTGCTCAAGTCGATCCTCGGCGAGTCGAATCCCGGCGGAGTGCTGGTGATCGACGGTGATGCCTCGGTGCACACGGCGCTGGTCGGCGACATCATCGCGGAGCTGGGCCGGTCGAACGGCTGGGTCGGGATCATCGCGAACGGCGCGATCCGCGACGCCAAGACCATCGGCGGGATGGAGATCGGCGTGAAGGCGCTCGGCACCAACCCCCGCAAATCCACCAAGACCGGAGAAGGTGAGCGTGACGTACCGCTGACGCTTGGCGGAGTCACCTTCACGCCCGGCGACACCGTGTACTCCGACGACGACGGCATCGTCCTCGTCGCGCCCTGACCCTTTCTCGGCCTATCGACACTCTCTCGATCACTTTCACGCAGCAGGAGGCTCCGATGCCCAAGCCAACACCCGACTACTTCGAACGACTCGGCGCATTGGTCGCGATCGACAACGCTGCCGCACGCCCGACCCGATCGATTCTCGAAGCGTTCAGCGGCGTCGAAATGGCGACCATACCTGTCGGCACCGCCGAGGATCTCGAGACCGCGGTGTCGCGGGCGCGTGCCGCTCAGCAGGGGTGGGCCAAGCAGTCACCCGCGGAGCGCGCGAAGGTGCTCAAGAAGTTCTCCGAGCTGGTGTTCACCAATGCGGCGTCGTTGATGGATATCGCGCAGGCCGAGACGGGCAAGGCTCGCTCGTACGCACAGGAAGAGGTTGTCGACGTCGCGCTGACCGCGCGGTATTACGCGACGCACGGCCCGAAGATGCTCGCCGAGCGCAAGGTGCAGGGCATGCTGCCCGGCGCCACCAAGGTGCGGGTGCGGTATCAGCCCAAGGGCGTCGTCGGGGTGATCAGCCCGTGGAATTACCCACTGACACTTGCTGTTTCGGATGCGGTCGCGGCTCTGCTCGCCGGCAACGGCGTGGTGATCAAGCCCGACAGCCAGACCCCCTACTGTGCGCTGGCGCTGGCCGAGCTGCTCTACGAGGCAGGTCTGCCGCCCGCTCTGTTCGCGGTGGTCCCGGGCCCGGGAAGTGTTGTGGGACAGGCCATCATGGCGACCTGTGACTACGTGATGTTCACCGGATCGTCGGAGACCGGAGCATCGCTCGCCGAGCAGGCGGGGCGTCGACTCATCGGCTTCTCCGCAGAGCTCGGTGGCAAGAACCCGATGATCGTGACCGCCAACGCCAAGATCGACCACGCCGTCGAAGGTGCTGCGCGAGCGTGCTATTCGAACTCCGGCCAGTTGTGTATCTCGATCGAGCGGCTCTACGTCGACAAGGCGATCGCCGACGAGTTCACCGAGAAGTTCGGCACCTTTGTCCGCAACATGAAGCTCGGAGCCAACTACGACTTCAACGTCGACATGGGTTCGCTGGCGTCGGCCGCGCAGGTCGAGACGGCCGAAGCGCATGTCGACGATGCGGTGTCGAAGGGTGCGACGGTGGTCGCGGGCGGCAAGCGTCGTGCAGATCTCGGCCCCTTCTTCTTCGAGCCGACGGTGCTGTCGGGCGTGACCGACGAGATGACCTGCTTCCGCAACGAGACGTTCGGTCCGGTCGTGTCGGTGTATCCGGTCGACTCCACGGACGAAGCGATCAAGCTGGCCAACGACACCGACTACGGTCTCAACGCGAGCGTCTTCGCGGGCAGCAGCGAAGAGGCGCAGGCGATCGCGGAGCAGTTGCGTGCCGGCACCGTCAACATCAACGAGGGCTACGCGGCAGCGTGGGCGTCGACCGCGGCTCCGATGGGCGGCATGGGAATCTCGGGCGTCGGCCGCAGGCACGGCGAAGAAGGGCTGCTCAAGTACACCGAGCCGCAGACGATCGCCGAACAGCGCTTTATCGGCATCGACAAGGCTCCCGGAGTACCGAAGAGTGTCTACCGCGCCGTCACCCCGCTCGCTGTGCGATCGCTGAAGTTCCTGCCGGGCCGGTAAAGGTCGGAATCTCCCGCTAAGGGCGATTCGTCGGGTTCTCGACCCCCGGACGCATGTGAGCCGTTACGGTTGGCCTCATGTCGCCGCAGCGCAGCGTACTCAAAACCGGTGTGATCTCGTGTGCGGTCGCGGCCGGTATCGCGGGAACCGTGGCGGGTGCCCCGTCAGCGGAGGCCGCGCCGCGTCTTGCGGTCAGTTCGATCGCGACCGGGCTGAGTCACCCCTGGGATATCGTCACCGCGCCAGACGGTACGGCCCTCGTCACCGAGCGTGCAGGCCGTTTCGTTGCCATCAGACCAGGGCAGGCGCCGAAGACCGTCCGGGCGGACCTGAGCGCGCTCTGGGTGCACCGCGAAGCCGGACTCATGGGTCTCGCGGTTGATCCGGGGTTCGCGCAGAATCGTCGAATCTATTCGTGTCAGGCCGAGAAGGCCGGCACCGGATCGTCGGTCGCGCAGGGCGCCAAGATTCCTCAGGGTGTCGGAAGCGTGCCGCTGCCGTGGCCGAACACCGGGCAGCAGGTCACGGTGGCATCGTGGCGGGTGTCGCAGGACTGGTCGAGTATGCAGCGCGAACGGACGGTGCTGGCGGGTATCCCGTTGAACGCGGGCGGCAGGCATGCGGGATGCGGACTGGCGGCGGCGTCGGACGGGACACTGTGGATCGGCACCGGCGACAATGCGACGGCCGAGTATCCACAGAGTCGAAAGTCATTGGGCGGCAAGGTCCTACACGTCAATGCCGCAACCGGCCGGCCCGCTGCCGGTAACCCCGACCCCGCAAGTCCGATAGCGACGCTCGGCCACCGCAACGTGCAGGGCATCGCGCTGCAACCGGGTAGCGGACGGGTCTACTCGATCGAGCAGGGCACGAGCGCCGACGACGAGCTCAACCTCATCCGGCCGGGCGCCAACTACGGCTACCGGCCCGACCGCGCGCCGGTGATCTACGACGAATCGGTGCCGATGACCGACCCGGCGCGGGTGCCGGGTGCGGTCGGTCCGATCTGGAAATCGGGTGCGCCGACGATTGCGACGCCCGCATTACAGTTCTTGCCGAGCAGCGGCTGGGGCGAGTGGAGCGGGGCGGTTGTCATCGCCGCCCAGAAGGCCAAGAAGTTGGTCGTGGTGAAGCTCGACGGCAGCGGGACGCGGGTCGTCGACGTCGAAGAGGCACTGTCGGATCGGTACGGGCGCCTGCGCGCCCTGGCCGTCGACAGAGACGGCTCGCTGCTCGTCGGCACCGACACCGGTAAGGATCAGATCCTACGAATCCGCCCGGGAGCCTAGGTGTTGTGTGCGCTGTCGGTGACGGCACTTATGTGTGACGGCACACGTGTGTGACGACGACGTGGTGCGGCACGCGCACGAGGAGGCCAGACGGGTCAGTCGTCGAACCGCGTTGCGGATGACCGCGGCGGCCGGCGCTGCGGCGGCCGGGGTCGGGATTGCGTCGCGACCCGCGCGCGCCTCGGCGCAACCCGGCGCGACCCGGGTCGTGGATCTCACCCACCGACTGGGAGCGGGTTTTCCGATGTGGCCCGGCAACCCGCCGGTGGTCAGCGTGCAGACGTCCCGAGTAGGGCCCGGCAACTCGGGCTTCGCCACCAGGTGGATGTCGTTTGCAGAGCACTCGGGAACCCACGTCGACGCCCCTGCGCACAAGATCGCAGGTGGACGAACCGTCGACGCGATACCGGCACGCGATCTCGTGGTGCCGCTGGTGGTGATCAGCATCGCGGCCACTGCGCGCGGTAATCGACGCGCGGTTCTGACCGAACGCGACGTCGAGGAGTACGAACTAGTTCACGGCCGCATTCCGGCACGTGCGTTGGTGGCACTGCACTCGGGGTGGCAACCTGCGACGGGCGGATCCGACGCGCCAGGGTTTGATCCCGCTGCGGCGCAGATGTTGGTGACCGAACGGGGAGTGTCGGCGCTCGGGACCGACACCTTGAGCGTCGACATCAAGGGAGCAGTTGGTGCGCACACCGCGATTCTCGGTGCCGGGCGGTACGCCGTCGAGGCGCTGGCCAACCTGACGGACATCCCGCCCGCAGGCGCGCGCGTCGTCGTGGGAGCGCCTCGGTTCGCTGGTGGTACCGGCGGTCCGGCGAGGGTGCTCGCACTCGTCGACTGACGGACGCGCGCGTTCACAGACTTCTCCCAGCGAGGGTCCAGGGTCGCGGTAGCGGGGTCTCGGAATCTGGTAGTCGAACCCGAACCGAGACTTCTGCCTCACACCGAGATTCTGGAGGAATGATGACCGCACTTCTGGAGCGGCGCGACGTATCGCCGCCCGCCGACGATTCACCACCGACGCCCAGGCGTCGCCGATTGGCCGGGCGTCCGGTGTGGTGGAGTCCGTTCGCGCTTGCAGGACTCCTCGTGGCGACCGCGGTGCTCTACCTGTGGAATCTCTCCGCCAGCGGATACGGCAACACCTTCTACGCGGCGGCCGCGTGGGCGGGCTCGCAGAGCTGGAAGGCGTGGTTCTTCGGAGCACTCGACCCGTCGAATTTCATCACCGTCGACAAGCCCCCGGCGTCGTTGTGGGTGACCGGACTTTCGGTGCGTATCTTCGGGATGAACAGTTGGGCCGTGTTGGTGCCGCAGGCGCTGATGGGCGTCGCGGCGGTGGCGCTGATGTACGCGACGATGCGTCGAGTGATCACCGATCCGCGGCAGGGGACCGCCGCGGGACTGATCGCGGGCGCGGTGCTCGCCTTCACCCCTGCGGCCGCGTTGATGTTCCGCTTCAACAACCCCGACGCACTGCTGGTGCTCTTGATGGTTGCCGCTGGGTACTGCCTGGCACGGGCGATCGCGACGAACTCCGGCCGGTGGCTGGCGCTGGTGGGTGTCGCGCTCGGCTTCGCCTTCCTGACGAAGATGCTGCAGGGCCTGTTGGTGCTGCCCGCATTCGGGCTCGCCTACCTGCTGTTCGCAAACAACGGTTGGCTCAAGCGAATTGGGCAACTCGTCGTCGCGGCCGTGGCTCTCGTGGTGTCGGCCGGATGGTTCGTGGTGGCGACGATTCTCACGCCCGCCAGCTCACGTCCCTACATCGGCGGCTCGACGAACAACACGTTCATGGATCTCGTCTGGGGCTACAACGGCGTCGGACGCATCAGCGGTGGTTCGGGCGGAGGCCCTGGCGGCGGTGGCGGCGGCGCAGGAGGTTCCTTCGGCGGATCGACGGGCCTGAGTCGACTCTTCAGCTCGGAGATGGGCAACGAGATCTCGTGGCTGCTTCCCGTCGCACTCTTCGCGATTGCGTTCTGCGTGTACCTGATGATCCGTAGCTTCCCGATCTTCAACTATCGCAACGGTATTCATCGCACCGAGGCCGGCGCGGTTGTCACCTGGGGTGGCTGGTTGCTGATCACCGCGATGATCTTCAGCTACATGAGCGGCATCATCCATCCCTACTACACGGTGGCGCTGGCGCCTGCTGTCGCCGCGATGGTTGCGCTCGGTGGAGTATTCGCGTGGCGACGTCGCGCCAACTGGGACGGCCGAATTGCGTTGAGCGCCATGATCAGTCTCGCAGCATGGTGGTCGATCGTCTTGCTCAACCGCAACGAATGGGGTCCGGTCTGGTGTAGGTGGATCATCGGCGCTGTGGCCGTGCTCGCAGTGATCGGCGTGCTCGTGGGAGGTGCGCTCGGACTCAAGAAGCTGTTCGTGGCTTCCGTGATCGCGGGAGCGATCGCGGGATTCGCAGGGACAGCTGCATTCTCGATCGCCACGGCCGCGACGGCACACCACGGGTCGATCCCGACAGCAGTACAGACGAGCGGCGTTCAGGGTGGCATGGGCGGACCGGGCGGGGGTGGTCCGAGCGGCTCGCGAGGCGGCAGCGCACAAAACGGCACCGCGCAGAACGGCGGCGCGCAGAACGGCGGCGCGCAGAACGGCACCGCGCAGAACGGCGGCGCGCAGAATGGCACAGCGCAGAACGGCACCGCGCAGTCGGGTTCGGGACAGCCGGGAATGGATCAGCCTCCCAACGGAACTCAGTCGAACAGCGGAACCCCGTCCAACAGCGGAACCCAGAGCACGCGCTCGTTCGGTGGCGGCATGGGTACGGGCGGTCCGGGTGGCGAGTCGTCGACCAATGCCGAACTGGTGAAGCTGCTCCAGAACACCGACAGCACCTGGGCGGCGGCGACCAACGGCTCGCAGTCGGCGGCGAACATCGAGATCGCGACGGGTAAGTCCGTCATGGCGATCGGCGGGTGGAGCGGCGATCCCGCACCGACGCTCGACGAGTTCAAGCAGTACGTGAAGGAAGGCAAGATCGCGTACTACATCGGCGGTGGTCAGGGTGGCCCCGGAGGCAACTCCGCGATCTCCACCTGGGTGGCCCAGAACTTCACTGCCACAACGGTCGGAGGCACCACGGTCTACAAGCTGACGTGACGTACCACGAGTTGACGTAGGGTCAAAGCACCATCGGCGGCCCACCTTTCGCGCCGAGCGCGAGGGTGGGTCGCCGATGTCGTCAGGCGATGCGGACACACGCCGAGCAGAAGCCGACCGAGCACCTGGAGAGCCATGACCGAGAAGATCACTCAGTTCAGCCGAGACGGATGGACGTTCGACGTCGTCGATTCCGGTCCGATACCCGGTGCGGCGTCGGACATTCCGGTGATACTGCTGCACGGCTTTCCGGAACGGGCGTCGTGTTGGGAGGACGTGACACCGCTGCTCAATGAGCGCGGATTGCGCACCGTCGCACCCGATCAGCGTGGCTATTCGCCTGGCGCGCGGCCACAGGCGGTGCGCGACTACAGAATTGACGAACTCGTCGACGACGTCATCGCGTTGGCGGATGCGCTCGACGCGTCACGTTTCCACCTGGTCGGGCACGACTGGGGCGCGGCGGTCTCGTATGCGGTCGCAACCCGTCATCCTGATCGGGTGGCCACGTTGACGACGTTGGCCGTTCCGCACACCGGTGGCTTCTTGCGTGCGATGCCCCGCGGCCAGGCGCTGAAATCGTGGTACATGGGGTTCTTCCAACTGCCCAAGGTGCCCGAGAAGTTGATTACGTACGGCGCAAAGCACGGCGGCGGCGCGGGTGGGCGACTGGAGATGTATCCCGGCTTCTCCGAACGACTCTCACGCGAGATCGTCGACTACGGCGCGCTCACCGGAGGGATCAACTGGTATCGCGCGATGCGGTTCTCGTCGATCGACTCGTTGGCAGGAGACAAGGTGCGGGTGCCCACCACCTACCTCTACGGCGACAAGGATCGCTTCCTGAGTAAAGCGGGGGCGCGCGCGTGCTCTGAATTCATCGACGCCCCATACGAATTCGTGGTCTTACCAGGCGTCGACCACTGGATGCCGCAGCGTGCTCCCGAGGCGATCGCCGACGCGATCACCGCGCGGGTGGAGTCCCTGCAGGACTGAGACTCTGCTGACGGACCGAGAAGCTACTGGCGGTGCCGTCGCCAGCGCAGCACGATCACCAGTGCGATCGCGAGAGCCGCGAGCGCTCCGCTGATCGCCCCGAACGCGATCGGCATCGCCGGGTTCGTCGCGGGAACCTCCGTCCGCCCCGAGCTGATACGCGCGAAACCCGCTCTCGCGGCGTCGGATTCGGCAACGGGATCGGATGTCGCCGGTGCCGGTGCCGGTGCCGCAGGCGCTGTGGCCGGCGGCTCGAGGGTTGGCGTAGGCGCTGTTGATGCCGCAGGCGCTGGGGCCGGCGCAGACTCCTGGACACCCGTCGGCTCGGAAGCCGGAGTCGATTGGGCGTCCGCCTCGAACAAGGTCGGTTCGTCCGCCGCGGCAGCCGCGGGAGGAGTTGTCTTCGGGGGAGCCTTCTTCTCCGCTGCCTTGGTCGGCGGTGCCTTCTTTGCTGCGTTCTTTGCCGCAGACGGAGTCGCGGCGCCCTTCGCCGGGGCGCTCTTCTTTGCCGCGGTGGTCTTCTTCGCTGTGGTCGCCTTTTTGACCGGCGCGCTCTTCTTGGCTGCAGGCGCCTTCTTCGCAGGAGTGCTCTTCTTGGCGGGCGCGGCCTTCTTGGCGGCGTCGTTCGTCTCGTCGGCCGCGGGTGTGCGCGACGCGTCGTCGGACGGTGTTTCGCCGGAAGTCGGGTCTGTCATGTCGGGACGCCCCCTGGGGTCGGTCTGGATGGTCCTCATCGTAAGCGCGGCGTCGAAGCAGTTGGAGATGTTCGAGCCGTTGGTGATGTTCGACGCCGCGCGAGGGTTGCGTGCGGTGTTGCTACGTGCGGACGCCGAGTCGGGCCATGATGTCGGCGTCGATGGCGCTCAACTCGTTCTCGACCGCCCTGTGCGCGGTCTTGCGCTGCTGCGCCGGCATCGGCTCGGCGGCGTCGACGGCGATGGCGAGGTTGTCGAGGCGAGCGGTCATGGCGTCGACGAACTGCTTGGTGTCCGACGACGTGTCCTGCGCGGATACCTTCTGCAGTGACGTGCGGAGGGCCTCGATGCGGGCCAGTAGGGGCGCGCCGCTGCCCGAGTACTTGACCAACTGTGCCGGCGACACGCCGATGCGCTTGGCCTGGAGTTCGGTGATCTTGCCGCGGCCGGCGACGGCGAGGCGGTAGATCACGGGCACTGCGATGGGCGCGACGAGGCGTGTGACCGTGAGGAACCGCTTGACGCTCGCGGGGCTGAACGGCTTGGCGTCGGCAGTGGCTTTCGCTTTCGCGGCAACGGTTTTCACCTCGGCCTTGGCCACCTTCTGGGCCGCCTTTGCCTCGGCCTTCAAGGTCTTGCGCTGTGCCTTGAGTTCCTTCTCGACGATCTTCTTGCGTGACTTGCGCAGTTCCTTGGACGCCCTGCGCCTGTCCTTCGCGGCCAGCTTCGCGTCGAGCTTCGCCTTGGCCTTGAGTGCCTTGGTTTCTGCGCGTCGTTGAGCACGAGTCTTACCGTCGGACGAGAACAATCCCATGCGGGCACCTTTCCCTGCGCCAGTTTGCTACAAGCATTGCATAGGCTCGATACAGACCGATCACATCCGTCGCACCGGCGGTGTGATCGACAGCCCAGATGTCTGATGAGCCGGTGAGAATCGAGGTGGGGTGTGGCCGCGGCCGTGTTGCATCCGCGCGACCTGGCGGGATGCGAGCATCGGGTCGCCCTGGACTTCAGCCATCCCGACCTCGTCCGCGACCGTGCAGACACCCCCGAGGCCGCCCGTCGCAAGGAGTCCGCGCAGCTACGCCGCGAGCGTATCCGCGACTTTCTCCTCGGACTCCACAGCGGCGAACCGTCGAACACGTTTGTTGTCGTCGACGACGGGCCACACTCAGAGCGCGTTGCTGCCACCCGAGAGGCCTGCTCGTCGGGTGCGCGGTGGATCTGGAATGCGACGCTGCCGACAGACCGTGAACACGGCAGACGAGGGCATTCAGAGCTCCTGCTGCGCGTCGGCGAGGCCGACGACGCGGCGTCGGGCTACATCCCGATCATCGTGGTGAACCATCGCGTGACGTATCCGGCGAAGAACCCGCGTCTGCACGCCGCCGAGGTGCCGACCCTCGTCACCAGTCCGCTGTGGGGGTGGATTCCGGCACCTGACCCGTTCCGATCACCCAGAAGCAACCGCCGCGACCAGCTACGACTGGCACATCTGACGCAGATGCTCCTCGACGAGGGGCTCTCGCCCGACGTCGAAGAAGACGCGTTGCGCGCGGGGGTCATCGGACTCGACGCCGACTGCATCGTCGTGCACAGGGTCGGGACGTCGCTGCCCGACTATCGCGAGGTATTCGACCGCAGGCAGCGCGTCGCGGCGGGGGATATCGCGACGACGCCGCGCCGGATCGGTGAGTGCCGCGGGTGCCCGTGGTGGGGCCGGTGTGGCCCTGAGCTGGAGGAACGTCGGGATGTCAGCCTCGTCGCCAACGGCAACCAGGGCGACGCGTTGCGCGCAGTCGGGGTCACGACCATCGATCAACTCGCCCGCTTCGACGGCGACCCGCCGGCCGACTGGCCCGCCAACCAGAGCTTCGACGACGCGGTGATCTGCGCGATTGCGTGGCTCGCCGACATTCCGCTTGTCCGTCGCGTCGAGGAGCCGACTGTCGCGCGGGCCGACGTCGAGGTCGACGTCGACATGGAGAGCTTCGGCGAGGACGGCGCGTATCTGTGGGGCACGCTGCTGACCGACAACACCGACCCCGATCGGGACGTCGTCTATCGCGGATTCGCCACCTGGACACCGCTGCCGACGGCCGACGAGGGCCGGGCGTTCGCCGAGTTCTGGACGTGGTTGATGGCCGAGCGCGCCGACGCCCACGCTGCAGGCAAGACCTTCGCCGCGTACTGCTACTCGCAGCAGGCCGAGAACAGGTGGCTGCGCGCGTCTGCCGAGAGGTTCGGTGATCAGCCGGGTGTGCCGACGCCGAACGAGGTCGAGCAGTTCATCGCGTCCGACGAGTGGGTCGACATCTTCGAGGCGGTAGGACGCAACTTCGTCGCACCAAACGGCAAGGGGCTCAAACGCGTTGCACCCGTTGCCGGTTTCGGGTGGCGCGATGCTGAGGCCGGGGGCGAGGCGTCGATGGACTGGTACCGGCGGGCGGTCGGGATCGGCGGCGTCGACGTCGACCTGAGTCAGCGCGACCGGCTGCTCGAATACAACGAGGACGACGTGCTCGCCACGAAGGTCCTACGAGAGTGGATGGACGGTTCGGCCGTCGACGAGCTCCCGTTCGCCGACGACCTTCTCGCTTTCCGACGCTCAGGCGCGAGTCGAGCGGAGGGCGTCGAGGAACGAACCGCTTCCGAGTAGCGCGACAGCGCCGAGAAGCAGCAGTGCGCCCGGCGCGATATCGGCGATGAAGCCCGTGAAGGTGCTCAGGCTGACGCCACCCGACGTCGCCGGCGCGGCGGCCGGTGGTGCCTGCGCGGCGGCCGGGGCGGGCCCGCTGCCGTTGGTCGACGCCGAACCACCACCCTGTGTGCTCGAGGTGCTGCCCGGCTGCGAGCTGTTCGCCGACGATCCGCCGCCGGTCGAGGGACTCTGGGGCTGCGCGGGCGCAGCGGCCATCGGGACTGCGAACGCGGCTGCGGGAGGTTGCGCGGCCGGTCCGGGCGCGCTGCGGCCGGGACCGGGATTCGACGGTTCGGAACCTCCGGGTGGGCTGGGCGGTGGGTTGCCGCCCGGGCCCGCACCCGAGCCGGCGTGGGTTGTCGCGGTGGTCGGCGAGGTCTTGGTGCTCGTCGTGGTGCCGGGGTTGGTTGGGGCGCCGGCGTCGGTTGTGGTGCTCGGGTCCGTGGTGGTGCCGGGGATGGACGGCGTTGTCGACGAGCCGTCGGTCGTCGACGGATTCGTGGTAGTCGAGTTCTCGCCGGTCGTGGGGTCGACTGTGGCCGTTGGTTTCGGCGTGTGGGTGTGATGGTGGCCGTGGCCGCCGCCTTGATTGCCGCTGCCGTGATTACCGCCGTGATTTCCGCCGCCGTGCGAGCTGGAGTGGTCGGAGCCGCCGTGTCGGGAACCCGAGTCGGTGTCGGGTCCGTCCGCCCAGCCGATGCCGCTGCCGATGGCCAAGAGAAGTGCTGCGGACAGTGCGAGAATCAACGCAGGGGTGCGCGGCCGCCTCGGGCGGCGGTTGCTGCTGACGCGATGCGTCATACTGCGCTCCTGTCGGTTTCACGTCGTGATCGGCCGAGTAAACGGTACCGTGGTCCACATAACGGCGGATCCTGTGATCAGATCGAGATGAAATGTTCACCCGCGGGGAGGTGTTCGTGATCAAACTGTGAATAATGCCACAGGGCCTTAAGCTAATGGTGTTGTGGCTGGTTGCCAGCTCGCACGCGGGGGGACGTTGTGCGTCTAGCATGCCCATCGTTGCATTGGGGATGCGTGTCGGGCTTTAATGTTTGCAAGTTCAAATGTCGGCTTTCGGAGAGTTGAATGACTTCACAAGGGACGGATAACCCCATGGGTGACGCCGGTAGGGGTGGGTCCGACGAACGCTCCACGTCCGTCGATCCGGGTTTATTTGCTCGACGGCTCGAAGAGCTGTTTCGTACGGTGCCAGGACCCAACGGACGCGCGTACAGCGCCAAGGCGATCGCAGCCAGGAGTACGGAGCGCGGATTCAGGCTGGGCGAGTCGTACCTCAGCCAGCTTCGTTCGGGTAAGGCCAAGTCGCCGTCGTTCAGGACGGTCGAGGGAATCGCTGCAGCTTTCGGGGTGGATGTCCACTACTTCCTCGAAGATCGCGCAGCACAACGTACTCGCGACGAGATCGATTTGATGCGGCTTCAGGCCGACACCGACGTCCAGCTCGCGGCGTTCCGACTGGCCGGACTGTCGAGCGATTCGGTGACCGTGGTCAACGAGCTGATCAAGGTCCTGCGCGAGCAGCAGGGGCTGCCGAAGGATCCGCCAGACGTCGTCGCTGCCGGTCTGACCGACGACGAGGTAGACGCCATCGAGGCGCGCCTGCGCGTCGTCGGCTTGTCCAACGACGACTAGTACTGACGTTCCCGCGGCATCGTGACGTCGAACAAGTCGATCGATGAGGGTTCCCGCCGCAGTCAGCGGGCGCTGTGGGCACTGGTTCGTCGGTCGCTCGACGGCCTCGACCTCGACCTTCCGCTCGACGTCGGCCAGCTCTGCGAGCGGTACGGCGAGCGGCGGGGACGTCCGATCCGGCCACTCCCGTACGCGCTACCCGCGGGGATGCCAAACGGTGTCTGGTTGGCGGCCAAAGACGCCGACTACTTCTTCTATCAGGAGAACACGTCGTCGTTGCACCGAGATCAGATCATCGTGCACGAGTTCGGTCATCTCATCGCGGGTCACCAGATGCTCGGCGAGGCGTCACTGACCGGGCCATTGGCGGCTTCCGGCGACGAATCCGACGCCGCGCTGCGTCGAACGTGCTATTCCGACGACCGCGAGTGGGAAGCCGAGACGTTGGCTTCTATGATTCTGACGTGGGCACAGTCGGCGGGTAACAGCGTCGGGACGACGGCCGACAACAAGGAAGTGCGGGGCCTACAGCGGCTCCTCGGGGGTCATAAAGGCTGGCTGTGAGGTGACTTCAGATGACCGACGTGATCAATCTCGTCGCGCTCGTCGCCTTCGTGCTTGCGCTGTGTTGGCGTCTGGACAAGATCAGGCGGGGTAGCGGCGGCCTGCAGGCCATCGCGATGACGGTGGCGATCGCTGCGCTGACGCTGGCGTTCGTGGTCAGCACCAGGACGAGCGCACACTTCCTCGACGAGCACGTCTATGCGGGTAGTTCTCGCTGGTTGTACTACGCGCTGCTCGCACTCGGTGTGGCGGCATTGGTCATCGTGTTCTTCTTCCCCACCGCTCGCGCCAGTCGCGAGCGGCGTGCCGGTCACGAGGCCTTCCCACTTGTCGTCGCACTGATCGGCCTGCAGGTTGCATTGGTGTTCACCCCGGACTCGTTGCGCACGTCGTCGGTCAACGAGTGGAGCTTCAAGAACTGGGGATTTGCGCTCTTCTACATCATTGCCAGCGCGTATCTCGCGTATGGATTCGGTGCGTGCGTGCGCAATGTGTTCAAGTTCTATCGAGTGTCGCAGGGGTACCTTCGGTTCTCGCTCGCGCTGCTCCTCACGGGTTTCGGTCTGCTCGCTTTTGCGTCCGTCCTGCAGGTACTCGCGGTCGTCGGAAGTGCGAGCGGCCTGGTCGGAGCGGTCAATTCGCTGATCGCGGTGCGGACGCTCGACATCGTCGGGATCGTCGCATTCCTGCTGGGAATCAGCTTTCCGATGCTCCATTCGCGGTGGACCGAGTTGGCCGCACGGCGTCGTCATCGGCGCGCCGTCGCAGCTCTTGAACCGTTGTGGAGCCTTGTGACGAGCGCGATCCCCGAGGTCGTGCTCCCGGAGGCAGGCAAATCGCCGACGCGACGCCTGCACCGTCAGGTCATCGAGATTCGCGACTCGCTCACGCAGTTGAGCCCGCTGGTTCCCGAGGAATTCGACGACGTCGACGACGAGGTGAAGGTCGCGATGCTGCGCGACGCCGTCGAGGCCTACCGCGACGAAGGCGGAGCGTCGGGGCCGGTGCGCCCCATGGTGCCCGCTGACGGAACCGGACTCGACGCCGAGGCCGCACCCCTCATCCGACTGTCACGGTTCGTCGTCGAGGATTCCGGGCGCGACGATCCCGCCGACGACGATCCTGCCGACTACTTCGAAGGGTCCGGCGATCCTGGCCATGCGCCGCGGCCGCCAGCCGTGCGCGGGGTCGAGGCTCGCGACTGACCCCGCACAAGGCGGCCGGTGCAGCTCAGCGAGGCGCCATCCGGAGCGCGCCGTCCATTCGGATGGTCTCGCCGTTGAGGTAGTTGTGCTCGACGATGAACTCCGCGAGCTGGGCGTACTCTGCCGGCTCGCCGAGGCGGTGCGGGAACGGAATGGCCTCGGCCAGCGTCTTCTGGAACTCCGGGGTGATGCCCGCGAGCATCGGCGTGCTGATCGTTCCCGGTGCGATGGTGCAGACGCGAATGCCGACGCGTGCGAGGTCGCGCGCGGCCGAGATCGTCATTGCGTGAACGCCGCCCTTCGACGCCGCGTATGCGATCTGGCCGATTTGGCCCTCGAATGCCGCGACCGATGCGGTGTTGACGATGACGCCGCGTGCGCCGTCGTCATCCACGGTCGATTCGTCCTTCATCTGGTTGGCAGCGAGCCGCATGACGTTGAACGTGCCGACGAGGTTAATATCGATGATCTTGCGAAACAGGTCCAGATCGTGCGGACCATCCTTGGTCAGGATGCGCGACGCCCAGCCGACCCCCGCGCAGTTGACCGCAACACGAAGTGGAGCACCGGCCGCGGCGATGGTGTCGATGGCCGACTGCACCTGCGCCTCGTCGGTGACGTCGGTGGGGATCAGGGTGATGCCATCGGTCGGCTCGGCCTTGTCGATCGACGGCTGCAGATCAAGGCCGAAGACCTGTGCGCCCGCGGCGGCGAACCGTGCGGCGGTCGCGGCTCCGAGTCCGGATGCGGCGCCGGTGACGAGTACAGAAGAGCCGGAGATATCCATCGGGGTTTCCCTTCGTTCGGTAGCTGATCTGCCTCACCATAAATGGTGGGCTCAGCACAGAAAGTAGGAACCCCTACTAAAACCGACCGATCGCTCGGGAAACTACCGGCTTTGCGGTATCACTCCTGGTCAGACGCATGCCCGCTGTGTGCGGGTTCTGCTGCGGGTGCCGTTGCGGCCAGCGCCGCCGCGCGGTGGACCCGGTGGACGTAGTACGAACCGATTCCAACGATGGCAACCACAGCCGACAGTGTCGCGATGACCGTGACAGACGACGAATCGCGCAGACCCTCGAAGAGAAGCCATGCCGCAAACCCGAAGAAGAGCACGGACGCGCCGATCGCAATGGTCCGCTCGGGCAGGTGCTTGCCGAGGAGCGCGCCAACAGCGATGGCCAGCGCGTCGGCGGCGACCATACCGATCGTCGAACCGATCCACACGCCGAGCCAGTCGCTGTGCGCGGAGAGTGTGATGGTGGCGAGCATCGTCTTGTCGCCGAGTTCGGCGAGGAAGAACGACGACATCACCGCGAAGAACACCGACTTGCCGACGCGGTCGGCCTTGCCTTGCTCGGAGTCGTCGAGGCTGTCGCCGCGAAGCGTCCAGAGGCCGAAGATCAACATTGCGATACCCGCGACGATCGACATGACGTTCGTCGGGATCGAGAGGCCGAGGAAATGGCCGAAGAACACGGAGACCGCGTGGACGGCGGTCGTAGCAACGGTGATCGCGAGCAGGACGATCCACCACTTGTAACGCAGGGCGTACGTCATGGCCATCAGCTGCGACTTGTCGCCCAGCTCGGCGACAAAGATCACGCCGAAGCTCAACAGGAGGGCAGCAATCATGAAGTCGAGGTTAGCCAGACCTCAGCTGCGATTGCAACAGATCGCAAACCCGCATTTGTGCAGGTAGGGGGCACAAAATCCGAAGTTCGGGTACCCGTCAAACGGCCGTTCGGACTCTCTCAGGCGACGAGCAGCATCGCCAGGACGGCGGTGTCGGGGTCGGCGTTGGGGTCGATCCCGACCTTGTTGCGCAGGTTGACCACCGTGCCGTCGGCTTCGGCTTCGGCCCACCCGGCACGGTGTTCGAGCCCGAGTTCCGGCAGTCCGGGAAGCAACACACAACCCGACGCGACGTCGGCGCATTCGGGAAGCGAGGGACGGGTGCGCGACGGCGGATGCAGCATCACCAACGCGGGTGGATTGCTGTCGAATCGGCCTGCTTCGACGAAGCTGTCGTCGACGACGTTTCCGATCGCGACCATCATGCCCACGGCGGGTTCGTCGAGGTCGTCGGGGTGTTCTTCGACGACTCGGAAGATCGTCGTGGTGGGTAGGAAGCCGGGGCGGCACGCGATCCGCACCGAGGCGACGAGCGTCTGGGTCCACTCGAGGGTCGATTCCGGCCAGCGTCCGGAGATGAGGATTCCGTTGAGATGCCCGTGTTGTTGAACCGGTGTGAGTCCGATCGGGACAGAGGACTGCATGTTCTGACCTCCCTGTTCGTGAGATGAGAATCCACCCACTGCGCGGCGTCGTCCAGTCGAAGCGCCGTGTTGTGACGCTTCGTTTACACGAAGTAACGGCAGACGCGGCCCAGGCGTGGTCGGGGTCACCAGGCACTATGGATACGTGCACTCACCGTCCGAAATGCCCGACGCAAAGACTCGCGGCGCGTTGCGTCCGCTCGAGATCGCCTGGATCGCGATCTTCGGTGGCCTTGCTGTCGCGGCGGTCGTCATCGGATCGGTCATCCCGCTGGCCAGCGCTGTTCGTGTGCTCGCGCCTGTTCCGCTCGCGTTGATCGGGGCCCGTACTCGGCCCCGCGCGATGGTCGCGGCGACCGTATCCACCGCGGCCGTGAGTTTCGCGATGGCCGGAACCAGGGCCGCGACGGCACTGCTTGCCGCCGCAGTCGTCGGTGGCATCGTCGGCGAGATCAAACGTCGCGGACACGGTTGGCCGACGCTCCTGGGGGTATCGGCGATAGCGGCTCCTCTGATCGGCGGTGTGTCGGTCGTGGTGCTGCTGGTGCTGGTGCCGCTGCGCGAGTTGGTGATCAAAGCGACGACGAACACCATCGGCGGACTCGCCAAGTGGGTCGAGAAGGTGCCGTCGGCACAGCCGTTGGCCGACGGCATCAACGGGCTACGCCACAGCATCGAGCAGTACTGGTGGGTCTGGATCTGGGTGATGGGCGGCGTGGGAACCTTCATCACGATGGTGGTGGCCTGGTGGATTCTGGGTGCGGTGATCGATCGGCTCGCCGACATCCCCAGCGAAGACACCCTCGACGACGCCGTTGACGACGATCGACCGGTGGCACCCCTGCCACTCGAGCTCGACCGCGTCGGCTTCTCCTACCAGCCGGGTGGACCCGAAGTCCTCGCCGACATCGACCTCCGGATCGAACCGGGCGAGTTCATCGCTGTCGTGGGAGCAAACGGGTCGGGCAAGTCGACGCTCTCGAAGATCGTCGCGGGTCGGCGCCCGACGAGCGGAGCGGTGCACCGACCCGGCGCCGCGGGGCTCGGCATGCACCGCGGAACGGCGATGGTGCTGCAGCGTCCCGAGACGCAGATGCTCGGTGCGCGCGTTGCCGACGACGTCGTATGGGGACTGCCGGAGGGAACCGAGGTCGACGTCGACGGTCTGCTGGCCGAGGTGGGACTGGCGGGGCTCGGCGACCGGGAGACCTCCGACCTCTCCGGCGGTCAGCAGCAGCGGCTGTCCATCGCGGCTGCTCTCGCTCGCGATCCTGCGCTGCTCATCGCCGACGAGGTGACGTCAATGGTCGACCCTGCCGGTCGCGCCGAACTCCTCGAGGTACTCAGCGATCTTCCGCGCACTCGCGGTATCGCCGTCGTCATGATCACCCACAGGGCGATCGAGGCGGTCGCCGCCGACCGGGTTGTGCATCTCGTGGCGGGTCGCATCGTGCCGTATCGCCCGAATTGGTTGTCGGAGTTGCACGAGGTCGAGGCGGGAGCCGCCAAGAGGTTCGAACTCGACGCGTCGTGGCACGAGGCGTCGAGCGGGGACGTGGTCTCGGGTCCGGAGCCGACGAGCGAGCCGGTCCTGTCGTTGAGCGGCGTCGGACACACGTATCTGCGCGGATCGCCGTGGGAAGTGAACGCGCTCCACGATGTGAACCTCACGGTGCATCGGGGCGAGGGGCTGTTGATTGTCGGCGGAAACGGTTCCGGCAAAACAACTCTCGCGTGGATCATGGCGGGACTCATCGAGCCGACCGAGGGCAGTTGCCTGCTCTACCTCCCGGAACGACCAGGGCAGGGCGAGCCGGTGAGCAAGCACGTCGGCGAGGTCGGGCTGGCGTTCCAACACGCGCGGCTGCAGTTGCAGAAGCAGAACGTCGGCGACGACATCATGGCGGTGGGCGGTCTCAAGATCGGCACGACCGAGGTGGCGCACACGCTCGAATCCGTCGGCCTCCCACGGACCATGGCGATCCGTCGAGTGGACGCGCTCAGCGGCGGGCAGATGCGACGTGTCGTGCTCGCCGGACTGATCGCGCGAGCGCCTCAGGTGATGATCCTCGACGAACCGCTCGCAGGTCTCGACCCCGTGGCGCGCGACGACGTCGTGGCACTGCTGGCGCGACTCCGCGCCGGCGGGATGACCATCGTGATCATCTCGCACGACTTCGCCTCACTGGGCCAACTGTGTACCCGACGCGTGCGCCTGGCCGACGGAACACTGGTGCCCGACCCGGCGCCCGGATACGACCCTGCCGGCCCAGGTCACTACACAGGCCCAGAGAACCCGGCAGGCGCAGAAAACCCGGCAGGCGCAGACAGCCCGACGCAATGGAGGATGCCATGAGCATGCGGACCATCCCGCTGCGGCAGGTGCCCGGCGACTCTCCGATTCATCGACTGTGGGCGGGCACCAAGCTGATCGGCGTGTTCGTGCTGGGGCTGATGACCGTGGTGCTGCCGACCTGGCCGTCGTTGGGGCTCGTCGCCGGGGTCATGCTGGTCACCGCCATCATCGCCGGAATCCCCGTCGGCGCGCTTCCCCGACCACCCTGGTGGTTCTGGGGACTGATCGCCGTCGGCGCCGCGGTCAATGCGTCGTTCGGTCTCGAGGCGATCATCCTCTTCCTCCGTGCCACCGCATTGGGGCTGGTGCTGGTCGCGAGTTCGATCCTGGTCATCTGGACAACCCCGATGGCCGAGGTCGCCCCTGCTCTCTCACGGCTGATGTGGCCGCTGCGAAAGCTGAAGATGCCGGTCGACGAATGGGCCGTGTGCATCGCCCTCTGTCTACGTGGCCTGCCGCTGCTGATCGACGAGATCCGACTACTCGTCGCGGTCCATCGGCTGCGCCCGACCTCGGGGCGGTCGGATCACCCGTCGGCCGAGATGGGGATCATGGACATGGTGACCGCGGCCATGTCGTCGGCGCTGCGTCGGAGTTCGGAGATGGCGGAGGCGATCACCGCCCGCGGCGGCACCGGCCGACTCACCGCCACGACGGCCGGCCCGCACCGGCGCGACGTGATCGCACTCGTGCTGCTCGCGATCGTCTGCGCCGTGGCGATCACGCTCTCCGTCGTGCTGTAGGTGGCCTCGACTGTCGAGATCACTCCCGCTGGTTGAGCGGGCGGGAACTCGACCAGCCCCACGCCCGATCCGTATGACATTAGGCCGTGGTTTTCGGGCTGCGCGTCATACTGATCGGCGGCGTCGACCCGGGTTCAGCGGCCGGGCCTGTCGAGGTCACTCTCGCGGGTGGGCCCTGTTCCCGCTGGTTGAGCGGGCGCGAGCGCAGCGAGCACCCGAGTCGAAACCACCTTCGCGGGCACAGTCGACCGCGGGGCGGTGGTCTCGACAAGCTCGACCAGCGGTGGGAGCTCGACCAGCGGGGACGTGCTCGACGAGTGGGGGTGGTCTCGACAGGCTCGACCAGCGGGTACGCGCTCGACCAGCGCGGACGTGCTCGACCAGTGGGTGGTCTCGACAAGCTCGACCAGCGGTGGGAGCTCGACCGGTGGGGGTGGTCTCGACAAGCTCGACCAGCGGGAGTGGTCTCGACAGGCTCGACCAGCGGGAGTGGTCTCGACAGGCTCGACCAGCGGTGGGCGCTCGACCAGCGGGGACGCGCTCGATCGGCGGTGTCGCTCGACCAGCGGCGGAAGCACGGCCAAACACCCGCAACGCAACGCGGCGGCCACCCGGAGGTGGCCGCCGCGTGTGGTTCGCGCGTGTGTACTGCTAAATCAGGCCGGGACGACCAGGCCGGGGCCCTGCTTCGTCGCGGTGGCGAAACGCTCAGCGGCGTCGGCCCAGTTCACGACGTTCCACCATGCCTTGACGTAGTCGGGCTTGACGTTCTGGTAGTCGAGGTAGAAGGCGTGCTCCCACATGTCGAGCAGAACGATCGGGATGATCGCGGCGGGGATGTTGCCGCTCTGATCGGTGAGCTGCAGGATCACCAGGTTGCCTGCGATGGTGTCGTAGCCCAGGATCGCCCAGCCCGAACCCTGCAGCGTGGTGGCAGCGGCGGTGAAGTGCGCCTGGAACTTGTCGAAGCTGCCGAACTGCTGATCGATCGCGGCGGCGAGGTCGCCTTCCGGCTTGTCGCCACCGTTGGGCGACAGGTTCTTCCAGAAGATGGAGTGGTTGGTGTGACCGCCGAGGTGGAAGGCGAGGGTCGCCGAGAGTCCGTAGACCTTTCCGGCGATGCTGCCGTCCTCACGAGCCTCGGCCAGCTTGGCGAGGGTGTCGTTGGCGCCCTTCACATAGGTCGCGTGGTGCTTGTCGTGGTGGAGCTCCATGATCCTGCCGGAGATGTGCGGCTCGAGTGCCGCGTAGTCGTATGGAAGATCCGGCAAGGTGTATTCAGCCACGGGTTTCCTCTCTCTGCTCAAACCTTCGAGTCTGTGCTCAACCTGCGAGCGTTCATACCGTCGGGCACTGCTTCGGCTACTGCTCTTGGGCTCGCGCGGGGCCTTCACTGAGTGTTGTGGACGCTCGCGCGGGTAGTTCCAGCCTTCCGCAGACAGTGGGGGAATGCAACAAACACGACCCAACTAACTTCAAGTCGGGTTGAAGTATCGGAAGGCCTATGTGAGCCGGGCGCCAACGAGAAGGGCTGCGCCCCAATGGGATTGATGTCAGTAGAGAATCAGCGCGAAGAGGAGCACCAGTAACGCGACGACGCTGAGTCCAATGGTGATGCACGACTGTCGGACGTTGTAGGCCGCGCTCGGAACACCGCGACGCGATCGCGTCACCCGTGATTGTCCCGAAGCGTTGACGGCCATGGAGAACCTCGTCCCGAGTTGTCGATCGTGTGCGGCTGCGCGTTGCCGGTGCGACGCCAGAACCAAGAATAGTGACTGGCATCACAGCGATGTGCGATTAGCCAGAATAGTAGACACACTTCACGCTATGACTCAAATCACGCCGAGGCAGGCCAATCGGACCCTGCTCTCGCGGCAGCATCTGTTGACCAGAGTCGGCGACGACGCCATCGAGGTCATCGACCGCATCGTCGGTATCCAATCGCAGGATCCAGTGAGCGCTTTCTATGCGCTCGCGTCGCGGATCGACGACTTTCGGCCCGACGAGCTCGACGCTCTGCTCACCGACCGCGAAGTGGTCAGGATCGCGCTACTGCGAAGCACCGTCTTCTTGCTCGACGGTCTCGACGCACGATGGATTCGTGCGCTGGCGCAAGACACGATCGACGCCGGAGTGCGTTCCAACCGAAGCCATGCGCTCGTCTCGTCGACGCCCGAGGCGGTTCACGCCGACGCCGCGGAGCTGCTCCGCGGTCGAGCACTCGGCGGTGCCGAGTTGAAAAGCCTATTGGCGCAACGGCATCCGGACGAAGATCCGGCTGCGCTCGCCGCCCATGCGCGGTGTGGACTGCCGCTCGTCCAAGTGCCTCCGCGGGGATTGTGGAAGGGCAGCGGCGCGCCCACCTATCAACTCCTCGACGACTGGATCGGTCCCGGTGAGCCGGCCCTCGTCGGCGACGACGCTCGAAAAGAGTTGATACGCCTGTATCTTCGCGGCTTCGGCCCTGCCTCGGCCAAGGCGATCGCGACGTGGTCGGGGCTCACGCGCCTTCGCCCACTGCTCGACGAGATGGCCGCCGATTGGGAACTCGTGGAACTGGAGGGACCCGCGGGTGAAGTCCTCTTCGACCTCGACGGCCTCGCACTCGCCGACGCGGACGAACCGGCGCCGCTGCGGTTGATCGCACCCTTCGACCACATCCTCGTCGCACAGGCCGACCGCTACCGGATCGCCGACGACGCCGCCTACCGACGCACCGTCACACCCAACGGCCGCTCGCCGGGGTTCGTGCTTGTCGACGGCCGGCTCGCCGGGACGTGGCGCCCGGGCGACGGACCCGACGTCGACGTCGAATTGTTTTCCGAACTGACCCGGGCACAGCGCGCAGAACTCGACACCGAGGTCGAGCGCCTGCGTGAGTTCAGAGCGAGCCGCTGACATCGCCGCGCAGCTCGGGTCCGGCTAGTTGCCGGTACGCGGATTGCGGGACGTGATGCAGTACGGCCGCCCGACGGGATCGGCCATGACCGTCCAATTGTCGAAACGTTCGACGACCCGCGCACCCCAGTCCTCGTGGCGAGCCACCTCCTGCTGCACCGAGTTCGTTGCGAGATCGACGTGCCCGGTGGCCGACATCTGGCCGCCGGCGTTGACTCGCTGAAGCAGGATTCCGACGGCGAGGTGCGGATCGCGTTGTAGCCGAACGAATTCGGGCCGTGAGACGGGCTGCGTCGGCCTGCCGGTGAGCTGTGCCCAGAAGGTGAGTTCACGGTCGAACAGGCTCGCGGGAACGTCGATGCACACCTGGTCGATGATGCTGATCGTGTCGTCGGGCCATCGGATGGGTCGTGACCTCGACGACTCGCCGGCCCAGTCGACGAGGCAGAAGATGAACCCCGCGGGCGATTCGAGCACGAGGAGCTCGCCGAGGTCGTCGCGAATGTGAGCGCCGAGTTCGACGGCCTCGAGCGCAGATGTCCTCGGGTCGTCGACATGGAGGTCGAGGTGCACGCCGCCCGGGCCCGACCCCACCCGCTGCACACGCAGGTGCGGGTCGCCGTTGAACGGTTCGAGGGTTGCGAATTCGCGGTGGTCGCCGCGTGGCGGTGACACCGTACTGCCGGCGATCGCACGCCAGAACGTGACCTCGTCGCCGAACTGGTCGGCAGGAAAATCCAGAAACGCCGTGAGCCACCGGATGTCCACGGCTCCAGAGTCTACGGTCGGCTCGAGCGTCGCGTCGGGGAGGTGTCGGACTCGCGCACTAGACTCGATCCAATGAATGGGCCACTCGGCGAGATCGTCAAGAAGTTCCAGAAGTCCCGCGCAGACAAGGTTGCGGTGGTGCGCCTCGATGGCGTCATCGGACATGTCGGGGCGGGTCGCGGGATGACCATCGACTCGGTCGAGCCGATGTTCAAACGCGCCTTCGAGACCGAGCGCGTCAAGGCCGTCGTGATCGTCATCAACTCGCCGGGCGGTTCGCCCGCGCAGTCGGAGTACATCGCCGAGCGAATCCGACAGCTCTCATCCGAGAAGGGCGTGCCGGTTCTGGCGTTCTGCGAAGACATCGCGGCGTCCGGTGGCTACTGGATCGCGTGCGCGGCCGACGAGATCTTCGCCGCGCACACCTCACTCGTGGGGTCGATCGGCGTCGTCTCGTCCGGCTTCGGCTTCAACGAGGTGATCGAACGGCTCGGGGTGCAGCGTCGGCTCTACACCGCGGGCGACAACAAGGCCAGGCTCGATGCCTTCTCTCCCGAGAACGCCGACGACGTCGAATGGCTCAAGGGAATGCAGTCCGAGCTGCACCAGGCGTTCATCGCGTGGGTCAAGCAGCGGCGGGGAAAGAAGCTCGCCGGTACCGACGAGGAGTTGTTCAACGGCGACATCTGGATCGGCGCGAAGGCCCGCGATGTCGGGCTCGTCGACGGCATCGGAGTGATGCGATCGGTGGTGGCCGAACGCTACCCCGACGTCGAGATCACGGTGATTTCCGCCCCGAAGCCGATCCTCGCTCGGCTGCTCAGCGGCCCGTCGGGTGCAGCTGCGCTGACCGATGCTGTCGTCTCGGGAGTTCTATCCGCTGTGGAGAAAACTCAGCGGATCGAGTTCCGCTGAGCAAACCATCCACAGTTGTCCCCACGTTATCCACAGGGCTTGTGATCTTGACCAGATCGTTTACGACGGCGCCGACAACTTCACTGATGTGAAGAGAATATACTGGCTGACCTGCGAATTAGTGACCGGCATCACACGTTGTGGACACCCGAGCTCGAGTTGTCCACAAATCCACAGCCTCATTCACAGGTTGACACTCGTCCGAGTTGTCTAAAGCGACGCTTGTCAAACTGGCATGTGGATAGCGTTATGCAGACATACATAGCGGGATGTGGATGGCGTTCGCTCGTCCGCACGCTGTCAAATTGCGCGTCCCGCGCACGACGGACACGCTCGAAGCATCAGCGAGCCTCGACGAGACCGTGACCGTCGGGTTCAGGCGAGGTGGCAGTTCCGCCCCTGCGCGATGTGCCAACATGGAAACGTGAGCATGGGCGACATTCCACAGGTACCGGTGACCGAGTTGCCGGACGACTTCACCGACGAGCCCGGCCGCGTTCTCCTCGACGTGCGCGAGGACGACGAATGGAACGCGGGGCACGTCCGAGGCGCAGTGCATATACCCCTCGGCGAGATTCCCGGCCGACTGGACGAGATCGACCTGGACTCAGAACTCCTCGTCATTTGCCATTCCAGCGGACGCTCGATGCGTGTCCTGCAGTACCTCGAGCAGGCGGGAATCGACGGTTCGTGTGTGCGCGGCGGCATGATCGCGTGGATCGAGAACAACAAGCCGGTGCAGACGGGACCGGGAGACACGGGTTCCGGCAACTCTCCGGACGCGAACTAGCGGCGGCACGATGTACGACATGTGTCCGCGGTGCCGCATCCAGGCACCGCACCGGGACGGGCGCGAGCACTGCCCGCGCTGCGGCGGCAACCTCGTCGTGGTCGAGTCCGCTCAGGCGGCCGCGCGGGTCCCGCGCCAGTCGGGGCCGCCCACGCCCACCGCAGGGCCTCCCACACACCCCGCCGGGCCGCCGGTCAACCGCCGCGCCGCGCCGCGGCCCGCGCCCCAGCAGCGTCCACAACAGACCCAAGCGCCTCGCATGTACCGCAGCCGCAACGTGCGCTGGGTGGCCAGGCGACCACCCGAATCGTTTCCGCAGCGTCGACCCCAGCTGTATCGCGGTCCACAACTGATCCCTCGCTACACCTACCTGCCGCGCTGGGGACTGCGCGACGATCCCATCGACGAACATCGGCTTGACGCTCCCGCCGAGCGCGCGTCCGAGACACTGCGGAGCGCGCTCGTGATCAGCGCAGGAGCCCTCGCCGCGTCGGCCGTGGTGCATCTCCTCCGCTACATCCTGCTGGTGATCAATCGGGGCACCCCGCTGCCGGCGTGGCTGATCGTCGTGAGCGGCGCCCTGGTCATCCTCGCTGGACTCGTCGCCCTGGTCGCCGTCATCAGTACCCTCGTCGCCACTGTGCGCTGGTTGATCGCGGTGCGCGAACACGCCTATCGACACCGCGGACGCCGCGATCCGCGCCCACGCTGGCAGATCATCGTCCTGGCCGGTATCCCGGTGGTCAACGTGATCGGAGCTCCGCTGCTGCTGCATGAGGCGGCGAACGCGGCGGCCGACGACTGGCGCGAACGAGGCGTAGACGGCATGACGCGAGCGGCACTCGACCGCCTCTGGGTCGCTTGGGCGCTCGTCAACGCGCTGGCCATCTGGGCGGCCATCACCTGGGCGGTCTCGCTGGCCTCCGGCTCGATCCAGACCGGCGCCGACGCCCTCGCGTTGATCACCATCAGCGCAGCGGTGTCCGCAGCGTTCGCATTCTGGGCGTCGCGCCACCTGCCGAACGTCCTCGTTGCCGACGAGCCCGTCGTCAAGAAGCGGTGGGTGGCGGTCGCGTGAGCACCGTCGAGAAGGTGTCGCGGTCGGGAAAACCCGCCGTCGTGGCGCATCGGGGCGCGTCGTCGCAGGCGCCGGAACACACCCTTGCCGCATACGAACTTGCGCTCGACCAGGGTGCCGACGGCCTCGAATGCGACGTCAGGCTCACCGCCGACCACGAACTCGTCTGCATCCATGACCGAACCGTCGACCGCACGTCGAATGGCTCCGGTGTGGTCAGCGAGATGACTCTCGCGGAGCTCCGTGAGCTTGACTTCGGCAGTTGGCACGACGCAGACGCGCCCGCGTCGGTGCTCACGCTGCGCGAGCTGCTTACGCTGACTCTTGACTGGCGACGCCCCGTGCGTCTGTTCATCGAGACCAAGCACCCCGTCCGTTTCGGAAGTCTCGTCGAGCAGAAACTCCTCGAGGCGCTGCACGAATTCGGCGTTGCCACACCGCCGTCGGCCGATCACAGCCGCGCCGTGGTCATCTCGTTCTCGTCGGCGGGCGTGTGGCGGATTCGACGTCACGCGCCGATGTTGCCGACGATCCTGCTCGGCGACACGGCCCGGGTCCTTGGCGGTTCGGCGGCGACCGCGGTCGGTGCGACCGGAATCGGACCGTCGGTCGAGACGCTCCGCATGCACCCCGAGATCGTCGACAAGGCCGCGGCCGCCGGACGCGTCACGTACTGCTGGACGGTCGACGAGCAGGCCGACGTCCAACTCTGCGCAGACCTCGGTGTGCGTTGGGTCGCCACCAATCGACCGGCCAAGGTCCGTGACTGGCTGGTGACCGTCGACTGATCCCCAACGTGAGAGGGTGGACCCATGGCCAAGAAGAGCAAACGAGGATCCGGTCCGCGTCCCGGGAGTAACCGAGCAGAGCGTGTAGCCGCGCGAAAGGCCCGCGCTGCAGCGACACTCGAGCCCTCACCCCGTCCGTTCGCGGGCCTTGCGGCCGAGTGCGACCTGGTGGCACTGCGGTCGTTCGTCAGTTCCGCGACAGCGGTACTCGACCTCATCGAGCCGGGGCCGACATGGCCGGAACCCACGTCGGTGATGCCCGACAACGCGCCCCGTCCCGCCCCCAAACCGGGCGAGCGCAACGAGGTGCTGCTGGCAACCATCCTGCCCGGTGCCGTCCCCGCCGTCGTGCGTGAATTCCGAACCGCGCCCCAGGGCGTCGCGGCAACGCAAACCGATCCCGATCCGGATGACGTCAACTCTGCTCTCGCCCAGTCGATTTCATGGGCTGCGCACGCGAAGATCGGCGACGAGTACGCGGGTCCGGCGTCGGAGTACGACGGTACGCTCGCCGACGTCCTGAAAGCCGATGCGCCGCTGGACATCATCGTCCACGACGACTTCTCGTGGTGGTTCCCCGACGGCGCCGAGGTGCCCGCCGAGATCGCTCCGATGGTCGAGCGCGCAAGCGACACCGTGCTGCCGACAGCGAGGCTGCACCCCAAGAGCGGCGTCGGCGCTCCGTGGTGGGTCGACGCAGGCGATCGCGCACATCTCCGGTGGGTACGCCCAGAAGCCGAGGACGTACTGATGAACGCGCTGGCGCGCCTACACGCGGCCGGACACCTCACGCTCGGTGAGGGCTCGCGGTTCGCCGGTTCGTTCCGTACGCATGGTCTCTTGGTGCCCGTCTTCGATCTCGACAACGAGATGCACCACGAAGAGTGGTATCCCGGCCTTGATCAATTCGACGCCTGGCTCGCCGAAGCGCTCACCGCCACAAGCGATCTGACCATCGACGAGCGCAGCTCACGAGATGGGCTGCGTACCCGCCAGGTGACGATTCGCTGACCGCTCAGTTTGCCTTCTGGTCGGCTTTGGTGAAGATGACGTACTGGGCAGAGGTCTGCTGGTACACGTCCTTGGGGTCGGTGCCGACCAGCTCGGCCACGTACCGGCCATAGCTGACCTCGCACCAATAGCCCGTGACGTTCTGGGTGACCTCGGAGAGACAGCGCGCCGCAGGAAGATTGGGGGGTGCGGGCACGGGCTTCATTCCGCGCGCACGGTTGGAATTCTCGAAGGTGTCCATGATCTTCTTCGCGCCCTCGGGGGTCTTTGCCCGGTAGACGGTGGCCCTGTCCATCGCGTTGGCGGTCGATCCGACCTCGTTCAGCAGGCGGAAGTCTGCCGGCGGATCCGACGAGAAGAACGACATCGATCGCGGCCCGTACACCGCTCGGACGTTACCCGGATTGGGCGTCTTGACCTTCGCGTCCTTGATCTCCTGGTCGGTGTAGGGCAACGCATAGATCAGGATGTGGTTCTGGTCCATGATCAGCTGCTTCTTGGGCTGATTGCGTGCCTCCCGTTCGGCCTTGGTCGGCGTGGCCGGGAACTGATCGATCAGTGCGGTCTGCAGGTCGACGGCCTTCTTGATGGCAGGCTGTAGCTGGTCTTTCTGCGCGTCTGTCGTCTGGTAGTAGGTGAAGAGCACGTAGGTGTTGTGCGCGGTGATGGAGACGAGGGCGGTGGTTCCGTTGGTATTCCCGGGGACCGAGATCACCCGGCTCCCCGACATCCCGTCGACGCGAACCGTGGTGGCCTTGGGGCGCTTGAGATAGGCGTCGGCCATCTGATTCGCCGCGGCGGTGGCGTCGGCGGGGGTGATGTAGCGGGTCACGAAGTTGTTCAGTTCCCGCTTGGTGCCCGCCCGAATCGTCTCGTCAGGCGTAGAGGCCGAAACGACGTAGCCGTAGAGGATCGCGTCGTTGGCCTTCACATTTGCGACGTCGTCTCCGACGACCGCTCGAACATTGGTCGTGCTGTAGAGAACCTGCATCGGTAAACCCATGTTGGTCAGGTCGGCGTCGATCTCGAACGGCGCGACGATGTACTGCGCCATCCGCTGCGCGTCGTAGGTGACGACCTCGTCTCCGGTTGCCTCACCGAATGGTTTCCGAGGTTCGGTCGGGTACTTGCCGGTGTCGAGGGACTTGACGTCGACGGCCGCGTTCGCTGCCGGGTCGGAGTCGTTGACAGCGTTGCCGTCGACGGTGCACCCCGCGAGTGCGGCGGCAACGGCGAACAGTGAAACTGTCTGCGCGACAACGTGTTTACGACGCATCGGTGCTCTCTTCATGTTGTTAGTTCGCATTCTGATCGGCCTTGGTGAGAATCACGTACTGAGCGGAGGCCTGCTGCTGGACGTCCTTGAGGTCATCGCCGAAGACCTCGCCGACGTAGCGGCCTACCTGAACCTCGCACCAGTATTGGGTGAGGTTGCGCGCGATCTCTTGAGCGCATCGCGCGCCGGGGAGGTTGGGTGGTGCCGGCTGCGACTTGCGCCCGCGGGTTTTGTTGCCTGTGGCGAGGGTGTCCATGATCTTCTTGGCGCCATCGGCGGTCTTGGCCCGGTAGACGGTCGACCGCTCGACCGCGTTGGCCGTCGAGCCGGTTTCGTTCAAGAGCGCGAAGGTGCCGGGCGGATCGTCACTTCTGAACGACATCGCCCGAGGGCCGTAAACGGCTCGCACGTTGCCCATATTCGTGTCGGCGATATCGCCTTCTTCGAGTTCCTTGTCGCTATAGGGCAGCGCATAGATCAGAACGCGGCTCTGGTCCATGAGGAGCTTCTGGGAAGGCCGCGTGTGTGCGGCCGCTTCCTCCTTGGTCGGCGCCGCCGGGAACTGATCGATCAGTGCGCTCTGCAGATTGACCGCTTTGCTGATCGCGGGCTCGAGCATGTCCTTCTGAGCGTCGTCGACCGTGTATGAGGTGACGAGCACGTAGGTGTTGTGGGCGGTGAACGACGCCATCGAGGTGTTGCCCGGCTCGCCGCCGGGGGATGTCAGGACACGGCTTCCCGACAATCCGGCCGGGCGAACCGGCGTGGTCTTCGGTCGCTTGCCGTACACATCTGCCATCTGGTTCGCGGCCGCGGTGGCGTCGGCCGCGGTCAGGTATCGCGCCACCATATTGTTCAGTGAGCGCTTGGTCCCGGTGCGCAACATGCTGTCAGGAGTCGACGCCGAGGCGACATAGCCGTAGAAGACGTTCTCGTTGGCGGGAACTCCGCCGACGTCCTCGCCGACGACAGCCTTGACGTTGCTCGACCGACTGAAGAGCATCTGTGTCGGCAAGCCCATCTGAGTGAGGTCCCGGTCGATTTCGAAGGGCGCGACGATGAACTGCGCCATCCGCTGCCCCTCGTATTGGAGGACATTCTCGACGGTCGGCTTGCCGAACGGCTTGCGTGGCTCGGTGGGGTACTTGCCGGTGTCGAGCGACTTGACGTCGATTGCTGCGCTCGCGGCAGGGTCGGAGTCGTTCACGGCATGCCCGTCGACAGAACAGGCGCTGAGCAAGATCAGCGCTGCAAGTGCGCTGGTCATCGCTGCACGCGTTCCAGGGCGCATGCCAGCCATCACGTTTTTCGCCCCCCTCCGGTGCTGCGTAATCGGTCGGTTCCGGCCACTGACCGAATTGTTCACTTCGCTCAGCAGGCTAGTACACGACGCCCCGATAACCGCTGCCCGTGTCATTCACGTCATCTAGATGGCACAGTGCCAACGGCAGGACGTTAGACTCACGCCCTGTCGGGCCGCGGATGGGGTTTCGGTCGGAAGCGGTGTACCGGCAACGCGGCGCCGCGGCGAATCCGTCGGGGCATGAATGACGTCCGGGCATAAGCGACGTCGAGGCATAAACGATCGGGTACGGGGCGAGAGAATGGCTGCACAGGCGCAGGGTGCGACGGAGCGGAAATCCGCTGCCGGCGACGCGTCGGCCATTGTCGATGCCGCTTCGACGGTGCTCCGCGCCTACAAGATGGACACCCTTGCCGACGTCGCCGCCGCCAAACTCGCCCGCGACCGGCAAGCCCGCACGGTTGTGGTCGTCGGAGAGGTGCAGCGGGGTAAGAGTTCGCTGGTCAATGCCCTCGTCGGGCAACGGGATCTGTGTCCCGTCGGTGTCGAGGTGACCTCGTCGACCGCGGTGTCGGTCACCGTCGACTCCGCCCTCGACGTCGACGAGACGGCCGAGCTGTTCTTTCCGTCCGGGACGTCGCGGACCACGCCCGTCGACGAACTCGCGCAGTGGGTGACCACCGACGGTGCGCATGTCCGCGATCCACAGGCCGAGGAGCTTCCGACGTCGGCCGCGGTCGCGGTGCGGACGGCACGGGTCTCCGACATGACGATGGTCGACACCCCGGGGGTTGGCGGGCTCGACGTCGGGTTGGCCAAACTGGCTACGCAGTCGGCCCAGCAGGCGTGTGTGCTGGTTCTGGTGTGCGACGCGTCGTCGCCGTTGACTGCCCCGGAGATGGAGTTCGTCCGCGAGGCTTCGTCGACGGTCGATTCGGTGATCGTGGTGGTGACGAAAACCGACAAGAATCTTCGACGCTGGCGAGAGATCGTCGGTGAGAACGAGCGCCTGCTGACCCGCGAGATCGGGCGTCCATTCCCGGTTTTCGGGGTGTCGAGCCTTCTCGCGTCGCTCTCGACCGAACTCGCCGACCCCGCAGAGCAGGAGCGGCTGGAGCACGAGAGCGGCATCGCGACGTTGCGCTCCGAACTCACCCGACGACTCGACGCCGCAGCCGAGCTGCCGGAGGCCGACGCGGTGCGCACCTGCCTCGAAGGTCTGAAGGTGTTGCGCTCCAAGATCTCTCGTGAACTCGACGCCGTGCAGGCCGGCGCGAAGGCGCTGCCCGACCTCACCGCTGAGCGGGACAGGCTCACCGAATTGCAGGAGCAGGCACGCGAATGGGAGCAGTACCTCGCCCGTGACCTCACGTTGCTGCGGCAGCAGGCGGTCGATGGTCTCGAACGACGCCTCGACGACGTGCGCGACAAGTGGACCCTGTACGTCAACAAACACGGCATGCAGGTGCTGCGCCGCAGCGAACAGAAGTTCACCGCCGACATGCACGCCGACCTCCAGTTGGCGATGGCGCAGACTCTCGCCGAGTTCCTGCAGCGACTCCACGACACCGTGGTCGCGCCGCGATTCACCGACGACCCCACCGTGTGGGAAGAGTTGCGCTCGCAGATCGTCGAATCCATGCAGGACAAGCGAATCGAGACACATCAGGTCGCGAGCAAGCGGCACGGTCTGCTCGATCCGACGCTGCTGACGATGGGTGTCGTCGGATCATCGACGCTCGGCGGAATACTCGGACTGAGCGCTCTGATGGGTGTCGGCGTCGTGGTCGGCACGGTGTGGGTCGGCGTGAATCTGGGTTTCCGTGCGATCCGAGCAGGCAAAGCGAACCTGCTGACCTGGCTGCGGGAGACCATCGGAGCGACGAAGGCAGCAACCGGGCGCCTCCTCGAGAGTGCCGTCGCGCAGGCGCGGCCCGAGATCGTCATCCGCTATCGAAACTATCTGCGCGAGAACATCGAGACCCTGCAGAACACGATCAACGAGGTTCAGAAGGCGGCGCAGTCCGACTCCGCGTCGCGCGACAAAACCGTCACTCGTCTGACGTCGAACCTCGAGGTTGTCGACAAGCGGATCGCCTCGGCCGAGAAGTACCTGGCTCAGGTGAAACGATGACCACGTCCTCCGGCAACGATCCGGTGCACGCCGCTCTCGACCGCGGTCTACGACAACTCGCCGGTCTCGGTGGCGACCTCGTCGAGCACGCCAACTCGATCGGCACCATCCTGTGGTCGCCGCCCCGCGTGGTCATCGTCGGACGGCTGAAGGCAGGCAAGTCGACGCTGGTCAACGCGCTCATCGGGGCGCCGGTCGCCGAAACCGCTGCGCTCGAGGCCACCAACGTCGTCACTGTCTACTCCGATGGCAGCCCGTCGCGTGCCGAGATCGTCGGAATCGACGGCCGACGCCATCGCGTCACCGTCGCGGCTCACCAGCCGGTCGACCTACCGCTGCCGTCGTCGGAGATCCAGTTTGTCGAGCGGTGGATGCCGTCGGCGTCGTTGCGACAGCTCACGCTGATCGACACGCCCGGATTGTCGACGCTGACAACCGAAAACGACTCGGCGACGAGGCGCGCCGTGATCGACGGCTTCGAGCAGACGCGCACGGCGTCCATCGACGCCGACGCCGCGGTCTTTCTGTTCGACGCCGCGCCGCGCACCGACGAGATCGAGTTCCTCTCCCAACTCCCATTCACGCCGCTCAACATGCTCGGAGTGTTGTCTCGAGCCGATTCGTTCGGCGAGGGCGCACTCGGACGACGCGACCCGATTCCGTACGCCGCCGACCACGCGCGCGTTCTGGCCAAGCAGTTGTCGGAGACGGTCAGCGATGTCGTGGCGATTTCTGGACTCATGGCCCAAACCAGCCACACCGGCATGCTGACCGAGGATCTCGCGTCGGCGTTGGCGCGGCTCGCGCCGTTGTCCAGGCTCGACGTGGTGCGCACATTCGACAACGACGACGTCCGCAGTGAACTGTCGCCGCAGGTACGCGCGCGATTGCTCGGTCTACTCGGGGAATACGGCGTGCTCAACGGTCGCCAGATCGCCGCGCGCGGAGCGTCGGAGCTCAATGCCTGGCTGATGTCGCTGTCGGGTATCGGGCAGTTGCGCGGCGAATTGACCACGTCGATAGCCCGGTATGCCGTTCTCCATCGGGCACACCGTATTCTTGCCCGACTCGATCAGTTGGCTTTCACCCATCCGGCGCGCGATCACATTCGGACGCTCACGATGGAACTTCGCAACAAGCCGGAGTTGCATCTGGTCACCGTCCTCGAGGACTACCAGCGCATGCTCCGTACCGACCCCAACGCGGCGGTCACCGAGGAACTGCACACCATCCTCCGTGCAACTTCAGCGGCCGGGCGCGTCGGGCTACCCCCGTCGGCACCGTCGCATGCCGTCGCCGCAGAGGCACAGCGTCGTCTGGCGATGGCGCACCAGCGTTCACTCGCCACGAGCTCGGCGGCAGAGGATGCCGCCATCGTCACCCTGATCCGCAGCTACACCCCGTTGACTACACCGACCGCCACCAGATGAGCAACCGCTCACCGAGCAACACACAGGACACCCACACGCATATGTCACCGACCTGGATTCTCGCCATCGACTTCGGTACGTCGAATTCCGCTGCCGCGCATTCGGGTGCGACAAGCGGAAGTATCGAGACGCTGTCGCTCTCGCATACGAGCAATCTGATGCCGTCGAGCGTGTATGTCGCTTCCCCCGAACGGATTTCCGTCGGTGAGCCCGCGCGCAACCTCGCGCAGCAGAATCCGGTCGGTTTCGTCGCCTCTCCCAAGCGACTGATCACGGGTGCCCCCACGACGGTGATCGCCGGCTACACGATGCCGTCGGCGCTGCCGGTGGCCGCGGTGATGTCGGCGATCATCTCCCGCGGCAAAGCAGCGCACGCGGGGCAGTTGCCGGCGCAGGTCGTCCTGACCCATCCCGAGGCCTGGGCGCCACAACAGGTCGGCGTACTCGCCGAGGCGGCGATGCGTGCGGGCATCGACGGCTCGCGCATCACGACCATCTCCGAACCACGCGCCGCCGCAGCGCATTACAGCCGATCACACGCCATGCAGCCCGGAGCGCGGATCGCCGTCTTCGACTTCGGCGGCGGCACCCTCGACATCGCGGTACTCACAGTGACCGGGCCGAATGCGTTCCAGGTGATCGCGGCACGCGGTGACAACGGCCTTGGTGGCAAGAACATCGATGCGCTGATCCAGCGATGGGTGGAGCAACGCCTCGCCGACCGCGACCCTGAACTGGTCGAGTGGCTGCGTCGGCGTGCGCCGGTCGACGTCATGCAGAGCCTGCAGGAGTCCATCCGCAGCGCCAAAGAGCTGCTCTCCGAAGCCCCCTCGGCGACCATCACGATCAACAACACACCGCAGGGTCGGCAAACCCTACAGATCACCCGCGACGAATTCGACGAACTGATCGCGCCGGCAGCCGAGCAGGCGTTGCGTCTGACCAGGGCAACGCTGCTCGACGCCGGGATCACGCATCCGGAACAGTTGACCGCCCTGTACCTGACGGGCGGGTCGTCGAGGATTCCGCTCATCCAGCAGCGGCTCGGTGAAGTCGGTCCCGTCGCCACGCTCGACGACCCGAAAACCGTTGTTGCACAGGGCGCTTTGGTGACAGCGGTCGGCGATCGTGCCGCCGACACCCGTGAGCGTCCGGCCGCCCCGGCCGCAGCCGACCTGATGGCGCCGACCGCGCAGCAGGCTGCAGACGGCCGATATCCCGCCGGTGCATCGCAGGCGCCCGCCGGGCAGCGCGCTGCGGCGACGCCGTCGCCGACACCGGCGTCGTCGGGCGGACGAAAGTGGGGTCGGGTCGCGCTCGTCGGTGTCGCGGTCGTCGCGGTGGCCGGCATCGTGGTCGGTGGCATTGCCCTCGCGAATCGTGGTGGCGGAGATGACAATCCGAACCAAGCGGCGCAAAGCTCGACGGCCGCCACGCAGACGGCGGCGAATGGTAGTGCGATCGTCACAGATGAGAAGCAGCTCTACAGCCTCCTGCCGTCGGCGTTGCAGGATGGCGTCGAAGATTGCCGCAAGAGCGACTTCACCACCAATGGCGCGCTCTCCATGATGTGCAACATCAAGGAGGACGGACCGTTGGGGTCGTTCTTCGAGAAGAAGTCCTACGGGGGAATCGACGGGTTCGTCAGCTTTTCGTCTGACTCCACGGGAGCGCAGAGCTCGATCACCTCGCTCCGCAACGGAACCCAGAGCGACGGGAAGGGCACGCTGGTCGAGGATTCCGCCCGCGTGTCGGCCGCGGAGATCAAGCCGGATGGCGGCACCAACTCGTACATCGCGACGTACGCGAACACGTCGACCAACCTCCAGGTGACCACGTTCGGACTCGAATCGGTCGCCGACGGCAAGACGTATCTGAGTCGCGCCGGATTGATTTCCTGATCCGCGGAACATTCCACGCATCCGGTCGCATCCAATCCCTGAAAGCGTCCAAACCCTGCACGCATCAGTAAGCCCGTTCGAGATGACGGGCTCGAGAGAAAGAAGTCGGACATGAGCGAGACCCGAGATCCCGGCAACATCGCCGACAACATCGAGGTCGAAGGCAACTTGACCGTCGTCTCCGTCGAAGACGCCGACAAGGACGGGACTCCCGAGAAGGTCGAGATGCAAGACGACGCCGGAAACAAGATCGTCGCAACCTTCGAGGACAACGGCGACATCAGCTACACGCGGAACGGCGAGCCCGCGGGAACGCTATCCGCCAACGGGGAGTACTCGAACGCTGACAATTCGAGCATTGAGGCTCCGACCGAGGATTCGGGCACAGAGGCTCCGACCGAGGATTCGGGCACAGAGGCTCCGACCGAGGATTCGAGCACAGAGGCCCCGAGTGCCGAGGACTCGAGCACAGAGGCTCCGAGCGCCGAGGATTCGAGCACCGAGCCCACTGAGGCCACTGCCTCGACGTCTGAGCAGGATGCAAAGCCGAGTATCAGCCCGGACGAGCCCTACGACGAGAAGTCCGCCCCGGACGCCCAGGCGAGCCCTGCCGACGCCCAATCCGAGAACTCGTCGCCGTCGGACCCGGCACCGGCCGAGGACGCGGAGGCGCCGGCTGAGGACGCCGCTGCACCGGCTGAGGACGCTGCACCGGCTGAGGACGCTGCTGCACCGACCGACGCTGCACCGGCCGAGGATGCCGCCCCGACAGAGGATGCCGCGCCGACCGAGGACGCTGCTGCACCGACAGAGGCCGCTGCACCGACAGAGGCCGCTGCCCCGACAGAGGCCGCTGCCCCGACTGACGCTGCTGCGCCGGCTGACGACGCTGCTGCACCGACCGACGCTGAGGCACCGGCCGAGGACGCCGCACCGACTGACGCTGGCGCGCCGACCGAAGCCGAGGCGCCGACGAAGGATGCTGCACCGCAGGAATCCGAGAAGTCTGCGGTGGAGTCGCAGACCGGGCTGCACGCTGATTCGACTGTTGACGTCGATGGCGACGGCAACGTCGACGTCGTGCACCTCAGCGACGACGACGGCAATCAGGTGAACGCCTACCTCGACAGCGAGGGCAACGTCACTCTCCTCGAGGGAGATACCGATGGCGACGGCAAGATGGACACGGTTGCGTATGCGGGCGAGAACGGCACAACCGTCTTCGAATCGGACACCGATGGCGACGGAGTCGCGGACCTTCGCACGATCACCGACGAGCACGGCCAGGTCCGCGAGGTCGATACGTTCGACGAGCAGGGCAAAGTCGACAGCGCGACCATTGACGTCGACGGGGATGGCACCGCCGATGTGAAGCTCATCGACAGCGATCACGACGGCAAGTTCGACACCACCGTACTCGACGTCGACAACGACGGCGTTGCCGACACCGTGCTCACCGACGCCGATGGTGATGGCAACGCCGACACCGTGAGCTACGTCTATGGCGGCCCCGACGGCGCGTCCGATCCGTCGGCGCACGACGACTCGCACGAGACGTACGGCACCGATTCGCATTCCTACGACGACCACGGTGCGCACGACGATCACCACGGAGACGTTTCCGTCTGATCGGCAGGTCGTCTGGTCGGGGCGGAGTTCGACCTGTCGTCCACTCGCCGGACACCACACATTCGGGCCGCACCGGGCGGCAGCCCCATCGCAGATCGCGGGGCTGACGCCCGGTGTCGGTCGCGGCGCCTGAGCGTCGTTCACCCATCGAGAAGGCGGACCTTCCATGACAACCACTGTTCCCATGCCCGGAAGCGTGAGTGTCGAATCGTGTGTGTACGCGCTCGGTGACACGACGCGGTTGACAGTGGGAGCGGCGCTCGACAACGACATCGTCGTCGATCACCGGGATGTGCGCGAATACCACCTCGCGATCGAATGGCGTGATGACACATGGCATCTCGTGAGTGTCGACGGGGCAACGCTGGTCGTGTCGGGCGCATTGGTCGTCGACTTTCCGATCACCTCGACGACGTCGGTGCACCTCGGACCGCCGGCATCGGCACCGATTCTCGTCGTTGCGCTCGCGACCGAAGAGGTCGAGCACGGTTCGCACTCCGACAACCCGTCGGTGACGCTCATCGGACGTGGCCCGACCAACGACCTCGCTGTCGACGACGTGCTCGTGTCTCGACGGCATGCTCGCCTGGTCGTCGGACCCGGCGAACGGCATCTCGAGGATCTCGGCAGTGTCAACGGCACTTTCGTCAACGGACACAGGATATTTGGGCGAGCGGCGGTCACCGACGGCGACCTGGTCACCGTCGGCAACACCGACCTCATCGTTCGAGGCGGCGATCTCCTCGCAGCGGGGATCAGTGCAGTCGGGTCCAATGCTTCCTGGGGAGGGTTGCAGGTCGAGAGCATCGGGCTCGTCGTCGACCGCACCAAAGAACTCCTCCACGACGTCGATCTGGTCGCTGGACCGGGAACGCTGACAGCACTCGTCGGCCCATCCGGTGCAGGCAAGTCGACCCTGTCGAAGATTGTCGCCGGCCTGACCGCTCCCACGTCGGGGCGGGTGCTGTTCGACGGTCACGACGTCCACGCAGAGTACGAGTCGCTGCGCACGCGCATCGGCATGGTGCCCCAGCACGACGTGCTGCACCGCAAACTGACTCTGCGGCAGGCACTTCGGTTTGCCGCCGAGCTTCGGCTCCCGGAGGACCTGCCCGAATCCGAGCGCGACCGCGTGATCGCGGGGGTGCTCGATGAACTCCAACTGTCCGAGCACCTCGACACCCGAGTCGACGCCTTATCCGGCGGTCAACGCAAAAGAGCCTCGGTGGCGATGGAATTGCTCACCGGCCCTTCACTTCTCATCCTCGACGAGCCGACGTCCGGCCTCGATCCGGCACTCGACAGGCAGGTCATGACGACGCTGCGTCGACTCGCCGACGCGGGGCGCACGGTCATCGTCGTCACGCATTCGCTGACGCACCTCGCCATGTGCGATCAGGTGCTGTTGCTCGCACCCGGCGGCAAGACGGCCTTCCGCGGCCGCCCCGACGAGGTGGCTCCCGCGATGGGAAACAGCGATTGGGCCGAGATATTCTCCTACGTGGCAAGCCATCCCGACGATGCCTATCGCAGGCATCTCGCGCGAACCAACGGGCACGCCTCGCATCGGCACCAATCGACGCCGAGCACACGGGTTGTGCGGACGTCTCCCCAGACCAGTGCTCAGCGCCAGGCGAGCACCATTGCCCGCCGCCAGCTGCGACTGATTCTCGCCGATCCCGGATACCTTGCCTTTCTCGTGGTGATGCCGCTCGTCTTGGGGCTGCTGACGTTGGTGATCCCCGGCAGTGCCGGTTTCGGCGTCAACACGGCTCAGGACACCGCGGGAGAATCGCTTCAGGTTCTCGTCATCCTGGTGATCGGAGCCTGTTTCATGGACACGGCGCTGACGGTCCGCGACCTCGTCGGTGAACGCGACATCTTCGAACGCGAACGCGCAGTAGGGCTTCGCCCCGGCTCGTACCTGACCGCCAAGGTCGGGGTCTACTTCGGCGTGGCGATCGCGCAGTCGACGACGATGGTGGTGATCTGCTACCTGGGCAAGGGACTGCCGTCCGGAGGTGTGGTGGGGGCGGCGCCTGCCGAGTTGCTCGGTGCGGTCGCGGCCATCGCATGCGTGAGTACGGTTGTCGGACTTGCTATCTCGGCCACCGTGAAGTCCAACGAACAAACAATGCCGCCCCTGGTCATCCTCGTCATCTCACAATTGGTCTTCTGCGGCGGGCTCTTTCGACTCAGCGCACCGGGACTGTCGCAGCTCGCGTGGCTCTTCCCGTCCTACTGGGGGTACGCCGCGTCGGCGATGGCGGTCGACCTGCCATCGATCGCGCCGCTGGCCCCACAGACGCGTGGGGCGCACCTCTGGGAGCCCGCATTCGGCAACGCGCTTCTGACCGCGAGTGCGCTCACGCTGCTCGGCGTACTTCTGATCGCGTACACGGCGTCGAAGCTCCAGTTGAAACGATGAACACCAGAGTGACCCATGTCACAAAGATTCTTCGACGCCGCGCGGCACATTCGGAGGGTCTCGGCGCATCCAATCTCTGACGGTGCGAGAAGCGCACCGAACGAGCCGAGGAGATCCGATGTACCCCAACCAGAACCAGCCGATGCCCGCTTACCGTGCCGCCGCCCAGGTCGGACTCGATGACCGCACCACCGTGATGAGGCCGTCGGGTCGTGACATGAATGCCTCCGGTGTGCAGCGCCCGTCGGTGCAGGAGAGCCTTTCGACGGCGTGCCCGTCGTCGAACATGGGTTGGGCCGCCGCGGCGCTGATCTTCTTCTGGCCGCTGGCCTTCGCGGCCTTCGGGCACGCGGGCAGGGTCTCGACGCTGTGGATCTCGGGCGACCGCGTCGGTGCGCAGCACGCGTCCGACCAGGCAAAGAAGCTCGGAAAGTACGCCCTGATCATGTTCGCGGTGGGGTTCGTACTCACGATCGTGCTCTACGTCGTGGTGATCGCATCGGCGGTGTCATCGATGTCGGCGTACCAAGGCTGACACACACCTGGCAGCATCTAACCGAGAAAGCCGGCGCGCAGTGGAACCGACAGCCGCCTGCTACGAACGAAGGAGATACGGATGAGCGCTGATGACGACTCCATCCTGACTGCGCTGGGCATCTCGCCCGACGACGTGCAGGCCCCTCCGCCCGGGGTGTTCGAGCACGCGCTGTCCGCCGCATTCGAGTCCGATGCTCCCGCAGACGACAGCACCGTCCCCGACATGGACGACGAGCCCAACGTGCCCGCTGACGACGACGTCGTCGTCGAAGACGGCGTGTATCACGAAAACGGTCAAGACGGTGACGACCAACATCAGGGCGGCCACGACGACGGTGGTGCGGTGTCGGCAGACCCCGCGGTCCTGCATGGCGACGACGATCCGACGTTGCAGCACGACGATTCAACCGGGCACGACGTCGACCTCGCCGAGGGCGATTACGGCGATCACGACGGTGGTAGTGGACATCACGACGGGGGCGACTACCACCTGTGAGCGCCGCATGAGCACAATGCTCGATGAGCTGAATTTCGAAGACCGCACACGTCTTTCGCACCGGTGGCATATCCGTCACCGGTGCGGAGGCGTTTGATTGATCGGGAGCATCTGTGGACGAAGCGGTACTCGTGATGCAGGCACGCGACGGCGACCAACGCGCGTTCGCGGATCTGGTCAATGGCCATCGCAACCAGATCTGGGCCGTTTGCCTACAGATCTGCGGCAATCAGCACGACGCTGAGGACGCGCTCCAGGCAACGTTGCTCGCCGCGTGGCGCAACCTCGACAAGTTCCGCGGCGAGGCGAGGTTCTCCACCTGGATGCACCGGATCGCCGCCAACAATGCGCTCGCACTGATCCGCAAGCGCAAGGCGAATACCACCCTCACCGACTTCAGCGACGCCGAGGCGCCGGTGACCCTCGACGCCGACGATTCGGCACCCCGATTCGACGAGCAGATAGCGCTGCGCGATCAATTACGCGAAGCACTGCAACAACTCTCGGACGACATCCGTGAAGCGGTTGTGCTGCGTGAGTTCGGCGACTTCAGCTACGCCGACATCGCCGAGCATCAGGGCGTCGGCGTGCAGACGGTGAAATCGAGACTCAACCGCGGGCGCACACAGCTCGCACAGTATCTTCGCGCGCACACGACGGTCGAGTCATAGCGCGCGTACGGATTTCGTCACGGCTGCCAGGTTTGTGCCGACCGCGGATCGACGTTGTCACGACGACGGTGGTCGCCGACTAGGGCGAAATCCTCGGCGACAGTTGCGGCCAATTCGACGAACGAGCGCCGCGTCGACTTGGCAAGGAGGTCGAGGTCGACTTCTGCTCCCTCGGAAAGGTGTTCGTCGAACGGGATCACCTGTACGGCACGGGTCCGTGCGAGGAAGTGTTGCGCCAGTTGGGTGAGATCGATGCTGGCGCTGCCACGTCGGGGTCCGCTCAAGACGACAACCGCCCGTGACACCAGGTGGCCGTAGCCGTGCGCTTCGAGCCAGTCGAGAGTCGCGCTGGCACTGCGTGCACCGTCGAGGGCGGCCGTCGACACGATGATCAACGAGTGCGCGAGATCGAGGACGCCGTCCATCGCCGAATGCGACAGTCCCGTACCGCAGTCGGTGAGGATGATGTTGTAGAAGCGTTCGAGAACCTGGATCACCGTGCGGTAGTCCTGCTCGTCGAACGTCTCTGCCGTAGCCGGATCACGTTCGGAGGCAAGGACTTCCAGTCGACTGACAGACTGTGAGGTGTGTCGTCGGACATCTGAGTAGCGGTGGATCTGGTCGTCGAGGAGGACGTCCTGCACCGTCGACGATGTCTGCTGGGGAACCCGCTGCGACAACGTCCCGAGGTCGGGGTTGGCGTCGACGGCGATCACGCGATCGCCGCGCAGGCTGGCGAACGTCGAGCCGAGACCCACTGTGGTGGTTGTCTTTCCGACGCCACCCTTCAGTGACAGCACCGCGATGCGGAAGTCGCCGTGGACCGGCGCATTGAGCTGCCTGACCAGTTCGTCGTGGTACACGGTCGCCCGCGACTCACTGGGGCTGATGGTGCCTCCGGAGATGCGGTGCACCGTGCGACGCCAGCCCGACCGTGGTGGTCGACGCGCCTTGCGGAGGAGCATTCCGGAGTCGAGGCCGGGTGCGTTCTGTCCCTGCGGCGCAACGGGTGTGCCGAACTGTGGCGGCGCCCCGAATCCTGTGGGGGCCCCGAATTCTGTGGGCGCACCGAGGTGTTGGGGTGCGCCACCTTGCGGCGGAACCTGCTGGGGTGGGCCTTGTTGCGGTGGGCCTTGCTGGGGTGCCCCGAAAGGGGGTCCGGCGTGCGGCGGCAGTGATTGAGGTGGCACTCCGTGGTTTGGTGCGGCATGCGGTGGCATGGTGCCACGAGGCGGCGGCGCGAAGTGGGGCGCGTCGGGGTGTTGCGGTGCCGCTACGGGGCCGCTGGCCCACTCATTCTCGGCGGCAGGAATCCAGCTCGGTAGTGGCGCCGGCGGTCCAGCTTCCGACTGTGGCGCTGCGGATCGTGCAGCTTCGGAGTGGGCACCTTGAGACTGTGGGTGCTCTTGCGGGGCGACATCCGGCCGGGCAGTGCCGCTTTCAGCAGAAGCATGGTCTTTGAGCGATGCAGCGACCTCAGAGGGCCCAGTCACCTCAGAAGATCCACGAACCTCCGGAGCGGCAGCGGTATCCCGAGGAGTGGCGGGTGCGCGCAGCGAATCGCCGCTGGCTGGGGCAGGCGGGCCCGCCAGCCACGGCGGAACGTGTGGTGCTCGGTGGTTGTCGGCCGTCACGGTACATCCTCGCAATGTCGAAGTTCGGCCATGACGTTACAACGGGGCGGGTGGCGGTGCGGAATCGCAAGTCTGAAATCGCGGTAGTCGTCATTCACCCGATTGCGCCGCCCTGATCGGACAGCAGATCCTTCGGTATCTGCTTACCGGACCGGATTGCGTCGAAGAACTGTTTGGTGTTGTCTCCCACGGCAAGTGAGTCGCCGTCGTCGGTCAGCTCAGACCCACCGGTCGGTGTGGTCGTGGTGATCGGGTCGTCGCTCAGCCACCACCCGAGCATGCCCAGGTTCCACAGGTGCGTGGAGTTGTCGACGGTCAAGCCGTCGACCGCACCGCTGATGAACGGGAACAGACGGAACGGGTTGAGTAGTACGCCGGGGCTGGTTGCCTTCGACATCAGGGCCGACAGGAACTTTCGTTGATTGACCACGCGCTCGAGGTCGGCGTTGGGGAATGCTCGGGTGCGGACCAGGCCGAGTGCCTGTTGTCCGTTGAGATCGTGACAGCCCTTCGTCAGGTTGAGTCCTGCCTTGGGGTCGCGGAGGGATTGGTCGATGCAGATGTTCACACCGCCGACAGCGTCGACGAGGGTGTCGAAACCGCCGAAGCCGATCTCGGCGTAGTGGTCGATACGGATGCCGGTGAGTTGCTCGATGGTTTTCGCCAGCAATTGCGGACCGCCGAAGTTGTACGCCGCGTTGATCTTGTAGCTGCCCTGACCGGGGATCGGGACGTAGAGGTCGCGCGGGATGCTGATCAGCGTGGCCTTACCGCTGGGGGGCTTGTACGCGAGCATGATGGTGTCGGTCCGCGACCCGTCGCTGTCTCCGGTCGCGAGATTGTCCTTCTGCTGTTGGGTCAAGCCCTCGCGGGAGTCGCTGCCGACGATCAGCCAGGTGGTGCCGGGGGTGTCGGAGGGGCGTCCGGCGTAACCGGGCAGAGCGTCGACGCGGTGCAGTTTGCTGTCGTAGTAGAAGAACAGTCCGAGTGATCCGAGGACGATCACGAGCAGGATGATCAGGATGATCCTGCCGATGCGTCTGGGTCGGCCGAGCTGTGGTCGACGAAAGCGTGGCTTTCCACGTCGAGGTGGCGACGCAGGGGGTGCGGTCTGACCCCGATCCGGGCGTCGAGGGGGAGCAGACGACCCGCCGCGCGACCGGCGGTCGTCGGGAGACACCGGCTCGGGCTTCTGCGTCGGCGCGTACGCGCGAGCGGCCCCGGCACCCGCGGCTGCACCCGCTGCCGCGTGCGAGGGTGCTGCGTGGGCGGGTTTGGCGTGGTCAGCGCCGCGTGGAGCGGGCTGTCGTGAGGGTCCGGGAGGCGCGGGGCGTCGAAGACCCGGCTGCGGGGGTTGGGCACGGTCGGGTGCTGCCGACCATGCCAGCGGAGGTTGGTACTCCGCGACACGACGACCTCGATCGTTTCCGCCAGCACCCGGCACCTGCCTTGTGGGGTCGTAGGCGTGTATGGGCGCGGCGTTCGGGGGTGCGGCGCGTCGAGGGGCGTGGTGCTGCGGGTCGGCCTGGCGAACCGGGTGCTGCACGGGATTGCGCGGTCGGCGGTCAGCGGGTGGCTGAGGTGCTGGATTTCGGCGCTGACCTGCGGGAGCGCGGTCTCTTCCAGGTGGCGTGGGCGCCGGATTCCGCGGCTGCTGCTCGTGCGGCGACGGACCACCGCGGCGCCGCATGTAGCGCGGATCTGGCTCATTCATCAGATCAAATGTACGCGGGCGCTCAGGCCTCAAGCGTCATTCACGCAGCGCACGGGCCGATGGCGTCGAGTGCTCACCCGACCCAACCGAGGTGATCGTGGAGGAGCGCGTAGCCGATGAACGCGACGACATCGATTACCGCGTGCGCTATGACCAGCGGCCACACCCGGTTGGTGAGCTGGTAGTAGCGCCCGAAGACGAGGCCCATCACGACGTTCCCGACGCCCGCGCCGACACCCTGGTACAGGTGATAACCCCCACGCAGTAGAGCGCTCGCGGCCAACGACATGTTCTCCGACGCCCCGAGTTGCCGTAGGCGCGTGATGAAGTAGGCGACGACGATGATCTCCTCCGCGGCCGCGTTGCCGATTGCGATGGCGATCAGCACTGGCCAGCGCCACCACGGACCGTCGACTTCGCTCGGTACGAGGTGAGCGTTCATTCCGAGAGCTCGCGCTGCGGCGACGAGTGCCAACCCGGGCAGTCCGATCGCGGCAGCGAGGACAAGTCCCGGTGGAACGTCGCGGCCGCTCAGGCGGGCGAGTCCCAAGGCGCGCAGGCGCAGGCCGGACCGCCAGAGGAGATAGACGCCCAGGCCGGCGATCGCGAACAGTCGGAGCACGCTCATGAGCTGTCGCAGGAAATCAATCAGTCCGACGGACGAGCGGCTCGGATTGAGCGCGACCGTAGCGTTGCCGACTCCGCTGGTCAGCTGCAGTTCGATCAGCGAGAGGATGGCCGAGATCGCCGAGAAACCGAAGGTCAATACACCGACGATGACCAGCTCGACGATCAGCGCACGTCGCTCGCGGGGGTCGTCGACCACCTCGACGACTCGCTGCGGGGCCGGTCGGACGATCGCAGCGATCCCACGCGTCACGTCGACCATGGCCGACAGCCTACGGCGCCGGCTGGGAGCGAGGCGGCACGGGAGCAGAGGCCAGCGCGGTCGGTCAGGAACTAGCGGAAGAGTCGCGCCGACGGGCCGGAACTAGGGGAAGAGTCGGGCGCGCGGTCGGGCAGCCCTCCTGACCGCGCGCCCTGGCAGTCCAGTCGATGTCAGACGAGGGGTCTTCCGATTCGACTGGGCGGGGGTGGTCTTCGATTAATCCGGCAGGCTGTTCATAAACGGACAGCCAGCCAGGTTGCGTAGCGCCCGCGACAACTCGGTGACGTCGTTCACCGGATGGGGGAAGGGAAGTCGGACGTCGGAGTCGCCTGCCGAACCCTCGACGCGGAAACGCAGTCCGAACCGGTCGAGTCCGAGTGGGCGCACCCGGCCCTGGCGGAGGTGACGCGGAAGTCGACGTGCGAGTTGTCCGACGATGTCGGCGTGCGCGGCGTCGAGGTGGCTGATCCAGTCGTTCTCGTACTCCCAGAACGGGTCCGGCTCGGCGCGAGCGAGTTCGTCCGCGGGAACCGAGGCGGCGCCGGCACCGCTCGCGACGACGGCGGTCTCGATCTGCAGCCGCATCATCGACCGTCCGTGGCCGATGTCGAGGAGTCCTTCGTCGGGGTGTTCCGTGGCGATCTCGACGGCGAGGTCGCGTTCGAGATTGGCCGGGATGTGATGCAGCCGTCCATTGAGCCAGATCAGGGAGCGGACCCGTTCGCGCAGGTCGATGGGTGCGCAGTCGGTGACCTCGACCATCGCGGGTAGGCCGTCGGGACTCTCGGTGGCCGCACGCATCGCCGGTCCCGCAGTGGGGACCAGGACGAATGCCTGTGTGTCGAAGAGGTGGACCAGGTCGACCTGGGTCGGGGTGGCGAGGTCGGCTTCGTGGCTGTGCAGTGCACTCTGCGAAGGCTCGACGGGCGATTCGACGGCCAGCATCGCGCTTCCCGCCCTTCGACATGCGGTGGCGATGACCTCGGCGTCCGTCGGTCTGTCGGTGACGGCTCGTGTCATTCGGTGCTCACTCCCGGTCGGCTGATGTGCTGTCCAGCTCATAATAGGTAACCCTAACCTAAAGTCGTTTCGGGTGATCCGTCAATGGTTGTGATCGCGCGGAATCTGACGAGCGCACGGCTGACGCGCTTTGATGCGCTCGGCGTCGGACGACCGTTTCTTCGTGGCCCACGGTTTGTCTGCGCAGGTCAGGGAGATGTTCACCTTGTGTCGACTAAGCTCGGGTCGTGTCAGTGTTCGCGTACTTCGGTCCGGCAGGGACCTTCACCGAGATGGCGTTGGACAAGATCCTCGCGACCGAAACGGGTGCCGCAGGGGTCCCGCGCCGCGACGATCACGACGAGGTGACCAAGGTTGCGGCGGCCAGTCCGGCCGCTGCGATCGCGTTGGTCCGCTCCGGCGACGCCGACTTCGCGTGCGTTCCCATCGAGAGTTCACTCGAGGGATCGGTACCGGCGACGATGGACGCGCTCGTCCCCGACGGCTCCAAGCGCGTGCAGGTCGTCGCCGAAACCGTGCTCGACGTCGCATTCGCCATCGCCGCTGCCACGGCCATCGATGCGTCGCAGGTGCGACGGATCGCCGCGTACCCCGTCGCGTCGGCACAGGTTCGATCCTCCGTCGAAAAGCTGTATCCGGGAGCCGAGTTCGTCGTGGCGTCGTCGAATGCCGGTGCGGCACAAGATGTCGCGGCCGGTAAGGCCGACGCCGCGGTGACCACGCGTCTGGCAGCGGAACTGTCGGAGCTGACCGTGATCGCTGACGAGGTTTCGGATGCTGTCGACGCCACGACGCGATTCCTCCTCGTCGGCAGACCGGTGTCGCCTCCGCCGCCGACCGGCGCCGACCGCACCGCCGTCATCCTCGAACTGCCGAACGAGCCCGGTAGCCTCATGTCGGCGATGAATCAATTCGCCTCGCGTGGAATCGATCTCACCAGAATCGAATCTCGACCGCGGCGCGACCCGGAAACTGGCGAATCCAATCCCGGGCAGTACCGATTCTTCCTCGACGCCGTCGGGCATATCGACGACGACGCGGTTGCCGAAGCGCTCCAAGCGCTCTACCGCGAAGCCGAACACATTGTGTACCTCGGGTCGTGGACGGCGCGCGGGGTGATCGGCTCGCCGCCGCCGGACCATCGGCCGGGCAAGGAATGGGTCTCGGCGATGCGTCGAGGACTGGGAGATGGCGACGACGTCAAGGATGGTGATGACTGATGGCCCGCCTGTATCTGGTCCGCCACGGCGAGACGACGTCGAATGTGATGCGTCGACTCGACACCGCACTACCCGGCGCCTCGCTCACTGATTTCGGTGTGCGACAAGCGGTTCGGTACGGCTTGGAGAATCCGATCACGCGCACCGATGACTCCGACGCCCCGGTGCTCCTGAGTTCGCAGGCGACCCGCGCCCAGCAGACCGCGGAGGTCATCGCGTCGGTCTGGGGCGCGGACGCCGATATCGTGCCGGGGGTGCACGAGGTGCAGGCCGGCGAGCTCGAAGACCGCACCGACGACGAGGCTCACGGTGTCTTCCGCGAAATCATCGACCGTTGGTACTCCGGCGACCCCGACGCCCCGATCCCCGGCGGCGAATCGCTCACGATGGTGTTCGAGCGGTATCTGCCCGCCGTCACCGATCTCGCGCAGCGCTATCTCAGCGGACCCGGCGCCCGCGACGTCTACCTTGTCAGCCACGGCGCGGCGATCAGGCTCGTCGCTGCACACCTCGCGGGGATCGACGGAAGGTTCGCGGCCGCAACACATTTGCCCAACACCGGCTCCGTCGAATTGGAGTACACCGACGGACTGTGGGTCCCGCACCGCTGGGGCGCCACCCGCGCCCCGTTCGAACTCGTCGACGAGCCACTCGTCGCCGACCCGATGGGGTAGCGGGCCGGGGGCGCGTGCGGCGCGACGTCCCGGCCCGGGCCCCGAAGCCCCGATCCTCAGCCCCAGCCGTGGGCGTGGAGCCAGGCGTCGTCGATGCCGAAGTGGTGGGCGATCTCGTGGATGACCGTGACGGCGACCTCGTGGACGACCTGCTCGCGCGTATGGCACATCCATAGGATCGGCTCGCGGTAGATGGTGATGGTGTCGGGTAAGAAGCCGCCGTAGTCGTGGTCGCGGCTGGTGAGCGCGACGCCCGAGTACAGCCCGAGGATGTTCGGCGACTCGGGGTTGTTCGGCTCGACGAGGATCACCACGTTGTCGATGGCGTCGGTCAGTTCCTTCGGGATGGTGTCGAGTGCATCGGACACCAGGCCCTCGAACTCGTCGTCGGACATGGCGACGGGCATGGGTGTACTCCTGATCAGCCCGCGGGGGCGGGGACCTCTTCGGGGTTCGGTTGGATGCCGGGCGGTAGTGGGACGGGCGTGGGCAGCACGCGGCCGGGGGGCGCCTGCGGGGGCGGTGCCGGAAGCTTGCCGTTGATCAGGAGTGTCTGTCGCGCGTCGCCGACGAGCGTCGCGAATCCACCGCGATCGGGTAGCCCGATGTAGCAGACCACCTTGCGGCTGCCCGCGAGCCAGCTCGGCTCGCTGATGACGGACCACTGAGTGTTGAGTGTGGTGGCGTCGAGCTTCTCCTTGCCGCCGAGGAATCGTTGCGCCTGCGCCGGGCAGATCCCGGCCAAGAACTTGTTCTGATCATCGATCTGCGGCCACGGCTTACCCGACGTCCGATTTCCGAAGCGCGCAGAAAGGTCGACGATGCCGGTCGTCTGGAACGCGTGCGGTTCACTGCAGCCGACGACGGTGGCGGGCACCGTGGGGCGTCGAGTCTGCTGATCGATACCGATGCATGTGCCGGGTGGCCACGAGAACGATTGGTCGTTGTCGATGACGCGTCCCGCCACCTGGTCTGGCTGGCCGCCCTTGCCCGTCTGTTGCAATCCGCAGCGCAGTTCACGAGCACCCTTGTCCCACTGAGCTTGTGACGGATACATCATCCCGACGGAGAAGCGTCCCTGCGGGTCGAGCTTGCCCTGCAAATAGTCGTCGACGATGACCGGGCACTGCTCGTCGCGAATCGCGGCGAGTCGCTCGGCCCCAGGCCACGCCGCGGAGTCGCCGAATTCCGATCCGGGAAGAAGCGCGGTGTTGAGCGGACCGGCCACCTCGAAGCGATGCAGCTGATCGCACGCGACCTTCGACGGCTGGCCGGGCTGCCCGTCGGGCCAGTCGAGGCAGTCACCGGCGACCGATCGCGTGAACGCGTTCTGTGTCAGACGTTCGTTCTCGCCGATGTCAGTGCTTCCGACGTTCCCGTTGTCGGTGAACGAGCCGAGCGCAAACGCGATACCGCCCGCGACAATCGCGCCGATCACTATCGCCGCCAGCACCACCCGCATCGGGTTCGCGGCGAGTACTCCACTCACTCCGCGTCGACGCGTGGGTTCTGCGGTGGCTGCTTCGTCTTCGACGACGGGTCGGTCGGTCTCCGGCTCGTCGCTCTCTTCCGCCCCAGCCTCAACGCCCGCTTCGGCACCGATGGGCTCGAACTCTTCGGTGACCGGCTCGAACTGCTCGGTGACCGGTTCGACGTGGTCGGTCGCCGAGGGGTCGGGCATCTCGTCGTCGGACACCTTGTCGGGATCGTCGTTCATCGGCATCCATCATGCACTTTCCGAGCGTCCGGGTGCGCCGATACCTGTGCTTAGACTCGGACGGGTGAGCGCAGAAGACCCCGAACCGAGTGCCGACGTCCAGGAATTGGCCGGACGACTCTTCGACATGGCCCGCTCGGGCGACGCCCCATCCCTCGCCGCCTACCTCGACGCCGGCGTGCCCGTTGACCTGCGCAATCAGTCGGGTGACTCGTTGCTGATGCTTGCCGCGTACCACGGCAACGTCGAGGCGGTGACGGCTCTCACCGAGCGCGGCGCCGACGTCGACCTCGCCAACGACAAGGGCCAGACACCGCTCGCGGGTGCCGTGTTCAAGGGATTCGACGACGTCGTCGCGGCATTGGTGAAGGCCGGAGCCGACCCTTTCGCGGGAACCCCGAGCGCCGACGACGCGGCGTCGATGTTCGGCCGAGCCGACTACCGCGGGCACTGGCAGTAACCGCGGCAACGTCCGACGATCCGCCCGCCGGGCGCTCCAGTATCGTTGACAGGCGTGATCGACCTCAAAATCGTCCGCGACGACCCCGACCTCGTCCGCGCCTCGCAGCGCGTCCGCGGAGAAGACCCCGGCCTCATCGACGTTCTGCTCGACGCCGACTCGACGCGTCGATCAGCCATCGTCGAAGCCGACTCGCTGCGCTCCGAGCAGAAGGCTCTCGGTAAGCAGGTCGGCAAAGCATCCGGCGACGAGAAGGCCGCGCTGCTGGCCAAGGGCAAAGAGCTCGCCGATCAGGTCAAGGCTGCTGTCGCGCGGCAGAACGAGGCCGACGAGGCCGCGTCGAACGCGCAGCGCGCGATCTCCAACATCGTCGAGGGTGCGCCCCCCGGAGGCGAGGACGACTACGTCGTTCTCGAGCACGTCGGCCAGCCGCGCGAGATCGAGAATCCCAAGGACCACCTCGAACTCGGTGAGTCACTCGGCCTCATCGACATGGAGCGCGGCGCGAAGGTCTCCGGCTCGCGGTTCTACTTCCTGACCGGTCAGGGCGCCATGCTGCAGCTCGGACTGCTCACGATGGCCGCGCAGAAGGCCACGGCCAACGGGTTCACGCTGATGATCCCGCCGGTGCTGGTCCGGCCGGAAGTGATGGGCGGAACCGGCTTCCTCGGCGCACACGCCGACGAGGTCTACCACCTCGACAAGGACGACGATCTCTACCTCGTCGGAACGTCGGAGGTGCCGCTCGCCGGCTACCACATGGACGAGATCATCGACCTCTCCGACGGCCCGAAGCGCTACGCCGGATGGTCGACGTGCTTCCGACGCGAAGCGGGTAGCTACGGCAAGGACACTCGCGGCATCATCCGCGTGCACCAGTTCGACAAGGTCGAGGGCTTCGTCTACTGCAAGCCCGAAGACGCCGCGGCCGAACACCAGAAGCTCCTCGGCTGGGAGAAGGAGATGCTCGCCGCGATCGACGTCCCGTATCGGGTCATCGACGTTGCCGGAGGCGACCTCGGGTCGTCGGCCGCGCGCAAATTCGACTGTGAGGCATGGGTTCCCACCCAGCAGACGTATCGCGAGCTGACCTCGACGTCGAATTGCACGACGTTCCAGGCGCGTCGCCTGTCTATCCGGTACCGCGACGAGTCGGGTAAGCCGCAGGTCGCCGCGACCTTGAACGGGACGCTCGCCACCACACGGTGGCTCGTCGCCATCCTGGAGAACCATCAGCAGGCCGACGGTTCGGTTGTGTTGCCCGAAGAACTCGCGCGGTTCGTCGGTACCGACGTGCTCAAGCCCAACGCCAAGACTCAGTAGCGCCGCATGACGCGTGGTGTGACGGCGACTCGTTCGCGGTGTGTGCTGGTGTCGCAATGACATTCGGAATCATCGTCGCGGTGATCGGCGCGCTCTCGTTCGCGGCGGCATCTGTCTTACAGGCGCTCGGCGCGGAGCGGGTGGCGCAGCGGGCTCAGCACAGGACCGAATTGCGTTCGAACACACCACATCCGACGCTGCGCTCCACTGCGGCGACCATGCTGACGGTGCCGTTCCTCATCGGATTCGCGTTTGACATCGTCGGTTTCGTCGCAACCATCGTGTCCGCGCGCCTGATCCCGCTGTTCCTCTCGCAGACCATCATCTCTGCGCGGATGGTCGCGACCGCGGTACTCGCCGCGATCGTGCTGAAGGTGAGTCTCACCTGGAGAGAATGGGTTTCGGGGGCGGTGGTCATCCTCTCGCTGATCCTGCTCGCGATATCTGCCGGGCGCGAGGGCTCCGACTACGACGCCTGGATGGGCTGGGCGACGCTCGTTGCCGGACCGTTGCTGATCGTGATCGGCATCGTGGGAGCTCGAGTGCTCAAGCGCCGAATCGCGGCATTCGCGGGACTGATCGCGGGCGCGATCTTCGGGGTCATGGCCGTGGCTTCCCGTGTGCTGACGGGTGTTTCACCGTTGCAGCCGGGAGTGCTCTTCACCGACCCCGCCCTCTATGCGCTCCTCATCAGTGGCATCGGCGGCTTCTATCTGTTCACCGTTGCGCTGCAGACGGGTTCGGTCAACGGCGCGGCCGCGGCACTCGTCGTCGGACAAACGGTGCTTCCGGGTGCCGTTGGCATCATCTTTCTCGGCGATGTCACGCGCTCCGGTTGGGGGCCTGCCGCAATCGTCGCGTTCGTGGCCGCTGTCGTCGGCGGCGTGATCCTGGCATCGTCTGGCGCTGTGACGGCTGTCGAGAAAGCGGAATCGGTCAACCTCCCCGCCGGCTACGGGCACGGCAGCTGATACGTTCGGCCGTCGCGTTGCCGTGACGTCCCGTTCTCTCCACGCGGATGATGAATACTGAACCGCATGGTCATCGGCATCGTTGCCGCGATTCTCGCGGCGTTGGCGTACGGCACGGCGTCGGTCCTGCAGGCGCGAGGTGCGCAGAGCGTCGAGGATGGCACGGTCGGGGCCGCACCGTCGTTGCGTTCGACGGTCACCGCCATGCTCACGGTGTCATTCCTGCTCGGGCTGGCGCTCGACGGGATCGGCTTCGCGGGAAACCTGGTTGCGGACAGGCTCATTCCGCTCTTCCTCGCGCAACCCATCGTGAGTGCGAACCTGGTTGTCACCGCGGTGTTGGCGACGTTGGTCCTCGACGCTCGGCTCAGCCGTCGAGAGTGGACCGCGGTGGCCGTCGTGGTGATCGCGCTCGTCGTGCTCGGCATCGGTGCCGGCGAGGAGGGCCACCGCGACCACAATTGGCTGCACTGGGCACTGCTCGGTGTGGGTGTTGGTCTCTTCTTGGCGGTCACCGCTGTGACCAGAGTGATTCCGAGGGGAGTCGCCGTTGTCGCGGGACTCGGCGGCGGTGCGCTGTTCGGTCTGATGGCCGTGGCGATCAGGATTCTCGACGGCGTCGACCCGTTCGACGTCGGCACGATACTCACCGACCCGGCCGCGTACGCGGTGGTGATCTGCGGCGTGGGCGGGTTCTATCTGTTCACCGTCGCGCTGCAGACAGGAGCGGTCAGCGCCGCGGCGGCGTCGATCGTGGTCGGCGAGACGGTGGTTCCCAGCGCGCTGGGAATTGCGCTGCTCGGCGACAGCACCCGTCCCGGCTGGGCGGTGCCGACGCTGATCGCATTCGCCGCCGCGGTGAGCGGAGCGATCGTCGTCGCGACGTCGTCTGCCGTCGAGGCGACGGAGTCCGCGGCCTGACGCGGGGGTGGTTTCGACTCGGGTGTTCGCTGCGCTCACGCCCGCTCAACCAGCGGGGCCAGCACCGCTGATCGGGTTGGCCACCGCTGATCGGGCTGGACCACCGCGCATCGGGCTGACCACCGCTAATCGAGCCAATCCGCTGATCGAGCTTGTCGAGATCACTCGCCGCGGTGGGTGTGGTTTCGACTTGGGTGTTCGCTGCGCTCACGCCCGCTCAACCAGCGGGGGCACGCCCGCTCAACCAGCGGAGGGGCACCACCGCTGATCGAGCTGCTCACCGCTGATCGGGCTGACCACCGCTGATCGAGCTTGTCGAGATCACCAGCACCCAGCGGTCAGACGCTGGCCGTGCTGGCCGTCACCTGCACGCGGTGGGCGTCGTTGAGATTCTCGACGGCGGCCTCGATTTCGGCGGCGCGCTGCTGGCCGTCCCAGCCGAGGATTTCGGCCATGGCGTCGCCGAGCTCGGTGAGTACGGCCGCGGTCACTCCGCCGACGAAGGCCAGATCGGTTCTGCGCAGCAGGATGTCGCTGATGTGCACGGCCTGCTCCGTCTCGATCATGTAGCGAAGCTCGGCGGTCGAGAGTCCGCTGGCGGGCAGCGGTGCGTCGGGGCCGGTGGTGATCGCTGCGATGACCTCGCTGGCGCGGGTGCCGTAGCGGGTGAGCAGCTCATCGGCGCGGTCGGCGGGTACGTCGCCGCGTCGGCTGGCCACCCATGCTCGACGCTGCGCGTCGGTGGTCGGGTAGTCGCGGCCGCCGCCGATGGGCAGTCCTACGGTCGAGACCTGCCGGGCAGCGCCGAGCAGCTCCATGATGCGATCCGACAACTGCTCGCCGAGGGCGCGGAACGTGGTCCACTTACCGCCGACCAAGCTCAGCACCGGCACCGAAACCCCGGGCAGCTCAGTACGTTCGACGTTGTAGTCGCGCGAGACGAAGCCCGGTGTCGTGTCGTCGTGGCGGGGCAGCGGGCGGATGCCTGAGAACGAGTACACGATGTCGTCGCGGGAGACGGCGATATCCGGGAACACATGCTTGATGAGATCGAAGAAGTAGTCGATCTCGTCGTCGGTGCACCGCGTCGGCGTGCTCGGGTCGGCGTCGATGTCGGTGGTGCCGACCAGGACTCGATCCTTGAGCGGGTAGATCAGCACGATGCGACCGTCGGAATGCTCGAAGAAGATCTCGCGCCCACGAGTGGCCTCGACGAGGTCGGGGTGATCGAGAACGATGTGAGATCCCTTGGTACCACCCATGTATCGGGTATCACCACCGAGCGCGTCGTTGGTGAGATCGGTCCACGGACCACTCGCGTTCACGATGACCTCGGCAGACACGGTGAACTGTTCGCCGCTGACACGATCGGCGAGCACCACCTCGCCGTCGCGAATCGCGATGGCTTCGACATGGTTGGTCGCACGGGCGTGCGGGCCGGTGGCCAGGCCGTCCTTGAGGACGTCGAGTGCCAGACGCTCGGGATCGTGCACGGAGGCATCGAAATAGGTTGCGGTGTAACGAATACCGGAGTTCAGTCGCGGCATGTCGGCGCGAGCCTTGTCGCCCGCGCGGAACTTGTGACGTGGCACCCGGCGCTTACCGGCGCCGGAGAAGGCGTCGTACATGACCAGTCCGGCCTTGATCAACGCCGCGCCCCGCTCGTTGGGCTTGCCGGTGTTGTGCGTGAGAAAACGCCTCGGCGCGTTCAGGATTCCGCTGAACGTCGAGAAGATCGGGACGGTGGTCTCGAGGGGCTTCACGTAGTGGGGTGCGATCTCGAGCAGGCCGTTGCGCTCGTGCACCGACTCACGGACGAGTCGGAACTCGCCGTTCTCCAGGTAGCGGATACCGCCGTGGATCATGTGGCTCGACGCCGACGACGCGCCGCTGACCCAGTCGTCGCGCTCGACGAGCACGACGTCGATGCCCTGCAGTGCGAGGTCGCGGAATGTGGAGATGCCGTTGATGCCGCCACCGATGATGAGGACCTGTGCCGACGGGCGCTCGGTGAGCGTCGCGACGCTTGGCCGGAGCGGTGCGGTCGAGGTGGTGTTTTCGGTCATGATTCCATCCTGATGGTCACTGCACATAAGAGCAATATTTCTGCACATATGTGCAAGGGTGGGTTTTGCTGGTAGAACGTGTGGGGTGGAAAGAGTCGCGGCCGACGATCCGAAGCGCAGTGCGCTCGCGGTGCGTGCGGCGCATCTGTACTACATGCAAGACCTCGACATGGCAGCCATCGGTCGCGAGCTGGGGATGAGCCGGTCGTCGGTGTCGCGACTGCTGAGCTTCGCCCGCGCCACCGGCCTCGTCGACATCACGATCCACGCGCCGGCGGGTAGAACCGGCGAGGTTGCCGACGAGTTCGGCCGACGCTTCGGTGTCAACGCAGCGGTCGTGCCGACGACCGCGCAGATGTCCGACGCCGACCGACTCGAGCGCGTTGGGCAGGAAGCGGCGCGATCGCTGGGCAGGATGTTGGAGGCCAATACGACGCTCGGTATCGCCTGGGGCGCCACGATCAGCGTCGTCAGCAGACATGTTGTGCCAAAGGAACTGTGGAACACGCAGATCGTGCAGCTCAACGGTGCGGGTAACCCGACGAGTTCGGGAATCGACTACGCCAGCGAGATCCTCCGTAGGTTTGCCACGGCGTATTCGGCTCGCGTGGAACAGTTCCCGGTGCCGGCGTTCTTCGACGACCCGAACACCAAAGTCGCGCTGTGGCACGAGCGCAGTACCAAGCGAGTCCTCGACGTCCAGCAGACGATGAACGTCGCGCTCTTCGGGCTCGGTGCCCCCGACGCCGACGTCCCCAGCCACGTCTACACCGGCGGCTACCTCGAGCCCGCCGACTTTGCGTCGCTGCGCTCCGAGCGGGTCGTCGGCGACGTCGCGACGGTGTTCTACCGACACGACGGCAGCGACGCGGGGATCGAGTTGAACAAGCGATCCTCCGGCCCGGACCTGGACGTGATCCGGGCCGTCCCCCGTCGTATCTGTGTGGTGTCGGGAGAGTCGAAAGCCGCTGCGACAGAAGGCGCTTTCGCAGCGGGACTGATCACGGACATCGTGCTCGACGAAAACCTCGCCCGACTGCTCATCCACCGCGACACGACGCACCATGTGCGACGCGGCGGGTGAATGGCAGCCGGGCAACGGTGACATCGTCAGTCCACATCGACCCAGTCGAGCGTGCGCTCAACGGCCTTGCGCCACTGCTTGTAACCGGCTTCGCGCTGGTTCTCGTCCCACTCCGGCTCCCACCGTCGGGCTTCGTTCCAGTTCTCGCGTAGTTCGTCCGTGTTCTTCCAGACCCCGACGGCCAGCCCGGCCGCGTACGCCGCGCCGAGTGCCGTTGTCTCGGCCACGACCGGTCGGCTGACCGGAACGCCGAGCACATCGGCCTGGATCTGCATACACAGTTCGTTGGCGGTGACGCCGCCATCGACCTTCAGAACATCAAGCGTCACACCGGAATCGGCGGTCATCGCCTCGGTGACGTCACGCGTCTGGTAGCAGATCGACTCCAGGGTGGCACGCGCGAGGTGTGCGTTGGTGTTGAATCGCGAGAGTCCGACGATCGCGCCGCGCGCATCCGACCGCCAGTATGGAGCGAACAAGCCGGAGAAGGCAGGCACGAAGTAGACGCCGCCGTTGTCGTCGACCTGGCGCGCGAGTGCCTCGGATTGTGATGCGCCACTGATGATTCCGAGCTGATCGCGCAGCCACTGGACGGCGGAGCCGGTTACCGCGATCGAGCCCTCGAGTGCGTATACGGGCTTCTCCTCGCCGAGCTGGTAGGCGACGGTGGTCAGCAATCCCGACTTGCTCCGCACGATGTCGGTACCGGTGTTGAGCAACATGAAGTTGCCTGTGCCGTAGGTGTTCTTGGCCTCACCGGGGGCGAAGCAGACCTGGCCGACGGTCGCCGCCTGCTGGTCGCCGAGCACGCCGGTGATGGGAACCTCGCCTGCGAGCGGTCCGGTCGATTCGGTGACACCGAAGGCCTTGGGGCTCGACGACGGCAGGATGTCGGGAAGCATCGCGCGCGGAATGTTGAACAGGGACAACAGTTCGTCGTCCCAGTCGAGGGTCTCTAGGTTCATCAGCATGGTGCGGCTCGCGTTGGTCACGTCGGTGACGTGTTCGCCGCCGCGATAACCGCCGGTGAGATGCCAGGTGAGCCAAGTGTCGGTGGTGCCGAAGATGGCGTCGCCGCTCTCTGCCGCCTCACGGACGCCCGGCACGTTCTCGAGGATCCACTGGATCTTGCCGCCTGCGAAGTAGGTGGCAGGCGGCAGTCCCGCCTTGTGTCGGATGGTGTCGCCGTGTCCGTTTCGTTCCAGTGCGCTGGCGATCTTGTCGGTGCGGGTGTCCTGCCACACGATCGCGTTGTAGTACGGGCGTCCCGTTCGACGGTCCCAGACGACGGTGGTCTCGCGCTGGTTGGTGATGCCGAGGGCGGCAAGGTCGCTCGAGGTCAGCCCGGCTTTGCCGAGTGCAGTCTGGATGACGGCCGATGTCCGCTCCCAGATCTCGACCGGGTTGTGCTCGACCCAGCCGGCGCGGGGGAGGATCTGCTCGTGTTCGAGTTGGTGGCGGGCGACCTCGTTACCGGCGTGGTCGAAGATCATGAATCGGGTGCTGGTGGTTCCCTGGTCGACGGAACCGACGAAATCTGGCATGGGTGTATCTCTCGTTCTCGATGAAGTCAGGTGTCAGGTGATGAGTGTGTTCAGTGTCGCGCGCTGATGTGCTCGGGTTCGGTGGGTTCGGAAACACCGATCTCCTGGCTGTCGTCGCCCTCTGTCGGGAGGAAGCGTTCGATGCCGAAGACGAAGATCGCCCCGCCGAGTAGTCCACCGATGATAGGCGCGACGATCGGTATCCAGAAGTAGAGTTCCGGACCGTTCGCGGAGTACATCGCGTCGCCGTATCCGGTGATCAGCGACGCAAGTCGCGGACCGAAGTCACGGGCCGGGTTGATGGCGTAGCCGGCGTTGGTGCCCCATGCCATACCGATCGCGACGACGAGGATGCCGATGATCAGCGGCGCCATGTTGCCCAGCGGAGGATTGTTGACCACGCAGGTCAGGGCAAAGATGACGGCGACGAGGATCGCGGTGCCGACGATCTGATCGATGAATGCGGTGGTCAGCGAGACGCCGCTGCCCGGGGACGTCGAGAAGATTCCCTGAGTCGCCTTGGTGTGGTCGGGGTCGATCGCCTTGATCTGGTCGGCGTAGGTGTAGCGGACGATCAGCGCTCCGATGAACGCGCCAACCATCTGCGCGGCGATGAACGGTGCGACCTTGCGGCGGTCGAAGCCCTTGAACGCGGCCAGGGCGATGGTGACGGCGGGGTTGAGGTGCGCGCCGCTGAGGCGACCCGCGACATAGACGGCAAGCGCGACGCCGAAGCCCCACGCGAATGCGATCGAGTTGTGGTCGCCCGCACCGAGCGTCTTGGGGAAGCCTCCGCAGACGACCTGGGCAACCACACCGCAGCCGAACAAGATGAGGATCATCGTGCCGAGGCATTCTGCGGAGAGTTCACCCACCAGCGGGGTTTTCTTCGTCATGGTTTCACTCCTTTGTGACCGGCTCGATGTCCTGATGGTGTTGTCGGTACCAGCCGGATGGAGGAGAAAGTATGCCGAGACTGTGACCCAGATCAATGATTGTCGTTCGACAATGTCGAACGAAGGTCGGCCATTCTCGATCGCAAGGAGTGTAAGCGGCCGTAAAGTCGAGCAAACGGAGCACGTTCACAAGGCTCACGGGACCAGTTGTAGGACCAGTGGGACTCCAGGGAGGAGGCAAGGTGCCGGGACCAATCCAGTCGATCCAGCGCGCCGCTGCCGCGCTCGACCTGCTCGAGCGCAGTCCGCGGTCGTTGTCGCTCCGTGAGATCGCGGCCGAGTTGGGCCTACCGAAGGCGACGGTGCACGGCATCCTCGGCACCCTTCTCGATATCGGCTATGTCGATCAGGACGAGGACGGCTCCTACCTCACGGGCGTGCACCACAACGGCTCGCCGTCGAATCTCGACGGCAACGTGTTGCGGTCGGCGGCGATGGGGTGGTGCGACACCCTGGCGGCGATGCTCGACATGCAGGTCTGGCTCGAGGTGCTCGACACCGACGCCGCTGTCGTCGTGCATCACGTCTTCAGGCCCGACGACTCGCCCCAGCGGATGCGCGTCGGCGAGCGCGTGCCGTTGCACGCATCGGCTGGCGGCAAGTTGCTTCTTGCGTACTCGCAGAATCGGGATCGGTTGTTGCGCAACATGATTCTGGACAGGTTCACCTCGGACACCGTTGTCTCTCGCACCGATCTCGCCGCCGAGATCGCCACCGTGCGTCAAACCGGACTGGCCACCGAACACGGAGAATATGAACGCGGCAGTGCGGCGACGGCCGTCCCCGTCCACGGTCGCAGGCCCGGTGAGATCGGCGCGCTCGTCGTCGTCGGACCGCCGTCGACGATCTTTCGGTCGGGCACGCTGCCGCGCAACGTCGTGATCGATCAGATGCGACAGGCCGCGACGTCGATCGACCGGGAGTTGGGTGCTGCGCGGTGAGCGTGAAGGCCAACGACGGTTCGGTCGTCGCGGCGATCGATGTCGGCACGACGTCGTCGCGCTGCATGCTCTTCGATAGGCACGGCCGCATGGTCTCGATCGCCCAACTCGAGCAGAAGCAGTCGTTCCCGCGGCCCGGTTGGGTGGAGCAGAACGCGCACGAGCTGTGGGTCAACGTGCAGAAGGTCGTACCCAAGGCGCTGGCCCTCGCCGGCCGAACCCCGTCGGACGTAGTCGCGCTCGGCGTTGCCAACCAACGCGAGACGACGGTCATCTGGGATCGGCGTACCGGCCGCCCCCTCGCCCCCGCGATCACCTGGCAGGACACGCGTACCGGGCCGATGGTCGACCAACTCGGTGAGCATGCCAGCGAGATCCGCGACGTGACAGGACTCGACCCCGCGACCTACTTCGCCGCGCCGCGTCTGCGCTGGCTGCTCGACAACATCGGCGGCGCGGAAGCGTCGGCCCAGCACGGCGAGGTTCTCTTCGGGACGTTGGAGACCTGGCTCATCTGGAACCTGACCGGTGGCCCCAAGGGCGGCATCCACATCACCGACGTCACCAATGCCAGTCGCACCCTGTTGCTCGATCTTCGACGACGCGACTGGAGTTCACGAATGCTTCGTCTCCTCGACATCCCGGAGGCGATGATGCCGCGGGTCGTCGGCAGTAGCGAGGTGTATGCCAAATGTGCCCGCGTCCTGCCCGGCGTGCCGATTGCCAGTGCCCTCGGAGATCAGCAGTCGGCATTGTTCGGCCAGACGTGCTTTGCTCCCGGTGACGTCAAATGTACCTATGGCACAGGCGCTTTCGTGCTGATGAACGTGGGAACGTCGATTGTCCCGTCGGCACGTGGCCTCGTGCCGACCATCGCCTACAGCCTGCCGGGCGAGGCTCCGGTGTACGCACTCGAGGGTCCGATCGCGATGACGGGCTCGTTGGTGAACTGGTGCCGAGACCAACTCGGCCTGATCGACACCGCGCCGGAGATCGAGACGCTCGCGCGCACCGTCGACGACAACGGCGGCTGCTACGTGGTACCCGCCTTCTCCGGACTGTATGCGCCGCACTGGAATTCGGAGGCGAGGGGAATCGTCACCGGGCTGACGTCGTATGTCACAAAGGGGCATCTTGCCCGCGCGGTGCTCGAGGCCACCGCGTGGCAGACGGCCGACGTCGTCGAAGCGATGCGCGACGTCGCCGGGATACAACTGCAGCGGCTGGCCGTCGACGGTGGGATGACGGCGAACAACCTGCTCATGCAGCACGTCGCCGACGTCCTCGACGTTCCGGTCATCAGGCCATTCGTCTCCGAGACGGTGTCGCTGGGCGCGGCATACGCCGCGGGACTGGCCGTCGGCTACTGGGACGATCTCGATTCGCTGCGGGAGAACCGCCACGTCGCGGCGTCGTGGACGCCGGCGATGGATCCGCAGCGCAGGCGTCGGGAAGCGGCGGGCTGGCAGTCGGCGGTGCGTCGAGCGCTCGCCGACGTCTGAGCGTCGAGACGCGATCGAGATGCGGCGGTGTCGGGTGCATTGCAGATCTCGTGGCAAAGCTTCGACATAGCGGCTAACGTCGAAACTGAGGTTCCTCTTCGCGTGACCGGGACGGGCGATCGACGTCCCGGGAGTTCCGTTGTGTCGGCTCCGGCCACGTCGCTGCTGCCGAGACATCCGCATGGCTACACGAAAACTGCGCGTGCCCTCCTGAATTCGTGCTCAGTGAATGCTCAGTGAAGTCGCGCCCGAGTGAAGTGAGGAAGCTTTGTCCGAATCATGGTTTGGTAGCGACCCTTTCAGCAGCAACGACGCCTTCGGCGACATCTTCAACAGGTTCTTCGGCAGCAGCGGTACCCGTCCGCAGGTACAGCGCGTCGACGTCAATCGATTGTTCAGCGACGACACCAAGCGACTGGTCTCGGTGGCCGCGCAGGCAGCCGTCGAATGGGGCAACGCCGAGATCACCCCCGAGCACCTCCTGTACGGCGCCACGCAGGTCGAGCCGTCGCGTTCGATCATCGAGCAAACCGGCCTCGACCCGGAAACCGTCGCCTCGCAGATGCAGGCGATCTCCTCGGTCGACGGCGGCGGCACCAGCGACGAGAGTCCCGGTCTGAGTCCCGCGGCGCGGCAGGCGCTGCGCAATGCGCAGCAGCAGGCGGCTCGTGCGAACGTCGGCTACGTGGGGCCGGAGCACGTGCTCCTCGGCATCGCGATGTTGCCGTCGGACATCCCGGCTGCGCGAGTGTTGAAGGGCGGGGCGGGAATCGAGGAGGGACGCAAGGCCGAGGCCAAGCCTGCAGCACAGTCGGACACCCCGACACTCGACGAGTACGGGCGCGATCTGACCGAACAGGCCAGGGAGGGCAACGTCGATCCCGTGGTTGGCCGCAACGACGAGATCGAGGAGACCATCGAGATCCTCTCGCGGCGTCGGAAGAACAACCCGGTGCTGATCGGCGATCCCGGCGTCGGAAAGACGGCGATCGTCGAAGGTCTCGCGCAACGCATCGTCAACGGCGACGTCCCGTCGACGCTCGCGGGGCGACGCGTGATCGCGCTCGACATGAGTTCGATGGTCGCGGGCGCCAAGTATCGCGGTGAGTTCGAAGAGCGGCTGACCAAGGTGCTCGACGAGGTGCGGGAGCACTCCGACGAACTCGTCCTGTTCATCGACGAACTGCACACCATCGTCGGCGCCGGATCCGGCGGCGAGGGTTCGATGGATGCGGGCAACATGCTCAAGCCTGCCCTCGCCCGGGGCGAGTTGCACACCATCGGCGCGACGACGATCGACGAGTACCGCAAGTACATCGAAAAGGATGCGGCACTCGAACGTCGCTTCCAGCCGGTGATGATCTCCGAACCGTCCGTGGACGACACGATCCAGATCCTCGAGGGTCTCGCCGACGTCTACGAAGAACACCACCAGGTGCGGTACACGAAGGAATCCCTCGTCGCCGCAGCCGAATTGACCGACCGCTACGTCACCGACAGGTTCATGCCCGACAAAGCGATCGACGTGATCGACCAGGCGGGTGCGCGAGTCCGGTTGCGTACCAAGACTCCCGACCCCGAGACGCGAGAGTTCGAGGAGGAGGTCGCTCGCCTCGAACGCGAGAAGGAATCGGCCGTCGCCAACGAGGACTACGAGCGCGCGAACCAACTCAAGACCGAGATCGACGAGAAGCGCGCGAATGCCGGTGCCGCGGGTCAGTCGCCGACGCCGGAGGTGACCGTCATGGACATCGCCGAGGTGGTGTCGAGGCAGACCGGAATCCCGGTGTCGGAGTTGACCACCGAGGAGCGCGAGAAGTTGCTCGGCCTCGAGAACACACTGCACGACAGGGTGATCGGCCAGGACAAGGCGGTGACCGCCGTGGCCGAGGCAGTGCGCCGGGCGCGGGCTGGACTCTCCGATCCCAACCGGCCGATCGGATCGTTCCTCTTCCTCGGGCCGACCGGCGTCGGCAAGACGGAACTAGCGAAAGCCCTTGCCGCAGCGGTCTTCGGCGACGAGGACCGGATGATCCGCTTCGACATGAGCGAGTTCCAGGAGAAGCACAACGTCGCACGACTCGTCGGTGCACCTCCCGGATACGTCGGATACGACGACGCCGGTCAGCTCACCGACAAGGTTCGCCGCCAGCCGTATTCGGTGATCCTGTTCGACGAGATCGAGAAGGCACACCCGGACGTGTTCAACGTGCTGCTGCAGTTGCTAGACGACGGTCGGGTGACCGATGGTCAGGGTCGCACAGTCGATTTCAAGAACACGCTGGTGATCATGACGAGCAACATCGGTTCGGATCTCATCCTCAACGCACCCGACGGTGACGTGGAGAAGGTGGTCCCCGACGTGATGGATCTGCTGCGCCAGCGGTTCCGTCCCGAGTTCCTCAACCGGATCGACGAGACCGTCGTATTCGATCGACTCGACAAGACGCAACTACGCCAGATCGTCGACCTGACTCTCGACGGAACGCGACGCATGCTGAAGTCGCAGAGCATCGGACTCGACGTGACCGACGCCGCGAAAGATCAACTCGCCGAAGAGGGTTACCAGCCGGAGTTCGGTGCGCGCCCACTGCGGAGGTTGATTCAGAAGCAGCTCGACAACGAGCTGTCGAACCTCGTGCTCAAGGGTGCGGTCGAACCCGGCGACACTGTCGTCGTCGACGCGGGAGAGCCGAGGCTCACCCTGTCGGTGAAGAAGGACGCAGCGGCTTCGGCTCCGGCCGACGAGCTCGCTGAGGCGCCCGCGACGTCCGCAGAACCGACCAAGACTGATACGTCCGCTACAAAGGAATCCCAACAACCAGCCGCATCCGGTGCGGCACAGGAGAACTGACACACGTGAACGCTCACAACCGCAAGACACGCGACGCCATCCTCGGACATCCCGCTCCGCGCGACATCGAGTGGACGCAGTTCATCAACATGTGGGAGGACGTCGCGGACGAGGTCGAGCAGGAGCACGGCGACCGTCTGTCGGTATCGCTCAACGGGCATCGCGAAGTCTTTCACCGCCCGCACGACGGGCGCGTGTCGATCGAGGACATCGAGCTCGCTCGCCACCTGCTGGCTGCCAAGCCTGAGGACCAGGGTGAGGGAGATCTGGCCGTGGTCACCGTCGACGCCAAGGGCGCGCGGATTCTGTCCTACGACCTCGACGAGGTGAAGGTCACCGACGCCGCGGAACAGGTGCGCGACAAGCAGTCCGTCGCGCGTCACCTGCGGACCGTCGAACGCGCAACCGGCCGCGACGACGAGAAGGAGCTCGACGCCTTCTTCAAGGAATTGTCCGGATCGATCAAGCTCGATCTGAAAGACCGCTCGTTCGTTCTCCTCGGGCACGGGAAGGGCAAGGCCGACGTCGCCGAGCAGTTCTCGAAGTGGTTGGCAGAACACGACAAGTCCGTCTATGACCGCATTCTGGGCGTCGCTGCGATCGACCTGTCCGCTGCGACCGACGCCGATATCGAGCAACGCGCAATCGAAGTGACCCGCGGGGGCGTCGTCTGATCGTCGTCTTGGTGGATCGTGCTGCGCGGATGGTGGCGCTGTTCTAGTTTGAGCGGGTGCGCAGAGTAGATGTGAGTCGACGGTCGGTGTTGGTACGAGCGGTCGTCGTCGCGCTTGTGTTGTCATTGTCGCTGCTGGGGTACTCGGGGTATTCGGCGGGTTCGGCGTCGGCGGCACCCCCGTCGACCGGGCAGGCCGCGAGTCCCGCTGCGGCGCCAACGGTTACGCCTGCGAACGACCCGTTCTACACCCCGAGCGAGCCGATCGGTGGGCTGCGGCCCGGCGCGGTGATCTCGTCGCGTGTGGTGACGCTCGGCACGAACGGCACGAGCCTGCCCGCGACGGGCACGCAACTGCTGTACCGGACCAACGATGCCTTCGGGGCGCCGTCGTCGACGGTCACCACGATCATCTCGCCGCCGGGCAGCAGGCCCGGGACGCCGCGACGCATGATCTCGTATCACGAGTTCTACGACGCGCTCGGCAGCCAGTGCGATCCGTCGTACACGTTGCGCGGTGGCAAGTCGTCGTCGAGTGCGGTCGATGTCACGATGATCGCGTCGATGGTCTCGGCCGGCTACACGGTGGTGGTTCCCGACTACGAGGGTCCCAACATGCGGTGGACCATCGGGAAGGAATCGGCGCACGCCGCGCTCGACGGAATCCGTGCGGCACAACGGTTTCTGCGCGCTCCGGCCTCGACGCCGGTCGGCCTCTACGGATACTCGGGCGGGTCCATCCCGACAGGATTCGGAGCCGAGTTGGCGCCGTCGTATGCCCCCGAGTTGAACCTGGTCGGTGCGACGGCGGGTGGTGTGCTGGTCAACCCCGCAAACAACCTCGCCTATGTCAACGGGACCACGCGGTGGTCGGCGGTGATCCCCGCGCTCATGAGCGTCTACGACGAGACCTACGGCATCGGCATCGAGAAGTACCTGTCGCCCAAGGGGGTTCAGGTGCTCGGCGACATCCGCGGTGAGTGCATCAACAACTTTCTCGGCAAGTACCCCAACCTGACCGATTCGTCGTTGCTGCTCCCGCAGTACCCGTCACTCCTCGACGTTCCGGGTATCCCCGCGGCGATCAAGGCGAACGTGATGGGTTCTCTCGGCACACCCCGAACGCCCATGATGCTCGGCGTCGGCGACAAGGACGGTCGGGGCGACGGTGTGATGCTCACCGCCGATGTGGTGGGGCTGAGCAGAAGCTACTGTGCGCGTGGACTTTCCACGTCGATCCATGTGTACAAGGGCCTCGACCATGCCGAGGCGCTCGCGCCGTGGACCGGTGATGCGTTCGCGTACCTCAACGACAGGTTCGCCGGCCGGCCGGCGCCGCGCTGCTGACAAGCGATAGTCGCGCGGCGCCGTTCGGCGTCACGCGGGGAGTCCGTCGCGGATGAGTGGACAGGTCATGCAGTGACCGCCGCCGCGTCCGCGACCGAGTTCGGCGCCGACAATGGTGATGACCTCGACCCCCTGCTTGCGCAGCAGTCCGTTGGTATAGGTGTTGCGGTCGTAGGCGAACACGACTCCGGGCTCGACGGCCACGAGGTTGTTACCGCTGTCCCACTGCTGTCGCTCGGAATCGTATGCGCTGCCTCCCGCCTCGACCACGCGGAGTTCGTTGAGGCCGAGTGCCTTGCGGACAACCGTGAGGAAGTGGTCCGACTCGGCGATGACCTCGACGCCCGGTGCGGTGTCGGACGGAACGAGCGTGAAGGGACGGATCGCGTCGACGATTTGCGGATAGACCGACACGAGGTCCCGATCGGCAAAGGTGAACACGGTGTCGAGGTGCATGGCCGACCGCAGTTTCGGCATGCTCGCGACCACTACCTTGCTCGCAGCACCGCGCGCGAACAGTTCGACGGCGACCTGCGTGACCGCCTGCCGCGACGTACGCTCACTCATCCCGATGAGGACCACCCCGTCGCCGGGTATCAGTACGTCGCCCCCCTCGATAGTTGCAGAGCCCCAGTTGATTTCGGGGTCGCCCCACCAGACCTGGGCGCCGACGAAGTCGGGATGGAATTCGTAGATCGCCTTCATGAGCAGCGTCTCGTCGTGACGTGCAGGCCAAAAGAGTGGATTGAGGGTGACACCGCCGTAGATCCAACAGGTGGTGTCGCGGGTGTAGAGCGTGTTGGGCAGCGGAGGCATCAGGTATTCGCCGCGGCCGTTGGCCTCGTCGACGAGGGCTACGTAACTCGGCCTCAACTCGACGGGTAGGTCGACGGTGGAGAGTCCGCCGATGAGGAATCTGGTCAGTTCGCGGGAGTCGCATTCATCGAGGAACTGGCGAGTTGCGCCGATCAGACCGAGCCCGGTCTCGTTGGCGACGATCTTGCGGTCGAGTAGCCAGGTTCGTGCTTCGGGGATGTCCATCGTCTCCGTCAACACGTTGTGCAGTTCGACGACGTCGACGCCACGGTCACGCATTTTGGTGATGAAATCGAAATGGTCACGCTTGGCGTTCTGGACCCAGAGCACGTCGTCGAAGAGCAGGTCGTCCGCATTGGACGGGGTCAGGCGCTCATGCGCGAGTCCCGGTGCGCACACCAGCACCTTGCGCAGCTTGCCGACTTCGGAATGGACCCCGTAGAGAGATGCTGCTGTGGTCATGGTGTGCCTTTCGTGTTGTCGGGATGATGGTGCGCGGTCGGGTCATCGACGTAGTAGGAGTGCCGTTCATGTTCGGGATGGTCGAAGATGTCTTCCGAACCCGTTGCGAGATAGACGATTCCACCGATTGCACCCACGAGGAACACGCCGAACAGTACGGCTTCGGCAGGCCGGAAGATCGGAAGTCGTTGCTCACGCCTGGCAACGATGTAGAGGATCGTGCCGAGCGCGTAGAGGATGCACGACAGCAACAGTTTGTCCCAGCCCGCGGCCCAGACCAGGAAGACCGTGTAGATCACCGCCACGGCCGCGATCACCATATCGACCGAGCGACGACTCGTGGTGGCTCCACTCTCCGAGGGACCGTAGGTCTCGCGTGTCAGCGTCAGTTTGAGCATGTAGGCGGCCGCGAGAAGGTACGGGAGGAGCGCCAGCGCGGCGGTGAGGTCGAGCATGAAGTCGAGGCCGTCGTCGACGAAGAGGATCACGATGAGGAGGATCTGCACCAGTCCGGTCGCGAACGCGAGGGCCGGTACCGGGGCGCCGGACTTGTTCTCGCGGCTGAGGAATCGGGGCATGTCGTTGCTGCGCGCCGGGATGTACAGAACCTCGGCGGCCATCAGTGTCCAGGCGAGATAAGCGCCGAGTACCGAGAGAATGACGCCGATGCGAATGAAGACCGAACCCCACTCGCCGACAAGGGATTCCAACACCGATGCCATGGACGGTTGATCGATGTCGGCCAGCTCGCCCTGCGGCATCGCGCCATAGGAGACGAGGGTCACCAGGGCGAACACGCCGAGCACGCCGATGAAGCCGAAAACTGTTGCCCGCCCGACATCTTCGCGCTTCTTGGCGAATCGGGAGTACATGCTCGCACCCTCGATCCCGAGAAACACGAAGACCGTGATGAGCATGGTTCCCTTGACCTGCTCCCACAGCGACCCGACCTCGATGCCGTTGCCGCCCCACAAGTTGTCGCTGAAATAGCCTGCATCCAGCATCACCAGGGCCAGCACGATGAAGACGAGGATCGGGACGATCTTGGCGACCGTTGCGATGCGGTTGATGATGGCGGCCTGCTTGACCCCGCGACTGATCATCCAGAAGAAGAGCCACAACCCCAGTGACGACAACACCACTGCGAGCACGGTCGAACCGTCACCGAGTGCGGGAAACAGTGCGCTCGTCGTCGCCATGATGAGCACCCAGTACGACGTGTTTCCCGCGCAGGCCGACGCCCAGAAACCGAACGCGGAGTTGAAACCCACGTAGTCGCCGAATCCGGCCTTGGCGTAGGCGAAGATGCCGGCGTCGAGCGTCGGTTTGCGCACCGCGAGTCGCTGGAACACGAAGGCGAGCATCAGCATTCCGGTGCCTGCGATGGCCCACGCTATGATGGCCCCGAGTACTCCGGTCTCGGTTCCGAATCGCCTGGGAAGCAAGAAGACTCCCGATCCGACCATCGATCCGACCACCATCGCGGTCAGCGTCGGGAGGTTGACCTTCTGGTCGGAGTCGTTGGCGGTCGTGGCAGGTTCGGCAGTCGCCATGTGCGCGCTCCTGGGGTCGGGTGGCTGCGGGTCAATACTGCATCGCGGTCATGTCGTCGGCCGTCGGAATCGTGTCCGCACTTCGGGGGTCACGGAGGCCGCGCCCGGCAGTTTTACGCAGGTCGCGGCCGTGTGCGGGTACGGCGTTAGCCATTCGTGCACGAAATGTTCACCACGCGTGAATCGGCCTTGTCTCTACGGTGGCGCCATGGCTGTGATTCCAAATCCCAAGCGCGAGTCCGCTTCTCGACGATCGGTGCTCCGGACCACCGGTCTGTGGCTCGCAGTCGTGCTTGCACTGTTGCTTCTCATCAGCGCTGTGAGCGTCATCGGGCGAGGCTTTCGCATGCTGGGCGATGAACGCGCCCATCAGCTCTTCGCCTTTGCAGGCAATCCCTTTGTGGGACTAGCCGTCGGTGTGCTTGCCACCGTCATCATCCAGTCGTCGACGACAGTCACCGCGATCGTCGTCACCGCAGTGGGTACGGGTGCGTTGACAGTGAACGAGTCGGTGCCCATCGTCATGGGGTCGAACGTCGGTACCACGGTTACCTGTACCTTTGTCGCGCTCGGTTTCGTCGGTTCGCGTGAGGAGTTCCGCCGTGCCCTGATGGCGTCGACAATTCACGACTTCTTCAACATGCTGGCGCTGTTGATCTTCTTTCCGCTGGAACTGATCTTTCACCCGCTGGCGCGTATTTCGGGCTGGCTCACCGATCTGCTGTACGGCAGCAGTCTTCCCGATCCGTCGAATATGAATGTCATTCGTTGGCTGACGCGTCCCGTGGTGACTCTCGTCGTCGACGTCGTGGGCGGGATCGGCTCTCAATACCTGGGCGCACTTCTCGTTGTTCTGGTCGGCATCGCGATGATCTTTTTCGCCATCAGGCTGCTCTCCACGCTCCTCAAGGATCTGATGGTCGGACGCGCTCGGAGCGCACTCATGGTCGCCGTTGACCGAGGTCCGATGCGAGCGATGCTGACCGGCTTCGGTGTGACCGTGATGACCCAGTCCTCGACAGTCACGAATACGATTCTCGTACCCTTTGTCGGTACCGGTGCAATCACACCGAAGCAGGTGTACCCGGTAACGCTCGGCGCCAATCTGGGTACCACTCTGACCGCTCTACTCGCGGCTTTCGCGGTTACCGGAGCCAACGCGAAGACCGGATTGCAGACCGCATTGGTTCATGTTGTGTACAACGTCGCGGCTGTGGCGGTGATCTTCGGAGTCCCGTTCCTTCGATGGATTCCGCTCCGATGTGCGGAATGGCTCGCGGATCGCTCCGTTGACAACAAGAGATTCCTGGCGACGTATCTGATATCGGTGTTCATCGCCCTGCCGCTGTCGGTGATCGTGCTCAGCATCATCTTCTGAGCTTCGGTCGGTTTCCGCAGGGACTTTTTATCTGTGTGTAGGACCTTTGTCCCTTATTCGACTGTCTGCGAAGCGCGACGCCGTGCACTCTGGGAGTATCCCGACAGACGCTCGTGCGCGGAGGTGAGTAGATGTCGGATTCGATGCTCTCGCTGCGTGCCCGACAGTCTGATCGGCACATCGAACCGTTGTGGCACTGGCGTTCACCGGTGCACCGTGAGCCCGATACCTCCGAGTCGTATTCGACGGGAGTGACCCGGGTATTGCGTTCGGCAGCACTCATGTGGTCGGGCGTTATGTCGGTGGCCCAGTTCTTCGTCTTCGAAAATTTCGCGGATTCTTTTCAGCACGCAACTGCAATTCGTGTTCTGTTCGTCGTACACGCGTGCTGTTGGCTGGTAACCGTTGCCTTGCGGTCATCGGCGTGGGCGCCCGTGACCACGTGGGCGTTGGTGTGTGTCGCGCTCGCGGTGTCGGCAGACAGCGCGAGCATCGGTGCGCTGCGGCTCGTATTGAACGTATGCCTGTGCGTCGGAATCGTCGCCGCGCTACTGGGGACGCCGCGAACCGCACTGGTGGGGGCCGGGGTTCTCTCCGGAGTGACGGGCCTCGCCATCGGCTTTGGTAGCGCCGCACACCCCTATGCGTTCACCTCGTATTACGCACTGGTCATCCCCGTCTACACCCTGTGCTCCACCGCCGCCGTCGCGCTGCTCACGTCGGGTTGGCGTGACATCGCCGAGCTGACCGACAATCACCGGTCGTCTCGTGAACGTACCGAGTGCACGGTGGTCCGAGGCATCGCCGTGGCCGAGCTCGCCAGCCATCAGTCCCGCGTTCTGCACGACACCGTGGTGAACACGCTCGGCGCCGTGGCGAACGGGGCGATCGTCAGCGGCTGCGATGCCATACGCGCGCGATGTGCCGCCGACGTCCGCGCGATCGATGCCTTGGAGCGGTTCCGTATCCCTGGTGCACCGACGATCTCCGACCTTGTCGGCTACGCGGAAACCCTCGACATCGACCTTGTGGTGCACGGGCACGCTGAACTCGACGCACTGGTGGCGCGGCAACCGCAGTGGCGAAGGCAAGAAATCATCGGTGTCATAGGTGAGTCGATCATCAACGCCGCCAAGCACTCCGGAGCAGACCGAGTGGGCATCTCGGTCGACGAGTCCGACAATCGAGTCGTCATCAGCGACGAAGGTGTTGGTATCGACGACACCGCGACCCTCGTCCGCGCACTGAGTCTGCGCGCCCGCGACGCGATGGTGCTCGTCGATGTCGAATCAGCCCCGGGTGAGGGAACCAGGGTGAGGCTCACGGTGCCCCCGTTGCAGAGCGTCGACGGCCGAAACATCTTGGCCGACTCGATATCCGGGATAGCTGTGCGGCTGGTACCGATCCTGCTCGTCGAGTTCTTCGCCGTCGCACTGTTGGCAACCACGTTTCGTACGGGGTGGTCGACGCGTGCAGTCGCGCCCGCACTCGCTGCCTGGCTTATCGTCGCCGCGGTGCTGATCACGCTCACCAGCGCAGGCCGGCGCGGCGGACGCTTGCCCGCGAGGGTTGTCGCCGTGGGCTACGTCGGGATGATTGCCGCCGGAACAGTCGCGGCAGTGAGTCCGCTCATCAGTGGGGCACCGTCTGCCAATGGAGGACTTGCACCGTCGAACATGGCGTGGTTGGGCGACGCGGCAGCGGGAATCTGCATCTGCTTCATCCTCATTGACGGTCGTCGCGCAGTGGTGTTGCCGCTGTTGATGATCGGGGCGACGGCAATGCTGACCACGATGCTGTTCTCCGCGAATGCCACATCGTCGGCGGTCGTCACGCTGTTCGCCGACGCATTGCTGATCGCGGTCTTTGCCGTTGTTCGGAGTCGCACAGCGGCACTTGCCATCGAGATAGAAGACCAACACCGCAGTGAACTGTTTCGGCGCGAGGAGTTGGAACGACGCACCGCGGAAATAAACTTTCATGCGGTGCAGGGGTATTCGATGTTGAAGCCGGCACGTGCCCTGCTCACCGAACTGGTCCGGAGCCCGCAGCGCATGGACGATCCCGACGTGCGCGCCGCCGCCGCCGTTGAGGAAAGCGCTCTACGAGCGTTGATCGCGACTCCGGTCGGACAGCAGAGCCGCTGGCTCGGTGTCATCGAGTCGGCACGGAGCGCGCAGGTGTTGCTCACGCTGCACTTCTTCGGTGGTGAGGCGCTCTCAGGTGGTGACGTCACCGACGATGTCGTCCGCGCCGTCATCGACTGCATCGGAGACGCGCGCAGCGGTGAGCGAGTGACTGTCGGGGTCTTCAACGAGGACTCGCCTGTCCGGGTGACTGTCGTCGCAGACACATTCAGCGACGGCATCGTCGAATTAGGAGGAGCGTGACATGGCACGGCTGGCGATTGTCGACGACCACACACTCGTGCGTGAAGCGGTAGCCGCTCGACTATCGGGGTGGGGGCACGACGTGGTGCTCAGCACCACTGACCTCAACCAGGCTGCCGGTCGCGACGACGTCGACGTCATGGTGCTCGATCTCGATCTGGGAGCGGCGGGAATCGCCGATGACGAGGTGGTCGCGTCGGTCGTGAGCCGCGGGGTGGCGGTGATCGTGTTGTCGGCGTTGGCCAGTGCGCGACATGTGCGACGCATGGTCGGTGCCGGCTGTTCGGCCGTGGTGTCCAAACAGGACGAACTCGACAGCCTCCACTCTGCCGTCGACGCCGCCCTCACGGGAGAGATCTGGATGACACCCACGCTGGCTCGAGCTGTGCTGTCCGATCGTGACGCCGGGCGACCAGACCTGTCTCCCAAGGAAATCGAAGCGCTGCGGCTGTACGCATGCGGGATGAAGCTCGACAGTGTGGCACGTCGGATGGGTATCGCTTCGAGTACCGCCAAGCAGTACATCGACCGTGTGCGCCAGAAGTACGAGGCACAGGGGCACCGTGCGCGTACGAGGCACGAATTGTATTGCGCTGCAGTCGATGATGGCTTCTTGGTGCGAGACGGGCGGGATATCTCAGGCTGAGTTCTCGAGTGCTTCGGCCTCGTCGGTGGAGAGGGTTCGGACTTTGAAACCCGTGAAGCCGTAGATCACGCTGAGGATGGGACTCGCATAGCAGAAGACGGCAAACGGAAGATACGAGAGCGTCGCGACGCCGAGGACAGCGCCCATGAACGCGCCGCAGGAGTTCCACGGCACGAGGGGTGAGGTGACGGTGGCGCTGTCTGCACACAGCCGCGAAAGATTCTCTGGCGCAATACGTCTCTGTATGAACACTGTTCGATAGATACGGCTTGGCAGGACCAGCGCGATGTATTGATCGCCCGCGACGACGTTGAGACCGAAGCAGGTCGCGAACACCGTCAGATACAGTCGACCGCGCGTGCGTGCCGCCGCGATCATCGGATCGATGATCCGATTGATGAGGCCGAACTTCTCGAGTAGCGCACCGAAGGTGACTGCGCCGATGATCAGCCAGATGGTGAGCAACATGCTGTCCATGCCGCCGCGCGACACGAGCCGATCGATGTCGGCGACACCGGTGGTGGCCTCGAAACCGTTGGCCATTGCTTTCCAGCCGGCCTGGATTGCGCCCACCACGGGGTTCGTCGATCCTTCGAAACCTGCGACGAATGCGGTCAGCGCGTCGTGTTGGGTGAACGGAGCCATGACCGCTGCCACGAGCGATGCCGTGATGAGCGCGAGGTACGGAGGCCATTTGCGGATGGACAGCACGATCAGCAACAGCAGGGGGATCAGGTTGACCGGGTTGATCCAGAACACACCGTTGAGACCCGCCAATTCGACGTCCTCCCCGGGAGTGGGTGTCACGGCCGGACCGGCCACGCCCAGGATGGCGAAGACGACGCAGCCGATCGCGAATGCGGGCAGCGAGGTCCACGCTTGGTTCTTGATATGCGTGAACAGATCGACCTTGACCATCTGCGCTGTAAGAACGGTGGTTTCGGACAGCGGCGAGAGTTTGTCGCCGAGATAGGCACCCGAGATGACTGCTCCCGCGCAGATCGCCGTGGACACACCGAGGAGCCCGGCGATGCCGACGAGTCCGACTCCGATCGTGCCCACGGTGGTCCACGAGCTGCCGATCGACATGGCGATGATGCCGCAGACGAGCGCCGCCGCAACATAGAAGTAGCCCGGCGAGAGAATCTGAATTCCGTAGTACACCAGCGTCGGGATGGTGCCCGATAGGTTCCAGGTACCGATCAACGCGCCGACAGCGAGCAGGATGAACAGTGCCGACGTGATCGACGAGAGCGCTCCCCGGCTGGCTTCCTCCACGTCATCCCACCGGTACCCGTTCTTGAACAGGATCAGGGTGACGATCGCGCAACACAGGATGAGTGCGACCTGGAGCGGGCCGTCGAGCGCGTCGAGTCCGAAGAGCGCGAGCGACCCGGCGATCAGCACGGCCAGCGCGATGATGGGAATCAGTGCATCGGCGAGGCTCGGCGGGCGTGGATCGGGCCGCGAGTCAGCCGAATCAACGCGGTCGTCGTGCTTTTCGGTCATCGCGTCCCCGTCCGTTGGCGTGGTGGACATATGACGTTCACCAAAGTGAATGTCACGCCAATTGTCGCGCGGAGAGGCGTCGGACATCATGCGTCCAGGGCACAATGCGTGACCACAATTCAGGGGACAACCGCGCTGCCTGTTCTCGTGCAGCTGGGTGTGTCAGGTGTTGACGATCAGGGGTGCACCGGGTTTCGACCGAGTTGCTGCCCCACGAGCGCTGCGAGGTTGTTGCCGACGAGGTTGACGAAAGCGGGCCAGGTGTCGGGGTTGAGTGCCATCGTTCCCTGGTCGCTCGTATGGCATCCGCGTCGAACGGGCTTGCCGTTCAGGCGATCTGCCATCCAGACGACTGCAGGAGCGAAGCCTTCGACGGCCAGCGTGATGTGCTCGCTGAAGTGGTCGCGCGTGTACTGGATGTCGGCTCCCGGCGTTGCGCAGTAGGTCTTCACGAGGGTGTTGACCGGACCAACCGGGGCGATCCAGTCGGGATTCGATTGGTAGATGAACATCGGGAAGGTCGGAGTGTTTCGCCCCATCTTCAACTCGTTCAGCACTTTTCGTGGTGTCGGGTAGTCCAGTGGGTCACCGGGGACGTCGATCAGTCCCTTGATGTTGAGGAACGGGGCGAGTGCCGCCTGGTAGGAGAGGCACAGGGGATTCTTGCCCGCGATGAGCGCCTTGCCCAGCGGGTTGGTATGTGCGCGTAGGAAAGCCGCGAGCTCTGGGTACTCGCGGCTGACACCGATCACCCCGGCGAGGATGAGGCCGGACGCCGCGTTGTTGTTGGCGAGGTCGACGAGCGCGCGGATGTTCGCGGGCACGCCACCTTCGGCTGCACCGACGATCGGCAGCTCGGGAGCATAGGACTCGTGAAGCTCCGACGCCCAGCCGGTCGCGATGGCACCACCGGAGTAGCCCATCAGACCAACTCGCAGGTCGCGCTTGAGTCCGAGCGGCGTGAAGTTCCGTGCACCCCGAATCGCATCAAGGGTGATGCGCCCGGCGAGAGGGCCTGCGGCGAAAGCGGAATCGGGTCCCTGATGGTCGGGGATCACCACCGAGTAGCCGGCCGCGACGAGCGACGTGATCTGGAGCAGTTCAAATGTGGAATCGACCGAGCCGGTCAGGGTTCCCGGAATCGAGGCCTGCTGCAATGCATACGACGGCGCGCAGTACTGCGCCGTCGAATCCTCGGCCGACTGCCACGAGACGAGCTTGGACGGACCGGGTTTCGCACCGCCTCGAGGTTTCAGCACGGTGGCGACGGAGGCGATCGGCTCGCCGCGAGTGTTGGTCGAGCGGAAGGAGTACTGCCAACTGTCGACGTTCAACGGAAAGATCGAGAGCGCGGCCAGGTTGACTCGTCGAGCCGCGATGAGCTCACCGGGCTGCTTGGTGGCCACGGTCTGCGCGGGTGGCGAGTAGAAACTCTTGTCGAACTCGGGGATGGCCGGCGGAACGGGGAAGGGGAGCGCCGGCGCGACCGGCACCGCCGACGCCTGCCCTGCGCCGGAGGTCAACGCTCCCGCAATCATGCCGATCGCCATCAGTGCCGCAACCACGACTGTCGACACACGCCTGACTGCGTGACCTGTTTCCCGACTCACCTGGGTGACTCCTCGTCGCCAATGAGTGAGACACCAACGTCTCACTGTGGGGAGAAGCTACTCCGGTGTGGTGTGGCACACAAGATCGGCGCGGAGTTGGCCAGATCTCGACAGGCTGGTCGGATCCTCAGAGGGGTCAGATTTCAGCGAACGCCAGGAGGACGTCGGCGAGAAGTTCGACGACGTCGTCGATCGTCTCGGGATCGGGGGAGAGGCTCCAGCGGTGCACGATCGCAGTGAGCGCGCCGACGAAGGCGATTCCGAGCTGATCCGTGCGCGAGTCGGTGGGCCTTCCCGCGAAGGCCGACATCGCGGCCACGAAGTACGACACCCACTCGTCGCGGCCGTCGAGTCTGTGCTGTTCGACACGCGGACTGACTCCGACGATCTGTGCGAACGACACCTCGGCACGCCGGGGGTCGGTGCCCACAGAGCGCATGTAGGCGCGCATCGCGGCGGTTGCCAATACGTGCGTGTCACGAGAAGTGCTCTCCGACAACGCGGTTGCGACGGCATCTCGGGCGGCACCCTGGATCTCGTCGTAGAGCGCGACGAGGAGTTCTTCGCGGTCGGAGAACAGCTCGTAGAACTGTCGACGCGACAGGCCCGCTTCTCGGCAGATCGACGTCACCGACGACTTGGCGTAGCCGGCGGAGGCGAATTCGCCCAGTGCCGCGTCGAAAAAGCGTCGACGCCTCTCCGCCAGCCGGTCGGCGACGGGACGCCCGGCGTACGTGCGCTGGCCCGGTTCCGTTGTCACAGTTCGCTTGTCACAGTTGGCTTGTCACGCTCAGGATTGTCACGGCGCGTCAATGTGCTTGGAGCGCAACTCATGTCCCTTCGACGTCAGGCAGCGCCCCGACGGAAGGTCCCACTGCCAGCCGTGCAGATTGCACGTGAGCTTCTCGCCCTCGATCACACCGAACTTGGAGAGGTCGGCCTTGAGGTGCGGGCAGCGGCGTTGAATTTCCCAGCCGTCCTTGACGATCGACGCCGAGTCGTCGTGCGCTTCGGAGAACCAGCCGTCGGCGTATGCGATTCGCTCGTCGGTGAGGCATTTGAAGAAGGTGTAGAGGTACTCGTTGTAGCCGCCGATGCGCCACGTGGTGAACCGCGTCGACAAGAAGATGGTGTTGACCCAGTCGGGCTCTTGATCGCGCAGCACCGTGCGCACCAGTTCGGGGGCGATGCGGAAACCGTAGCGGTACTTGCCCTCTCCCTCTTTTGGCTCGCGCACGATGCGGTTGGGGAAGTCGAGCACGACGGTCTGCGCCTGCGGGTGGTCGGCGCCGTCCTTGCTACGGAAGTCCGGGGTGATGACCAGACCGACCGGGTAGCCGATGCCGTCGCAGATCAGGTCCGACTGCACCATGATCGGCTCGAACAACTCGCGGAGAGGTTCGAGGAGCGACTCGCCGTCGTCGACTGCCCAGGTCTTCTTCTGTGCGGCGATGACCGGTGCGAACTTCTCCTTCATCTGCTCGAGGTACGCCTGCTTGTTCTCGCCGAACACGTCGTGCGGGGCGTACGGGTGGCTGACCTCGTCGAGCGTCGAACCGGTGAAGCGGGCCGTCGATCCCGACACCATCATCAGGCCGCGGTGATGCTCGCCGTCGTCGGTGCCGTGGATGACCATCTGCTCGAGGAAGGTCTCCTGGTCGGGGAAGATCGACGTCACGTCGCCCGGCCGTGCGTTCTGGGAGGGATCGTCGATCCCGGAGCCGAAGTCGTTCAGCTCGAACAGGTCGTCGTCGAGGAACATCGGTGGGCCTGCTGTCGGGATGACCCACGTCGCCCCGACCTGTTCGATGTAGGAGCGCGCGCGGTCCATGCCGCGCTGACGCTTCTGCGCGGCGAAGTTGGCCTTGGAGCGCTTCGGGATGTCGTAGACCATCGGGTACCAGATGGCGCCCGAGTACTGCAGCATGTGGACGTCGACGTGGCCGAACTGCTCGGCGATGACGTCGAGGTCGATCGGTCGGGCGTCGTTCATGTTGAACGCGGTGGTCTCGCCGTCGGAGACGACGAGGCCGGAGTCGCCGATCGGGCCGTCGGCGGGTGCGCGCAACGCGATGATCATGATGTCGAGGTCGCCCTTGGGGCCGCTGACCGTGGTCTTGACCGAGTCGGTCGTCTCGACGAACTTGGTGAACCCGAGCTTCTCGAGCTCGCGCTTGAGGTCGGGGACCGGGTAGTCGGGGAGCAGGACCGTCGCGTCCTTGCTGACGTTCTCACGCAGGTTGCGCTCGTCGAAATGGTCGAGGTGCAGGTGCGAGACGTAGAGGTAGTCGCACTGGCCGAGCGCTTTCCAGTCGAGTTCGGAGTTGTCGGGGAACGGCACCCACGACGCGAAGTACGTCGGGTTGGTCCAGGGATCGCAGAGGATCGAGCCTGCGTTGGTCTGGAGGTGGAAACCGGCGTGTCCGATGCTGGTGATCTGCACGTGGGGCCTTTCGTGTTCGCGCGGGGGCTGAAGTTCTACGGGTCGCGCGGTGGAGCTCTCGACCATCCAATCTATCGACTGCGTGCAACTCGCGTCATGGGGCTTCGGTACCGTTCTCGATCGCTGTGACAGGGCGCACTTCCTCGTATGTGCCCGCGGGTGTAGATGAGTCACGCTCAGGTGTTGCGGCACTGGCTAAGCTCGACACATGGAACCCGTGTACGCCTCTGTGATCACAACCGCGCGACTGTTGTGGCTGGCCGAAGGCCTGAAGTTCGAGATCTCCGGCGTCGAGAACGTCCCCAAGAGCGGGCCGGGCGTGGTTGCGCTCAATCACACGGGCTACATGGACTTCACCTACGCGGGCATCCCGGCGTATCTCCAGGGCAAGCGGTACGTGCGCTTCATGGCGAAGAAAGAGGTCTTCGACAACAAGGTCTCGGGGCCGATCATGCGGGCGCTCAAGCACATCCCGGTCGACCGGGCCAATGGCGCCGACAGCTATCACCAGGCAGTCGAGTACCTCAAGCAGGGCGAGCTGGTCGGGGTGTATCCGGAGGCGACGATCAGCCGGAGTTTCGAGCTCAAGGACTTCAAGAACGGTGCCGCGCGCATGGCACTCGAGTCCGGGGCGCCGCTGCTCCCGACGGTGATCTGGGGGGCGCAGCGCGTCTGGACCAAGGGATACCCCAAGCAACTGGGCCGCACGGGCTACAAGATCATGGTCGGCGTGGCCGAGCCGATCGAGCCGGTCGGCGATCCCGACACCTTGACCGCGCAGTTGCACAAGTCGATGAGCGAGAAGCTGCTCGAACTGCAGGACGCCTACGGTGAGCACCCCAAGGGTGAGTTCTGGGTGCCCGCGCGACTGGGAGGTTCGGCGCCGACGCTGGAGGAAGCCAACCGCCTGGACGCCGAGGAGAAGGCTGCCCGGGACGCGCGCAGGGCGGCGCGTGACGAGTCGTCGCCGGAGTAGGTGCCCCGAGTGGTTGCCCTCAGGTGGGCGGCGGGCTGCCCGATAGGCTGGACGGGTGAGTTCTGAGTCGAGAGGTGACAACGGCGACTCGTCGCGTCGGGAGCCGGTCTTCCGTGTTCTCGAACTGATCGCCACCGGAATCGTCCGCGGCCAGAAGATGGACCTGCGATTCGACGGTCTCGACAACATCCCCGCCGACGGTGGTGCGGTCCTGGTGATCAACCACACGAGCTACGTCGACTTCCTGCCCGCGGCGTACGGCGTGTACCAGGCGGGGCGTCGAACGCGGTTCATGATCAAGTCCGAGATGATGGATGTCGCCATCATGCGGTTCTTGATCACCCGCACCCGCTCCGTGCCCGTTGATCGATCGCAAGGTGTCGAGGCCTTTCGGGGCGCGGTCTCGTCGCTGCGAGAGGGTCGGATCGTCGCGGTGTATCCGGAGGCGACGATCAGTCGCAGCTTTGAGCTCAAGGACTTCAAGACCGGTGCGGTGCGCATGGCTGCAGAGGCAGGAGTGCCCTTGATTCCGACCATCGTCTGGGGAGCGCAGCGACAGTGGACCAAGGGTGGCACACGTGACATGGGGCGCAGTCGGATTCCGGTGCGCGTGCGCTACGGCAGTCCGATAACGGTTGCGGCCGCGAGTAATCCGGAGCAGGAGACATCGCGACTACGAGACGTGATGCGCGAGCAACTCCTGCGTGTTCAGCACGATTACGGATCGCACCCGGAAGGTGAGTTCTGGGTGCCCCACCGACTCGGTGGTTCGGCACCCACACCCGAGGAGGCTGCGGTCATCGAGAAGGACGAAGCCGAGCGCAAGGCTGCTGCCCGCGAGCGAAAGGCCAATGGTGAGTGACGCATCCGCAGCGTCGACCGGCGAGAGCACAGTCGGATTCGACGGCCCGCCGACACTGATCGCCAGTGACGTCGACGGCACCCTGATCGACGACCAGAACACGGTGTCGCCCTTCACGATCGGCGTGCTCGGAGCAGCGTGTGATGCCGGCACCGAGTTCGTCCTTGCGACGGGCAGGCCACCTCGTTGGATCGCCGAGATCACCGACCAATTCCCGGGTTCCGCGGTCAACGTGCGATATGCGGTGTGCGCCAACGGTGCGATCATCTACGACGTCGCGAACGACAAGATCGTGTATTCGGCTCTGCTGCAAACCGATCGGCTCGCGGTGCTCCGCGAGGTGATCGCGCGGTGTCTTCCCGACGCCGGGGTTGCCGGAGAACGGGTCGGCTCGTCGGAATTCGACGCTGCGACACCGCCGTTCGTGGCGACCGCGGGTTATCGACACGCGTGGCTCAACCCCGACCACATCGAGGTAGGCGACGACGAGGTCTACTCGGAGCCGGTGGTGAAACTTCTTGTGCGACAGCCCGATCTGGCCAGTGGTGAGATGGCGCGGCGACTTCTGCCGGAGGTCGACGGCATCGCGCAGGTCACCTTCTCCACCGACAACGGACTGATCGAGCTCTCGGTGCCCGACACGCACAAGGCGTCGGGTCTCGACAAACTGATCGACCTCGCAGGGCTTTCCGGCGAGCGCACCGTGGCGTTCGGTGACATGCCGAACGACGTCGAGATGCTCACCTGGGCCGGGCACGGAGTTGCGATGGGACACGCGCATCCGGCTGCAATCGCCGCCGCCGACGAAGTGACGGTCGGCAACAACGAGGACGGCGTCGCGCGGGTGCTCGCGCGGTGGTTCGGGTAGAACGACCGCGCGAGCTGAGGGGTTTTAGGCGAGTCCGAGCGCGAACGCCCCGACGAAAGCGCGCACCGCGTCGGAGTTCGGTGGGTGGAAGCTGCCCGCGCGTACGTCGCGGTAGAGCCGCTCCAACTCGTTACGACGATGCAGCGCACCGGCTCCCGCGATCTCGAGCGCAAGGTCGGTGACCTGTCGGGCGACCCGGGTGCTGTTCTCCTTTGCGGCGAACAGGCGCAGGAGGGCGCGGTCGCCGAGATCCTCACCGGCGGTGAGCGATTTGGTGAGATCGTCCAGTGCGCCGGTCACGGCTTCGAGTGCCAGTTCGGCCTCCGCGACGTGATACTGCGTGAACGGCTTGTGGGCGACGGTCTCGCCGTCGAGGCTGAGCGCGCTGCGCGACGTCGCCGAGGCGATCGCGAGATCGAGTGCGCGGCGGGCGATTCCGACGTAGATGTTGCCGAGCGCCGGAAGTACCCACGGGAAGATACCCGCGACGTATCCGGTGGGTTGCTCGCCGAGTTCGACGACGCCGACGGTGCGTTCGTGCGGAACGAAGACGTTGTCGAGCAGGGTGTCGTGGCTTGCAGTTGCCCGCACACTCAGGGTGTCCCAGGTCTCGACGGTGGTGACGCCTTCTTCGCCGCGAGGAATGAAGGTGTGCACGATCTTTGGGTGTTCGGGGTCGGAGTTGTCGCGGGCGTGCACACCCAGCCAATCCCACGCCGGTGACAACGAGGTGAAGATCTTTCGGCCGGTGATGCGGTAACCACCCTCGACCGGAGTCGCGATGGTCGTCGAATCGTCGATGACGAGGTCGTTGCCGGGTTCGCCGTGTCCGGCCGCGATCACCTTGCCTGCCGCGACCTCGTCGGCGAGCCACGAGACATCCGAATTGCCCTGTGCGAGTTGATCGGTGATCGGTCCGACCCAGTACAGGTGCATGTTGATCCCGAGCGCGGTGGCGGGCGCAAATGTGGCCAGACGACGCTGCTCGGCGTTGAGCTGGTGTAGCGTCAGGCCGAGGCCGCCGCGTTCGACCGGCAGCGTTGCGCGCAGGTAGCCGAGTTCGGAGAGGTCGGCGAGGTCGTCGGCGAAGAAGGTGTTGTCGCGATCATGGGCGACGGCGCGCTCGCGGAAGCGTTCGAGGGTGTCCTCGGGGATCACCCATTCGGTGGTGGTCGGTTGAATTGTTGTCTCTGTCATGGCGTTTCCCCTTGTGGAATTGCGGCTGTGGAGTCTTGGCTGTGAGTTTTCCGCTGTGGCGATGCTGGGCAGCGAGGTGTCAGTCGAAGAACTGGTCGTCGGGGCGTACCTGGAGTGCGATGCTGAACCTGTTCGCTGCGGCGAAGGCTGCGACCACCTGGATTGCCTCGTAGATCGCGGCGTCGTCGAGTCCGAGGTCGCGCAGCTTGTCGAGGTCGTCGTCGGAGACCTCGCCCGGGCGGACCGAGAGTGTGGCCGCGAAGTCGGCGAGTGTGCGCTGGCGGGCGGTGAGTTCACGGACCTCGCGGTAGTCGACGGCGATTCGGGTGCCGAGCTTCTTGTCGCCGAGTGCATCGCCGAGGCTCACGGCATGGTTGAGACGGCAATAGGAGCAACCGTTTTCGGCAGAACTGACTGTGGCGATCAGTTCACGGTCGGCGTAGGGGAGCAGGCCGGCGTTGGGGTCGAGCAGTCCGAGGATGTACTCGTTGAACCGCGCGGCGTGTGCGCCACCGAGCGCGAACGCGCGCACCCAGTTGGGGATGTAGCCCAATTGACGCTCGATGGAACGGATCTGGCGTTGGAGGTCGTCGGGCAGGTCGTCGATCTCGGGCACGGTGAGGCGCGAGATCTGGGTCTCGGGAGCGGCGTCGAGCGTGTTTGTCATGAGGTGTCCCCTGGAGGTGGAGTCGGTGTGGTTGCGATGTCGGTGAATCGTCGATCTGCGTGATGCCGTGCGGCAGACGGGTCCGCGGTGGTGCGTCGAACGATATGAAGCGTCGTAAGCGACCGACAGGTTAAGAACTGCGGCGATCCGAATAGTGGGCATGCCCAGTCGGCTTTACGAAGCGCCCAGTCGGCGCGAGGAGGCGCCCACTCGGCCGGCGGAACGCCCACTCGGCCGTACGGAGCGCCCACTCGGCCGTACGGAGCGCCCAGGCGGCGTGGATGCGCGCGTGGTCGGGGCGAGGGGGCCGTCCAACTCGTGACGCGGTTGTTATGCCCTGAGGTTGGTATTTGGAAGAAGAATCACTATGGTCACATACGTCCCATTAGTCACATCTGTAACAGGCCTCGATGGGGAGAGTCTGACCAACTGCGCGCTGGAGGTGCGGACAGCCGTGAAACTCCGACTGTCGAATCCGTTCGTCTCCCGGGCGCGTCCGGGGAGTCGACGTCGTCGAACATCGTCTGCGGTCGTCTGTGCCGTTGCCCCTGCGCTGCTGGTGGGAGGGGTCATCGCGGGCGACGGCTTCTCTGCGCGATCCGACATCGGTCTCGTGGCCGACCCCGGCGTGGTCCTGATCGGGCACGGGCACGGTCACGGCCGTGGCATGGGCCAGTGGGGTGCGTACGGGTACGCCAAGAAGGGCTGGTCGTCGTCGAAGATCCTCCAGCACTTCTACGGCGGGACGACGCTGAGCAAGGCCGACCGGCCCGACATCACCGTCGGACTGAGCAAGCAGTCCGCGGTCAACGTCCGCGCCGACGCAGGTGCGCGTGTGGGCAGTGTGCAGGTGCAGCCGGGGCAGGCTGTCAGCATCTCGGGTGGAACCGCGACCATCACCAACGGCTGTGGCGGCGGCGCGGTGCAATCGGTGCCCGCGACCTTCGTCGATCCGATCAACGCGGCGACCAATCGCCCCGGAAACGAGTTGCTGAAGTTCTGCGGGTCGAACGCGGCGTACCGCGGTTCGCTCGGGCTCGACGGCGGACGCGTGGTCAACAAACTGAACCTCGACGACTACGTCAAGGGTGTGATCGCCAAGGAGAGCATTCCGAGCTGGGGCGATGCGGGCGGCATGGAAGCGCTCAAGGCGCAGGCCGTCGTCGCGCGGAGCTACGCGCTCTCGGCCATCGCGGGCGGCAAGAAGATCGACGACACGCAGAACTCCCAGATGTACGGCGGAGTCGCGGGTGAGGACCCGCGCACCAATCGTGCGGCCGACGCGACCGCGGGACAGATCCTGCGGCAGAACGGCCAGCCGGCGTTCACGGAGTTCTCCGCGTCGACCGGTGGTTACACCGCGGGTGGACGTTTCCCCGCCGTCGTCGACGAGGGTGATTCGATTGCGCCGGAACATAATTGGACCGCCACCGTGAGTGGCGCGAGCATCGCGTCTGCTTTCGGGGTCGGTGCGCTGCGCAGTTTCGAGGTGATCGAGGCCAACGGACTCGGGCCAGAGAACGGACGCGCCTTGCGGGTCCGGGTATCCGGCTCGGGCGGCACCGTCGAGGCGACCGGCGAAGACGTCCGAACCAAGCTGCAGCTCAAATCGTCGTGGTTCTCGGTGAAGGGTCAGACGAGCAAGCCGAAGATCGTGACACCGCCGACGGGGCCGGGTGCAGGCGCCGGATTGGGTTCCGCCGACCTGGGCTCGCTGATCCCCGACTCGCTGACCGGACTGGCCGACAACCTCGTGCCGGGGTCGTCGAAGCTCCTGGGCATCGCGACCGACGCGCTCAACGGCAAGCTCGGTGATCTCGGTGGCGTCACCGGGCCGCTCGGCCAGGCGGTCGGCGTCCCGACGCTGACGCCCGACGGCGCCGGGGTCACGCAGCTCTTCCAGAAGGGGATGATGTTCTTCAGCCAGCCGACCGGCGCCCACGCGCTCGCGGGCAAGGGCCTGGCCGACTTCCAGCAGCGCGGCGGCGTCCCGGTGCTCGGCTTCCCGCGCGCCGACCGGCTGCGCTGAGCGGTCGGGCCGGGCCAGCGGTGTGGCGGCCCGATCGGCGTGGCGGCTCGATCCGTATGACAGTTCGGGCCGGTTTCGGGGGTGAACGTCATACGGATCGTCGAGCCGACATCGTCGAGCCGACCACCTGAGCCGACGACCCCCGAGCCGACGAACCGGGCCCGACTACTCCGGGCCGGCGTCGACGACCTGTGAGGCGATTTCGACGAGTTTGGTGTTGGAGTCCTGAGAGAGCCGCGCGAGCAGGCTGAACGCCTGGTCGGGGGTGAGTCGGTAGCGCTCCATCAGCATGCCCTTGGCCTGGCCGATCAGGTCGCGTGAACTCAGTGCGGTGCGGAGCTGTTCCTTTTCGCGGACCGCGGAGAACGCGGTTGCGGTGTGGGCCGCGAACAACTGGCCGAGTGCCCGCGACTCGTCGTCGAACGCGTTTGGAACGGTGCTGTGCAGATTGAGAGCGCCGCGCTCCTCGCCTGCGATGTAGAGGCAGAAGCACGCCATCGACCCGATGCCGAGGTCGGCGGCCGCCGCGCAGAACGTCGGCCATCGTGTTTCTCGACGCATGTCGTCGATCCAGATCGTGGTGTCGTCGGTGGCCGAGCGGATGCATGGCCCCTCGCCGAGTTCCTGCTGAAGCGCATCCGACTGCGCTGCGATCTCGCCGATCATCACAGGCGTCTCGATGCGACCGTTGGTGACGATCGTGATGCTGGCGTAGTCAGAGCCGATCGCCTCGGCGGCTGCTTTGGTGAACAGGCGCAGCAGCATGTCGCTGTCGGTGCTCTCCGACTGCAATTGCGCGACGATGCGAGCGATCTCCGAACTCTTCTGTGCGATCTCAGTGCCCGTCCACGTGGTCGGTGCGTCTGTCCGCGAGGTGAGGTCAGTCAACGGTTACTCCTTCGGCAAGGCATCCACACAGCACTTCGTCACAGGCGCACATTTGGTGCTGTGCAGAGACGTTTGGCCGCGACCTTTCAGCCGAAAACATACTCCGTACCCCGGAGGAGATGCGACGTGATCGAGCTGCCGAGAATGGGCTGTGGGTTGTCGTCCGCGTTGCGGGGACGCTTCTGCTCCGCGAAGGATCGCGCAGCGGCATTCTTCACGGCCATCACGATCGGCGAGACGCCGATGGTTTGCACACGGTGCCACGGCACATTCGCGTCGCCGGGGTGTGCCCAGTACCAGAGCCAGATCGGGTACATCCACAGTTGGATACCGCGTGGTTTTGCGACACGCATGGCGGCCTGGCCGACGGCTTCGTGATCGGCCTCGCCGTCGTGATCCCAGACGGCCAAGACGCCGTTTCGGGCGCCCGGCCGGTCGTCGAGGGCGTCGGTGATCATCGCGTCGAGCCGGTCGGGGTACTGCTCGAGGGTTCCCGAGTGGAGGCCGCCCCACCGCGGGAGGTCGAGGCCGAGCAGCATCGACGCGGTGTCGAGTTCGAGGTGTCGACGGTTTGCCAGTTGCTCCGGCGATCCGGGGTGGGTCGCATGGCCGTCGGAGGCGCAGATCGTGACCACCTCGATGCCGTTCGCCGCCGCGGCATGCACCAGGCCACCGGCCCCCAGGATCTCGTCGTCGGGATGAGCTGCGACGACGACGAGGCGATCGATGTCGAAGGCAACCTGTGGCCAGCTCTGCGAAGCCAGCCCAGGTCAGCCACTCCGGTTCCGGGGTGCCGAACGACTGCGGTGGCTGACTGTGCGTCGGCGCGGGAAAGAACCGGGTCATCGGTGTGCGGGGCGGAATCGGGACGTCAGACGTCGAAGAACTACGCGGAGAGACTGGTGGGGTGATGTGCTGGGAGGTCATTGGCGGACTCCTCGGGGAGTTGCGCAATCCGCGGTACTCGAACAGCGGTACACAAACTGCGTCGCACAGTCTTCGGTGAGCCGTTTTCTACAGCCCGATGTATTGATCATACCGGCCCTGGCCAGCCTTAATTGTGTGCTCGGGGCACATCACATCCGAATAGGGGACTCGCGACGTCGTCTCAGGGTGTTCGCGTGTGTCGACCTCCTCGACCCTGCATGCGTCGACGACGCTGCCCCCGCGTGTGTGGACGACTCCCCTGCGTGTGTGGATAGCTCCGTTGTCGGGTCCGTTACCCTGAACACCCGTGGCCACCAATAGCACCGTCGCGTCGAACTCCGCCTTCGATCTGATCATCGTCGGATCCGGGTTCTTCGGTCTCACCATCGCCGAGCGCGCGGCGACCCAGCTCGACAAGCGGGTTCTGGTGGTCGAGCGCAGGTCGCACATCGGCGGCAACGCATACTCGGAGGCCGAGCCCGAAACCGGCATCGAGGTGCACAAATACGGCGCCCACCTGTTCCACACGTCGAACAAGAAGGTGTGGGACTACGTCAATCAGTTCACCGACTTCACGGGTTACCAGCACCGGGTGTTCGCGCTGCACGACGGCCAGGCGTACCAGTTCCCGATGGGGCTGGGCCTGGTGTCGCAGTTCTTCGGCCGGTACTACAGCCCCGATGAGGCGCGCGCGCTGATCGCCGAGCAGTCCAGCGAGATCGACACCAAGGACGCCAAGAACCTCGAGGAGAAGGCGATCAGCCTGATCGGGCGCCCGCTGTACGAGGCGTTCATCAAGGCGTACACGGCCAAGCAGTGGCAGACCGACCCCAAGAACCTGCCCGCGTCGAACATCACGCGGCTGCCCGTGCGCTACACCTTCGACAACCGCTACTTCAACGACACCTACGAAGGGTTGCCGGTCGACGGGTACACCGCGTGGCTGGAGAACATGGCTGCCGACGACCGCATCGAGGTGCGCACCGACACCGACTGGTTCGCCATCCGCGACGAGATCCGCGCCGCCAACCCCGACGCACCGGTCGTCTACACCGGCCCGCTCGACCGGTACTTCGACTACTCGGCGGGACGCCTGGGATGGCGCACCCTCGACTTCGAGACCGAGGTGCTGGCAACCGGCGACTTCCAGGGCACCCCGGTGATGAACTACAACGACGCCGACGTCCCGTTCACGCGCATCCACGAGTTCCGACACTTCCACCCCGAGCGCAAGAACTATCCGACGGACAAGACCGTCATCATGCGCGAGTTCAGCCGATTCGCCAACGACGACGACGAGCCGTACTACCCCATCAACACCCCGGAGGACCGCGACAAGCTCGCCGCCTACCGGGAGCTCGCCAAGACCGAGACCGCAGACGCCAAGGTGTTGTTCGGCGGCCGGTTGGGCACCTACCAATACCTGGACATGCACATGGCGATCGCGAGTGCGCTCACCATGTTCGAGAACACGCTGGCGCCGCACCTGAGTGACGGTGCGCCGCTGGCGGAGGCGGAGTAGATGAGTGTGACTGTTTCCAACGAAACGACGTCTGTCGAGACGATCGAGACCACCGGGGCGCAGCCGGCGACGGCGCCGAGCGTTCCCGAGTCGAAGGCCGTTGAACTGCTGCAGCGGGTCATCTTCCCGCGGCCGGGTGAGCCCATCGACGTGCGCTCGCTCTATCAGGTGGAGTCCGACAACAACACTCGTCGTGCCCACGCGCCGACCAGGGCGTCTGTGCTTCTCGCAGGCGAGTCGGAGGTCAGCTTCGAGACCTACTTCAACGCGTTCGCGGCGTCGTATTGGCGACGCTGGTCGGTCCTGAAGTCGGTCGTGCTGCGCGTCGAGGTCCGCGGCACGTGCCGCGTGGACCTCTACCGCTCCAAGGTCGACGGTTCGCGTATCGGTATCGGCGGCGACCTGGTGCCCACCGACGAACATGGTTACGGCGTCATCGAATTCGAGCTCGACCTCGGGCCATTCGAGGACGGCGGATGGATCTGGTTCGACGTCACCACCGATACCGACACCGAAATCGTCTCGGCGGGTTGGTATTCGGCGGTCGCAGCGGCCACAGGCCCGGAGACCAAGCGCGTCACCGTCGGCATCCCGACCTTCAACCGGCCGACGGACGCGGTCAATGCACTGGCCGCGCTCACGTCGGATCCGTTGGTCGACGCGGTGATCGACGCCGTGCTGATGCCCGACCAGGGCACGCGCAATGTGGTCGACGAGCCCGGCTACGAGGAAGCTTCCGCGGCGCTCGGCGATCGGTTGCACATCTTCGACCAGGGCAACCTCGGCGGCTCGGGCGGCTACGCGCGCATCATGTACGAGGCGCTGCGGCTCACCGACAGCCCGTACATCCTCTACATGGACGACGACATCGCGATCGAGCCGGATTCCATCCTCCGCGCGCTCGCGATGTCGCGATTTGCCAAGTCGCCCATGCTCGTTGGCGGTCAGATGCTCAACCTGCAGGACCGCAGTCACCTGCATTCGATGGGTGAGGTGATCAATCACCACAACTTCATGTGGACGGCCGCGCCCTTCGTCGAGTACGACCACGACTTCGCGCAGTACCCGTTGCGCGACAGGGAGAATTCCAAGAACCTGCATCGTCGGATCGACGTCGAGGGCAACGGCTGGTGGATGTGCATGATCCCGCGTGAATGCGCGGAGCAGATCGGCCTACCGATGCCGTTGTTCATCAAGTGGGACGACTGGGAGTACGCCCTGCGTGCCGCGAAAGCGGGCTACCCGACGGCGACGATCCCGGGAATCGCCATCTGGCACATGGCCTGGAGCGACAAGGACGACGCCATCGACTGGCAGGCGTACTTCCACCTGCGCAACCGGCTCGTCGTCGCCTCGATCCATCACGACGGTCCGATCAAGGGGATTCTGCAGTCGATGGTCAAGGCGACTGCCAAACATCTTCTGAGCCTTGAATATTCGACGGTCGCAATTCAGAACGAAGCGATCCGCGACTTCCTCGCGGGTCCCGATCACATCCGCGATCTGCTGCCGACCGCGCTTCCCAAGATCGCGGAGATGCGTAAGCAGTACCCCGACGCGGTCGTGTTGCCCTCGGCAACCGAACTGCCTCGAACCAGCGGGGAGGCAACGCATCTCGGTGTCAACGTGCCGACCAATCCGGTGAGCAAGATCAAGGCGCTCGCGGCGTCGGTGGTCAACAACCTGCGCCCGGCAGACCCTCGTCATCACGAGGTGCCGCAAGCCAACTACCCGCCCATCGAGGCGCGGTGGTTCTCGCTCGGGCGGGTCGACGGCGTCACGGTCACCACGGCAGATGGTCGGGGAGTGGTGTATCGCCAGCGAGACCGCGACAAGATGATCGCGCTCGCACGCGAATCGGCTGCCCTGGTGCGTGAACTCAACGAGAGGTTTCCTGAGATGGCGCAGCGCTACCGCGCCGCTCATCAGGACTTGACCAGTAAGGAGAGCTGGGCGGGTGTCTTCGGAATCGAATGATCGGGACGTCGCGGAACGCGACGAGTCGTCGAACGATGCTGTCAGTCGCGGCGAGAGCCGCGAGGTCGACGCGCTGATCGCCATCCAGGATGCGCTCTACGACCGTCCCGGTGTGCTCCCGACAGCGCGGGCCCTCTCGCATTTCGGAGAGCATTCGCTCGGTTGGCTGGCCATCTCGGGAATCGGGTACGCCGTCGCTCGTCGTCGGGGCGACGCCACGGCGCAACGTCGGTGGGTCGAGGCCGGAGTCGGAGCATTCGGGACGCACGCGGCGTCGGTGATCATCAAACGCATCGTCCGACGCCCCCGGCCGCACGATCCCAGAATCCGCATCGGGGTGTCGACGCCGAGCAAGCTGAGCTTCCCGTCGTCGCACGCGACGTCGACAACTGCGGCGTCGATTCTGATCGGTAGGGCCGCCGGTTTGCCGCCCTACCTGCTACCGGCACTTCTGGTGCCACCTATGCTCACCTCGCGGCTTGTGCTCGGGGTTCACTATCCGAGCGACGTCGCCGCGGGAGCCGCACTCGGCGCACTGGGTGCTGGAGCCGTCATCGGTGCTGACACGCTGTTCGAGCAGGCATCGCGCACGGCTGCAGGGCATCCGCGTGCCACGCGCACCGCGCGTGTGGCGGCCCGAGCGGGTGCACTTGCACTGGTGCCCGGGCAGACCGCACGGACCGCGGCCGCGTGGGCGATCAGGAACCGAGGAGAGGCATGAGCGAGGAGCCCATCGAGCACGGCAAGAAGGTCGGCCCGCCCAAGAACCGGGTCGACGGCCTGATCAAGGCGCTCCGCCCACGCCAGTGGGTGAAGAACGTCCTGGTGCTGGCAGCTCCGCTCGCCGCGGGCAGCATCACCGATGCACACGTGCTCGGCCGCGCGGGTATCGCCTTCGTGGCGTTCTGTCTCGCGGCGTCGTGCATCTACCTGATCAACGACGCGATCGACGTCGAATCCGATCGCAACCACCCGACAAAGCGTTATCGGCCGATCGCCGCAGGCGTGGTGCCGGTCAAGCTCGCGTACGTACTCGCGGTGGTGCTCGGTGTGGCGTCGCTGCTGATCGCCTATTCAGCGAACTGGCAGACCGCGGTGGTCATCGCGATCTACCTGGTGATCCAGCTCGGTTACTGTTTCGGGCTCAAGAACCAGCCGGTCATCGACATCTGCATCGTCTCGTCCGGGTTCCTGCTGCGTGCGATCGCCGGTGGTACCGCGACCGACATCAAACTGTCGCAGTGGTTCCTGCTGGTCATGGCCTTCGGATCGCTGTTCATGGCAGCGGGCAAGCGCTACGCCGAGCTGGTTCTCGCCGAGCGAACCGGCGCAAAGATCCGCAAATCGCTGCAGTACTACACGACGAGTTACCTGCGTTTCGTGTGGACGCTGTCGGCGACGCTCGTCGTCGCGTTCTACGGGCTGTGGGCGTTCGACAAAAACTCCGGACACGACACCAACGTGTGGTACGCCATCTCGATGGTGCCGTTCACCATCGCGATTCTGCGCTATGCCGTCGTCGTCGACGGCGGTACCGCGGGCGAACCCGAAGAGATCGCCTTCGGCGACCGCATTCTGCAGATCCTGGCGCTGGCATGGATCGTCTGTGTTGGTGTCGCGGTCTATGTCGTCTGACGTTCGTGACGAGCCCGTTCGCGCGGGGCGACACAGACTTCGAGAGATCCCCGGCACTTCGGACTCCTATAACGACGCCGACCGAGCCTTGGGCACCGACGTCACGATGGTGATCCCCGTCATCGGTGAGAGGTCTGGTGCCGCCGATCCGGAACCCGGTCCCGTCGGCGAGGACGCCGGAGCTGATGTCGGCTCTGATGATCCAGGCCCTGAAGACCCTGGCCCTGATGACGACGAGAGCGAGAAGGCCGACGACGGTGCGGCCGCCGGCCCCCCGCCGGGAGCGGGGCGTCGGCGATTTCTGTCGTCGTGGGGTCCGCGTGAGTGGACGGCGACAGTCAGTTTCCTGATCGGGGCCATCGGGGTCGCAACCTTCTTCGCGATCGGTGCGTGGCAGCGTCGCTGGATCGCCGACGACGGTCTGATCGTGCTGCGCACGCTGCGAAACCTCTTCGCAGGCAACGGTCCGGTGTTCAATGCGGGCGAGCGTGTCGAGGCGAACACGTCGACGGCGTGGACCTACCTGCTGTGGTTCTGGGCATGGGTGACCGACGGTCAGCTCGAATACGTCGCCCTGTGGGTCGCGCTGGTGCTCTCGGTATCTGCGATCCCGATCGCGATGTATGGCACGGCACGACTACTCGGACCGCGCATCACCGGTCCCGCTGCAACCGGGATCACGCTGCTGTTGCCGCTGGGAGCGATCATCTACATCGCGATCCCACCCGCGCGTGACTTCGCAACGAGCGGTCTGGAAAACGGGCTGTGCATCTTTTGGGTCGCGGTGCTCTGGTGTCTGCTGATCGCGTGGTCCCGAAGACGGTCCGGTGGGGCACCGGAGGGCGCGCCGAGAAACGCGGATTACCGACGAGCAGCGGCGACGCTGTTCCTCGCATTCTGGGCTGGTCTCGCCCCGTTGATCCGGCCAGAACTCGCCGTGGTCGGCGGAATCGCCTTGCTGTTGGTCTTCCTGGCGCCGCTGACGTGGAAGATGCGCGTCGGCGTTGTGCTGTGTGCCGCGGTGTTGCCGGTTGGCTATCAGATCTTCCGGATGGGCTACTACGCACTGCTCATTCCCAACCCCGCCGTCGCGAAGGATGCGAGCGGGTCCAAGTGGCATCAGGGCTTCGTCTATCTCGGCAACCTCTTCGGGCCGTACACGCTTGTCCTTCCCGTCGTCCTCGCGATCGTTGCGGGAGTCCTGATCGTCGTGGGCATCCGGATGAACCGCGCGGCCACACGCGACGACTCGAGCGCCGCGGCGTCGTCGAAGGACACGTCGAAGGACTCGGAACGCCCGACGGTCCGCGAGCGACTGTCACGATGGTCACGCAATCTGCAGACTCCGACGACCGTCACGGTGGCCATCGTGGTCGCGGGATTCGTGGTCGGCGTCTACTGGCTGCGCCAGGGTGGCGACTTCATGCACGGCCGTGTGTTGCTGACGCCGATGTTCACGATCCTGCTCCCGGTCATGGTCATACCGCTCTCGCTGCCCGCTCTTGCCGATGTCCGCGCGGCCTTCGGACGCGGCGTCGACGCGGTGAAGGACCGGGGTCGGCGCCGACGCGTGATGGTGCAACTCGGCGGCGCGACCGTGATGGCTGCGCTGTGGATCACGACGCTCGTGTGGGCGATCGTCTGCCACGAGAAGGTGCTGCCCAACGCGGGCATCGACATCGGACGCAGCGGCATCGTCGACGAGCGTCGGTTCTACGTCACCAACATGGGCAATGAAAACCCGGTCACCGCAGCCGACTACCTCGACTACCCGCGCATGCGTGCGATGGTCGAGCGGATCGACGAGTACCGCACGCAGGGTGGAGTGATCCTGCCGTCGAACAACTACGACGAGTGGTACGTGGCCAAGCTGCCGGACAACACCCCGCAGTCAGAGCGCAAGGCGACCGTCTACTTCCTCAATCTCGGGATGACGAGCATGAACGCTCCGCTCGACGTCCGCGTGATCGACCAGATGGGCCTCGCGTACCCGATCGCCGCACACACCGAACGCCTCGAGGACGGTCGCATCGGGCACGACAAGAACCTGCCTGCCGAGTGGGTCATCGCGGAGTCCGGCGCCTATCCCAAATGGCCGGTGCTGCCGGGCTTCCTCGACGAGGACATGGTTGCGCAAGCGAAGGAAGCGCTGACGTGTTCGCAGACCGTCGATCGGATCGAGTCGTACAAGGACACGTGGTCCTTCGAGCGTTTCAAGAAGAATCTGCCTCAGTCGTTCGGCTTCTCCGACTACCGCATTCAGCGCAACCCGGAGTACGAACTCCAGCGCTGCGGACTGCCCGTTCCGCCCCGCATGCACCCGAGATGAGCGTCACAATCTGGACAAATCACCCAACGATCTGTGCAGGTCAGACACCTTAAGGGTGGCTAAGCGCATGACAGATTTGTCCTGTTATGTATCGGATAGGTAACGTCGGAGCCTGATAAAGCGATGAGAGATAAGACCGAGCGGTATTGGTCGATCGGCACCACGTCGACGTCGTAAGACGGTCCATGTGGCGACGGTCACACTGATTGTCAGTGTGTTGGACTATGCAATAGGCTCCCGAGTCGTTGTGCATTGCACCGGATTCGGTGTGTATTGCACTCGCAGGGTGTGTCTCGCACAGGTCGTGCGGAGGCCGCATGTGACGGGTGGGAACGTAGTCCAGGGGTAGCCAAGCCGGTCGGGTTGATATCGCGCACGTAACGATCTGGTGCCTGGTGTGTCCTGTGGGGCGCATGGGGACTGGTAACAGAGGAGAGTTTGGTCGATGGGAGTAGCGGTGAGGTCGGGAGCGATGACGCCCGGGAAACGCGGTGGATTCCGGATGCGTAGCCGGTTGGTTGCGGTGACAGTCGCGCTGATGACGATCGCGGGTCTCGCGTCGGTCATCACGGGCGCAGGTACCGCAGATGCACGTGTCAACGGAACACCCGCAGGCAAGAGCGAGTGGTGGATCGACGCCTGTGGCATGCCGACCAACGGCGCCTTCGGCAACAAGTCGATGGCTCCCGGCAAGGTCAAGGTGCGCTCCTGGTTCAAGCCGGGCAACACCCGCACCGTGATCCTTCTCGACGGGATGCGCGCCCAGTACGACTTCTCGGGCTGGGAAATCAACACCAACGTCCAGGAGCTGGTCAACCGCGGCGTCAACGTCGTCGAGCCGATCGGCGGACCTGCCAGCTTCTACACCAACTGGAACGCGCCGAGTAACTTCAACGGCCAGCAGCGTCGTTACATGTGGGAGTGCGTGATCCAGAACCGCCTCGCGCCGGCTCTGCGCCAGAAGGGCTTCAAGGGCAAGGGCGGCAAGTACGCCATCATGGGCATCTCGTCCGGTGGTAACGCGGCTCTGGTCCTCGCGGCCAAGCGCCCCGATCTCTACTACGCGGCAGGCTCGCTCTCGGGCTACGACTTCCTGAGCGCGCCGGGCATGCACACCATGCTTCGACTGGCCATGCTCGACGTCGATCCCAAGCCGTGGAACGTCGACGCCATGTGGGGTCCCCCGTGGGATCAGCGTTGGTACGACAACGACCCGTTCATGCTGATCAACCGCATGCATCACCTCAAGGTCTTCACCGGATCGGGTAACGGACTCTTCGGCCGCTACAACGCGCTGCCGAACGTCTTCGACGACCTGTTCAAGGGTTCGACGCTCGAGGTGCTGGCGCTGGCACAGCGCAAGGCATTCGAGGTCGCAGCCTTCACGCAGGGCATCAACCTGATGACCTACGACGCCAATGGCACCCACGCGTGGGGCTACTGGCAGGACATGGTGTGGAGCGCCTACCAGCGAGGCTTCTTCCGCTGATCTGATCAGTAACGCTCTACTCGTACGCGACCCCGACCGGGACTCCCGGTCGGGGTCGCGTCGTTTGTGGCCGACCTCGTAAGCGCCGCGTCGACTGACCCCATCTGCATCACAAGTCACAGAAATCTCATCCGCCTCAGCGCGTCGCGCGTGGATTCACCGTCGGGACAGGGTAAGAAACACCTGAGGCAAAATGTGGCTAGTGGGATTTGTGTGATTTCTGAGGTGTGCGTAGACGCGTGCACAGCGGAGTTCCGCCCCACCGGTGCGAAGGAGTGGGAATCGAATGCGTCGAGCGGTACGCGCTGATCGCGCGAAGGGGGATCGGGTGACGAACGAGCAGGGGTGGCGACGAGGACGTCGGATCACGCGTTTCGCAGCCACGGTGTCGGCGACGATCGCCGTGGCAGTCGGCGTGACGATGGCGGGCCAGGCGTCGGCGCCTGCTGATCCGCCCGCCGCGCCCCCTGCCAACCCGGCAGCGCCGGCCCAACCCGCAGCGCCGGCCCAACCCGCAGCGCCAGCCCAACCCGCAGCGCCGGCCCCCGCTCAGCCTGCGCCGCCCGCGGCAGCACCCGCGCAGCCTGCAGCGGCGCCCGCGCAGCCCGCACGCGTCACGAAGGTGTTCTGGTACACCGACCGCCGCGTCGCGCTGTGGGTGCACTCGCCCGCGATGAACACCGACATCCAGGTGCAGATCCTGCTGGCGCGCGACTGGTGGGCCCGCCCGGACGCCAAGTTCCCGCAACTGACGATGCTCGACGGCCTGCGTGCGCAGGACGACCAGAGCGGGTGGGTCCTGAACACCAACATCGTCGACTTCTACAAGGACAAGAACGTCAACGTCGTCCTGCCGATCGGCGGTGAGTCGAGCTTCTACACCGACTGGAAGCAGCCCGACCGCGGCAAGACCTACAAGTGGGAGACGTTCCTCATCCACGAGTTGCCCCCGATCATCGAAGGCGACTGGCGTTCGACGGACGTCCGCGGCATCGAGGGCCTCTCCATGGGTGGCACCGGTGCGATGATGCTGGCCGCGCGCAATCCGGGCTTCTACAAGTTCGCGGCGTCGTTCTCGGGCATTCTGCAGTTGACGTCGACGGGTATGCCGCAGGCAATCCAGTTCGCTCAGCGCGATGGCGGTGGCTACAACTCGATGAACATGTTCGGACCGCCGAGCGATCCGGCATGGAAGGAGCACGACCCGTTCCTGATCGCCGACAAGCTTCGCGGAACGAGCCTCTACGTCTCGTCGGGCAACGGACTCGTCGGACCACACGACAAGCCGTCGGATATCCCGCTGCTCGCCACGAACTACTCGGGCGTCGGTCTGGAACTGCTCAGCCGTGTCACGTCGCAGCAGTTCGCGATCAAGCTCAACCAGCTCGGCATCCCGGGGCAGGCGGTGTACCGACCGTCCGGAACCCACACCTGGGCCTACTGGGAGTTCGAGATGGCGCAGGCGTGGCCGCAGGCTGCGGCGGCGCTCGGACTCGGCGGTGACAAGGTCGCGTGCCGTGCGTCGGCGGCGTTCAAGAAGGTCGCAGACGCCAACAAGCTGGGCGGCTGCCTCACCCCTGAGTACGCGGTACCGGGTGGACGCGCACAGGACTTCTACAAGGGCCGCGTGATCACGGGTCCCAAGGGGCCCAAGGAGGTCGCGGGCGCGATCGGTGGGGCATACGCCTCGATCGGCGGTCCCGGCGGCAAACTGGGTCTGCCGACCAGTGACGAACTGCCAACCAGGGACGGCAAGGGACGCTTCAACACGTTCGAGCGCGGCAAGATTTCCTGGACCGCCAATGGCGGGACGGTCATCGGTAAATGACCGCGCGCAGTCTCACCCGGTGCCGAGTGTGTTCGATTGATCGGCACAGCCTCGGCGCCGGGTGTGGGTGCGCTGAGATCTCGCTGAGGAATCGCGGCGTTTTCGCAGGTGACGTCGTTGTGGTGGTCTGTGAGGTCTTGCGTTCGGAGTAGCCTGGCACGGTGCCGACAACGACCGGTCGGGTTGTGATGAGGAAGTGATGATGAGGAAGTTCTTCGGGTTGGGTGTGATGGTGGCCGGACTCGCTCTGGCAGGCGGATTGACCGCGTGCTCGGACGACTCGACAGCAAGTGCTCCGATCACGAGTGACCCCGTCACGACGACGTCGATGTACTCGTCTCCGTCGTCGTCGGCCGCGAAGTCGTCGGAATCAGAGACCGAGTCGTCGAAAGCCGCGTCGGACGGCACCAAGGTGTCGGGTTCGACGACGCTGCCCGCGACCGCACCGAACAGCGGCACCAAGGTGCCGGAGAACTTTCCCGGCCCCGGCGGCGAGCCGGTGAGCAACAAGGGCAAGAAGTACCTGCAGGCGCTCAAGGACCAGAACATCAGCTTCGCAGGCGACTCCGACAACTCCGTCGCGCTCAACAGCGCCGAGTACGTCTGTGCGCAGCAGTCCAAGGGAGCCGATCCGACGACAGTGAAGGCTTTCGTGACCGCGATGATCGGCCCGAGTTCGAAGAACGTCGCAGAGGCGAACTCGAAGGCGGACAAGGTCATCAAAGCCGCACGTGACAATTACTGCTAGGTGACGGCCAAGCGAGGTGCCACCGGTCGACGTAAGGGTCGTCGACTCGGTCGTATTGCACTGCTCCTAGCCCTTCTCGCCGTCATCGCGATCGTGTTGATCGTGATCTTGGTGATCACCCTGCTCAAACCCGGACCGCCGAGTATTCCCGGCGGCGAGGGGCCGTCGACCAGCGCTCCACCGTCACCCGGACGTCCGGAGGCGCAGTCCGCCGACTGTCCGGACGTGTTGACGCTGGTCATACCGGGTACCTGGGAATCGTCGGCCGACGACGACCCGATGAATCCGACGGCCAACAAGGCGTCGCTGATGCGACGGGTGTCCACGGCGTTGCAGAACGAGTACCCGACCTCGCGGACCGAGGTCTACACCGTTCCCTACATCGCGCAATTCCGTAACCCGACCAATCTCAACGACCGTCAGGTCGACTACAACGTGTCGCGACAGCAGGGCTACAACCGCGCTGCGGCAAAACTGCGTGACACCAACAAGAAGTGCCCGCTGACGCGCTACGTGATCATGGGCTTCTCGCAGGGTGCGGTCATCGGAGGCGACCTCGCGAGCAACATCGGCAACGGTCGCGGCCCGATCGCCGCGTCGGATCAGGACCTGGTGCTCGGCGTCGGGCTCATCGCCGACGGCCGACGCGAGAAGGGGCAGCAGAACGATATCGGCCCCGCACCCGACGGTGTCGGTGCGGAGGTCGCGCTCAGCGGGATTGGCAAGCTCGTGCCGGGGATCACGATGACCGGACCACGAAGCGGTGGCTTCGGCGATCTCCGAGACCGCGTCCAATCTATCTGTGCGCCAGGCGATCTCATCTGCGATTCGCCGACCGTCGCCAATCCGGTCGCTGCGGTCGGTCAGCTCGCGGGCGCGATCAACAATCCCGTTCACGCCATGTACGCGACCAAGCGCTACTGGCAGCTCGACGGCGTCAGCGCCACGCAATGGATGTACGGCTGGTCGAACAAAGTGATCGCCGACGCCCCGCGTCCCGCACACAACTGATGTAGATCCGACGTCGCGCCCGTCACGCGGCGTCGGATCGTCCCGTTCGCAGTCATGCCCGCGCTCGACTAGGTCGTATGTCCCGTCGAGCCGTGTTTGGGCAGCGCCGTCGACCTGCATTACCGTTGGACGGTCGGGCATATACGCCCACCAGACCAACCGGCAACGCGACCGGTAACCGCAGTGATGCGTGAGGAGAAGCAGGCGACGATGAGTGACCCCGGTGAACTGCGCAAGTTCCGGTTCGGAGCCGGCGGCGAGGGCAACAAGGACGAGGGCGGAGCCCGCAAGTTCGTGAAGCTGGCGCAGACCGCGGAAGAGTACGGCTACGACACGTTCGCGGTACCCGACCATCTGGGCAACCAGGTCGGACCGCTCGCAGCCCTCGGAGCGCTCAGCCAGGCGACGAGCACCATCCGTCTCGGAACCTCCGTGCTCGCCAACGGCTTCCGTCATCCGGCGATCCTGGCCAAGGAGGCCAACACGATCGACGTCCTGAGCAAGGGCCGACTCGAGCTCGGCATCGGCGCGGGATGGATGAAGGAAGAGTTCGACAAGGCAGGGATCGAGTTCGAGTCGCCGGGTGTGCGCATCAGGAAGCTCGACGAATCGCTGACCATCCTGGATAAGCTGATGCGCGGCGAGACCGTCGACTTCGACGGCGAGTTCTACCAGATCCACGGCCTCGAGGGCAGTCCGCGGCCTCGTCAGGGACCGCGACCGCCGATCGCAGTTGGCGGCGGCGGACCGAAGATGCTCGCCCTGGCCGCCAAGCACGCCGACATCATCTCCGTCGCCCCGGGCACCACTCCCGACGGCAAGATGAAGCTGTCGGACATGACGATCGAGAGGACGGCGGCGCGCGTCGACCGCATCCGCGAGGTCGCGGGCGACCGGTTCGCCGACATCGAGCTCAACTGGACCATCGCGGTCATCGTCATCACCGACGACCGCGAGGCCACTGCGGAAATGGCACTCAAGGCGCTTGCGCAGGGGTACCCGCCTAACATTGCCCACGACACCGAGTTCACCGTCGACGACGTGTTGACGTCGCCCTATATCGCGATCGGATCGTTCGAGGAGATCGCCGACCAGATCCGCGAGGTGCGTCGACGCACGACGATGTCGTACGTGGGCGTCTTCCCCACTCAGATGGATGCGTTTGCGCCTGTGCTTGCACAATTGAAGGGGGAGTAACATCATCGACGGCCCATTTCGCATTCGTCGGAATGGGCTGACGTGAATTCGCCTGCGAATGACTCTCGGGATGTGTCGGAATTCCGACGTCGTAAAGGTGCAATCCACCAAAAGCCAAGAATTCGGGTGAGTAGCCGAGTGTGGGCTACCGTGTCACGCGTTATAGATGCGGACGCGACGCCCAAAAGACGTGGTACCTGCGGGGAGTGCCACGACATCGCGCCGACGAGGCGCACGGACGTGGCGTCCCACAAGGGGGCCACAGGAGTAATGGATGCTGAACACAGAATTTGAGCAGTTCCTCGATGAGAGCGGCAACCTGCATTTCAACGAGGACGCGACGCTGGTCGACTATGTCGAACGGAACGTGCGCGATCAGGCTGACACGCTGGCGTACCGCTTCATCGACTACAGCCGCGAACGCGACGGCGAGGCGCAAGACCTCACCTGGGCGCAGTTCGGCAAGCGACTGCGCGCGGTCGCCGCACGGCTGCAGCAGGTCACCAAGCCCGGTGACCGAGTCGCGATTCTTGCTCCGCAGTCGCTGGAGTACGTGATCGGTTTCTTCGCGGCGCTCTATGCGAGCAACATCGCCGTTCCGCTCTTCAGCCCCGACGAGCCGGGCCACACCGATCGCCTGACCGCGGTGCTCGCCGACTGCAAGCCGACGGCAATCCTCACCTCGACCAAGTCGGCAGAGGCCGTACGCGACTTCTTCGCCGGCGTGCCCGCCAAGGAACGTCCCCGCGTGATCGCCGTCGACGCAGTCCCCGACTCCGTCGGATCGAGCTGGGTCGCACCGGTCGCGGGTAAGGACCACAACCGCGACACGGTCGCGTACCTGCAGTACACGTCGGGCTCCACCCGCGTGCCCGCAGGCGTCGAGATCACCTACGAGGCTGTCGCGGCCAACTGCCTGCAGATCTACGACTGCATCGAGATCGACCGCAACGCGCGCGGCGTCACCTGGCTGCCGATGTTCCACGACATGGGCCTGCTCACGGTGATCCTTCCGGCGCTCGGCGGCCGCTACATCACGATCATGAGCCCGCAGGCATTCGTCCGCAGGCCGGGCCGCTGGATCAAGGAACTCGCAGCGGCAAGCGACGGCGCCGAGACATATGCGGCAGCCCCGAACTTCGCCTACGAGCACGCCGCGGCACGCGGTCTGCCCAAGGACGGCGAGCACCTCGACCTGTCGAACGTCATCGGACTGATCAACGGCTCCGAGCCCGTCACCGTCAGCTCGATGAAGAAGTTCAACGACGCATTCGGTCCGTACGGCCTGCCCAAGACCGCGATCAAGCCCTGCTACGGCATGGCCGAGGCCACGCTGTTCGTCTCCGCGACACAGCGCAACAACGAGGCCAAGATCGTCTACGTCGACCGCGACGAACTCAACGCCGGACACATGAAGGTCGTCGACCAGCACGCACCCAACGCGGTCGCACAGGTCTCGTGTGGACAGGTCGCGCTGAGCCAGTGGGCCACGATCGTCGACGCCGCTGAATACGACGAGACCGGAAAGGCCGTCGAGAAAGCCGACGGCGAGGTCGGCGAGATCTGGCTGCACGGCCTCAACATCGGAGCCGGCTACTGGAACAAGGCTGACGAGAGCGAGGCGACGTTCCACAACACCGTCGACACGCCGCTCGAACAGGGCAGCCACACCGACGGCGCGCCCGCAGACGCACAGTGGATGCGCACCGGCGACTACGGCGTCTGGCTCGACGGCGAGCTCTACATCACCGGTCGCGTCAAAGACCTCGTGATCGTCGACGGCCGCAATCACTACCCGCAGGACCTCGAGTACAGCGCGCAGGAGGCCAGCACCGCGCTGCGCCCCGGCTTTGTCGCCGCCTTCGCCGTTCCCGCCAACCAACTGCCGAGCGTCGTCTTCGAGAACGCCGCCAGCGGACTGAAATTCGACGCCGACGACGCGTCGGAGCAGTTGGTGATCGTGGCCGAGCGCGGACCGGGCAAGAAGACCGATCCGCAGGAGATCGCCGACACCGTCCGCGCCGCAGTGGCTCAGCGCCACGGCGTCATGGCCCGCGACGTACTGCTCGTGCCCGCCGGCTCGATCCCTCGCACCAGCAGCGGCAAGATCGCCCGCCGCGCCACCAAGACCGCATATGTCGACGGCCGACTCCGCGGCGGATACAAGCAGGATGCGTTTCCCGATTCGGTGTGATTGGGCCCCACGGCGCCCACCGCTGGTCGAGCCTGTCGAGACCACTCGCTGGTCGAGCGGCCACCGCTGGTCGAGCCTGTCGAGACCACTCGCCGGTCGAGCCCCCGCCCGCTGGTCGAGCTTGTCGAGACCACTCGCCGGTCGAGCCCCCGCCCCGCTGGTCGAGCTTGTCGAGACCACATCTGCCCACAACCCGCGCAGCCCTGGCTGCGCCGCCAAGTAGTCTGGTGACCGATGTCTGAACTGAACAACGAGCCGAACATCGAGCCTGCGGCCGACGCCGACAGCCCCGACACCGACAGCGTCAACAGCGAGAGCACCGACGGCGAGACCGCCGGTGGGCTGACCGTCTCGGAACTGCGCGACTGGCTGCGGGAGTGGGTCGCGACGTCGACCGGAATCTCCGCAGAGCAGATCTCCGACGACCGTCCGATGGAGGAGTTCGGCCTGTCGTCGCGCGATGCGGTGGCCCTTGCCGCCGACATCGAGGACAAGACCGGCGTCGTACTGACCGCGACGGTCGCCTACAACCACCCCACCATCGCGATGCTCGCCAAGCGCATCATCGAAGGCGACCCCGACGAGGGCCTCGACCTCGACGCCGAGACCTTCTGGATTCGCGAGCGCAACGCCGACGACGACATCGCGATCGTCGGCCTCTCGACACGCTTCCCCAAGGCCGGGCAGACCCCGGACTCCACCTGGGAAGCCCTGATCTCCGGCCGCGACGGCATCTCCGACCTTCCCGACGACCGCTGGGCCGAGTTCAAATCCGACCCACGCCTCGCGAAGGTGATCGACGAGTCCAACGTCAAGGGCGGCTACCTCGACGACGTCAAGAGCTTCGACGCGGACTTCTTCCAGATGAGTCCGCGCGAGGTCGAGATGGTCGACCCGCAGCAGCGCCTCGCACTCGAACTGGCATGGGAGGCACTCGAAGACGCCCACATTCCGGCCAGCGACCTCAAGGGCGCGCCGGTCGGTGTCTTCATCGGCACGTCGACCAACGACTACCAGCTTCTCGCGGCCATGGGCCTCGACGACGGCGCTCACGACACCGCCGCCTACGCGCTGACCGGAACGTCGACGTCGATCGTCGCCAACCGCGTCTCCTACTTCTTCGACTTCCACGGTCCGTCGGTCGCGATGGACACCGCGTGCTCGTCGTCGTTGGTCGCCGTGCATCAGGCCGTACGCAGCCTGCGCTCGGGTGAATCCGACGTCGCGCTCGCCGGTGGCGTCAACATGATCATCACGCCCGCGGCGACGCTCGGCTTCGACAGCATCGGCGCGCAGGCCAAGGACGGCCACATCAAGGCGTTCTCGGCCGACGCCGACGGCATGATCCGCGCCGAGGGTGGCGGACTGTTCGTACTCAAGCGCATCGCCGACGCCCGACGCGACGGCGACACCGTGCTCGCGGTTGTCGCGGGTTCGGCGGTCAACTCCGACGGCCGCTCCAACGGCCTGCCGGCACCGAATCCCGAGGCCCAGGTCGAGGTGCTGCGCTCGGCGTACACCGACGCCGCTGTCGATCCGCGCGGCGTCGACTACATCGAAGCGCACGGAACCGGCACGGTGCTCGGCGATCCCATCGAAGCCGACGCCCTCGGGCGCGTCGTCGGGCGCGGTCGACAGGCCGATGCGCCTGCACTCCTCGGTTCCGCCAAGACGAACTTCGGGCATATGGAGTCCGCCGCGGGCGCAGGTGCGCTCGCCAAGGTGGTTCTCGCGATGCAGCACAACAAGCTGCCGGCATCGCTCAATTACTCCGGCCCCAACCCCTACATCCAGTTCGACGCCGGGCACCTCAAGGTGGTCGAGGAGCCGACGGATTGGCCGCGCTACTCGGGCCACGCCGTCGCGGGTGTGTCGGGCTTCGGCTTCGGCGGCACCAACGCGCACGTCGTCGTGCGTGAGGCGCTGCCGAGTGATCTGTCGGGCGTGGTCTCGACAAGCTCGACCAGCGAAGACACCTCGACCACCGGAGACGCTGAGTCCTCCTCGCTGGTTGAGCTTGTCGAAACCACCGACGATGACGACGAGGACTTCCTCACCGACGCCGAGCGTGCCGTCCTGGCCGCGCAGGCGAAGAAGGACGACGCGCCTGCGGAGGTCGTCGAAGCCGACCCCGCCGACGGCTTTGCCCCGTGCGCCGTCGAGGGATCGGTTGTGCCGCTGGTGCTTTCGGGATTCCTGCCGTCGCGGCGTCGTAAGGCTGCCGCCGACCTGCTCGAGTGGCTCGAATCCGACGAGGGTGCGTCGACGCCCCTCGCCGATATCGGACGCGCGCTCGCGCACCGTAACCACGGTCGTTCGCGGTCGGTCGTCATGGCCCGCACTCACGAAGACGCAGTCAAGGGTGTGCGCGCCGTCGCGGAGGGCAAAGCCAATCCTCTTGTGTACTCGGCTGATTCGCCCGACGCCGCAACGGCGGTCTGGCTGCTCTCGGGCTTCGGCTCGCAGCATCGCAAGATGGCCAAGCAGCTCTACCTCGAGAATCCGATCTTCAAGAAGTACGTCGACCGCGTCGACGAGTACGTGCAGAACGAACTCGGATACTCCATCGCGGAGATGTTCGTCGACGACGAGCAGACCTACGGCATCGAGACCGCCCAGGTCGGTATCTACACGATCCAGGTTGCCCTTGCCGACCTCCTGCGTCACCACGGCGCCGAACCCGGTGTGCTGGTGCCGCATTCGATGGGCGAGGCGTCGGCCGCGTACATCAGTGGGGGGCTCTCGCTCGAAGACGCCACGCGCGTCATCTGCCAGCGCTCGCGGCTCATGGGCGAGGGCGAGGCGACGCTCAGCGGCGACGACATCCGCCTGATGGCGCTCGTCGAGTACAGCGCGGACGACATCAACGACGTACTCGTCGACTTCCCCGACCTCGAGATCTGCGTCTACGCGGCACCGACGCACACCGTCATCGGTGGACCCGAGCCCCAGGTCGACGCGATCGTCGCGCGCGCAGAGGCCGAGGGCAAGTTGGGTCGCAAACTGCAGACCAAGGGCGCGAGCCACACGTCGCAGATGGACCCGCTGCTCGGCGAATTGTCTTACGAGCTCACCGGAATCGAGCCGAAGCGCCTCGAAACAGGCTTCTACAGTTCGGTCGATCGCGAGGCCTTCTACCGTGCCGGACACGAGCCCGTGCACACCATCGACTACTTCCTCAAGGGCCTGCGCCACAGCGTGTGGTTCAGCCAGGCGATCTCGAAGTCGGTGGAGAACGGGCACCGGACCTTCCTCGAGCTCTCGCCGAACCCGGCGGTGCTGATCTCCGTTGCGGCAGTGACCTTCTCGGCAGGCTTGCACGACGCCGAGCTGATCGAGACGCTGCGGCGCAAGGAGGACGAGAGCTTCGGTGTCGTCAACGCACTGATGAAGCTGTACGTCCACGGTCATCCCGTCGACGTCGGATCGCTTTTCGGCACAGGCGATTACGCCGACATCCCGCGAACCCGCTTCGACCGCAAGCCCTTCTGGCTCACCGCGCAGATCTCCAGTGGTGGTACGGCAGGGCGGATTCCCGGTTCGCACGTCGCGCTTCCCGATGGCCGCCACGCGTGGGAGGTCAATGCTGCTGCGGTGACCGATCCGCGTGAGTTGGTTCGTGCCGCGGCCGCAGAGGTATTCGACGACGCGCGCGTCGGCGCTGCAGCTACCCACGGCGAGTTCCCGAAGACCGGCTCGTTGACCACCACACTGAGTCCGCATCCGGGCGGTGCGTCGGTGACGGTGCACACCAAGCGGGACAAGAACTTCCACCTCCTGTTCGAGGCGGTCGTCACGGGCACCACAGAAGCTGGCGGCGGCAGCGCGGAACCTGCCGACGGCGCTGCCGAGCGCGCAGACGGTGCCATCGACCCGGCGAAGGTCGGCTACACCGACACGTCGCTGACGGTCGAGGACGAGGTCGTCGACGACATCGGCAACAAGTGGGACCCGGAATCGGGTGAGTCCGTTGGTGATCGACTCGCGATCATCGTCGGTGAGTCGATGGGCTACGACCCCGAGGATCTACCGCGCGAGATCCCGCTGATCGAACTCGGACTCGACTCGCTCATGGCGGTGCGCATCAAGAACCGTGTCGAGTACGAATTCGATATTCCGCAACTGCAACTGCAGGCGATGCGCCAAGCGAACCTGTCCGACGTCGAGAAGTTCGTGGCGTTCGCGGTCACCCACCGCGACCAGCTCGACGACCTCGCAGGCAAGGCCGCAGGCGAAGGCGAGCTCGACACCGCAGCGCTCAACTCCTACATCGACGAGCAACTCGCGAAGGATGATCTCGACAAGCTCGATCAGCGAGAAGAGCTCGATCAGCGGGAGACTGCCGATCAGCGGGTGGAGACCGCCGCGCCGGCCAAGGCCACTGAGGCCGCGGCTCCTGCGCCGGACCTCACCAGCCAGCAGGCCGTCGCAGAGGCGGCGGGTTCCGACGTTCCGCCGCGAGATGCCGCGGAGCGCTTGACGTTCGGTGTGTACGCGGTCATCACGGGCAAGTCGGCCGGGGGCATCTTCAACAAGCTGCCCGTGCTCGAAGAGGACGTCGCACAGAAGCTGACCGACAAGCTCAACGAGCGCACCGGTGGAGACATCGACGTCGAGGACATTCTCGATTCGGAGACGATCGAGGAGATGTCGGACTACGTCCGCAAGTTCCTCGACGCCGCGGCCGACACCGACGGCTTCATCCGCTACCTGCGCCTGGTGCCGAGCGGTAAGAATTCGTACGACCCCACCGCGGGAGATCCGGTGCCCGCCTTGCTATTCCACCCCGCGGGCGGTAACACGTCGGCGTACGAGGCACTGCTCAAGCGGCTTCCCGAAGATCAGCCGGTGATCGGTTTCGACCGCGTCGAGGGCACCATCGAGGAGCGGGTCGCGCAGTACCTGCCTCGGTTGCGTGAGGTCCAACCGCACGGCCCGTATGTGCTGATCGGGTGGTCGCTCGGCGGCGCGCTCGCGTACGGCTGCGCCAAGGTCTTGCGTGACGAGGGCGAAGAAGTCGCGTTCGTCGGACTGATCGACGTGGTCCGACCGCGCCACGATGTGCCCGACACCCCCGAGAACAAGCGGGCACGGCTCGAACGCTGGAAAGACTTCGCGATCCGCAACTACGATCTCGACCCCGACGTCCCGATTCCGATGGATCGGCTCGTCGACGCCGACGACGAGGGCCAGTTCGCGATCATCATGGAGATGGTCTCGATGTCGGGCACCAAGATCCCCGGCGGCATCATCGAGCACCAGCGGACGTCGTTCGTCGACAACCGAGCCTTGACCAACATCGCGCCGCAGCCCTACAGCGGCAAGGTGATCCTCTACCGCGCCGACAAGATGCACGACGGCGCAATCGAACTCGAGCCCCAGTGGGCGGAGATCGACGAGGACGGTCGGTGGGGCGAGGTCGTCGACGACCTGGAGATCATCCATATCGGCGGCGATCACCTGTCGATCGTCGACGAGCCGTACATCGCCAAGATCGGCGCCGACCTGACGAAGCGTCTGGCCGCCGTGGAGGCGAAGGCGACCAACTAGCACCGACATCGCGACGGAACGCGAAGCGAACCGGCGCGCAGCACTTGACACCGAGGAAGAAGAATTACGTGACCGACACGACCGCAGCCAAACTCGCCGATCTACGCGTCCGGTTGGAGCAGGCGCGTGAACCCGGTGGCGAGAAGGCGATCGAGAAGCGTGAGCGTAAGGGAATCTGTTCTCCGCGTGAGCGTCTCGACATGCTGTTCGATCCCGGGACCTTCGTCGAGATCGGTGCGCTCGCCAAGATGCCCGGGGCGGCACACACGGGCTACGGCGACGGCGTCGTGACCGGTCACGGACTGGTGCACGGCCGCCCTGTCGCAGCCTTCAGCCATGACCAGACCGTCTTCGGCGGCACCGTCGGAGAGATGTTCGGCCGCAAGGTTTCTGCGCTCATGGAGTGGGCAGGCAAGATCGGCTGCCCGATGGTCGGCATCAACGATTCGGCAGGTGCGCGCATCCAGGACGCCGTGACCTCACTGGCTTGGTACGCCGAGATGGGTCGACGAAACGATCTGCTCTCCGGTCTGTCGCCGCAGGTGTCGGTGATCCTCGGAAAGTGTGCGGGCGGCGCGGTGTACACGCCCGCGAACACCGACATCCTTGTCGCGGTCGAGGACAAGTCGTACATGTTCGTCACCGGCCCCGACGTCATCAAACAGACCACGGGCGAAGAGATTTCGGCTGAAGACCTCGGTAGCGCTCACAACCAGGCGCGGTGGGGCAACATCCATCACATCGCGCCGGACGAGAAGCAGGCATTCGAGTGGGTACGCGAGTACCTGCAGTACATGCCGTCGACCAGCTTCGAAGAGCCGCCGGTCATCAATCCGGGCCTCGAGCCCGAGATCACCGAGTCCGATTTGGCGCTCAACGATTTCATGCCCGACAGCGACAACGCCGCGTACGACATGCGCGACATCATCGTGAAGCTCTTCGACGACGGCGCGTTCCACGAGGTCGGCGAATTGTTCGCGCCCAACATCCTCACCGGTTACGCGCGCGTCGACGGGCACAGCGTCGGCGTCGTCGCCAACCAGCCGAGCGTGATGGCGGGGACGCTCGACACCGACTCATCCGAGAAGGCAACGCGATTCGTGCGCATCTGCAACGCCTTCCGCATCCCGCTCGTGTTCCTCGTCGACACCCCGGGAATCCTGCCGGGACTGGTGGAGGAGCAGAAGGGCACCATTCGACGCTCGGGCAAGTTCTTGTTCGCCTACGTCGAAGCCGACGTTCCGAAGGTCACCGTCGTCCTGCGTAAGGCGTACGGCGGCGCGTACGCGGTGATGGGTTCCAAGCAGCTCGGTGCCGACCTCAACTTCGCGTGGCCGACGGCGAAAATCGCTGTGATGGGCGCAGAGTCGGCGGCGGCGGTGCTGACACGTAGGCAGACCGAGGGCATGTCGGCGCACGACGCCGACAAGGTGCGACGCGACTTTATCGACTTCTACAACACGATGATGGCCACGCCGTATCTCGCCGCAGAGCGTGGCTACATCGACGCCGTCATCGAGCCCGCCCAGACGAGGCTGCAGCTTCGAAAAGCGTTGGCGCAGTTGCGTGACAAGCAGACGATGCGCACTCCGCGTAAGCATCTGCTGATGCCGATCTGAGTTCGCTCGCAGAGAGTTAGGGCGTCAGGTGAAGCGGGACAAGATCACTCGCACCGCCTGCGTCACGATCGTCCGATCGTAGCTCTGGACGAACATGAACTCGCGACGACCGCTGGGGCGTCGCCCATGGATTTCGCGTGCGGAAAGCAGTGCGGCGAAGTGCATTCCGAGGACGGCGACGTTCCATTCCTCCACGAGAGCGTCGTCGGAACTCAGTGGTGCGTAATGGATGTTGCCCTCGCTCATGGGCCGGATTCCCTCGCCGTACACGCCGACGAGGCCCACCTTTTCCGAGAGTGCACGCCACCGTTGCGACGTCGACGGTGCGAAGCGGTGTTGATCCTGGAAGGTGCCGAGCACCACCGCGACGCTCGCCTCGGTCGCGGTCCGTTCGAGGTCCTTGCTCATCTCGAGTAGCAGTCGTTCGTCGGCGAGCCGCGGCGCACCTGACTTCGATGCGATGGCGAACGGTGTCTTCTCGTCGGTGGACGGCGTTGTGCGTGCAGGCAGCGGAGGGAGTTCGGAGATCGAGCCGAGCACACGGTCGTCGGCATCCGACACCGGCGGGTGCAGGGCGCCCAACCCGTAACGGGCGCCGAGGGTCTGAGCGGTCCGCCGATCGGCCTCGGTGTCGACTCCCGTTGCGATGACGATCGCACCGGTGCGTTCGGTGTGTGCGGCGAGCGTGTGTGCAAGGTGCGCGGTTTCGGGTGTCGGAATCGGCGCGAGGATGTCTGGGTGCAGTAGCACGACGTCGGGTTCGACGAGCGTGAGCAATGTCGCCGTTCGACGATCCGCGCTGACCCCTTCGACGGCGATCAGTCGTCCGTCTCGCCGTGCCCGTGCGACCTGGGCGAGCCGCGACTGCGGACGCCGCAAGACGCTACGCGGTTCGATCAGCAGCGCAAGGGTCTCACCATCTGAGTAGGTGCGCTCCGGATCGTAGAGGTCGATGTCGACGGCGAGGAAGAGCGGAAGAGCCGCGGAGACGCGTCTGGCCGCCGCGGAGTCGGCGAATGCGAACTTCCGCGAATCGAGGACCGTTCGCTGTTCCATGAGCGTCGCGGTTCGACGCAGAGCGCGCGGGGAGTCGAAATTGGTGCCCTTCGGGCCGCTGAGCTCGAGACTTGCCCCGACCAGGCTCCCGCCCGACAGTTCGAAGACCGGGCTGAACTGAAGCCTCAACTCCATACCCTGGAAGATCGACGCTGCGTCCCCGCCCCTGGTACTCGTCAGACCTTGGCTCATCCCTCACGCTCTCTGACGGAGCGTCGATGTCGCCCCGACATCTACGGCGCGGTCGGACCGCGCTATTCGCTGTCGTGAAGTGCTGATGCGACGAGCACTCCGAGCGTGAGAGTAGCAAACACCGCGACGATGGAGGCGGTGAGCGCAACGGAATCAAAGAGGCTGTCGACGGTGATGCCGATCCACAGACAGCCGATGGGGAGGAGTCCGGCGATGAGGAGGGTGCTGTGTTCCTCGTGGTTGTCGGGGGCGGGCACGGTTCCAGTGGTGGACTCGCGACCCACCTTTGGGTCGGTACCAGAGGTCGAAACCGGAGAGGCGTCGGCACGTAGCGAGGGGAAGTCGCCGGTGTCTGCTTGTTCGACGAACGGATCGAAATAGTGCTCAGGAGCGGTCTTTTCGAGCTCCGCGTGCTCGAACCCGACGATCTCGCCGAAGTCGTTTGTCTCGTAGCCGTGCTCGCGCGGGGAGAGGTCGTGTGAGGTGTGATCCAGGATGCTCATCGTCGCTCCAATGGGAGGGTGAACCCTTGTCGGAGGTCCACTGCGGAAGCGGTTCAGCAGAATTCGGTTCGCTGGACGTACAAGCCTTTTCTGTTGCGGTTTCACGCGGTTTCTTTACATACTCAACGGTAGGCCACGAGAATCTTTGCGGTATGCGAACCAAATCTTTGTTAATTGAAATGTGACCACTTCGGAATCGGATCGCGTGCGTGTCTCGGGTGAGTCATCGGCAAGCAAGGTAAGCCTGAACTTGCTGGTAGAAGTCCATTTTTGGATCACTCACAAGCGCCGCACAGGTAGTCGTAGGTGACTGTCAAGTAACGGTATGGCCTACCAGGTGACCAATGCCGAATGTCACGGCCATCGCGATTGCGCCACCGATCACGACCCGAATCATTGGTCTCCACGGTTTCGAGCCGCCGAGGATCGCGCCGAGGGCTCCGGTTATCGCCAGTGCGATCAGGACAACGACAAATGTGACCGGAATCCGGATCGATGCGGGCGGCGCGAGGATTGCGATCAGGGGTAGGACTGCTCCCGTCGTGAACGACACCGCCGACGAGACTGCCGCCTGCCAGGGATTGGTGAGCTCGTGCGGATCGATGCCCAGTTCGGCTTCGACGTGCGCGTCGAAGGCATCATGCTCGGTCAACTCACGCGCGACCTGACATGCCGTCGAATGTGTCAGTCCCTTCGCTTCGTAGAGGCCCACCAGCTCGTCGAACTCGGCTTCGGGTTGCTCGGCCAGTTCGCGGGCCTCTTTGTCGAGCAGTGCGCGTTCGGTGTCGCGTTGGGTGCTGACCGAGACATACTCGCCGAGCGCCATCGACACCGCTCCTGCGGCCAACCCCGCGATTCCCGCGGTGAAGATCGGGGCACGATCGGTGGTCGCGGCGGCAACGCCGACGACGATGCCCGCCGTCGAGACGATGCCGTCGTTGGCCCCGAGCACGCCAGCCCGCAACCAGTTCAGCCGGTTTGCGAGCGACCCCGCGTGCGGCTCGTCGCCGTGACCGTGGCTGTGCCCTGGCTCCTCCGCGGGGCCCGCGTGCTCTGGGGGTTCCGCGTGCGAAGAATCGTCGACGCTCATGAGCACCAATGATGCGCGCCCACAGCGTCGGCGCAAGCAAGGTGATCATGTCCTCACCACGCTGGACGGCCCGACCCGACCCGCAAATACACGTGTTTCTGACACATGCACGCGAAGCTTTGCTCGCGTCTGTCAGAAACACGTGTTTCTACGACGCCGCGCCGGCGCCCGGTCAGTACCCGCTCGACCGAATGGGACCCGGGTCCCAGAGTCCCGATCGGCGTGCGGTGCCGAGTTCGAGCTGTGCCGGTGGCGCGGGGTCGACCTCGGTGAACCGCTGCAGGCCGCCCCAGTCGCGCCCCCAGTTGTTGCGCAGGTATGTGGGGAGCAGGGTGGGGATGAGCATGGCCTCGGTGATACCGAGCGGCCCGCCAGCGGTCCCCGACATCCAGGTCTGGCTGTTCTTCTGGGTGGCCTCGGCGTCGGGCATGATGCGCCAGCGCGGTACCTGCATCACGCCGTTGCGCACCTTCATCGGCTGCTGGCACGGGAAGACGAGTCCCGACACCCAGTCGATGAAGACCGGATCTGTGGTTCCGACAACCTCGTTGAGCGTCCGCAGGGCCGGAACCCGTGGCGGGGTGACCGCGACCCATTCCGACGGTGCTCCGGACGTGTCACGCACGACGACCCGCGCGAGCGTCGCCTGTGGCGGTGCATCGGCGAGGGGGAATCGGAGGTTGCGCCACGTCGGAGCTGTTCCGACGTCGAGCGGCGACATCGTGCCCAGACGCTGCACGGTGCCGCCGGCCCCGACGCGTCCGAATTCGACGGTCACGTCCTGACCGTCGCTGCGCAGTCCGTCGCCGTCGACGGCGTCGACCGAGCCCGCGACGGCGATCGTGAGCAGCGGCTTGTCGGCGCTGCGTTGGGGTACCTGGTACCAGTCGGTTGTCACAGAACCGGTTCCCGACGGCGCGCCGTAGGAGCCGAGTACCGGGGTGGTTGCCGGGTTGAGTCCGAAGGGCAGTCGCACAGTGGAGCCGTTGACGCCGCGCGCGCCCTGCCCGCCCTCGGTGCCGCCCTGCGAGGCGTCGGTTGTCTGGTCGCGATCGTCGGAACCCGCGCCCGTCGGTGCAGAGTTGGTGGGCGCCGAACTCACGGCGCCCGACGATCCCGACGAGTCCGTGTCCTCGGTCGCGTCGACCGACAGCTTGTTCGCTACACCGTTCGGGGTGAATCCGACAGCCGCAGAGCCCTGCCCAGCACCTGCGAGAGCGTCGGAGATGCTCGGCGCGGGGCGGCCGTCGACGGCAGCTGGTGCGAGCATGCCCGTGTTGACGTCGGCCTCGACGAGGACGTCATTGGCGAGGCCGCACTCGTTGCCGGTGAGTGCGCGGGCGTTGGAGTTCAGCCACGACCACGAATCACGTTGCACATAGGCGGCTTTCGCGAACGAGGCCACCATGAACAGCACCATGAAGATCGAGATGACCGGCAGCGGAGAGAATTTCAGCTTGCTGTACCAGTGATCGGAGTGTCCGGTTCGCGTCTGTTCGTCGGTGTAGTCGTCGCGCAGGTGGAACCACAGACCTGCCGCCGCAGTGAGCACCGCGGCGATCAGGAATACCCACCAGAGGCTCACGCCGCCGATCGACGGCTGCCTGTCCCACCATGGGATGCCGTAGCTGCCGACGAACCACCAGCCGTTGGTGCCCGCGAACGAGATTCCGGTGACCGCGAGTACCGCTGCCGCGAAGAATGCGCGGTTGCGGCGTGAACGCAGAATGGTCGGCGCCATCATTGCGCCCGCGGCGGCGGCGAGTCCGCCTGCGATTCCGGCGTAGACACCGAAGTGATGAGTCCACTTGGTGGGTGTGAAAGCGATGAAGAACATAGTGCCGAGCGTGACCGCGATCAGCCGCCAGATCGGTGCGCGCGCAATGCCGTTGGGATGCTGCTTACGCAGCAGTCGCAGGAGTACGACGACGAGGCACAGGATCATGATCAGCACGCCGTAGCGGCGTGCGAGCGTGCCGTCGGCGGTGGGCAGGATGAGGTAGTAGTAGCGAATCGGCTCCTGCCACCACTCGAGCGTCGGGCCGACGTCGGTGGCCACCTTGTTGCCCGCGATGAGCGGGGCGAGCGGCTGATCGGCGAAGATCTCGTACAGCACAAGGGTTCCGGCCGCGAAGATCGGCGCGAGCATGGGGAGCAGGCCGTCGCGCCGACGTCGGGTCACGATGGTGCGCACGATGGGACGGACACCCGCGAGCAGGGCGGCCACGGCCATGAGACCACCGGGAGCGAGTGCAAGGGTGAACGCGGCGACGGCGACGGCGACCGCATACGGCAGCAATCTGCGTGTGGCGATGGCACGTTCGACGCAGCACCACGTCAGGAGTGCGCCGACCGCTTCCGCAGGTTCGGGCCGCAGACCGTTGTTGTAGGGCAACCAGAGTGCGAGATAGACGAATGCCGCCGACCACACGGCCGGAGTGCTGGTGCGCACCGCTCGTCCCAGCCGCGGGATCACCTCGCGGGAGATGAGCCACCATCCGAGAAGTCCGAGTAGGAAGGCGGGCAGGCGCATCCACGGTGTGGCGAGACTGACGTGCGTCATCGCGGAGATCACCTGGAAGTGCCAGCCGAAGGGGTCCTGCGGCACACCGAAATAGCGGAAGTAGTTGTCGGCGTAGCCGGCATCGCCGGTGATGCGTCCGACGATGAAGTTGTAGCCGTCGTCGGACGTGTTGGCCCCCGCCAACCACCAGAACGCGAGTATGGCGAGTACCGCGAGGTCGGGGCCGCGGATGGTGAACCAGCCGGCGGGCAGGAATCGTCTGTGGCCCCTGCCATCTCGCGAGTCGAGCACGCCGAGGGCGACAAGAGACAGCAACGTCATGATGATGCCGACGATGATCGCGGCCAGTTTGAGCGGCGTCGGCGAACTCACGTATCTGGTGTCGATCGTGGCGTGCATCGACAGGCCGTCGCGCGACGCCGACTCGGGGAGGTCGGTGTAGACCCCGACGATCTGCGGGCGCATCTCGTGGTCGGGAGTCGAGTACGTCAACAGGCTGCCCGCACCTGCCGACGTACCGTCGATCTTCGCGTTCACCCCGCGCTCGTCGGCGTGGAACACCACCGCACACGACGAATTGTCCTGAGCGGCTGCGCGTTCGGTCGAGAGAATCACGACGTCGCGGTCGGTGACGGTGATCGTCGACGCGTCGGCGCGGACGAACAATCCGCGCGCGCTGGCGTCCTGACCGCCCGCGGGCGTCGTCGACATCAGGACGCCACCCGACGCGGGCAGATCACGGGCGAGTGAGCACGGAACCCGCAGATCCATGTCGACGGGAACGAACGAGACGAGCGGTGCGGCGACGTTGCCGACGCCCTCACCCTGCGGCCATGTCAGGGCCGCTGTCGACTGGGTGACCGGCAGCAGCGGAGTGGCAACCGCGAGAAGGACACCGAGCACGCCCGCGACGGCAGCGATGATCTGCGCTCGGCGGTAACTTCGTGGCGCCCCGGTGGTCGGTTCGTCGGGCTCCGTGGTCTCGGTCGGCGTCTGTGGTGTCGGATCAGTTGTCATCGGACTGCGGCTCCACCCTGATCGAACCATCGTGTGACCATCCCCAGCGGGTGGTCTGTGACGTCTGTAGCTGTGCTGACGGTGCGTCCGGGGTCAGTGGCGAAAGTCGTTCCAACGCACCCCATTCCCGCGTCCAATCGTCCTTGAGGTACGTCGGGACGGCCTGCGCGGCCGTCGTGGTCTCCGAGATGCCGAGCAGGCCACCGTCGACCCCCGCCTGCCAGGTCTTCGACTGTGAGTTGGCGAAGGGGTAGTCGGGCAGGATGCGCCAGCGCGGGATCTCCGCCACCCCGTTGGTCACCCGCATCGGTTGCTGGCACGGGAAGTGGGCGGCAACCATGAAGTCGATCAGTGTGGGAGTCTGTGATCCCACGACCTGCTGGAGTGTCTGCAGTTGCGGCGCTCGTGGCGGGGTGATGCCGATGGACTGGTACTGCCCGAGATTGTTGTCCAGCAGCGACATTCGCATCGCCGATGCTCTCGGCGGCGCGGCACTCATGGGTACGCGCAGGTTGCGCCACGGCCGGTTGGAGATGACCGGTCCTGGGTCGATCGGGAGGATGTCGGGTCCGATCTGGGTGAACGATCCGTCGGGTCCCCTGGTGCCGAACTGCACGACCAGCTTCTGCCCGAAGTTGGTGACCCCGAAGGTGTCGACCGTCGAGATCGCACCCGCGGCCGAGACCACGAGCAGCGGGGTCTTCGCGCGATCGGCGGGTAGGTCGTACCAGTCGGTGGTCAGACGGGCTTCGCCCGCGTAGCCGTAGCTGCCGAGGACAGGCGTCGTCGCGGGGTCGAGTCCGTACGGAAGTGCGACGGTCGAACCGTTGACGGTTTCGGGTCCGCGGCCACCCGTGGTGCCCGCGCCCAATCCGCCCGTGATCGAGAACGGTCGTGCGGGACTTGCCGCCACGTTCATCTGGCCTGGCCGCTGACTGCCGGGCTCCGGGGAGAGATCATCGGGAATTCCGTTGGGGGAGAATCCGACTGCCGCGTCCGGTCCGCTGGTCGCTCCCGAGAGTGCCTGCGTCGCCGTGCGTCCGTCGGCCGGTCGCAGCATGCCGGTGTTGGGATCGGATTCGACGAGCACGTCGTCGGCCATGCCACAGTTGTTGCCGCGCAGCGTATTCACGTTCTCGGCGAACACGGTGGTCGCCGGATAGCGCGATACCGCCCCTTTGGCGAACACCAGCAGCTCCGCGATCACCATGAGCCCGGCGATGAGCGCGATGGGCGACGACGCGAGGAAGAGTCGTCGACGATCAGCCCGCGTCTCGCCGGGGCCGTCCGTCGTATGCGAAAGCCCTTTGTTCTCAACATAGTCGAGTCGCAGGTGCTGCCACACCGCGATTCCGGCGGCGATCACGGCGAGGATCAAGAACAGCGTCGACACCGGTCTGCCCGCGATGATCGGGGCGCGATCGAACCACGAGATGCCGTATTCGTAGGCGAATGGCCAGGCGTTGTAACCGGCCATCGCGGCGGCGAGGGCGAAGAACAGTCCCGAGACGAAGACCGTCAGATTCCGTGCCGAGCGTGCGGCAGATTGCGCGACAGCCAGAGTCGCGATCGCTGCGATCGCGGCGGCGAGTCCGGCGAACACCCCGAACTGAATCGTCCACTTCGTCGGGATGAAGGCAAACAGCACCAGGGTCACGCCGACGGCGCCGATCAGTCGCCATGTCGGGCCGGCGTGGACACCGGCAATGCGCCCGCGCCGCAACATCACTGCGACGGTGACGACCATTCCCGCCAACAGCAGCAGTACGGGGACGCGGCGGGTGAGCGCTCCGTCGTCGGTGACGACCGAGATGAAGTAGTAGCGCAGATACTCCTGATACCAACCGATGACGGGTCCGACGACGTAGCGGACGCGGATCGCCTCGATCACCGTGGCAATCGTCTGGTCGCGGAACACGACGACCAACACGAGAAGTCCGGCGGCGATGGTAGGTGCGAGCAGGGGGAGCAGACCGTCGGAACGCCTGCGCACGAGCAGTACGTGCAGCAGTGCGCGGGAGGAGGCGATGAGGATCGCGACGCCGATGATGCCCTGTGGCGCGAGGGCAAGAGTGAATGCCGCGAGACCCGCTGCGATGGCTCCCGGGAACAGTTTGCGAGTTGCCAGAGTCTGTTCGGCCGCCCACCACGTGAGCAGCGAGCCCAACACGATGATTCCCTCGGGACGCAGACCGGAGCAGAACGGCAGCCAGAACGCGGTGAAGACCAGTGCTGCCGACCATTGCGCCCAGCCGCTGCGTCGAATAGCAGAACCCAGTCGGGGCAACAGGATTCGACTCAGCACGAACCACGAGGCGAGTCCCGCGATCAGCGCGGGGATGTGCATCCACAGAATCGACGGCGAGATCGACGACCAGTGGGAGAGGAACGAGTAGTACCAGTCGAACGGAGCCTCGGGGATTCCGTACCAGCGGTAGTAGTTGGCGAGATAACCGAACGACGACGCCGTGCGCCCCATGTTGAGGATGTACCCGTCGTCGGGACTGCCCGCCCCGAGGAACAACCAGATCACCAGTACCGCGGTGACCGTCAGATCGGTGGCGCGGGGACGCAGGATGCGCAGCCACCCGGCGCGGCGTCGGGCTCGGTGCCGCACGTCGTCGCTCATCCGGTCGAGCAGGAAGAGTGCGACGAGCGAGACGAGCACCGCGAGCACTGCCAGAACCATGAGGACGGTCTTGAGTGTCGTCGGCGAGCTCTCGTAGCGATTGTCGATGCGGATGTCGACCCGCATCCCCGCGTCGGCGGCTGCTCGAGCCTGGTCGGGCGTCAGGTCGCTGAACACACCGTCGATCTGCGGGCGCTTGTCCGGGTCGAGGGTTGTGGCGGCACCGAGGCCGACGAACTGCGCGCCGGGTCCGTCCGGCGACGACCAGACGTGCAACTCGCTACAGCGACCCAGATCGGCTCTCGGCGCCGACGCCGCGACGGAGTTGCGGAAGGTCGCGGTCACGGTGTCGCCCGCGGTCACGTAGAGGGCTGAGGCCTTGGAGTCCTGTGCGGATACGGCCATCGTCGACATGATGAGCGTCGACTTGCCCGCCGGTACGTCGGCGAGGACGCGGCACGGGATGCGGACGTCCAGCGACTGCGAGGTCTGCGCGATCAGCGGGGCGGTCACCGACGACGTCGTCGGCGCGAGTTGTTGACCCTGCGGCCAGGAGAACGACGCGTCGGTGCTGTGTACGGGTAGGAATCCGATCAGCACGCACAGCACGGCACCGAGTAGTCCGGAGACCGTGGCGATTAGCCCGACGGTGCGACGTGAGCCGATCGTCGAATTGTCGGCCGGTGGCGAAGCATCGGACTCGGCTGGCGGGGCTGTCGCAGGCACGGTCACTGATGTTAGGCGATTACGTCGCGCCACCCGCCCGCTGCCGCGATCAGCGGTTGCGGGTCAGTGCCTGATCGGTGCGGGACTCCACAACCCGCTGCGCGTTGCGGTGCCCGTGGTGATGGGAGCGAGGGTCGTCACGTCTCCGTAGGGCTCGTAGCGCTCGAGAGCTCCCCAATCCCGGCCGATGTCGCCCTGCAGGTAGGTCGCGACGGTCTCGGGCTGCTGCGACACCTCGAGCCACCCCAGCGGACCGCCACCATAGGAGTCCTGCCACGCCGAGACGGCCGCGGCGAGGTCGGCGCCGGGCCTGATGCGCCACTTCGGGATCTCCGCGACGCTGTAGTGGTGGGTGAACGGCCGCTGGCACGGGAAGACCAGACCCGACGTCCAGTCGACGTGTACCGGGTCTTCGCTTCCGACGACCTCTTGCAGCGTCTCCATGTGGGGCAGTCGCGGTGGGGTCACCACGATGAACCGATCCGCCGAGAGATTGTCGTCGTTGGCGACGATCCGCACCGCGGTGAGGTCGTCGGGGAGCGACGACGTGGTGATCCGGACGTTGCGCCACGACGGTTGCGGCCCCGGGTCGATCATCTCGGTCTCGCCGGTCGGCTTGAGGTCGGCGTCGCGGGTCGACGACCCGACGGGGTCGGTTGTGTACTCCAGCAAGAGGTTCGGATTGTCGTAGCGTCCGGCGACCGAGAAGGTCAGCAACGGCTGCTTCTTGTAGTCGGCAGGCAGTGCGTACCAGCCGGAGGTCAGACGAGCGGGAACCTGATCGGTCGTCGAGTAGCTGCCCTCGACGGGTGTGCGGGCCGGGTCGAGCATGAACGGAAGACGCGCGCGGCTGCCGTTGACCCCGGCCGTCGAGAGTTCTCCACCGCCGGTTCCGCCGCTGTTGGCGGTGAGGACGTCGTTGGTCGACGTCGCGTTGCCTGCGAGCACGCCGAGCGAGCCCGCGCTCGCCTGCGTGGTGAGGTCTTCGGGAACGCTGTTCGACGTGAATCCGGTTGTCGGCGGCCGGGATGCGTTCGGGTCCACGGTCGACGGACCCGCGAGGGGATCGGTCAGAGTCGGGTCGACGGGCGAGAGCATGTGGTCGTTGGGGTTGCGTTCCACCCACACCTTGTCGGCCATGCCGCACTGTTTGCCCGCGAGAGCCTCGATGTTCGACCGCGGAACCGAGAACGACGACGACTGGTTGACGGCTGCGAATCCCGCGGTGACGAGTTCGAAGATCACCACGGCGGCGGCGACATATGCGAGCGGGGCACCCGCGACGGAGTCGATCGCCCTGCGATACCAGCGCTGTCCGGTGTCGGTCTCTTCGAGCGTCGTGTCCTGGGGGTCGGTTCCGGTGAACGGTTCGCGGAAGTGGAACCACAGCGCGACCAACAACAGCAGCAGCGAGACGTAGAGCAGTGCATTGCTCACCGAGAACCCGAAGCTGACCTGGCCGACGCCCCACGGCATGCCCCACGCCGACGCGTAGTAGTACGAGTTGGGTGCCGTGAACGCCAGACCCGCGATGAACAGCACGAGCGCGGCGAAGAGGGTGCGGTTGCGCCGCGAATGCATGGCCTTGTTGCTCGCGGCGATGGCGGCGATGGCGGCCAACGCCGCGGCGAGTCCGGCGAACACGCCGAAGTGGTGCGTCCACTTGGTCGGCGTGAACATCAGGAACACCAGCGACGCGAATGTGATGCCGACGATGCGTCGAGCAGGGCCGACTGCCGTGCCGGGGATGCGCGACTTGCGGATCAGTACCGCTGCCGAGACCACCATGCCCAGGATCATCGCGAGGACGGCGAAGCGTCGTGCGATCGAACCGTCGGCGGAGAACGCGAACAGCGATGAGTACCGATCGATCTCGTTGTACCAGTGCGCCGACGGCCCCAATGCGGTCTTCATCTTCGACGAGTCGGAGAACGCGCGCAGGGTCAGGTTCGAGAAGACGACGAAGATGACGAACGTCCCGGAGGCGAGAACCGGTGCGAGCAGTGCTGCGTACGACCAGAATCCGCCGCCGATCGCCCGGGCACGTTTGATCAGGGCCAAGATGATCGGTCTCGCTCCCGCGATGAGCGCGGCGACGGCGAGTAGGCCCGTTGGGCCGGCGGCGAGACTGAACGCGCCGATGAGACACGCGATTGCGGCGGGCAGGATCCGTCCGGTCGCGATTGCGCGTTCGACCGAACACCAGGTCAGTAGCGCGCCGAGCGCGATGATCGGCTCCGGTCGCAGGCCGTTGTCGAACGGGAACCACGACGCGAGGAAGACGAAGGCTGCCGTCCAGCCGACGACGGGTCGGCTGATCGCGGCACGGCCGAGCCGTGGCAGCACCTCGTGGCTGACGATCAACCACGACGCGATACCGCACAGCAGAGCCGGTATTCGCACCCACGGGCTGGCGAGAGAGATGTGGCTCATCAGGCCGAAGACCTCGTAGTACCAGCCGAAGGGCGCCTCGGGTGCACCGAACCAACGGAAGTAGTTGGCCGTGTACTCACTGTTCTGTGCCACCCGCGACATCGTCAGCAGGTAGCCGTCGTCGGACGTGTTGGGTCCGATGAAATGCCAGACGATCAGGGCGCCGATCACCACATAGTCGCGTGCGTTGAGTCGCCACCACTTCGCAGGGAAGATTCGACGGTGCTTGCGGCCGTCCGTCGAATCGAGAACGGCAAGTGCCGACAGCGACAGCAGCGTGCACACGATGCCGACGATCAGGACGAGCCATTTCAGGATCGTCGGGGCCGTCGAATAGCGCGAGTCGATGGTCACGTGTGCGCGTAGACCTGGCAGTTCCGACGCCGCTCCGGACAGGTCGGTGAACAGTCCTGTCACCTGTGGGCGCTGGTCGGAGCTGTAACTCTGCGACTCGCGTCCCTTGGTGGTCCCCATCAGCGTGGTGTTGCCGGATTCGGAAGAGTCGGCGGGTGCGGTCATGCCGACGAACTCGGCGGTCACGGCGTCGGAATCGGCGTGGACGACGATGTCGCGGCACCCCTGCGAGCGCATGTCGGCGAGCGTGGCCGAGACGAGTGGCACGTTACGGACCACGACTTCGATGCTCTGCTTGTCCGGAGAGTCGGCGGGGTTACCGGTGCGGCGGATGAACAGGCCGCGCTCGGCCGACTTGGCAGCCTGCTTGGGGGTCGTCGACAGCAAGACCGAATCGTCGGTGCCGAGCCGCTCGGCTGCCGAACACGGAACCGAGACGTCGAGGTCGATCGGTACATAGGAGATGAGGGGTGCCGAGACCGACCCGATCTCGCTGGATTCGACGCTGCCGGTGGAGGGCCAGTTGATCTCCGCCGTGGTCTGCTTGACCGGCATCAATGGCGTGGCCAGCGCGAGGACTACTCCGAGCAGGCCGGTGACGATCGCGATGAGTTTCGCTCGTCTCACGGTCTGCGATTGCACAAGCAGTGATCCTAACGGCCGGATGCGACGTCGCGAACTCTCGGTCGCTCGTGGGTCTGACGGGCTCGTGGGTGTGGACGCCGGAGAGTATGGACGCGGGCCCGGTGCCGGTGGATAGGCTTGCAACCATGTCGACCGACGCCACGGATACCGAACCGCTGCCGATCCTGCTGCTGAACGGGCCCAACCTGAACACGCTCGGGATTCGACAGCCCGAGGTGTACGGCTCGGCGACGCTCGCCGACGTCGTCGAACTAGCCGAACGCACCGCTGGTGAACTCGGCTACGGCCTGCGCGCGGCGCAGACCAACCACGAGGGCGAGATGATCGACTGGCTGCACGAGGCGCGCGGCAACATCAGCGGGATCGTCATCAACCCGGCCGCGTGGACGCACACCTCTGTCGCGCTCGCCGACGCGCTCGTGATCCCCGACGTTCCGATCATGGAGGTGCACATCAGCAATGTGCACAAGCGGGAGGAGTTCCGACACCACTCGTTCGTGTCGCCGCTGGCCTCGGGTGTGATCATCGGCTATGGCATCCGCGGCTACGAGTTCGCGATTCGACGCCTCGTGGAGGTCCTGGGCTGATGGCCGATCTCGACGATCTCGGACTGACGGCGCTGGGTGTCGCGTGGGCGCGAGCCGCCGAATCGTCGAGGGACGACGCATTGTTCGACGACCCACTGGCCGAGGCGATCGCGCGAATCCGGCCCCGCGGCTCCGAGTTCGGCGGAGATGACGGCACCGATGAACGTGGTTCGGCCAAGATTCGAGCGATGTACGACTGGATCGTCGCGCGCACGGTGTTTCTCGACGAGGTGTTCGCGGCCGCAGTTGCCGACGGCATCACGCAGTTCGTGATTCTCGGGTCGGGGCTGGATGGTCGGGGATTCCGACTCGATTTCGGTTCGGGAGCAAAGCTTTTCGAGGTCGATAGGCCGTCGGTGGTCGAGGTGAAGGAGGATCTCGTCGCACAGTCGGGTCTTGCTCCGACCGTCGAACGTCGTGTGGTGGCTTCCGATCTGGCCGACGACTGGCTGCGCGCTCTGCAGGGCAAGGGTTTTCGGGCCGACTTGCCGTCGGCATGGCTCGCCGAGGGGCTGTTCGTGTATCTGCCCGACGAACTCGGCCTGCGCGTGATCGAGGGCATCACCGCGGCATCCGAGTCCGGCTCACGGATCGGGGTGACCGTGCGCCGCGCCGCGTCGTCGGTAGTCGACGATTCTGCTGCTGACCCGTTCGCTGATGTGCGGAAGTTGTGGCGCAGCGATGTTGACGTCGCGCAGCACGTCGACGCCGCCGGGTGGGACTGTGAGCTTTCGGATACGCGCGAAGTGCTTGCCGCTCATGGGCGTTCGCTGTCCGAGACCGACGGCGCGCAAGAGTCCGCGACGCTGCTGTCGGGTGTTCGACGCCAACGCGGACACGGGACGATCGACCGCTCCTGACGGATCGCTCAGTTTTGTCCCCGGTCTATCGGGCCGGTTTATCGTGCCGGGTGTTATCGAGTCAGGGCTTCTCGGGCCAGGTCGGCGACGGGGCCGTCGAGACGAGGTCCGTGTCCGGGGAACAATACTGTCGCGTCGAGGTCGGTGAACGATTCGACGCTGCGTCGGGTCGCGGCGTCGTCGTGGTTGAAGAAGCGCGGGAGTAGTTGCGGCCCTTGGTGTCCGGAGAGTGGATGGCCGCTGATCAGGGCGTCGCCCGAGACGAGCACCGCGCCGTCGGCGACGAGGAAGGCGCTGTGTCCGTCGGTGTGGCCGTGTGCAACGACCGGCTGTGGTCGTCCGGGGAGGTCGAGGGCGCCGTCGGTCGAAAAGGGTTGTGCGGTGGCGATTCCGGCCCGGCTGAGTACGCCGAGGGGTGTGACCATCGCCAGCCATCGCCACGCGCGTGGCTGCCACGCGACCGCGGCGATGTCGAGTGGACCCGCTTGTTGCAGGAGGTCGCGGTGTGCGTGTGCCACTTCGGCGGGGTCGACGAACACCGGGAAGCCGAAGCGGTCCACCAGCTTCGCGAGCCCTCCGATGTGGTCGACGTGAGCGTGGGTGAGCAGTGCTGCTCTGATGTCGGTGGGCTGCGCGCCGATCGATTCGATCGAGGCCACCACGTCGTCGGCGTTGCCTGGGTATCCACCGTCGATCAGTGTGATGCCCGAATCGTCGCGCAGCAGAACCCAATTCACCGCGGCCGTGTGCACCAGATACGCCGTCGACGACGCGGCGTCGACCTCGGTGATCTCGAAGGCGCTCACTTGCGCACCACGAGGACGAACGGTCCGACGTCGGTGACCTCGAAACGGGGGTCGTTGAAGAGGTTCGGGTCGAATGTCACCGTGTAGCGCTTGACGTTTGGATCGTTCGGGTAGACGTCTGCGGCGAGGCGTAGTGCGTAGCCGTCCGCGGAGTAGCGGAACAAGAAGACGTTCGGCGGTGTCCACGGCGCGGCGTCGAGTTGGCGAACGAAGTCGTCGGCCGACGTCGCCTTGGACCAGGTCTCGATCGTGGCTGCTCGTTTGTCGAACTCCGCCAACGGGTTTGCGTAGTGCGAGGTGAGTCCTTGGAAGCCCCAGTACGGATACACGGAGAGGAACCCGTAGTCCGCGGTGAGGACGACGTTGTCGGTGGCCGGGCGTCCGGTCTTCTCTCCGATGAGCTTGTCGATCTGCGGGTAGTACGACTCGGCGCCAGGCGGACGCTTGTCGGCGCGGTCACCGTAGCCGTCGGTGTCGGTGTAGGCCGTCGTGATCTCGTTGGAGAGATAGGCCGGAATGCTCTGTGCCACAGCGATTGCCGCGAGCGCTGCGAGTACGCCGACCACGACGCGCACGTCACCGAACCTGCCGACTGCCCAGTGGGCGAGCTCGACGACCCCGAACACTCCGGCCGCCGCGAGCACCGCGACTAGGATGGGTTCGAGCCGGAAACCGAGCAGCGTCGTACCCGCGGCAGTGACCAGCATCGAGAGCAGACTCATCAGGTAGATGCCGATGACCGCGATGCCCAGCGCCGCGGCGATGGTGCGCTCACGGAACCGGAGCAGAATCCAGACGAGCCCGATGAATGTGATCGCACCGACGAGGCTGAGGTGGAACATCGGCCACGGCAAGAACGAACCACGTTCTGGCAGATAGTGTTCGGCGGTGCCGCCACTCGCGGGCTCACTGCGCGCTCGGGCGAGGAGATAGGGCGCCCACACGGTCAATGCGATGAGGCCGGAGATGACGCCCATCACCACCAGCCGCCCGACTACCGCCAGCACGACGCCGCGTCGAATTTTCGATACTTCGTCGCGGGGTAGCGCTTTGTTGGAGGCGTTGACCCAGCCGTGAACGATGAGCGCCAATGCCATCAGGATTGCGACGCCCGCGAACAGTCCCGTGTAGAGCGTGTAGAAGGTTGCGCTCAGACCGAGGAAGAGGCCGGTCGCCACCACCGCCGCCCAGCTCGTGCCGGAGCGGAGCGAGGCGGTGGGGCCGTCGGCGTGACGGGAACGACCGCGCAGGCCGTAGAGCATCGGGATCAGCATCGGGACGCCGACCATGATCAGTACCGCCGCATACGGCTCGGGACCCGCGTACATCAGCGTCACCACGGTGACCGCGAGCGCTGTCGCGATGCCGCGGTCGGCGCGCACCATGCGAGCCCAGAGCACCACCCCGATTGCCGCGGCGACCGCCATCGAGAGGATCGCCCACGGTTTGAACGCCTCCCAGCCGGGCAGACCCATCAACGACGCATAGCGCCCGCCTCCCCAGAACCATCCAGCCGGATAGTAGGGAGCGAGGTGCAGATAGGTCATGTCCGCCAGGTGCGGACTGCTGGTGAGCCGGGTCAGGTACTCGGTGCGGAACTGCTGGTCGGCGGAGAGGCCGAAGAGGTAAAGGCGCGTCGCCCCGAGTGGCATACCGAGCGTGACGGTGACCAGCCCGGAGATGCCCGCCGCCGACAGCAGTGTGACGAGCCATCGCGCTTTGCCGTAGCGGTACAGCAGTGCCGCGATCACCAGGATCGCCACGGCCACCACCTGGCCCGCCGTGGTGAGCGAGCGGGTGACGTTCGACGAGTTGAACGCCGGCCACTGCACCGAGTCGATGGCCTTGAGACCGACGAATGCCACGATCGCCCCGACGACCACCGCGATGACCAGGTCGATCAGGGTGCGGACATGGCGATTGGCTCGACGCTGTGGGGTCGCAGCAACCTGAGGACTGGAGTCGTCGGTGGTCGGGCTCTGCGTTGACGTCACGCGTCTATTTCTAGCAGGGGGCCGTACTGACCCACGCCGGACGCCGCAGCGCGACGGCGCGCGGCCCCCGAGACCGTGTCTGGGGGCTGTCGCTCGTGCGGGTGTGGGTCAGAAGGGAGGGTCGCCGGTGTCGGGGTCGTTGGCGAGCCGCCAGGCGCGGGTGTCGGCGCGGTGTTGTCTGATGCGCGCGCTATGAGCGGCGGCGAGCCGTCCGGGGATGCGTCGGTCTGGGCGATCGGGTTCGTCGAGGTCGGGGAAGAGGTCGCGACCGTTGTACGCGTTGCCGACGAAGTGGTAGCCGCCCGGGGACCGGAAGATGGCGCGGCCCATGGGTGTCTGATGGTCGCGCCAGCCGACGGCGAAGGTTTTGTGGCGGTGGTGGAAGCGGCACAAGGGGCGCAGGTTGGTGCGCTCGGTGAGTCCGCCGGCTTTCGGATTGCCGTGGTTAAACGGCTTGGCATGGTCGACGTCGGCGGTGGCGACTCTGTTGGTGCAGCCGGGGAAAGTGCAGCAGAGTTCGCCTGCCTTGACCAGGGCTCGCAGTTTCTCGGGGATGGGATAGCGATAGGCGGCTTTGTTGTTGGGGGTGACGCGGTTGGGATGGATGTAGTTCCGGGTGGCGTCGGCGAGTAGTCGGCGGGCGGTGTCGGCGTCGATGAGGCCATGGCCGTCGAGGAACGCGGGGTTGTTGTCGTGGCTGAGGAGAGTCGAGAGGTTGACCACGATGTGGAACATCGGCCGGGGTGCGAGGGCGGTGGAGCTCTGAGTTGCTGCGACCGGGTGCGTGACGGTTGTGGCTGCGGGGTTCTGCTTGTCGTCGACGTTGTGGCTGCTTGGAGTCTCGGACACGGTGGCGCAGTCGGGGCAGGTGCAGGGGAGGGTCTGGTGGCCCTGGGCGAGGGCGGTGAGTGCGTCGGCGCGTTGTTGGGTGTGCGTGCGGGGGTCGTCGGGGTGGATGTCGGCGATCATCGCTTCGAGCCGGGTATCGAGGATCGCTGCCGCGGTGGCAGGGAGTTGGCCGTCGATTCTGGACTGACCGGGCTCGTCGCGGTGGGGGCGGATGCGGAGGTAGCGGCGGCTGATGGCGGTGTCGCGGCGGCGGGCGGCGCCGTCGGGATCGACGAGTTCGAGGGTGGCGTCGATCATGGTGCGAAACCTGGTCATGGACATCGGTTCTCGTGCGCTGATTGCTGCGGCGAGTGCGGTATCGACCGCGGTGAGATGCGCGTCGTCGACGTTGTCGGTGCGGGCAACGACTTCGTGGAAGCGGGGTAGGTCGATTCGGCCGGTTGCCAACAGTTCTGCGGTTCGGGGTATGCGGTAGCGCAGTGCTGCGCCGGTCTCGATCATCTTCTTGGCTTGGCCGGGTGTGAGGCAGAGGGTGGCGCCGAGCTCGGCGATGGCTGTGGTCAGGCCATCGGGGCCGAAGCGGGCCAGCGGGTTCTGGTTGTTCCGAGTCAGGAGCGCGGCGAGTTGTTCGGGGTCGGTACAGCCGTCGGGGACGGCGTGCTCGCCGGTTCCGATTTCAGCGTCGATGCGCTGGAGGTATTCGGCCTCGCGTTCTTCGTACAGCAGGATTGCGGCTTGCAGCATGCGATAGTCAGCGCACGCCTTGATCGCGTTGGTGTGGAAGAGCACCTCGACGAGTTCACGGGAGTAGAGGAGTTCGTCGTCGGCGAGCTGTGTCAGCTGTGTCTCGACTTCGGAGGTCGGTGCGTCAACTGCTGGCGTATGCGCATGACTGTTGGCCGCGGGCACGACGGGTGATTCGTCGGGTGTCAGCGGGCCGGTGCCGTCGGGGTTCTCCGATGCCATAGTCAGAACATACATTCGAGGTCTGACAATTCCGTCCGACCAGGTGAAAGCGTTAGCAGCCGGTGTTTCGGACGGTGTGACGAATCATCTCGACGACGTTCAATCCCGGTCTGGTGAGTTCGAGGGCGCCCGTTGACGACAGGACCGCTATCCCGTGTAGCGCGACCCACAGTGAGGCTGCGGCCCTTTCGGGATCTGTTGTACGACCGCTCTTCTGGATGACGGACACCAGCCACTCGTACAGCGGGCGCGACGCGTTTCGAAGCTCGGCGCCCGACCCCTCGAGTAGGTCGTGACGAAAGATGAGCGTGAACATCGCAGGTCTGCGTTGCGCGAAGTCGACGTAGGCGAGCCCGATCTCCACGAGGTCGTGGTCGGACGCGAGGTCTGCAGTTTTGAGTGCTTCAGCTAGATCGTGCAGGCCCACTTCGGCGATTCCTGCAAGCAGGCTCCGGTGCGTCGGAAACCAGCGTCGGGGCGCTCCGTGAGACACGCCGGCGCGCCTCGCGATCGCCCGCAATCCGACGTCGGCAGAGCCTGTCTCCTCCAGCAATTCGATGCCCGCACGTACAAGTGCGGATCTGGTGTCTTCGACGGTCACGTAGACAGTGTCTCCTATCTCGTGTAGACACTGTCTATGCGTTTGTGGACAGCATTGGTTTATCACGTGTGCCGATACCTCTTGATCGGGCCGACGCTGTACGTGTTTGGGCGGCCGAAAGTCACGGGCCGCGAGCACATCCCACGATGCGGGCCGGTGATCTTGGCGGCCAACCACCTCGCCGTGCTGGACTCGTTCTATCTGACACTCGCTGTGAGGCGACATGTGACGTTTCTGGCGAAGCGCGAATACTTCGACAAGCCTGGGCTTTTCGGCCGGACGCAACGATGGTTCTTTGCGGCAATGGGGCAGATCGGCGTCGACCGGCGAGGGGGTAGCGCGTCGTCGGCGTCGCTGCGAGCCGCGACGACGATCCTCGCGCACGGAGGGGCGTGGGGCATTCATCCCGAGGGCACACGCTCGCCGGACGGTCGGCTCTATAGAGGCCGAACCGGTGCTGTTCGAGTCGCAATGGACACGGGCGCACCCCTGATACCAGTCGCGATCACGGGAACGAGACCGGGATCTGCGGTGCGCTGGTGGCAGCAGCGGGTCTGTATTCACATTCTCGAGCCACTGGAACTCGGTCCGTATCGCGTCGAAGGAGCGGCCGGCATCAGGGCGGCGACTGACGAGTTGATGCGCAGGATCTCGACGCAGACCGGGCAGTCATACGTCAATACGTATGCGCGAGAGTGGAAGTCGCATGCGGAAGAGTCCGACGCAGCGTGATGGTTGTCCGCGTGCGCGGCTCGCGCGGTCGAGTTGTCGGCCCGGGGTTCTGCAGTCTGCAGCGCTGCGTCAGGTTGGCGTGGTGCTAGACGGCTTGGCGATCTGTATGACGTAGACGCCGGAAATGGGTGCCTATTGTCATACGGATCTGCAGCGCTGCGGCGGGTCGGCGTGGTGCTCGACCGCCCAGCGATCCGTATGACGTTTACCCCCAAAATCGGGGCCGACTGTCATACGGATCAGCCCGCGGCGCGGTCGTCGGTACCGTGGACAGCAAAGCGCAAGGAGGCGTCTACCTGTATGCAGTCACCCGTCCGCGATTATCTGACCGAGGTCCTCGATTCGCTCGATGCCGAGCGCGGCGGAGCCGTCGCCGACTACATCCCGGACCTGGCCGAGGCCAACCCCGATCTGTTCGCCATCGCAGTCACAACGGTCGACGGCCGCACGTACTGCGTCGGCGACGACGAGGTCGAGTTCTCCATCCAGTCGATCTCCAAGCCGCTCGCCTACGCGGCGGCTCTGGCCGACCGCGGATTTGACACTGTGCTGGAGAAGGTGGGCGTCGAACCGTCGGGCGAGGCATTCAACGAACTCTCCCTCGAGAGCGGTACCTGCCGGCCGCGCAACCCGATGATCAACGCCGGCGCGATAACCACCCACGGGCTGCTCGTCGACGACGATGCCGACGTCGACTCCCGCGTCGAGCGGGCGCGCAGCTTCTTCTCCACGCTGGCCGGACGCGAACTGACCGTCGACCAAGCGCTGCACAAGTCCGAGATGGACTCGGCCGACCGCAATCTCGCGATCGCGCACATGCTGCGCAACTACGGAATCGTTGACGATGCGCCGCACGACATCGTCGACGGATACATCCAACAGTGCTCAATCATGGTGACCGCCAAGGATCTTGCCGTGATCGGAGCGTGCTTCGCCAACGGCGGCGTGCACCCCGTCTCCGGCGAGCGGGTGATGAGTCGACGGATCGCGCGCCAGGTGATGTCGGTGATGGCAGGCTGCGGCATGTACGACGGCGCGGGGGAGTGGTTGACCACCGTCGGAATTCCGGCGAAAAGCGGTGTGGCGGGCGGACTTCTGGGAACACTGCCCGGCCAATGCGGCATCGCCGTCTTCTCGCCACGGCTCGACGAACACGGCAACAGCACGCGCGGCGTGTTGGCCTTTCGTCGACTGTCAACCGACATGAACATGCACATGGTCGACGCCGAGCCCTACGGAACCACCGTGCTGCGCGACGTCCGAACCTCCGACGATTCGACGACGTTCGAACTACAGGGAGTCATCCAGTTCAGTGGCGCAGAGTACGTCCTCGACAATCTGGCTGCCGACGAAACAGGCACCCCGACTGTGGTTTTCGACGTCAGTCAGGTCAGCCACTTCGCCGACGTCGGGCGTCGGATGATCTTGGAGGGCATGCGTCGTGTCCGCGAGGACGGGCGCCGCGTCGTATTGATTGATCCCGACGACACGTTGCCCGACCCCGATCTGGGCGACGGAAGCTATCCGGACAGATCATGACTGGTGATGCGCGGCAGGCACGCGCGCGGACGAACCACACCGAGGACACGAATCGGCGAATGCTGCGCGCGCGTGATGCGATGGATTGCCGGTTCGCTGAACCCCTGGACCTTGCTGCGCTGGCGGCGATTGCGCACGTGTCGGAGTCGCACTTCAGCCGCGTGTTCAAGGCGACCTTCGGCGAAACGCCGCACCGCTACCTCCAACGACGACGGATTGAGCGAGCGTCGTCAATGCTGCGCGAGACGCAGCTGTCGATCAGCGACATCAGCACCGCAGTCGGGTTCAGCAGTTTCGCGACATTCACCAGGACCTTCGGGCAGATCATGGGCGAGACACCCACCGCGCATCGCCGTCACGCTGGCGACCACGGTGCGCCGATCTGCGCGGTCAAGGCGCTACGTCGGCCGGCATGAGCATCTGTCACGAACAGAGCAGTTTTGGACAAGTGAGACCGGGGCAGCGTGGGTAGCGTTCCCGCCATGCCCAACACGATCATCCTGTCCCAGATCTACGTACTCGACCACGATGAAGCCCTCGACTTCTACGTCGGCAACCTCGGCTTCGAGGTGCACTCCGATGTCGACATGGGTTTCATGCGATGGCTCACCATCAATCTGCCGTCCGACCCCGACCGCCAACTCATGTTGGAGATCCCCGGGCCGCCGTCTTTGAGCCCGGAGACCGCAGCCCAGGTCCGCGACCTATTGACGAAAGGTGCTGGCGGTGGCTGGTTTTCGATGTCAACCGATGATGCCTACGCGACCGCAGACGCACTTCGGGCCAAGGGTGTCGACTTCACCGATGAACCGACCGATCGTGACTACGGCATCGATTTCGGTATCCGCGACCCGTTCGGCAACCGAATCCGCATCGGACAGATGAAGTCTCGCCCCTGAGTGTCGCGAGCGTGACTTCGGGTGCGTCTAGACCGGCAGCTTGCGGAAGACCTTGCGCGGGATGTGGCGCAGCACGGTCATGATGAACCGGAAAGTGCCAGGCACCCAGACGATTTCCTTGTTGTCGTCGACGGCCTTGATGACGGCCTTGGCGACGACGTCCTTGTTGACGGTGAGCGGCGCTTCTTTGACGTTCGCCGACAGTCGGGTCCGCACCTGGCCGGGACGCACGACGAGGACGTGCACGCCGTCGTCGGCCAGCGCCTCGCCGAGGCCGAGGTAGAAGCCGTCGAGACCTGCCTTCGACGACCCGTACACAAAGTTGCTGCGTCGAACACGCTCGCCCGCAACCGAACTCATCGCGACGATCTGCGCCCGACCCTGGTGCTTCATCTTGTCGCCGAGCAGCACACCAACACTGACCGCGGCGGTGTAGTTGATGGTCGCCTCGGTGACGGCCTTGCGCTGGTCCTGCCAGACCTCTTCGTCGTCGAACTGCACACCGGCAGCGACGATCGCGAGGTCGACATCGCCTCCGGCAAAAGCCTTCTCGATGGTCTCGGGGTGCGTCTCGGGCTTCGTCGCGTCGTAGTCGATGAGCTCGACCGACGTCGCACCCGCCTTGCGCATGGTGTCTGCTGCGGCGTCGGCCGTCGGATCACCGGGCACGACGGCGAGAATGACGCGGGCGGGTCCACGAACGAGGAACTCGCTGGCAATGGCGAGTCCGATCTCGGAACTGCCACCGAGGATCAGGATCGACTGCGGCGAATCGACGGCGTTGAACATTTGTTGGTGTCTCCTCGGGTGTTGGGAAGTAAATGGTGGTCTGAACGGGCAACCGGACTCGGCCGCAACGCAATTCAGTACAAGCGAGCCGAGTTCGCGTCAGTTGAGTTCAAGTCGTCGGCCCATGTCGGACAGGAACACCCCGGTCGGATCGATCTCGCGACGCTTGGCGATCCACTTGTCGATCTCCGGGTACATCTTGTGGAAGTGCTCGGCAGACGTGCGCGAATCCTTTGCGGTGTACAGCCTTCCGCCGATCTCCATGACACGACGGTCCATGTCGTTGAGGAACTCCGCGAGCCCTGCACGCAGCGGGAAGTCGAGGCAGACGTTCCAGCCCTCGAACGGGAACGACAGCGGCGCTTTGGGATTGCCCTTGCCGAACAGCTTGATCACGTTGAGGAAGCTGATGTGACCCGACGCCTGGATGTCGGTGATGATCTTCTTGAACTCGTCCTCGTTGCCCTTGGGAACGATGAACTGGTACTGCGTGAATCCGCCGCCCTTGCCGTACGCGACGGGGCGTCCGTAGGCGTTGTTCCAGTTCCCGATCAGATCGAGCGGGTGATAGAACTGCGGCAGACTCTCGATGACGTCGCGCTTGTTCGATCCGGCCCGGTAGTAGAGCTCGCCGATGAGTCCGAAGTCGAATTTGTTGTCGAGCCCACGCGGGAAGATGTTCGGCAGCGTGATCAGTGGCTTCGGGTTGAACTTGAGCGGGTCCTTCTTGAGCTTGTCCGGCAGTTCGTCGAATGTCGCCAGGTTGCCGCGGCTGAACGAACCGCGACCGAGCTTCGGGGCGGCGCTCATCGTGTCGAACCAGCCGGACGCGTACTCGTAGCCGTCCTCGTAGTTGTCCTCGAGGTGCAGCGCGATGGTCTCGTCGAGGTTGTTGGTGGTGAAGGTGTCTGCCTTGAAGTAGGCCGTCTCGGTGCGCTTGAGCTTGATCTTCACCCGCAGCACGATGCCCGTCAGGCCGATACCCGCCACCGTGCACCAGAACAGCGAGCCGTCGGGGTCGTCGGGCGAACCCTCGGGAGTCAGGGTGAGAATCCGACCGTCTGCAACAAGCAGTTGCATCTCGGTGACGTGATCGCCGAACGCGCCGGTCGCGTGGTGGTTCTTGCCGTGGATGTCGTGCGCGATTGCGCCACCGATCGTGACCTGCCGCGTACCGGGCATCACCGGCACCCAGAAGCCGCGGGGCACGACCACCTTCATCAGGTGGTCGATCGAGAGGCCTGCGTCGACGTCGACGATGCCGGTCTCTTCGTCGAGCGAATAGATCCTGGTCAGCGGCGTCATGTCGACGGTCAGGCCACCGGAATTCTGCGCCGACTCGTTGTACGAGCGGCCAAGTCCACGGGCGATGACCCCACGCTTGAGGTAGTCCGGTTTGTCCGCGTTGTCGTCGGCGACCCGAGCCACCGCATCGGCGATGACCTCGGGGTATGGCGTCGACAGGACATGCCCGGTGATCGGGGTGGTACGTGACCATCCGGCCAGCGTGCGCGTGGTGATCGGCAGGAGCTCTTCAGTAGACATCGTTAGGGATCTTACCGCGACGGCAGATACGCCCGACGCAGCTTGTCAGCCTTCGAGCACCAACGCCGCCGCGTTGTGTCCGGGTATGCCACTGACACCACCGCCTCGACGCGCCGCCGCACCGGCAAGCAACATGCGGGGGTGCCGCGTCTCGACGCCCCATTGCCCGACGGCGTCCCGGTCTGGTGCCCACGGCCACTGCAGGCTCCGGTGGAAGATGTTGCCGCCGGGCAGCCCCAGCGCTGCCTCGAGATCCTGCGGCGTCTTGGCTTCGATACACGGATTGCCGTGGGCGTCGGTGCAGATCACAGACTGAATGGGTTCTGCGAGAACAGAATTCAACGAGTTCAGAGTGGCTTCGACGGCCCTGCTGGTTGCCGACGGCGCGTCGAAAACCGCCGGAGGCATCTGGAGTCCGAAGAGCGTCAGAGTGTGGCATCCGGCGAGCTCTGGTCCGAGGATTGATCTGTCTGACAGTGTGTGACAGTAGATTTCACACGGCGGGACGCTCGGGACCTTGTCGATGCTCGCCCGCTGCCACGCCGCATGCAGTTGGCCGTACGACTCGTTGATGTGGAACGTCCCGGAGAACGCCGCGTCGGGGAGCACTGATCCATCACGTAGCGCCGGCAGCCGATCGAGCAGCATATTGATCTTCAATTGTGCTCCGGCGGTGTCGGATTCGACGTCGAGCGGAACATCGAGGCAGTCGTTGATCGACTGCGGCGCACACCCGACGTAGAGCATCGAGGCGCGAAGGGTGGTCTCGACTCGGCTGCTCGCTACGCTCGCGGCCGGCTCGACCAGCGGGGATGGGCTGCTCGCTGCGCTCGCGGCCGGCTCGACCAGCGGTTGGGGGCCAGCCGCGGAGTGGACGTACTCGACCGTGCCGTCGGTCGGGTCGATGCCCGTGATCCGCGCGCCGGTCACGATGCGTGCGCCCGCGGAGACGGCGGCTTCGTAGAGCGCGCCCGATACCGCACCCATGCCGCCGACCGGGACGTCCCAGTCGCCGGTGCCGCCGCCGATCAGGTGGTAGAGGAAGCAGATGTTCTGGCGCAGTCGGGCGTCGTGGAGGTCGGCAAAGGTGCCGATCAGCGCGTCGGTGGCGACGACGCCGCGCACCACGTCGTCGGCAAAGTAGCGCTCGATGAGTTCGCCGAGTGGACGTTCGGTGAGCATCTCCCAGATCTCGGCGAGTGAGGTGTCGAGGCCGGCAGCACCCGTCGCGCCTGCTACCAGGTCTCGCAGCTCGTCGCGGCTGCGCAGCGGTTCGATCAGCGTCGGGAAGACGCGACGTGCGATTTCACCCATGCGGCCGTAAAACCATTGCCACGACGCGAACTCCGTGTCGTCGCCGGTGATGCGTCGAAACGATTCGGCGGTCGCAGACTCGTCCGCATTGTCGACGAGCAGGCCGCGAGTGGGGTCGGTGGGCAGCGGCGTGTACGACGAGTAGCGGCGTCGAATCAGCGAAATGTCCAGGTCCAGGTCGGTGATGATCTCGCGCGGCAGCAGCGACACCAGGTACGAGTAGCGCGAAAGATGTGCGGGCACACCGGGAAACGGCGTCGCGGAGACGGTGGCACCGCCTACGTGGTCTGCACGCTCGAGCACCAGAACTCGACGTCCCGCACGCGCGAGGTACGCGGCAGCCGTCAGTCCGTTGTGACCCGCACCGATGATGATGTCGTCGAAGCGTTCCATGCATCGAGCATGACCACCGTCGTGACATGTTGTCGAGGGTCGAGGTACCCGACCGGTCGCTACGCGGTGTCGGGTCGGGCACTTCGGATACGTCATGGTCACGATGCGTCAACGACGGGGGTTGTTCACCGGGCACGATCGGTCGTCGCGACCATATCCTTGTGAGCGTGGACATCCCCTCGGTCGAACTCTCGTCTGGATTCCGGTTACCTCTCGTCGGCCTCGGAACCTACGACATGCTCGGCATGCCCTGCGTCGACGCCGTGTCCGACGCACTCCGGTCCGGATATCGCATGCTCGACACCGCGTCGAGGTACTCCAACGAACTCAGCGTCGGGATGGGGTTGCGTGAATCGGGCGTCGCGCGCGACGAGGTTGCTGTGCAGACGAAACTCGGCGGTGGCGACCAGGGATTCGACGAGGCGATCAACGCGGCCAAGGAGAGCGCTCGACGGCTCGGCGTCGCGCATATCGACATCTACCTGATTCATTGGCCATGCCCGAGCCTCGGTCGAACCGTCGACTCCTGGAAGGCGCTGCTGACCCTCGCGGACGAGGGGTTCATCACCGTGCCAGGTGTGTCGAACTTCAAGGCGCATCAACTGCAGATGCTCTACGACGAAACGGGCGTCTGGCCGCAGGTCAACCAGATCCAGTGCTCACCTGCACTCGCACGAGATGAGTTGCGCGAGTTCATGTCCGAGCGTGGAATCGTCGCGCAGGCGTGGCATCCGACCGGTCGTAAGGAAGGCATGCTCGGCGACGCCGTGATCATCAGACTCGCACGCAAGTACGGCAAGTCGCCGACGCAGATCGCGCTGCGCTGGTCGGTGCAGCAGGGCATCTCGGTGGTACCCAAGTCGTCGCATCGCGGTCGGCAACTCGAGAACGCCGACCTCTTCGACTTCTCCTTCGACGCCGCCGACCTGGCAGAACTGGCAACGCTCGACCGTGGCGAGAAGGCGGCCCGCGACTCGGACGTCGAAGAGGAGTTCTGAAACAGCGCTAGCCGGGCACCGTCTAGGGTGGCAGGGTGCAAGACGCAACCTCCGACGACGGGCACGACCACAAGTCGCGGCACGAAGACTTCAAGACGCGCCACGCGCCGACGCCGATCGAACTACCCGTCGACGATGCGGAGGCCTCGACCGACGTTTCGCTGAAGACCCAGATACTTCGGTTCGTCATCAGCGGCGTGATCTCCGGCATCCTCGACTTCGGGCTGACCACGATCCTGCAGTTCGGTTTCGGGTTGCCGCCCGTGGTGTCGAAGGCCGTCGGCTTCATCTGCGGCACCACCTGTGCGTACATCATCAACCGTCGCTGGACATTCCGCGCATCGCCGAGTGCGGCTCGGTTCATCGCGGTCGCACTGCTCTACTGCTGCACGTTCTTCGTCAACGTCGGCATCTACACCTGGCTGGCGCAGGTCTGGGAGCACACGTTCCTCAACAGCCTCATCGCGTATGTGATCGCACAGGGTACGGCGACGGTCATCAACTTCGTGGTGCAGCGCACCGTCATCTTCCGAGTCACGTAGTCGTGCCGACCGCGGTTGTCGTCGGCGCGGGCCCGAACGGGTTGTCGGCAGCGGTCCGACTCGCGCAGGCGGGGCTCGACGTCACGGTCCTCGAGGGTGCAGACACGATCGGCGGCGGCACGCGGTCGGGTCCGTTCGACGACGAGTTTCCAGAGATCATCGTCGACCATTGCTCTGCGTTCCATCCGCTGGGGTCGTCGTCGCCCTATCTGCGCACCCTGCCCCTCGCCGAGCACGGACTGCGCTGGTCCTGGCCCGACATCGACTGCGCGCACCCGCGCGACGACGGCAGCGCTGCACTTCTGTTCCGCGACATCGAGCGCACCGCCGCCGGTTTCGCCGACGCGGGGTTCCCAGGGGCGGGTGACCGATGGATCGGGCTGCTCGGCACGGTCTCGACGCACTTTCCCGAGATCGCCGACGACGTGCTCTCGCCGATGCTGGCATTGCCGCAGCACCCACTGCTGCTGGCGCGTTTCGGGTTGCCCGCGCTGATGCCTGCGACGGCCCTTGCCCGCTTCCTCGGTCCGCACGCGGGCGCACTGTTCACCGGCATGGCCGCGCACGGTTTCACCCGCCTCGACCTTCCGGGAAGCTCTGCTGCCGGACTCATGCTGACCGCAGCGGGTCACCACGGCGGCTGGCCGGTGGCGGTCGGCGGGTCGTCGGCGATCACGACCGCGCTCGCCGGACTGCTGCGCTCGCTCGGCGGCACGATCGAGACCGGACACACCGTCTCCGACCTTGCGCAGATCCCCGCCGACATCGTGATCCTCGACGTTATGCCGGGCTCAGCCGCCGACATCCTCGGTGCGCGCCAGCCCGCACGCGTCGCTCGGTCGTATCGGCGCTGGCGGCGTGGCTCGGCGGCGTTCAAGGTCGACTACGTGATCGACGACGAGGTCGGCTGGACGGCGCGTGACTGCGCTCGTGCGGGCACCGTGCACGTCGGTGGCGAGGCGTCGGACATCGCGAAGGCCGAAGCCGACGTCGTCGCGGGACGGATGCCTCGTCGTCCGTTCACCCTCGTCGGGCAGCAGTGGGTCGCCGACGAGAGTCGAGCGTCGGGGAGTCTCAAGCCGCTGTGGGCCTATGCCCATGTGCCGCAGGGATATTCGGGTGACGCGACCGAGTATATGACCTCACAGATCGAGCGCTTCGCTCCGGGCTTCCGCAAGAGGATCGTCGCGGTTCGTGCGACGACGCCTGCCGAATTGGAGCGGTCGAATCCGAACTATCCCGGCGGCGACATCGGCGGTGGACGCAACGACCTCGTGCACCTCGTCGCCCGACCACGCCTCACGCCGTCGCCGTACTCGACGGGAGTCGACGGCGTGTACCTGTGCTCGGCCGCGACGCCACCTGGTGGTGGAGCGCATGGAATGTGCGGCTTCGGTGCCGCCCAGGCCGCGCTGGCCGGGCTCCGCTGAGGACGTGACGGTAGCTGTCGGTCGCACGAACGACATGTAACGCGTGTGTCCGAGGGCCCGACAGAACTGATACGCGAGTTCGGTCGCGATGGTCAGCCCGATTCGACCGAATGCGTTGCGACGGCGCCGACTTGTGCGGCAGTGGTGTTCAGGTGTCAGTGACAGGGTGTTCACAGGCCTTGGGTTACTGTGGCCGTCGGGGCCGACACGTGTGGCGCGAGAGCCCCCGAAGAGATGAATGGGATGCAATGTCGACAGCAGCACAGCCGACCACGACCGATACCCCGCACACGGACCCGTCTGATTTGCGCGAGATGACCAATTCTCCTTCGGGCCGCCTGCTCGTCCAGCGCACGCTGTTCACCGGTCCGGATACCCGGATCGAGCCGGGGATATACGCCGACACCGACCTCTCCAGGGTGCGACTCGATCGCCGCAGGGCTCATCTCGGACCCGGGGCGCGACTGTCGGCGAACACCTACTTCGGACGTTTTCCCGCAGCCTTTTGGCAGAGCTACACCCGCGTGCGGTCCGTCCGCCTCGAATTCGACCACGACTGCGCACCCGGCACGACGCTGCGGATCGACATCCGTGCCTCCGACATCAGCGGTCGCGAACGTCCGGTGCAGACCGCGGAGGTATCGGGACAGGGCCATGTGAGCTTCGACCTCGACGTCAAGCGATTCATCGACGGTGGAGCCATCTGGTTCGAGTTGACCGCCATCGACGGGCCAGCAAGCATCTCCGGCGTCGAGTGGAGCGTGGACTCTCGGGTCCGTGACCGGCCCGTGTCTGTCGTCATGTGCACGCACAACCGTCCGGCCGACGCGGTGGCGACCGTGTTGGCGCTCGCATCCGATCCCGTCGTGCTCGAGCGCGTCGCCGCCGTGTACGTCGTCGACCAGGGCACCGACCGCGTCGCCGACCAGGCGCGGTTCAGCGAGGTCACCGCGGTACTCGGCGACCGTCTGCACTACATCACTCAGCCCAACCTCGGCGGCGCGGGAGGATTCAACCGCGGTATCCACGAGGTCACCAAGGGCGGCAGCCACGACACCGACATCGTCGTGATGGACGACGACATCACGTGCGAACCCGAGTCCATCCTCCGGCTGACCTCCTTTGCCAACAGCACGGCGCGACCGATGCTCGTCGGTTCGCAGATGTTGCTGGCGTCGGAGACCTACCGGGTGCACATGACCGGCGAGTGGGAAGCGCTCGACGAGCTCAAGGCCGGACGTCCCGGTGCGTACGGCAAGCAGGGACTCAACGCGCTCGAGAAGCAACAGGACGCGCGCACCGACGCCGGATGGAACGGTTGGTGGTCGTGCCTGCTCCCGGTCGAGGCGGTCTATGCGGCTGGACTCTCACTGCCGCTGTTCTTCCAGTGGGATGACATCGAGTTCGGTATTCGCGCGCGCCGCAACGGTTTTCCGACCGCCACGCTGCCCAACGCGGGCGTCTGGCACGCCGACTTCCACCTCAAGGACTACGACGACTGGTCGCGCTACTTCAGTTGGCGTAACGCGCTCATCGTCGCGGCGATCCACGGACCGTACGACCCGAAGCACCTCGCGACCGTCATCGCCAAGGAGGTCGGCGCGCACATAGTCTCCATGCGCTACGGGCTCGCCGCGACTTTCCTTCTGGCCGTTCGTGATTTCCTGCGCGGACCGTCGATCCTCGACGACGGCGGAATGTCGAAGCTGTCCGAGTTGAAGGAACTGCGTGCGCAGTATCCGGACACGGTCATCCGCGACAGCGCCGACGTGTTCGTCGACGCCGATCCCAACACGAGGATCTCACGCCGCGGACCGCTGCCGGACGAAGACAAAGAGACTCGCGTGCTGGTCAAACGTGCTGTGCAGCAATGGCTCGGCCGGGTATCGCCAGCACCCGTCTCCATTTCTGCCGACGACGGACGGTGGTGGCACGTCGGGCTCTTCTCGTCGGCCATCGTCACCGATTCGTCGCAGACGGGTGTACGAGTCAGGCGGCGCGACAAGCAGATCGCGGTCCGGCTCGGACGAGAACTCGCACAGTTGTGCCTCGAACTGCGTCGTGACGGACTCGACGTCGCCGAGCAGTGGCGAGGAGCCATGCCCGAACTGACGAGTCGCGAGAACTGGACGAGATTGTTTGACGGCGACTGAACGACTCCGCTCCGCCCGACCCGCAGTGGTGGTCGGGATCTTTGGAGTGGTGTTGTGCGCGTTCGGTTCCTGGCGTCCGTCGCTCTGGTACGACGAGGCCGCGACGGTGTCTGCGGTGCACCGTCCACTGTCGGCGATGTGGGATCTGCTCGCTCTGACCGACGCCGTCCACGCGCTCTACTACCTGTGCATGCATGTGTGGACCAAGGTGTTCGGGCTGTCGGAGTTCTCGCTGAGGTTTCCCTCCGCACTGGCGATCGGCATCGCCGCGGGTCTGCTCGTCGTTCTCGGTGCGCGACTGTGGGATACGCGTTTCGGTGTCATCGCCGGCCTCGTGCTCCTGTGCCTGCCGCGCACGACCTGGGCGGGCTCTGAGGCCCGATCCTATGCCGGCACAATCGCTCTAGCCATCGCCATGACGCTTGTCCTGCTGATCGCGCTCGACGTCGACGACGGTGCCTCTCGGCGTCGACGCTGGGGGTGGTGGGCGGCATACGTCGCGATCTGTGTCGTCGGCGTGGTGTGGTTCTTCTTCACCATCGCACTGCTCTCCGCGCACCTACTGATCGTGCTGGTGCGGGCTCGAGGTCGAGATAGGTCCCGATTACGCTGGACGGTAGGCGCTTTCGTGATCTCCGGGATTCTCGTGTGCGCAGTCGTTTCGCCGTTTGCGCGCGTCGTGGTCTCGCAGCGCGGGCAGATTTCGTGGGTCGAGCAGATGTCGCCACGGACGCTCGGCAACTATGCCCGATTCGAGTTCTTCGACGGCGCAACCATTTTCCTCATTGTCGGCGCTCTCGTAGTCGCGGTAGGACTCGCCGCTGCTGCGGTACTCGGTGCCGGCGGTCGATGGTCGATCCTGGTCATCGGACTGCTGTGGGTCTTCGTGCCCGCGGCACTCGTGTTCGTCTTCTCGTGGTTGGTCGACGCTGTCTATACACCCCGCTATCTGATCTTCACAGCAGGTGGACTGGCGCTGATCCTGGCGTGGGCGGTGCGCCAGATCGGACGTGACCGTGTGTGGGTGGCAGCGCTTCTCGTCGTGGTGCTGGCCGCGGCCGCGACGCCGTCGTACCTCGCCGACCGCAGCGCGTACGGCCGACTCGGCGGCACCGACTTCTCCGAGGCTGCAGACTTCATCGGCGCCAACGCACACCCCGGCGACTGCGTCGCCTTCTCCACCGCGCCGACGTGGAGTCCGGTCTCGCAGCGAGTCGTCTTGCGCGCCAAGCCCGACGACTTCGCAGGACTCCGCGACGTCGGCCCCTCGATAGATGCGATTCGGGCCGACTCGCTGTGGGACGGCGACAAACCCGTCACCGCCTATCGACCGTTTGCCGAACAGTGCCAGGTGATGTGGGTGATCACCGACAAGGACCGTGACCATGGCTACGTCGTCTACCCCGGCGCCACCGCCTACTGGCTGTTCTCACCCAGCCACTTCGCCTCGACGCCGCTCTACCAACAACTTTCGGCCGCCGGATTGCACGTCGTGCGCCAGGTGCCGTTCAACAACTCACAGGTCGTCGAGATGCGCCGCTGACGTCGAGCGTGTCGACTGGGCGTCGCATCGTGCCGACTGGGCGCCTCATCCCGTCGACCGTGCGTCGCGTCGTGCCGACTGGGCGCTCCAGCGTGCTGAGTGGGCCTCAGCCGTTCACCTTCGCGATCACGTTCTCGGCGTAGGCGTTCAGATGGTCGATCTTGGTCGCGAGCGGCTCGGTGTCGTCGCCCATCACGTACGGAAGGCGGAAGCCGACGATCACATCGGTGATTCCCTTGTCCTCCAACCTCTTACATCCGTCGACCGTGTAGGCGTCGAGTGAGATGACGTGGATCTCGAAGGGGTCGTTGAGTTTTCCCTCCGCCTTGCGGATGTCGGTGATCTTGTCGAGCAGGGCGTCGAGTTCTTCCGCGGGTCCGCCGCCGTGCATCCATCCGTCGCCTCGGATGACGGCTCGACGAAGCGCGGCGTCGGCGTGACCTCCGACGAGGAGTGGGATCGGCTCTGTAGGTGCGGGGGTCATCTTGATGCGTGGGATGTCGTAGAACTCGCCATGGAATTCGAAGTATTCACCCGACGTCAGGCCACGGAAGATGTCCATGCATTCGTCCATGCGCTTGCCACGTCGCGCGAAGTCGACGCCCATGAACTCGTAGTCCTCCGGCCACGGACTGGTGCCGACGCCGAGTGCGAGGCGGTTGTTTGTCAGGTACGCAACAGAACTCGCCTGCTTGGCCACCAATGCGGGCGGCCGCACGGGGAGTTTGAGAACGAACGGCGTGAAGCGGATCGTCGACGTGACGGCACCGAGGGCCGCAGCCTCGATGAACGTCTCGATGAACGCCTTGCCGTCGAGGAACTCACGATTGCCGTCCGGCGTGTACGGATAGGTGGCGTCGGACTCCTCTGGGTACGCGAGCGAGTCGGGAATCGTGAACCCCGCGTACCCGGCCTGCTCGGCCGCCTGGGCGAGTGGTGCGTAGAAGCTGGGATCTGTCATCGCCTCGGCGAAGGTGAACCGCATGTGTCTCCCCTGTGGATCGGTGTCTGATCACAGAGTAGAACACGTTCTAGTTCTGGCGCGGGCGGTCTGCATTTTGCGCCCAGTCGACGCGACGAAGCGCCCAGTCGACGCGACGAAGTGCCCACTCGACGCGACGGAGCACCCACTCGGCACGACGAAGCGCACTGTCGGCAGGCTAGAGCGCCCACTCGGCACGACGAAGCGCCCAGTCGACGTCAGTCGGGCCGCACGAACCGCTCGCGGCGGCCGAGCTGCTGCAGCCGGAACCACTCGCGGAAGCCCGCGACGTCGCGCTGCTGCACCAGGAAGTACCAGCCGAATCGTGCGTACTCCTGCGGGAGCAGCTTGCGCATGCCGGGCTGATTCATGAGGAAGCCGCGGTTGCGGTAGGTGAAGAAGCGCTTCACCGAGTTGTCGGGATACTGCGTGTGCATGCGGCCGCCGAGGATCGGGCGGAACTCGTCGGAGCCGTACGGGTGCAGATATGCCGTGGTCAGGCACGTGCCGAAGCGTAAACCGGAGCGAACTAGGCGGCGGTGCACCTCGACCTCGTCGCCGCGGAAGAACAGCCGGAGGTCGGGGACGCCGACGACGTCGAGAGCATGCGCCGAGAACAGTGCACCGTTGAACAGCGACGCGATACCTGGAAGCAGGTCGTCGTCGCCGTCGGGCTCGCCGTCGCCCTCGAACAACTCCGACCGCTTGCGCCGCCACGCCACTCCACGGCGCAACGGGAAGGCGAGGGTGTCGGGGTCGTCGATGTTGACGACGACGGGTGAGACCTCGTCGAGCCGATGACGTGCGGCGCAGTCGAGCAGCGTCGACAACACTTCGCTGCCCTCGGGGCGTCCGTCATCGTCGGCGCACCACACCCAGTCGGCGCCGAGTGACAGCGCGGTCAACATGCCGAGCGCAAACCCGCCCGCGCCCCCGAGGTTGCGCTGCGAACCCACGTATGTCGTCGGAATGGGTTGCGCGGCAACGAGATCGGCGACCTGTTGTTCGTTGCCGTTATCGACGACGACGAGGTGGTCGACAGGTCGGGACTGTGCGGAGACCACGGCGAGCGACTCGGCGAGCAACTCCGCTCGACGATGGGTCACCACAACGGCAATGACACGCGAGGCAATGACATGCGACGTCGAGCCCGTGGAGTCGCTCATGCGGGTTTGCCGTCGGTCCGATGCATCTCGTCGAGCACTTCGCGCACGTGCGCAGCGGCGGTCGGACCCTCGTAGGCGCCGACCACCTCCTCGATCCCGCCGTCCATCCGGATCTCGCCGTGGTCGATCCAGAGCGCGCGGTCGCACAGTTGCGCCAAGAACTCGTTGGAGTGACTGGCGAAAACCAGGATTCCCGAGCGCTCGACCAGCGACTGCAGCCGTGTGCGAGCCTTCTTCATGAACTCCGCGTCGACGGCGCCGATGCCCTCGTCGAGGATCAGGATCTCGGGATCGATGCTGGTCACCACACCCAGGGCGAGGCGCACGCGCATACCGGTCGAGTAGGTGCGCAGCGGCATGTTGAGGTAGTCACCGAGCTCGGAGAACTCCGCAATCTCGTCGGTCTTGCGCAGCATCTCCTTACGGCTCACGCCCAGGAACATGCCGCGGATGAGGATGTTCTCGTAGCCGGAGATCTCCGGGTCCATGCCGACGCCGAGGTCGAAGACCGGGGCCACGCGACCCTTCACCCGACACGAGCCGCGCGTCGGTTCGTAGATGCCCGACAGCAAGCGCAGCAGCGTCGACTTACCGGCACCGTTGTGACCGACGAGCCCCACGCGGTCGCCGTGTTCGAGGTGCAGGTTGATGTTCTTGAGTGCTTCGACAACCACGACGTTCGACGCATTGGCGCCGATCACGCCGCCCGCGGCACCGAGCACTGACTTCTTCAGCGACCGCGTCTTGGCGTCGAAGATGGGGAAGTCGACGCAGGCGTCCCAGGTGTCGACGCGGACGGCGTCGTTCTTGATCTCAGGTTCTCTGGAGCTGGTCACGACTCACACCCAATACGGAACTCGGGCGCGGTAATTGCGCATGATGAACAGGGCGAGAAGGCATCCCGCGACGGTGCAGCCGATGACGATCGCCCAGTGATAGAAGGCGACCGATTCGCCGAGCAGCGGACCGCGCGTGATCTCGAGATAGTGGAACATCGGGTTGATCTCGACGATCCGTGCCCGCGACGAGCCCTCTCCGGTGACCTTGTGCAGCGACGACGCGCTCCAGATGATCGGCGTCATGAAGAACACCAGGCGCACGGCGGTGCTGAGTAGCTGTCCGATGTCGCGGAATCGGGTGGTCAGGATGCCGAAGACCATTGCGACCCACACGCTGTTGATGACGAACAGGACCATCGCCGGGATGATCAGCACGACGGTCCAGCTCAGGTGGATGTGCTTCCAGAAGATCGCCAGCAGCACCAGGTAGATGACGATGTTGTGCGCGAAGATGATGAGCTGCCGCCATGCGAGTCGGTAGACATGCACCGACAGCGGCGACGGGATCTGCTTGATCAGCCCCTCGTTCTTGGCGAACACCTCCGAGCCGTCGAGGATCGATCCCTCGATGAATCCCCAGAAGATGAAGCCGAGCGTCACGTACGGCAGGAACGTGGTGATGTCCTCGTCGAACAGCTGCGAATACAGCAGGCCCATCGCCACGGCCGTGATGCCGGTCGCGATCGTGATCCACAACGGTCCGAGCACCGAACGCCGATACCGCTGTTTGATGTCCTGCCATCCGAGAAGCGCCCAGAGCTCTCGCGCGCGGAGTCCGTCCGAGAGGTCCTTGAACGCCCGCCGAAACGACCTCGAATCCGACGTCGTGGGTGGTGGCGGAACTTCCCGCTCGTTGACTACCGCTGACACGGGGATTCAGCATACAAGCGAGCGGTTCGACGATCCGGAACGGGCGGTGTCGAGCGAGGAGTCCGCGGTCCGATGCTCAGAGGTACTGACCGGTGCTCGGACCGCCGCCGGGACCACCTGGGCCCACGATTCCGGGAGGCAGAGCGCCCTGTCGCATCTGCTCGAGCTGCGCACGCGCTGCCATCTGCTGAGCGAACAGCGCTGTCTGGATCCCGTGGAAGAGTCCTTCGAGCCAACCGACGAGCTGTGCCTGCGCGATACGCAGTTCGGCGTCGGACGGGGTCGAGTCGTCGGAGAAGGGGAGTGCGAGGCGTTCGAGCTCTTCACGTAGCTCAGGGGCAAGGCCGTCTTCGAGTTCGCTGATCGACGTCTGGTGGATCTCGCGGAGCCGGTTGCGCGACGCCTCGTCGAGCGGAGCTGCGCGCACTTCTTCGAGCAACTGCTTGATCATGGTGCCTATCCGCATGACCTTGGCAGGCTGCTCGACCATGTCGGCCACACTGTCTTTGGATTCGGCGTCCTTCCCGGTCTCGTGATCGTCGGGGCCGACAACCACGATGTTCTCGTCGGCGGTTGCCGGAGAACCGAAACCGCGGGGATCAAACGCTCCGGACGATGTGCCTTCGCTAGCCATGTCCCCATTGTGCCGAAAGCCACCGACACCCGTCAGCAGTAGTCGGTATTGCTCCCGACGCCAGGGGACGCCGTCGCCGCGCGGCGTTCGGCGACAACCCGTCCGTTCGTCGAGTGCGGGCCGTCTATCGTGGCTGGCATGAGTCTCGACGTCGCCGCCGTGCGAGGACTGTTCCCCTCGCTCGGCGACGGCTGGATTCATTTCGACGCACAGGCCGGGATGCTCATCCCCGACTCTGTTGCCAGCGCGGTCTCGTCGGGATTCCGGCAGCTCGGCGCGGCGCCGGGCGGGGTCTATCCGGGTGCGGTCCGCACCACCGAAGCCATTGACGGCGCACGTCGAGCGGTCGCCGATCTCGTCGGCGCACAGGCTGCTGGCGTCGTCCTGGGACCCTCCCGATCGGCGCTCGTGTGGACCCTGGCGGAGTCGATCGCCCCCAACACCTGGCTCGGCGGCGACGTCGTCGTGAGTCATGCCGACGACGAGCCGAACATCGTGCCGTGGCTGCGGGTCGTCGGACGCTATGGCGGTTCTGTGCGGTGGGCCGAACTCGACATCGAGACGGGTGAGTTGCCCGCGTGGCAGTACAAGAATCTCGTCGGTGCGCGCACGGCAGTCGTCGCCGTCACCTTGGCGTCGTCGACTCTCGGTGCCATCACCGATATCCCCGCGATCGCCCGCTTCGCACACGCACGTGGCGCAATGCTCGTCGTCGACGCGACGAATGCTGCTCCCTACATGCCGCTCGACATCGCCGAACTCGGTGCGGATGTGCTCGTGGTGTCCGCCGAGCGGTGGGGCGGTCCGCGGGTCGCGGCAATGGTGTTCCGGGATCCCAAGGTCATTGATCGGCTCGTCCCGATGTCGGTCGACCCGCGTGCGGTCGGCCCCGCACGTCTCGAACTCGAACCGCTACAGGGCGGACTGCTGACCGGGCTGGTCGCATCGATCGAACATCTCGCCTCGCTCGACGCCGACGCGATCGGCAAGCGGCGTCGACGACTTGTCGCCTCCCTCGACGCGGTCAACGAGTATCTCGACCGGCTGATGGTCTACCTCACGACGACTCTGGAGCAGCTCAGTCAGGTCTCGGTGGTCGGGACGCCAGGTAACCGCGTCCCGACGCTCAGCTTCACCGTCGATCAGGTCTCGGCGGACAAGGTGGTTCGGCGCCTCTCCGACAACGGGATCTGCGCGCTCGCCGACCTTCCGTGCCGAGCGCTGACACGCATGGGTGCAAGCGACTTCGGCGGCGCGGTGACCGTCGGTCTCGGACCCTATTCGACGCCGTACGAAGTTGACCATCTGGTCAGAACTCTCGGGTCGCTCGGTTAGGCAACGTCGCAGCGTATTGCGTGTGGGTCGACCGATCCACACGGTTTCGCATTTAGCTACAACGCATACTAAGTTGACCAATGTGAACGACCCCGAACCCCGCCCTCCCGCGCCTGATACACCGGAGCTGACCGCCGATCAGGTCGCGCTCTGGAACTCGTTCGTGGATGGCGGATGGGCGTTGATGGCTCAGGTCAACAGCACGTTCGGCGCAAACGGCTGGACTACAACCGACCTGCGCATCCTCGAAGTCCTCGCGACGCGTGAGCAGTTCGGCATCAGTGAACTCGCGGCGACCGTGCACATGGGCGTCAGCACCATGTCCCGTCAGATCGGCAGACTGATCGACACCGGCGACGTCGTCCGCGTGCGTTCGGACCTCGACGGCAGACACCGACTCGTCCGCATCACCGACACCGGCCGCAGCACACTGGCCCGGATCTCGCGGGTGCGCAACGGCGTGATCCGCGAGTACGTCTTCGACGTCCTGGGCGAGGAAGGCTTCACCACCATCTGCCTCGCCATGCGGAAGGTCCGGGGCTCCTGGTCCTGACGGGTACGCCCGTTCGACGCCACTTTCGGGCAGCATCGATGGCATGCGTGCAATCACCGTCGAGTCCGATACCGCCACATTGTCTGTCGCCGAAGTACCCGATCCGACGCCGGGACCCGGCGAGGTGCTCATCGAGGTCGCGGCAGCCGGCGTGAACCGCGCCGACCTACTCCAGAAGCAGGGCCTGTATCCACCGCCGCCCGGGGCGTCGGACATTCTCGGTCTCGAAGTGTCGGGCCGGATCGTCGAACTCGGTCCAGAGGTGACGGAGTGGTCCGTCGGCGACGAGGTGTGCGCCCTGCTCGCGGGCGGCGGGTACGCCGAGCTGGTGGTGGTTCCGGCCGTGCAGGTGCTGCCGAAGCCGTCGAATGTGGACCTGATCGAGGCAGCGGGGCTGCCCGAGGTTGCGTGCACTGTTGTCTCGAACCTGCTGCTCACGGCGCACCTGCAGCTTGACGAGCTGGTGCTCATTCACGGAGGCTCCAGCGGGATCGGCACCCACGCGACGCAGTTGTGTCGCGCGCTGGGAGCGAGGGTCGCGGTGACGGCGCGAACGAAGGAGAAGTTGGCGCGCTCGGCGGAGTACGGGGCCGAGATCCTCATCGACTACTCGTCGGAGGACTTCGTCGAGGTGATCTCCGGGCACGGTGGCGCCAACGTGATCCTCGACATCATCGGCGCGGCCTATCTGCCGCGCAACGTCAAGGCTCTCGCCACGGGAGGACGCCTGGTCATCATCGGCATGCAGGGCGGCGTCAAGGGTGAGTTACCCATCGGCGCAATGATTTCCAAGCGGCTCTCGGTGTACGGCACCGCGCTGCGCTCGAGGCCGGTGACCGGGGCCGACGGCAAGGCGTCGATCGTCGAGAAGACCTACACGCGAACCTGGCCGTTGATCGAGGCCGGCTCTGTGGTGCCGGTGACCGACTCGGTCTTCGAGCTCGCCGACGCCCAAGCCGCCCACGAGCGACTCAACAGCGGCGACGCGATCGGCAAGGTGCTGCTGCGCGTTGGCTGATGAGGGAACGGGCTGACGGGGGAGTGGGCTGATGGTGGTCTCGCGCTGCGGGTCACGTACCCTTTTCGGCAGGGAAGCGTGGCAGAGCGGCCGAATGCACTCGCCTTGAAAGCGAGCGTGGGTAAAACCACCGGGGGTTCAAATCCCTCCGCTTCCGCAGAAGAGGCCGAGTTGCGTGGGATCCAGAGGGGCATTTTTGTACCCCTGCGTCCCACGCAACTGAACCTCATTTCGGCGAACGACGGGTCCGCGTGATCGCTGAGACCGTATGGCACAATTCCGGCCTGTGAAGAAGCTGATAGCAAGTGTAATGATCGGCGGCGCCGCTGCCGCAGGAGTTCTCGTGGGTGGCGGAGCGGCGCACGCCGACGTCTCGCCTGGCAACTACCGATACTGCAACACCGAGTTCCAGGGTTTCCACGTTCCGCTGCCGTGGTGTTCGGACATGACGGTTCGCAATCACCGGCTAGGGGTCACCCCCAGCTTCCGTGGCTACCCCATCACAACCGTCGGCAAGTACGAGTACGTCAACATGGGCCAGGGCAACGGACTCAAGATGTACAAGACGCGCAACGGATATGCGGGCTCGCAGTATCAGGGCAACAAGGTCATCGCCAAGTTCGTTCTGACGCGTAAGCGCTGAGCGCGCGGTCAACCAGCCAGGAACTGATCGATCTGGTTGAGTGACTGCGTCGCGCCCTCGGCCATGCCCATGTCGAGGACCTTCTGCAGTCCCTCAACCGTTTCGTACGTACTCACGTAGGTGGCGATGGTTCGGCCGTCGTTGTCGGCGAACGAGTATGTGCTGTGCGACAACGGAAGTGAATCGATCGGCGTGAAGTTTTCGTCGGCGAAGCCGTCGCGGAAGCTGAAGTTCGACGGCTTGTCGACGGAGTCGACGAGCCAGTAGCCCGCGTACTTTTCGCCGTCGGGTCCGGTCATGTAGTACGTGACACGCCCGCCCGGCGCCAGGTTGTGGTCGACGAACGTTGCGGGGTATTCCGGTGGGCCCCAGACCTTCTCGAGCTGACGCGGATCGGCGTAGATCTGCCAGACGCGTTCAACCGGAGCTGCGAACTCGGCTGTGATGGTGAGGGATCGGTCGTCGAGATTCTTGGTGACGTCGATGACGGGCATTGTCTTACTCCTCTTTGTCGGCAGCTGTCGACGGAGTGTCGTCGACAGCAAGTAGTGCGTCGATTCGGTCGATCCGGCCGCGCCAGACCTGCTCGAGCTCGTCGAGTAGGTCCGACACGGCGCGCACGGCCTCGACGTCGCCGGAGGCAAGTTGTTCACGCCCTCGGCGACGTTTTGTCAGCAGTCCGGAGCGTTCGAGCACGGCGACGTGTTTCTGTACCGCGGCGAAGCTCATGTCGTAGTCGGCGGCGAGTGTCGACACCGACTGCTCCTGCGCGAGCACGCGCCGCATGATGTCGCGGCGGGTTCGATCGGCAAGTGCGTGGAACAGTGCGTCTGCCTGGTCCTCTGCCGTTGTGCTCACGATGCAAACGTACAACTGATTGGTTGTACGTGTCTACCCTTTCGTGAAATTGGCCTGTATTGCGCACCCCGGGTCCTGCGCCCCGAGCGCTAGCGGAGGACACTGGTGGGATGCGCGACGACGGGAGAGGTGTAGACCGCGACGAACTGGACCCTCGGCTCGCGGACTCCCTTCGTGGAATCGAACGCAGGGTCATGGCAGAGGTCCCGCTCCGCGGGCGTGCGGTCGCCGCCATCTGGGTGGCCGTCGTGGTACTCGCGGGCATGAGCGTCGTGACTGCGCTGACCGGAACGTCGACGCCGCTCTCGGAACTCGCCGTCATCTTCGGCGCCGCCGCAGTGGTGCTGTCCATGGTCGCGGTGATTGTTCGACGTTTCGCACCCTGCTGGATCGCAGCAGCGGTCAGCGCCGTCGCGGTGCCGATCTCGATTCTGGGCTACTGGGCGGATCAGACTGCGCGCCAACAGACTTCGCTTGGGCTGTTGGTGGCCGCGCTGTGCCACATCGCGCTCGTGGTCAACTGGGTGCAGTGCGTGCGCCCGCCGGCGGGGCACAACGGAGGCCACGCCTCGTAGGTGTGGCCGCGGGTGATCTCGTCAAGCTCGATCAGCGGGATGGGCTCGATCGGCGAAGGGGCGCTCGATCAGCGAAGGGGCGCTCGATAAGGGGGTGGGCTCGGTCGGCGGGTGATCTCGACAAGCTCGATCAGCGAGGGGCGCTCGATCAGCGAGGGCGTGCTCGATCGGCGAAGAGGCCGCTCGATCAGCGAGAGCGCGCTCGATTGGCGAAGAGGGCGCTCGGTCGGCGAGGCGCGTACACAACTCGGTCGTGAGCGCGGCGCCATCACAATCATCTCCTCGGCGGTCCGCTCAGGTACGAGTTGTGTACGTACCGGCGGCCGTCAGGACGGGGCCATGGCGCGCTGAGCCTTTTCGAGCGCGGCGAGGGTGCGTAGTACATATTCGCGACGCGAGGTCAGGTCGGCGATGCGGGCCTTGGCCGAGAGTCCCGATTCCTGCTCGGCGGCGGCCAGGCGCCCGTCGATGTCGGTGAGTTCGTTCAGCAGACCCTCGGCGCGGCTGAGAAGCTCCGCGCGGTCGGGCCGCGAGACGTCGTTGCGTCGTGTCGGGCTCGTGGTTGCCGTGCTCGCCTTGTCGCCCACGCTCTTCACGGCGCCCGACTTCGCAGCGCTCGACTTCACCGCGGCCGCAGACGTTCGCGACGCGGATCGCTTGGGTCGAGGAGCGGGGGTGCTCGTGCGGATCCGGTTCAACTCGGTGTACGCATCGCGAGCGCCGACACGGTGCTCGCGCTCCTCCTCGTCGTCGCATTCCACGGAGCCGCCGAGCGGGCGCAGACCGTAGAAACCCAAGAACTTGCGCGCCTCGGTGATCGTCACCTCGAGCTCGCGGCACTTGCCGCAGCGCACTTCGTCACGGAAGTCCGCGACGTCATCGGTGGAGGAGCACCACTCACACGGGGTGGCAGTGTTTTCGGTCACGACAGCTTCGGCAGTTCTGGAGAGCACGTTCGAAAACAATACGGGACAAGAGGTTTCAGATTCCAATTCGAGCGTGTCGCACACCGACACCCCGCGTGACTACAGCCAATCCCGCTTGCGGAAGTTGATGTAGAGCACGATGACAGACCCGACGATCAGGATCGCACTGACCCAGACACCCCACGACGTGCTGTATCCGGGGAACAGCACATTCTGTCCGTAGTAGCCGGTGATGAGGGTCGGGACAGCGATGATCGCGGCCCATGCGGTCAACTTTTTCATCACGGTGTTGAGCCGCGCGTCCATCAGCGAGAGGTTCGTCTCGAAGACGCTGCTGAGCATGTCGCGCAGTGACTCGGTCCACTCGGCGGCGCGCAGCACGTGGTCGTAGAGATCGGAGTAGTTGGGGTCGAGCTCGGCCGCGTGCTCTCCGCGATCCTGGTAGCGGTGTCGCTGGATGGTGCCGACCACCTCGCGCATCGGGAGCACCACCCGCCGCAGCACCACGAGATCCTTGCGCAGGTCGTATGTCCGACGTTGCAGGCTGACGTTGGGGACCGACTCGTCGAACAGGTAGTCCTCGAGCTCCTCGATCTGGTCGTCGAGTACCTGGACCGCGTCGAAGTGGCCGTCGACAACGACGTCGAGCACCACGTAGAGCAACCCGCCGACCCCGAGCGACGCGGCGTTCGTGTCCTCGCAGCGTTCCACCACGGTCTTGATCCCGTCGCCCGGATGCATACGCACCGTGATGACGGCGTTGTCCTTGATGAAGATCGAGATGCGGTGCAATGTAAAGGATTTGGCGCGCTGATTCTGCCCGTTGTTGGCGGCCACCCCCGACCTCGGGGGTGGCGGGTCGTCGGAGTCGTCGTCAGCGTCGTCGTCGGAATCGCTGTCGGAGCGTCGAACATCTTGTGTCGCAGACGTTTTCATCTCGATGCCGTACACCATGATGAAGGTGTGGTCGCTGTAGGTGACGGTCTTGACGCGCTCGGCAGCCGAGATCGTGTCCTCGATGGCGAACTTGTTCAACCCGAGTTCGTCTGCGAGCGAAGAGAGCGTCTCATGGGTCGGGCACTGCAGGTCGGCCCACACGACGGTGTCGGACTCGCCGATGAGGTCGGAGACCGATTCGAGGGAGAATCCGTCGACCTTCTTGCCATCGCGCCAGATCTGGCCCTGGATGCGCTCGTCTCCCATGACGTCATCCTGCCACGCGACGAGAGGTCCTCGACGCTGCCGCGCTCGCTCGACCTGGCAGGATCGGCCCATGGCCCACCGCATCCCGTCTCTCACCGGAGTGCGTGCGCTGGCTGCGGCCGCGGTCTGCCTGACACATGCGGCCTTCTGGACCGGCAACTACACCGACGACTACGTCGGACGCCTGTTCTCTCGGTTCGAGGTCGGCGTCGCCATCTTCTTCGTACTCTCGGGGTTTCTGCTGTTCTCGGAGTGGATTCGGCCGCTGCAGAAGGGCTCGGCCCCACCGTCGACTCGGCGCTACTTCTGGCATCGTGCACGGCGAATCCTGCCCGCGTACTGGATCACGGTGATCGCGGTCTACCTCGTCTACGGCTGGTATTCGCCGGGTGGCGAGGCCGCGGTGACAGGCGTTGGCTGGTCGGGTTTCTGGCGAAACATGACCCTGACGCAGGTCTACGGCATCGGCCACCTGCATGCAGGCCTGACCCAGATGTGGAGTCTCGCAGCAGAAGTCGTGTTCTACCTGCTCCTGCCGCTGATCGCCTGGCTGCTGATCGTCGTCGTGTGCCGCCGCCGCTGGCGACCGGATCTGCTCATCGGCGGCCTGCTCGTGATCGGGCTGGTCAGTCCGGTGTGGTCGGTGCTCGTCGACGGCAATCCCGACGCCGATCCGACAGCCCGACTCTGGGCGCCTGCTTTTCTCGGATGGTTTGTCGCCGGCATGATCTTGGCGGTCTGTGCGCCGCTCGTCGCCAAGTGGAACACCTGGTTCTGGCTTGCGGCCGCGGGTGTCGCGTTCCTCGTGTCGGGTCTGCCGCTGGCAGGAGAGCCGACGATCACGCCGAGCACGGCGTCGGCGACGATTGTCAAGCATCTGCTCTACCTCGTCATCGCCGTCGGAATGGTTGGTCCGCTCACCGCCACCGACCAGTCGTCGCCGTGGGCTCGGCTGTGCGGCAGCCGTCCCGTCGTGTGGCTCGGCGAGATCTCCTACGAGTTCTTCCTCGTGCACGTACTGGTACTCGAAGTGGTCATGGACCTGCTGAACTATCGCGTGTTCAGCGGCAACGTCGTCGTGGCGTTCGTGGTGACAACCGCGATCAGCATCCCCGTCGCGTGGGCGCTGCACCGCGCGACCCGTCCGCTGTGGCGTGCGCCGACGCCTCGGGCACCCGAATTGCGCAGGTAGAATCTGGGAACGCGGCGGGGTGAAGTGACTACTCTCGCCCGCAAGACGGTCCCGAATCAAAGGCGTTACGACGATGATCGACAAGAGCGCGGCCCAGCGGGGTGGCGACAGCAGTGCTCAGATCCGCAGCTGGTGTGAGCGATCGGCCGTCGCCGGTGAACGCCCCGAGCTCTCCGATGCCGCCGCACTCCTTGTGGCGTCGGGGTATCTCACCCCTGCAGGCCGGGCGATCCTGGTCCGCCGGATTTCTTCCGGACTGCCTGTGCCGACGCTGCCCACGGGTTTCGGCGAGCTGCGTCGACTCCAGCGGGCGATCGTCCAGCTCGAAAGCCAACTCGACGCCCCGATGGTGCCCGGAATGGTCGTGACGCTGATGCGCGGGCGTCTCAACGGGCTGCTGCGTCGGCGCGATGACTCGCGCAAGCTGATCGTGACCGCGAAGGGTGTTTTCGCAGGTAGTACGCGCGCCATCCGTCGGGAACGTCGGGAGAACGTGTACCTCGAGATCGAGGAGCGGGAGCGTCTGTTCGCCGGACTGCTCTGCACACCGACCCCGAACGTGAACACGTCGAACCCGATGCGTCGTGCGGGAACGGCGGCTGTCGAACGGATCGCGGGCGTCGTCGGACAGGTCGCCGCACGTTCGGGATATCCGCAGGCGGGGGAGTGGGCCAACCGCGTCGCCGCCGTCGACGGAACTCCCGCGTCGCCGAGAAACCCGGCCTCACCGCTTTCCGGGGTGGCGAACTTCGTCGACGGCTACGAGACGCTGATGTTCCTCGCCGCCCACTACTACGACCGCATCATGCGCAATCCGGCGTGGCGGTCCGACCACTTCGCCGTGCAGCGCACGCAGGTCAATCTGCACGCCGAACTCGCCGAGATCGTCGCCGACGTCATCGCGCTGCGCTCGGTGCGGATCGACCTCGACCGCGCCAAGCGAAACGGCGGATTCGACGCCTCGTTCGCCGCCCAGATCGATCGTCGTGAAACGGTATTGCGGCCGGTCTGGACCGAGCTCATCGACCGTGTGCAGGCGCTCGGCGACGTCGCGTACGTCGTCGAGTCGGCCGCCGTCGAACTGCAGATCCTGTCCGAATACAACAGGGCCGCAACCATCGACGACCGGATCGACGCGCTCATCGCCAGGTCGGGCGACCGGGAGATCTCCGTCGACAACGCCAAGCGTCTGACCGAGCAGGTGCGCAGCGGCGAGGAGCAGTTGCGTATCTACCGCGACGTCCTCGAGGGCAACATCGCACGCATTTCGCCTGCCGTGCCGCGGGAGCTACCCGCCCGCTACGAGCCGTCCTGACCCGCGTCGCTTCAGGCGCGTGACCAGGACCGCAGGTGATCTTTTTCGACGCCGGTGAGTCGTCGAAGCGAGTGTGCCTCAACATCGACGACGGCCATCTGAGTGCTCGCGACACACGCGGGTTTGGAATCGTCCTCGGCGTGCGCGCCGCGGATCTCATAGCCGATGGTGAAGTCGACCGATCGAAAACCCTTGATCCACATGCCAATCCGCAACGGCGAATCGTCGTGCCGTAGTTGGCTCTGATATCTGATCTCGACGTGGACGATCATCGCGCTCTTGATCAGTTCCGCCTGAGACCCGGTCGGTGTGTCGGCTTCGGCAGCCAGAGTGGTTGCCATGACCAACCATTGGATGCGGGCCTCCTCCATGAGGGTGACCATCCGCGCGTGGTTGATGTGACCAAAGGCATCCATGTCCGACCACCGCACGGGTACCTCGGCGACGAATGCGAAATCTCCGACACCCAGACCGCGCTCACCTGCAGACTTCGTCGAACTATCCAGATCCTTTGGTGTCGTCACAATAACAACCTTATGTCGACGTTGCGCGAAGACGGTTCGGGGATGTTGGTTGCCAGGAACGACACGTACCCTGTGGACGACGCTGGCCGCAGTGGGAGGGGAACCCACTGATGCGGGCCGTCCTGACATTTCAAGATGTGCGCATGACGATGAGATGCGCACGATCGCGAGTGCCCGACTCTGGATGGTCGGTGCGCTCCGAAGAGTTCGAGGAGACACTTGCATGGGTGGGCGTTGGAGGATCACGGCTGCGCGTCGGCGCACGGGAGGTAGTGGGTCGGTGATTCGACGATCTGCCGTGTTCGCGACCGCGCTTGTCGGATTCTCCGCGCTACTCACCGGCGTTCCCGCCGTGGCGGACGCAGCACCCGTGCCCGTTGCGAAGATCGCGAAGGTTGAGAAGCTGGGACCGCTCAGGACCGACGTCTGGGTCACGTCGCCGTCGATGAAGACGAAGATCAAGCTGTCGGTGCTGACCCCCGCAAATGCGTCGGGTCCGCGACCAACCGTGTACATGCTCGACGGCGCCGGGGCCGAGGGCGACGTGAGCGACTGGATCACCAAGGGCCACGCGGGCCGCTTCTTCGCGGGCAAAAATGTCAACGTGGTGCTGCCGACCGGCGGTAAGGGCAGCTTCTACACCGACTGGCAAAAGCGCGATCCCAAAGTGGGACAACCCATGTGGGAGACCTTCCTGGCAAAGGAGCTCCCTCCGCTTGTCGATAAGAAATTCGACGGCAATGGGCGCAACGCGATCATCGGCCTGTCGATGGGCGGCCAGGCGGCATTCGCGCTCACCATCCGTCATCCGTCGACCTACAGCGGACTCGCCTCGCTGTCGGGCTGTCCGCCGGTCTCCGGCGCTGCCAATGAGGCATACGTACGCACGACGGTCGGACGCGACGGCGGCGACGCGACGAACATGTGGGGGCCGTTCGGCTCCGAGGGCTGGGATGCTCACGATCCGGCCAAGCACCTCGACGCACTGCGCGGCAAGGACATCTTCTTGGCCGCCGGATCAGGCGCTATCGGCCCGCTCGACCTGCAGCGTCGAATCGAACCCGACGAGGGCCCACCCGAGGCCGTGACGGCGTCGTCGTCGGCGCTCGAGCTGGGGGCCTACCGCTGCTCGCTCGAGTTCGCCGCGACGATGCGCGCCAACAACGTGCGCTACACCGACGGCTTCCGCCTGATCGGCACGCACACCTGGGCCTACTGGGAGCAAGACCTCCCCGCCGCCTGGCGCACCGTCTCGCGCGGCCTGTACTGAGCCGCGCGGCGCCCACTCGGCCGTTTTAGGCGCCCACTCGCCTGTATTAGGCGCCCAGTCGACGGTGACCGCACGGTCGACTGTGCGCTCCAGACCGTCGACTGGGCGCTCGAGACTGTCGACTGTGCGCCTTATCCCGTCGACTGTGCGCTCGGGACCGTCGACTGGGCGCTCGAGAGTGTCGACCGTGCGCTCGGGACCGTCGACTGGGCGCTCGAGACTGTCGACTGTGCGTCTTATCCCGTCGACTGTGCGCCTTAGCCCGCCGAGTGGTCCTCGGCCCAGCTGGTGGCGAAGGTCAGGAAGGCGTCGTTCTCCTCGGCCTCGGTGACGGTCACGCGCACGCCGTCGTCGGCGAAGGGTCGGATGATCACGCCGGCGTCACGCGCGGCGGCGGCGAAATCGGTTGTCGCGTCGCCGAGTTCGATCCAGACGAAGTTCGCCTGCGTCGCCGGGACGCGATATCCCATGTCGCGCAATTGCTCTGCGACTCTGGTGCGCTCCTCGACGATCGCCTCGGTGCGCGCGAGAAGCTCGTCGTCGGCGTCGAGGCTTGCGATGGCCGCGGCCTGAGCCACCGAGTTCACGGAGAACGGTACGTGAGCCTTGCCGAGCGCGGTGATCACCTCGGGATGTGCGATCGCATATCCGACGCGCAGCCCCGCGAGTCCGTACGCCTTCGAGAATGTCCGCAGCACAACCAGATTGGGATACTCGCGGTGCAGTTCGATAGCGTCGTATGCCTGCGTCTGCGACGGTCGCATGTACTCGAAGTACGCCTCATCGAGAGCGACGACGACGTCGCTGGGCACCTTGGCCAGGAAGGTCCGCAGGCTGTCGGCGTCGACGATGGTGCCCGTCGGGTTGTTCGGGTTGCAGACGAAGATCAGCCGTGTGCGGTCGGTGATCGCGTCGGCCATCGCGGGGAGGTCGTAGCTGAGCTCGTCGGTCAGTGGGATCTGCACCGGCACCGCTCCGACGAGACGCGTCGCAAGCGGATAGGTCTCGAACGACCGCCAGCCGAACAAGACCTCGTCGCCCGGCTCGCATGTGATGGTCACGAGGTTCTGGCACAGGCTGACCGAGCCGCAGCCGACCTGGATCTCGTCCTCGGTCACGCCCAGACGCTTGGCGAGCGAGGCCGTCAACTCCACCATGCCGTTGTCGGGGTAGCGGTTGATGGTCTGCAGCGAGTCGGTGATGGCCTGCTCGACGCTGGGCAGCGGCCCGAACGTCACCTCGTTGCTCGCGAGTTTGATCGCGCCGGGAAAAGTGGCACCAGGCACGTAGACGGGCAGTTCTTCGAGGTGAAGGCGAAGGCGGAAACTCACACGTCAAATGTAGGACGCGAGCGTTCGCATGCCGAAACCGGCTCATGCGAGACGCCGTCTGCCCGTTCTTCACGACGCCTTTGCGAGGGCCTGTCCGCGCAGGTCGTCACGCCTCGTAGCTCGCGGTTTGCTTCGGACTGATGACCGTGTGTAATCTTTCCACTCGGCAGTTCGAAAGGACTCCGCCAAGGAGGCGTGCCAGAGCGGCCGAATGGGACTCACTGCTAATGAGTTGTCTCGCTAAAACGGGACCGGAGGTTCAAATCCTCTCGCCTCCGCCACCGCAGTCAGCCTCGACCGCGGAGAACTGAATAACGCTACGCGCCCGTAGCTCAACGGATAGAGCATCTGACTACGGATCAGAAGGTTTGGGGTTCGAATCCCTACGGGCGCACCACACACTCCCCGTCACCGATACCCGGTGGCGGGGAGTTTGTCGTCGACGGATCGCGCGCGACATCGACCGGTGCGCAGGTCTGCACACGGTCTCGCCGAGGTCACTGTTGTGAATCGGACGCTGAGAATCTGCAATCATCGGTGATTTACTGAAGTGGCGGAAGTGCTTGATGTGACATTCCGGTCCCGAGTCGTACGACGAGAGGAACTCTATGCCTTCGCCCATTGCAAAAATCACTGCCGAGTTGTTCGGCACGTTCTGGCTGGTCTTCGGCGGTTGCGGTACCGCGATCTTTGCCGCGAAAGAGGTGGCTGTCGGTGACGACACCGGCACCCGAATCCAGGTGGGTGTCGGCTACCTCGGCGTCGCCCTCGCCTTCGGTCTCACCGTGGTCACAATGGCGTACGCCCTCGGTCACATCTCCGGAGGGCATTTCAACCCCGCCATCACGCTCGGTGCATGCGTCGGCGGACGCACCCCGTGGCGCGACCTGCCGGGCTACTGGGTCGCGCAGATCGTCGGCGGTTTGCTCGCGGGCCTCGCGCTCTGGGGTATCGCCTCGGGCAAACCGGGGTGGTCACGTGAGGGAAATATGGCTGCCAATGGCTACGCCGAGCACAGCCCCGGCAACTACACGCTTGCCGCGGTCATCGTGGCCGAGATCCTGCTGACAGCGTTCTTCCTAATCGTCGTGCTCGGCGCGACGGACGTCCGCGCACCAAAGGGTATGGGCGCCTTGGCAATCGGCTTGGCGCTGACCCTCATCCACCTCATCTCGATTCCGATCTCCAACACGTCGGTCAACCCCGCACGCTCGACGGGCGTCGCCTTCTTCAACGGCAACGGCGCACCGGGACAGTTGTGGGTGTTCTGGGTTGCCCCGCTCGTCGGCGGCATCATCGGCGGCTTGCTCTACCCGCTGCTGTTCGAGGATGGGCGTTTCAAGTTCGCGCCCGTGCAGAACACCGTTTAACCGAACACACACGACTTAACCGAACACACACGACGGCCGGCCCCGGGCGCGATGCCCGTGGCCGGCCGTCGCGTCGTCGTGGCGGTCCGTATCGTCGGGATCAGGGATGGCGGCGTCAGGTATGTCGGCAATGGAGACGGGAGCGTCAGCATGGGACAGCAGGAGGCGGGGCCGCGGCCCGAGGACCTCTATCGCGCGCCGCTGATGCCTGGCCTCTACCCGCCGCTCGGATTCGCCCCCGACGGCACGCCGCGGTTCGTGCCCGGCCAGCAGCCCTCGCAGACTGCCGCCGGACCCCAGACCTCCGCGCCCGGAGGCGCGACACCCCCACACGGTGGACCACCACCCGACGAAACAGAACCCGACCCAACGGAATTCGACGACGAGCGGCGTCAGCCGAAGTCGCCGGGAAAGTTCGGCACCGGTGTGGTGTTCGCGCTGGTCGCGGCCGTCGTTCTCGGTTTGGTGTTCTACGGATTCTCGCTGATACGGCAATCCGGCGCGCAGTCGCAGGACGCGCCTGCAACCCTGACGATCGTCGATCCCACCGTTCCCGACGTCCCGACCCAGCAACAGCAGCCGGGCAACCCGATGCTCCCGCCCGGGGCGACGCCTGCACCGCGCGACAGCGACACCGCGGGCCGATCCGTCACCTACGACGCGACCATCGAGGGCAGCGGGACCATCCTCTACGTCGACGACGTCGGCCTGCGCAGCGAGTTCACTCCACCGCCCACGTGGCACCTCGAGTTCACCGCGGGATCGGCGCCGCTACGACTGCTGGTCCTCGCCGGACAGAACAGCTCGGCGTCGTGTGAGATCAAGGTCGACGGCCAGAGCGTCTCGATTGATCGGGTCGACGCAGGGTCTGCCCGGCGGACCGCTTCGTGCCGCGCGTGACCGTAACGAAGTGATGGAGACCGGCATCCGATGTGTGTAGCGGCCGCTCGCTCGCTACCGTAGACGCGTGAGTACAACCCCAGCCCCTGATCACGACACCGCAGCGAGCGGCGGATCGGTCGACACCGCTCCGGTTCGGGAGTACAAGACGATGATCACCTGGCGTGGTGTCGGAGTCGACAGACTCGAGCAGGTACGCCTGCACGTGTCCGGGCTGCGCATCAAGGCATACGGTCGGATCATCTCGGCGGCTACCGCCGACTCCGAGGCGTTTTCCGCCTCGTACGAGCTGATCACCAACGACGCGGGCGTGACGAAGCGACTCTCCATCCACCTCCTCCGGGAGAGCGGCGAGAGCCAACTCGGACTCTCCCACGACGACGAGAACCTCTGGCTCGTGCGTACCAACGGAGACACCATCCGCAGTGACTTCGACGGCGCGCAGGACGTCGACCTGGCCATGTCGCCGATGTTCAACGCGCTGCCCATCCGTCGATTCGGCCTGACCACGGCACCGACCGACGTCGAGATCCCGGTGGCGTACGTCTACCTGCCGACCGGCGAGGTCAAGCCGGCGCAGATGCACTACACCTCGGGTCCCGACGGCATCGACGTCGTCTCGCCGATCGCGACAGCCAAGATCACCGTCGACGACAACGGCTTCGTCGTGAACTACTCGGGATTGGCCGAGCGCGTCTGAGCGGTCACCCCAGCCAAACCCGACCCGCGTGGGCCTGTTTGCGCATGTCCGACGCCCAGCCGGGCGCGCCGACGCTGACCCCGACAATCGGCTCCCGACCCCGCGCCGCCATCTCCTCGTAGGCCATGCGCGCGCGATGTCCGTCGTCGATCAGAGCGGCAACGCTGCCGGAGTCGCGCAGTTCGTCGCGTGCCTGGACGAGACGGTCGATCGCCTCGCTGAGTGCGTTGAGTACGGCGATGTCGTTGGCCTCGATCATCGCGCGCTGCAGCGTGGGTTCCGTCGCGGCAACGCGCGTCCCGTCTCGAAAACTGCCTGCGGCCAGGCGTAGCGCAAGGTTGCTCTCGCCCGCACCGACGGCGGCAGTGTCTGCGGCAAGCAGGTGCGGAACATGCGAGATCGCCGCGACGGCCCGGTCGTGTGCGTCCGGCGCCGCAGGGACGACAACCGCTGACACCTCCAACGCGAGCTCTGCCACCGCGGTCCAATCGTCGGCGTCCGTGTCGTCGGACGTGGTGACCATCCACATCGCATCGGTGAACAGCGTCGGATCGCATGCGTCCCATCCGGACCGACTCGTCCCGGCCATGGGGTGCCCGCCGACGTACCGCGCGTGCGGATGAATCCTCGAAACCTTCTCCGCCACAGCCTGTTTGACGCTGATGACGTCGGTGAGCAGGCATCGTGGCGCCGTTTCGGCGATTGCGCTCAGCAGCGGCTCGATCGTCGTGACCGGGGTGGCCAGCACGATGATCGCGTCGTCGGCTGCCGCGCGTTGCAGCGTCGCAACCAGATCCGACGAGGCGTCGTATCCAGAATTCGACGCCGCGTCGACGGTTGCCTCGGAGCGGTTGTAGCCGAACACGTCACGACCGGCCGCCGCCAGGGCCTGCATGAACGACCCGCCGATCAGCCCGAGGCCGAGGATGCAGACCGGTCGTCGAGTCGTCGCCGTCGTCTGTGATTCCTGCGCGGTCTGCGGTTGGCTGCCCTGCTTGTCTTCGGTCACGAGGTCCAGATTCGCACATCGGTCTCGGGTCTCGGAGCGCGTGGCGACGGAGTGTAGGCGACCTGAGTCGGAAGGGGATTGGGGCGGGCGTCGATTCTCGACTACCGTGAGCGTCATGGCAGGTGCCGGCGCTGGGGTTTCGGACTCCAACAAGCAGCAAGCGATCGACGATATCGAGGGTTTCGCGGTAGCCGTGGTCCGCGAGGATGCCGCTTGGAAGGTCAAGGCGCTCGACGAGTCTGCCCTGACCGACCTATCCGCCGCCGAGACGCAACTGCGTGAGCTGCGGGCAGCGGGTGCCGTGTTCGGGCTCCTCGACATCGATGACGAATTCTTCATCGTCGTCCGCCCGGCCCCCGGCGGTGCACGACTGCTGATCTCCGACGCGACCGCCGCGATCGACTACGACATCGCCGCCGACGTCCTCGACGCCATCAACGTCGACGTCCCCGATCTCGACGACGACGAGCTCGACGACATCGATCCGTGGGAGGAAGGCGACCTCGGCGTGCTCTCCGACCTCGGACTTCCCGACGCGGTGATGGGCGTGATCGTCGGCGATACCGACCTCTACGCCGACGAGCAGATCGGCATGATCGCCGCGCGACTCGGATTCGCCGACGAACTGTCGAAGGTGCTCGACTCGCTCGGACACTGAAGGCTCGCAGGTGAACGGCGGGCGTGACGCGTCGCGCGTTCGGGATCAGATGAGTCTGTGGGATCAGATGATCGGCGAGGCGCTGGCTGCTGCTGTCGACTCCTCCGGACCCGACGACGTCCCCATCGGAGCCGTGGTCTTCGACCCGGCGGGCGTCGAACTCGCGCGTGCCGGAAATCGTCGTGAACTCGACGCCGACCCGACCGCCCACGCCGAGATCCTCGCGCTGCGTGCCGCCGCGCACGCCTTCGGTGACGGATGGCGTCTGCCCGGATGCACCATCGCGGTCACCGTCGAGCCGTGCACCATGTGCGCCGGAGCGATCACGCTCTCACGCGTCGACGCATTGGTCTTCGGGGCGTGGGAACCCAAGACCGGCGCCGTCGGATCGCTGTGGGACGTCGTCCGCGACCCTCGCCTCGCCCACCGCCCGCAGGTCCGCGGCGGGGTGCGGGAGGCGGAGTGTCGAGAGCTGATGGTCGGCTTCTTCGACACGCGCCGCGAGGGCTGAGCCGTCGACTGTGCGCTCGAGACCGCCGACTGGGCGCTCGAGACCGCCGACTGTGCGCCCCCGGCCGCCCCGTCACGGCGTGACGACGGCGCGCTCCGATCCGTCGTAGCTCCACGCCTTCTCGACGTCGTCGATCCCGAACGCTGCGTAGGGCACCTGCAGGGCGCCGGACGCGATCGCATCGATGACCGCGGGTATCGAGCGCATCTGCTGCTCGGCCGACACCGAGCCGGCCCCGCTGCCCGAGATTGTGATGTTCCGCGATCGCAGGAGCGTCGACGGTACGGCGGCGTGCGCCCCGGCGAGCGACCCGATCTGTACGTACGAGATGTGAGCGTCGTCTTCGTGCAATCCCTGCCGTCCGAGTGCCATGAATGTGGCCTCGGCGATCGGGCCCCAGACGTAGTCGAGGACGAGGTCGGGCGTCGACGCGGCGACGGCCTCAGATAGCGCGCCTGCCGGATCGTCGACATCGAGTTCGACGACGTCGACGTCGGGCGCGCGCAGGCTGTGCAGCACCGCCTGGTTCCGGCCGGCGGCGATGATGCGCTCGGCGCCCAGGGCCCGAGCGCTCTGAACCGCCAGGCGACCCGACATCCCCGTCGCGCCCAGGATCAGCACGGTCCCCAAGCTGCCGCGCGCGTCGCGGTGGGCGTGCAGCGGAAGCCATCCGGAGCCCGCAGGATTGACCCCTGCGGCCACTGCGAGCGGGTCGGCGTCGTCGGGAACAGGAAATCCGCCCTGTGCCGCCATGCGCTCGGCCATCGTGCCCCATGGAGGTGCGATGCGACCGGTGTAGCGCAGAGACCCGTCCGCTGCGCGCACCACGGCGTCGATGCCGGGTACCTGGGGATATATGCCGGAACTTCCGTAGTGGCGGCCCGCCGACAATGACCTGACGATCTGGTGCAGGCCTGCGCCCACGAGGCCGAAGAGCTCGGTTCCCGCGACGACCTGCGGTTCGTCGAATGTTCCGGGCACCGGGGTCTGTCCGGCTTCGGTGATGATTGCTGCCTTCATGACGAGTCTCCTTAACTTAGTTAAATCAGGACTGCATCCAGACTCCCTTAACTTTGTTAAGCTGTCAACCGTGCCAACAGGACGACCCAAGGGGCTGAACCGCGCCGACATCGTGCAAGCGGCGTTGGACCTCCTCGACGAGAAGGGCATCGACGCCGTCACGGTCCGCGCCGTGGCGACCCGACTCGGAGTCAAGGCGCCCGCGCTTTACTGGCACGTCGAGAACAAGCAGGCGCTGCTCGACGAGATGGGCACCGAGATTCAACGTCGGGTGATCGCCGAACTCCGTGCGCAACCGATGGGGGTCTGGCCCGAATCGGTTGCGACCTACGCGCGCGTACTTCGTCGCGAGTACCTCGCGCATCGCGACGGAGCGCGCACGTTCAGCGGAACGCGATTGACCGACCCGGAGGTGCTGCGCGCGCAGGAACCGTGGCTCGAGCAACTCGTCGCGTCGGGCGTCGATCTGGAAACGGCTGTGAGCGCAGTCGAATTCGTGACAGCTTTTGTCGTCGGATTCGTCATCGAAGAGCAGGAGCGCGCTCAGTCGGGGGAGCCACGCTATTCACTGTCGGATCGGACCGAGATGCTCGGGGACGACGTCCCGCTGGTCGTGGAAGCCGGTCGAGTTCTCTTTGGCGATCGTGAGCAGCGATTCGAGCGCAATCTCGATGCCATCGTCGACGCGCTGCGGCGGGCTATCACCTGATCGCTGGGGGTGTCGAGACGTGCACAAACCAGGGTTCTCACCGAAAGACACAGTCGCCGCGGTGTGGCAGGTTGGTAACCGAGCGTGGAGCATCGGGCTCTGCATGGCGAGGAGTCGACATCATGAGTGAATCAAGCGACAAGATCAACGAGGCCGTGGAGTCGGTCAAGGGCAAGATCACCGAGTTCACGGAGAACGAGAAGGTTCAGGATGCGGTGGGCACAGCGAAGGAGAAGTTGACCGAGTTCACCGAGAACGAGAAGGTTCAGGATGCGGTGGGCACGGCGAAAGAGAAGTTGACCGAGTTCACCGAGAACGAGAAGGTTCAGGGCGCTGTGGGCACGGCGAAAGAGAAGTTCGGCGAGATCAAGGACAAGCTCCTCGGTAAGTGAGACCTGCCCTCGATCGAGCGCGTCATCGGAGTCCAGGTGTGTGCGAAGGTGATTCGCCCAGGCTTCGACGCGGACAGATTTCGATCTAACAGGCGTACTTCGACGGTGTGTACGGTGGGTTTCAGGAGACGCGAAAACCGCGCTCTGGTTCGCACACGCGAAGGAGAGTTCTATGGCAACCACTGATGATGCACAGAACAAGGCAGAAGAGCTCAAGGGTCGGGGCAAGGAAGCTGTCGGAAGCCTGACAAACAACGACGACCTCAAGAACGAGGGCAAGGGCGACCAGGCTGTAGCCGAAGGCAAGCAGAAGGTGTCTGAGGTTGCCGACAAGGTCAAAGAAGGCGTCGACGGCCTGAAGAACAAGCTCACCGGCCACTGAGCCGTTTGGCGTGGCGAGCGCGCCATGCACCTCGCTGACCTGCTGATTTAGTGTCAGACGCCAGCTGCGGTACAGTCTTCCGCGGTGGCGTGTCCGAGCGGCCGAAGGTGCAGCACTCGAAATGCTGTGTGCGGTAACCCCGTACCGAGGGTTCAAATCCCTCCGCCACCGCCAGAAATACCCCCTCACCTACGCGGGTGAGGGGGTATTTCGCTGTCTGGGACCGAGCGGCGCCGCCTCGGCTCTCCCGTTTTCAGTCATTTCTGAACGGTCTCGGCGAGCCGACCTGGGCTTTTGCCGCCGGGCGCCCCTGAAAATGACTGAAAACGGGAGAGGTCTGGAACGTCTTCGGATAGAGCAGGTCCCCACGCCCATGGCAGGCGGGGACGGCGGCGTCAGTGCTCCGTCGAGAACCCCGCGCGCCGACGGTGCGCTTCCAGCGCGAGCGTGACGAGGCGGTCGATGAGGTCGGGGTAGGCGATCCCGGTGGCCTGCCACAGCTTCGGGTACATCGAGCCCGGGGTGAATCCGGGAATCGTGTTCACCTCGTTGAGCAGCCAGCCGCGACCGTCCTCCTCGTAGAAGAAGTCGACACGCGCCATGCCCGCGCACCGCATGGCGAGGAACGTTTTCGCTGCGAGCTCGCGGACCTCGCGCACCGCCTCATCGCTCAGCGGCGCCGGGATCACCAGCTTGGCCGCGCCGGTGATGTATTTGTCCTCGTAGTCGTAGAACTCGCTGCCGGAGATGATCTCGCCCGGCACCGACGTCTCGGGGCTCTCGTTGCCGAGCACAGCAACCTCGACCTCACGCCCGGACACGAACTCCTCGATCACCACGACGTCGTCGTAGCGCAGCGCCAGGTTGATCGCGTCGTCGAGTTCTGTTGCGTTGTGCGCCTTGGTGATTCCCACCGACGATCCGAGGTTGGCCGGCTTGACGAACAGCGGAAGGCCCAGCTCCTCGATGGCGCGGAACGCCACGGTGCGCGGGTCGTCGACGCCGTCGCGGTATTCGATCCACCGGCACTGCGGGATTCCCGCCTGCGCGGCAACGACCTTGGCCATGCCCTTGTCCATGCACGCCGCCGAGCTGAGCACACCGGCACCGACGTAGGGGAGCTTGAACAGCTCGAGCATCCCCTGGATGGTGCCGTCCTCGCCGTGCGGCCCGTGCAGTAGCGGCAGCACGACGGTGATCGCGCCCTCGGCGTCGGCCTGTAGTTCGCGTAGCGGGTCGATGACGGTGCCCGCGATGTCGAGTGCATCGGGCAGCGGTGTGTTGTCGGCCAGCGAGGCGATCACCTTGTCGTTGCGTACCCAGGTGCCGTTCTTCGCGATACCGATCGGGACGACGCTGTACTTGGCCGGGTCGGCTGCTGCCAGCACGTGCGCCGCGGTCACGCGGGACACATCGTGCTCGGCGGAGACACCGCCGTAGAGAACAACCAGGCGAAGCAGGGGAGTCGGCATGGGTCACACGATACGTCGACGCTCCGCCGCGCTCTCCCCGGCGTGCGGGGTGTTTCGCGCGTTCCTCTAGCGTTGAGGCGTGCACATGCAGGCAACTGAGCTGGCGGACGCGGTTGGCGGTCAACTCGTCGGAAACGACGTGACGGTCGACGGCGCGACGATCGACTCGCGCGCGGTGCGGTCCGGGCAACTGTTTGTCCCGATCGTCGCTGCTCGCGACGGACACGACTTCATCAAGGGTGCGGTGTCGGCGGGCGCGGGCGCCTACCTCACCGCGACCGGTCCTGTCGATGGCGTCGACGCTCCGGCCATCACCGTCGACGACACCGCGCTCGCACTTGCCGACCTCGGCCGCGCAGCGCGCCGTCGACTTCCCGCGCGAGTGGTCGGGATCACGGGGTCGGTGGGCAAGACGTCGACCAAGGATCTGCTGGCCGGACTGCTCTCCACCACGTTCCGCACAGCCGCGAGCGAGAAGTCGTTCAACAACGAACTCGGCCTCCCGCTCACGCTCTTCAACGCCCCAGACGACACCGAGGCTGCGGTCGTCGAGATGGGTGCGCGTGGGGTCGGGCACATCGAGCTGCTGTGCTCGATCGCGCACCCGACCGTCGGCATCATCACCCGGGTCGAGGGTGTGCATCTCGAACTCTTCGGCAGCATCGAGGCCGTCGCACGTGCGAAAGGCGAACTGGTCGAAGCACTTCCGGCCGACGGCATCGCCGTGCTCAACGCCGACCACGAGCGCGTCGCGGCGATGGCATCCCGCACGTCCGCCCAGGTGCTGACCTACGGACTCACTCCCTCGGCAGACGTCGTGGCCACCGACGTCGTCGTCGACGATCAGCTCCGAGCGTCGTTCCGCCTGCACACGCCATGGGGCAGCACGCAGGTGTCACTCGCGGCGCGCGGCGAGCATCAGGTGTCCAACGCCCTCGCCGCAGCGGCGGCTGCGGGCGGACTCGGCGTACCCGTCGAGTCGATGCCCGCCGGGTTCCTCGGGGCCGCGCTGTCGGGCCTGCGCATGGAACTCTCCACCACGGCAGACGGCGTCGTCGTGCTCAACGACGCCTACAACGCCAACCCGACGTCGATGTCGGCCGCGCTGCGCTCCCTGGCGGCCCTTGATGCTCGACGACGCTTCGCCGTGCTGGGAACGATGGCAGAACTCGGACACGACTCAGCTGCCGAGCACGAGGCGATCGCGCTGCAGGCAGAGTCGCTCGGCATCGCGGTGATCGCCGTCGACGAGCCCTTCTACGGCTCGACAGCCACCCATGTCGCCGACATCGACGCCGCCGTCGCGGCACTCGCTGGACTCGGCAACGGCGACGCGGTGCTGGTCAAGGGCAGCCGCGTCGCCGCGCTCGAGCGGGTTGCCGAGAAACTGGGCTGACTCACTTACCCTCGGCGTTTGCGCGGATCACGTCGCGCAGAAACACCGCGAGACCAGGCGCGACGTCGTCGTAGTGCTTGGCAAACCGCGGATCGGCGACGTACATGTCGCCGAGACAGACCTGCATCTCATAGCTGCAGTCGTAGAACTTCTCGATACTCGCCCGATGTTGCTCGGCGAGGTCGTCGGCCTCGGCAGAACCGGGTTCGACGCCGCGCCGCATCGCGTCGGCGAGGCGTGCCTCGAAGGCGTCGGCGTCGGCTTTGATCTGACGCCAATCATCCTTGCTGAACTGCGCCGTTCGCTGCTGGCTCTGCGTCCACTGCTCGGTCTCACCCCAGCGCTGCTGCGCTTCGGCCGAGTACTCCTCGGGTAGCCAATCGTCGCCGAAGATCTCGCTCTGTTCGGCGGCTGACAATTGAATCCCTGACTTCTTCGCGTCCATCATGTCCTCCACTGCTGCAACCATCCGGTGCAAGCGAGCGATCCGCTCATTGAGCAGATCGCGCTGGGTGGTCAAGTGGCCCAGCGCATCTGCGTGCGGATCGTCGAGCAGGGTCGCGATCTGCTCGAGTGGAAAACCCAACTCCCGGTAGGTCAGCACCTGGTGCAGGCGCTCGACGTCGGCGTCGTCGTACACGCGGTATCCCGCGGGCGTGCGGCCCGTCGGGGTGACCAGACCGATCTGGTCGTAATGGTGCAACGTCCGCACACTGACACCGACGAGACCGGCGACCACACCGACGGTGAGGTCGCCCGACGACGGGGCATTTCCTTCGCTCACACCGATGACTCTGCTGCCTGACGTCGCGTGAGGGTCAAGTCGGCGGGCGCGCTACGGCGCGAAGCCAACTCTGTCCGAGCCCTTCTCGCACGCGGCAAGCAGGCCGTTCCCGGTAGCCGGGGCACACGACCAGCCGTCGACGTCCTGCGGCTCACCACTGGAAATCTTGGGTCCGTACGACTTGGCGAGCGTCATGGCGTCGGCACAGCTCACGTCGCCGGCGAGAATCTGTACGGTCAGCGCGCCGTCGGGTCCGGAGATCTTGTCGCACTCCTTGGTGCCTGCGGCGGTCTCCGGGGGTAGGGAGGTGGTCGGTGTTCCGGGGCGGGGGCCGCCGACCACGACGGGGCTCGTCGAACTGCTCACCTGCGTCGCCGCTGTGCTCGACGTGTCGGCTTGTTGTTCGGTGCCACAGCCGGTCAGCACCAGAGACGCAGCTCCGAGGGCGCCGCAGCAGGCCAGCACGATACGGGTGGGTACCTTGAGGTTCGTTCCGCGCGTCATGGACTCACCGTAGCGAATCCGCGCTTCGCGTCAGCACGCCTCGTCGGAAGCTGGTTTGAGCTCAGGCCGCTCGACCTGCGAAGATCGGTCGGTGACCCCGCCCGGCATCGACGCTCCCGACACCAACCCGACCGGTCTGCACCTGCGTCCCGACCATTCCTACGCGGTGGGCACGCGACTCGACGGTTCGCTCGGCCGCACCGGGGTCATCACGACGCCGCACGGCGAGATCCACACACCCGCATTCGTGCCGGTCGGAACCAAGGCGACGGTCAAGACGGTCCTACCCGAGGCGGTCGCCGCGCTCGGCGCGCAGGCCGTGCTCGCCAACGCCTATCACCTCTATCTGCAGCCGGGACCCGAGATCGTCGACGCCGCGGGCGGCCTCGGCGCCTTCATGAACTGGTCGGGTCCCACCTATACCGACAGTGGCGGGTTCCAGGTCATGTCGCTCGGCACGGGTTTCAAGAAGGTCATCTCGATGGACGTGACCGGCGAGCAGGACGACGAGAAGATCGCCGAAGGGCGCGAACGACTTTCCCGCGTCGACGACGACGGCGTCACCTTCAAATCGCATCTCGACGGGTCGTCGCATCGGTTCACGCCCGAACTGTCGATGCAGATCCAGCACCAACTCGGTGCCGACATCATCTTCGCGTTCGACGAGCTGACCACGCTGATGAACACCCGTGGCTACCAGGAGAATTCACTGGAACGCACTCGGCAGTGGGCGATTCGCTGTCTGGCAGAACACAATCGGCTTTCCGTCGAGCGCGGCCATCGACCTCAGCAGTCGCTGTGGGGTGTGCTGCAGGGTGCTCAGTACGAGGACCTGCGACGCAAGGCGGCCCGCGACCTGACCGAACTCTCGCGGCGCGACCAGGATTCCGGCGGAAAGGGCTTCGGCGGCTTCGGAATCGGAGGAGCCTTGGAGAAGGCCAATCTCGGCACGATCGTCGGCTGGGTGAATTCTGAACTGCCAGAAGACAAGCCGAAGCACCTACTGGGCATCAGCGAGCCCGACGACATCTTCACCGCGATCGAGAACGGCGCCGATACGTTCGACTGCGTCTCGCCGACGCGGGTCGCGCGAAACGGCGCCATCTACTCGCTCGACGGCCGCTACAACATCACCAACGCGCGATACCGCAGCGACTTCCGATCACTCGATCCCGAGATCACCAACTACACCTCGCAGTACTCGCGCGCCTACCTGCACCACCTGTTCAAGGCGAAGGAGGGGCTCGGCGCGACGCTGGCGACACTGCACAACGTCGCCTTCGTCGTGCAGATGGTCGACGGCGCGCGCAGAGCCATCGAGTCCGGCGACTACTACGCCTACCGCGACGAATTCCTCGGCCGGTACTACGCGGGCAATCGCAACGACTGAGCCGCGCGACGGCCGGGTGATCAGGCCGTTTGCGACTCGAGGACCGTGTGTTCCGGCGTGATGCGTTCCCAGAAGACTGCACCGACGCATGCGATGACCACCCATCCGACACCGATCACCCCGCACCACAGGATCAGCGTCATGGCCACCCCGATCGGGCCGAATCCGTTCCAGCCGGAAAGCAGCGCCGGAAACGCGACTCGCGAGGCGAGTGGCAGGACGACACCATCGACGGCAACCCCGGCTAACCCGGCCAGGAGAAGATAGCGCAGACCTCGACCCCCGTCGCGGACCAAGAGCGGTGGGGTCAGTGACCAGAAGATCCACACCGGTATCAGCCCGACGACGAACATCAGCGCGTGTGTGGTCGTGCCGGCGCCGACGGTGTAGGTCAGCCATTCGCGCGTGGCGAGCATGACGAGGTACAGCAGGAACCAGATGGCGCCGCGGAGGAGACGTTGGCCGATTCCGAATTGTTCCCGACGCCACGCCTTTCCGAAGATGGCGGCGATGGTGATCGACATGGGGATTCCCCAGACCAGGAAACCCGCGACGCCGAATATGGTCCAACTCGATCGCAATCCTGCGGAGTTACCGAAGGCCTCGCGCACCTGGTCGTCGAGCGGGTGATGTAGCCCGGTTTCCCGGATGAACACCGTTCCCGGGCTGGCGTTGGAGGCGAACCCGGAAAAGTATCCGAATCCGAGGATGATCAACGGGATCACCGTGGTGAACAGCTCGACCGACACGAGGGTGCCTGCGGTACCGCCGTCGATCTCGGTGAACCGATCGGCGATCGCCGTCGTGATCCGACCCGACCGGGCCTCATGCAGTCGACGACGGCGCTCCGCGAATCGACTCTGTGGATCGATCCGCTCGCGATCCATCCGCTCGCGCTGCTCACTCACTGGTGCATGTCGATATCACTCCGTACGCAGTCGGTGCTTCCCGTCGGTCGCTACTTCTCGTCCAGCTGTGTCTCTTCGTCCAGTTTTGTCTTGTCGTCCCACTGTGCTTTTTTGTCAGCGGCCAATCGGGCGATCACTGCCGCCCGCGACACCGGGTCGAGTCCGCTCATCGCGTCCTGGATCTCCAGGGTGGTCGCATCGACCGTGCGCCGCTTGCTGTTGAAGATCACCGCGCCGACCACGAGTGCGATGCCCACGGCAGCGATCACAATTCTATTCATACTCATGATGTCCTTCCAGGAATCCTCAGGCGTCCTTGCCCACCGGGGTGTCTGATGGGTCCGTGAGATCTTTGGCATAGAGTGCGGCGTCGATGGCGTCGAGTACGGCCACCCATGCGTTCTGAATCGCGATCCGTGCAACGCTCACCGAGTCGTCGGCAATGCGTTCGGCTTTATCCGCAGCCTCCTGCGCACGGCGGACGTCACGCTCCTGAGCGCGCTCGGTGATCTGCGCGTCAACCTCAGCCTTCTTGGCCGACAACGCATCTGTGAATGACTGCCAATGCGAGGTCACCGCGGCGGTGGCCGCATCACTCTTCACCTTCAGGTCCCCGGCTACCCTCTCGGTTGCTTCGGCGGCCTCGGCAATGCGGGCTTGCACCTGCTCATGATTCTCCCTCTCGGCTGAGGCCACGGAGTCGAGAAATCTGTTGATGAAATTTCGCAGGTCGTCCAGGCGTACATCAACCAACGTGTCACTGTTGACCTCGCTGGCAGTTGTAGATTCTGAATTAGTTGACATGTCTTACCTTTCGACTTCGCAGGTTGGTCAAAACTCGATCGAACCCCGATCCGGGTTCTCGATCGTCGGTTGCTGTCGTCGGTGAGTGCGTAACTCCCATGCACTAGTGAAACTACGCTCGTCGGACTTTGTTGCGGTAGGTCAAAGGTCCTAAAGATCATCAGATTCCCTTGTCCGCCAATACAAATCACATGCCGACGATCGGCTCATATCACTTATTGCCGACCAAGCGGGTATCTTGCTTGGGGCCGAGTCGGCCGACAAGTATCTGCTCCTACTGCGGTGACTTCGCGGGCCGGTCGTCGACAGGGAAGTGGTACGCCGCCTGAAGCCGGTTTATCTGAGCGCGCACGTTGAACAGCTCGGTGAGCAGTGCCCGCCTCTCGCTCGCCGGCACATCGACGGCGTCGAGTTGCTTGATCAACGCTGCGGCAAGCATTTCGAACTCGCCCAGGAACACTCTCGCTTGCAGGGTGGACGGATTCTCCGACTGTGCATCCATGATCGACAGCCTTTCCGTAGTGCAGATCGCACTTCTTGAATCGATCGTGTCGAGGGTTTCCCCTACGACGGTTCGGTGGTACCAGTCAAGAGCGAATGGCAAGATCAACACCGCCAGCGGAGCCAATACCACTGCAGCAGCAGTCACTTTCAATCGTGCCTTCCGCGGGTCGTGAAAATGTTCGTTGCGCAAGACCGAAAGAGAGTTCTCGATTTGTCAGCGCGGCGGCTTTGTCTCAGCAGCCAAGTGCACGCACGCGGAGCGTCGGCTGCCACAGAATGCTAACGACCGCCATCCAGCGTCGTATACGTCCGCGAATCCGAAATCCCTGGATCTATATTGTCTTCCGCCACAACGGAAGATGCAGCTGGCCGCGCTGCGCGGGCACGCCTCGATCGTGCCCGCGACTTCTCGACACGACCGCTCGTATCAGAGTCGGTCCGCGATTTCGAATGCCAGACACAACTCCGTCAATTCCTTTGGCACGCGAAGAGACCTCTGTGTCACCTGCTCGATCCGGCGCAGACGATAACGGACCGTGTTCGGATGACACGAGAGCGCTTCCGCCGCGTCATCAACAGAGCCGTTGGCGAGCATCCACGCGCGGAACGTGGCTGCCAACAACTCCTTGTCGGCGTCCTGCAGCGAGTCGTACTTGCCGAGGATCACCTCGGCGATCTTGCGCGTCACATCCGGTGCGCTGACCGCAGCAACACCGAGCACCGAGTCGTCGAACTCCTTGACCAGCATTCCCGAGGGAACTGACTGCATGGCCAGCCGTGCGTAGCGCATGCTGACGGCGGTGTCGGTGAGATCGTCGAACTGTGGGCTCACCCCCACCGCAGTGTTCGCCACCCGACCGAGTAGTTCGACAACCTTGCGATGTGCGTTCCGCGAGCCAACGTGCACCAGCCCGATGTGTACGTCCGGCAGCAGTCGCCACGCCGAGTAGACGTCGACCGTTCGCAGACGTCCGGCAATATCGGGTAGTGGCATCCGGCCCGGCATCGGCGGTTGCGCCGCGACGACGACATAGGGTCCCTGCGCCGGGATCGCCAGCATGCGCGCGATGTCCCAGCGTGTGTAGTCCGCCAGGTGGTGTCCCTCGAGCAGCGCCTCGACCAGCGCAGCGCGTTCTGCTTCGTCGTCGATCGCACGGGCTGTGGCGTGATCGCGATATGCCCCCGACATCGCTTCCGTGTAGGAGTCCTGGGCAGACCAGATCTTCTCGGTCGCAGCAAGTGCCAAGGCTGCGTCGGCTGACATACCTGCGATCGCTTCACTCAGGGATTGCCAAATCTGGTGAGCGGCAATTCGGAAACTGTCCATCACGGACGCCAACGGCACCCCCTGCTCCGCCCGGAGTCGACCGATCTCGACGGCCGATGACAGATCGGGCCCCGTGGTGCCTTCCAGCGAGCGGAAAACGTGACTCAAATTGTCGCGGGCGGAAGCAAACAGCGAGTCGCCGGAAACGGCGTTGTCTGCGTGATAGAACTCGACCTCGGCGTGGATCGCGGCAACGACGAGTAGGGCAAGGTCATCCACCTGAGCCTGTAGAAGTCCACCGAGTTCGGCGATCTGGTTGTCGATTTCACGCGACGCCACGACACAAACGTTAACGCTGCAGCGCCGCGACTGTAGGAGACCGAAGTGGGATTGGGGCTTGGCCTCGAGGTCGGTCCTGTAGACCGGGAACCATCGCGATGTCCGTTTCGTTGACATTGACGTATCCTGAACTCTGACGTTCCAGCTTCGAATACTCCCGACAGAAAGACACGATGAACCGCGCTCGGCGCAAAAAACGGAAACCTCGACGATCCAGCCCCCACTCGGGGGCATTCACAACTCCTGACACGTCGGTTCATGTTCCGACGGTCCGCGACGAGGTGATCGCATGATGATCCTCCTCGGAATCGTGATCGGAATTCTCGTCGTCTTCGCCATCACCGCGTTGACCGGCTACTTCGTGGCGCAGGAGTTCGCGTACATGGCGGTCGACCGGTCGCGACTCAAGGCCCGCGCCGCAGACGGCGACGCCGCGGCAGCCCGCGCACTCTCGGTGACGCGCAGAACCTCGTTCATGCTCTCGGGTGCACAGCTCGGCATCACCGTGACCGGACTACTCGTCGGCTACGTCGCCGAGCCGCTGATCGGCAGTGGCGTCGGCGAACTGTTGGGCGACGTCGGCATCCCGGTAGCCGTTGGCGTGGCCATCGGCACCGTGCTCGCCGTGCTGTTCTCGACGGTCGTGCAGATGGTGTTCGGCGAACTGTTCCCCAAGAACCTCTCGATCGCGCGCCCCGAGCCGGTTGCGCGTCGACTCGCACTCTCGACGTCGATCTACCTGAAGGTGTTCGGTCCGGTCATCTCGCTGTTCGACGCCGCGTCGAACCTTCTGCTCAAAGCGCTGCGCATCGAGCCGGTGCACGACGTCGAGCACTCCGCGTCACCGCGTGACCTCGAGCACATCGTCGCCGAGTCGCGCGAGGTCGGGGAGTTGCCTGCCGAACTGTCGACGCTCCTCGATCGTGTCCTCGACTTTCCCACTCGTACAGCGGAGCACGCGATGGTGCCCAGGCCCCTCGTCGACTTCGTCGCAGCAGATACCTCGCTGTCGGAGGTTCGCGACCTGATGGCGGTGGGGCACACGCGATATCCCGTCGTGGGAACGAACCCCGACGACGTCGTCGGGATCGTGCACCTGCACGATCTGCTCGAAAGACTCGACGAAACGAGCCTTACCGCAGCCGATCTCGCGCGACCCGCTGCGATCGTGCCCACCACGTTGCCGCTTCCGGCGGTGCTCGAACGCCTCGACACCAGCTCAGATGACGAGATGGCTGTCGTGATCGACGAATACGGCGGAATCGCGGGCATCATCACCGTCGAAGACATCGCCGAGGAGATCACCGGCGAGATCGATGACGAGCACGATACGACGTCGTCGGAACCGATCGAGCTGACGGACGACGGCTGGCTCGCACGTGGCGACACGCACCTCGACGAGGTGTCGCGAGTGATCGGACACGAGGTGGCCGAAGGCGACTACGAGACCCTGAGCGGACTCGTGATCTCGACGTCGGGCGGACTGCCGCAGGTCGGTGACAGCGTCGAATTGCCGCTTGCCGACGCCACTTTCGGTGTCGCCGCTCCGACGGTGACCGCAACGGTGACACAGGTCAGGCGCCGCGTGCCCGCGACCGTCCACCTCGTCATCACCGAGTCCGGAGACGCCCATGAGTAACCCCTGGGTCGTACTCGCGGTCACGGTCGCGTTGATCGCGGCGAGCGCGTTCTTCGTCGCCGTCGAGTTCGCGCTGATCGCCGCTCGCAGGCACCGCATCGAAGATGCCGCACAGACCAGTCGTGCCGCGCGAGCCGCGCTACGCAGCTCGTCGGAACTGTCTGTGCTGCTGGCCGGTTCGCAGTTGGGCATCACCGTGTGCACTCTTGCGCTCGGCGCGGTCACCAAACCCGCTGTGCATCACTGGATCACGCCGGGAATCGAAGCACTTGGCGCGCCGCTGTGGATCGCCGACGTCGCGGGATTCATACTCGCGCTGATCATCGTGACCTTCCTTCACCTGGTCGTCGGCGAGATGGCACCCAAGTCGTGGGCCATCGCACACCCGGAGAAATCGGCTGTGCTGCTGGCGATTCCGATGCGCGCCTTCATGTGGGTGGTGCGCCCCGTGCTCGTCGTGCTCAACCAACTCGCCAACTGGTGCCTGCGTCGCGTTGGCGTGCAGCCAGTCGACCAGGTGTCGTCCGGACAGGATTCGGCCACGTTGCGCCAACTCGTCGACCACTCCGCCGAGACCGGGATGCTCGACGACGAGTATCACAACAGGCTCAGTGCGGCGTTGGCCACGGAGGCGCTCGCGGTGGGCGACGTCGTCGGCGACGGCGCACTCGACTGTGTTCGCGCGGATGCTTCTCCTGCTGGGATTCAAGAGGTTTCGCGTCAGACGGGGCACTCTCGACTGCTCGTCGTGCGCGGTGGGTCAGAAGAGAACCTGACCCGCGACTCGGTGATTGGTGTGGTGCACGTCCGAGACAGTCTCAATGCGGCTGCCGATGTCACGGCAGCCGACCTTGCCCGAGACGTGTTGATCCTGCCTGCCGAGCTGCCGGCCTACGAGGGTATGGCGCGTATGCGCGACAAGCGTGCACATATCGCGCTGGTCTCTGCTGGCGACGAGGTGCTCGGCGTGCTGACTCTCGACGATCTGCTCGACAGGCTGTTGACGACCGCGTCCTGAGCGCGGATGTGAGTGCCTCTCAGGTCCATTCGTCTTCGGTGAGGATCCACGGCTGCGTCGGGAGCTTCGTCGGATCGAAGCGTTCAGCGAGGTCGTCGAGGGTGACATGTTCGCCGGGCTCGGCCAGCTGCAGCGATGCCGAAATGTGGTCGAGAACCGTTGCGGTGTCGACGCCGCGCGCGGCGAGGTCGGCGAGCGTGACAGCTCCGTCGCGCTTCGACAAGCGAATCTGCTTGTCGTTGAGCACCATCGGGACATGCGCGTAGACGGGCGGGGTGTGCCCGAGCAGCGTCGTAAGGTACGACTGGCGTGGGGCGGACGACAAGAGGTCGTCGCCGCGGACCACCTGGTCGATACCCTGCTCGGCGTCGTCGACGACCACCGCGAGGTTGTATGCGGGCGTGCCGTCGCCACGTTGGATGACGAAATCGTCGACGGCTCCCGTGTATTCGCCGTGCAGGATGTCGACGACACCGAACTCGTCGACGTCGGAGACGATCCGGATCGCGGGTGGACGCCCGGCCGCGCGCTTGCTCTCGCGCTGCTCTGCGGTGAGGTGTCGGCACGTCCCGGGATAAGCGCCCGGTGGGGAGTGCGGCGCCGACGGGGCTTCGAGGATCTCGCGTCTGGTGCAGAAGCATTCGAAGGTGCGGCCACGCATGGTCAGGTCATCGATCACCGCGCGGTACCGATCGAGCCGGTCGGTCTGGTACACGACCGGCGGCTCCCAGTCGATCCCGAGGGCGTGCAGGTCGTCGATCTGTCGCTGATCGGATCCCACTGCGGTGCGATCGAGGTTCTCCATGCGCAGCAGAAACCGGCGGCCCGAGGTGCGGGCGAACAGCCACGCGAGCACGGCCGTGCGCAGGTTGCCGACGTGCAGGTCGCCCGACGGCGACGGCGCGTACCGCCCGGCAGGAAGCGCCGGCCGCGCTGCGGGTTCGTGTGCGGACATCGGAGACGACACTACCGCCGCCGGTGGGTGGTCTCGACAAGCTCGACCAGCGGGGGAGGCTCGACAAGCGGGTGGGCTCTTTCCGCTGATTGAGCGGCCGCGGGCGCAGCGAGCTGCCGAGTCGAAATCACCAGCGGCGACGCTCGGCCAGCGGTGGTCTCGACAAGCTCGACCAGCGGGGGAGGCTCGCCAAGCGGGTGGGCCCTTTTCGCTGATTGAGCGGCCGCGAGCGGAGCGAGCAGCCGAGTCGAAATCACTAGTGGCGACGCTCGGCCGGCGGTGGTCTCGACAAGCTCGACCAGCGGGAGGACGCTCGACCAGCGGGGGAGGCTCGCCAAGCGGGTGGGGCCTCTCCGCTGATTGAGCGGCCGCGAGCGCAGCGAGCTGCCGAGTCGAAATCACCAGCGGCGACGCTCGGCCGGCGGTGGTCTCGACAAGCTCGACCAGCGGGGGTCTCGACAAGCTCGACCAGCGGGGCGACGCTGGACCAGCGCGGGACGCGCGGCTCATTGCGGGATCGTCGTGCAATGGGGAGTATGGGGTGGTGGACCTACCGGTCATGCCTCCCGTCGCGCCGATGCTCGCCAAGGCTGTCTCAGCGGTGCCGGAACAACCAGACGGTGAGCCGTCGTGGTCCTACGAACCCAAGTGGGATGGCTTTCGTGCGTTGGTCTTTCGCGACGGCGACGAGGTCTACATCGGATCGCGCGGAGGCAAAGACCTCGCGCGCTACTTCCCCGAGATCGTCGACGCCGCGCGCGCCGAACTCCCCGACAAGGTGGTGCTCGACGGCGAGGTCGGCGTCCCGTCCGTCATCGATGGCGTGCACCGTCTCGACTGGGACTCGCTCGCGCAGCGCATTCACCCCGCCGACTCACGCGTGCGGATGCTCGCCGAGAAGACACCCGCGATCTTCATCGGATTCGACGCGCTCGCACTCGGCGACCGCAGCGTCGTCGACGAGCCCTTCGCCGTACGCCGCGACACGCTCGTGGAGGCGGTGGGTGCGCACAAGCCGGGCAGGCGGTTCAACGTCAGCCGCGTCACCGCCGACGCCGACACCGCGCGCACCTGGTTCTCGGCATTCGAGGGCGCAGGCCTCGACGGCGTGGTCGCCAAGCGGCTCGGCTCGCCATACGTCGAGGGCAAGCGCGAGATGCTGAAGGTTAAACACAAGCGCACGGCCGACTGTGTGGTCATCGGCTACCGGGTGCACAAGAGCGGAACCGGTCTGGGCTCGATGTTGTTGGGCCTCTTCACCGATTCGGGAGACCTTCACATGGTCGGCGGCGCAGGAGCGTTCACCGACAAGAAGCGAATCGAACTCGAAGAGATGTTCGCGCCGATGCGTACCGATCCCGACAAGCCCGCACCGGGCGAGCCGACGCGCTGGCGATCAGAGAAGTCGGGCGAGTGGATACCCATCAGACCCGAGCTCGTCGCCGAGGTCGCCTACGACCAGATGGAGAACCACCGATTCCGGCACACCGTGAAGTTCCTGCGATGGCGGCCCGACCGTGATCCCGAGAGTTGCGGCTACGACCAACTCGACGTCCCGGTGACCTACGACCTTCACGATGTGCTCGAAGGAGACGGCTGATATGGCATCCCGCTCGCCCGCCGAGGAACTCGACGTCGACGGTGTTGCCGTCCGGATGAGCAACCCCGACAAGATCTACTTTCCCGAGCTCGGCGAAAACGGCGGCCGCAAAAGAGATCTCGTCGGCTACTATCAGCGAATCGCACAGGCGCGCGACGACGGTGCCGACGGTCCGTTCCTCGTCGCCCTCCGTGATCGACCGACATTCCTGCAGCGCTTCCCCGATGGCATCGACGGCGACGAGATCTACCAGAAGCACCTACCGAAGAAGCGGCCCGACTTCGTCGAGTCGACGCGAATCACGTTCCCCTCTGGCCGAACCGGGGATGCGTTGCGTCCGACGAGCCCGGCGTCGATCGTCTGGGCGGCCAACCTCGGAACCGTGACGTTCCATACCTGGCCGACCGTCGCGGCCGACAACGACCATCCCGACCAACTGCGCATCGATCTGGACCCGCAGCCCGGCACCGACTTCGACGACGTTCGACGCGTCGCCGTCGACCTCCTTGCTCCGCTACTCGACGAGCTCGGCTACGTCGGATACCCAAAGACGTCTGGTGGCAGGGGAATTCACGTGTTCATCCCCATCGAGCCGCGCTGGGACTTCATCGCGACCCGACGCTGTGGCATCGCGCTCGCACGCGAACTGGAGCGTCGAGACCCTGACGCCGTGACCACCTCGTGGTGGAAAGAGGATCGCGGCGAGCGGATCTTCGTCGACTTCAACCAGAACGCACGTGACCGGTCCATGGCCGCGCCGTATTCGGTGCGACGCAACGCAATCGCGCGCGTATCGACTCCCGTGACCTGGGCCGAGCTCGCCGACGTCGATCCCGATGACTGCACCATGCGCAGCGTCCCGGAACTCGTTGCCCGACGGGGTGATCCGATGGCCGACATCTCCGCGCATCGTCGTGGCCTCGAACCACTGCTGGAGATGGTCGAGCGCGACGACGCACAAGGTCTCGGCGACATGCCCTACCCACCGAGCTACCCGAAGATGCCGGGTGAGCCTCCGCGTGTGCAGCCAAGCAAGAAGGTGGGTGCCCACTGGGATGAGGAAGGAAACAGGATCGGTCCGAACTGAGCGTCGAATCCGGCGTCGTGCAGTTGAAACGCGGCGTCGCACAAGGGAATGAGTAGCGAATGACCACAACCGCAACGTTCGAATCATGGCCGGAGCTTCGTGTGTCCGACTGGGAGCAGACCCGCGACACAGTGCACATGTGGAGTCAGATCGTCGGAAAGACCCGAATGGCGTTGGCCCCGAATGAGAATCATTGGTGGCAGGTCGCGCTGTATGTGAACTCGGTGGGTCTCACGACGTCGTTGATGCCCTACGACGGCTACGGCGTCGAGGTCGTCTTCGACTTCGCCGACCACGTCCTCGACATCACGACGACGAAAGGCGAACGGCGACAGGTACGTCTCGAGCCGCGCACCACTGCCGACTTCTACGCGGACTATCTGGCACAATTGGAATCGCTCGGCATCAGCGTCCCCATCTACGACCGCCCCGTCGAAGTGGCCGAATCGATCCCGTTTCCGCAGGACACGAAGCACGCCTCGTACGACGCCGATGCCGTGAAGCTCTTCTGGCACCAATTGGTCAGCGCGCAGCGCGTTTTCGCGGAGTTCCGTGGAAAGTGGCGCGGCAAGTGCAGCCCGGTCCACTTCTTCTGGGGCTCATTCGATCTCGCGGTCACCAGATTCTCCGGCCGTCCCGCTCCGCTGTTCTCCGGCGTCGTCCCCAACTGTCCGGAGCGAGTGATGGTCGAATCCTATTGCGAGGAGGTCTCCAGCGCCGGGTTCTGGCCCGGTGGGGCCGACGAGGGGGCCTTCTACTCCTACTCGTATCCCGACTACGAGGGCTACCCCGACGCGAAGGTGCACCCCGCCGCGGCGTCGTACGACACCACACTCGGCGAATTCCTGTTGCCGTACACCGCCGTTCGGACCGCCGACGACTCCGATGCAAGTCTCCGGGAGTTCCTGCAGTCGACGTTCGACGTCGAATCCAGCCTGGGGGAGTGGCCCTAG
>NZ_CBDRLS010000006.1:0-287628 GCF_965344965.1 Gordonia jacobaea | reverse complement strand
GGTCGGGGGTGGGGGCCGGGAGGTCCGAGGTCAGCCGAAAATCGGCGGCAGGGCGAACAGGACGATCGTCGACCAGACGACGTGGGTGCAGATCGGCGCCACGACGCCGCCGGTGCAGCGGCGCAGGATCGCGCACACCGCGCCGAGGAGGATCGCGGCGAATCCGAGCATCACGTTTCCGCTGGCCAGCGTCGCGATCGTGTAGACGATGGTGGACACGACGACCGGGTGATGCGGGCGCACCGCCGAGTACACCGCGCCCCGGAAGAACAGTTCCTCGGCGGCGCCGTTGATCAAGGTGATCGCAGTGACGACCGCGATGCTGCCGAAGTCGGCGAAGGCGAGCACGCTGCTGACGAGGTCGCTGAGCGGTCCGATCAGCTTCGTGAGGAACGCGCCGATGACGAACACCGCGCCCATCGCGACGCCGGCGACCACTCCGAGCGCAACGGCTCCCGACGTCGAGCCCTCCCCGTCGAGGGAGAACCGTCCGGCAGACAGACGGCTGGTGGCTATCGCCCCGATGATCCAGGTGGCCGCGAGGCCGAGTGTCAGCGGGTAGAACGCCGTGTCGCCGGGTGTCACCGAGAGAGAGACCCCCAAGAAGACGGCGCCGATGAGCAGGAACCCGACCACGGCAAGTCGACGAGGCGTCGAATAGACGGGCTGATCTGTGTTGCGGTCGACCGCGACAGCGTCGAGGAGCCGGGTCACCGACCGGGGCAGGGAGGCGGTCGACATCAGGGCAGAAATTGCCCGAGAACACGCCGTGCGACAAGCGTCACGCCTGCGACGGTACCGATCACGCCGACCACCGCGCCCAGTGCTGCGCGACGGGCGCGCAGGAGGTCGCCGCCCGCCCAGTCGGGGTCGGTGTCGGCGAGGTGATGCAGATCGTCGAGCTCGGACACCGGTCGGGGATACGGCGAGTCGACCGATGCGCGGATCGCGTCTCGCATAGTGGTGAGACCTCCGGTCGGTGGGGACACGAACTCGGTGATGCGGTGCTCGGAGGCGCGCATCGGATACTGCAGTGACGTGACCAGTTCTTCGGTCAGTGCTGCTGGGGCTGGAGTGATGATGCCCCCGACCTTACCCGCGAGCCGGGTGCTGATCGATGGCACACGCACGCGCGGTCGAGGCATGCGCACGGCGCGGAGATACTCGTCGAGAATCGATCGGTAGACGCCGGTGTCGGGGCCTGCGATGTCGTAGGAACCCGCGGGTAGGGACGGGTCGGCGGCCGCGACGAGGTAGTGGATGACGTCGCGGATGGAGATCGGGTCCATGGGATTGTCGATCCAGCCGGGCTCGGGGATCACCGGGAAGCGGTCGGCCAGGTAGCGCAAGATCTCGAACGACGTCGAGCCCGCGCCGAGGATCACCGCCGCACGCAACCAGACGAGTTCGGCACCGCCGTCGATCGCAAGGCCCTCACCGACGTCGGCACGGCTCTGCAGGTGTGCCGACATCTCGTCGCCATCTGGCACGAAACCGCCGAGGTAGATGATGCGGGGGATGCCTCGACTGCGCGCCGCCTGGGCGACGGCCCGTGCGGCGGCGCGGTCGCCGTCGGCGAAGTCGGCCTGCCCGATGCCGTGGACGAGGTAGTACAGGGCGTCGACCGGGTGCTCGTCGGGACTTGCCGCCTCGATGGCGGCATGTACCGAGTCGGCGTCGTCGACATCCATCTCGACCGCGGTCACGTCGTCGGACCATCCGTACCGCGACAACCGCTTTGGCGATCGTGACGCGACGACGACCTCGTTGTCGGAAGCGAGAAGGGCGTCGACGAGTCGTGAGCCGACGTAGCCGGTTGCACCGGTGACCATGAGCCGCATTGGCGCCACCATAGCCAGCGCACGAGTGCGTGGCCCACTCGTGATTACGGCATCACGGAATCATCACGGCAACATCACGTGGCGACATCGCGTGGGGGTCAGGCGCGGCGGTACCGTTCGGCGATTTGCACATGGCGTTCCGCGACGGCCCGACATTCGTCGCGCAGTGCTGCGGGTTCGAGAACCGAGAAGTCGGCGTCGAAGGCGTGTAGCCAGCGTGCGATCGAGGTGAGCGATGTGCTGTAGATCGTGAGCTCGCAGCTCGAACCATCGCCGAATTCGATTGTGCCCCAAGCATCGTCGACCATCTTCTCGACTACGGCCAGTGGTGCGTGAATGCGCACCCGCGCTGTGGCAGACCGATACGCAGCGCCGAGGCTGCGCGCCAGAAATGCGGCGGCGCCACCTTCGGGGAGTTCACGAGGGACGAAGCGTCGTCCGTTGGGAGACTTCACCGTCATGCGGTCGACGCGAAACGAGCGCCAGTCGTCGCGGTCGGGGTCCCACGACACCAGGTACCACCGAGATCCCTTGCGCACCAGTCTGTACGGCTCGACCTCGCGTCGACTCTCGGTTCCGTCGTGACGTCGATAGTCGAATCGCAGGTGCTCGGAGCGATGGCATGCGGTCGCGATGTCGGACAGCACGTCTGCGGCGACCTCGGTGTCGCGGCGTCCCTGCGGAAGGGTATCGAGCGTGAGGGCGTCGAGTCGATGCCGCAACCGTGAGGGCATCACCTGTCGCAACTTGGCGAGTGCACCGGTAGACGCCTCGGTCATGTCGCTGACGGCGGCACTGCTGATGGCGTTGAGTCCGAGTGCGACGGCGAGCACCTCTTGGTCGTCGAGTAGCAGCGGAGGCATCTCGGCGCCCGCGCCCAACCGATAGCCGCCCCCGACGCCGACCGTCGAGTCGACGGGATAGCCGAGGTCGCGCAGCTTGTCGACGTCGCGACGCACCGTGCGCTTGGTGATGTTCAGTCGCGTGGCGAGGTCGTCGCCCGACCACTCCTGGCGCATCTGGAGCAGAGACAGGAGCTGGAGAAGTCGTGCAGACGAATCGAGCATGCGCTCATTCTCGCGCGCATTGCGGACAATTGTGGTCCGCAATGCGCTGATCGTGTCACTTTGTGTGGCGGGTGAAGAACTGCCAGATCAGCGACGTTGCCGAGATCGAGTTGCTCATCTGCCCGGCCCGCGACGGGCTGCCGGTGGAGCCTGGCCACACGTGCGCGCCGCCATTGACGCGGTAGTGGGTGATCTCGTGACCCGACGCCCCGCAGATCGGCCAGTCGATACGGGTGACGTAGCGATTGACCGGAAACTTGAGCGGCTGCGGCAGGCAACCGTCGCGTGCCGCCCACCCCGACAGCCAATCCATCACGGGCGCGTAGGCGCCGCCGTGGCGAACGCCGCCGTCGTAGTGGATCGTTCGGTCGGCCGTGCCGTGGAAATCGATGATGGACGCGGGCGGCGCGCCGGGGCAATTCGGGCGCCCGGCGTCGTAGAACGCCCCGCTCACCACCGCGTAGGCGGCGAACTCGGCGGGCAGCCTGCACGCGAGCATCGCGACGAGTCCGCCACCGTTCGACCGGCCCGCCGCGTACGTGCGGCTCGAGTCGATACACGCCGCCGCCCGCATCTCACGCAGGATCGTCCTGGTGAAGGCTATGTCGTCGGCGCGCGGCGAAGAGTACGGCGCCCCTTGCCACGAGACGAGTCCGTCGGTGCCGCGCAGCCCCTCCGGATAGACGACGATCGCCGGCAATTGCGCCAGACCGGTGAACCGCGCAAAGGTCGCCGCGGGTTCAGCGTGCCCGTGGAACGCCAGAATCAACGGATACGTCGACTGCCCGCTGTAACCGGCGGGCACGTTGACGCTGTAGGTGCGCTCGACGCCGCCGACGGTCGTCGCATGCTTCGACGTCCCCGGTGCGAGACGGTGCGGTCCGGCGCAACCGGAGAGGTCGGCCACGTGATGACGTGGTTCGACGGCGTTCGCCGCCGGGACGGTCTCGGCGACCGAGGCAACAGCGACGGCGGTGAGAACGCCGAGGACGAGTGAGAGTGCAGTGCGCCAGGCACGGCGTCGGGCGGATCGCGGCACCCGGCAAGAATAGTGGGTCGGCGCAAACAACGGTGTGATCCGTCTGGGGGATTCACGTGCCGGCGCAGCCTCGCGGTGCAGTCGTGCCGATTCGGCACGACCGAAGCGTCTTGTTTGCGATGCTGAGCGCCATGATGGTGCGTCGCCCGGCCCACACACCGACCGGCAGGGGAGTCTGTGGGATTCTTCGTCGGAAATACGCTGGCACACCGCTGATGTTGCTGGTGGTCGCCTTGCTCGCGGCGGTGTGTGCACTTCCCACCCAGGCAGGAGCGCAACCGCCTGGAGCACATCCGTCGGCAGGTGGGCCGGGAACCCTGCCTCCGGGATTCCTCTGGGGAGTGTCGTCGTCGGGTTTCCAGTCCGAAGGGTCGTCTCCGGACAGCAACTGGACACGGTATGTCGCGGCGGGCAAGACCGACGACAAGGTGGGGTCGGCCGTCGACTTTCGTCATCGGTATCGCTCGGATATCGCGCTCGCGAAGTCGCTCGGTGTCACGGTCTTTCGGGTCAGCGTCGAGTGGGCCCGCATCGAGCCGAAGCCCGGAGTCGTCGACCGTCGTGAGCTCGCCTACTACGACGACCTCATCGCAGCGATCGTGAGCGCGGGGATGCGGCCGATGATCACCCTCGACCACTGGGTCTACCCGGGATGGGTCGCGGCACGCGGTGGGTGGGCAGATGCGTCGACTCCGCGGGCGTGGCTGCGGAACGCGCGATTCGTCGTCGACAGGTACGCACGTGCCAATCCGCTGTGGATCACGATCAACGAGCCGACGATCTACGCCGTCAACGAGTTGCGCATGGGTGGGCTTCCCGTGTCCGCGAGCGTGACGATGCGCGATCGGCTCGTCGACGTGCACACCTCGATCTACCGATACATTCACCAACGCCAGCCCGGCGCCATGGTGTCGTCGAACATCGCATACGTCCCGACCGTCGAGCCGATCGTCGACGCCGCGTTCGTCGATCGGGTGCGCGATTCGCTCGACTTCATCGGCGTCGACTATTACTACTCAGCATCGGTCACCGATCTGAGCGCGATCAACGCGGCCACCGGAAAGAACTGGAACGCAACGGTATCGGCCGACGGCATCTACTACGCCCTCCGTGATCTCGCGCGGCGCTATCCCGGCACACCCCTCTACGTCGTCGAGACGGGCATGCCGACCGAGAACGGCGCACCGCGCCCCGACGGCTATCGGCGCGGCGATCACCTGCGTGACCTCGTCTACTGGGTCGGACGGGCGCGCGCAGACCACATCCCGGTCATCGGGTTCAACTACTGGAGCCTGACCGACAACTACGAATGGGGTTCGTACACACCACGATTCGGGCTGTACACCGTCGACGTCAAGACAGATCCGACGCTGCGCAGACAACCGACCGACGCGGTGGCGGCCTATCGCGACATCACCGCGCGCAACGGGGTGGGGTCGACGTATCGTCCGACTCGCCCCGCCCAGTGGTGCTCGCTGGTCGCCGCTCCCGCGAGTTGCGACCAGCCGGTGCGCTGACCCGCAGCGATCCGTGTGTCGGAGAAGTGGTCATTGCGGTGAATGAGACAGATTGTTAGTTTAGTCTCATGACGGTCATGGAACGGCCCGAGGGCTCGGCGATACGTCCGCCAGTGCGATTTCACTCGGCCGAGCGACGGGGCCGACGAATCGGACGGCTGCTGAAGGTCTCCATGCGCCTGCGCGAGCCGACCACCGCCGAACTCGACATCATCGGTCAGCGCATGATGATGCGCGACGAACCTGCTGCCGCTCTGGTCCGGGCGATGCGCGCACCACGGGGTTCGGCCGATCGGGTCAGCATGCAACAGTTCCGCGACGCGCTCGAGGAAGTTCCTGCCGATGCACCCCCGGCCCTGCGCGAGTTCTTCGCCACCGTCGAGAACACGCCCGAGTGGGTCGATTCCGACCTCCTCGAGCGAGGCGCCGGTGTGTACAGACGACTGGGACAGAACGCCAACGATGTCCTGCTGCAACTGTCGTTGATCGGAGGCTATCGATTCGGTGGGCCTCCCGATCTCCTCGTCGCCACCGGAGGGCTTAGCGGATCGACCGTCGTGCGCAGGCTCGGCGAAACCCAGGCCTGGGGGATCGAGGTCGGCCGCCGTGGCGGCATGCAGCGTCGGGGCGAAGGCTGGAAACTCACGGTTCACGTGCGACTCATGCACGCACTGGTCAACCACTCGTTCGAGAACAACGGTCGATGGGACGTCGCCCGTCACGGGCTACCGATCAATCAAGCCGACCTGGCCGGAACGCTGAGCCTGTTCAGCGGGACGCTCCTGATGGGTGTGCGGGCGCTGGGAGTGCCTGTCAGTCGCGAGGACTCTCGCGCGTTGATGCATCTGTGGAAGTACGTGGGGTGGCTGGTCGGTGTCGACGACGACTGGTTGTTCGACGAGGAGGTAGCCCAGCATCAGTTCAGCTACGCGGTGCTGTTGGCACAGGGTGACGTCACCGACGCCGGAGCGCAGCTCACGACAGCGCTGGTCGATTCGCAGAAAGATCTGAACTACAAGTGGTTTCCCGCTGCGTCGGCAATCTACACCCGGCTCCGACTGCTCAGCATGCTGCAAGCCTTTCTCGGCCCTCGAGGAATGCGAGATCTGGGGCAGCGACAGGCACTTCCGTGGGCAATCGGTTCCGCGTGGCTGCGCAATACGGTGAACCACCGCATCATCGGCAAAACGCCGGTCGGCGAACGCTACCTCGAGTTTCTCGGTGCCAAAGCCGTTGAGCGCGCCCACTTTCGCCATTTCGGCGACCGTCAACCGCACCTCGGAGCTCTCGAGAACCGCTAGTGTCAGCGGTGCACTGACAGCCCCGCGCGCAGGCGCACAGCGCCGCAGGACCCGAAGGACGAGAACATGCCACCCACCGTCGTCGACAAGGACTCGATCACCGCGGCACTTTTCGCCGAGTGGTCCACTGTGCGGTCACTCGCGGCGCAACTGAGCGACGAGCAGTGGTCGGCGCCATCTGTGCTCCCGGGTTGGACCAACGCCGACATCGTTGCGCACATCATCGGCACGGAGAGCATGCTCGCCGGCCGGGATGTCGAGGCTGCCGACGACATCGCCTCGCGAACGCACGTGAAGAATCCGATCGGCGAACTCAACGAGCGATGGGCCGATCACTTCCGTGACAAGCCTCGCGAAGAGGTGCTCGCCGCACTCGACGAGATCATCGACGTGCGCACCGCAGCACTCACGGCGATGACGCAGGACGAATTCGACGCGCAGACGGCCACTCCGGCCGGGCCCGACACCTACGGACGATTCATGCGCATCCGCGTCTTCGACTGCTGGATTCACGAGATCGATCTGCGTGACGTCCTTGCCGACGGCGTGCCGTCCGATCCTGTCACCGCGGGCGTCGCACTCGACGAGATCTGCTCGTCGTTGCCGTTCGTGGTGGGCAAGCGTGCGTCGGCGCCGGAAGGCAGCAGGGTTCGGTTCGAGATCCGTGGTGTCGCACCCCGTGACGCCAGGGTCGCGGTGAAGGGGCGTGCCGGGCTCGTCGAGTCATTCGACGGTGGCGACGACGCCGCGGACGTCACCCTGCGTGTCGACGGAGTCGACCTGGCCCGCCTGGTCGGCGGTCGGCGTGATGCGGATCCGAGCACGGTGACCGTCACCGGTGACGAGGGGCTGGCGAAGGACGTGCTCGCTCGGCTCGACTATGTGATCTGAGACGTCGAACGGGCTTTCTATCGGGTTTTGAGATATCGCATCGATCAATTTTAGTTGCCCAAGAAAGTGTCATCTGAACGATCGATACCAGGAGTATCGGGGGGTAATAAATACCCCTATCGCACACCTTGTTCGGGATCGCGAAGTTGCTTTCCACGCCCGAACGCTCGCGCTTCGCTTCCTGCAATCGTGCGTGCGGGTAGAGGATCGCTCAGCAGGGTGCGCACCAATGTCGACGACGGACCGAGGTCGTCGTCGCTGCCCACCACGACGACGTTGCCGGTTCGACGTCCCTTGAGCATCGCGGGATCGGCGATCAGCATGACATTGGCGAACACCTCCGCGACTGCTGCGGCGTCGGCGCGCACCAGGTCGAGAGTTCGCGCATCGCCGCAGTTGGCGAGATAGAGCCCGCCGGGAGTCAACACTCGTTTGACCGCCTGTACGAACTCGACTGTCGTCAGATGCGACGGCGTACGTGCGTCGGCGAAGGCATCGCGGATCACCACGTCCCGCGACCCCTCGGTCAGCGACTCGGTCACCGTCCGCGCATCGCCGACGCGAATACGTAACAGCGGTGCGCGCGGCAGGTCGAACCACTCCCGCACCAATCGGGCGAGCTCCGCGTCGATCTCGACCGCAACCTGCCTCGCCCGCGGGTAGCGATCGGCCAGGTTCCGGGGAAGTGCGCACGCCGCCCCGCCGAGGTGGAGAACTCGTAGCGGCGTCGACGTATCGGGATATCGGTCCTCGATGACCGCCGCCATCTGCCGGAGGTATTCGAAATCGAGTGCCGACGGATCGTCGGGGTGGATGTGCGAACTGTGTGTTCCGTTGATGAGGAGCAGCCAGCCGCCGGAGATGGGATCGGCAACCACCTCGGCGGTGCCGCTGTCGATCGGGTGGCTACCCGGGACGGGTGCGGGACGGGGTTTGGCCATGAGGTGACGATACGATCGCGCGGTGCGTCGAGCCCCATCCAGTACCAGTCCGCGCGCGTTCGGTCCGGCGGGTCGAGCACTCGACGTCCCCGTCGGCCTGTGCGTCGGCTACCTCCTCGACCGCGCATTGGGCGACCCACGCCGGTGGCATCCCGTCGCCGGTATCGGGCGCGCGATCGGCCGACTCGAGCGCAGCGTCTACGCCGACTCGCGCTCGGCGGGCGTAGGTTTCGCCGCGACGTCGGTTTGCGCGGCGATCGCCGTCGGCGTCGGAGTCGACAGCGCCACCCGGCGCGTCGATTCCTCACCTGTGCGGATTGCGACCATTGCCGCGGCGACCTGGGCAGTACTCGGTGGCACCACGCTCAACCGGGTCGGGCGCGAGGTGGCGGACAGTCTCTCCGTCGACGACATCGACGCCGCCCGCGCACTGGTACCCAGCCTGTGTGGTCGTGACCCCGAACACCTCGACGCTGCCGGGATCGTGCGTGCCGCAGTCGAATCGATCGCCGAGAACACCTCGGATGCTGCTGTGGCCCCGCTGTTCTGGGGTGGCGTCGCGGGTGTGCCGGGGCTGATCGCGTACCGAACCGTCAACACCCTCGATTCGATGGTCGGCTACCGCAGCGACCGGTACCGACGGTTCGGATGGGCTTCGGCGCGACTCGACGACGTCGCAAACCTCGTGCCGGCACGGCTCGCCGGGGTGCTGGTCGTTGTGCTCGGAGACGACCGCGCAGGCGCTCTGCGCGCGTGGCGACGCGATGCCGCGGCGCATCCGAGTCCGAACGCGGGCGTCGTCGAATCATCGTTCGCGGGAGCGCTCGGGCTTCGTCTGGGCGGTCGCACGGTGTACCCGCACGGCGTCGAAGTTCGTCCCTCGCTCGGGGACGGTAGTCCGCCCGAGGTTTCGGATCTGTATTCGACGACGCACCTGTCGCGGCGGGTACAGCTCGGAGCTCTGGCGTCGAGTGTGTTGATCGCCTACGTGCTCGGCGCAGTTCGACAGCGTCGGCTGCTCAGCCGCCGTAGCGCTGGGTGAGTTTGTCGCGGACCTCGTCGGGCGCGTGTTCGGTGTCCGGACCGAGGCCGATCCGAGTCGTCTCGGAGTGGTCGGAGTCGTCGACGGCGGTGTCGCCACGCAGTTCTGCGCGCAATCGTTTGCGGCGCGCGGCGCGTTCGGACGTGGCACTCGCAGAGGTCGCGGCGGCGGGCGCCTGCGAATCTGTGGTCACCGCAGCGGAATCCGTCGACACGGTGCCGCGGGTCCGGCGACGCTGCTTGATCTCGGCATAGATGAAGTACCCGGCCCCGAGCGGAGCCATGATTCCGAACGCGAGCCACTGCAGCCCGTAGGAGAGATAGGGGCCGGAATCGAGTTGGGGAAGCGGGATCTCACCGAGCGCTCCCGGCTGGTTCGGCGAAATCTGGATATAGAAGGGGTCCATTGTGGTGGACGTCGCGCGCGACAGTTCACCGGGGTCGATCGTGTACACCGACAGCGCGCCGTCGACGACCGCCGCGCCCCGACCCGGAGACGTGCCCTCGCCGGCCCTGATTCGACCGTCGATGGTCACCTCACCCTGTGGCGGTGGGGGAACGACCGGAGTCTGGCCCTGCTCGGGTCGCACATACCCACGGTCGACGACCAGCACGCGGTCTGAACCCGCGACCCGGAACGGCGTCAGGACCTCGACGGCCGGGCGCTCGCCGACCGAACGCAGACGCACGAGAGCCTGCTTGTCGGTCAGGAAGGTGCCGGTGATGTGAACCTCGCGCCACTCGGTGTCGGATCGGAATCCGCTACCGGCAGGCGCCACGGACGCCAGGGGAACGGGCGCGATCGACACCGCCTGCTCGATGAGGTGGTTGCGGTCGCTGGTTTTGCTGTTCTTACCCAGTTGCCACGGAGCGAGGATGGAAAAACACAGCGCCGCGAATGCCACGACCACCACGGCCAGGGCAATCCACCCAGGTCGGAGGAAGGTTCGCAGCACACGCATGCCTCAACGGTACCGAGGTGCCCGCAGACGTCGGCTGTGCGGGGCGCCGTTCGACGCCGCGGCGGCTAACTGTTGCCCAGACGGTCGTTGACCCAGGCCAACATGCCCGGAACGGCCGCCTCGATCTGTTGACGGGTAAGCGCGAAATCTCCCTGTGTCCCGTAGTACGGGTCGGCGACGTCGAGGTCGTCGCCTGCGTCGGGGTCGAAGCTGCGCAGCAGCCGCACGCGGTCGCCGAGCCGTTTGCGTTCGAGATCCTTGGCGTGGCCGGAATCCATCGCGACGAGCAGGTCCGCGTCGAAGTCGTCGGGGGCCAGATGTGCCGCGGTGTGGGCGTCGGAGTAGCCGTGGGCGAGCAGTTCGGTGCGTGCGCGATTGTCGGCGGGTTCGCCGACGTGCCAGCTACTGGTACCCCGACTGGTCACTCGGACCCTGTCGGAGAGCCCGGCGTCGTCGATGGCGGAGCGGAAAATGTTCTGCGCCATCGGCGACCGGCAGATGTTGCCCGTGCACACGAAACAGACGTGTAGTTGATCAGACACCTAGGACCTCACGCAGATCGACAACAGAATCGACGCGCCACGAGGCAGCGTCCCCTTCCCCGGCCCGAGCGTAACCCCACGAGACAAAGACCGTCGGGATTCCGAAGCTCTCGGCACCCTCGACATCGTGCGAACGGTCGCCGATCATCACGACGGGGTGATCGGGAAGTCCGGTGTCCGGGTCGGGCGCGATGCCCGATTGCCTCAGCGCCCACGCGATGACGTCGGCCTTGCTGCGACGTGAACCGTCGTCACTGGCACCGCAGATCGCCTCGAAGTGGTCGGCGAGCGCAAAATGTTCGAGGATCGCTCGCGCCGTGTTCTCGTTCTTCGACGTCGCGATCGTCATCTTCCGGCCTCGGGCCGCCAGATCCTCGACAAGTTCGCCGATCTGCGGGAACACCGAATTCTCGAGCCATCCGACGTCGGTGTAGCGCTTGCGATAGGCGCGCATCGCCTCGTCGGCGGTCTCCTGATCGAGTCCGAGGCCGGTGAGCGTGTCGATCATCGGCGGTCCCGCGACTCCCGCGACCACGTCGTCGGGTGGTTCGGGCGCTCCGACCTCGGCGAGGGCGTACCGGAAGCTGTTGACGATGCCGGAGAAGCTGTCGGTGATCGTGCCGTCGAGGTCGAACAACAGTTCTGTCCGCGGATCACGCGGATCTGCCGGAGAAGTCACGGCTCCATCGTGACATGTACCGCCGTGGGTGTCCGAATAGCGTGGTGCGGTCGGGGTGTCCGTCGGCTCTCGACCGTTAGGCTCGACGGTTATGACAGCAGGCTCGATTCCGCAGGACAGCGTGTACCGGCTCAGCCGACACGGCGACGTCGACGTTGAGCCCGGCGTCGTCGATTTCGCCGTCAACGTCCGCGGCGAGGCGCCGGAGTTCGTCCGCGCAGCGATCGTCGACGCCTGTGCGCACCTCGCGTCGTATCCGAGTGCCGCGCACGCCGATACCGCGATCGCTGCGATCTGTGCGCTACACCAACGGGATCCGAGCGAGGTCATGCTGCTCGCCGGTGCCGCGGACGGGTTCGAGATGCTGCCGCGGCTGGGCTCTCGGCACGCCGCGCTCGTCCAGCCGTCGTTCACCGAGCCGGAGATCGCGCTGCGGGCAGCCGGAATCCCCATCACCCAGGTGGAATTGCCGCCGCCGTGGCGCATCGACCCCGACGACATCGCCGACCGCGTCCCCGACGATGCCGACCTCGTCGTCGTCGGCAACCCGACCAACCCGACGTCGGTGTTGCACAGTAGAGCCGCGCTCGATGCCATGCGCAGGCCGGGTCGGATACTCGTCGTCGACGAGGCGTTCGCCGACCTCACCGTCGACGCGGTTACCGGAGAGCGTGAGCCGGAGTCCCTCGCGTCGATGCGAGCCGACGACGTCGTCGTGATCCGCAGTGTGACAAAGACCTTCGGACTTGCCGGCCTGCGCGCGGGGTACCTCCTGGCGTCGCCCGAGGTCGTCGAACGGCTGAACCGCGGGCGTCGACCATGGCCGTTGTCGACGCCCGCGCTCGCTGCGCTGGCGGAGTGCGTCGGCCCTGCGGGACAACGCTTCTGCGACGACGCCGCTCACGCCGTCGCTGCCGAGCGAGACTTCATGCTGGAGCGGCTCGCACTCGCGGGGATCAGGGTGTGCACACCACCCACCGCGCCCTTCATCCTCATCGAGATGCCGAATGGCATCGCGGTCAAGAATGCCCTTCGCGCAGCGGGTTTCGGAGTGCGGAGCTGCGCCAACTTCGTCGGCCTCGACGGCGATCGCCTGCGGCTCGCGGTACGCGACAACGCCACTGTCACCGCGATGATCGACGCTCTCGCCCGCGCACGAAAGGACGTCGACGATGACGCATGAGGCTGAGTTCGTAACGGGGACACCAAGGGTTGAGACATCGGTGGGGTCGGTTGCCGATCTACTCGATCGCGTCTACCCGCCGAGGTTGGCGGAAGCGTGGGACTCGGTGGGACTCGTGTGCGGGGATCGCACGGAAGCCGTTGCGCGGGCGCTGATCTGCGTCGACGTCACCGATGCCGTCGTCGACGCGGCGGTCGCAGGCGACGTCGACATCATCGTCGCGCATCATCCGCTGCTGTTGCGCGGCGTCGATTCGGTTGCCGCCGACACCGCGAAAGGCTCTGTGCTGCATCGACTGATCCGCTCGCACACGGCGTTGTTCACCGCGCACACCAACGCCGACAGCGCGCGTCCGGGGGTGTCGGATGCGCTCGCGGACGTGCTCGGCGTCGTCGAGACATCACCGCTGCAGCCAGCGCCGCTGGCGCCGATGGACAAGTGGGTCGTGATGGTGCCCGAGGGTAGCGCCGAGCAGGTGAGTGAGGCTATGTTCGCGGCGGGAGCCGGGGCGATCGGTGAGTACCGCGACTGCGCGTGGTCGGTGGTCGGCGTCGGGCAGTTCGAGGCGCGAGGTGCGGCCAACCCGACGATCGGGTCGCTGGGAGAACGGACGCATGTCGACGAAGCGCGGGTGGAAATGGTCGCGGCGCGGCGGCTGCGCCGCTCAGTGCTTGCCGCGTTGCGCGCTGCTCATCCCTACGAGGAGCCCGCGTTCGACATCCTCGCCGAGGAAGCCATCGACTCTGATACCGGCCTCGGCAGAATCGGCCGGCTCGCAACGCCGTCGACAGTCGGGGAGTTCGTGACGCGAGCCGCCGGCGCGCTGCGCTCGCCGTGGGGAGTGCGTGCCACCGGTGAGCCCGCCCGTGTCGTCGAGACCATTGCTGTGTGCGGCGGGGCCGGCGATTCGCTGCTCGATACGGTGCGAAGCCTCGGCGTCGACCTGTATCTGACCGGCGACCTGCGGCACCATCCGGTCGACGAGGCGCTACGCGCCGGCGGACCGGTGCTGGTCGACGCGGGGCACTGGGCCACCGAATTCCCGTGGTGCACACAGGTTGCCGAACTGCTGGCGGACAGGCTCGCACTCGACGTCGAGGTCTTCGCGACGCCGACGGACCCGTTCACGGTGCATGCGGATTGCTGAGCCACAGCGGGTACCGCGTACCGTTGACCGAACGTGTGAACCGAGGAGGCCCCATGAAAGTCGATGCCGAGTGAAGGCCGACCCGTCCGCGCAGCGGCAGTTGCTCGACCTTGCCGACGCCGATGCCGTCGTTGCCCGCGTCGACCATCGCGGCAGATCACTTCCAGAGGTAGCCGAGATCGCCGAGCTCACCACCCGGATCGACTCGACTCGCGACGACCTCGTGCGCGCCGACATCTCCGCTGAAGACCTCACCCGCGAGTATCGACGCGTCGACAGCGAGGTGACCGGGATGGCCGACCGCGAGCGCAAGGACTCCGCGCTGCTCGCCGGCGGAGGCCTGGCGCCCAAGGCATTGTCGGAGTTGCAGCACGAACTCGGCAGCCTCGCGCGCCGCCGCTCAGTCCTCGAAGACGACCTCCTCGGCGTCATGGAACGGCAGGAAGCCGTCGAAGCAGAACGGCAGCGCGCGTCGGCAACCGTCGAACATCTGCAGACCCAGCTCGCCGACGCCGAGAAACGACGCGACGAGGCCAAAGCGACCATCGACGCTGATCGTGAGGTCGCGACGACGCGCCGCGAGGCGATCGCCGGTGACATTCCCGCCGACCTTCTCGCGATCTACGACCGTCAGCGCGCCGCGGGCAAGGTTGGCGCGGGTCTCCTGCGGGCACGACGCTGCGGAGCGTGCCGGATGGAGCTCGACCGCGGGACCCTCGCGTCGATCGCCGCTGCCGCGGCAGACGACGTGGTCCGGTGCGAGGAGTGCGGCGCGGTTCTCGTCCGCACCAACGAGTCCGGTCTGTAGGCGTAACCGTGAGTTCCGGTTCGGCGGCCACGCCGTCGTGGCAGGGACAGCGCGCAGAACCGACGCGCCTGGTGCTCCTACGTCACGGCCAGACGCCGCTGTCGATCGAACGACGCTATTCGGGTCGCGGTAACCCCCGGCTGACCGAGCTGGGGGAGCGGCAGGCACTCGCCGCGGCGTCGAGAATCGCCGCGGAGGTCGACGTCGCTGCCGTGGTCAGTTCGCCACTCGACCGCGCACGCCAGACCGCGCAGGCCGTAGTCGACCGGATCGGTGGCGAGGTGATCGAGGATGCGGGCTTCATCGAGAACGACTTCGGTGGCTGGGAAGGGCTGACGTTTTCCGAGGCCGCTGCCCGCGACCCGCAGGTGCACGCCCGCTGGCTCGGCGACCACACCGCCCCGGCACCGGACGGCGAGAGCTTCGCGCAGGTTGCTGAGCGGGTGATCGCCGCGAAAGACCAACTGGTGCAGAAGTATTCGGGGCAGACCGTCGTGGTGGTGTCGCACGTGACACCGATCAAGACGCTGCTCCAACACGCGCTGACAGTCGGGCCGGAGCTGCTGTTCCACCTCCACCTCGACCTCGCGTCCGTATCGGTCACCGAGTTCTACCCGGACGGCGGCTCGGTGGTGCGCTCGGTCAACGAGACCGCGCACCTGCCCTGACCGGGCCGACTGGGCGTCGTGTACCGCCGAGTGGGCGTCGTATACCGCCGAGTGGGTATATCCGGACGAGGGCGAACGAGTCGGCGTGTAAGCCGGATCCTGTGCCGACACGAAGTCGGCGGCGACCATCCATCTGGACACACCGTTGCCGGGTGCCTCGAGCGGCCAACCCACGGACTCGGGCGAGCAGCCCTCGATCATCCGTGCACACGCACCTCACGATCCGTGCTTCGGCCTTGCTCCGGGTGGGGTTTACCAAGCCGACGCGGTCACCCGCGCCGCTGGTGCGCTCTTACCGCACCGTTTCACCCTTACCGACCTCGCGGTCGGCGGTCTGTTCTCTGTGGCACTGTCCCGCGGGTCACCCCGGGTTGCCGTTGACAACCACCCTGCTCTGCGGAGTCCGGACTTTCCTCGGCGCGCGGCATTACCAGTGACCTGGCCGTTCCGCTCGCCGCGGCCGCCCGGCCGACTCGTTCGCCCGTACAGCTTAGCCCGCTGACACGCGCGCACAGCACGCCCGGTGAGCAGTGGGGAGCGCACGGTCGACGCTCTGCTGCGCCCAGTCGACGGTACGAGGCGCCCAGTCGACGGCGAGAGGCGCCCAGTCGACGGTACGAGGCGCACAGTCGGCAGTCTGGAGCGCACGGTCGGCGATAGTGTCGAGTGTGTGCAGCGCAGATTCTCCGCCCCCGATATCGACTTCGAGTCGATCCGCACCGAGCTGGGGATCTGCGAGGACTACGGCGAAGCCGCGCTCGATGAGGCGGAGCACGCGGTCGACGCATACGCCGCCGAGCGCGTTGACCGCCGCGACATTCCGCTGGTCACGATCGACCCGCCTGGGTCGATGGACCTCGACCAGGCGGTGGCGATGTCGTTCGACGCAGACGGTTTCGAGGTCCACTACGCGATAGCCGACGTCGCCGCGCTCGTTCGGCCAGAGCATGCACTCGACGCCGAGAGTCGACGTCGCGGCGCGACCATCTACTTCCCCGACGGCTCGGTGCCGTTGCATCCCAGGGTGCTGTCGGAGGGATCGGGATCGCTGCTCCCCGGCGTGACGCGTCCCGCGGTGCTGTGGACTATCCGCGTCGCACCCGACGGTGAGGTGGCCGGAGTGCACCTCGAGCGTGCACTCGTGGAATCGGTCGCACGACTCGACTATGCGGGGGTGACCGCGGACGCCGCCGCGCGCACCCTGCATCCGTCGATCAGCGCGCTGCCGGCGTTCGGTGAGCTCCGACGTCGAGTTGCGTTGGCGCGCGGAGCAATCGAGCTCGACCTTCCCGACCAGGAGGTGACCCGCGTCGACGACGGATGGGTGCTCTCCCTCGCGGCTCGCACGCCCGCCGATATGTGGAATTCGCAGTTGTCGTTACTCACCGGCACCTGCGCGGGAACGATCATGGCCGACGCAGGAATCGGTCTGCTGCGCACGCTGCCGCCGGCGCCAGCAGATGCCGTCGACAAGCTCAGGGCGACCGCCGACGCTCTCGACGTGACATGGCCCGACGACGCGACCCCCGGACAGTTCCTCGCCGGACTTCCGGTCGACGAGCCGTCGACCCTCGCCCTGATGTCGCAGGCGAGTTCGCTGATGCGCGGCGCGGGGTACCTGCCGCTCGGCGTGCAGACCGGCGAGGCGAACACGTCGCCTGCAACGCGCGACGAGATGGTGCACTCGGCGATCGGTGGGGTCTACGCACACGTGACCGCGCCGCTGCGACGTCTCGGCGATCGATTCGCCACCGAGGTGTGCCTGGCCGTCACATCGGGAAACCCGGTGCCCGACTGGGTGTTACGTGCGCTGCCGACCCTGCCGGGCATCCTGCGATCCGCCGACTCGCTCGGGTCGTCTGCCGACCGGGAGAGTATCGACCTCGCCGAGTCGGTGATCCTCGCCGACCGTGTCGGCGAGCGCTTCGACGCCGTGGTCCTCTCCGAGGCGACAGCGAAGAAGCGCGCGAAGATCTTCATCGAGCAACCGCCGATCCTCGCCGAATCCGAAGGCTCTCCGACCGCGGCCTCCAACATCGGGGTGACCCTGACCGCAGCCGACCCGACGTCGCGGACGGTCCGCTTCGCGCCATCGGACGCCTAGCGATTGCCCGCGTCAGACCCGCGGGCGTCAGAGATCCTTGGATGCCTTGCGGTATGCGGCAATCGCCTGCTCGCCGTTGGCCTGTTCACGAGCGTCGATCCGGCCGAGCACGAACAGGTCCAAGCCCGACAACTCGCCCGACGCCGCCAGCTCGGCCAGCCGCGCGCGGTTGATCCGCGAGTCGTTGTAGTCGCCCAACGCCGACTGGAGTTCTTTGGCCGTCTGCGAGATCTTCTTGTACTTCTTCTTCTGCAGGGGCTCGGCGGCATCGGTGCTGTAGCGCAGTCGTTTTGCGCGCTTGCGGATGGTGTGCAACTGCTCCGACCACTCGTGCGATCCCTCGGTCAGCTCTGCGAGTTCGCGTTGGGATTTCCGAATGTGCTTGCGGCTCTTGGTGATCGCCTTGTCGACTGCGGTCGTCGCGGGCAGGTCGGCGTCTGGTCCGGCCGGCGGATCGGCGATCAGTTCGTCGATGGCGTCGAGTAGTCGGAAGTAGCGTTCCGAATTCATGGCTGCGTGGGTCGCGGCGACGGCGCGGTCGTGTGCCGCGGATTCCTTGCCCGCCAACGCGTTCACCAGCGTCTCCGACGCGACCTCGTCGCGCAGCAGAGCACTGTCGATCTCCAGTTGCACCTCGGAATCGCGTGCGTCGCCGAGAATGCGTGCCAGCAGTTTCAGTTCGCCTGCGATGTGGTCGGTGCGCGCGGCGTCGAGCACCGTCGGAAAGCCGGAGAACACACTGCGCATGCGGCGTGCGGTCACGCGCATCTGGTGCACGGCGTCGTCGGCGTCCTCACGAACCAGCGGATCCCAGGCGATGAGCGAGTTCCGGTGCCGGGTGACGTCGGCGATCACCAATTCGAGCGCAGACGGGTGACGGCCCAGTGTGGCAGGCGGTGTCACCGCAGGCGTCGAGCCGATGGCTCGTGCGAGTTTCGACGCACTCGACGGTTCCCGACCGCCCGCGCCACGGAGCAGTTTGTGTGCGGCCTTGAGCAGTTTCGGGGTGCCGCCCTCGAGGAGTTCGATCTCCCACTCGGACCACTGCTGCGACGACCCGCCCGGCAGCAGCGACTGCGCGGTCACACGGTCGTCGGCGAACTCGGCGAGCTTCACGCCGTCGGTTCCCAGTAGCGTCGTGATCGTGCGGACGGTCGAGATCGCCGCCACGGGCATCAGTGGCCGATGCCGGGTGTAGACGAGTACCGGGTCGACGAGTGCGTCGGGGATGTCGCCGTCGGCGGGCGCGTCGTCGAAGGTCACCTGCAGTTCGCGTCGTGCTCCCGGCACATCGGCGGGCCGCTTGAGGTGCCACCCCTCGTCATGCCCACCGCGCCTGCGCCGCATGGTGATTCGGTTCGACGCCAGGTCGAGGTTCTCTGTGTCGAAGTGCGTTGCGTCGAGAGTGAACGTCTCCGGCTCCGTGGCCGCCACCACGCCCGGGAGGACGCGAAGGTCGGGCGGTGTGATGCCCGGATCGACATCGAATTTGAGCTCCACCTCGACCTGCTCGCTTGCGGGCAACTCGTTCTCCTGTCGGTATTAGGTGATTTGAGTCTAGGCGACCGAGTCAGCGATCGGCGAAGACATCGGTCGCTTCGACGAGGTGATGTGCGATGCCCGGCTCGAACGATGCGTGGCCTGCGTCGGCGACGACGTGCAGTGTCGCCGACGGCCACGCGCGGTGGAGATCCCAGGCGCTGCGCATCGGACACACAACGTCGTATCGGCCCTGCACGATCACCGCCGGTATGTCCGCGATGCGGTCGATGTCGCGGAGCAACTGGCCATCCTCGAGGAAGCCGTGATTCACGAAGTAGTGATTCTCGATCGAGGCGAACGCGAGGTCGAACCGCGGTCCCGCGTCTTCCTTCGACGCCGCTGCCTCCTCGGGCTTGGGGATGAGGTAGCTCGTCGCCTGCTCCCAGCCGGTCCAGGCACGTGCGGCGGCAACCGCGACGTCGGGGTCATCGGAGGTGAGTAGTCGGTGATAGGCGGCGACGAGGTCTCCGTCGCGTTCGTCTTCGGGTATCGGTGCGAGATACGACTCCCACACGTCGGGGTAGATATGCGCGGCACCGCCGTTGTAGTACCAGTCGATTTCACTGCGACGCAGCAGGAAGATGCCGCGGAGCACCAACTCGGTGACGCGGTCGGGGTGTGCCTGCGCGTAGGCAAGGCCAAGCGTCGAACCCCACGAGCCGCCGAACACCTGCCAGCGCTCGATGCCGAGGTGTGTGCGCAACGACTCCATGTCGGCGATCAGCTTGGGAGTGGTGTTCACCGAGAGGTCGGCGCCGTCGGCGATGTGGGGACGCGACTTTCCGCATCCGCGTTGGTCGAACAAGACGATCCGATAGCGCGCGGGGTCGAAGAAGCGACGTTGATCGGGGGAGGTGCCTCCGCCGGGACCGCCGTGGACGAACACCGCCGGCTTGCCCTCGGGATTGCCGGAGGTCTCCCAATAGATCTCCTGGCCGTCGTCGACAGCCAGACGTCCCGACGCGTAGGGCTCGATGGGCGGGTAGAGGCTTCGCATGCCCTCACCCTATGCCGAACGCTATGCCGACCTGATTCGGATCGGCCGCGCCGATGCGAATCAGACCGGCCGCGCCGGGTGTGGATCAGATCTGTCGGTCAGTAGCTGTGCTCGGGAGCGGGGAACACTCCGCGGCGTACCTCGTCGGCGTAAGTCGCTGCGGCGGTGCGCAATTCGCCGCCGACGTCGGCGTACCGCTTGACGAACCGTGCGGTCTTGCCGTGCGTGAAGCCCGCCATGTCCTGCCAGACGAGCACCTGGGCATCGGTTTCGTTGCCCGCTCCGATGCCGACCGTCGGGATGGTGAGTTTGCGCGTGATCTGTGCCGCGAGTTCTGCGGGAACCATTTCCATGACGACGGCGAATGCGCCCGCTTCCTGGACGGCGATCGCGTCGGCGATGAGCTGGTCCGCTGCGTCGCCGCGACCCTGGACGCGGAAGCCGCCGAGTCCGTTGACGCTCTGCGGGGTGAAACCGATGTGCGCCATCACGGGGATTCCGGCTGCGGTCAGCGTGGCGATCTGGTCGGCAACGCGTTCTCCGCCTTCGAGTTTGACCGCGTGTGCCCCGGTCTCCTTGAAGAAGCGGACGGCCGTCTCGAGTGCCTGCTGCGGACCTGCTTCGTAGCTACCGAACGGGAGGTCGGCGACGACGAGCGCGTGGGGCGCGCCGCGGACTACGGCGCGCGCGAGCGGGATCAGCTCGTCGATCGAGACGGGGATGGTGGTGTCGTAACCGAGGACGACGTTGGCGGCGGAATCGCCGACCAGCAGAACCGGGATCTCGGCCTCGTCGAAGATGCGGGCCGTCGAATAGTCGTATGCGGTGAGCATCGACCACTTCTCGCCTTGCTCTTTCATCTGTGCCAGATGATGGATGCGGGTGGTGCGTCGACGCGGAGCGGCTTCGCCGGATGTTGGAGCGCCACCGTAGATGGGCGCGTCGGAATGAGCTGCCTCGTGGGACATCGTTGTCTCTTTTCTTCCTCGAGTCCCGCATGGCGGGTACCCGGGCTGTGTTCGGACGCCTCCATGGTCCCACCGAAGCGCTCCGCGAAAACCCTCGATAGACGTGTGATTGCTCACATCTGGAGTGCGGGTGTTGTCGGGGCGGCGATGCTCGCGCCCGTACCATCACCGGGGTGACCTGCTCTTTTCGTGCGCGGCGGCCTGTGCGGTCTCGGTGTGTGTCAGGCCGGCGTCGCATGGGGCCGCTGCTGACCGCGGTGATGGTGGGTCTGCTGGTGTGCGCGGGTTGCGCGTCGACCGAGCACGCCGCAGACACCGGGGCAATCGAGTGGGGAGTGTGTGAACACGGTGTGAGCACAGGCCCGTCCGCCGCGCGGGTGGAGTGCGGGACACTCGCGGTGCCACTCGACCCGGCAAAGCCGCAGGGCCGCACGATCACGCTCGCCGTCGCCCGGCTGCGGGCGTCGGAGCGCAGCGACTCGACGGTGGTGGTCAATCCTGGAGGACCCGGTGCGTCGGGCGTCGACTATCTGCTGGGGGCGGCGGATCGTCTTGCGGCGCAACGATTCACGACGCACAGCGACGTGGTCACGTTTGATCCTCGAGGTGTCGGTGCGTCGGCGCCGACGGTGCGGTGTCGGACGGCAACCGAACTCGACGCCGAGCGCGAGGCCGACAGCGGGGATCGTTCGCCGCAGGGAATCGCCGCCGCCGAGGCGACCAATCGTGGCATCGCGCGGAAGTGTTCGACGCGAACCGGCGACGAGTTCCTCGGACTCGTCGGCACGTCGCAGGTCGTCGACGACGTCGACCGACTCCGCGCCGCGCTCGGCCGCTCGCGGATCGACTTCATCGGATTCTCGTACGGCTCGAAGATCGCGCTCGAGTACGAGCAGCGCTACCCGGACCGACTGTTCCGGATGGTCATCGACGGCGCGGTCGATCCCGCCGCGAATCCGGTCGACACCTCGGTCGCGCAGGCGCGGTCGTTCCAGGAGGTCTTCGACGCCTTCGCTCGTGACTGCACGCGGATGCCCGGGTGCGCGCTCGGTGCCGACCCCGCGGGCGCGTTGGTGGAGTACCAACGTCTCGTGCGGCCGTTGTCACAGCGCCCCGTGCCCGCAGGAGGCGGCCGGACTCTCGACTTTCAATCGGCCGTCGACGGCACGAGCATGGCGCTGTATCGCACCGACCTGTGGCCGACGTTGCGCGCAGGACTCGCCGACCTCGCTGCCGGACGCGGCGGGGAGACGCTGATGTCACTCGCCGACCTGTTGGAGGGCCGTGGACCCGGCGGAACCTACGACAACTCCGCCGACGCCTACCTCGCGATCGGGTGTGCCGACGGGCCGCGCATCACCGACCGTGCCGCCAACGACGACCTCGATCGCAGACTTCGCGCCGCCGCGCCCTACTCCGACGACGGCCGCGGCACAGGGCACGCCCCGCTCGATCCGTGCGCCTTCTGGGCGCCGGAGAGCGTTGCCACGGCTCGGTCGGAGCCGGGGGTGGCGTCGAGTGTGTCGACTCCCACGCCGCTGATCGTCGCGGTGACGCACGATCCGGCGACCCCGTACGCCGTGGGCGAGGAGATGGCTCGGCGGACACACGGCACGTTGATCACCGTCGACGGATATGGCCACACCGCGGCGCTACAGGGTAATCGGTGTGTCGACGAGGCCGTTGACGATTACCTTTTGAATCTCGATGGGTTGAACGGACCTCTCGCATGCTGAGATGGCCGCGCCAAATGTGCAGGTTGTCGAGTTTGAATTATGAACGTAACACCGATTTAACAGGCTACTTCTAATGTCGGCGGTCATGGATCGCCAAAAGGAATTCGTGCTGCGGACCCTCGAAGAGCGCGACATCCGATTCGTTCGTCTCTGGTTCACCGACGTCCTGGGATATCTGAAATCCGTGGCGATCGCGCCCGCAGAACTCGAAGGCGCGTTCTCAGAGGGTATAGGTTTCGACGGCTCGGCCATCGAAGGTTTCTCGCGTGTCTCCGAAGCCGACACCGTCGCCAAGCCCGATCCGTCGACATTCCAGATCCTGCCGTGGACCACGTCGTCGGGTAGACACCACTCGGCACGCATGTTCTGCGACATCGTGATGCCCGACGGCACGCCGAGCTGGGCCGACTCGCGGCATGTGCTGCGTCGCCAGCTCAACAAGGCTGCCGACCAGGGATTCAGCTGCTACGTCCACCCCGAGATCGAGTTCTTCCTCCTCAAGGACGCACCCCTCGACGGCAGCGTGCCAACGCCCGCCGACAGCGGTGGCTACTTCGATCAGGCCGTGCACGACGCCGCTCCCAATTTCCGCAGGCACGCGATCGAAGCGCTCGAGTCGATGGGCATCTCCGTCGAGTTCTCGCATCACGAAGGTGCGCCGGGGCAGCAGGAGATCGACCTGCGTTACGCGGATGCGCTCTCGATGGCCGACAACGTGATGACGTTCCGGTACCTCATCAAGGAGGTCGCGATCGGTGAGGGTGTGTGGGCGACGTTCATGCCCAAGCCGTTCAGCGATCACCCCGGATCGGCGATGCACACCCACATGAGCCTGTTCGAGGGTGACGCCAACGCCTTCCACAACCCCGACGATCCGATGCAGCTGTCGGAGACTGGCAAGAAGTTCATCGCGGGAATCCTGCACCACGCCAACGAGATCAGTGCGGTCACCAATCAGTGGGTGAACAGCTACAAGCGTCTTATCTACGGTGGTGAGGCACCGACCGCGGCCACCTGGGGTGGCGCGAACCGCTCGGCGCTCGTGCGTCTGCCGCTCTACACGCCGAACAAGGCGTCGTCGCGCCGCGTCGAGGTCCGCAGCCCCGATTCCGCCTGCAACCCCTACCTGACCTTCGCGGTGCTGCTCGCCGCCGGGCTGAAGGGGGTCGTCGAGGACTACGAACTGCCCGATGAGGCCGAAGACGACGTGTGGGCGCTCACGCCCGCTGAGCGTCGTGCAATGGGCTACAAGGAACTGCCCGGCAGTCTCGCCGACGCACTGCACCAGATGGAGAAGTCGGAGTTGCTGGCAGAGACACTCGGCGAGCACGTCTTCGACTACTTCCTGCGCAACAAGTGGGCTGAGTGGGACAACTATCGCAGCCTGGTCACACCGTTCGAGCTGAAGAACTACCTCCCGCTCTAGCTCCATTGTTGGCAACCCGTGTCCGGTATCGGTATGCGGGACGCTATTTTCTTAGGTGTGACAACACTTCGAGGTCGGGGCGGCGTACCGGCAGCAGGGCGTCTGGGTCTGCTTGACCCCGACGCCGAGAAGAATCTCTCCGACCTCGGCTGGAACAACGAGGAGTCCATCGAACTCCTGTGGTCGCTGTCGCGTTCTCCCGACGCAGACCTCGCACTGCGCGCGATTGTCCGGATGCGATCGCAGTTGGGCGACGACTGGTCGGAGATCGACACGCTGCTGCGCACCGACAAGGGTTTTCGCGGCCGGTTCCTGGCAGTCCTCGGCTCGTCGGACGCCCTCGGCGACCACATGGTGGCCGAGCCGGAGGCGTGGCGACGTCTGATTCCGGCGGAACTGCCCGACACCGCGGAGATCAACCGGCAAATGCTCGCGGCCGTCGACGCGGTCGCCGAACCGGGCGAGATCGAGCGCGGCAACAAGATTTACCGTGCGGGATTCAGTGGTCCGAAGGCAGTGGTCGCGCTGCGGGCGGCCTACCGCAACCTCGTCTTGCAGGTCGCGGCGCACGACGTGGCCTCGACTGTCGAGGACGAACCGGTCATCTGGTTTCCCGAGATCGGAGCGCTTCTCGCCGACCTCGCCGACGCCGCGCTGACCTCGGCGCTCGCTGTCGCATTCCGCGAGGTGTGTGGCGACAAGCCGATCCCGGTGCGACTCGCGGTGATCGCGATGGGCAAATGCGGTGCGCGAGAACTGAACTACGTCAGCGACGTCGACGTGGTGTTCGTGAGTGAGCCGGCAGACGGGACGTCGGCGCGTATCGCGGGGGAGATGATGCGCGTCGGGTCGTTGGCCTTCTTCGAGGTCGACGCCGCGCTACGCCCGGAGGGCAAGTCCGGGGCGCTCACCCGCACACTCGATTCACACGTCGCGTACTACAACCGGTGGGCCAAGACGTGGGAGTTCCAGGCGCAGTTGAAGGCGCGACCGATGACCGGCGACATGGAGCTCGGTCAGCGCTATCACGACGCCATCAACCCGATGGTGTGGCAGGCCTCCGAGCGCGACGACTTCGTGCCTGAGGTCCAGGCCATGCGACGTCGTGTGGAATCGCTTGTGCCCGAAGAAGAACGCGACCGCAACCTCAAGCTCGGAAGCGGTAGCATCCGCGACGTCGAGTTCGCCGTGCAGATGCTGCAGATGGTCCACGGCCGCGTCGATGAGACGTTGCGGGTTCGCTCGACCGTCGAGGCACTCGATGCGCTGACGGCAGGCGGATACGTCGGCCGCGATGACGGCGCCAACCTCAACGCGTCGTATCAGTTCCTGCGACTGCTCGAACACCGCCTGCAGTTGCAGCGCATGTCGCGGACCCACCTGCTCCCGGAGTTCGACGACGACGACAACATGCGGTGGCTGGCACGCGCCGCCCACATCAGGCGCGAGGGCGACCTCGACGCCACGTCGGTATTGCGCAGGCAGATCAAGCATCAGAGCCTGCGCGTACGGCGACTGCACCAAAAGCTGTTCTACCGCCCGCTGCTCGAGGCGGCGGTGCGTCTGGACACCACAGAGCTGACGCTGACCGACGAGTCGGCGCAGCGGCGCCTCTCCGCGCTCGGCTACGCGCAGCCCGAGCGAGCACTCAGTCACATCCGTGCGCTCGCATCCGCGTCGGGGCGACGTGGCCAGGTGCAGCGGTTGATCCTGCCGCAGCTACTCGAATACATCGGCGACACACCGGATCCCGACGCTGGTCTGCTGAACTACCGCAGGCTGTGCGACGTGATGGACAACGACTGGTTCCTGCGTCTGCTGCGTGACGACGGCGTCGTCGCGGCTCGTCTGATGCATGTGCTGGGCACGTCGGAGTACATCGCCAACCTGTTGATGCGCTCACCTGAGGTGATCAACCTCTACACCGACGGAGCCGACGGTCCACGACTGTGCGAGGTACGTCCAGAGGACGTGGCCAAGGGGCTCGTCGCGTCGACAGTCCGACAGCCCGACCTGCGTCGTGCGGTTGCGGCGGCGCGGTCGCACCGGCGCGCCGAACTCGCACGCATCGCGTCCGCGGATGTTCTCGGCCTGCTCGACGTACCGCAGGTGTGTGAGGCGCTGTCGAGCGTGTGGGCCGCAGTTCTCAACGCCGCGTTGACGTTTGCGATCCAGGACTCCGAGCGCGACGAGGGTCGCCCCGCGCCCGCGCGAATCGCGGTGATCGGTATGGGCCGGCTCGGCGGTGGCGAACTCGGCTACGGTTCCGATGCCGACGTGCTCTTCGTGTGCCAACCGAATCCCGGTGAGGACGAGACCAAGGCCGTGCGGTGGGCGCAGACCATCGCCGAGGTGGTCCGCTCGATGCTCGGAACGCCCAGCGACGACCCGCCGCTGATTGTCGATACGGGGTTGCGTCCCGAAGGACGCAACGGTCCCGTGGTGCGTACGCTCGCCGCGTACGCCGCGTACTACGAGCAGTGGGCGCAGGCGTGGGAAGTGCAGGCATTGCTGCGCGCCCACCAGGTCGCGGGCGACGAGGATCTCGGAATCGAGTTCCTGCACATGGCCGATCGCATCCGCTACCCCGAAGGCGGCGTCTCCGCCGACGCGGTCAAGGAGATCCGTCGAATCAAGGCACGTGTCGACGCCGAGCGGTTGCCGCGCGGAGCGGATCCGGCCACCCACACCAAGCTCGGCCGCGGCGGACTCGCCGACATCGAGTGGACCGTCCAGTTGCTGCAACTCAAGTACGGGCACCGCTATCAGTCGCTGCACAACACGTCGACGCTGCAGTCGCTCGACGCGATCGGGTCGGCAGAGCTGCTCGCCGAAGACGATGTCGCGCTCCTCAAGGACGCGTGGATCACCGCGACCAAGGCACGCAACTGCCTGGTCCTGGTACGCGGCAAACCCGTCGACCAGCTCCCCGGCCCCGGCAAGCAGTTGCGGCAGATAGCGTTTGCCGCAGGCTGGCCGGAGGACCAGGCGGCTGAGTTCCTCGACCACTACCTCCGGGTCACGCGCCGCGCGAAAGCCGTTGTGCTGAAGGTCTTTGGCGCGTGATGAGAGTATTCGGGGCTTGATGCGTCGGTTTTTCAGGTTCGCACTGCTGCTCGTCGGCTGGGCGATGGTGGTCGCAGTCGGTGTTGCGGTCTGGCTGCACTATTCGCGGTCGCGCGGCGAGCTGACCATCTTCCTCACCAGCGCCGTGCCGTTCGCGATCGTTCCCGGTGTGCTGGCTGTCGTCGTGTTCGTCGTGTTCCGGCGCTGGTTGATCCTGCCGGTGGCCATTGCCGCGGTGCTGGCGCTGTGTTTCACCCAGTTGCCGTTGTGGGTCGCACAGACGCCGCCTGCGGGGGAGAGGTTCACCGTGCTGACGGCCAATCTGCTGTTCGGCCAGGCCGACGTCGACCAGCTCGCCGATGTCGTGACACGCGAAGGCGTCGACTTCGCGTCGTTGCAGGAGGTCACACCCGAGTCGCTTGCGCGGCTGAACGCCAGCGGTGTCGCGAGGCAGCTTCCGTACTCCTACGCCTTGCCCGGCACGTTCGCGATGGGCACCGCGATATTCAGTCGTACGCCGCTGAGCGGGCAGGGCGAGATGGATCCGAACACGGTTCTGCACAATCTGAAGGCACGTACCGACCTGCCGGGAGCGCGCGACACCCAGGTGTTCGCGATGCATCCCGGAGCTCCCTTGCGGGGCCGGACGGACGTCTGGGTACGCGACATGGACCTCTTACACGCTCGGCTGCAGTCGATTCCGGCTGGGCGGGCGATCATGGCCGGTGATTTCAACGCGACGTGGGATCAGGTTCGTTATCGCGACTTCCTCCAGAACGGATTCGCCGACACCGCCGAGCAATCCGGCGCGGGTTTCGTACCCACCTATCCGACGGACAAGTGGGGCGGCATGCCGTTCCTCGCGCTCGATCACGTCGTCGTTCGTGGCTTCACCGCGTCGTCGGTCGATACCTTCGATCTCCGCGGTTCCGATCACCGCGGCGTGGTGGTATCACTGGTTGCATCATGACGACCATCTCCCAACGATTGCGCGAGGCGACCGCCGTCGCCCACCAGCAGGCCGAAAGCGCCACATTCATCGACGATCTGCTGTCCGGCCGCCTCGACGCCGATCAGTACGGACGGCTGGCCGCTCAGTTGTACTTCGTGTACCGCGCGCTGGAAGAGGTCGGCACCGCGTTGGCCGGCGACCCGATCGCCGACGCAGTACTCGACGATCGGCTGCGTCGGACCGAACGGCTCCGCTCCGATCTCGTCGCGCTCGGCATCGACCCGGAGACCATCACGCCGCTGCCCGCTGTCGAACGGTACGTCGCCGCGATCGAGGCGACGGTCCACGAGCCGGCACGCTACATCGCGCATCACTACACGCGGTACCTCGGCGACCTGTCGGGCGGGCAGGTTGTCGCTCATCGGATGCGTGAGCACTACGGTCTCGACGCGTCGACGCTGAGCTTCTACTCGTTCGACGGTATCGACAAGCTCAAGCGCTACAAGGACGCATACCGGGATCGGATCGACGCGCTCGACATCGACGAGAGTGGCGTCGACAACCTTGTGGCAGAAGCGATCTCGGCGTTCGAGTTGAATCAGGAGCTGTTCGCGGATCTCGACGCCGCGCGAGTGGGTGCCCGACCGGCCTGAGCGCGCGAGATCATTGCCTCGAGTCCGTCGAGGAGCACTCGCAGCCCGAAGTCGAACTGTTCGGTGAAGTAGTCGTCATCACCATCGTGCATCTGAGATACCGCCGCCGTGAGCGCTGGAAACCGCTCCGCGTCGACCAGGGCAAGCATCGTCGTCTCGTAGTCGTTGCCACTCCCGGACGTATCGGTGTCGTTTGGCTGTCCGAGCAGTCCCATCTGAGTCGCCTGGCGTACATGGTGGCGCACGAATCCGTCGACGAGTAGCAGCGCGTTGAGCTTCTCCTGACCCGACAGTTCGACGTCGTCGAACGCTCGCACACCCGCTTCGGTCCACGACACGGTGTTGGGACCCATCGGCGGGCGGGACATCGGGATCTCGGTGATCCACGGCCGGGCCCGCAGTACCGTTGCCGCCGACCGTGCCCACGCACCGACCCGGTCGCGCCACGGCCCCGATGCGGTCAGTTCGGGGTCCGGAAGGCCGTAAGCCTCATCGACGAGGAGGTCGACGACGTCGTCCTTGCCGTCGACGTAGCGATAGAGCGACATCGTGGAGAGTCCCAGCGAGTCGGCGATGGCCTTCATCGACACCGCTTCCCAGCCGCGCTCGTCAGCGATTGCGACCGCGGCGCGTGCGATCTCGCGGATCGTCAGCGACGGTTTGGGCCCCCGTCGGACGGCGACGGGTTCGCGTCCCCAGAGTTGCGCGACCGAGCGGGGGAGCTGTGAGGGTGTCGAATCTTCCGTGGTGCTCATGCCGCCATCCTACAAACTGCTTGTGCTGTACACAGTTATTCGTTTAGTATCTGCGTACTACATAAACAGTCTATGCAATACGCAGAAAGAGGTGGTGTCATGTCCCCTCGTTCACCGTGGGCAGCGCTAGCGGCGCTGTGCATGCCCATGCTGATCGTCTCGATGGATGTCTCGGTGCTGTTCTTTGCGGTTCCCTTTATCGCTTCGGACCTGAATCCATCTGCAACACAACAGCTCTGGATCTTCGACATCTACGGATTCGTGTTGGCCGGCCTGCTGTTGACGATGGGCTCGCTCGCTGATCGCGTCGGGCATCGGCGCTTGTTGATGATCGGTGCCGTCGGATTCAGCGGCGCGTCGATTCTTGCCGCTCTTGCCCCGACGGCTTCGCTGCTGATCCTGGCACGAGCCGTGCTGGCGGTGTCCGGTGCGACGCTCATGCCGTCGACGCTGGCGTTGATTCGCCACATCTTCCTCGACGACGCCGATCGGGCCAAGGCGATCGCGGCGTGGAACGCGGTGCTCGCGGGCGGGGTCGCGGTGGGCCCTATCGTCTCCGGCCTGCTGCTCGAACACTTCTGGTGGGGATCGGTGTTTTTGATCAACGTTCCGGTGATGGCCGTGCTGCTCGTTGTCGCGCCCCTGCTCCTACCGGCCGATACCGCGGTCGTTGATCGGCGCGTCGACATCCTCAGTGCGCTGCTCGTCCTCGGAGCGATACTGCCGACGATCTACGCCATCAAGGAATTCGCCGCGGAAGGATGGTCGGTGGAGCGTGCGGTCGCACTCGTGGTCGGGTTCACGCTCGGGGCGGTCTTCGTCGCGCGCCAAAAACGACTCAGCGATCCGATGATCGACCTCGGGCTGTTCGACGATCGGCGCTTCTCGGTGTCGATCTGGACCAACGTCGTGTGTATGTTCGCGTTGCTCGGGAATTCGATCATCGTGACGCAGTACCTGCAGTCGGTCCTCGGCTACTCGCCGCTGAAGGCCGCGCTGTGGAGTATCGCGCCCAGCGCGCTGGTCGCTGTGGCCGCACCACTCGCAGCCGTCGCCTCGGTGCGATGGGGCAGACCGATGGTGATGATCGCCGGATTGCTGACGGGAGCAGCAGGATTCGGTGTGCTCGCGGGATTGCTGGGAGTGCACACGCTTCTCGTTGCGCTGATCGGGTCGACGTTGATCGCGGCGGGAATCGTCTCGGCGTCGTCGGTGATCGCCGACCATGTGATCGGTGTGGCGCCCGCTGAACGCGCGGGTGCGACGTCGGGACTCTTGGAGACCTCGAGCGAACTCGGCGGGGCAGTCGGTATCGCGGTGCTCGGTAGTGTGCTGAACCTTGTGTACCGCATGGCTTTTCCCGCGGATCTGGCGGTGGGGCAGGCGGGTACGAGCCTTGCGGGTGCAGCGGCGACCGCACGACATCTCGACAACGTTCAGGCGTCGAATGTGCTCGACGCTGCCCGCGGAGCATTTGTCGAAGGGGCGTCGGTCGCGGCCTGGGTCGGCGTCGGGGTGCTCGTGTCCACAGCGCTACTCGTGGTGTGGATGACGAGGACGTCCGACGTGGCCGATCGTCAGGAGAGTGCTGAACTCAGAAGACTTCGATCTTGACGCCGACGTCGACGATCATGTCGGTGCGACTGTCGGAGCTGTGCGCGAGTTCGATGAGTCGCTGAGTCTCCCCGTGGGGCACCTGCTTGCGGACGACGGCCTTGATCCCGTCGATGCTGATGCGGTCACCTGGCACGAGATCTTCAACAAAGAGCATGCGGGTCATGACCAAGAGATTACGTGTTGTTGGCATGTCGTGTGAGGGTACGAAGGCCCCATTAGCCCCTGTGAAGTGCATCACCAGCGTGGAGTCAGCCCGCGTTTGAGGTGCAACGACTGAAGATCACCTTCGGTGAACCGCCGGTCAGTCGCGTGGCTGCCGCGTCGCTCGCGGCCCGTTCGGTCGTTGCCCATGCCCATCCCCACGACAGGTCGGCCTGGGACTGAACGATGGCGCCGCAGGCGTTGCGCCACCAGATCGCAGCCTGACAACTCGACACCCCGCACTGAGAGAGCGCGCTACGCTCGGCCTCCGCCCGCGACAGTGAGTTGACGGCATAGCCGACGTCGCTGGTTTGCGTCGAGACCGCGATGGCGCCGTAGTAGTCGACAGGAGCAGGGGCCGGAGCCGCGGGAGGGAGGCCGGGAGTGGCGGTCGAATCCAAGTCGCGGGTCGTCGGCGCGCTGTAGTCATCGGTCGTCGTCGTGGTCGTCGTGCTCGACGACGCAACGGTCGACGAGTCGTCGGAGCGGTTGGACGCCCAGATCACCACACCGACCACCGCGACGATCGCGAGTACGACGAGCACTCCCACGGCCGCAAGTATGGCGACGAGCCCGCCGTTGCCGCGTCGGGGCGGCTGTGGGGGCCCTCCGTATCCTCCACCTCCGTATCCTCCTGGTCCCGGACCGCCAGGGTAGGAGGGATAAGGGCCCTGCGGTGGAGGTCCTTGCGGGGGCCACGGTCCGTTTTGTCCCGATCCTGGGTAGGTCATGGGAACAGCATCGCATGGGGTCGGATGCGGGTCGGAGTCGAGTTCTGTTGTCGGCGTCAGGGTCTGCCGTGTGGATGACGCCCGACGCACACCGCCCGCCAGACCAAGTGGTCGGGCGGGCGGCGTGCGGTGCTGTTGTGCTGCGACTCAGCAGTCGTAGTACAGCGCGAATTCGTACGGGTGCGGGCGGATCTGAACCGGCTCGATCTCGTTCTCACGCTTGAGCGCGATCCAGGTCTCGATCAGGTCCTCGGTGAACACTCCACCGGCGGTGAGGTATTCGTGATCCTCTTCGAGCTTGTCGATGACGGCGCTCAGCGAGGTCGGTGCCTGCGGGATGTTCTTGGCCTCCTCCGGGGGAAGCTCGTAGAGATCCTTGTCGACGGGCTCGTGCGGCTCGATCTTGTTCTTGATGCCGTCGAGTCCGGCCATCATCATCGCGGCGAAGGCGAGGTACGGGTTGCCCGAGCTGTCGGGGCAGCGGAACTCGAGGCGCTTGGCCTTCGGGTTGTTGCCCGTGATCGGGATACGCACACAGGCCGACCGGTTGCGCTGGCTGTACACCAGGTTGATCGGAGCCTCGTAGCCCGGCACCAGACGCTTGTACGAGTTCACGGTCGGGTTGGTGAACGCCAGCAGCGACGGCGCGTGGTGCAGGATGCCGCCGATGTAGTAGCGAGCCAGATCCGACAGCCCCGCGTAGCCGGCCTCGTCGTGGAACAGCGGCTTGCCGTCCTTCCACAGCGACTGGTGAGCGTGCATGCCCGAGCCGTTGTCGCCGAAGAGCGGCTTCGGCATGAAGGTGACCGACTTGCCGTTCGCCCACGCCGTGTTCTTGATGATGTACTTGAACAGCAGCACGTCGTCGGCCGCATGGAGCAGCGTGTTGAACTTGTAGTTGATCTCGGCCTGGCCGCCGGTGCCCACCTCGTGGTGGCCACGCTCGAGCTCGAAGCCCGCGTTGGTCAGGTTGGTCGACATCTCGTCGCGCAGGTCGACGTAGTGGTCGTACGGCGCCACCGGGAAGTAGCCGCCCTTGGGGCGGACCTTGTAACCGAGGTTCGGCGAACCGTCGGGGTCGACGGGCGAACCGGCGTTCCACCAGCCCGACTCGGACTCGACCTCGTAGTAGGTGCCATTCATCTCCGAGCCGTAGGACACGCCGTCGAAGATGTAGAACTCGGCCTCGGCACCGAAGAAGCAGGTGTCGGCGATACCGGTAGAGGCCAGGTAGTCCTCGGCCTTACGGGCGACGTTGCGCGGGTCGCGGCTGTAGGCCTCACGGGTGAACGGGTCGTGGACGAAGAAGCTGACGTTCATCGTCTTGGCCTTGCGGAAGGGATCGATCTGAGCGGTTGCCGGGTCCGGCAGCAGCATCATGTCCGACTCGTTGATGGACTGGAATCCACGGACAGACGAACCGTCGAAGGCGAGGCCCTCTTCGAAGACGCTCTCGTCGAACGCCGTTGCCGGGATGGAGAAGTGCTGCATCACGCCGGGCAGGTCGCAGAATCGGATGTCGACGTACTCGACACCTTCCTTCTTGATGCCCTCGAGTAGTTCTTCTTTGCTGCTGTACACCGTGCGGTGACTCCTTCACTATTTCGCCGGCGGGTGGCCACGAGACGGTCACCCGACACGCTCGTCCGCCACCGAGAGACAGCAGCGGATCTCAGCTCAGACCGTATGGATCGGACGTTGCCCGCGCGTCAAGGACGTGTTTCTCCTGTGTTACACACCGCGGACGTGGGACACCATAACTATTCCTGATTCCGGCCTTGCGCGCGTGGTGAATCTGACCACTCATCGGCGATACGTGCGGAAGCTCGACGACGAGTGCCGATGCCGACCTGTGCGGGGCTGCCGGTGCTCTCATGTGCGGGGCATACACTGACGTGCAAGGACGAGCGCTCTGCACGGGCTCGTCGGGCGTACATCCCGCCGACGGTTCACCTGTCGGCGGTCGAGGAGAGAGGGTGCCTGCGATGGGCCGCGCTACCGGATCATGGCTGTCGGGGCCTCAGGCTGGGCACGACGTCGACGTCGAATACCGTGGCGCCGACCTCGGGCTCCCCGAGACCGGTCCCGGCTCGCTCGCGGGTGGCTGGCATCGCGTCGCCGGATTGATGGTCGACTGGCTGATCGCAGGCGGGCTCTCGTTGCTGTTCGTCCGCTTCGGTTCACCCGACATGGGCACGGTCATTCTGGCGGTGTGGTTCGTCGTCGGTGTCGTCACCGTGACGTTGTTCGGCTTCACGCCGGGGCAATTCGCCGTGGGTACCCGCGTGGCCCGCGTCGACTACGGTCCCGATCGCACCTCCGCAGAGGTCAGCGGCTCCGAGCACTTCGCAGCGGTCGGCCCGATCCGCGCGCTTGCGCGCCAGGTGCTGATCGTGTTCATCGTGCCCGCACTGATGAACGACTACAACGGCCGCGCGCTGCATGATCGCGCTACCGGCACAGCGATGATCAGGACCCGCTGAGCTCTGCCGTCGCCTCTGCGCGAATCTGGTCGAACTGGGCGCCCATCGCTTCGGAGAGGGCCATCGCGGCCGACAACGGCCGCACCATCACCGTGAAGTCGACAATCCTGCCGTCATCGTCGAGGCGGAGGAAGTCGCAACCGGACACGGTCTTACCCGACACCTTTGCCTCGAACAGCAGTGCATGGTCGCGACCGTCGGGATCGCCGATCTCCCGCACGTAGTGAAAGTCCTCGAAGACCCGCATCACGCCGCGCAGAATTGCCGCCGTGATGGCCTTTCCCTCATAGGGGGTGAAGGCGACCGGGCTGGTGAAGACGACATTGTCGGCGAGGCATGCGGCCATCGCGGCTTCGTCGCCGCGCTCGACCGCTTCTCTGAATTCACGCATCGGGGTGCCGCGAGCTCAGCTACGACGACGCGCGGTGCGCTGCATGCTGCGCGTCTTCGCGTTCGCGGGCAACGGGCCCTTCGGCATCGCAGGTCCGGAGCCGCGGCTGCTCAGCGCGCTGAGCCGACCCTCGAGGGCGTCGATGCGCTTGCCGTCGATGTTGCGGGGCAGCTTGTTGAGGTGGCGTTCGAGCTTGGAGAGCGGTACCTGGTCGTCGTCGTTGCCGACGTACACCTCGTAGATGGGTGTGTCGCCGACGACGCGTGCAGCCTTCTTCTTCTCCTGTGCCACCAGCGAGCGCACTCGGGTGGGGGAGCCCTCGGCGACGAGGATCACCCCGGGCTTGCCGATTACGCGATGCACGGCGTCGAGGTGGCTGGTGCCCGCGACGGCCTGGCTGACCCGCCACTGGCCGCGCATGTTGCCCAGCGCCCAACCGGCTGCGCCCGGTTGTCCCTCGGCCCGCGTGTACACCGTCTTCTGGACACGACGACCGAACAGGACGAACGCCGCGAGCAGACCCAGGATGACGCCCACCGGGATGAACAGCCACGGACTGCCGAACACGAATCCGAGAACGACGAACACCGCCACGACCAGCAAGAAGACACCGACCATGTACGGGATGAGCCGCTTGTCTTCTTTACGCTGCATCTGGAACGCCTGCCAGAGCTGCGTGTAACGCTCGCGCGAGGCCTTACGACGAGCCTTCTTCGCCGCGGCCTTTTCCTCTTTGCTTGCTGCAGACGCCTTTGCCATGCCCTCTAGGATACGTCCGACCGCCGACCGGCACGCCGGGGGTTGGCCGAGCTTTCAGGCGTCAGGGCTTTTGGAGCCGACGCCTGAGGGTTCGTCGGAAATCAGCGCGCGAGGCGTGAGAGGACGCTCGACGCTTCCTGGCTCGCCGACCCCTCGTTGGCGAGATGAGCCATCGCGGCGGGGATTTCGCGACCGTGATGGGCCATCGCCTGTGCATAGAGACGCCCGGCACGATACGACGACCGAACCAGCGGTCCGGCCATCACACCGGCGAACCCGACCTCACGCGCGAAGTCGGAATGCTCGACGAACTCCTCGGGCTTCACCCAGCGCTCGACGGGATGGTGCCGCGGAGACGGCCGCAGGTACTGCGTGATCGTGAGGATGTCGCAGCCCGCCTCATGCAGGTCAACGATGGACTCGCGGACCTCTTCGGGTGTCTCGCCCATCCCGAGGATCAGATTCGACTTGGTGACGAGCCCGAAGTCGCGTGCCTGGGTGAGGACGTCGAGCGACCGCTCGTATCGGAACGCAGGTCGGATGCGCTTGAAGATGCGGGGGACCGTCTCGAGATTGTGCGCCAGCACCTCGGGACGTGCGTCGAAGACCTCGTCGAGAAGGTCGGGCTTGGCGTGGAAGTCGGGAATCAGGTTCTCGACACCGGTGCCGGGGTTGAGTCGGTGGATTGCTCGCACCGTCTCGGCGTAGAGCCATGCGCCCTCGTCGGGGAGGTCGTCGCGTGCGACGCCGGTGATCGTCGAGTAGCGCAGACCCATCGCCTGCACGCTCTCGGCGACACGTCGTGGTTCGTCGCGGTCGAGCTCGGCCGGCTTGCCGGTGTCGATCTGGCAGAAGTCGCAGCGTCGAGTGCACTGCTCGCCACCGATCAGGAAGGTGGCCTCGCGGTCTTCCCAGCATTCGTAGATGTTGGGGCATCCCGCTTCTTCGCAGACCGTGTGCAGCCCTTCGCGTTTCACGAGTCCCTTGAGTTCCGAATACTCGGGGCCCATCGTCGCGCGCGTCTTGATCCACTTGGGTTTGCGTTCGATCGGGGTCTGCGCGTTGCGGACCTCGAGACGCAGCAGCTTGCGGCCGTCGGGGGCGGTGGGAGTGGAGGCTTGTGAATCAGACACGGTCACCGCACCGATGCTACGCCCGGCGCGACGCTCGCCTGCTGGTCCGTTACGCCGATCACATCGGCGCCGACCTCACGGTGGTCGAACGCCGAGCGCACCGCGTCGACGATGTCGACGAGCACCTCGTCGACGGTGATCTCGTGGCCCGCTTCCAGTGCGAGCGAGGTGACGCCTGCGTCGGCGATGCCGCACGGGACGATGGCGTCGAAGGCACTCATGTCGGGATTCACGTTCAGTGCGAACCCGTGCAGGGTGATGCCGCGCGCAACCCGGATGCCGATCTGGCCGAGTTTGCGTTCGCCCGCGTCGTCGCAGACCCACACACCCGACCGGCCGTCGACGCGCCCGGCGCTGACGCCGAACCGCGCACAGACCGCGATCAGCGCCGACTCGATGCGTCGTACGTAATCGACGACGTCGAGCGGCTGCGCGAGAGCGACGATCGGGTAGCCCACGAGCTGGCCCGGACCATGCCAGGTGATGCGTCCACCACGGTCGACGTCGACGACGTTCGCGCCGTTGGTCGGAAGGTCGGACGGCTCGGTGCGCTTGCCCGCCGTGTACGTGGAGGGGTGTTCGAGGAGCAGGAGGAGATCGTGATCGAGCGTGCCGTCGGCGCGCTCGGCAGCGAGGGAGTGTTGGGTGTCGTAGGCGTCCTGATAGTCGACGACGCCGAGGGTGCGTACCTCGAAAGGGGTCTCAGGATCGGTACGGATGGATTCGCGTGGCATGGGGATCCCTACCGGTTCGCGTAGGCCAGCCCGGAGTCGATGTCCGGGTGGGTGAAGGTGAAGTCGTTGTCGCTGAGCACTCCGGGTGCAACGCGCTGACTGAACAGAATCATTTCCTGCGCCATCTCGCCGCCGACGAACTTCGCGGCGAAACCGGGCACCCGTGCGATCGTCGGACGGTGTACGGCCCGACCGAACGCCGACACGAAGTCGGCGAACGGTACCGCGTCGGGGGCGGCGAGGTTCACCGGTCCGCTGATCGTCGACGAGAGAAGGAACTCGATGGCGCGGATCTCGTCTTCAAGCGTGATCCACGAAAAGTATTGGCGCCCACTGCCGATGGTGCCGCCGAGGCCGAGTTTGAACAGGGGCCGCAGCTTTGCGAGCAGCCCGCCGGAGTCGGAGAGCACCGGAGCTGTGCGCAACAGCACGACGCGAGTGTCCTCACCCGCGTTGCTCACTGCTGCGTCCTCCCAGTCGACGACGAGATCGGCGAGGAAACCGCCGCCGGGGCCGTCGGACTCGATCGCCGCGTGTTCGCCGGTATCGCCGTAGTAGCCCGACGCGCTGGCGCTGAGGAACGTCGGGACTCCCGCGGTCCGGACGGCTTCGGCGAGCACCTCGGTCGGAGTGATCCGGGTGTCGCGCAGCTCCTGTTTGAACCGACCCGTCCACAACTGGTTGCCCACTCCGACGCCGCCGAGGCTGACCACAGCGTCGACACCGTCGAGGGCTTCGGCCGGGACCCCGAGAGTCTCGGGGTCCCAACCGAATTCGTCGTCGGACAGCGGTTCGTGACGAACCAGGCGTCGGACCGTGTGGCCGGCTTCGGTCAGCGAGGTGACCAGAGCCGAACCGATCAGCCCATGAGAACCCGCGACGGCAATCAGCATGCGAGCCTTACAGCCCCAATTCCGCTGCGAACGCGCCTTCTTCGAGACGCTTCTTGATGGTCGTCAGGAAGCGGCCCGCATCGGCACCGTCGATGAGGCGGTGATCGTAGGTCAGCGGGAAGAACGACATCGAGCGCACCGCGATCGACTCCGAACCGTCGTCACCGGTGATCACGACCGGACGCTTGACGATCGCACCCGTGCCCAGCATCGCCGCCTGCGGCGGAACGAGGATCGGGGTGTCGAAGAGCGCGCCCTGGCTGCCGATGTTGGTGATCGTGAACGTGCCACCCGCCAGCTCGTCCGGCTTGAGGCCGTTCGAGCGAGCCCGCGCCGCGATGTCGGCGATGGCGCGTGCCAGACCGGCGAGCGAGAGGTCGTCGGCGTTGTGGATCACCGGGGACAGCAGTCCGTTCTCGGTGTCGACGGCGATTCCGAGATGCACCTTGTCGTAGTAGGTGATCTCCTTCTTCTCCTCGTTGATCGACGCGTTGACGTTCGGGTGCGCCTTGAGCGCCTCGACGACGGCCTTCGCGATGAACGGGAGGTAGGTGAGATTCACACCCTCGGCGGCCTTGAACGACTCCTTGGCTGCCTTGCGCAGGGTCGCGACCTTCGACATGTCGATCTCGAAGACCTGGGTGAGCTGTGCGCTCTCCTGCAGCGACTCGCGCGTCTTCTTCGCCGTGATCTGCCGGATGCGGTTGATCTTCTGCGTGGTTCCGCGCAGCTCGGCGAGCTCGGGGCGGACCTCGGGGCCGTGTGCGGCCGGCGCCGATGCGGCAGCAGCCGGAGCCGACGATGCCGCCGGTGCAGCAGCGGGCGCGGGTGCCTTCTTGGCCTCTGCCGCCGCGAGCACGTCCTGCTTGCGGATACGGCCACCGACACCGGTTCCCTTGATGGAGTTGAGGTCGATGTCGTTGTCGGAGGCCAACTTACGGACCAGCGGGGTCACGTACGGCGTGGACTCGACGGTCGGCGGATCAGAGGATTCCTTGGCCGCGGGCGCAGTGCTGGCCTTCGCGGGTTCGGGTTCCGGAGCAGCCTTGGCGGGCTCTGGCTCTGGCTCTGGCTCGGGTTCCGGCTCCGGCTCGGGTTCTGCCTTCGCCGGCTCGGGCTCTGGCTCCGGCTCGGGTTCTGGCGCCGCGCCGGCCGCAGACTTGTCGCCAATCACCGCGAGCTTGCCGCCGATCTCGACGACGTCGTCTTCGTTGGCGACGATTTCGATCAGTGTGCCTGCGACGGGCGACGGGATCTCGGTGTCGACCTTGTCGGTCGAGACCTCGAGGAGTGGCTCGTCCTCGGCGACCTCGTCGCCGACCTGCTTGAGCCAGTTGGTGACGGTGCCCTCGGTGACGGACTCGCCGAGTTCCGGCATCAGGACGTCGGTTCCGGATGCCGATCCGCTGGGCGCAGCCTGCGCTGCGGGCTTCTCGGCGGGGGCGTCGGCGTCGGTGGACGGTGCCTCGGGCTCCGGCTCGGGTTCGGCGGCCTGCTCCGGCTCGGTGCCGCCTGCCGAATCCGAATCGTCGGACGGGGCTGCTTCACCCTCCTCGCCGATGACCGCGAGCTCGCCGCCGATCTCGACGACGTCGTCCTCATGGGCGACGATCTTCGTCAGCACACCGGATGTCGGAGCGGGGATTTCGGTGTCGACCTTGTCGGTGGAGACTTCGAGCAATGGCTCGTCGGCCTCGACGGTGTCTCCCTCCTCCTTCAGCCACCGGGTGACTGTCCCCTCTGTGACGCTTTCACCAAGGGCTGGCATCTGGACGGAGAAGGCCATCGTTGTTGACTCCTCGACTCGACGTATGTGTCTGGGTTATGTGTGGTCTGTCGCGGTGGTGTGTGCGCCTCCGAGACACGGGCGTCGGCGGGTGGCCGATGCCCACGCGCTAAACCCTACCCGCCACCGGCCCGCGCCATGTGGCGTGTCGACGCAACTGCGTTGGCGAGTCGGGGATGGTGGCGGATAGGGGTGTGCTCAGCCGTTCTCGGCGATGTCTTCGATCACGCGCGCGATGGTGCGGACCGGAACGCCGGTTCCGCCCTTGGGGGTGTAACCCCACGGCGCTCCGGAGTTGAAAGCCGGTCCGGCGACGTCGATGTGGGCCCACTGCACGCCGTCGGCGACGAACTCCTTGAGGAACAGGCCCGCGGCGAGCATGCCGCCGTTGCGGTGATTGGTGACGTTGGCGAGATCGGCGACTCGCGACTTCAGATCTGCGCGCAACTCGGCGGCAAGCGGCATCGGCCACGCGTTCTCGCCCACCTCTTGCGAGAGTTCGGCGACGCGGTCGCGGAACGCCTCCGTGCCCATCACACCCGGTGTGCGCGCTCCGAGCGCGACCATCTGGGCGCCGGTCAGCGTCGCGGTGTCGATGAGGTAGTCGGGGTCGTCCTCGCATGCGCGCACGATCGCGTCGGCGAGGACCAGTCGACCCTCGGCGTCGGTGTTCAAGACCTCGACCGTGGTTCCGCCGTATTGGGTGAGTACGTCGCCGGGACGCTGGGCGGTGCCCGACGGCATGTTCTCGGCCATCGGCACGGTGGCGGTGACCGAGACGTCGACGTCGAGACGAGCGGCGAGGATGGTGGCCGCGATGACGGCGGCGGCACCACCCATGTCGGAGGTCATGTGATCCATGTTGGCTGCGGGCTTGATCGAGATGCCGCCGGTGTCGAAGGTGATGCCCTTGCCGACGAGCGCCACCTTCTTGGCATCCTTCTTTCCCGTGTGAGTCAGCCGGACCAGTCGCGGCAGGCGTGAACTGCCCTTGCCGACGCCGATGATCCCGCCGTACCCGCCCTTTTCCAGCTCGGTGTCGTCGAGGATCTCGACCTTCAGGCCGACTTTGCTACCGAGGTAGCGGGCGCGCTCGGCGAACTCCTCCGGATAGAGGTGGCTCGGCGGGGTGTTCACGAAGTCGCGGGCGATCGCGGTGGCATCGGCGACGGCGACGGCGTGCTCGAGCTGCGCGGTGGCTGCTTTGCCGGTGTTCTCCACGAGCAGGCGCACCGAGGTCGGCGGAGTCTTCGTGGGAAGCGTTTTGGCAGAACGGAATTCGTCGAACCGATAGGCGCCGAGGAAGAAGCCCTCGGCTACGGGCTCGATGCCTCCTGCCGCGAGCGTGGTGGCGACCTGCTCGCGACCGTTCAGTGCTCGAGCCACGATGCCCGCGGCTTGGCGAAGCTTCTCGGGATTCTCGACGTCGTCGGACGAGCCGAGGCCGACGGCCACCACGGCGTCGACGCCGAGCGACTCGGGTGCGGGAACGGTCGAGACATCCCCGTGTGCGCCGCTGGCACCGACCGCGACGAGCGCGTCGCTGATGGCCGACGCCTGCGCGTCGTCGAGGAGGCCGTCGCCGATGAACAATGTGGGCGCCGCGTCGGAGTCAGGGTTCGTGGAGTCCTCGGGTTCAGAACTCTCGGGTGACACGAGCCCGATGACGAGTACCTCGTCGTTCTTGTCGAGGGAGGTTGCCAGTTGAATCTTGGGACCGCGTGTCCGGTCGACGCTCTCGTTCTTACTCACGCGCTCAACTCTGCCACGTCATTCCGCGGACCGACACGATCTCCGCCGAGCGGGTCCGACACCGGCAACGCTGCCTACGGTGACCCGGTGAGCGTGAGTTCGAAGAGGCGCGCCTGGCCGTCCGCGACGGCAACGTCGTGACGACAGTGGGCGGCGCCGAAGCGCAGGGGATCACGGTCGACCACTTCGATCTGCGGACGGTCGAGGGCGTGCAGGGCTATGGCGTCCTCTAGGCCGGCCGTCGTGTCGTGCGAGGTGCGCGGGTTCGACGTCGATCGGTAATCTGCCCGCATGACCGAATTGCTCGCCGGACCCATCGCCGACCGCCACTACGCACTCGGTGCCACCTTCGCCGAATTCGGTGGATGGCATATGCCCGTCTCGTATGCAGGCACCGTCGCAGAACACAACGCCGTCCGCGAGGCAGTCGGCATCTTCGATGTCAGTCACCTCGGCAAGGCGCTCGTGAAGGGTTCTGGCGCAGCAGATTTCGTCAACTCGACGCTGACGAACGATCTCGGGAAGATCCACGCGGGCAAGGCGCAGTACACGCTGTGTTGCAACGAATCCGGGGGAGTGGTCGACGACCTCATCGCGTACCTCGTCTCCGACGACGAGGTGTTCCTGGTCCCGAACGCCGCGAACACCGCGAAGGTCGTCGCGGCGCTACAGGCCGTCGCGCCGGAAGGTGTCGAGATCACCGACGCACATCGTGACTACGCAGTCTTTGCCGTCCAGGGGCCGAAGAGCCCCGATGTGCTTGCCGCCGTTGGTCTTCCGACCGACATGGAGTACATGGCGTACGCGGATGCCGACCTGAAGACCGACGATGCGTCGTATCCGGTGCGGGTATGCCGGACCGGATACACCGGCGAGCGGGGGTACGAGATCCTCCCGCGATGGAACGACGCCGGCCCCGTGTTCGACGCTCTGCTCACCGAGGTGACCAACGCCGGAGGCCAGCCCGCCGGGCTCGGCGCCCGTGACACGTTGCGCACCGAGATGGGCTACGCGCTGCACGGCCACGAACTCACCGAGGAGATCACGCCCAACCAGGCACGCAGCGGATGGGCGGTGGGATGGGACAAGCCGGCATTCTTCGGGCGCGACGCTCTCGTGGCGGAGAAGGAGGCCGGGCCGGCCCGACGCCTCTACGGACTCAAGGCAACAGGTCGCGGCGTTCCGCGTGCGGGACTGACGGTGCTGGCCGGGCCGGGTGGCGAGACCGTCGGCGAGACGACGTCCGGGACGTTCTCGCCGACCCTCAAGCAGGGCATCGCGCTCGCGCTGATCGACACGGCGTCGGGCATCAAGAAGGGTGCGGAGGTCGTGATCGACGTCCGCGGGCGTGAGCTGACCTGCGAGGTGGTGATCCCGCCGTTCGTCGAGTCGCATGTGTGATCTCGACAAGCTCGATCAGCGGTGGGGCGACTCGAACAGCGGGTGATCTCGACAAGCTCGATCAGCGGGTGGGCGTCTCGATCGGCGGGTGATCTCGACAAGCTCGATCAGCGGAGGGGCGTCTCGATCGGCGGGGGTCGGGGTCTCGATCGGCGGGTGGGGCCGACTTGATCGGCGTGGGTGGTCGGTGAGGGTAGGTTTTCTTCGCGGCGTTACCATAGGCCAATGACCTTGCAGTTCACCCGTACCGAGCATCCCCATCCGGTGTCGGAATCCCGTCGGGCGGAGATCCTCTCCGCTCCAGGATTCGGCAAGTACTTCACCGACAACATGGTGCTGGTGGACTACGACATAGATCGCGGTTGGCACAGTGCGAAGGTCACGCCATACGGACCGATCGCGCTCGATCCGTCGGCGATGGTTCTGCATTACGGACAGGAAGTCTTCGAAGGTCTGAAGGCGTATCGGCAGCCCGACGGTTCCATCGCGGCGTTCCGTCCGGAGGCCAACGCACTGCGGCTGCAGCGTTCCGCTGAACGCCTCGCGATGCCGCCTCTGCCCGTCGACGACTTCATCGAATCGCTGCGGTCACTGCTGGCTGCCGACAACGCGTGGGTTCCGCCCGCAGGCGGCGAGGAATCGCTGTACCTGCGCCCGTTCATGTTCGCCTCGCAGGCGGGGCTGGGAGTCAACGCGCCGTCGTCGCAGTACGTCTATTCGGTGATCGGCTCGCCCGCAGGCGCCTATTTCTCCGGCGGGATCAAGCCGGTCAGCGTGTGGCTGTCGACCGAATATGTGCGCGCGGCGCCCGGTGGTACCGGCGCTGCGAAGTGTGGCGGCAACTACGCCGCGGCCTTCCTCGCGCAGGCGCAGGCCACCGCGCAGGGCTGCGACCAGGTGGTCTGGCTCGACGCGGTGGAGCGTCGCTTCATCGAGGAGATGGGCGGCATGAACCTGTTCTTCGTGTTCGGCTCGGGAGCCGACGCGCGGTTGGTGACTCCGGAACTGTCCGGCTCGCTGCTGCCGGGGATCACGCGTGAATCGCTGCTCACCCTCGCGATCGACGCCGGGTTCTCCGTCGAGGAACGCCGCATCTCCACCGAGGAACTCCGCAAGGGTGTCACGTCGGGCGACATCACCGAGGTCTTCGCGTGCGGCACAGCCGCGGTCATCACACCGGTCGGCCACGTGAAGAGCGAGACAGACGACTACACGATCGGCAACGGCACCACGGGTGAGGTCACCCAGGCGCTTCGCGACACACTCACCGGCATTCAGCGCGGTACGTTCGCCGACACCCACGGGTGGATGACGACGCTGTATCCGGCCTGATCCGGATCCCCTGATCCAGACCGTCCGACGGGTCCCCGACGCTCCGGCCTCGGGGGCCCGCGGCGTATCCGGGTCAGAACCGTCGGAGCCTGTGGTCAGCTAGCGGCACTCAGATCAGTAGTCCCACAAGGGCTATGGCCGTCGACAGCTCGATCACCGCGCCGAGCACGTCGCCGTTGATCCCGCCCATCCGGCGCGCGCAGTGCCGGGTGAACAACCACGCGAAGCCGAGCGCGATCACGGCCGTGATGGCCGCACCCAGCGCCGATCCGACGTCGAATACGTTGGGCGACAACGACTGCCAACCGCCCGCGACCACCATCGCGACGATCGCCAACACCGACCACACGACTATTGATGCCCGTTGGGTACCCGCGACGAGTGCGCCGAACCCGGTGGAGCGTGCCGGCGGTAGTGACCGTCGACAGGCGATCACGGTGGCCACGCGCCCGACGAAAACCGCCGCGGCAATGGCAAGCCATCGTGAATCACCGGTCAGCGCAGCGAATCCCGCTGTGTCGACGATCATCACTGCCGCGATTGTCGCCACCCCGAACGGTCCCGCTGATCCGCTGCGCATGACCTCGGCGACCCGTTCGGGTGGGCCGTAGCATCCGAGGCCGTCCGCGGTGTCGGCCAAGCCGTCGAGATGCATGCCCCGTGTCCCCACACCGAGGACGACGACGAGCAGAATGCCGATCAGGGTGGTGGGGAGGTCGGTCAGACTCAACGCCCACGCGACGACAGCGACAAGAGCGCCGAGGGCGAGGCCGACAACCGGAACCGCGGCGATCGCCGCGGCGCCGAATCGTCGATCAAAAGTGTTGTTGCGCACCGGGATAGGCACGACGGTCAGCCATGAGAACGCACCCGCGAGAGCGTCGACCGGCGACATCCTGCCGCCCACGCCCGGGTCAGACCCCCGCGTCGCTGGTGGTCAGGGCCGCCGACGAGTCGGCATCGCTGATCCCTGCCTCGTCGAACGTCGACATGCCTCGCAGAATCTCCACGGACGAGGAGACGACAGGTAGCGCCATCAGCGCACCGCTGCCTTCACCGAGGCGCATCCGCAGCTCGAGGATGGGCTCGAGGTCGAGGTGTTCGAGCGCGAAGGTGTGTGCGGGTTCGACCGACCGGTGACCGGCGACCCACCAGCTCACGGCGCCCGGAGCCAGTTCGGCCGCCACGAGTGCGGCAGCCGTGACCACCACACCGTCGAGGATCACCGGTGTGCGACGCACGGCGGCCTGTGCCAGGAACCCGGCCATCGCGGCGATGTCGGCGCCGCCGACAGCAGCCACGAGTGCGAGGGGATCGTGGATGTAGCGTCGGCCGCGCCGCATGCCGTCGCGGATGGCTGCGGTCTTCCGCATCCAGCCGAGGTCGTCGATGCCGGTCCCACGGCCGACTACTTCGACCGGCTCGTGGCGGGTCAGGGTACCGACGAGAATCGCTGCGGGAGTGGTGTTTCCGATGCCCATCTCACCCGCGATGAGAAGGTCGGCACCAGAGTCGACCAAGTCGTCGACGATGGCACGTCCTGCCGCGATGGACGCGCGAGCCTCGGCGATGGTCAACGCATCGGTGACGCGGAGGTCGCCGCTGCCGCGTCGAACCTTGTAGCGCGAGACCTCGGGTGGGGTGTCGGCGTCGACCGACATGTCGACGACCTGCACCGTCGCGCCGCTCTGGCGGGCGAGGACGTTGATCGCTGCGCCTCCCGAGGCGATGTTCGCGACCATCTGCGCGGTCACCTCGGGCGGGTACGCGGAGACACCGGCCTGCGCGACGCCGTGATCGCCCGCGAACACCACCACGTTCGCCTGCTCGATCGAGCGGGGCGGACACTCGCCCTGACACGCGGCGATCCACACGCTGAGGTCTTCGAGCCTGCCGAGGGAACCAGCGGGCTTGGTCAAGGTGAGCTGACGGTCGCGCGCGGCCTGCGCGACGGACTCGTCCGGACGGTCGATGTGGTCGAAAACCTCGGCATCGGTCGCGACGACCTTGGGAGGCTCCGACATGCTGTCGGGCGCTGCCGTTGCGGTGTCCGGAGCCGCCGGCTCAGTAGCGGCTGCGGTAACGGCTGCCGCCGGTGCGGTTGCGGCTGCCGCCGGTGCGACGTCGGGTGCCGCCGGTTTCTGTGGTGACCTTTGCTGCTGTGGCGTCTGTGCCGCAAGGGTGGGGAAGTCGGCGGGGAGTTCGACGACGCGGCCGGCTACGACGAGCAGGACGCGGTCGCAGACGGCTGCGACGGCCGAGTTCAGGGCACCGAGTTCGTCCTGGAACGCGCGGCCGACGGTGGTCGAGGGGACCGGTGCCAGCCCGACCTCGGGGCTGATGATGACGAGGTCCGCGGTGACGGCACTGATCGCCGCGCACAATTGCTCCGTGCGATCGGAGCGGTCGATCGGCGATTCCCAGCCGTTGGTCGCGTCGATGTCGGCGGCCAACCAGTTGCCGAGGTCGTCGACCAGTGTGGCGACGTCGGGCGTGGTCGACAGCACGGTGGTGAGATCGGTGGTCTCGACGGTCGTGTATCGCTCGTCGCGGCGTCGTCGATGTTCCTCGACTCGCGCGACCCACTCCGCATCGGAGGTCAGTGTCGGCCCGGTTGCGATGTAGCGGACCTCGGTGTGCTCGGCGAGCATTGCCTCGCCCACCCCCGATTTGCCCGACCGTACGCCCCCGAGCACCAGTGTGCGGGTGCCCCTCGTGGTCATCGTCGGATCAGACCTCGTCGCCCGCAGAGACCTGTGGCTTGGGTGCGCGCATGCGGCGGAGCTGCATGGCGCGGGTGAATGCGTACCAACCGAGGCGGAAGCCGGTGTCGTCGGTGTCGGGGAAGCGCTCGCGAACGCGCTTGTTGACCAGCCTGCCCAGGATGACGGCATCGATGGCCATCAGGACCACGAACGCCAGCAACACGAAGTTCGCGTACGCGGCGATCGACGGAAGGAACATCACCACGATCAGCACCACCGCGAATGGCATGAACAGGCCGGCGAAGTTGCGTCGCGAGTCGACGAGGTCGCGGGCGTAGCGCCGGACAGGACCCTTGTCGCGGGGCATCAGATAGCGCTCGTCGCCCGCCATCATCTTCTCGCGCTGCTCTGCGCGCTGGTTGCGGCGTTCATCGCTGAGTTTGCGACGATCCTCACGCGACATCGAGCTCTTGAGCTGCTTCTTCCGGGCGCGTGCCTCGGCGCGGGTGGTCGGCGGAGGTGCGACCGGGCCACGACGACGGCCTTCGGCCTCACGACGCGACGGTGTCGGGCGCCCCTTGCCCGCTGTGTATGCGCTGCCTTTGGTCTCGGAGGTGGTCTCGGCTTCGTCGACGGTCGTCGTCGCTTTGTCGAGTGACACCGTACCCTCGTCGGCGGTGTCGTCGTCCTTGTTCCATGGCAGTCTCACGCCTTCGAGGGTAGGTGATCTAGCGCTGCCGCGGTTCGTCGACCTCCCTATACTTCCCGGGCATGGGCCCGAGCAGTCACGTGTGGGAGACAACCGCGCGCACCTGCGTCGACGCCAGGGTGTCGAGCGAACAGAGGTGGGGCGAATGCGGGTCCTGATAGCGCCGGATTCGTTCGGCGACACGCTGACAGCGGTCGAGGCCGCGAACGCCATCGGCGAGGGATGGTCGGCGGGCCGACCGGACGACGAGATCACGCTCGCGCCGCAGTCCGACGGGGGACCGGGATTCGTCGACGTCCTCGCCGCGCGTTTCGGGCGCACCGTGACCGAGCGCGTCGTCGGTCCGCTCGGTGCCGCGGTCACGGCGCGATGGCTGCTCGACGACAGGGACTCCGAGAGGCTCGTCGCCTACATCGAGTGTGCGCAGGCGTGCGGTCTGCACCAACTCGGTGGTGGGCCGACACCGCGCACCGCCCAGTCGGCCGACACGTACGGGGTCGGCCTGCTCGTCGACGCCGCGTTGAAGGCCGGAGCACGCGAGGTGGTCGTAGGTCTCGGCGGGAGTGCCACCACCGACGGCGGCCACGGGTTGATCGACGCACTGGGCGGGTCGGCGAAGGCTGCGGAGCGTTTCGCCGACGTCGCGCTGATCGCGGCGTCCGACGTCGAGAATCCCCTGCTGGGACCGCTGGGTGCCGCATCCGTGTTCGGTCCGCAGAAGGGTGCCGACGCCGAGACCGTCAGCCGTCTCGAGGAGCGACTCACGCAGTGGTCGCGAGTGCTGGCATCGATCGCTGGTCGTGACGTCAGTGGTGAGCCGGGAGCCGGAGCCGCCGGTGGGCTCGGGGCGGCATTGCTCGCGCTGGGTGCACGCCGGGTGTCCGGTGCGACGATCGTCGGCGAGGCCACCGATCAGGCCGCGGAGATCGCGCGCACCGATCTCGTGCTGACCGGCGAGGGGAAGTTCGATTCCCAGACGCTGCGCGGAAAAGTCGTGTCGGCGCTGAATGCCGCGGCTACCGAGGTGGGTGCGCCGACCGTCGTCTTCGCGGGTCAGGTGGCGTTGACCCCGGACGAGATCGCCGAAGCCGGGATAGCCGGTGCCCACTCGATCGTCGAACAGGCGGGATCGGTCGAACTCGCGATGAGCGACGCGCGCAACCAACTCACCGCTCTCGCTGCCCGTGCCGCGGCGTCGTGGCTCCCGACTGGGTGAGAAAACCTGCGGTTGACGGCACGCAGATATGTGCACACTCCGGGAATACGCACATAGGGGGTACCGTTGACAACAGACGAACAAAAGGCCTGCATCGTCAGCCGACGCGTTCGAGTCGCTGCCACAGCGCGGCGTACATCAGAGCTGTGTGACACATGGCAGCACGACCGAGGCCGAGCACCAACGGCACCATCACAGTACGAGGAGCATCGATGACCGTTCAGAACGAATCCGGAACCGCCACCACCACCGGCGTCATCCTGACCGACGCTGCAGCCGCCAAGGCCAAGGCGCTGCTCGACCAAGAGGGCCGCGACGACCTCGCGCTGCGTATCGCCGTGCAGCCCGGTGGCTGCGCAGGCCTGCGCTACCAGCTCTTCTTCGACGACCGCTCGCTCGACGGCGACCTCACCGCAGACTTCGGTGGCGTGAAGCTGGCTGTCGACCGGATGAGCTCGCCGTACGTGCAGGGCGCGACGATCGACTTCGTCGACACCATCGAGAAGCAGGGTTTCACCATCGATAACCCGAACGCGACGGGTAGCTGCGCCTGCGGCGACTCGTTCAACTGATACGTCGGCGCACCAGATTTTCTGACCGCACCTCGGCCATGCCGGGGTGCGGTCAGTCATTTCCGGGGCTTTCGGTAGCGTGTGATGCGGTTCATGGCCGGCTCGCGCGGCGGGCCGGTAAAGGCGCTGACACGCGCAGCGGTCATCACAAAACGCTGAGAGGCTGGGGGAGTACGTGGCAATCGTTGTATGTGGTTCCATCGCGACAGATCATCTGATGAAGTTCCCGGGGAAGTTTTCGGAGCAGATCCTCGCCGATCATCTCGAGCACATTTCGCTCAGCTTCCTGGTGGAAGATCTCGTGGTCCGACGTGGCGGCGTCGCGGGCAACATCACGTACGCGATGGGCGAGCTGGGGCAGTCGCCGGTGCTCGTCGGTTCGGTTGGCTCTGATTTTCACGACTATCGCCAGTGGCTCGAGGCGCACGGCGTCGACTGCCGTGGCGTGCGCATCTCCGAGACTCAGCACACTGCTCGCTTCATGTGCACCACGGACCAGACGATGGCGCAGCTCGCGACGTTCTACGCGGGAGCGATGAGTGAGGCGCGCGAGATCGATCTCGGTGATGTCGTCGAACGCGTCGGTGCACCGGAGATCGTGCTGATCGGCGCCGACGATCCCGCAGCGATGCTGCGGCACACCAAGGAATGTCGACGCCTCGGCATCCCGTTCGCCGCCGACCCGTCGCAGCAACTCGCGCGACTCGACGGCGAGCAGGCGCGGGAGCTGATCGACGGTGCCGCCTACCTGTTCACCAACGAGTACGAGTGGGGTCTCCTGCGTCAGAAGACCGGGCTGTCGGAGGCACAGGTCGCCGAGCTGATCGGCGTGCGCGTCACCACTCTCGGTGCCGGCGGCGTCGAGATCATCGACCGCGACGGCACGCGCACGCGCGTCGACGTCGTGCCGGAGACGGAGAAGGTCGACCCGACCGGCGTCGGCGACGGCTTCCGCGCGGGATTCCTCTCGTCGCTGTCCGCAGGCCTCGGATTCGAGCGCGCCGCACAGGTCGGCTCGATGGTGGCCGTGCTGGTCCTCGAAACCGTGTCGACGCAGGATTGGTCGTGGGACCGCGACTCCGCGCTCAGTCGCATCGAGGGCGCGTACGGCCCCGACGCCGCGAAGGAGATCGCCGCAGCGATCTGAGCGCGGCCGCGCGGCGGGTGGTTTCGACGGACGGCTGCTCGCTGCGCTCGCGGCCTGCTCAACCAGCGGTGGGGGCGGCCTGCTCGATCGGTGGGGGGCTTGCTCAACCAGCGGGGGGCTGATCGAGCCGTCCTCCGCTGATCGAGCCACCTCCGCTGATCGAGCTTGTCGAGATCACTTCAGCCAACGCCGGCTCAACCAGTGGGGGCGAGCCCTTTCCGCTGATCGAGCCGTCCTCCGCTGATCGAGCTTGTCGAGATCACTTCAGCCAACGCCGGCTCAACCAGTGGGGGTGGGGTGGTTTCGACTACGGCTGCTCGCTGCGCTCGCGGCCTGCTCAACCAGCGGTTGGGATCTACAGCCGCACGGGGTAGCTGTGGTCGGTGATGTCGGGTACGAGCGTCTTCTCGACGAAGATCGCGTGCCAGATCATGAACATCAGGAGCGTCCAGAGGCGTCGGCTGTTGTCGACGGTGCCTGCGCGGTGCTCGTCGAGCATGTCCAGGATTGGCTGCTTGTTCAGGAGGTACTCGGTCTGCGACTTCTCGATCGTCTCGCGTGCCCAGTCGTACATCTCCGGCCCGGCGAGCCAGTGGCGGATGGGGACGGGGAAACCGAGCTTCTTGCGATGCAGCACGTGCGGCGGAACGATCTGCTCGAGTGCCTTGCGCAGTGCGTATTTGGTGGTGCCGTGGCTGATCTTCTCGTCGAACGGCAGCGCCTCGGCGACCTTGAACACTTCGTTGTCCAAGAACGGCACTCGCAGTTCCAGTGAGTTGGCCATTGTCATCTTGTCGGCCTTGACCAGGATGTCGCCGCGCAGCCACGTGTAGAGATCGATGTGCTGCATCCGTGCCACAGGGTCCCAGCCATCGCTGCGCGCGTAGATCGGTTCGGTGACGTCGGTGTGAGTCCACTCGGGTCGGTAGTCGCGCAGCACCGCGCGCAGCCGGGCGTCGTCGAAGCTGCGTGCGTTGCCGTAGTAGCGCTCCTCGAGGGTCAGCGATCCGCGATGCAGCAGGCTCTTGCCGCGGGTCCCCTCTGGGATGCGGTCGGAGACCTTGCCCGCGAGGCGTCGAAGAGTGGAGGGCAGGCGGTCGAAGCCCTTCAACGAGAGGGGCTCCTTGTAGATGGTGTAGCCGCCGAAGAGTTCGTCGGCGCCCTCGCCCGAGAGCACCACCTTCACGTGTTCGCGGGCGGTCTGCGCCACGAAGTACAGGGGGACGAGCGCGGGGTCGGCGACCGGATCGTCGAGGTACCAGATGATCTCCGGGATCGCGGCGATGTACTCCTCGGGGGTGACCGTCCGCACGATGTGCCGGGCGCCGATGGCTGCCGCGGACTCCGCCGCGACGTCGGCCTCCGAATAGCCTTCACGCTCGAACGCCGCGGTGAAGGTGATCAGGTCGGGGTTGTGCTGGATCGCCAGCGCCGCGATGGCCGTCGAATCGATACCGCCGGACAGGAACGACCCGACGGTGACGTCGGCGCGCATGTGCTTGGCGACGGAGTCGGAGAGGACGTCGGCGATCTCGTCGTAGCGCTTCTGACGTGTGGCGTCGGTGAAGGGACGGACCGAGAACTGCGGGCTGAAGTAGCGGGTGACCGATGGCGCGCTGCCGGGACGGACCGTCGCATACGAACCCGACTCGAGCCGACGGATCGACGAGTGCAGCGACTCGGGCTCCGGAACGTACTGCAGCACGACGTAGTGCTCGAGAGCGCGCTCGTCGAGGGTGTCGGGCAGGCCGAGGCGTCCGATCAGCTCCAGGAGGCTCTTCTTCTCGCTGCCGAACGCGGTCCCGCCGGGTCCGGTCGCGATGAACATCGGTTTGATGCCGAACGGATCGCGGGCCAGGAACAGTGAGCGCGTCTCGGTGTCCCAGATGGCGAAGGCGAACATGCCACGAAGACGTCGGACCGCGTCGGGTCCCCAGTGATGGAAGGCCGCGACGATCGCCTCGCCGTCGCCCTCGGTGCGGAACGTCGCACCCTCGTCAGCGGCGAGTTGTGCGCGGATCTCCAGGTAATTGTAGATCTCGCCGTTGAAGACGAGGGCGTACCTGTCGGGGTTCTCCGGCGGTCCCCACCGCAGTGGCTGATGCGAATGATCGATGTCGATGATCGACAGTCGATTGAAGCCGAGCACGATGTCGGCGTCATTCCACGTGCCGGGCTCGTCCGGGCCGCGGTGGCGCATGCAGTGCGAGGCGTTGGCGACGAGATCGACGGCATCAGTCGCCGTCTCATCGGAGGTCAGCAGACCGAGCAAGCCACACACCAGTAAAGCCTCTTTCGACGCGGGGACGATGGTCGGCGATGACGTCATCGCCGCGGTCACGAGTATGCCGTATGCGGGGTGGGAGCGACCCCTCGGATGGGGCTCGCGGGTCGTCGAAACACGCGGTCGGGAGGGTATTACCTGGGCCGGGAAACGATTTCGACGCGCGAAGTCACCCCAACCGAAAAAGTTCCCGCGAGTTGGTCTACGCTGCGTAGTACATGGCGCGAAGGCTGCGCTTCGGTGCCCGCTGCACGGTGAGAGTTGCCTGCGGGTCCGATGTCGCCGACCGTGTCATTGCAGGTCAGGTGGGATGCGACTCGGACGTCGGATCGACGGTTCCGAGCTGGCAGGAAGGCGTGAAATTGGCACACGGTGAACGGCCCCGCGTACGGCGTGTCGCGTCGACGTCGCGGATGGCCAACCGGGTCGGCCTCAAGCGGGTCGGAGCTGTCGCGGCGCTTGGCGTCGGCGCACTGTTGATGTCGGGTTGCGACGGGAGAACCGCGATGCGGTTCGGCTGGCCGCATGGCGTGACCCCCGAGGCCAAGGACATGGGCGACCTGTGGAGCTGGTCGGTCATCGCCGCGCTCGTGATGGGCATCATCGTCTGGGCCCTGATCTTCTGGACGATCACCTTCCACCGCTACAAGCCCGGTAAGGGCAAAGACGAGTTCCCTCGTCAGACTGCGTACAACGTGCCGCTCGAGTTGGCATATACGGCCATCCCGTTCGTGATCATCGCGGTGCTCTTCTACTTCACGGTCATCGTGCAGACCAACGTCGAGAAGAAGACCGACGATTCGAAGGTCGTCGTCGATGTCACCGCGTTCCAGTGGAACTGGAAGTTCGGCTACCGCGACGTCACGTTCGACGACGGCACCAAGTACAACGGCTTCGTCCGCGACGGAAACCCGTTCGATCTCGAGACCGAGAACACGCGTGAGATCCACGGCGGCGAGACCATCGAGCTGCCCGGTCCCGACGGCGGCCGCAGCAACGACGTGCGTGACTACCTGAAGTTCAACCAGATCGAGACTGTCGGATCGTCTGCGACCATCCCGGTGCTGGTGCTCCCGACGACCAAGCGGATCGAGTTCGACCTCGCCTCGGCCGACGTCATCCACTCGTTCTGGGTTCCGGAGTTCCTCTTCAAGCGCGACGTCATGCCGTTCCCGAAGCAGAACCACACCGACAACCGCTTCCAGATCTCCTCGATCGACCGTGAAGGCGCCTTTGTCGGACGCTGCGCCGAGATGTGCGGCACGTACCACTCGATGATGAACTTCGAGGTTCGTGCAGTGTCGCCACGGGACTTCGACGCGTACATCAAGTACCGGCAGGAGAACCCCGGCAAGACGAACGCGCAAGCGCTGCAGCACATCTGCCAGCAGCCCGAGTCGGTTGTGACCGTTCCGTTCGATACGCGTCGGGCCACTGACGGGTCCGTCGGAGCGTCCGGCGACGCCGGCAACACGAAGATTGCGAACTGCACGATCGGAGCACTCCAGTGAAAATCGAAGCGAGACTCTTCGAACTGCTCACGCTCTTCTTCGCAGGTTGCGGTGTCGTCTACACCGTGCTGACCGCACTCACCAACAACGGCGTCGAATGGGTCGGTGTCACCGGCATGTTCTTCAGCGCCGGACTGACGCTGATCGCCGGTACCTACTTCCGGTTCGTCTCACGACGCGTCGAGATCCGTCCCGAGGACTACGAGGACGCCGAGATCGAGGACGGCGCCGGCGAACTCGGCTTCTTCAGCCCGGGCTCGTGGTGGCCGATCGTGATCGCCGGGTGCGCAGCGCTGTTTGCCGTCGCATTCGCCACCGGCAACCTCTGGCTCGCGATCTTCGCGGCGGCGTGCATCATCGGTGGTGCTGCCGGAATGGTCTTCGAGTACATCGTCGGACCCGAGAAGCACTGACAGAGCAGCCCTTTCACGCTGGACAACCCTTCGCATCCCATGACAGCCGCATCCGAGGACCGGGTGCGGCTTTGTCATACCGCGCACCTCGAGCCGGGACGAATGCCCCAGTTGATGCGCCTCCTCGACGCCGCGTTCGACGGTGACTTCGACGACACCGACTTCGACCACGCGCTCGGCGGAATGCACGCACTGATCGTCGACGAATTCGACGAACTCATCGGCCACGCGGCCGTCGTCGCCCGGTCGGTCCTCGTCGACGACCAACCACGACGATGCGGCTACGTCGAGGCCGTCGCCGTCTCGCCAACACATCAACGTGAGGGTCTGGGAGGTGCGCTGATGGCTGCCATCGAGGAGGTCATCGACAACGCCTACGACCTGGGCGCACTCGGCGCGTCGGACGCGGGCATGCGCCTCTACGAGTCGCGAGGCTGGATTCCGTGGGTTGGCACGCTCGGTGTGCTCAGCCCGGACGGGTGGGCGCCGACCCCCGACGACGAAGGCGCTGTCCTGGTTCGCAACATAGGAGGACTCGATTCAGCCGTCGCCCGGCTCTCCTGCGATTGGAGAGCCGGCGACGTCTGGTGATCCTGCGGTGAACGCCCAGTCCGGTGCTGCGGCCAGAGCTCAGTCGTCGCCGACGATGCTGTGGCCGTAGACCTTCAGCGTCCGGTACTCAGCGCGAAAACGAGCGGATGTATACGACTCGCCGACCTCGCCGTCGTGGGCGATGGTGGTGGGTTCGGCTGTGGTGAAGGTGAACTCGGGTACCTGCATCTCGTGGTACAGCTTCGATCGCTGCAGGAGCCCTGTCACGAGGCTTCCCAGTACTCGCAGCGTCGCCAACCGCTTGCCGGCCTCGAGGAAGCGGACGTCGAGCAGCCCGTCGTCGAGTCGCTCGCGTCGCGCCGGTGCAAACCCTGCTGAGCCGTACATCGACGTCCCCACCAGGAACAGCGACGTCTTGACGGTCTTACCGTCGATGGTGATCTCGACCGGTGTGGAGTGTCGTGCGACCTGGAGCATCGCCAGTGCACTCGCAGCACCCTTGCCCACGCGGTGCTCCCATTTGGTCCTGGCGCGTACGTAGTGGGGGTATGCGCCGATGCTCGCCGTGTTGAGGATGAGCCGTTGCTCGTTGAGGGTCGCCGCGTCGACCGAGGTGGTGACGCCTGCCCGGATCTTGGCGAGCGCGGCGTCGACGGTGTCGCACCCGATGTCTCGTGCGAAGTGGTTGAACGTGCCACCGGGGAAGACGGCGAGCGGGAGGTCGGCGGCGTGCGCTGCCGCTGCGACGGTGGCCACCGTGCCGTCTCCGCCACAGACCCCGAGCGCGGTGGCCCGTCGGGCCGCGTCATCGGCGACCGACGCGTAGTCGTCGTCCGGCCCGAGTTCGATGATCTCGGCGCCCGGAAGCTCTGCCCGGACGGCCGCAAGGACCTTCTCGCTGTTGCCGTCCCCCGACGCCGGGTTGCCGAGGACAACGAGACCCGAACCGTCGACGGGTAGCGGCGCGGCCTCGGTGGTGGGTGTGGGAACCGCGATGTTGTGCGGGATGATCGGCGGAGCGATCTTGCCGCCCAGTGTGGCGACGGCGGCGCCGATCCCGAACCCGATGAACACGTCGCCCGGATAGTGCGCCCCGGTCGCGACGCGGGACAATCCGACAAGGCCTGCGAGCGCAGACATCACCAGGCCCAGTGGCGGGGACTCGAGCGCCACGCCGACGGAAAAGGCTGCCGCGCTTGCTGAATGGCCCGACGGCAGCGAATTCGACGTCGGCTGGTGCGCCGCCCGCCGCACCAGTGGCACGACCGACGGTGAGGGTCGCTTGCGTTGCCGGATTCGTTTCGCGCCCTGGTTGGTGACGAGACTGGACACTGCGAGCGATGCCAGGCCACGGACCGCGGCCCGCTGCCAGCGAGGGCGCCCACTGAGTATGAGTCCGGCTCCGATGCCCATCCACAGCTTCGAATAGTCGGCTGCCGCGGTGAGTTTGGGCATCGTCTCATCGAGCAGCGGGCTCGGTGAACGAGCGATCGCCTGGAAGAGGTTGGCGTCGAGTGTGCCGAGCTCCTTCGTCAGCTGATGTAGTGGGTCTTTGTCGCGATGTCCGATGTGTCGCACTCGTGTCATCGTTCAACCGTAGCGGTCGGCGGGGGAGGGGAGTGCTTGTCCCACAACAACACACGGCCCACATCACACACGACCCACAACAGCACACGGCTGCCGTCGCGGAGTGCGACGGCAGCCGTGTGTGACTGCTGATTCGAGAGCTGGTCAGTCGAGCGGGTTGCCGCCCTTGGCCTGCAGCTCGCGCAGGGCGTCGATTTCTTCGCGTTCCTGCTCGTGCTCGAACTCGACGTTGCGCTTCTGCTGCTCGGGCGGGTCGGCCACCATGATCGAACCCGTGCCGGGCGCACCCGACGACCCGAGTTTGTTCATCCGTTTCGGGACCGCGGCACCCTCGTACGGCAGCGGGATCGCGTGACCGTGATCGTCGACCGGGCCGAGCGGCTGATGGATCTCGATGTACTCGCCCTGAGGCAGACGCTTGATGATGCCTGTCTCGATGCCGTGCTCGAGGACCGCGCGGTCGCTGCGCTGCAGGCCGATGGCCCAGCGGTAGGCGATGAAGTAGGCGATCGGCGGCACGATGATCAGACCGATGCGACCCATCCACGTCGTCGCGTTGAGCGAGATGTGGAACTTCAAAGCGATGATGTCGTTCATACAGCTCAACGTCAGGATGATGTAGAACGAGAACGCCATCGCGCCGATGCCGGTGCGCACAGGGGTGTCGCGCGGACGCTGCAGCAGGTTGTGATGGGCGTCGTCGCCGGTGAATTTCTTCTCGATCCACGGGTAGGCGAACATCACAACGAACATGATCGTGATGATCACGACGACCCAGAAGATCGCGGGGATTGTGTAATTACCGAGGTACAGCTCCCACGCAGGCATCAGACGGGCCAAGCCGTCGGTCCACATCATGTAGATGTCGGGCTGAGAACCGGCCGACACGTGTGCGGGGTTGTACGGACCGATCACCCACACCGGGTTGATCTGGAAGATGCCGGCCATGATCGCGAGGATGCCCGCGGTGAAAGCGAACATCGCTCCACCCTTGGCGGCGAACACCGGCAGGATACGGACACCGACGACGTTCTTCTCGGTGCGTCCCGGGCCGGGGAACTGGGTGTGCTTCTGGTACCACACCAGCGCCAGGTGGGCACCGATCAGCGCGAGGATGATGCCCGGGAACAGCAGGATGTGCAGCACGTAGAGGCGCGGGATGATGATGTCGCCGGGGAACTGCCCACCGAAGAGCGCCCAGTGGATCCAGGTACCGACCAGCGGGATTCCCAGCACGATGCCGCTCATCGCTGCGCGAACGCCCGTGCCCGAGAGCAGGTCGTCGGGCAGTGAGTAGCCGAAGAAGCCCTCGAACATGGCCAGGACCAGCAGCAGGCAGCCGATGATCCAGTTGGCCTCACGCGGGCGACGGAACGCGCCGGTGAAGAAGATGCGGGCCATGTGGATGATGATCGACGCCGCGAACAGCAGTGCTGCCCAGTGGTGGATCTGACGGACGAACAGACCGCCGCGCACCTCGAAGGAGATGTTCAGCGTGGTCTCGTATGCGCGCGTCATCATCACGCCGTTGAGCGGCTGATACGCGCCGTGGTAGGTGACCTCGGCCATCGACGGGTCGAAGAAGAAGGTCAGGTACACACCGGAGATCAGCAGGATGACGAAGCTGTAGAGCGCGACCTCACCGAGCATGAACGACCAGTGTGTCGGGAACACCTTGTTGATCTGGCGCCGCATCCCTGCGGCGAGGTGGTACCGGGAATCGACCTCTTCGGCCTGCTTCGCGAGACGATTGCTCATGACTTGCGCTCCCAGAATGCGGGTCCGACGGGTTCGATGAAGTCGCCTGCGGCAACCATGTACCCCTGATCATTGACCGTCAGCGGCAGCTGCGCCAGTGCACGCGCGGCCGGACCGAACACCGGCTTGGCGTATTCGAGCGCGTTGAACTGCGACTGATGGCACGGGCAGAGGATGCGGTTGGTCCGCTGCTCGTACAGCGAGGTCGGGCAACCGAGGTGGCTGCAGACCTTGGTGTAGGCGAAGTAGTCGCCGTAGTTGAAGCTCTCCTGGCCCTTGCGCTTGATCGACCGGGCTGCGTCCTCGGGACGCAGGCGGATCAGCATGACGGGGTTGGAGACGTAGCGCAGACCCCAGATCAGCTTCTCGCGCGACTCTTCGGTCTCGCCGTAGCCGTCGGAGACGCGCCACGGGAACACGGTCTCCATGCCGCCGGCGTCGAGGTCCTCGGGCCGGACCAGGGCGACCTGGTGCGGGTTACCGGTGTCGCGACGAAGGAAGACGGTCTCGTTGGGCTGCGATTTGGGGTTGTAGATCGGTGACCAACCGGTGTGCCACAGCGGTGCGTCCTCGCGCTTGGCCCACGGATTCTTGATGAATCCACCCAGGCCTGCGACGACGCCGGTGAGTGCGAGCGCACCGAAAGCGAACAGTCCGGAGCCGATCAGCATCTTGCGACGGCCGAGTGTCGACTTCGTTCCCGAGTCGACGAGTTCGGCGACGATGGTCTTCTTGTCGACCTCGGTCGATCCCGGACCGTCGTGACGGTCCTGAACCGCGATCTCGGACGGGATGAACTTCTTCGTGATCAGGACGAGGGCCACACCGATCGACAGGATCGACAGACCGAACGTCACACCCAGCAACGGTGTGTTGAGGGTGTAGCGCCAGTAGTCGGAGGTCCCCGGCAGTGCGAACTCCCAGTGGTTCCACAGGAAGATCACGAAGCATGCCAGCGCGGAGATGCCCGCGATGACCAGCCAGATGGCGATCTGTCGTTCTGCGCGCTTCTCGGCCTTCGTGCCGGGCTCGGGAAATCGCTCACCCCGATGGATGATCTCGACGCCGTCGAGGTTGGTACCGAGCTTGACCAGGTCATCGTTGGTCATCTGGTCAAGCTCATCGGCGGACGGCGTGTCCTTGTCCGTGGTGCTCATGTTCGTGATCCCATCCACATCGCGGCGGCGACGACCGCCACAACTCCGACAAACCACATCACCATGCCCTCACTGACCGGGCCGAAGCCGCCGAGGCTCAGACCGCCCTGGGGCTTGGATTCGGTGACGTACTTGATGAAGCCGATGATGTCCTTCTTCTCGTCCAGCGAGAGCTGGCGATTGGAGAACTTCGGCATGTTCTGCGGTCCGGTGAGCATCGCCGTGTAGATCTGCTGTTCCTTGACGTGGTCGAGCGTCGGCGCGTACTTACCCGACGACAGCGCACCGCCACGTCCGGTGAAGTTGTGGCATGACGCGCAGTTCAGACGGAACAGTTCGCTACCGCGACCGAGGTTCTCGCCACGCAGCGACTCCTGTGCGACGACCGGCAGGACGACTTCCTTCATCGAACCGTCGGCCTGGCGCTGCATGACCTTCTCGGTCTTGCGGGTGCCGTCCGGGTTCTTCTCGAACAGCGGGCGAGGGCCGCCACCCTGCGACTGGATGTAGGCGCCGAGCTGGTCGATCTGTGCGGTGTCGAACTTCGGTGGCTTGCGCTGGGCCTGAGCCTCACCGCGCGCGGCAGGCATGCGGCCGGTCGAAACCTGGAAGTAGACAGCCGCGTCGCCGACACCGATCAGGGATGGGCCGCGGTCGGCCACACCCTGCAGATTGGCACCGTGGCAGGTGATGCACGAGCTCTCGTAGAGCTTCTTGCCGTCCTGGATCAGCGCGGCGTCGCTGGTGTCCGCGACGGCGACCTGAGGCTTGGGGGACAGCAACGACGCGAGGACGCCTGCCATCATCAGGCCGGCGAGCAGTAGCAAAGCGCCACTGGCGCGGCGGCGCAGCTTACGACGCGAGCGGGACTTCTTCGCGGCGCTCGGCTTTGTGCTCGAGGTGACTGTGTCGACCTGACCGACGTCGGAAGGGCTATCCGACGGTCGCGGTGGAGATGAACTCATCGTGGTCTCTCTACTAGCGGACGGACTTCTCAGCTGTTGGCGGGAACGCGGTTCCGAGGAGCCACTCTCGCCTCATGTCTCAGTTATTCGTTGCGATCGGTGTCATCGGATGAAGGGCAGTCATCGGATGAAGTAGATGGTGACGAACAGGGCGATCCACACGATGTCGACGAAGTGCCAGTAGTAGGACACGACGATCGCAGCAGTCGCCTGGTTCGGAGTGAACTTGGCGAGCTTGGTGCGGACCAACAGGAAGATGAAGGCGACGAGACCGCCGATCACGTGCAGGCCGTGGAAGCCGGTCGCCATGTAGAAGACCGAGCCGTAGGCGCTCGACGAGAGGGTCGTGCCCTCCGCGACCAGGTGGTAGTACTCGTAGGCCTGGCCGCAGACGAAGAAGGCGCCCATCACGAACGTGAGGATGTACCAGCGACGCAACCCGAAGACGTCGCCTCGCTCGGCGGCGAACACGCCCATCTGGCAGGTCACCGACGACAAGATGAGGACGGTGGTGACCGGGATGGCCAATTTCAGGTTCAGTTCGGTGGGCTCCGGCGGCCAGCCGGCAGGGCCGGCATTGGCGCGTGCGACGAAATACATCGCAAAAAGTCCAGCGAAGAACATCAGCTCACTGGACAGCCACACAATCGTGCCGACACTCACCATGTTGGGGCGGTTGAGCGAGTGCACGCGCGAGGTGATGGCTGTTCCCGAGGTACCTACAGCGCTAGTCACAGATTGAAGTATGACGGTTCGTAGTACGCCCTGACCACTCGGGTCGGATATTCGTGGGAACTATTTCTCTTCCCGCTGGTAGGCGCCGGTCGGAGGTGCCTTTCGGCGTGTCAGGGTACCGGTGGACCGAGCGGTGAGCGCCGTGCTTTGCTCAACTCCATGGGTACCTCCGACCACGACGATCCAGGGTCGCGGCACGACGGCCGACAGTTCGACCTCAACGGCAGGCCGATGGCGCCGCGCCGCTGGGAAACGTTGCGGCGAGCGATGATCGGCGGTCGAGCCGCGCCTCGCGACGCGCTGACGGTGACCGACCGCGACGTCGTCGTGGTCGGTGAATCCGACGACGAGGCGGCGTCGAGCTCGTCGATCCTCGACGCCTCGACGTTGCGTCCGGCCGATCAGGCAGTCGTGCGGCACGTGCTGGCGCTTCCGGACGACGGTGTCGAGGCGGCGGTTGGCCTGGCCGCGCTCGACGAGTACGAGGCGATTCCCATCGATGTCGTCGCCGATCGGTTCGCGATCCCGGAGGGACTGGCACCTGTGGTTCTGGCGCGCGTGCAGCTCGTCGACGCACTGCACTTGTCGCAGGAGCGCTCACGAATGGCGAGCCTGGCGTCGCGGCACTCAGGTGTTGCGGTGGGGTGGCAGATCGTCCAGCGGCCGCGATGAATCACCGCGCCGCGCGCGCATTGATCACCGCGCCGCGCGCGCATTGATCACCGCGCCGCGCGCGCCGAGATCACCGCGCCGCGGGCGCTTCGCACATCGTGCGGTACGACCGCGAGCAGATCGTGTGCGCAGGTCAACTAAGGTGCATGGGGTGAGCAGCGAGCAGAGCTACACCTGGCCGCAGATCCTGGGATCCGTCACCGACGGAATCGACCTGACCGTCGACCAGGCGCGATGGGCGATGGACGAGGTCATGACGGACAGCGCGACGTCGGCGCAGATCGCCGCATTCGGCGTCGGCGTGAAGATGAAGGGCGCAGCGCCTGCCGAACTCGCAGGCCTGTCGCAGGCGATGCTCGACCACGCCACCCTCGTCGACACCGACCGTGCGGCGATCGACATCGTCGGAACGGGAGGCGACCGCTCGCACACCGTGAACATCTCGACGATGACGTCGATCGTCGTCGCCGCGGCCGGCGTGCCCGTGGTCAAGCATGGCAATAGGGCGGCGTCGTCGAAGAGTGGCGGTGCCGACGTGTTGGAGGCCCTTGGCGTGACGATCTCGCTCGGTGCCGCTGAGGTCGCCGCGTGTATCGAGCAGATCGGCATCGGATTCTGCTTTGCCCCGGTGTTTCACCCTGCGTTCCGTTTCACCGCTCCCGCACGACAGCAGATCGGCATCCCGACGGTGTTCAATGTGCTCGGCCCGCTGACGAACCCGGCGAATCCACGCGCGGGATTGATCGGGTGCGCGTTCGGCGATCTCGCGCCTGTCCTCGCGCGTGCCTTTGCCGAGCGGGGCAGTTCTGTCCTTGTGGTGCGCGGCGATGACGGTCTGGACGAACTCACGACGACCACGACGTCGTCGGTGTGGCAGGTGGTCGACGGCACGGTCACCGAATTGACGATCGATCCGCGTGATCTGGGAATCGACTACGTCGACCTATCGGCGCTGCAGGGCGGAGATGCGACGGTGAACGCCGCCATCGCGCGGGAACTGCTGTCGGGAAAGTCCGGCCCCGTGCGCGATGCTGTGCTCCTCAACGCTGCGGGTGCACTCGTCGCCAACGAGCAGACGTCCGCGACCGACAACGCGGGACTCACCGCGGCGTTCGCGGCGGCGACCGAGCGCGCCGCGGAGTCGATCGATTCGGGCGCAGCCGCGCGGCTGCTCGACCGGTGGGCCCAGGTCAGCGGAGAGCTCGCCAACAAGTAGGCCGGTTGCCGGGCGAGGATCACTCCTCGCCGATGGAGAAACCACCCTCGACGGCGCTCGACGAATAGCTGCGGAACGCGATGTGTGTCGCGCTGTGCCGTACTCCCGGCAGCCGATTGATCTTGCCGGTGACCACCTCGGCGATCTGCTCGTGGTCGCGTACGCGGATCTTCGCGATCAGGTCGACATCGCCCGCACACGAGTAGACCTCTTCGACGCCCGGGATATCGGCCACGGCCTGTGCCGTTTCGGGGATCTGGTGGACGTCGGCGTCGATCAGGACGATGGCGGTGATCATGCGGGCAAGCGTAGTCGGCCACCTTCGGCGCGCGGGCGTGACCGGTGACGGGGCGTGCGGATGTCACGCGCATCGTGGGCGGTCTGTGACCACTCCAGCCAGCGTTGCGCCGAACCGACGGGTGTGGCCAGCGCGTCGCTGGAGTCGACGATGCGGGTGCCGGGGTCGGACACCCAGCGGTAGAGCAGACCTGCCTCTTCCGGGGAGGCGCCCCGAAGTGGGGTGTCGCCTGGCAGCACTGTCTCGGCCGCCGCGACCAGCGCTGCGACCACCGGCATCGGCGCGTGTCCGCGTGGCGCTGTTCCCGCCGCAGCGAGCCGTCCGTGCCGAATGACCGCCAACTCCCAGCCGCCGGCGCCGTCGGAGCGTGCGACCACCAGCTCGGCTATCGCGCAGAGGGAACTCAGACGCTGACACCGTGCGAGCTGATCGATGGTCGCGGCCATCCGGTCGCGGTGGCGCGCGGCGGTCTCGTACATCTGGGCACCGGCGACGACGTCGAGTCGCTGCGAGAGCCGCTCCAGGATGGTGTCGGATCGTCCGAGTATCAGATCGACGACGGACGTGACCGATGGCAGGTAGTCGGGGAGTGTCTGAGGGCGTGTCGAGGCGGCAGCACAGCCTCCGACGACCCGACCGCCGTCGTCGGGGAGGCGACACCAATGATGGGTGGCGGTCGCGCCGAGGCGGGTCGTGCAGGTTCGCAGTCCTGCGGCGTGTGCGATGAGGTCGGCGATCGCGGTCGCCGTGGTGCGCTTACCGATCGGCCCGATGCTTATCTCTCCCGGCGTGCGGGCCACACGCAGACGGGCGAACCGTTCGTTGCTCAGGGTCACCCACCAGCCGCGGTGGGGTTGCGTCGAGCGTCGGTTGTACGCCGGGGCGTGTGCGGCGAGCAATCGGAGCTCGCGAACTCCCGCCTCGAGTGCGTGCGCGCATTCGACGTGGTCGACGCGTTCGGCGAGCATCACCATCTCGCCGATCCTGCGTCGGGGATCGGCTCCGGAGAAATAGGACCTCACGCGTCGACGCAGATCCGATGCCGTGCCGACGTAGAGGACCTCGTCGCTGGGGCCACGGAACAGGTAGACGCCGGGACGCGCGGGGATTCGGTCGGCCAGGTGCCGCTTTGCGCGCAGCCGCGGATCGGTGCGTGGCAGGTAGCGGGTGAGTTCGCGATAGCTCTGTACGCCCTGATTCCCGACGCGTTCGAGAAGGTGGTGAAAGACCTCGACGGTCGCGCGGGCATCGTCGAGAGCGCGGTGCGTCGGGCGGACGGTGACGTCGAACAGATCGGCCAGAGCCGACAGGCGCACCGTCGGCGCCTCGTCGCGTCCGAGGATGCGTCTTGCCATGGTGACCGTGCACAGCGTTGCACTGAACGGCCACTGCAGGTGTAGGCGCAGCGCGTTCTGCCGCAGGAACGACATGTCGAACCGGGCGTTGTGCGCGACGAGAATCGATCCGCGCGCGAACTCGATGAACGACGGCAAGACCTCGTCGATGCGTGGCGCGTCGTAGACCATCGCCTCGGTGATCCCGGTGAGCGCGACGATCTGCGGTGGAATCGGGAGTCCCGGATCGACGAGTGTCGCGAACTCGCCGAGTACCTCGCCGCCCCGAATCTTCACCGCGCCGATCTCGGTGATGCGGTCGTTGGCGGCACTGCCGCCGGTTGTCTCGAGGTCGACGACGACGAGCGTGGTGTCGAACAGGGACCGATCAGAGAACTCGTTGTCGAGAGTGCTCTCGAGGTCGGCGCTCGCGAGGTCTGAGAACGAGAGCTGATCGCCACTGGATGTCACGTCGCGAACAATAGTTCGAACCACCGACACCGCTGATTCGTTGCTGGTGAGGCGTGTGTTCCGGATGTGGCGATTCGTCGCCAACTGGTTTCGGGTCCCGGGCCTCCGCGACTCGGTCGGCCGGACTTGTCGGTGGGGGTGCCTAGTCTCGCGGTGAGAAGGAGGCAGTGGTGCGCGTCGCCGCCGGGAGGAGGGGAAGCCTCCCGGCGACATGCGCATCCCGAGGATTTCACACCACTGAGACGGAGATCACATCATGGACATCGATTGCAGCACCTGCCCCGGTCGTGAACACGCCTGCGACGGCTGTGTGATGACAGTGCTTTTCGGCCCGCTGAACAGCCAGGATGGCAGCGCCGGGTGGCGACGAGGGTGGCCCACCGGCACCCGAGATAACGACGCCGAGATCCACGCCGCCATAGATACATTCACGGGCGCTGCAATGGCCTCCAACGTCGATGCACGATCTGCAAGAGCAAGCATCTGCGCAGTTCAAGCGGCCAGTTCGTCGTCCGAATCGCCGACATTGCGTGCCGGCTAGGGTGCGGAGGTCGAACACGCTGTTTGTCGGTTAGTGGACAGACACGCATCCGGTTTCGTAACCTTTCCGAGACCTTTGCGAAGCGTCCCGCTCCAACAGGAGAGGTTCGCAGGGGTCACCGCTCAATCGCCGAGGCTACGAGTCTCGGCGTACCGGGGAACCACTCATTTTTTCGGAGCTTTCCGAATGGGGGTGAATCGCGCTCTCGATCCGGGTGTTCGCACTCGAATCGCATGCGCGTAGGGCCATTTCTTCCGGCCCGAATCCGACAGCTAACCCGGTCGGCGGTAGAGGGAGAACAAAGGAGAACACCCTTCGTGGCCAAACATCGTTTGGAACAGCCCGACCGCGGCAAGGTCGCAAAGAAGGCGGTAATCGCCGGGTCGATCACGTTCGGCTCGCTTGCCGCTGTCGCTGGTCCCGCTCTGGCCGCGCCGGTCACCGTGCCCAACGTCGGCACGTTCGAACTTCCCGGCGTCGACACCAAGCAGATTCCGGCACAGTTCCAGCAGCAGAAGGCGCCGGTCGTCAAGAAGCAGGATGTCGCGAAGTCGCCCGACGCCACAGTCGAGATCCCCAACGTCGGCAAGTTCACGCTTCCGGGTATCAGCGACAACCAGATCCCACAGCAACTTCGGCCGCGTGGCGGAGCTCCGCTGCTCGCCCCGACGCAGACCGCAGGCGAGAAGGCCGTGCGCGCCGCTGAGACCAAGATCGGCGCCCCCTACTCGTACGGTGCTTCCGGACCCAACGCCTTCGATTGCTCCGGCCTCACCAGTTGGGCCTTCCGTCAGGCAGGCCTGACGATTCCGCGCGACAGCTACGGACAGCTCGGCGGTGGCACCGCGGTCGCCTCGCTGGCGAACGCGAAGCCCGGCGACATCCTGGTGTTCAACGGTGGCGGACACGTTGGCCTCTACATCGGCAACGGACAGTTCATCCACGCATCGACCTACGGCGTCCCCGTGAAGAAGGACGTCGTGAAGAATTGGAGCTTGGTCGGTATCCGTCGCTACTGAGCGACGAGATCGACAGAGTTCGTGACGGCGGGCAGATCACGCGTTGACGCGTGATCCGCCCGACCGGCAGTAGCCGCCGCAACGCTCACGTTAGGGTGGAGCGCGGTGCACCGGTCTGCCACGTGGAGGCCGGTCGCTGCATGTGGTGAGGGGAGTGAACACAGAAGTGGTTGCGGGATCGCAGGCAATGGCGCATCGATCACGGGCGGCATTCGTCGTTGTCGTGACGGCGATGATCGTCGCTGTCGCACAAGTCTTCTCGATGGCGATAGCGGGTCCGTCGAGCGCGGAACCGACGCGCACACCCGACCAACTCCTCACTCAGTACAAGAAGCTGAGCACCGACGCCGAGAAGTCGTCGGAAGCGATGCACAACGCCCAGATCGAGTACGACAAGCAGCGCGGCATCGTGACCGCTGCCCGTAAAGACTCGACCGAGGCCCAGAAGGGCCTCGAAACCTCGCGGAAGACGCTGGGTTCGTACCAGAAGCGCGTCGACACGATTGTCCGCGCCAGCTACAAGGGTGCCCGGGTCAACCGTCTCTACGCGGTGCTCGTCAGCGACTCACCGCAGTCGTTGCTCGACCAGATGTCGGGCCTCGAGGTGATCTCGCGCCAGGCGTCGGCAGATCTCAAGGGCCTCAAGAAGGCTCGCGCCCAGATGGCAGCGGCGAAGGCGAAGGCCGATCGCACCGCCGCGGAGGCGACGACCGCCGTGTCGGCCGCCGAGCGCGTACGCGGCGACCTCCAGGCCAAGCAGGCCAACCTGCAGCTCCAGGCGGTTCAGGTGCGTGCCGTGTACGAGTCGATGACCGGCAAGCAACTCGGCGCACTTCGCGGCCCCAAATTCGATTTCGACCCCCGTGCCGTGCCGAAGGGTACGTCCGCCGCTCTCGCGGCCGTGCAGGCGGCGCTGACCCGCATCGGAGATCCCTACGTCTGGGGTGCCACCGGACCCGACTCCTTCGACTGCTCCGGGCTGATGGTGTGGGCCTACCAACAGGCCGGCAAGACGCTTCCGCGCTCGAGCGAGGCACAGATGGGCTCGGGAACGGCTGTCGACCGCGGCAATCTGCAGCCAGGCGACCTGATCATCTACTACCCGGACGCCCATCACGTCGGCATGTATGTCGGCGACGGTTACGTGATCCACGCGTCGACATTCGGTGTGCCCGTCAAGGTGGTACCGATCGACCAGGCCGGGCCGTTCGCGGCCGCGCGGCGATACGCCTGATGCGCGGACAGCGTGCACGCTGAGGCCTCGGCCGCGCGCGTCGCATGTGTGCTTCTCGCTGCCGCGACACTCGCAGTGGGTGCGTCGGCCTGCTCGTCGGATGATCAACCGCGGCAGGCGACCTCGTCGTCTGTCACGACGACGACCACGAATCCCAACGTCTATCTGCAGGAGCGGTCGGAGGGCGTCGCGCAACTCCTCGACGACCTCACCCGCGCTGTGACGGATGGCGATCGCGCTCGCCTCGACTCGCTCCTCGACGCATCGACGCCCCCGACGTTCCGCGACTCCCTGACCGTCGCGGCCCAGAACCTGTCCGGACGGGATTTCTCCGGAACGGGCACCTCCACCGCGTCCTCGGCCGCAGCGTCGCCGCCGTCGGCAAACTCGCCGTCGCCATTCTCGCAGTCGCCGTCCTCACCGACCACGGCTGTGCCCGCGCGCGGAACCACACTGAAGCTCAAGGAGTTCGGCTACCAACTCGCGTCGACGCAGGGCGCCGAGACCCAGGTGCCCGCAGAGGTTGCTGCTCGACTCGAATCGCAGGGCAGCACCGACTCGTGGGTCGCGCCGGTGCAGCTGCGGTATGCGCTCGGCGGTGCCAATACGCCGGGAGTCGACGAGCCGACGGTCACGCTTGATCGCGAACTTGTGGTGGCGCGATACGGCGATGGGTGGAAATTGGTCGGCGACGCAACGCTTCTCGGTGACGACGCCCCGGCAACCCAGCTCTGGGACCTGCCGGGTCTCGAGGCCACGGACGTGCTCACCGGGGGAGGGCCGTCGACGGTGGTGTCGTATCCGGGTACCGACGTCATCGTGGATCGGACGCGAAGCTCGCTGCGTCAGGCGGTATCGGCCGTCACCGCCTTCTGGGGTTCGGAGTGGCCGCGACGCGCCGTCGTGGTCGCAACCGCGACACCGGACGAGTTTTCCGCGATAGCGCACAGTTCTGCGACCGATACCTCTGCCGCCGCTGCGGCCACCGTGTTCGATCGCGTCGAGGGTGACACGGTGATCGGTCAGCGCGTCGTCCTCGCTCCGTCTGCCAACGACCTACCCGCGCCCGCGCTTGCGGTGGTGCTGCGGCACGAACTCACCCACGTCGCGGCGCGCTCGGTGACCGCGAAGGATGCGCCGCTGTGGATCACCGAGGGTGTTGCCGAGTACGTCGGCCGCAAGGGAACCTACGTGCGCCTCGACGACGCCGCACCGGATCTCGCCGCGCAGGTGCGCGCCGGGCAGAGTCCCGACGCGCTGCCGTCGGATCAGGATTTCGGTGTGGCGACAGACAAATCGGCTCTCGCATACCAGTCCGCGTGGGCGCTCGCGGCCTACGTCGCCGACCGCTACGGTGAAACACGTCTGAAGGCCCTCTATCGCGGGGTGGCGGCGTCGGGAGATGTCGGCAGGCAGGACAACGCGATCGCAACTGCTCTCGGTGTCGATCGCAACCGTCTGATCGCCGACTGGCGCAGATGGCTCGCGGAACAGGTTCCGGGATAAGGAGTACGGTCCGTGCGTCGAACCCTGTTGGTGACCAACGACTTTCCGCCGCGGGCTGGTGGGATTCAGTCGTATCTGCAGAATCTCGTCGACAGGTTGCCGCCCGAGGATATCGTTGTCTACGCGCCCCGATGGAAGGGCAGCGTGGAATTCGATGCGCGACAACCGTATCGCGTCCATCGGCACCGGACGACGCTGATGTTGCCCACGCCATTCGTTGCGCGTCGCGCCGCCGAGATCATCCGTAGCGAGGGTATCGAGACCGTGTGGTTCGGTGCCGCGGCGCCGCTCGCGGTGATGGCACCCACGATGCGAAGGGCGGGCGCCCAGCGCGTCATCGCCTGCACCCACGGCCACGAGGTGGGGTGGTCGATGCTGCCGGGTGCCCGACAAGTGCTGCGCCACATCGGAAATCACACCGACGCGATCACCTACGTGAGTAGATACACCCGGAATCGCTTCGCTTCGGCCTTCGGGCGCGCCGCCGCGCTCGAGTACCTCCCGCCCGGCGTCGACACTGATCGTTTTGCTCCGAATCCTGTTGCCCGCGAAGAGTTTCGCGCACGGTTGGGGCTCGGCGACGCCCCGACCATCCTGTGTCTGTCGCGATTGGTGCCACGCAAGGGGCAGGACATGCTCATCCGTGCCCTGCCGTTGATCCGCAAGGAGATGCCCGACGTGGTGCTGGTCATCGTCGGTGGTGGACCGTACGCCGACACACTGCACCGCCTCGCCCGCGAGGAGGGGGTGGCCGATCAGGTGATCTTCACCGGTTCTGTTCCGGCAGAAGATCTTCCGGCTTACCACAACATTGCCGACGTCTTCGCCATGCCTGCGCGCACACGCGGCGGCGGCCTCGACGTCGAGGGATTCGGGATCGTCTACCTCGAGGCGTCGGCAACGGGTGTGCCCGTCATCGCGGGACGCTCCGGTGGCGCGCCCGAAACCGTCGTCGAGGGGGAGACGGGCACCGTTGTCGACGGCCGCGACGTCCCGGCGATCGCGTTGGCCGCACTGGCGATGCTCACCGATCGTTCGGCGTCTGCCGCGATGGGCGCCAACGGGCGCGTTGTCGCCGAAGGCAGATGGCAGTGGCGACATATGGCAGCGCGCCTACAGCAACTGCTGTAGACGCGCCTGCGTGATGTCGGTCTGCGTGATCTCGAGCCGCGTGCGCTTCTACTTGGTGTAGAGCGCGTCGATGTCGTCGGCGAATTTGTCGACGACCACGTTGCGCTTGACCTTCAGCGTCGGAGTCATCTCGCCGGTCTCCTCGGAGAAGTCGGACGGCAGGATGCGGAACTTCTTGATCGCCTCTGCGTGCGAGACCGTCTTGTTCGCCTCGTCGACGGCGGCTTGAACTTCGGCGCGCAGCTTGGGGTCGTTGATGAGGGATGAGACGTCGGCGTCGGACGGGAGGCCCATCCGCTCCTTCCAACCGGGGAAGGCTTCGGGGTCGATGGTGATGAGCGCCGAGATGAACGGCTTCTGATCGCCGACGACGACTGCCTGCGACACCAGCGGGGCGGAGCGCAGTACATCCTCGAGACCTGACGGCGAGACGTTCTTGCCGCCGGCGGTCACGATCAGTTCCTTCTTACGGCCGGTGATGGTGATGAAGCCCTCGGAATCGATGTTGCCGAGGTCGCCGGTGTGGAACCAGCCGTCTTCGAGCGCCTGTGCCGTGGCGTCGGGATTGTTCCAGTAACCGTGGAAGACCACGCCGCCGCTCAGCAGCACCTCGCCGTCCTCGCCGATGCGAACGGTGTTGCCCGCCACGGGCTTTCCGACGGTCCCGATCTTGATCTCACCCGGGGTGTTCACGCTGAAGGCCGCGGTGGTCTCGGTCAGTCCGTATCCCTCGTAGACGGGGATACCGACTCCGTTGAAGAAGTGCCCGAGCATTGCACCGAGCGGCGCGCCGCCGGAGATGGCGAGCTCGCACTGCCCACCGAGCGCCGTGCGCAGCTTGCTGTATACGAGGCGGTCGAAGACGGCGTGCTTCACCTTCAGTAGTAGCGGAACACTGCCCTGCTCCGACTTCTCCGAGTATTCGATCGCGGTGGCGCTCGCGGCGTCGAAGATCTTGCCCTTGCCGCCGTCGGCGGCCGATTGGCGGGCCGAGTTGTAGACCTTCTCGAAGACACGGGGGACCGAGAGAATCAGCGACGGCTTGAACTGCCCGAAAGTGGCGACGATGTTCTTGGTGTCGCCGGTGAAACCGACCTCGACCCGCGCCTCGATCGCGACGAGGGTGATCGCGTGCGCAAGGACGTGCGCGAGAGGCAGGAACATCAGCAGTCGCTTGCCCGGCGCGAGCAGGGTGCTCAGGTTGCCCTGCAGTACACCGCGGATCTCCGAGAGCATGTTGGAGTGCGTCAGCTCGCACCCCTTGGGGCGGCCGGTGGTTCCCGAGGTGTAGATGAGCGTCGCCGGGTCGCTCGACTTGAGAGATGCACGCCGCTTGGCGATCTCGTCGTCGGAGACGTCCTTGCCCGCCTCGATGAGGAGTTCGACGGCACCGGGGCCGGCCTTCGGATCGATCTGGAACACCTGGACGGCTGTGGGCAGATCGCCGACCGCCTCGAACTCTGAGCGATGTCCGTCGTCTTCGACGATGATGGCGGAGGCGCCGGAATCCCGCATGATCCAGTCGATCTGACCCGACGACGACGAGTCATAGATCGGAACGGTCGTCGCGCCTGCGCACCAGATTGCGAAATCCAAGAGGATCCACTCGAGGCGCGTGCGGGACAGGACCGCGACGCGGTCGCCGGGAGCCACACCGGAGGCGATCAAGCCCTTGGCGATGGCCGTGATCTGCTTGACGGCGTCGTCTGCCCGGACCGGAAGCCACTCGCCGCCTTCCTCGCGCCGAAACACCGTCGAGGCGGGAGTGCGCTCGGCGAGACCGAACAAGATGTCAGTACAGTTCTCGTCCTCCTCGATCGTGAAATCGGCGGGGACGCTGTACTCATTCATCGCGGCACTCATTTGTTAATCGACGACCTTTCGCCATCGTTGGCATCAGACACTCGCGGTCAATCGTATCCCCGGACTTTTGGCCACCCACAACCGCGCCGGAGTTGTGTCACGTATGAGGGGTCTATCCGCTCCCGTCGCGAGTATGTGAAGCTAAGAGGCGTGACGAGCATTCAGGTGGCGGATGAGACATTCGTCGCTGCGGCACCCGAGTTGGTGGCTGCCGTGGTGGGTGATCGCGGACGGTGGCGATCCTGGTGGCCCGATCTGCGCATAGAGGTGGCCGAGGATCGCGGTGCCGCGGGTATGCGCTGGCGGGTCGACGGTCCGGTGAGAGGAACGATGGAATTCTGGTGCGAGCCGGTGCTCGACGGGTTCGTACTGCACTATTTCCTTCATGCAGAACCCACCGGTGATTCGGCAGGAGCCGACGTGTCCGGCCTCAATCATCATTACCGCGTGATCGGGAAACGGGTGACGTTCGAGATCAAGGATCTTCTCGAATCGGGCCGCGCCCCAGGCGATCCCGCGATCAGTGAAAGCGTGGCGAGCTGATGGCCGACCATACCGAGCGTTCGATCGTCATCAACGCCGACGCCGCAGAGGTGATGGCTGTCATCTCCGACTTCGAGCACTACCCGGAGTGGGTCACCGCGGCGCGGGAGGTCGAGGTCACCGAACGCGACTCGGCGGGCAGGGCGTCGGAGGTGCGTTTCCTCCTCGACGCCGGCGTGCTCCAGGACACCTACGTGCTGCGCTACACGTGGGGTGCAGGCGGCGACGAGGTCTCGTGGGTTCTGGTGTCGAGTGATCTGCAGAAGGATCAGCGTGGCCGGTACGTGCTCAGCCGACAGGTACCCGGCTCGACCAAGGTCACCTACGAGTTGATGGTCGACCTGCAGGTTCCGATGATCGGACAGCTCAAGCGACGTGCCGAGAAAGCGATCACCGACGCCGCGCTCAACGATCTGAAGAAGAGGGTCGAAGGCTGATCGACCTGACGCCTATTCACATCGTCTTCGGTCCGGGGGGATCCGGGGTGACCGCGGTCGCGGCCGCGGGCGCGGTCAGCCGACCCCGCGCGCGCAGGCCCGAGGTGCGCTCACCGCTCACCGCCGATCGGCACACCCTCCTGGTCACGGTCGACCGCTGCTCGCCGGTCCCCGACATTCTCGGTGTGTTCCGCTCGCCCAACGACGTCGTCGCGGTGTCGTCGCATCTGCACCTGCTCTGCCTCGAGCGGCTCACGTCGGCCACGACGTCGTGGGCGCTGTTCGCCGAACTCCTCGCCGATACCGTGCGACGCTCCAAGATCTCACTGCCCTTCGTCGACACCCTCGCAGGGATCGACCAGGCGGAGGTGACATCGCTGCCCGGCGTCGAGGATGCGTTGTTGCTGCGGCGGATTCGCGACGAGGCGGTCAGCGGTCAGTGGCAGCGCATCGTCGTCGACCTGTCCGGAATGGGAGATCCGTACCAATTGCTCGACGCGTCGTCGACGCTTCGACACTCTCTCGACCGGCTATGGCCGAGGCATCGCAGGCTCGCGGCCGCGGCCGACCGTCCGGCTGTCGCACAACTGACCACCGCGGTCGACACCATCGACCGGGACTGCGCCGACGTCGCCGAGCTACTGCGTGACGCGGACACCACAGCGGCACACCTCGTGGTCGGCAGCGGGCATCGCGGAGCCCGATTGTTGCCGCATCAGCTCGCGTCCATCGACCTGCTCGGACTCCCGCTGCGCACCATCTACCTCGACGACGCCACCGCCGAATCGGGCCGTCGGGAGCTCGTGCCCGACGAGATCGACATCGCGCCCGGCGTCGAGATTCGTGGTGTCGCGGCGCTCGACACGCCGCTGGACCGGCCGGCACGACTGAAGAAGCTCGGGGTGACGCTACTGGCGCCGTCGGGTCGCGCGCACGGTTCGTCGGCGCTGTCGGTTGTCGGCGACGAGGCGGACGGCCTCGACACCACGTACGAATTGTCCTGGCCGCAAACGCTTCCCGACCCCGGTCGGTTCATGCTCGGACGCTCGGGCGACGACCTCCTCGTCACCGTGGACGGTCTGCGCCACTGCCTGCCGTTGCCTTCGGTGCTGCGGCGATGCGTCGTCGACGACGCCGACTGGGATGGCCAACAGGTGCGCATCCGGTTCCGTCCCGACCCAGCGGTATGGCCTCGACGGTGAGGTTGCGGGTAGCGTTTCGGTGCACATGTCCCCGGGCCAGTACCGGGGCCCGCCACCAGCAAAGGACCAGCCGCCCGACATGAGCAGCGACGACCGTGGCAATCCGTCGGGGGGACGGGAGACGCCAGGAGACCGCGACGACGCGTTCACCGGAGACCCCGTCGGTGACCCTGTCCGCGACTTCGTCCTGGGCATCGCAGCGCAGATCGACCAGCTCGCCGCCATCATCGGCGGAGGGGGGCAGTCGGCGTCGACCGGGGCAGCCCGGGGAACGGGCGCGCGCCACCAGGCATTCGGCGACGTCGCAGGCGAGATCAGTTCACTCGTCGCCGAGATCGGCGACCTCATCTCCCGGCTGATTGCCGCACTCATCGCGGTGCTGGAGGCCGTCGCGAACGCGCTACGCGCGACTCCGGCCGCGCACACCCCGCCGACCGCGCAGTACCAACCGATCGCGGTCCGAATCGGCACGTCGACGCCACACCGGGCGACGCGCGAGCACGGCGCCGATCCCTTCGTTGACCGCAGGCATCTCGATGGCGACACTCGGACGTGATGAGAACTGAGAAGTAATGGGCGAGTTGACGATCGGCATCGACATCGGCGGCACGAGTGTGCGCGCCTCCGTGGTCGACGAACGCGGACGGATGCTCGACACCCTGCGGGCCGCGACGCCGGGCACGGCGCTGGCCCTCGAGCACTGCCTCGATCGGCTCGTCGGCGAACTCACCTCACGGTGGGCGGCGCGCGCCGTCGGCCTCGCGGTGGCAGGCTTTCTGACCCCCGATCGGCAAGTCGTCCGGTTCGCGCCGCACCTGCCGTGGCGTGAGGCACGTGTCGCAGAAGAGATGAGTGCACGCATCGGTCTGCCCGTGGTCACCGAGCACGACGCCAACGCCGCGGCCGTCGCCGAGTTCCGATTCGGCGCGGCGGCGCGCGGACACAACTCGCTGGTCTTGGCCATCGGGACCGGTATCGGTGCCGGACTGCTCATCGAGGGCGAGATCTATCGCGGCAGCTTCGGCGTAGCCCCGGAGCTCGGACATCTGACGGTCGTCCCCGACGGCCGGCCGTGCTCATGCGGCAAGCGCGGATGCTGGGAAAGATATTGCAGCGGAACGGCTTTGGTCGACACCGTCGTCGAATTGCTTGCCGACGGCGACTGGGGGAGAAGCCAGCTCGCCGCCGACGTCGCAGCCGATCCCGGGTCGCTGACGGGGCGTCGTGTCGCGGGTGCCGCCGCCGACGGTGACGCGGTCGCGATTGCCGCGTTCGCCGCCTTCGCGGCGTCACTCGGTCAGGGGCTGGCGATGATCGCCGACATCTTCGACCCCGACCTGATCGTGCTCGCAGGCGGCGTCGGCGCGGCGTCGGGACTGTTCCTCGACGAGGCGCGTGAGCACTACGCCAGATTGATCACCGGCTCGGGGCACCGACAGCTCGCGCGGATTCGAGGCACGCAGCTCGGCGAGAGCGCGGGCGTCATCGGCGCCGCAGAGGTGGCGCGCGCGGCACTACGGTCCGAAGGTCTGGCGCTCGGCGACGCAGGGTGGTCGACGGCACACTGAGAGCACGCCCTATGGCCCACGCGGGTCTGGGCGCTTGAGTAGAGTCATCTCACAACGTCCCGTCGGCTCACCGCGAAACTCGCCCCTCTTCGAGTTCTCTCGGTTCTCTGTCCGGCGACGACTTCACCAAGTGGCGACGCGGCGATGATGGAGTGAGTCTCAAATGTGGTACTACCTGTTCAAGTACGTTCTCCTCGGACCGCTCCTGCGGGTGCTCGGCCGTCCTGAGGTCGAAGGCCTCGAGAACCTCCCCGAACGCGGACCGGCAATTCTCGCCAGCAACCACCTCGCCGTGATGGACAGCTTCTTCCTGCCGCTGATGGTGCCGCGTCGGATCTACTTCCTCGCCAAGGCGGAGTACTTCAACGGCACCGGTATCAAGGGTCGCTTCCAGGCGTGGTTCTACACCGCCGTCGGTCAGATCCCGATCGACCGGACCGGCGCGGAGGCCGCCGCCGATGCGCTCAAGGCCGCGCGGCGCCAGCTCGAGACAGGCAACCTGATGGGCATGTACCCGGAGGGCACCAGGTCGCCCGACGGCAACCTCTACAAGGGCAAGACGGGACTCGCCCGAGTCGCGCTCGACACCGGGGTGCCGGTGATCCCCGTCGCCATGATCGGCACCAATACCTTCAACCCGCCCGGAACCGTGCTGCCGCGCCCGACCAGGGTCAAGGTGAAGATCGGCAAACCGCTGAACTTCGCCCGCTACGAAGGCATGCAGGGCAACCGCTTCATCGAGCGTGCCGTGACCGACGAGATCATGTACGAGCTGATGCAGCTCTCGGGTCAGCAATACGTCGACATCTACGCCGCCTCGCTCAAGGAGCCGAAGCCCGACGTGCAGGAGCCCGCGCAGCCGGGCGAGGCCTCGGCCGCCTGACTCATATCGGCCGTCAGTTCGGGCGCCGGCGCTGCGCCGGAATTATCGCTCAGGCAGATCGGATCTCGGCGAGCGGCTGATCGGCTGCTCGTGTGGCGGCCCGCGCGGGGGAGAACGGAAGCAGCCAGATCACGATCAAAGCGGCGATTCCCCACAGCGAGAACGCGTTTCCGACGATGTGGTCGAATACGGTCCAGTGTCGGGCAACCATCGGCAGGAACTGGTACGGGCCGACGGCGAAGATCAGGATGCCGCTGACGGCGATCGCGCTGTAGGCGACGTACGCGCGCCGTGAGTCGGTGCGCGCGGCCACCACAAGGCTCGTCAGGATCAGCGGAATCGACCACACCCAGTGGTGTGCCCACGATGTCGGTGAGACGAGGAGTCCCCAGACCGCGACGACGCAGGTCGCCAGGAGGGCGTTGACGCGTCCGGTCCGACCCGCGCCCCGGCCGAATGCCGCGACGGGCTTGCATGCGAACAACGCGGCGCCCGCCAGTGCCGTTGCGACGAGTGAACTGAGCACCCACGCGAGCTGTGCGGCGCTCGCCTCGGGGAGGAGCCGAATCCACATCGCGTTGAGGTTCTGGTTGATCCGGCCAGACGGATCACCGATGCGCGTGGTGTGGAACAAGGTGTGTGTCCAGTACCCCCACGAATCCGACGGCATCCAGATCCATGCCAGGGCGGCTGCGGCGACGAAAGTTGCGGCAGCGGTGACGACCGCCCGCCAGCGTCGAGCCGATGCGAACAGCACGATGAAGACGAGCGGGGTCAGCTTGATCGCCGCCGCGAGTCCCACCAGAACACCCTGCAGAGGCCCGATTGCGCGGCGACGCCCCCGCCCGACGAGGAAGACGTCGACGACGATCATCGCCATGAGGATCACGTTGATCTGACCGAAGCCGAGCGTCATCCACATCGGATTGAGCCAGAGCGCGGCAGTGGAGACCAGAAGAGCGAGCCACCACCGGTTGCCGATGCGCCCGACGGAAAGCACCGTCAGCACGATGTGCACGACGACGACGAGGAGTCCGATCGTGAGCAGTGACATCACGACGCCCGCGATGGTGAGTGTCATCGCACCCAGCGGCACGAAAGTCATCGCGGCGAACGGCGGGTAGGTGAACGGAAGCCAGATGCCGTCGCTGGTGAACGGCATCGATCCGTCGGCGTAGAGGCTCTGGCCCTGCTGCCAGATCTGTGCCCCCAGCCGATAGACGTCGAGGTCGATACGCGTTCTGGTACCGAAACTGCTGGTGAAAGGCACACCGATCATCTGGAGCAGCGACGACGTCGCGAACACGATGACGATGAGCGCGCGCGTCAACCGCGTCGGAACCCACCGACGGAGCCGAGTGTCCGCGGCGCTGCAGAATGTGGGCATCGATGGCCTTTGTGTAGGCCCCGCAGCGGGGGCATGTGGGTCGGTCGGGTGTCGGTGTGCGCATTCGGTGGCGAATACTTGGCGGTATGCGTTTCTTCTACGACTCGGAGTTTATCGAGGACGGCCGCACGATCGATCTCATATCGATCGGTGTCGTCGCAGAGGACGGTCGTGAATATTATGCGGTGTCGACCGAGTTCGACCCCGGGCGCGCCGGTAGTTGGGTGCGCGCCAACGTCCTGCCCAAGCTTCCCTCACCCTCGTCGCCGCTGTGGAGGTCGCGGTCGCAGATCCGCGACGGCCTGCTGGAGTTCCTGACGGAAAAGGGCAACGACATCGAGCTGTGGGCGTGGGTAGGGGCCTATGACCACGTTGTTCTGTGTCAGTTGTGGGGTCCGATGACCGAACTGCCCCGCGCTGTTCCGCGCTTCACGCGTGAGCTCAAACAGCACTGGGAGGCCGCCGGACGCCCACCTCTGCCACCGGCGCCCGACGACGCTCATGACGCCCTCAGTGATGCTCGACACAACCTGCGCAAGTGGGAGGCCATCGAGCGCGCGGGCGGTTCGCGTGCCTGAGGCGGGGTAGGCCCGGAGACGGTACGGGGCCGTGCTGCGGGGTCGTCGTAGACGCCTACTACCCTGGTGGGGTGGTGAACTGGACCGTAGACGTTCCGATCGACGAACTTCCCGAACTGCCCCCGCTTCCCGGCGACCTGCAGGCACGCTTTGCCGACGCCATGAGCAGGCCGGCACTCCAGCAGCCGAGTTGGGATCCCGAGGACGCCCACCGGATGCGCACGGTGCTCGAGAGCGTGCCGCCGATCTGCATGCCTGCAGAGGTGGAGGCTCTGTCCTCCCAACTCGCCGACGTCGCCGAGGGACGCGCCTTTCTGCTGCAGGGCGGCGACTGCGCGGAGACATTCGCCGACAACACCGAACCGCACATCAAGGGCAACATCCGCACCCTGCTGCAGATGGCCGTCGTGCTGACCTACGGCGCCAGCCTTCCGGTCGTGAAGGTGGCCCGCATCGCGGGGCAGTACGCCAAGCCGCGCTCTGCCGACGTCGACGCGCTCGGCCTGACGTCCTACCGCGGCGACATGGTCAACGGATTCCCACCCGTCGAAGCGGCGCGAGTGCACGATCCGTCCCGCCTGGTCCGCGCGTACGCCAATGCGTCGGCAGCGATGAACCTGGTGCGCGCACTGACCGGCGCCGAAGCAGACCTGCGTCGCGTGCACGACTGGAATCGCGAGTTCGTCCGTACGTCACCCGCCGGTGCGCGGTACGAGGCCCTCGCAGGCGAGATCGACCGCGGTCTGAAGTTCATGGACGCCTGTGGCGTCACCGATTCGAGCCTGAAGTCCGCCGCGATCTTCGCCTCGCACGAAGCGCTCGTACTCGACTACGAACGCGCGATGCTGCGCCTGGCCGACAATCCCGACCTCGACGAGTCCGGTGCCAACGGGTCCGAACTCGACGAGAAGGTGCTCTACGACCTTTCCGCGCATTTCCTCTGGATCGGTGAGCGCACACGCCAACTCGACGGTGCGCACATCGCGTTCGCCGAGCTCATCCGTAACCCCATCGGGGTCAAGATCGGACCGACGACGACACCCGAGCAGGCCGTCGAGTACGTCGAACGGCTCGATCCGCACAACCGTCCCGGACGGTTGACCTTTGTTGCCCGCATGGGTAACTCGAAGGTGCGCGAGGTGCTGCCGCCGATCGTGAGCGCGGTGGAGGCGACCGGCCACAAGGTGATCTGGCAGTCCGATCCGATGCACGGGAACACCCACACCTCGCCGACCGGGTACAAGACACGGCATTTCGACCGCGTCGTCGACGAGGTGCAGGGATTCTTCGAGGTGCATCACGCGCTCGGCACTCACCCGGGTGGTATCCACGTCGAGCTCACCGGAGAGAACGTGACCGAGTGTCTCGGTGGCGCGCAAGACATCTCCGACCTCGACCTGTCCGGCCGATACGAGACCGCATGCGACCCGCGGCTGAACACCCAGCAGTCGCTGGAACTGGCATTCCTCGTCGCGGAGATGCTGCGCGGCTGAGCATCTCGGCACCGGGCCGGCCAGCTGGAGATCGGTTCAGCCGACGATCGGTTCAGCCGACAATCAGCGCGCCGAGCCACCAGCCGACCGAGCCCACGCCCGCGGCCACCAGCAGGACGACGGTCAGCCAGATCAGCGCCTGCAACCTTCCGCGCCCCGGGTCGTGGGTGGGGGTGTCGTCGGCCGGTCGATCGGGAATCACCGTGGGACGCTTGGTCGTCGCGGGTGGTGCTGTCGTCGGCTGCGGAGGCGCGACGAGCGACGCCGCGACCGGTTGCTGTGCCGTTGCGGGGACAGCGCGCGGCGCCACCGGGCGAGGCTGTGGGCGCGCCGCGGCGGCCTGTGCGGCGCGCATCCGGACCATCGTCTCCCGCTCGGCCGAGCGGCGCGGTGCGGGAACGGTGAACGGCGGCAGGTCGAGATCGTCGGCGGCGGCGAGCAGCGCGTCGCGCATCTCGAAGGCGTCGACGTAGCGGTCGCGTGGCCGACGTTCGGTGGCGCGCAGGATCACCTCGTCGATCTCCTCGGGCACGCCGTCGATGACGTCGCCGGGGGCCGGGACGTCGTAGGAGAGTCGTTGGTAGGCGAGTGCAAGTGGCGAGTCGCCGTGGAAAGGTGTTCTGCCGGTGAGTAATTCGAACATCATGACGCCCATGGAGTAGACGTCGCTCCTGGCGTCGGCGTCGGCGGATTCGACCTGCTCGGGCGACAGGTACGCCGCGGTGCCCAGGATGACGCTCGCCGAGGTGACACCCGCCTCCGCGACCGCGCGCACCAGGCCGAAGTCGGCGACCTTGACCTCGCCCGCATCGGAGATCAGGACGTTCTCGGGCTTGATGTCGCGATGGACGAGTCCTGCTCGGTGCGCTGTGCCGAGACCGCCGAGGACGGGATCGGCGACAGCGACGACGGCGTGCGGCGGCATGGGTCCCCGCTCGCGCAGCAATTCGCGCAGGCTCCCGCCCTCGACGAGTTCCATCACGAGAAACGCGGTGCCCTCGTCGATGCCTTGGTCGTAGACCGCGACCAGGCCCGGATGTTTGAGGCCTGCGACCGCCCGCGCCTCGAACTCGAAGCGGCGCACGAACTGTGGGTCGCCCGAGTAGCGTCGATCCATCACCTTGACCGCGACGTCGCGACCCAACCGCAGATCGGCGCCGAGATAGACCGCCGACATCCCGCCGCGCGCGATGGGCGCGTCGAGACGATAGCGGTCCTCGAGGACCGCACCGAGCAGGGTGTCGGCCGGGCTGTTCACGACGTCGAATCTACCCGGCACCACCGACCGCGGGCCCATACGCGGCGCCGTGGCGTGTACCCGAATGACGAGTTGTGCACAGCGTGACAACCGCCTGTCGGCATGCGCGGCGAAACGGTAATCTCAGGCGGGTGAGTTCTCTGCCCCTCTCGACCGACACCCTCCCCGCCGACACCGCCACCTATTCACTCGACGACGTCGCAGCACGCCTGCATGTGTCGACGAACAAGGTGCGCAACCTCATCCGGGATCATCACCTGCTGGCGATCTCGCGTGACGGTCAGCCCGCGGTGCCGCGCGTGTTCTTCGACGACGAAGGCATCGCGAAACACTTCACCGGACTCGTCGACGTATTGTTCGACGGCGGCTACACGCGCGACGAGATCATGGCGTGGCTGTTCACCGAACAGGACGACCTCGGCCTGACACCCGCAGACGCGCTGCACACCCACTCGGCGCGCGAAGTCATCCGTCGCGCGCAGGCACAGGCGTTCTGACACCCCACATCCGACGTCCGAGAGCGCCGACCCGCAGCGGATCGGTTCGCATCACCGACGCGGCCGCGAGGCCACCGAGCGCCAGCGCCAGCAGGGTCTCGGGCAGCTTGTAGAACAAGATCGAGTCGTCGGGCTGAAAGACGATCAGCATGAACGTCGAGATGCCGACGACGAGCGCGCGCACCCATATCGGGAGCGTGAACGCGACGGCCAGACACAGCACCCACGTGTAGTACCAGGGGAGCGTCGACGGTTCGAGGATCACGACGGCCAGCATGGCGAGCACGATGCCCGCCATCGCGTCTCGCTCGGAATGCCGCTGCCGCCACCACAACACGACGAGGATGACCGCGAGAAGCGCTTCGCCGATGAGCCGGGTGATCGGCAAAACAGTCTGCAGGTTGAGCGGAGTGAACGGCGCGGCGACGAGCGTCACGAGGTGAGCGACAACCGTCGGCAGCGTAAACCAGTTCACGATCCGATCCGCCCAGCCCAAACCAGTGAGCCAACCCAGGCCGAGCCCGACGAGCGCGGTCCACGCCGCGAACACCGCAACGGTGATGCCCACGATCGCGGCGAGCACGAGAGCCACGTCGCGCGCGCCCACCTGGCGCCGTTGTCGAATGTGCGCCAACCAGATCCACAGCACGAAGGGGACCGCGATCCCGGCGGTGATCTTGATCGAGACCGCACAGCCGAGCAGCACGAGCCCGCCGACGTGTCGCCCGGTGACGACCAACGCCATCCCCGCGGACAACACACCCATCATGAGCAGCTCGACGTGCGGTCCGCCCACCAGGTGGATCAGGACGAGCGGGTTGAACAGCACGAGCCACAGCCCGGCGGCGGCCGACGCCCCGAAGTGGCGGGCGAGTCGCGGAATTGCCCAGAGCGACAACAGGAGTCCCGGCAACAGGACCAGTCGCATGGCGAGCACACCCAGGATGACGTGATCGCCGGTCACCGCGACCACAAGGTGTGTCACCCACACGAAGAGCGGACCGTAGGGCGCAGTGGTCGACGCCCAGACCTGCGCCATGCTGTCGACGAGCGGTCCCGGATTGTGGGCCGGGCCGTCGGCGTACGGCGAGAAGCCGGCCCCGAACAGAGCGCCCTGGCCGAGGTAGGCGTAGACGTCGCGACTGTAGAGCGGCACGGTCACCATCAACGGTGCGGCCCATGCCAGCACCCACCTACCCAGGTGGAGCCCGCTGTGATCACGCGTGCGGTCGCACAGGATGCGCCCAAGGCGTATCCATGCGATCACCATGAGCGTCACGCCGACCCAGAATGTGATGCCGCACAGCGATTTACCGTGCCCGTAGGTGAGCCAGCTCAGTCCGGTGTCGGTCAGTATCGGGTGGTTGCGGGGGATGTCTGCGATGCCGAAACCGCCGAGCGACACCATGATCGAGCCGATCAGACCGGCGATGAGGGTTCGCCGCGTCGTCGACGATCCGCAGTCCACACTCGGGTCTGCGGCCACCGTCACGTCGGTGTCCACGCTCAGGCGTCGCGATGCGCCATACGACGCGCGACGGCAACGAGGTCGGTGTACACGGCATCGTCGATGTCGGTGCTCTCGAGGGTGGTGACGGCGGAGTCGAGTAGCGTGTCGATCGTCCGCTCGACGTCGGCGACGGCGCCCACCTCGGTCAGAATGCCACGCGCAGTGGCCAATTCGTCTGCCGACAGTTCGGTCCCTATGACCGAACGCAACGTGTCGCCGAGTGCGGGATCGTCCGCGTCGGCGCGGGACAGTCCGAGCGCGAGAAGCGCTGTCCGCTTACCTGCGACGAGGTCGTCGCCCGAAGGCTTGCCGGTTCGGACCGGATCACCGAACACACCGAGAAGGTCGTCCTGCAACTGGAACGCGATGCCGAGATCGTGGCCGACCGAACGTAGTTGGCCGACGAGTTCCTCGGAAGCACCCGCGGCGCGGGCTCCGAGCTCGAGTGGACGCGCGACCGTGTACGCCGCCGTCTTGAACTCCATCACCCGATAGGCGGCCTCCGTCGATTCCTCGCCACTGACCTCGTTGACGATGTCGAGGACCTGACCGCCGAGGACCTCGGTACGCATGGCCGCCCATGTCGCGATCACCCCCGGTGGCAGGGGCGCTACCTGCGGACCCGTCAGAGGCCTTCCCGCGGGCGACACGGTCGCCGGGACGTACCCGTGGACAAGGTCGTCGGCCCACGCGAGCGCGAAATCGCCTGCCAGAACAGCCGACGCGACGCCGTGTTCGGCTGCGTCGCCGCGCCATCCGGCGTCGCGATGGCCGCGCTCGAACACCCGGTGCACCGTTGGTCTGCCGCGCCGCGTGTCGGAGGCGTCGATGATGTCGTCGTGAATGAGCGCGCACCCCTGCACGAGTTCGAGGGCGGCACTGATCCGCAGCGCGTCGGCGTCGGTGAGGCCGGTCGGGACACCGTTGGCGTCGCTGCGGCCCGCCTGCCAACCCGCGTATGCGAAGACGGGCCGGATGCGCTTGCCGCCCGACAGCACGAAATCGGCGACGACCTGCGCCGACGACCCGACGACCGGCGAAATGGCCGCGGCTGTTGACACAGCGGTACCGAGGAAGTCGCGCAGCACGGATTCGACTGCGCCGGGAACCTCGGCGAGGCGCGTGGGGACGGGAGCGGTCGAGGTCACGTGTCACAGGCTAGCCCGTACACTGGTCCGGTGAATTCATCCGCCCCGGTGCCGTCCGTCGTCGAACGTCTGTCTGCGCCGCATCCGGGACAGGTGCCCTTCTCCGTCGAGTTCCTTCCACCGAAAGATGCCGAGGGCGAAGCACGCCTGTGGCGTGCGGTGCGTGTCTTCGAGCGGCTCAATCCCGCGTTCGTGTCACTGACGTACGGCGCGGGTGGCAGCACGCGCGATCGCACCGTGCGCATCGCGGGGCAACTCGCGACCGAGACGACGCTGGTGCCGGTCGCCCACCTCACCGCGGTGAACCACTCGATCGCCGAACTGCGCTCGCTGGTCGGCGCGTACGCGGATAAGGGCATCACCAATATCCTTGCGCTGCGCGGTGATCCGCCCGGAGATCCGCTCGGTGAGTGGGTCAAGCACCCCGAGGGCGTCTCGTACGCCGAAGAACTCGTCGACCTGATCGGCGGACTCGGCCAGTTCCACGTCGGTGTGGCCTCCTTCCCCGAGGGCCACCACCGCGCTCCCGATCTCGACCACGACACCCGCGTACTCGTGAGCAAGCTCCGCGCAGGCGCCGAGTACTCGGTCACCCAACTGTTCTTCGACGTCGACTTCTACCTCCGCCTGCGCGACCGCGTCGCTGCTGCCGACGCCGAGCAGGGTGCCAAGCCGATCATTCCCGAGATCATGCCGATCACGTCGCTTGCCTCGGTCCGACGGATGGTCGAGCTGTCAGGCTCGGTCCTGCCCGAGAGCGTCGAGCGACGGTTGATCGCCGCCGCGGGTTCCGGTGAACAGGAAGATCGGGCAGCGGTGCGCGCGGTCGGAATCGACATCGCCACCGAGATGTCGCAACGTCTCATCGCCGAGGGCGTCCCCGGGCTGCACTTCATCAGCCTCAACTTCGCCAAGGCCACCTGCGAGGTACTCGACCGGCTCGGCGTCGACACCTCCGACGCCCTGCCGCTCGTCTCGACGAACTAGCCGGCGCCGGTCGGCGCAACTGCCCCTTGAATATTCGCCCGACCAGGAGTGCCTAGCCGGTGGAGCCTGTGCTCTTCGGCTTGTCGCCACCCGACGGCGTCGTCGCGGATTCTGCGTGCGCGGCAGGTGCGGTAGTCGAAGGCTGTGCGCTTGCCTTCGGAGTTGTCGTCTTCGGTGTCGTTGTCGTCTTTTGGACGGGTGCGCTTCGACGCACCGGCCGCGGCCGCCCGGGGCGAGGGCTCGTGTCGCGGTGCGAGTACGCCAACCAGATGACGAGCGCGACGACGAGCAGGCACACGATCACGAGGAGCCACGTCCATCCGGTGAACGCCGCGGTCGCGGGGTCGGGGTATGTCGCGTCGGCGATGAACTCGGTGACCTTGCCCGGTTCGGGTGTCCACGTGACCGAGGTCTCCGAATCCTGCTTCGCGACGTTGCTCGCGGTGATCGGACCAGCGAACGCCAGGGTGAACTTGAGATAGTCGCGTTCCTCGAGTCCGTTGAGATCTGCACTGCCGCGGAAGCGCACGACGTCGCCGCTGCGCTTGGCGTTCAGCTCCATCGTCATCGACGTGTCGCCGAACGCGTTGGCGACGATGTCGCCGAGCTGACTGAGCTGACCGGCGGTCAGATCGGAGAACGTCGCCCTGGTACCGACCCGGCTCGCGCCCTGCCCTGTGGTTCCCGGCTGTGTCCCGGTCGATGGTGCGCCTGCGGATGGGGCGCTTGCGGACGGGGCGCCCGGAGACGGTGAAGCCGACGGGTTCGCCGAGTCGCCCCCACCCGTGTTGGGGCCTTCGCGGTAGTCGGAGGTCGACACGTTGTTGCGCATCGATTCGGGAATGTCGAGTCGTGGCGCGCCGCTGGGATTGTCCGGCGAGGTGGCGACGATGACCGTGCCGGCATACCGGTCGCCGACGGTGGTCGAGCGGGTCAGACACCCCGACAGCAGAGGAATGGCCGTGAGCAGGATCAACACCGACGCGACCGCGGTTCGCGCGGAACGTCTACGCGTCGGATCGGTCGGGCGTCGCGTGGTAGCCGGTTGCACGTGCTCATCGTGCCAGAAGGGCACCGTCGCCTCGCACACCCTGCGGCGTGTGTCAGATGGGGAGTGTCGGATGCGGGGTGCCGGATGGGGAGCGTCAGCGACGCCGTCGGCTCGCCGCGATCGCGAGTTGCCCTGCGATCCGCCCGCTGGCACCGGTCACCCCACCGCCGGGATGCGTCGACGCCCCGGCGAGGAAGAGACCTGCCGCGCCGGGTACACGGTGCCCGGCCAGGTCGGGGTGCGGCCGATAGATGAACATCTGGTCGATCGTCATCTCGACGTGCATGATGTTGCCGCCGACCAGCCCGAGTTCGGATTCCAGATCGGCCGGCGTCTGTACATAACGGTGGTCGACCGACGCCCTGAACCCCGGTGCGTGGCGATCGACTTCGGTGAGGATCTCGTCGGCGGCGACCGAGCCGGCCGTCGACCACTGTCCTTCGTGCAACTGTCGGGGATGCCACTGCGACCATACGGTGATCGAATGTCGTTGTGCGGGAGCAAGTGTCGGGTCGATCGCCGAGAAACTCATCACGACGCACGGTGGGCGCGGTGGTAACTCGCCGACCGAGGCCGCGGTGTACGCGCGGCGAAGCTGTGCGCGATCGGTGACGAGGAGTCCCAGCGCCGAATGCACGCCGTGCGGTGGAAGGTCCGACGGCAGGTCGCGGTAGGCGGGGAGTGCGCGTGTGCCGAGACGGACTGCCATCCCGATCCCGGAGCCGATGTCGATCTCGCGCCGCCACCGATCGATCTCCGCTGGTGGAGCAGCTCGCCCGGCGTCGAGCATGTCGAGTGTCGCGAAGATGTGGCAGGCGGCGATCACCTGGTCGGTGCAGTGGCTGTCCTCGCCGGTCTGCACGCGCCAATGACCGCCACACCGACTGATCGACGTCGCGGGCGATCCGGTGAGTACCTGCGCGCCGTCGGCGTCGAGGCGATGCAGGAGGGATTCGGTGAGCGCGCCGCTGCCGCCGACCGCCCTGCCAGGGGGAATCCGATGCATGAGCGCGGCGAACCCGACCATGGGTGCGGTACCCGGCGCGTTCATCGGCGGACCCGATTGCGCGCCGAACCAGGCGAGAGCTGCTTTGAGTCGTTCGGAGGTGAACCAGCGATCGAGGAGGGCGTCGCCGGACATCATCAGTTCCTGGGTCGCCGACATGAGCGACCCCGCACGTCGACCTATGAACCCGGTACGGGCGGTGTGGGCGGTGTTGCCGATACCGGTGAATGCCCGTCCGAACCGGGGGAGCGTTGCCGGCGAGTTGAACGCGTCGAGCACAGCTCGCGACCGCGGACCCCACACGTCGACGAATCGTCGGTAGGCGTCCGCGTCGGCGTCTGAGCACGCGGCGGCGATCGACGCGCAGGTCGCGTCGAGGTCGGTGCGGAACACCAACGGTGGTCCGTCCTGCGTCGCGGGTGCGAAACCCCAAGGGTCGCAGTCGATATAGCGCAGACCGTGCGCAGAGAGGTCGAGCTCGTCGATGATCGGGGAGTGTCGGATCATCAGATGTGCCGACGATCCGCGATCGACTCGATAGCCCGGAAAGCGTTCGACGGTCGAAACGGCGCCGCCCGGGATGTCGTCGCGTTCCACGACGAGCACCGAACGTCCCGCGCGGGCGAGGTAGGCGGCCGCGATGAGGCCGTTGTGACCTGCACCCACGACAACGGCGTCGTGCCGGGGCTTATGGCCGGAGCCGCCTCGGCGGCTCACCGCGCCGCCGCTGGTGGCGTGCCTGTAAGAGGTTCGGTAGCCGCGTCGAGCGGGAGTCGTCGACCGAGGAAAGCGAAGGGTCGTGGGTCGCCGGTGAAGGTGAAGTGGCGCAGCACATCGTCGAAGCCCATCCTGCGGTAGAGGGACCACGCCCGATTTCGTTCGGCGGGAATCTCCGGGGTGGACAGCAGGACGTGGTCTTCTTGACGGTCGCTCAGCAGTGCGGTCAGCAACCATTCGCCGATGCCGTGGCCCTGAGCGGTCGGGTGGACGTGGAGTTCGGTGAGTTCGAAGTAGTTGGTTGCGATGCGTTCGATGGTGTCGCGGTCGCAGCCGGACAGTCGGAGACCGGTTCTGAGCTGGTGATTCCACCACTGGTCGTCGGCGCCGCGATAGCCGTAGGCGATGCCGACCATGATCTCGTGCCCGGACGGCGACACCGGAGGGCCGATACGTCGACGCTCCGCGTCGGGGTCGAGCCGGATGTCGGGGGAGACGGCCGTCAGCGCCGCGTATGCGGTCCACCCGCGTCGGGCGATGTGTTCGCGCCAGAGCGGAACCCGGTGGTGCTCGGTGCCACGCGGGTAGTCCATCGCGGTCACGTAGACATTCAGGGCAGCGTCGAGCCAGGCCGGGGAGTCCTGGCCGGTCAACCGAACGAGTCGGGTCGCCAACTGCTCGTTGTCCTTCCTCCCGCAGTCCGCCGCGCGCGTCGCGTTCCTGGCAGGCCGCAGCCGATCGGGAATGTCGGTACCGAGTTCTACGCTTCTGCTGTCGGGAATGGGGCCACATCTCCTCTTGAAGAGTGTCGCCGTTCTAGCTATATTGAATATGTCGAACGGGTGTTCGATGAACGTGCCTCCGCAAGCCGTTCTGCGTCACCCACGACAGTCTGGGCGGTCCGGCGACGGACGAGGGAAGCGTGCATCGCCGGACCGTACCGGGACTTAATTGCGCAGGAACGACTTGGTCACACAGGAACGACTCGGTCACACAGGAACGTGGAAGCCGCTCGGGTGTCGAGCGGACGCAACACCGAAGGGAGCGCGAGATGGCAGTCCATAGGCCGACGCGCGGCACAGTGCGTCACGCACGGCGAGGTGCAGTGGTGCGTCCGGAGATCGACCCGATGGTCGTCGTGCGTGCTCGCGACCTCCTCGATCGCGCAGAGATCCTGGTCGAGAATGCCGACGGCGTGCCAGACGACGCCGAACGGTTCCGCCAGTACTACTTGGCGGCGCTGCGGGCGGCAGGAGCGGCACTCGCGGTCTACGAACCACCCGCGAAGCGAGCATCTCGACGCGTGTCCCCAAATGCGTGGTCACGGATCTCGTCGGCCGTTCCTGATCTGGCAGAGTTCGCCGAGGCGTTTGCCCGGATGTCGTCTGTGCGCATGGAGATCGAGTCGGGCCTGCGTCGCTCCGTCGAGGGTTCGGCGGTCGTGGCGCTCCGCTCCCGCGTGTTGTCGTTTCTCGACGCCGTCGAAGACATCATCGTCGCCTACGAACAGGGAAAGCTTGCGCACCAAGCGGTCGACCGGTCCGACTACGGCTACGACCACATCGCCTGATTCATCGGCTCGTCCGCGCCTGCGGTTCGCGCTTCGCGGCCGACGGCGCCCGTACGGCGATTCTGATTGGCGGTCATTTCACCCGACGTGATCACAGGTCCCGAATTGTCGCTATTGGCGGCTTCGATGTGACGGTCGGGTGGTTATGGTGGTCGCGCTTGCAATCACCTCGTATCATGGAAGCAGTAAGCCGCGAACACATGTCACGAGACTGGCGTCCGCGGTCGCCACAATCTCGTTGATGTGTGAATCGGCAACGTAGTAAGGAGGGTCGGTGCCACTCTCGGAGCACGAGCAGCGCATGCTCGAACAGATCGAAAGTGCTCTTTACGCCGAGGACCCGAAGTTCGCGTCCAGCGTGAAGCGTCGGCGGCTTGGCCGGTCGTCGGGTCGTCGTCGTCTTCAGGCGGCGGCGGTCTTCGTCGTGGGTCTTGTGCTGCTCGTCGTCGGCCCATTGGTGGGCCTCAGCGTCGCCGGGCTTCCCGTCGTCAGCCTCATCGGATTTCTCGTGATGTTCGGCGCAGGCCTCCTCGCTCTGTGGGGCGGTGGCCGCTCGGCTCCCGAGAATTCGGCACCCGCCGACGCCCCCGCGCGGCAGGCAGGCAAGCGCAAGTTCACCGAGCGCATGGAAGAACGGTTCAACCGCCGCTTCGACCAGGAGTGACCCAGGCGCCTGATTGATCAGGCGCCTCCTTTCCGTCACATGTGTGTCGTATCGAAGGATGTGTGTGTGCTGCAGCACCCACTGCCTTCGATAAGACACACATTCACGCCTCCACCGCTCCTTGAGATAGTCAGATCTCACAAACAGCAGGGCAACACATCGCACCAATGTGTTGCCCTGCTGTCGTATGCGGGTGAGCACGCTGTGTCCGCATCGGCCGGCCGGCCACCTCGCCTCTAACCCTGCCTTCTGCCGGGCCATGCACCTATCGCTCGGGTCTGCCTGATCGGACCGCCCACTCCGGAGCTCCCGCGACGCCGCCGCCAGCTGTGCGGCCCCTGATTCCCCACGCCGCCCCACCGCGGTCCCCACAGCGCCCCACCGCCTTCCCCACATCTCCCCACCCGGGCATAAAACTGGCTCCCATCAGTCACTTTGATGCTGTTTCGTCCTTCTAGACACACGAATGGCGGGCTGGGACACGCGGCGCGTGGTGTCATCCACCACCGTGTTTATCCGTGTTGACCTGCAGTAATAGTTTTGGATGGCGACTTCAGGGGGTGGAAGGGGTGGAAAGTGGTGGAAAGTGGGGTACTGTGGCAGCACTGGGTGAGACGGACCGGAACGGATCGCTCAGGGGGCAGGAGGTGTCGACATGTCGTCCGTTCGATTTGTCGGCACCTACACACCCAAGTTGGACGACAAAGGGCGACTGACATTGCCCGCCAAGTTCCGCGACGTACTGGCAGGAGGCGTGATGGTCACAAAAGGCCAAGACCACAGCCTGTCGGTGTTTCGAGCCGAGGAGTTCGACGAGATCGCCGCCCGAATTGTGGAGGCATCCCGTAACGATCCGCAGGCACGAGCCTTTCAGCGCTACTTCTTCGCCAGCACCGAGGAGCAGCGCCCGGATGGGCAGGGTCGGATCAGCTTGTCTCCCGACCATCGGGAGTACGCGGAGCTGACCAAGGAGTGCGTGGTGTTCGGCAGTTTCGATCACCTCGAGATCTGGGACGCGCAGAAGTGGCGCGAGTACCAGAACGAGCACGAGGAGAACTTCTCGGCAGCCAACTCGGCCGCATTGAACGCGGTCTTGTAGCCGAGGAATGGCACACGATGGACAGGGCTTCGGGTGGATCGAGGCCCCGGTCCGGAACGACCCTGGCGTACTTCCCCAACGCCAGGTGCGCGACCGGACCGGGACCCCGCTTCACCCGGCGAGACTCTTCGCACGGACCGGTGTCGGTGCCAGGGATTCAAGATGAGTGTGCGTGGCCGCAACGGGTCGGGGCGTGCAGACAGCACGCGTCGGGAGGTGATTCGGTGAACGCGCCACACGACGACGAACGTCGTTCCGGAGAATTCGGCCACGTGCCCGTCATGGCACGGCGGATCACCGAACTTCTCGCACCGGCCCTGACCCACTCTGGTGCAGTCCCCTCGGAGACCGACCGCCCAGTGTTCGTCGACGCGACGTTGGGGGCCGGCGGCCACAGCGAACTCATACTCACCGAATTCCCCGACGCGCGTGTGATCGGCATCGACCGTGATGAATCGGCGTTGAACATCGCACGTGATCGCCTCGCCCGCTTCGGCGACCGGATCTCGTTTCACCAGTCTCGATTCGACGGCATCGACGACGTCCTCGCCGAGGCAGGCGTCGACCACATCGACGGCGCGCTCTTCGATCTCGGCGTGTCGTCGATGCAACTCGACCGCGCCGATCGTGGATTCGCCTACGCCGTCGACGCCCCGCTGGACATGCGGATGAATCCGGACGACGACCTGACCGCGGCAGATGTGCTCAACACGTACTCGCACGGCGACCTCGCACGGGTGCTGTCGGAATACGGAGAAGAACGCTTCGCAGGCAAGATCGCGTCGGCCGTTCTCCGGGCCCGTGAGACCGAACCCTTCACAACGAGTGGGCGGCTCGTCGAATTGCTTTATGCCGCAATTCCTGCGGCCACACGTCGCACCGGTGGGCATCCCGCGAAGCGCACGTTCCAGGCGCTGCGGATCGAGGTCAATCACGAACTCGACGCCCTACGTCTCGCGTTGCCCGCAGCGCTCGACGCGCTCGCGGTGGGCGGACGCGTGGTGGTGATGAGTTATCAGTCGCTCGAAGACCGAATTGTCAAGCGCGAGTTCGCGTCTCGTACCACCTCGACGTCGCCACCCGGCCTTCCGGTCGAACTGCCGGGAACCGCACCCAAATTCAGACTCGTCACCCGAGGTGCCGAGCAGGCAGGCGAGGCCGAGCTCGCCGAGAATCCGCGGTCTGCCCCGGTACGGGTCCGCGCCATCGAACGTGTCGAGAGGAATCGGTCATGACAGTGCTCGACGACCGCACCGTCGCCGACAGCGCAGGTGCAGCCACCACAACGCCAACCCGTCGTCCGCGTCGGGAGAATCTCGAATCCGAGCGTGCCAACCGCTCGCGGGCAGCCCAGCGTGCGCTCGATCGCCGTCGCAATCGTGTTGTGGCGCAGGGCTCTACGTCGACACGTGGTGACCGCGATTCGAGTGTCCGACGTGTCTCGTTGTTCACTCGTGCGCGGTCGGTTCCGTTCGTGGTGCCCGTTCTCGCGCTGCTCGTCGTCGGTCTCGGGTTGAGTCTGTGGCTGTCGACGAAGGCCGCGCAGGATTCCTACCGACTCGGAATCGAGCGCAAGGTCAACCAGTCGCTCGTCGACCGCCGCGACAGTCTCAAGCGCAGCTACGAGTCGGGCGACTCCGCGCCCGAATTGTCCGACAAGGCAGCGAAATTGGGGATGATCCCGGTTCAGAATCCGGCCCGGATGGTTGTCGGCGCCAATGGCAAGCCCAAGGTGCTCGGCGATCCCGAGCCCGCATCCGGCAAGCCGATGGGGACGATCAACCCCGACGACAAGCCCGATCCCACCAGCAAGATCGACAAGAGCAAGGTCAGTGATTCGATGGGCCTCGGGGGTGCGGACACATCGGACTCGGATGCTGCCCCGTCCGGTGATGCGACCAGGTCCGGCGACAGCAACTCGTCCGGCGCCGGCTCATCCAATTCGCCAGCGCCGAACAACAATACGGCTCCCGGAACCAACACCACGCCGACCCGGAACCAGGGTGGCGACGCCCCGGCACGCGCCGATGCTCCCGCGCGCGCTGACGCTCCGGCGCCGGGGGCCGCTGCCGCACCCAATCCGAATGTTGCACCCTCGGCTCAGACGAATGGCAACCCGCCGAGCGCAAATTCGGCGGGAGCCCGTTAGGGCAGTGGACAATTGACAACCATGACACGCGCCAGTTTTCAGCGGATCGGTGAGCGTTTCGACCCGCCCACTGCGCAGCCCCGGTCAGGGCGACGCCCAGCACCTGCGGGCGGAGGGTCGGGTACCGGTGGCCGCGGAGGCGGACGGGGTCGAGGTCCACGCACCTTTGAATTCCGTAGTCGCGCTGTAGGAGTCGTGATTCTCCTCGTGGTGTTGGCGGTGGCGATCCGGATGATCGTCGTGCACACCATCGAGGCGTCGTCGATCTCAGCGGAGGCGGCGCAGCAACGCGAGTACACCCAGGTGCTGACGGCCAAGCGTGGAGCCATCCTCGACCGGAACGGGCGCCCCCTCGCGTACACCGACGAGGCGCGTTCACTCACGTTCTTGCCCAAGGCCGTTCGCAAGTCGATCGAGGCCGAGCACAAGAAGAACCCCGAGTACCCCGATGTGGACAAGAGACTCAAGGAGATTGCCGACGGTGTGTCGTCGGCGCTCGGCGGATCGATCAGTTCCGACGATCTGCACAAGAAGCTGACGAGCGACGACGGGTTCGTCTATCTCGCACGGTCGGTGAGCCCTGAGGTCGCGGCACGGATCGTCGCCGACTATCCCGAGGTGGGCGCAGACCCGCAGGCGATCCGTCTCTATCCGGGTGGCTCGCTGGCGGCCAACGTCGTCGGCGACGTCAACTACGACGGAAACGGGTTGATCGGTCTCGAGGCGTCGATGGATTCGGTACTCGCGGGGACCGACGGATCGAAGACGTACGACCGCGGCTCCGACGGCGCGGTGATCCCGGGTAGCACCCGCAACGTGCACCCGGCCATCAATGGCGCCACGGTGAAACTGACGCTCGACTCAGACATCCAGTGGTTCGTGCAGAGCGAGGTCAACAAGGCCAAGCAGGCGTCCGGCGCGAAGTCGGCGTCGGCGGTCGTACTCGACGCGAAGACCGGCGAGGTGCTCGCGATGGCCAACGACGGAACGTTCAACGCATCCAAGCCGCTGTCGGAACAGACCAAATCGGACCTGGGCAACCCGGCGGTCACCTCGCCGTTCGAGCCGGGGTCGGTGAACAAGATCGTCGCTGCCTCCGCGGCCGTCGAATATGGGCTGACCAGGCCGGACGAGGTGTTGCAGGTGCCGGGCAGTATCAATATGGCCGGAGTCACCGTCAACGACGCGTGGTCGCACGGCGTCGAGCCGTACACGACGGCGGGCATCTTCAGTAAGTCGTCCAACGTCGGAACGCTGATGCTGGCCAAGCGTGTCGGTGAGCAACGTTTCGCCGACATGGTGAAGCGCTTCGGGCTCGGGCAGCGGACCGGCGTCGGCCTTCCGGCAGAGAGCGGTGGAGCGGTTCCCGCCCTGAGTCAGTGGTCGGGTGGTTCGTTTGCCAATCTGCCCATCGGGCAGGGCCTCTCGATGTCGCTCCTGCAGATGACCGCGATGTATCAGGCGATCGCCAACGACGGTCTCCGTGTGCCACCGCGCATCCTCGAGTCGGAGCAGCGCGACGGCGGCAACGTCGAGGATGCTGATCGGCCCGCTGGTGTCCGAGTGGTCAGTCCGCAGACCGCGCGTACGGTTCGCGACATGTTCCGCGGGGTCTTCCAGGAGGACCCGATGGGCGTGCAGTCGGGAACGGGCTACAAGGGTGCGGTCTCGGGCTATCAGATGTCGGGCAAGACGGGTACAGCGCAGCAGGTCGACCCGGCGTGCGGGTGCTACTCGAACTCGAGCTACAACATCACGTTCGCAGGCATCGCTCCCGCCGACAACCCGCGTTTCGTGGTGGGCATCATGCTCGACAACCCCAAGCGAAGCTCCGACGGCAGCGGCGGACAGTCGGCGGCGCCGCTGTTCGGGACGATCGCCTCGTGGATTCTGCAGCGCCAGCAGGTGCCGCTGTCTCCCACGCCTACGCCGTGGATCAAGCTCGAGGCGCGCTGATTTGCCGGTGGGCGCGCCGTCACGAATTGTCCTGACGGTATCGTGAGTGCGTTCCGGAGAGCGCGCATCCGCACATACCCCGGGTTCGAGCCGCACAGGCGAGAACACGCGACACCGATACCACTGCTGAGGGAGGCGATCGCATCATGGCGTCGAATCGCCGGTCCGCAGGACTGAACAGACCAACTCACGTCGAACCCACGGCCGTCTCCGTGCTCTCGACCGCCACCGGCGCACGACTCGACCTGATCGGGACGGTGCCTGCTGACGCCGCCGTCTCCGGGGTGTCGCTGCGTGCGCAGGACATCGTCGCGGGCGACCTGTTCGCAGCGCTGCCGGGCGGCCGCACGCACGGCGCCAGGTTTGCTGCCGAGGCCGTCGAACGTGGCGCGACGGCGATCCTCACCGACGCGGCGGGCCGCGCAGAGCTCGGACGGGTGCTCCCGCCCGACGCCGCGTGCGCGGTACTCGTGCACGCCGACCCTCGGTCGATTCTCGGCGGCGTGAGCTCACGGATCTACGGCAACCCGTCGCAGCGCCTCAAGCTGATCGGCATCACCGGCACGTCGGGCAAGACGACAACGGCATACATGGTCGAGGCCGCGTTGATGGCCGCCGGTCACACCGTCGGATTGATCGGCACGGTGGAAACCCGCGTCGACGGTGTCGCTCAGGCGAGTTCACTGACGACACCCGAAGCTCCGACCCTGCAGGCATTGCTCGCCGCGATGCTCGAACGCGGCGTCGACGTCGTGGTCATGGAGGTGTCGAGTCACGCGCTGGCTCTCGGCCGCGTCGACGGAGCCCACTTCTCGATCGGTGCGTTCACCAATCTGTCCCAGGATCACCTCGACTTCCATCCGACGATGCGCGACTACTTCGAGGCCAAGGCACTCCTGTTCGCGGCGGGATCACCGACGCGAGCGGTGCGTTCGGTGGTGTGCGTCGACGACGAATGGGGTCGACGCATGCTCGACGTCGCGCGTCGCGGTAAGGGCATCGCGCCGATCACTGTCTCGACGACCGACGTCCCGGCCGAGTGGCATGCCGGGCCGTCGACGATCGAGTCCGACGGCTCACAGCGCGTCGAGATCGCCGACGCCGCCGGGATCGGTCACGATCTCACGCTCAGGCTGCCCGGCCGCTACAACGTCGCCAACGCGACACTGGCGGTCGCGGTCGTGGTCGCGGCTGGTGTGCCCGTCACGACGGCGACCGCAGCAATCGCCGACGTGTCGGTTCCCGGTCGGCTGCAGCGCATCGATCGGGGGCAGGACTTCCTCGCCATCGTCGACTACGCGCACAAGCCGGGAGCGCTCGAAGCCGTGCTGACAACTCTCGACGAGCAGGCGCGCGGACGTGTCGCCGTCGTCATCGGTGCGGGCGGCGACAGAGACACGGCCAAGCGGCCGCTGATGGGCGAGGTGGCCGCGCGCCGCGCAGACCTCGTCGTGATCACCGACGACAACCCACGGACCGAGGACCCGGCCAAGATCCGCGCCGCCGTCCTCGCCGGTGCACAGGCTGTGCCGGATGAGGAGCGTCGAGCGGGTGTCGAGATCAGGGAGGTCGGCGACCGCCGTGACGCGATCGAGGCCGCTATCGCGTGGGCGCGGCCCGGCGACATCGTCTTGGTGGCCGGCAAGGGCCACGAGGCAGGCCAGGAGATCGACGGCGTGAAGCATCCGTTCGACGACAGGGACGTCGTCGCCGAGGCCCTCGCGGGCGTCGTCGAGAACACGTCTGGGGCAGCTCGGTGAGTCCCGATGGCGGCCAAGGGGAACGACACGTGGTCATCGTGCCTGCGGATGTCGAGACGGTGTCGCGTGCGATTCGCGACCTGGTGTCGCGCGCACGGGATTCACCTGAACGTGTGCGCACCTGGGCGATCATCGGCGACATGGGCACACGCGACGGTCTGACCGAGAACGAGCGCGTCGTCGAGCATGACAGGGTGGGGCGACTCGCCGTTCGGCTCGCCGTCGACAAGACACTGTGCGTCGGAGAGTCACGTGCGGTCCGTGCGCTGCATCAGGGAGCCGTGATGGAGGGTTCCTGGGGCGACGAGGCACGGTTGGTCGCGACGGTCGACGACGCGGCAGCAACGCTCGACACCGACGACTGGCGCCCTGCGCCCGACGACATGGTGCTCGTCGCGGGCACCGATCCGGCGCTGGCCGATCTGGCGGGTTCGGGTACATGAGCTGCGGGACTGGGGAGATGACGAGACAGGAACAAGGAGAGCGACGAGTGACCGTCGGGCGAACTGAGGGAGGACTGCTGCGGTGACCCAGATCCTCATTGCGGGTGCGATCGCCGTTGCGGTATCGATCCTGCTCACTCCGGTGCTCATCCGTGTGTTCTCCCGCCAAGGATTCGGACAGGAGATTCGCGTCGAGGGGCCGCAGAGTCACCAGACCAAGCGTGGCACCCCGTCAATGGGTGGAGTGGCTATCCTGATCGCGCTGTGGGCGGGCTACTTCGGAGCTCACATCGTCGGAGTGTTCACCCACGACGGCAACGGGCCGACAGCGTCCGGGCTGCTCGTTCTGGGTCTCGCGACCGCACTCGGCGGCGTCGGATTCCTCGACGACTTCATCAAGATCCGCAAGCACCGGAATCTGGGGCTCAACAAGACTGCCAAGTCGATCGGGCAGTTCCTCGCGGCAATTCTGTTCGGCGTGCTCGTCCTCGGCTTCCGCAACGACTCGGGTTACACACCCGCGAGTCCGCACCTGTCCTACGTCCGCGACATCGACGCGATCTCGATGGTCTCGGTCGCCTTCGTGGTGTTCTGCTGGCTGATCGTCGCGGCGTGGTCGAACGCCGTCAACTTCACCGACGGTCTCGACGGCCTCGCCGCCGGGTCGATGGCCATGGTGCTGGGAACCTACGTGTTGGTGACGTTCTTTCAGTTCGTCAACGCCTGCTCGGGTGGCGCCAAGCCTGCCGCCGACATTCCTCGGGGCTGCTACCAGGTGCGCGACCCCTTGGACCTCGCGCTGATCGCGGTCGCAGGTGGCGGCGCATGTCTCGGGTTCCTCTGGTGGAATGCGGCACCGGCGAAGATCTTCATGGGCGACACGGGTTCGTTGGCTCTCGGCGGGCTGCTCGCGGGACTGTCGATCACGACCCGCACGGAGCTGCTCGCGGTGGTCATCGGCGCGCTGTTCGTCGCGGAGATCATGTCGGTCGTCATCCAGATCGCGTTCTTCCGGACGACGGGTCGTCGTGTGTTCCGCATGGCGCCCTTCCACCACCACTTCGAACTCGGTGGCTGGGCGGAGACCACGGTGATCATCAGGTTCTGGCTGCTCACAGCCATCGCGTGTGCGCTGGGACTCTCGCTGTTCTACGGCGAGTTCCTCACGGTCAACGGCTGAGTGTGATGACCTCATCGTCGGAGCTGCATCTGCGCGGCAGGCGCGTGCTCGTCGCGGGCGCAGGCACAGCGGGGATGTCGGCGGCACGATTCCTGCTCAGAGTCGACGCTCAGGTCACGATCGCCGACGACAGATTCGGTGAGGTAGAGCCGACCGGTGTCGTCGGGGCCGATGCCGCGCAGACCGCCGGCGCCCGTCTCATCTCGATCGCCGAGCTCCTGGCCGACGACTCCTGGGTGGCGACGACCGACCTCGTCATCGCTTCGCCCGGATTCGCGCCGACCAATCCGCTGATGGTCGCGGCAGCCGAGCACGAGATCCCCGTGTGGGGCGAGGTCGAGCTCGCGTGGCGGGTCGACCGTGCCGGGCTGCTCGGCGCTCCGCGCACGTGGCTGGTCGTGACCGGAACCAACGGAAAGACCACGACGACGTCGATGCTGACCGACATCGTCGTCGAGAGCGGCCGCGCCGCCGCAGCGTGCGGCAACATCGGATTGCCGGTGCTCGACGCGATGCAGACGCAACCGAGGGTCGACGTGCTGTGCGCCGAGTTGTCGTCGTTCCAGCTTCACTGGGCGCCGTCGATCACTCCCGATGCGGGTGTCGTGCTCAACATCGCCGACGATCACCTCGACTGGCACGGATCGTTCGCCGCGTACGCGGCCGACAAGCAGATCGCGCTGCACGGCGACGTGGGTGTCGTCGGCCTCGACGATGACGTCGCCGCGGGCCTTCCCGTGCCGGGACGGCGCGTCGGGTTCACCCTCGGCGAGCCCGCACCGGGTGAGCTCGGCGTCGTCGATGGCGAGCTTGTCGATCGGGCGTTCACAGCTGAGCAGGACGGCGCGTCCGGCGGTACGCCTCTGATCGCCGCGACGGCGATTCACCCCCCGGGGCCGTCGGGAGTGTCCGACGCGCTGGCGGCCGCTGCGTTGGCGTTGGCGGTCGGCGTCGCCCCGTCGGCGATCGGTCGGGCGTTGAGCGCGTTTCGTCCCGCGGCACATCGGGGCGAGGTCGTCGTGACGATCGACGGCATCGACTTCGTCGACGATTCGAAAGCCACCAATCCGCACGCGGCCGCGGCGGCGATCGGTGCACACCGTCGCGTCGTGCTCATCGCGGGCGGGCTGTTGAAGGGTGCGTCGGTCGACGACATGATCACGGGCTCCGCGGATCGACTGGCCGGAGTTGTCGCGATTGGACGAGACCGGGCGATCATTGTCGACGCGATTTCGCGACACGCCCCAAAAGTCCCAACAGTCACAGTATTCACAGGAGACGATGGCGGTGTGATTGCACAGCGCGCCCTCGGATCAGAAACGGATCCGGTGTCGAGCGGGGGACAACCCCCATTCGACGCCCCCGGGAACTCCGACGACCTCGCGACCGCGGTGATGAACCGTGCCGTCGCGGAGGCGTGGACGCTGGCCACGGCCGACGATCCGCGCCCCGACGCAGTGCTTCTGGCACCTGCGGCGGCGTCGCTGGACATGTTTCCCGGATACGGACGACGCGGTGATGCCTTCGCGGCCGCCGCGCGCTCGTTGCCGGGGAGCGCTCCCCGGGCGACGCAGCCGTGACGGCGACTCAAGAAGACGTGTCGACCGAGGCGAAGAGCGCCGGCTCTGACCCCCCGCGTGCGTCGAAACGACGTACCGCGCCCAAAGCTCCCCGCTCACGCAGCGATGCCGCCGCCATTCCCGCGACGCTCGTCGAGGGCGTCCGCAATCTCCTGAGCCGCCCATTGGCGTCTTACCATCTGGTCCTGACGATGGCAGCGCTGATGACGTCGTTCGGTCTCATCATGGTGCTCTCGGCGTCGTCGGTGGAGGGGTACTCCGCGGACGGGTCGGCGTACGGCTTGTTTGCCAATCAGGTCATCTTCGTGGTGCTCGGTGCCGCCGTCTTCTACCTCACGCTTCGCATGCCGGTGCGGTTCTTTCGCCGCATGGCGGTCCCGATGATCGCGGTCACGACGATCATGTTGGCGCTCGTCCTGGTGCCGGGTATCGGCACTCTGAGCCAGGGCGCGCGGCGCTGGTTCGACATCAACGGCCTGTCGGTGCAGCCGTCGGAGCTGGTCAAGGTCGCGCTGTGTGTCTGGGGTGCGCATCTGCTCGCGTCACGTCGACGCGACAACGCGTCACTTCGCGAGTTGCTCGTACCCCTCGTGCCGGTCGGCCTGCTGATCTGCCTGCTGATCATCCTCGAGCCCAACCTCTCGACGACGATCACCATCGCGATCATCGTCGGTGCGCTGCTCTGGTTCGCGGGCCTACCCATCAAGGTGTTCGCGGCGTTCGTCATCACCGGTATCGGCATCGCCGTCGTCCTGGCACTCGTCGAGAGCTACCGGTCGCAGCGCGTGATGAGCTTCCTCGGCGGCATCGACGATCCGCAAGGCGCCGGCTATCAGGCGCGGCAGGCGACGTTCGCGTTGGCCAACGGAGGGGTGTTCGGCGTCGGACTCGGTCAGAGCCGAGCCAAGTGGAACTACCTGCCCAACGCCCACAACGACTTCATCTTCGCGATCATCGGCGAGGAGCTCGGGTTGATCGGTGGACTGCTCGTCGTCTTCCTGTTCGTCGTGTTGGCGTTCACCGGCTTCCGTATCGCGCACCGCTGCACTGACCCGTTCCTGCGGTTGATGACCTCGACCATCACGGTTCTGATCACCGCGCAGGCCTTCATCAACATCGGATACGTCATCGGACTGCTGCCCGTGACGGGAATCCAGTTGCCATTGCTGTCTGCCGGCGGCACGTCGACGCTGACGGTGCTGGCGATGCTCGGCCTGTTGGCCAATGCCGCGCGGCACGAGCCGGAGGCCGTCGCCGCTTTGACGACTGGCCAGCGCAGTCGCGTCAGCCGCTGGTTCCGACTGCCGACTCCCGTGGCCTACAAGCCGAGTCGCGCCGAGAGTGCGCGGAATCGCCTCGACGCGCGCGATGGTCGCGCACCTGCCGCATCCGGGGCACGACGTTCCATGCCTCGCACTCGGGTACCTGCGTGGCGTCGGGCGATCGGCGAGCGCTTCTTCGGCGTGGCACCGGAGACGAGTCCACCCGTCGACAGACGCGGGGCACCTCGGTCGGGTCCGGTCCGCGTCGACTACCGTGTCGGGTATTCAGGCAGTGGGCAGCGTCGTGACGACGCACACGATCAGCGTCGTGACAACGCCCGCGGACACGATCACCGGAACCCAACGCGACGATCGTCGGACTCCGCCCGTGCAAGCCAATCCGCCCGTCGTGCGACAGCCAGGGCGGTGCCAGGGTCGGCGCGAAGCGGGGCATCAGCCGGGACATCGAGGTCGGACTCGGGGCGCTATTCGGGCCACACGGGGAGAACTGACAAGATGTCGGGTGGGTCGCGGCGGTCGGGCAGCGGTCGCTGATCGTCTCGTTGCGAGCAGAACAGATGTGAACGGAGTGCAGACCGAATGGGTCCGGACGAAACACGGGTCACGACAACCGACCCGGGGGCTGCGGGAGGCAGTGACCGTAAGCTGTCGGTTGTGGTCGCAGGTGGTGGCACCGCAGGTCACATCGAACCGGCGCTTGCCGTCGCGGACGCAGTGCACAGACTCGATCCGACCGCTCGGATCACCGCCTTGGGCACCTCTCGAGGACTCGAGACGACGCTCGTTCCCGAACGCGGCTACGACCTCGCGCTGATCCCGCCCGTACCGCTGCCGCGCAAGCCCGGCATCGAGCTGGCGAAGACACCCACGCGGTTGCTCCGCTCGGTTCTGGCCACACGCAAAGTCCTCGCCGACGCGAAGGCCGACGTCGTGGTCGGATTCGGCGGTTACGTCTCGATGCCCGCCTACCTGGCGGCCAGGGCCCATCTGCGGCCGAGTCGACGGCTGCCGATCGTGATCCACGAGGCCAACGCCAGTGCCGGTGTCGCGAACAAGGTCGGCGCCCGCTTCGCCGACGTCGTGATGGCCGCGGTCGACGGCTCGGGACTCGACGGCGCCGAGGTGGTCGGCATCCCGGTGCGCGGGGTGATCGCCGATCTCGACCGCAAGGGCCTGCGCGCGAAGGCACGCCACTACTTCGGCCTCGACGAGGATGCGCCGACCCTGCTCGTGTTCGGCGGTTCGCAGGGAGCGCAACGACTCAACGAGGCGGTCGCGGGCGCAGCTGATGCACTGGGGCGTGCCGGGATCGGAGTCTTGCACGCGTACGGACCCAAGAACACGATCGACCCGGTCTCACCCGAGGGCGCTCCGCCGTATCGGGCCGTCGGCTACCTCAAGCGCATGGACCTCGCCTACGCGGCTGCCGATCTCGTGATGTGCCGGTCTGGTGCGATGACGGTTGCCGAGGTGTCGGCGACCGGGCTCCCAGCCATCTACGTTCCCCTCCCGCACGGCAACGGTGAGCAGCGACTCAACGCGCTGCCGGTCGTCGAAGCCGGCGGCGGAGTGCTCGTCGCCGACGACGAGGTCACCGCGGACTGGGTGGCAGCGAAGGTTCCCGAGCTCCTCGGCAACCCCGATCGGCTCGCGGCAATGTCGGCGTCGGCGTCGGGGACTGGCCACGGCGACGCCGCGAATGCTGTGGCACGAGCGGCCCTCGACCTCGCTGCATCGCATCGGCTCGGGCGCAAGGCTCGAGCCGCGCAGCGCGGCGAGCAGCCGCAGGTCGACGCAGACGCACCGGTCGCCACCAAGGATCGCGAGTCAGCGGCTCGCGATGAGGGCACGAGCGGACCTGGCGCTCCCGATGACGGGGCGGCGTTTCGTTCGGCGGAATCGGCCCGCGAGCGGTGACAATCGACGACGTGACCCCACCACACCCCGAGCCTTCAGCACACCCCGAGCCGGGAGCCGCGCCGCTACCGGACGAGCTTCGTCGAGTCCACATGGTCGGTATCGGCGGGGCAGGAATGTCGGGGCTTGCGCGGATTCTGCTGTCCCGTGGTGGTCAGGTGTCGGGATCGGACGCCAAGACAAGTCGCGGAATCATCGCGCTGCGTGCACGCGGCGCCGAGATCACGATCGGACACGACGCCGCCGCCCTGGATGTGCTGCCCGGCGGCCCGACCGTCGTCGTCACGACGCACGCCGCCATACCCAAGACCAATCCGGAACTCGTCGCGGCACGCGAGCGTGGGATCCCGATTCTGTTGCGGCCCCACGTCCTCGCAGGACTGATGGCCGACCACCGCACGCTGCTCGCCGCAGGAACACACGGCAAGACGTCGACGACGTCGATGGCCGTCGTCGCGCTGCAGCATGCGGGCCTCGACCCGTCGTTCGCGATCGGCGGCGAGCTCAACGAGTCGGGCACCAACGCCCATCACGGTAGCGGCGACGTATTCGTCGCGGAGGCCGATGAGAGCGACGGTTCGCTCCTCGAATACACCCCCGACATCGTGGTGATCACCAACATCGAAGTCGACCATCTGGATTTCTTCGGCAGCGTCGAAGCGTATGTCGCGGTGTTCGACGAGTTCACCGAGAAGATCCGGCCGGGCGGCACGCTCATCGTCTGCCTCGACGATCCGGGAACCGTGGCACTCGCGCAGCGACGCGCCTCCGAGCTGACCGCGCGCGGCGTCCGGGTGCTCGGGTACGGCACCGACGCCGACACGGTCTCCATCCCGGACGTCATCCCGGCGGCCACGCTGCTCTCGTGGGCGCCGCAGGGGAGTGGCGGGGTGGCCGATGTGAGGTTCACAGAGCCGGTCGCCGACACCGCCATCGAGGTCCCGATCACTCTCACGACACCGGGAATCCACATGGCACGCAACAGCCTCGGCGCTATCCTCGGCGCGGTGTGCGCTGGCGGTGAACTGGCCGATGTCGTCGCGGGAGTCGAGGCATTCGGCGGTGTCCGACGCCGCTTCGAATACAAGGGGAGTGCCGCAGGCGTCGCGGTATACGACGACTACGCGCACCACCCGACCGAGGTCGCCGCGGTGCTCGCCGCAGCCCGCGGTGTGGTGGCACGAGGTGCCGGCGAGCACTCTCGAGGCGGTCACCAGGGTCGGGTGATCGCCGTCTTTCAACCCCACTTGTATTCGCGCACAGAAGAATTCGCGGAAGAGTTCGCCTCGGCTCTCGACGCGGCCGACGAAGTGATCGTCGCCGACGTCTACGGGGCACGTGAGGCGCCCATCCCGGGTGTGAGTGGTCGGAGCATCACAGACGGGCTCACCGGGAGCCATCGGTTCGTCCCCGATCTCTCGACGCTTGCCGGGGTGGTCGCCACGATCGCGCAGCCCGGCGACATCGTGTTGACCCTCGGTGCCGGAGACATCACCATGCAGGGACCCGAGATCCTCGCCGCACTCGACGACGCCCGCGCAGCGTCGCGCACGACCAACGGAGGCGAGGGCGCGTCGTGACCCGGTTCCTGCCGGAACGTCGAGGAGCGCGCATGCTACTCGGGGTCGCGGCCGTCGTGATCGTCGTCGTCGGACTCGTTCTCGTCGCGTTCTTCACGCCGCTGATGTCGGTGCGCACTACCACCGTCGAGGGTGCCAAGGGAGTGCAGACAGGCGAGATACTCCATGCGGCCGATGTCGCGTCGGGGACGCCGCTCCTGCGAGTCGACACTCGAGTCGTCGCCCAGCGGATAGCGGCGATCCCGTCGATCGAGTCCGCGCGGGTACAGCGTGAGTACCCGTCGTCGCTGTTGATCACGGTTGTCGAGCGGCAACCGACCGCCAGGGTCGTCGACGGCGACAAGGTGCACATCCTCGACCGCACCGGCGTCTCGTACCTGACCTACGCCACCAGGGGACTGCCGGGCGAGTACGCCGCGCTTCCGGTGTTCACCACGCCCAACCCCGGACCGTCGGATCCGACGACCGTCGCAGCCATGAAGGCAACCGCGGGACTACCCGACGACATCTCGGAGCAGGTGACGGCGATCGACGCGTCCTCACCTGTCGACATCGAGTTCACGCTCAAGGGCAACCGAAAGGTCGTCTGGGGCGATTCCGCCAGAGGCGACGAGAAGGCGCGGACCCTCGGATACCTGCTGCCGCGCAAGGCCTCCGAGTACAACGTGTCGAGCCCGGACTTCCCGGCTGTGAAGTAGCGCGGGCCGAGCCTTCTGCGTCGGCTTCGCCGCCGCGGCGCCTCCGCTGATCGAGCCGGTCCCTCGCTGATCGAGCCCATCCCTCGCTGATCGAGCCGATCCGTCGCTGCTTGAGCCCATCCCTCGCTGATCGAGCTGATCCCTCGCTGATCGAGCCGGTCTCTCGCTGATCGAGCTTGTCGAGATCACCCCCACCCACCCGACCGAGTCCCACCCGCGAGCGAGCCGCGCCAAAAAACACAGCGACACGCCGCGCCGCCTGCTGGCTCCAGGGGCAGCGGGTGCATAGCGTTCTCGGCAACAGACCACTTGACATAACTCTAAATCTATGGTTCAGGTTTAGGGTTTGGATCGATAAGGAAGGCGAGCGCCATGACGCCACCGCACAACTACCTGGCCGTGATCAAGGTCGTCGGCATCGGCGGCGGCGGCGTGAACGCCGTCAACCGAATGATCGAGCAGGGCCTGAAAGGCGTTGAGTTCATCGCCATCAACACCGACGCGCAAGCGTTGTTGATGAGCGATGCCGACGTCAAGCTCGACGTCGGCCGTGATTCGACGCGCGGTCTCGGAGCAGGCGCCGACCCCGAGGTCGGCCGCCGCGCCGCCGAGGACGCCCGCGACGAAATCGAAGAGCTTCTCAAGGGCGCCGACATGGTGTTCGTGACCGCGGGAGAGGGCGGCGGCACCGGTACCGGCGGTGCGCCGGTCGTCGCGTCGATCGCACGCAAGCTGGGTGCGCTGACCGTCGGCGTCGTGACGCGTCCGTTCGGCTTCGAGGGCAAGCGTCGCGGGGGACAGGCCGAGGCCGGCATCACCGCACTGCGTGAGTCCTGCGACACGCTCATCGTCATCCCCAACGACCGCCTCCTGCAGTTGGGCGACGCCCAGGTCAGCCTCATGGACGCGTTCCGTAGCGCCGACGAGGTGCTGCTCAACGGCGTGCAGGGCATCACGGACCTGATCACGACGCCCGGCCTGATCAACGTCGACTTCGCCGACGTCAAGGGCGTCATGAGTGACGCGGGTTCGGCACTCATGGGCATCGGGTCGTCGCGCGGCGAGGAGCGCGCGCGCAAGGCCGCCGAGGCAGCGATCAACTCGCCGCTGCTCGAGTCGTCGATGGAGGGTGCGCGCGGTGTGCTGATGTCCATCGCCGGTGGCAGCGACCTGGGTCTGTTCGAGATCCACAACGCCGCGACGCAGGTCCAGGAGGCCGCACACGAGGACGCCAACATCATCTTCGGCACGGTCATCGACGACAACCTCGGCGACGAGGTGCGCGTCACGGTGATCGCTGCGGGATTCGACGGCGGTACCCCGCGCAAGCGCACCGACGCCCCCTCAGCCGTCGGCAAGACGGCTGTCGGAGCGGGCCAGGCAGGCACCGTGAACCCCGCGGAGAAGAGCGACCCGCTCTTCGGACAGATGCCGCAGGAGGGCGCTGGTGACCCGTTCGCCGATCGCCCGGCCTCGCCGCCCCGCCGCAACAGCGTCACGCTCGACGATGATGACGTCGACGTGCCGTCGTTCATGAAGCGCTGACGACCGTGAGCGTGCCGATCACGCCCCGGGTGCGTCGTGTGGTGACCACCCGGGACGGTGGTGTGTCGCAACCGCCGTACGACACGTTCAATCTGGGCGACCACGTCGGCGACGACCCGAATGCCGTCGCCGCGAACAGGACTCGGCTCGCGTCGCAGCTGGGTCTCGCCGACGACCGCGTTGTCTGGATGGAACAGATCCACAGTCGCAACGTGACTGTGGTCGACGCTCCGGTCGGCCACGCAGTCGAGGCAACCGACGCGCTCGTGACGACGACGCCGGGCCTGGCGCTCGCGGTTCTCAGCGCCGACTGCGTGCCGGTACTGCTGAGCGACGACGAGGCGGGTGTGATCGCCGGGGTGCATGCCGGACGTGTCGGAGCGCGCATCGGGATCGTCCCGGAAACGCTGCGCGTGATGATCTCGTTGGGTGCGCGCCCCGAGCGGATCGGCGCATTTCTCGGCCCTGCCGCATGTGGCCGCCAATACGAGGTCCCCGCTGCGATGCAGCGCGACGTCGAAGAGCATCTTCCGGGCAGTGCCTGTCTGACGGACAAGCGCACCCCCGGGCTGGATCTGCGTGCCGGCCTGCGTCGGCAACTGCTCGCGCTGGGTGTGGCGGCGGTGGCAGAGGACCCGCGGTGCACGATCGAGGACGCGCACCTCTTCAGCCACCGACGCGGTGCGCCGACCGGCAGGCTCGCATCCGTCATCTGGATCAACCCGAGCCCGGAGTCGTCGTGATGACTGCACACGACGATGAGCGCACAGCTCAACTGGCGCGGTCGCTGTCGGGTGTGCGTACACGTCTCGACGCCGCGGTCGACGCCGCTGGACGACGACGAGGTGACGTCGAGCTACTCGTCGTCACAAAGTTCTTCCCTGCGGCTGATGTCGCGCGATTGATCACGTTGGGCGAGAAGGGTTTCGGCGAGTCGCGGGAACCCGAGGCGAGTCGCAAGATCGACGAACTGCGCGCAGAAGCGGGCGGCGACCTCGGCGACGTCGCGTTCGACATGATCGGTTCGGTCCAGACCAAGAAGGCGCGCACCGTCGCCAGGTGGGCCCGCGCGGTGCACTCGGTCGACCGCGACAAGCTCATCGATCACCTGGCGACAGCGAGCCGGTCCGCACTCGACGACGGTGAGCGGAGCACGCCGCTCGGCATCTATCTGCAACTGAGCCTCGACGCCGACCCGACCAGGGGTGGTGCGCTCGAGGACGAGCTTCCCGAGCTGGCTGACAGGGTCGAGGCAAGCGATTCGCTGGCACTGCGCGGGCTGATGGTCATTGCACCGCTCGACGGCGATGTCGACGAGTGGATGGCGCGAACCGCGCAGGCGCATGAACGGTTTCGGACCAGATTTCCCCAGGCGACCGGGTTGTCGGCGGGTATGTCGTCCGATCTCGAAAGTGCCGTCGCACATGGATCGACATGCGTGCGTGTCGGTACCGCAATCATGGGTCCGCGCCCGTTAATCTCTCACTAGTCACATTGGTCACATGCGAACCAACGAGAACAAACTCCACACTGACAACACTCGCGAACCCGCCGCGGGCGTCGGATGACCAGAGAGGCCTCACATGACCACGATGCAGAAGTTCAAGGCATATTTCGGCATGGTGCCTCCGAGCGAGTACGAGGACGACTACTTCGACGAGCCCGGACCGGGTCCCGTGCGGTCGGCTTCGCGTGAGCGCGCGTACCGCGACGACTACTACGGCGAGGCGCCGCTGCGCGACGGCTACGGCGATTCCTACGCCGACCCCGGGTACCGCGACGCTGTAGACGCAGGCTACGACGAGCGACGCTTCGGCCCGGGCTTCGATTCGGCACCCGGCTACGAGCAGGGGTACCAGGGCGACTACACCTACGCGGGTCCGCGACACTCCGAGCCCGCCGAGCGGCCCCGCCCGGTGTCGCGCCTCGAGCCGCTCCAGCGGTCGAGCGCGGCACCGCACCGATCGGCCGCTGTTGCGGCCTCTGCGAGCCCCGACCTCGAGCAGGTATTCGCCGACGGTCCGCTCCACAAGATCACGACGCTGCGCCCCGCCGACTACAGCGAAGCGCGCACGATCGGCGAGCGGTTCCGTGACGGAAATCCGGTCATCATGGATCTCGTCGACATGAGCAACGACGACGCGAAGCGCCTTGTCGACTTCGCTGCAGGCCTCGCGTTCGCACTGCGTGGCTCGTTCGACAAAGTCGCCACGAAGGTGTTTCTCCTCTCACCGGCTGACATCGACGTCTCAGCGGAGGATCGCAAGAAGATCGCCGCGACGGGCTTCTACAACCACGGCTGACACCGGCTTATTCGGCGGGCGAATCGCAACACGGTTCGCCCGCCGAAGCTCGGTTGGCCTCCACCTCTGCTCGCGCGCACCAGGTCAGCGGTACCTGGCGTGCAGCGTGCCCGACATATCAGGCACTCTTGACTCGTGGCGATTCTGTTCGAAGTCCTCTACTACGTGCTGTTCATCTACTGGCTGCTGCTCCTTGCGCGCCTCGTCATCGAATTGGTGCGCACCTTTGCGCGTGAATGGCGGCCGACGGGTATCGCAGTTGTGATCATCGAGGCGGTATTCACGGTCACCGACCCGCCGATCAAGGCGCTCCGACGCGTCCTGCCGCCGATCCCGCTCGGGCCAGTCCGACTCGACCTGTCGCTGATGATCGTGATGATCGTCGTACTCATCCTGATGTCGGTCATGCGAGGCCTCGCCAACAGCGCCGCATCGGATGCTCTCGCCAGCGGACTCATCTGAGATTTCCGATCACTCGTGTGACCTGCGATCACTCGTCGTCAGGCTGGTGTGACGGTGCTCCCGGCGTGTCGTCTGATCGGCCATTGCGCGTGGTCTCGGTGCCGCGACACGATCGAATGTTCTACCGTTGAGTGTCATCATCGAGTGACTGTTGAGTTGCAGGACGGCATCGAACGTATGCGACAAGCGGTTCAGATGTGACAGGATGAGACGCCAGTTACGGATTTTGACTGGTATGAATATTGAGTGACAGTCTGTACACATAGGCTGTGACTTGCCCGCCCAACTGAAGACCAAGCTCGAACGACACCAGCTCGAGACGACCCAACGCTCTAACGACAATGAGGGGAACCGACATGCGGCTGACACCAGCTGATGTGCACAACGTCGCGTTCAGCAAACCGCCGATCGGTAAGCGCGGCTACAACGAGGACGAAGTCGATCAGTTCCTTGACTTTGTCGAAGCAGAGCTCGCTCGTCTGATCGAGGAGAACGGCGACCTCAAACAACGTGTCGAAGAGCTCGAGGGTGAGCTCGCCGACGCAAAGGCAGGCAGCGGCGACGCAACGCCTTCCACGTCGACCGCCGACGATTCCACACAGGTTTTCGCCGCGGCGCCCACCGAGGTGCAGACTCCGCAGCAGCCGGTCGCTGCTGCCGCACCTGCGCCGCTGGCCAACGACGACTCCAACGTTCGCGCGGCTCGCGTTCTCGCGCTCGCACAGGACACCGCCGACCGTCTGACCGGATCTGCACGCCAAGAGGCCGATACGCTTCTCGCGGATGCGCGTTCGCGTGCCGACACCATGGTCTCCGAGGCCCAGACGAAGTCCGACGCCCTGCTGTCCGACGCTCGTCAGCGGTCGGAGGCCATCCTCGCCGATTCGCAGACCCGGTCGGAAGCTCAGCTCCGCCAGGCACAGGAGCGGTCCGAGGCGTTGCAGAGCGATGCCGAGCGCAAGCACAGCGAAATCATGGGCACCATCAACCAGCAGCGTGGCGTTCTCGAGGGTCGCATCGAACAGCTCAAGACGTTCGAGCGCGAGTACCGGACCCGCCTCAAGACCTACCTCGAATCCCAGCTCGAAGAGCTGCAGCAGCGCGGCAGTGCGGCGCCGGTCGAGAGTGGTCGTCCCGATCAGTCCTTCTCGTCGGACCCGGGTAACGGCGGCTTCAGCAGCTACTCGCAGAGCTGATCGGCCTTCGGCGGAGTCATTAGGCAGATGACGTGCTGAGTCTGGCGCTTGCGGCCACCCTGGTGGGGTTTGTGCTGCTCATCGTCGGGTTGATCACCGGAACGGTGTGGCTCGCGGTGGCATGCATCGTTGTCTGTCTGATCGGTCTGGGATTCCTGATCGTCGACATCATCGGCTCCGGCCGAAAAGATGATCGGGACCCGGGCGATGATCAAGTCGACGAGGAACCCGACACTCGGGGGCGTCGCAGCGACGCTGTCGCTGACAGCGACCGCTCCGGCTCCGAAAGCAACGTCTTCGACGCTGGCGCTGCCCGACGCGATTCCCCTCCGCAGTCGTCGTGGCAGGGCGTGATTCAACCCGGCGGGCGGTCGGGTCCACGCTCCGACGTCACATCGAATCCGGAATCAGCCCCCGACGCATCTGGTGCGGTTGCCCCCGATGCCGATGCACCCAGCGCTGATCCACCAAGCGCCGATTCACCACGCGCAGACACGCGCGGCACGGATGCACCCCCCTCAGACGCAAAGTCTGTGCCGTCCTCGCGAGAGGGCAATTACGACGACTATCTGCGCGCCGTCGGGGGCGATTCCGCAACCGGCGGATTCCGCCGACCACCGGCGGCCGGCGAGCAGGCAACGCCGCAGGGCTACGGGCAGCCGCCCCCTCAGGGTCCATCCGCTCAGGGCTACCCGCCGCAACCGTATTCGCAGCGCCCTTATTCGCAGGGTCCGTATCCTCAGCGCCCGTATCCGCAGGGCAACGAACCACAGCGCCAGCCGGGCACCGACCAGCATTCCGGAACGGCGCCTCGACAGTCAGATCGCGAGCAGCCGCGCGGAATACAGCAACCGCCGTCCGACGACGGAAAGCCGTCGGATCGGCCGTGGGAACAGCCCGAGCGTGAGCAGGGGAGCGGAACTGCGCGTTTCGATCCGCTCGATCCCAACTGGCGTCCTCCGCTCGACTGATCCGAAGCGATCGATCTCGAGCGACCCCCTGCGGCGTCGATTGCGGGCGGTCAACGGTCGATTCGTGGCCGGGTTGCCACGGTCGCTACACTGAAAGCGCAATGATCCGGCCATCACCGGGGAGCACCCGGAAGAACGGATTCTCGTCACGCATCGCGTGAGTCGGTGAGCATCCCAGTAGAACCGGGCGGGAGTGGCCCGTCATAGCCGCAGGCCAATTCGGTTGGCAGTGTTGGAGCACTCCGGGTGTGTGAACATCTCGGCGTTGTTCGCCTGCCGGTCCGAGATGGCCATGAGCGGCATCGAAGTAGTCCGGTGCAAGCGGGGTGGTACCGCGCACACGTCGTGCGTCCCCGTGCCAAGAGCACATGCACACGTCCGGTGAGGACGTGCGAGCCAGGCACGAGGAGTCAGCGTGAGCGAGCAGTCAGAATCGGCAACACGTGTGTACCCGGTCGTCGACATGACCGGCGGCGTACGTAGTGGTGCGCCTTCATTCCCCGACGTCGAGCTCAACGTGCTCGACTACTGGAAGAACGACGACACGTTCGCCGCATCCATCGCCAACAGAGCCGACGCCCCCGAGTTCGTCTTCTACGACGGGCCGCCGTTCGCCAACGGCCTGCCCCACTACGGTCACCTGCTGACCGGTTACGTGAAGGATCTGGTACCGAGGTACCAGACGATGCGCGGCAAGAAGGTCGAGCGTCGATTCGGCTGGGACACACACGGTCTGCCCGCAGAGCTCGAAGCCGAACGTCAACTCGGAATCACCGACAAGTCGGAGATCGAGAAGATGGGCGTCGAGAAGTTCAACGACTTCTGCCGCGACTCGGTGCTTCGTTACACCGGTGAGTGGCGTGACTACGTCACCCGCCAGGCTCGCTGGGTCGACTTCGACAACGACTACAAGACCCTCGACATCGACTTCATGGAGTCGGTGATGTGGGCATTCAGGCGGCTCTGGGACAAGGGACTCATCTATCAGGGATACCGCGTGCTGCCGTACTCCTGGTACGAGCAGACACCGTTGAGCAACCAGGAATCCAAGCTCGACGACGCCTACCGCATGCGCCAGGATCCCGCCCTCACGGTCAGCATGCCGCTGGTCGTCGACTCCGACGGTCCGTTGTCGGCACTGAACGGGGTCAACGCGCTGATCTGGACGACGACACCCTGGACGCTGCCGTCGAACCTCGCGATCGCCGTCAACCCCGATGTCTCCTACGTGCATGTGCGCGCGGCGGACGGTCGCGAGTACCTGCTCGCCGAGCCTTTGCTCGGCAGCTACGCCAAGGAGATCGTCGACCCGGAGGTGCTGGGCACGTATCAGGGCCGCGACCTGGAGGGTTTGGCCTACACACCGCCGTTCGACTTCTTCGTCGGGCATCCCAACGCGCACCGCGTCTTGCTCGGTGATTACGTCACCACCGACAGCGGCACCGGAATCGTCCATCTCGCGCCCGCTTTCGGTGAGGAGGACATGGAGCTCTCGACCGCCAACGGCATCGAGGTCGTGCAACCACTCGACGCCGGTGGCCGATTCACCTCGCAGGTCCCGCCGTACGAGGGTCTCATGGTGTTCGACGCCAACGCGCCGATCATCAAAGACCTCAAGGCCGGTGGGTCGCACGTTCTCGCTGCGCCGGACGGGCACGAGGGGCGCGTTGTCCGGCACGAGACCATCGAACACTCCTACCCACACTCGTGGCGGTCGGGAAAGCCGTTGATCTACATGGCCGTTCCGTCGTGGTTCGTCGCGGTCGACCCGATCAAGGACCGCATGATCGAGCTGAACAAGCAGATCACCTGGTCGCCGGCACACATCCGCGACGGGCAGTTCGGCAAGTGGCTCGAGGGTGCACGCGACTGGAACATCAGTCGTAATCGCTACTGGGGCGCGCCGATCCCGGTGTGGGTCTCCGACGACCCGGAGTACCCCCGCACCGACGTCTACGGCTCGCTCGACGAGCTCGAGCGCGACTTCGGCGTGCGCCCGAACAACTTGCACCGGCCCTACATCGACGAGCTGACGCGGCCCAATCCCGATGACCCGACCGGAAATTCGACGATGCGTCGCGTTCCCGAGGTCCTCGACTGCTGGTTCGAGTCGGGCTCGATGCCGTACGCCCAGGTGCATTACCCGTTCGAGAACTCGGAATGGTTCGACGGGGCGAGCGACGGCTCGGCGCCTGCGCATAATCCGGGTGACTTCATCGTCGAGTACAACGGTCAGACGCGTGGATGGTTCTACAACCTGCACGTGCTCGCGACTGCGCTGTTCGATCGTCCGGCATTCAGAACCGTTGCGGCGCATGGCATCGTGCTCGGCGACGACGGCCAGAAGATGTCGAAGTCCAAGCGCAATTATCCCGACGTCAACGAGGTGTTCGACCGCGACGGCAGCGATGCGATGCGGTGGTTCCTGATGGCTTCGCCGATTCTGCGTGGCGGCAATCTCGTGGTGACGGAGAAGGGAATCCGCGAGGGCGTGCGTCAGGCGCTGCTCCCGTTGTGGAATGCCTACAGCTTCCTGCAGCTCTACGCCGACCGGCCCGCCACGTGGCGCACCGATTCGTCGAACGTGCTCGACCGGTACATCCTGGCGAAGCTCGCCGTCACGCGCGACGCCATGACAGAGGCCCTCGACGTCTACGACGTCTCCGGGGCGTGTGATGCGTTCCGCGAGTTCGTCGAGTCGCTCACCAATTGGTATGTGCGCCGTTCGCGGGCACGTTTCTGGGCGGGCCAGGATGAGGACCCGGAGGCTTTCGACACCCTGTACACGGTGCTGGAGGTTGCGAGTCGCCTTGCGGCACCGCTGCTTCCGCTGGCGACCGAAGCGATCTGGCGTGGGCTGACCGGTGAGCGGTCGGTGCACCTGACCGACTGGCCGACGAGTGACGAACTGCCTGGCGACCCCGACCTCGTTGCGGCGATGGACGACGTGCAAGCGGTGTGCTCGACGGCGTCGAGCGTGCGCAAGGCCAACAAGCTCCGTGTGCGACTGCCGTTGCCGCAGTTGACCGTCGCGTCGCCCAACGCCGATCGCCTCGCGCCCTACACCGATCTGATCGCCGATGAAATGAACGTCAAGTCCGTGGAATTGTCCACTGACGCAGATCAATACGGTCATTACGAGCTCGCGGTCAATGCGCGCGCCGCAGGACCACGCCTCGGCAAGGATGTGCAGCGCGTCATCAAGGCGGTCAAGGCGGGGAATTGGAGCGTGCGGACCGCCGACGACGGTAGCGAGATCGTGTCGGCCGACGGCATCGACCTCGAACCGGGCGAGTACAGCAGGAAACTCGTTGCGGAGGAACCGGATTCGACGGCCGAACTCCCCGGTGGGGGCGGACTCGTCGTCCTCGATACGAACGTCACCGAAGACCTCGAGTCGGAGGGTTGGGCGAAGGATCGCGTGCGTGAACTCCAGGAGGCACGTCGCAATCTCGGGCTCGACGTGTCGGATCGCATCGAGGTGCGCTTCGTGGTGCCCGAGCAGCGACTCGAATGGGCTCGACGCCACGCCGACATGATTGCCGGTGAGGTGCTCGCGACGTCGTTCGTCGTCGAATCGGCAGACGACTCGGCCGCGGGTGCGATCGAACTCGGCGACGGGGTGACGGCAGACGTCAACAAGGCGGGCTGAGCAGCAGTCCGTCGGTGCGGCAGTCAGTCGTCGAACAGCAGCGACAGGACGGCGTCGACCTGCGTGGTGAACAACGCGTCAGGATGTGTGAAGGTGTCGGCGCCGTACTGTCCGAAGACGTCGAGGCTGATCCCGCCGATGATGGTCGCCCAGAGGGTTGTCGCCGCGGCGACGACCTCTGCGGGCATGTCGACGCCGAACTCGTCGAGGATCTGTCGCATGTCGGCGGCGATCTCCGGCGAGATCGGCGGCAGTTGCGCACGCAGGTCACCGTCCCGGTGCGCGGCCGCCAGCTCGACGACGAGTCGACCGACCACGCGCGTTCCGGGAAGCGTCGTACGCTCGGCCGGTGCCGAGTACCCGGGCACCGGACTGCCGTACAGCAGCGCCCATCGCGCGGGGTCGTCGACTGCCCACGCGCGCATCGCAACGGCCATGCGCCGCAGACGTTCCCGCGAGTCGCCGACGCCGTCCGGGCTATCAGCGTCAGCGGCGGCGTCGACGGTGTCGGCGAGGTCGCTGTAGCCCTCCACCAGAAGTAGGGTCAATAGCTCGTCGCGGCTGGGAACGTACCGGTAGACCGCGGAGGAAACGACGCCGAGGTCGCGAGCGATCGCCCGTAGTGACAGCCCGGCAGCGCCCTGCGTGCGCAGGTGCTCGCGGCCAAGCCGCATGATCCCGGCCTCCATCGCCGCGCGATTGTCGGCCCGTGTCCTTCCCGTTCCCATGCCGACAGTCTGCCAGGTCAGAGAGCGGTGCTCTTGCATTTCCTCGACGCAGGGCGCACACTCGACTATCGAGAGCGGTGCTCTCAGTTCATCTGCGACGTCGAGGAGTAACCGCCATGCACTCAACGCAACACCACGTCACGCCCGGCCGCTCGGACCGCGTCTTCAATTCCGTCGTGCGCTGGCTCGCCGACCGTGGGGTCAACCTCGCCGGTGCGCAGACACTGACCATCGTCGGACGAAAATCTGGTACACCACAAAGCATTCCGGTGAATCCCATTGCGTTCGACGGTCGCGAGTACCTCGTGGCGGTACGGGGCAACACCCAGTGGGTCCGCAACGCCAGAGCCGCGGGGACCGCGCACCTGCGTCGTGGGCGCAACGATCGAACGGTGAAGCTCGCCGAGGTCGACGTCGCCGACCGTGGTCCGATCATCCGCGCATATCTGGAGCGTTGGGGGTGGGAGGTCGGCCGATTCCTGCCCGACGGCATGACGACCGACCCATCCGACGAACAACTGCACACACACGCGGCGTCGATCCCGGTCTTTGCCGTCGGCAGGGCGACTACCGGGTAAGTCCCCAATGAGGCTCTGATCGACCTGCTTAGTCTTGATGTGTGTCAGCAGTGTCCGGTTCGCCCGCAGACGGGGAACGCAGCACCCGGTGGGTGATGCATCTGGACATGGACGCATTCTTCGCCTCGGTGGAGCAGCTGACGAGGCCGACGCTCGCCGGTCGCCCCGTGCTCGTCGGTGGGACAGGGGGCCGCGGTGTCGTCGCGGGCGCCAGCTACGCCGCACGCCGATTCGGAGCGCACTCGGCCATGCCGATGCATCAGGCCCGACGCCTCGTCGGAGCGTCGGCGGTGGTGCTTCCACCACGCGGCTCGGTGTATCGCGTGGTGAGCAGCAGGATCTTCGGCATCGTGCGTGACGCCGTGCCGGTCATCGAGATGTTGTCGTTCGACGAGGCATTCGGTGAGCCCGTCGACCTCGTCGGTGCCACCGCGGCCGATGCCGAGGCCTTCGCGCAGGAGATCCGTGCCCGCATCTTCGAGGGCGTGGGGTTGGCCGCCTCCGTCGGTGTCGGCAGCGGCAAGCAGATCGCGAAGATCGCCTCGGGAATGGCCAAACCCGATGGGGTCATGGTCATTCCGCCGAGCAGACAACTCGACTTCCTCCACGCACTGCCGGTCCGCAAACTCTGGGGGATCGGGCCCGTCTCCGGAGAACGGTTGGCGCGCCTCGGTATTGACACGATCGGCGACCTCGCCGCGATGTCTGACATCGAGGTCGCCTCGGTACTCGGTTCCAGTGTCGGACCGGCACTGCACATGCTCGCGCGCGGACACGACGACCGGCCCGTCACCGAACGCGCAGCGGCCAAACAGATCAGCGCCGAATCGACCTTCGCACGCGACATCGTCGACCTTGCCGGCCTGCGACCCGCAATCGACAAGTCGGCGGCGGACGCGCATCGTCGACTCCTCTCCGACGGACGCGGTGCGCGCACCGTCGTACTGAAACTCAAGCGATCGGACATGTCGATCCTGACCCGGTCGTCGACGCTGCCCGCCGCGACGACCGATCTCGACACCCTTACATCGATGGCCCGTCGGCTTGCCCTCGATCCGCACGAGGTTGGCCCCATTCGCCTTGTCGGAGTTGGCTTCTCGGGTCTGTCCGCCGTCGAGCAGTACGCACTGTTCGGCGACGGTGATATCGCACCGACAGCCGACCTCGCGCCGATCACCGACGCAGATCTCGAAGCGCCAGATCGTGAAGGCGCCATCGCCATCGACACGGTTCCACCCTCGGACGGCTTCGAAACCACCCACTCCGCCGTCTCCGACAGCGGCGCTGGATCTGCTGTCTCCGACAGCGGGAGCTGGGCGACGACCGGCGTCGACGTGGTGCACCCCGAGTTCGGGCACGGCTGGGTGCAGGGGAGCGGGCACGGCGTGGTGACCGTGCGATTCGAAACGCGGGCAACAGGACCCGGCATCGCGCGCACATTCTCAGCCGACGATGACGCGTTGCGACGCGGTGACCCACTCGACAGTCTCGCGTGGCCCGATGTACCGCGCTGAGCCCTCAGGCCACGACAGTCAGGCGGCAGGTTCCGAACGGCGGAAGAAGTCGGCGACGTCGTCGGCGTCATGCCCGGTGGACAGCAGCGCGATCAGGGCCATGCGTGCCTGTGGCGCGCGCAACCAGCGGGACACCACCGCGCCTGCGCGTTCGAGGTCGACGGCTCCGCCGCCACCGCCATAGGTCGCGACGACCGGGCCGTAGGGAACGCGTGTCGTGACGACGACGGCGACCCCCGCGCGTCGCGCGGCGACGACCTCGGCGGTGATGTCGGGATGGGTGTTGCCCGAACCCGTCGCCGCGAGCACGATTCCCGAGGCACGCTGCGCGACGGCTGCGGCGATGATTCCCGCGGCGACGCCGGGATACAACGCGTAGGTATCCACGCGGGCCAGGCGTTCGGGGAGCGCGTCGACGACGAGGGGGCGCGGAAGCGCGGCGTGCACGGTGTCGAAGGCCTCGGTCGCTGTGGTCGAGACCTTGAACGCTCCCCGAACCGGCAGCACGCGTCCGCCCAAGGCAAGCACGACGCCTCGTCCACGACTATCCGGATCGGCTGCCACCTCGATGGCCGCCGCGATGTTCGCGGGCCCGTCGGCCTCGGGGGTGTCGGCGGGGTACTGGGCACCGGTGAACACGATGGGGCGGGGATCGTCGGAGACGAGGTCGGCCAGAAATGCCGTCTCTTCCATCGTGTCGGTGCCGTGGGTGACGACGACCCCGGTCACGTCGGGATCGGCAAGCGTGGCCGTGACCGCGCGCACGACCTGCGCCTGCTGAGTCACCGTCATCGCCGAGCTGTCCACGGACATGAGGTCGTTGGTCTCGATGACGGGAGTGACCGCCGAGGGCGTCGTTGCTTGGGCAAGCAGTTCGGACGCGCTCAAGACCGGCACCGCCCCGTCAGCGCTCTGGCGAGCTGCGACCGTTCCGCCCGTGGTGATCAGCGCGATTCGGGGTTGCGTCATGCCAGACAGCGTCCCTGGAACCGATGTCGGCCGTCAACCGTTTCACCCGTCGGCACTGCTCGTACGACGCCGCAATGCTCATCGAGATCGCGACAACTGGCGATCTCGGCGGGTACGCGTCGTGGGGCGGAGTCGATGTGTTTGGCATAGTGGTGTGAGTTTGTGGCCACGGGGGTGGATATGGCGACCGTTGTGACGGTCGCCGTGAACCGCGTACGACTCGCGAATCACCGCCGAACACGATCATCGCCGACGTTGAATGTGAGGAAGATCCTTGAAGTTCCCTAAGTTCGTAGGTGCCGCCATCATGGCTGCCGCAGTCGCCACGTCCCTCGCGGCGTGCAGCAGCAGCGACGATTCCGACGACGTCCCCACGGTCGCCACGACGACCAGTGCCGCAGCCACCTCTGAGGCAGGCGCGTCGGGTGCCGACGCCGGGGTCACCAACCCGAACGTCCGCCCGAGCGTCGCGACACTGAACGCGATGCTGGACAAGGCTCTCGATCCGAACGTGCCGAACTCGGAGAAGACCGAACTCGTGCAGGGTTCCGAGAAGGATCCGCAGCTCTTCGACAAGCTCGTCAAGGCACGCGAGGACAACAAGGACGTCACCTACCAGATCTTTCCGCCGGTGATCCCGGCCGGACCGAACAAGGCCACGGTGAAGGTTCAGGTGAAGCTCCCCGACAACCCGCCGACCAAGCTCGACGCCCAGATCGTGTACGCGGACGGACGTTGGAAGCTCGCGAGCGACTCGGTGTGCCCGATCCTGTCCGGCAACAACATCAAGAGCGCCATGTGCACCCAGTGATTCAAGTGCACGCCTGGATTCAAGTGCACGCCTGAGCGCGCTTGCACCACAACGAGAGCCCCTGTCCCGCCCGGGACAGGGGCTCTCGTGTGTGTGAGGAGCTCTTTACTTCCAGGTGTAGGAGAAGCCGATCTTCTGGAGCAGCGGGTTGGCAGGGTCGGCTCCGACCAGTTCACGCGCGCCTGTGTATGTGCCGGAGCCGCTGAGCGGCAGACCGCGGGTCACGTCGGAGACCAGGGTCCCCGAGCCGGTGTAGGAGTAGCGGGAGATGGTCAGCGTGGTGTCGGAGCCGGGAATCGCGTACACCGAGTTGACCGGTGATTCCTCGGTGGTGAAGTCGATGGTCACGCGGTTGCCGTCCCACGCCTTGAGCGTCGCGGTGATCGTCTGGGTGAGTGTGGTCGCAGCCGTGATGGTCCGCTCGGTTCGCCACGTCGCACCCACACCGATCGGCTCTGTGGGCAAGGGAATCGAGTTCTGGAACGCCTGAACCAGCGACTGCTCGATCGCGCTCCTCGCTTCCGAACCCGAATCCTTCGTGGGGATCAGTCGTAACGAGACAGGCGCCGCGCCGGGTCCGAGCGCTACGCCGGCCTTGGCGTCCCTGGCTGCCTTCAGTTGGTCGTTCAACGTCGGGTCGGGAGAGGTCGACGCGCCGAGTGTCATCTCGAGATCTGTGTTGTCGGTGCAATGGAACGTCGCAGTGATCGGGATGTCGACGGTCTGCTCGGTCGTGCCGTCGGCCGCTGTGACAGACGACGTCGTCGACAACGTCGAATGCTGGGGCGTCGAACGGTCGGGCGCGCCGCCGACCACTCGTTGTGGTTGATTGCCCGTGGATGTGACGGTCACCGCTGCGGGAGGGATGGGGATCAGATTGGCGTCGCGTTGACCGGAGGTCGAGGTGGTAGTGCAGCCCGATTGGGCTCCCGACGACTGCCCCGACTCGGCATCAGAACCCGAGTCGGTGCCGCACGCCGACACCAGGAGCCCGCACACCAGTGCTGCTGCGGTCGACCCGAGCGTGACCCGGCGGCGAACCGAGCGGCGTCGAGGGGGTGGTTCTTCGGCAGTTCGACGGGTCGGATCGGACACGCCAGTCAGCGTATTGCACGTGTCAGGGATGATGGTGGGGTGGATGACCGACCCGACCAGACGCACAACCTCTCCGACGCCGAGGACACCAGCGAGAACGACCGTGGCGGAATGCTGCGCAGCTCGACCTCGGTACTGGCCTGGCTCGCGGGCATCGCCCTGACGGTGATCGCGCTCGACGTGCTCACCAAGTCGCTGGTCGTCGCGCTGCTCGACCCGCAGCGACCGGTGCACATCATCGGTGATGCGGTCACGCTTCGGCTCGTGCGAAACAGCGGCGCGGCATTCTCCATGGCATCCGGCTACACCTGGATATTGACGCTGATCGCGCTCGCTGTCGTGGTGGTCATCATCCGGTTCAGCCGCAGACTCCGCTCGGGGTGGTGGGTCCTCGGCCTCGGTCTGGTCCTCGGCGGAGCCATCGGCAACCTGATCGATCGCATCTTCCGCGACCCCGCACCGTTGCGCGGGCACGTCGTCGACTTCATCTCGGTCGGCTGGTGGCCCGTGTTCAACGTCGCCGACTCATCGGTTGTCTGCGGTGCCGTGCTGCTCGTCGTGCTGTCGCTGCTCGGATACGACTACGACGGCTCGCGCTCCGGCTTCGCCGCTCGGCGCGCCGAGAAGGTCGAGGCCGAGAATGCGTGAATCGCGTGCCATGCCGGTTCCCGACGGGATCGCGGGCATGCGCCTCGATGCCGGGGTCTCCCGCATCCTCGGCTTGTCGCGGACCGTCGTGGCCAATCTCGCCGACGCGGGCGACGTGACCGTCGACGGCGTCGCAGTCGGCAAGTCGCACAAGCTCGCGGCCGGAAGTTGGCTCGACGTGTTGCTTCCCGAGCCGGACGAGCCGCTGCGAGTAGAGCCGACACCTGTCGAGGACCTGTCGGTGATCTACCACGACTCCGACATCATCGTCGTCGACAAGCCCGTCGGCGTGGCTGCCCATCCGTCACTGGGGTGGAGCGGGCCAACCGTCGTCGGCGCGTTGGACGCCGCGGGTTTCCGGATCTCGACCTCCGGCGCAGCCGAACGGCAGGGCATCGTGTCGCGCCTCGACGTCGGAACGTCGGGGTTGATGGTGGTCGCGGCGTCGGAGCACGGATACACGTTGCTCAAGCGCGCGTTCCGCGACCGTGAGGTCGACAAGGGGTACCACGCGCTGGTGCAGGGTCACCTCGATCCGCCGACCGGGACCATCGACGCGGCGATCGGACGTCATCGGGGAGCCGACTGGAAGTTCGCGGTCACCGCGAACGGCAAGCCGAGCATCACCCACTACGACACGCTCGAGATGTTCGCCGCGGCGTCGCTCCTCGACATCCACCTCGAAACGGGACGGACGCACCAGATTCGCGTGCACTTTTCCGCGCTGCACCACCCGTGCTGTGGTGACCTGACCTACGGAGCCGACCCGGTGTTGGCTGCGCGACTCGGGCTCGAGCGCCAGTGGCTGCATGCTCGTTCGCTCGGGTTCGCCCATCCTGCCGACGGGCGCTGGGTGGAGTTCGTCAGCCCCTATCCGGCCGACCTTCAGCACGCTCTGGACGTCTTGCGCGACACCTGAGTTCGTCGCCCGCGCCGACACGCCGCGAGCGACACTCCGGGATCCTCGCCTCATCTGTCACAGCCTGGCGCGGCACGTTCGTGAGTGTCAGAGGCGAGTCCTACAGTGGTTGGGATCGACCAGTGGCTGGGTTCGACCTGAGATTGGGTGCGACCTGAGTTTGGGCTCGACCTGAGGTTGGTATCGATCACGCACATAGCAAGACACGCACATTCAGCGACGTTCCGTTCGGAACGTTCCTTCGAGGTGAGAGGCATCCGTGGCCGGTTCGTTTGTCCACCTGCACAACCACACCGAGTATTCGATGCTCGACGGTGCAGCAAAGGTGTCGCCCCTGTTCGCGGAGGCCAAACGCCTGGGCATGACCGCGATCGGGATGACCGACCACGGCAACATGTTCGGTGCGAGTGAGTTCTACAACACCGCGATCAAGAACGAGATCAAGCCGATCATCGGCATCGAGGCGTACATCGCACCGGAGTCGCGGTTCAACACCAAACGCATCCAGTGGGGTACGCGCGATCAGAAGGGCGACGACGTCTCGGGTTCGGGTGCCTACACCCACATGACGATGGTCGCCGAGAACGCGACCGGTCTGCGTAACCTGTTCAAGCTGTCGTCGCTGGCGTCCATCGAGGGCCAGCTCGGCAAGTGGGCCCGAATGGATGCCGACCTCATCGCCGAACACGCCGAGGGAATCATCGCCACTACAGGCTGCCCGTCCGGCGAGGTCCAGACCCGTCTCCGCCTCGGTCATGACCGCGAAGCCCTCGAAGCCGCCGCCAAATGGCAGGAGATCTTCGGTAAGGAGAACTTCTACCTCGAGCTGATGGAACACGGACTCGAGATCGAACGCCGGGTCCGCGACGGCCTGCTCGACATCGGCCGCAAACTCGGCATCAAGCCGATCGTCACCAACGACTGCCACTACGTCACCAAAGACCACGCCGCGAGCCACGAGGCGCTGCTGTGTGTGCAGACCGGTAAGACCCTGACCGACCCGACACGATTCAAGTTCGACGGGGACGGCTACTACCTGAAGTCCGCCGACGAGATGCGAGCCCAGTGGGACTCGGTCATCCCGGGGGCCTGCGACAACACCCTCGAGATCGGCGAGCGGGTGCAGTCCTACGCCGACGTCTTCACCCACCGCGACCGTATGCCCATCTTCCCGGTCCCCGATGGCGAATCGCAGCAGACGTGGCTGCGCAAAGAGGTCGCCAACGGTCTCGCCGAGCGTCGTTTCCCCGGCGTCGAGGTGCCGGAGGACTACCTGCGTCGCGCCAACTACGAACTCGACGTCATCATCCAGATGGGTTTCCCCGCCTACTTCCTCGTGGTCGGCGACCTCATTCGGCACGCCCACGAGGTGGGTATCCGCGTCGGCCCCGGCCGTGGTTCCGCGGCGGGCTCGCTGGTCGCGTGGGCGCTCGGGATCACCAACATCGACCCGATCCCGCACGGACTGCTGTTCGAGCGATTCCTCAACCCCGAGCGTGTGTCGATGCCCGATATCGATATCGATTTCGACGACCGTCGGCGCGGCGAGATGGTCCGCTACGCCACCGACCGGTGGGGCAGCGACAAGGTCGCCCAGGTCATCACATTCGGAACGATCAAGACCAAGGCTGCGATCAAGGACTCCGCGCGAGTTCAGTTCGGCCAGCCCGGCTTTGCCATCGCCGACCGCATCACCAAGGCGTTGCCGCCGCCGATCATGGCCAAGGACATCCCGGTGTGGGGTATCACGAACCCCGAACACGAGCGGTTCGGTGAGGCCACAGAGGTTCGCACCCTCATCGAGACCGATCCCGACGTCAAGAAGATCTACGACACCGCGATCGGCCTCGAAGGTCTGATCCGTAACGCGGGCGTTCACGCGTGTGCGGTCATCATGTCGTCCGAACCGCTGACCGACGCGATTCCGGTGTGGAAACGCGCACAGGACGGCGCGATCATCACCGGCTGGGACTATCCGTCGTGTGAGGCCATCGGTCTGTTGAAGATGGACTTCCTCGGCCTGCGCAACCTGACAGTCATCGGCGACGCGCTCGAGAACATCAAGCTCAACCGCGGCATCGATCTCGACCTCGACACCCTGCCGCTCGAAGACACCAAGACCTACGAGTTGCTCGCCAAGGGCGACACCCTCGGTGTGTTCCAGCTCGACGGCGCGGCGATGCGCGAACTGCTGAAGATGATGCAGCCGACCGGCTTCGAGGACATCGTCGCCGTGCTCGCGCTGTATCGCCCGGGACCGATGGGCGTGAACGCGCATACCGACTACGCCAAGCGTAAAAACGGGCTGCAGCAGATCAAGCCGATCCATCCCGAGCTCGAAGAGCCGCTCAAGGAAATCCTGGCCGAGACCTACGGTCTGATCGTCTACCAAGAGCAGATCATGCAGATCGCTCAGAAGGTGGCGGGCTACTCGCTCGGCCAGGCAGACCTGCTGCGCCGCGCGATGGGTAAGAAGAAGAAGGAGATCCTCGACGAGGCCTACGACGGCTTCGCAGAGGGGATGCGCAACAACGGGTTCTCCCAGGCCGCCATCACCGCCCTGTGGGACACGGTGTTGCCCTTCGCCGGCTACGCGTTCAACAAGTCGCACGCGGCGGGCTACGGTCTGGTCTCCTTCTGGACCGCCTACCTCAAGGCGAACTACCCGGCCGAATACATGGCAGGACTGCTCACCTCCGTCGGCGACGACAAGGACAAAGCAGCCATCTATCTCGCCGATTGCCGCAAGCTGGGCATCACGGTGCTCCCGCCGGACGTCAACGAGTCGCAGCACAACTTCGCCGCAGTCGGAACCGACATCCGCTTCGGCCTCGCCGCGATCCGCAACGTCGGGTCAGGCGTCGTGTCGTCGATCCTCGCCGCGCGCGATGAGAAGGGGAAGTTCACCAGTTTCTCCGACTACCTCAACAAGATCGATGTCACGGCGTGCAACAAGAAGGTCACCGAGTCGTTGGTGAAGGCGGGCGCATTCGATTCGCTCGACCATCCCCGTAAGGGCCTGTTCCTGATCCACGTCGAGGCTGTCGAGTCGGTCATCGGCACCAAAAAAGCCGAAGCGATCGGACAGTTCGACCTCTTCGGCGATGCAGGCGGCGGAGCCGATGACACCATGGCCGAGGTGTTCGCGGTCAAGGTGCCCGACCAGGAGTGGGATTCCAAACACAAGCTCGCACTCGAACGAGAGATGTTGGGGCTCTACGTGTCCGGGCATCCGCTCAGCGGCGTCGAGCACGCGATCGCGGCCCAGACCGACACCTCGATCACGCAGTTGCTCGAGGGCAACATCTCCGACGGCGCGCAGATCACCATCGGCGGCATCATCTCGTCGGTGACCCGCAGGGTGAACAAGAAGGGCGAGCCGTGGGCGGCCGTCACGCTCGAGGACATGGTCGGTGGCGTCGAGGTCTACTTCTTCCCGCGCGCGTTCCAGACGTACGGGATGGACATCGTCGCCGACAACATCGTGTTGGTGAAGGCGCGCGTCAACATGCGCGACGACTCGATGATGATCAGCGCCAACGACCTCGCCGTTCCCGATCTCAATGCCGCGGGGGCCACCAAACCGGTCGCGCTGACACTTGCGGCTCGTGCCTGCACACCTGATCGCGTGCAGGCACTCAAGCAGGTGCTCACCCGACATCCCGGCCCGGCCGACGTGCACGTCACGCTGGTCAGCGACGAGCGGTCGACGGTGCTGAAGCTGACCGAGTCGTTGCGCGTCACGCCCAGTTCGGCGTTGATGGGCGACCTGAAGGCGCTACTCGGGCCGACCTGCCTGGGCTGACCAACGCGGGTACGCTCCATCAATGCCCGGCCACATCATCGTGCACGGCGATGACGCCCTCACCGAGCGCATCACCGAAGAACTACGGCTCGCGGGAGCGACCATCGTGTCGCTGCACGACCCGGCAGAACTGCCGGACGTCGGCGTCGAGACCGCCGCGGCCGTCGTCTGTGCGGGTTCCGACGACGCGCTCAACCTCGAGATCGCCCTTCTGACACGTCAACTCAGCGCCGAAGTGCGCGTCGTGACCAACCTGTCGAGCGGTGTCCTACGCGACGCTGTCGCGCTCGGCAACGGTCCGGGGGCGGTGCTCGATGTTGCAGAACTCGCGGGTCCGTCGGTGGTCGAGGCGTGCTTGGGCCGCACCACACACCCGATTCCCGTGGCGGGCAACGACTTCCTCGTCGCGGGCGACTACGCGCCCCGCGACGCCACGTTGCGCGAGCTCTACGGCGATCTCGCTCCCGTCGCTGTGCTGCGCGGTGAGCACAGCGCCGAGCCGGGGGAGGTGGTTCCCTGTCCCGGACGCGATCTGGCCGTGACAGCGGGAGACTGGGTCGCGATGATCGGCACCGCCGACGAGTTGGCGGACCAGAGCATCGCAGTCAACGGCGATACCGAGCGTGTGCACCGTCGACGCTACCGGCCCTTCTCGATGCGTCTGCTCGGCGGACTCCGTGCGTTCCGAGACGACGTGAATCCCAACCTGTTCCGTGCACTCGGTGTCTCGTTTGCCCTGTTGCTGGGCGCCACGGTGCTGCTGCGCTTCACCTACCACCGACCGGGAATGAGCTTCGTCGACGCCCTCTACTTCTCCACCGAAACCATCGCGACCGTCGGCTACGGCGACTTCAGCTTCGTCGGACAGCCGACGTGGCTGCGTCTCTTCGCGATCGTGTTGATGTTCGCGGGTATCACCACGACGGCGATCCTCATGGCGTTCATCGCCGACCTGCTCCTGTCGCGTCGTATCGAGACATCAGCCGGACGACGGCGCGCGAGCCAGATGTCGGGCCATGTGATCGTGGTGGGTCTCGGCTCATTCGGTATCCGGGTCGCGACCGACCTCGTAGCGCTCGGTCACCCGGTCGCGGTCGTCGAGCGTAACGACGACAACCGTTACCTCGGTGCGGCAGCGGAACTCGATATCCCGGTCGTGTTCGGTGATGCGACCCTCCGCGACACTCTGCACGACGCCGGCCTCGCGCGGGCGCGGGCCGTGGCAGTGCTGACCCACGACGACATGGTGAACATCGAGAGCGGCATCGTGCTGCGCGAACTACTCGGCGCACGGTGGTCTCGCGGCGTCGACGGCCGACCGGGGGTCCCCGTCGTCATGCGCGTCTACGACCACTCGCTCGGTACGGCCGTCGCGCATCGTTTCGGATTCCAGAACGTCCGATCGACGGTCGATCTCGCGGCGCCGTGGTTCATCGGGGCGGCCCTGGGCCTGCAGGTGATCTCGACGTTCTCCGTCGGACAGCGCTCGTTCATGGTCGGTGGTTTGTTCATCCGCGCCGGCAGCCCGCTCGACGGCATGACCATGGCCGACCTGCCGACGCGCACACGCATCATCGCCATCGTGCGGGGCACCGAGACCATCGTGCATCCCCGCCGCGACGATCGCCTCGCCGCAGAAGACACCGCGTACCTTGTCGGTCCCTATCACGAACTCTTCGACACCCTGCGTGACGGACGCTGACAGACGCTGACAGACGCTGAGGGATGAGGACGAGGACGAGGGCGAGAACGAGAACACCGGCTGACCAGCAGTTCCAGGTATGTCGGGCTGCAAGGTTTCGGCTCACCGAACATTTTCTCGTGGGTATGTCTATACTCGACGCATAGCCAACCCGAACGGGTAGACGAACAGCCAGCCGAATCGTTGCGAGGTATCCGATGACAGTCCTGATCGAGTCCAACGGAGCTCACCGCGGACACGCAACCGGCCACGGCCACACCGTCGACATCGCCGGCGTGAGCTGGCCCGTCCACAAGCTGTACGCCGCGGTGGCGGCCACCGTGGTCGCGTTGATCGCCCTCGTCGTGACCCGTTCGCCCGAGATCGCCGCATGGTCGTCGGCGGCAGCAGGCGTCGCCGTGTGGATCGTCGCCGCGAGCCTCACGCGCCAGTCAGCTCAACGGCCGGGGAACGCCGCCACCGATCCGGCCGAGTAGCCACTCGGGATCTCGAAGATCCGGCCGTCGAAGCCCGCCCGGTACAGATGTCCGGCCGAGAAACCGCTCGCGGAACGCCCGTACGACACCACGCTCGACAGCGGTAGGCCGCTCGCGAGAACGCAGTAGCGTCCGGGCGAGGTGATCCGCACGATCTGACCACTCGCGTTGAACGGAACCACCGGACGGTCGGCGGCGTCGAGTGTCAATCCGTCTGGTGCGGCGAGCGTGTCCGCCCCGCCCAGCGTCAACAGGCTCTGCACGACACGGGGATTGCCGGTGGAGATTCGGCTGACTCCCGGGTTGCTGAACGTGCGCGACACGTACAGGAAGCTGTCGTCACGATTGAGGACGGCGCCGTTCGCGCTCGGAATCGAAGCCCAGTTGGCCTGCACCGCCCCGGCGGGCGTGATGCGTCCGACCAAATTGCCGAAGTCGTTGGTGGCGTACACATTTCCACGTGCCGACACGTCCATCCCGTCGGCTGCGGAGAGGCCGCCGACCCACGGGCGCAGGGCCAGGCTGTTGACGTCGAGCCGTGCAATCGCGCCGGGACGGATCGCATCGCCGAGGAACACGCGTGGGTCCGACCCGTAGCCGACGAGGAGCGTGCCGTCAGGGGTCCACGCGAGTGCTCCTGCGCCACCGGAGGGGACCTTGGCTATCGGCACGGCACCCGCGCCGGGCCGATCGAGTCGGAACACCCGACCGCTCACGAGGTCGGTGGTGTAGAGCCGTCCGCGCGAATCGACGGTCAATCCCTCCAACGCTGCTCCGGGGACGGTGCCGACCAGCCGTGCCGGTGCGGCGCCACCCGGACACGGCGCCGCGGCATTCGCGGTACCGGTGCCGGTGACGGCGGTGACGATCACCGTCGCGCAGGCTGCCGCGCAGGCGGTGGCAAGAGCGGTGGTCCGCCGAAGAGTTGCCGTCCGAAGGGATGGTGTCAGAACGCGGTGTCGGAGCATGCCGACCTCCTGCTTGTCGTCCGCCGCGATGCGGTGAGGTGTCGCCACTGTGCTGGACGACGGCGTGTCGACGACGCGCGGCGAAATGGGTGGACGCCACCGATGCTACGTCGGTCGGGTCGCGCGACGAGGGATTTCGTGAGGTGAGACGATAAGAGGGTGAGTACGCAACACCTCGGAATCGACAATTCGCAGCCCACAGCGTCGGATCAGCAGCTCTCCGCCGACGCGATCGAAGCGGCTGTCGAGCGAATTTCGCCCGCGGTCACTCGTACCCCGCTCGAGGCCGTACCGCGTATTTCGGAGGCGTACGGCGCTCGTATCCACGTGAAGCGCGAAGACCTGCAAACCGTTCGGTCCTACAAGATCCGCGGCGCGTACAACACCATGTCGCTGCTGTCCGAGGACGAGCTCGCGCCGGGCGTCGTCGCGGCGAGTGCGGGCAACCACGCGCAGGGCGTCGCCTATGCCTGCCGCACGATGAAGGTGCCGGGGCGCATCTACGTACCCACCACGACGCCCAAGCAGAAACGCGACCGTATCCGTTGGCACGGAGGCGAATTCGTCGAACTCATCGCGGTCGGCGACACCTACGACGCTGCCGCGGCGGCTGCGCAGGACGATGTGATCCGGACCGGTGCCGCGTGGATTCACGCATTCGACGACCCGCGGACCGCAGCCGGGCAGGGCACCAGTGCGGTGGAAATCGTCGAGCAACTCGGCAGGGTTCCCGACGTCGTCGTCCTTCCGGTCGGCGGAGGTGGTTGTCTGGCGGGCATCGCCACCTACCTGCGGTCGAAATCCGACGACGTCGCGATCATCGGCGTCGAACCGCACGGTGCGGCATCGCTGTCGGCCGCGCTGGTGGCGGGAGGGCCGGTCACGCTCGGCGCGATCGACCCGTTCGTCGACGGTGCTGCGGTCAAGCGGATCGGCGCACTCGGTCACCGCGTACTCGCCTCGATGGGTGCGACCGTCGCCGACCATCCCGAGGTGCGACGGCAGGTCGCGCGGCAGGGCGGAACGTCGCACGTGCCGGTGCTGTCCGTCGACGATCCGCTGGTCGTGACACCGGGTACCACTCACATCACCCACGTCGACGAGGGCGCGATCTGTTCGGAGATGCTCGACCTGTACCAGAACGAGGGGATCATCGCCGAGCCCGCGGGCGCGTTGGCCGTCACCGGGCTGTCGAGACTGTCACTGCCTGCCGACGCCGACGTCGTCTGCCTGATCTCCGGCGGCAACAACGACGTGTCGCGGTACAACGAGATCATCGAAAGGTCCCTCGTCCACAAGGGACTCAAGCACTACTTCCTCGTCGACTTCCCGCAGGAGCCGGGCGCACTGCGGAGGTTCCTCGACGAAGTCCTCGGTCCCGACGACGACATCACGGTGTTCGAGTACGTCAAACGCAACAACCGTGAGACGGGTGCGGCGCTCGTCGGCATCGAGCTCGGTTCACCGGAGGGGCTCGGCGACCTCATGGAGCGGATGTCGCACTCCCGACTCAACTGCGAGCGACTCGAGCCGGGCTCGTCGGCGTACAACTATCTGACCTGAACCGGGGTGACGTGGCCGTCACCGAACTCGGGTGCCGACAACCACGTTGTGGCCGGGGCTGTGCAGACCGTCGTCGGTGATGTCGACCTCGGCCCAGCTCAGCGCCGGTTCGAGCCGGATCGGCACGTCGGTCGGCTCTGCGCCGATCACCGCGACGACGCTCTGGTCGCCACGGTGCATCGCGAACCAGCCCGCCTGCTCGTCGTACTCGACGTCGAGTGAGGCAAATGACGTGTCGGCGAACGCGTTTCGGGTCTTGCGCAGCTCGATGAGTGCTCGATAGAACTCGAGTACCCGCGCGTGGACTCCGGTGCCGGGCTCGCTCCAGTCGAGCTTCGAGTCGGCAAACGTCTGCGGTGATTGCGGATCGGGGATCTCGGCACTATCCCAACCGTGCTCGGCGAATTCGGCCTTGCGTCCCTCGGCGGTTGCGCGGCCCAGCTCGGGCTCGGGATGCGAGGTGAAGAACTGGAACGGGGTACTCGCCGCCCACTCCTCACCCATGAACAGCATGGGAGTGAACGGGGAGAGAAGCACCAGAGCCGCTTTGATGGCGAGTTGGCCGGGATCGAGATAGGCCGACGGTCGGTCGCCGATGGCGCGGTTGCCGATCTGGTCGTGGTTGCAGGTGTAGGCGAGCAGGGTCGCTGCCGCGATCTCGTCGGTCGGAATGGGCCTGCCGTGGTGTCGACGTCGAAACGACGAATAGGTGCCGTCGTGAAAGAAGCCGCCCCGCAACACCTTTGCCAGCGCGTCGTAGCTGCCGAAGTCGGCGTAGTAGCCTTGCCGCTCCCCGGATATGAGTGTGTGGATCGCGTGGTGGATGTCGTCGTCCCACTGCGCGGTCAGTCCGAAGCCGCCACGATCACGCGGTGTGACCAGACGGGGGTCGTTGAGGTCGCTCTCGGCGATGAGTGACAGCGGTCTGCCGAGTTCTGCTGCGAGAGAATCTGTTTCGGTGGCAAGCTCCTCGAGGATGTGTACCGCCCGGTGATCGTTGAGGGCATGGACGGCGTCGAGTCGCAGTGCGTCGATGTGGAAGTCGCGTAGCCAGCGCAGTGCGTTGGAGACGATGTAGTCGCGCACGGTGTCGGAGTCCGGCCCGGCCAGGTTGAGTCCGGCGCCCCACGAGGTGGCGCCGTCGCTGAGGTACGGCCCGAACTCCGGCAGATAGTTTCCCGACGGCCCGAGATGGTTGTAGACGACGTCGAGGACGACTCCGATCCCGCGCGCATGGCATGCGTCGACGAACCGCACGAGCGCGTCGGGACCACCGTAGGATTCCTGGACGGCGAACCAGTCGACGCCGTCGTATCCCCATCCGACGTCGCCGTTGAACGCATTGACCGGCATGAGTTCGACGAAGTCGACGCCGAGGTCGACGAGGTAATCGAGTTTGTCGATGGCGGAGTCGAGTGTGCCTGCGGGAGTGAACGTCCCGACGTGGAGCTCGTAGATGATCGCGCCGAGAACCGACCGTCCGTGCCACTCGTCGTCGGTCCAGATCGATTCGTCGACGACGTGCAACGCCGACATGCCGTGCACGCCGTCGGGCTGGCGGACAGACCTGGGGTCCGGACGCACCGGGGCGTCGGCGCTCGAGTCGTCCGATGTCGCGGCGTCGCGGAAGATTCTGAAGCCGTAGCGGCGCTGCGGCTCCGAACCTGATTGCAACGCCGCACCGGAACCCGCGCCGCCGACAGTGTCGACCCGCCACCAGCCCGGTGCGTCGGTCACGGGCGTCATCGGACTGCCGTCGGCGTCCGGTGTGTCGGTCACGAGAATGACCGAACTCGCGGCCGGGGCCCACACCTCGACATCGTCGATGAGACGGGGTGGGTCGAATCGTCTCTGTGGTGAACTCCTGTGAACGTTTTCCTCCGACCTCGAGGCGCCTGTCGCTATGGTGTCTGCGTCGCGAGGGCTGCGGGGTCCGGGGGTGGTCTCCATGGCCCAACCGTAGATCCGCTGGCGCGTGAGCGCCGACTCGCCGCCATGTGACCCATCGCACATGCCGTCGGTCGGGCGATGTATATTACCGCGCAGTTAGTTCGGTAAAGGTAAACAGCTTGTTGGCGTGGTGCCAACAGTGGCATGATCTCCGGCATACGCGACACCGGAGGTGCGCACAGCACGGGCAGGGGTGGTTGTCATCGAGAGTCGGGCATGAGTGAAACCGCGGAGCAGGAGAGTACGGCGCCAGACCGTGGCGTGACCATCAGGTCTCGTCATAATGGCGCTGCCGTGTGGTTTCGCGAGCATGTCGTGGCCTCGTTCGACACGTTCGGGCGGCAACTCGGTCTTTTCGTCGAGGTGTTCCGGACCCTCTTCGTCGACATCGCCAAGAGGCGGTTTCCGTTCGCGGAGTTCATCCGTCAGTGCGCGTTCATGGCCAGCACGTCCGTCTTGCCGACCCTGCTCGTCGCCATCCCGATCGGCGTCATCGTGTCGATCCAGGTGAGCAACATCGCCGGACAGATCGGAGCAACGTCGTTCTCCGGCGCGGCAACGGGTCTGGGCGTGATTCGTCAGGGTGCACCCCTGGTGACGTCGCTATTGCTCGCGGGTGCCGTCGGCTCTGCCATCGCCGCCGATCTCGGCTCGCGGACGATCCGCGACGAGATCGATGCGATGAAGGTGATGGGCGTCAACCCGATCGAGCGCCTCATCTCGCCGCGACTCCTCGCGACGATGGTCGTGAGTTTCCTGCTATGCGGCTTCGTGTGCTTCGTCGGCTTCATCACCGGCTACGTGTTCAACGTGTACTTCCAGGGCGGCACACCCGGTAGCTATACCGGAACCTTCGCATCGTTCGCCTCTGTCTCCGACCTCTCGTTCGCGCTCATCAAGTCGGTCATCTTCGGGGCGATCGTGGCAATCGTCGCGTGCGACCGCGGGTTGTCGACCAAGGGTGGGCCTGCGGGAGTGGCGAATTCGGTCAACGCCGCCGTCGTCAATTCGGTCCTCCTCTTGTTCACGGTGAACGTCATTCTCACGCAGATGTTCGCTCTCCTCGTCCCGACAAAGGTGGTGTGAGGTGACTGCATCACGGTATGTGGCACCGGTTCTGCGTCCGCTCAACGCGGGCAAGGTGGTCGTCACCGCACCCCGCGACGCGCTCGCCCGGATGGGGCATCTCGTCACGTTCCTCGTGCGGTCGATCGGTGCGGTGCCGCTGACCTTCGTCCACTACCGCAAAGAAGTCTGGCGTCTGCTCTCCGACGTCGCATGGGGCAATGGGGCGATCGTCGTCGGCGGTGGAACCGTCGGGGTGATGCTCATCCTCGGTGTCATGGGTGGCGCGACGGTCGGTATCGAGGGCTACACCGCGCTGAATCTGCTCGGCATGGCACCGGTGACCGGCGGACTCTCGGCCTTCGCGACGACCCGCGAGATAGGACCACTACTCGCCGCTACGGCGTTCACCGCGCAGTCGGGATGTCGGTTCACCGCACAGCTTGGGTCGATGCGAATCAGTGAGGAGATCGACGCCCTCGAGTCGATCGCGATTCGGCCGATGCCGTATCTCGTGACCACGCGCATGCTCGCGGCCGTGATCGCGATCGTGCCGCTCTACTCGGTGTCGTTGGCCGCGAACTACATTGCGTGCCAGGTCATGTTCCAGCTCCAGAGCGGCAAGGGGGCAGGTGACTACCTCTCCTACTTCGACTCGTTCATCCGCTCTCAGGACGTGTTCTTCTCGTTCGTCAAGGTGATCATCTTCGTGCTGCTGACCACCTTCATCCAGTGCTACTACGGGTATTTCGCTTCAGGCGGACCGGAGGGAGTCGGCGTTGCGGCGGGCCACGCGATCCGTCTCGCGATCATCGTCATCGTCTTCGCGAACCTCATCATGACGCTCGTCTTCTGGGGCATGTCGTCGGGCGTTCGGATATCGGGATGAGGGGAGACCGATGAACATCGCCACCGACGGACGCAACCCGTCGCTACGCCAGTACATCCTGCGCGGATTGATCTTCGTGGTCGTGCTCGCCATCATGTTCGTCGTCCTGTTCATGCGGTATCAGGGTGCGTTCGACTCGGTCGTCGGGGTGCACGCCGAAATGGAGGACATCGGCGACGGACTCGTCGACAGCGCGGACGTTCGATACAACGGCCTGATCGTCGGCGAGGTCAAGACCATGCAGCTCTCCACCGAGACGGGGGCGGGCGGCAAACAGATCAAGGTCGTCGACATCGACCTCGATCCCGCACAGGCCGAAGGGATTCCGGCCAATGTGACGGCGCGGACCGTGCCGTCGAATCTGTTCGGCGTGAACTCGGTGGAGTTGGTCGCCCCGGGACAACCAGCACAAGAACGTCTTTCCGACGGCGCGACCATTCCCGCCGACCGGTCACTTGCGACGATCAAACTGCAAGACGCGCAGAACGATCTGCAGACGCTGCTGACGGCTGTGCCTCCTGAGCAATTGGCGGCCGTGCTCGGCACCATCGCGGACGCGCTTCGCGGCGGTGGCGCGGTGTTCGGGATGTTCTCCGGCGAACTCAAGACATATTTCGAATCCATCAACGCGCAGTTCCCCACGGGGGCGCCGTCCGGGTTCGACAACTTCAACGATTCGGTACTCGGACTGGCGAAGTCGGCGCCCGAATTGCTGAATACTCTGGGCCGCAGCATCATCCCCGCGATGACCATCGCATCACATCAACGTGACCTCACCGCGCTCCTCACCGCGGCGTCGGGCACGCTCGACCAGGCGCAGACCCTGTTCGCGCGCAACGGCGACGTGGCCAAGCGGTTGGTTCCCGATTTGGACACGATGATCGGCGCGGTGACACTCGAGCCGAACTCGCTTCCGCAGGCGCTCACCGCGCTGAATCAACTGGCCGCCAAGGCGGTCACGGTGTTCACCGGGCTCAACGGCCTCGTGCAGGTCAACATCGGTATCAGTTTCGGTGCGCTGCAGCACTATTCACGTGCCAACTGCCCGGTCTACAACGGTGGGCCGTATGGTCAGGCGCGTGGTCCGGGATGCGTCGGGCCGGGAACAGGTACCGGCCCCACCAGTTCCGGACCGCTGCTCGTCGCGCCTGCATCGAACCAGCAGGGATTGAACCAGCAGGGATCGAATGCCGACCGGTCGTCGGCGGGTGCGGTCACGACCAGCGCTGACAACCGGACGCTGACGACGGCACTCGACCGCGCGCCGCGTGCCGCTGACACGTTGATGCTGGGCCCGCTCGTGCAGTCGGTGTCACTCGAACGAGACGGCGACGGCAACGACACTGGGGGAGGACGATGAGCGCGGTTGAGGGATCGATCCGAAAGCCGTTGATAGGCTTCACCATTTTCGCGCTGGTCGCGCTATTGCTGACCTACATCATCTATTCGACGCTCGAGCGTTCCGTGCCGGGCCCGACACGGGATTTCTCGGCCTATTTCAACGACACGTCGGGGCTCCTCTCCGGCGACGACGTGCGTATGGCCGGGGTTCGCGTCGGACGCGTCCAGTCGATCGACCTCGACCACGGACGCGCCAAGGTGACGTTCGAGGTGCAACAGGACCAGCCGGTGTTCACCACCACGCAGGCGGCAATTCGATACCAGAACCTCGTCGGACAGCGCTACCTCGCGCTCTCGCGCACCGACGCCGCGTCCGAGGCGCCGTTGTCTCCCGGATCGACGCTGCAGCAGCCATCGCAGGATTCGTTCGACGTCACCAAGTTGTTGGCCGGATTCCAGCCGGTGTTCGACACGCTGCAGCCCGAGCAGGTCAACGCGCTGTCGAACGGGCTGGTGCAGGCGTTCCAGGGCGACACCGTGTCGTTGAACACCACCGTTGCGCAGATCAGCAAACTTGCCTCTGACATGGCCAACCGCGACGTCGTGATCGGAGCGATCATCGACAACCTCAGCGGCGTGATGCGCGACCTCTCGGTTCAGAAGAGTCAGCTCACCGGGGTCGTGACCAGCGTCGCGTCGCTCATCGAGAAACTCAACGCGAACTCGGCGGCGCTGGGCAAGTCCGTCGACCAGGTCGGGCGTACCGCAGCAGGATTCGCCGATGTTCTCGGTCGGTCACGCACCGATTTGGCCGCGGCCGCGAACAACACCAGGTACGCGACGAATGGGCTGATCTCGGCGGGAGCGGCGCTCGACCAGACCGTGATCGATCTGCCCAAGTTCCTCGCTCTTCTCTCGAAGGCCATGCAGGAGGGGGCGTACCTGAACGTGTACGCATGCGATCTCGACATCTCGATCGGCAATGTCCTACTCCCGCCGGGAATCCTCAACAAGATCGGCGGCACCAAACACTCACCGGTGTGCCAATGAGTGGGCGCATGCGAAGAAGCTTCCGCCGGCACCGTCGTACGTGGTACGGCGTCATCGGCGCCGCCGTGATCGTGGCGCTCATTCTGCTGGTCACGGGAATTGGGCAGGCGCACATCGGAAAGAAGTCGTACACAGCCGATTTCGCGCAGGCGGGAGGTATCCGGCCGGGCGACAAGGTGCGCGTCGCGGGAATCGACGTCGGAGAGGTGGCCGACACCTCGCTCGAGCGTGACCACGTCAAGGTCACCATGAAGGTCGATCGCGAGGTCAATGTCACGTCAAACGGCTCGGCCGAAATCAAGATGTCGACGCTGCTCGGCCAGCGCTACGTCGATGTGTCACTGGGCAATTCGTCGCAACCTGCGCCCGACGGTCGGATCGCCAAGACCGCTGTGCCCTACGACCTGCAGAAGACCCTCGAAGTGGGCACCCCGGTGATCGCCGGTGTCGACGACAAGGCGTTGGCGCAGAGCATCACGACGCTCAATGCGCAGCTCTCCGACGCCCCGGCACTTGCTCGCCCGACGATCGACTCGCTGGTCGAGATGTCGAAGATCATCACCAACCGCAAAGACCAGATCACCCAACTGCTCGCCGACACGAACACCGTCACCACGGTGGTGAACGACACCCAGACGCAATTGGCGGTCATCGTCGGTCAGGGCGGGCAACTCGCTCAGAAGATCGTCGCGCGTGAGGCCTTGGTGACCAAACTTCTCGACGGCGTTGCGGCGCTGACCGATCAGACGCGAGCTGTCGCCGCGGAGAACGGCGGCAGCTTCGCGCCGATCCTGGCCAACCTCAACACGATCAGCCAGGGCCTCCAGAAGAACCAGGAGAATCTGCGCAAGCTCTTGCAGATACTTCCGGTCACCACGCGCGTGCTGAACAACATCATGGCCGACGGCCCGCATTCCAGGGGATATCTCCCATGGGGTCTCTTCCCCGACAACTGGCTGTGTACCGCGCGTGTGGTGGATGGGTGCTGAGCATGGGAACGAGTCGACACGTGAACGCGCATCCACACTGGCGCAGGCCGACGATCATCGTCGCGCTGACCGTCCTGGTCGTCGCGCTTCTCTCCGGGTGCTCACTGGTCCCGGCCAGTTGGAAGGTGGCCGTCGGGTCGCAGATCCAGGTGACCGCCTACTTCGCCAACGTCGCAGGTCTGTACAAGGACAACGACGTCGCGGTCCTCGGAATGCCTGTCGGACAGGTGACTTCCGTTGAGCAAGAAGGCAATCGCGTCAAGGTGACCTTCAGCATCGACAAGAACATCCCCGTCCCGGTCGACGCGACGCCTGCGATCGTGAACACCTCGATCGTCACCACGCGCCACATCGAGTTGACGCCGACGTACTCCGGCGGGCCGAAACTGACAGACGGCGCGGTCCTGAAGAACGAGGGGCGTAGTCCGGTAGCTGTCGGTGATCTCTTCGACGCCGTCGATCGTCTGGTGTCGTCGTTGAGTACCGACACGGCAGGCGAGGGCCCGATCGCAGATCTGGTCGACATCACGTCGGGAACGACGTCGGGAAACGGCGAACGTATCCGCGAGGCCATCAACCAACTCGGTTCTGCGACAAACGTCTTCGCAGGCAACGGAGATCAGCTCACGCAGATCATCAAGAACACGCAGAAGCTCACCGGCGCGTTGACCGCGAACTACCCGAAGATGAAGCAGTTCTCGTCGTCGATCACTCAGGTGGCGTCAATGCTCGGGCAACAAGCTCCTGGGCTGACGGCGACACTCGACGATCTCAATCAGACGCTGCTCAACACGTCGCAGTTCCTCGGCAACAACTCGACGACCATCAGCGACTCGACGGGCAGACTGAGCGCGCTGGTGCGCAATCTGAGTGATTACTCGCGTCAGGTGGTCGAGACGATCGACGTCGCGCCGCTGCTGTTCCAAAACCTGGCCAACACCGTGTCGCCGGAGCAACGCGCGTGGCGCTTGCAGGTGCTCCTTGACAAGTCTCTGATCGACGGTGAGGCGCTCAACCAATTCTGCCAGTCGATCAACCTGCAGAAGAACGGCTGCCGAACCGGTCAGCTCAAGGATTTCGGGCCAGACCTCGGCGTGTTCTCGAGTCTGCTGGAGATGAGCAAATGAGGCAGTACACGATCACGCTGGGCAGACCGCTATCGCCCATCTCGCGCGCCGCGATCGCGGAACATCTGTGGCCGATGCGTCGGACCCGGATGACTCGGATGCAGATGGGTCGGACGCAGATGGGTCAAACGCCGTCGGGTCGGACGCACGGAATGCGCCGACGCCGCGACGCGCGTCGTGGTGTCCCGGCGATCCTCACGCTGATCGTCGCGGCGACCGTCGGACTGTGCGGCTGCAGTGCGATGCCCGGCCTCACCGTCGAACAGCTCCCGCTACCTGCTCCCGGTGGGATCGGCGACGGCAAGACGCTCATCGCGCACTTCGACAACGCATTGAACCTGCCGACCCGCGCGAAGGTGAAACTCAACGGCACCGACGTAGGTGAGGTCAGCGACATCGCGGTGCGCGACTACACCGCGATCGTGCAGATGAAGGTCGCAGGCGACGCGCAGATCCCCGCGGGTACCGGGGCGCAACTGCGACAGGCGACGCCCCTCGGTGATGTCTTCGTCGCGCTCATGCCTCCGGCGAACGCATCGGGTCCCTCGGTTGCCGACGGCACGGTGCTCACCGGCCCGACGTCGGCTGCGGCGACCGTCGAGGACATCCTCGTCTCCGCGGCCGCAGTGGTCGACGGGGGATCGCTGGGGTCGTTGCAGCAGATCGTCACCGAGCTGAGCGCTGCCGTGGCGGGCGGACCGAGCAGCCCCGGCAATCTGCAGGGCGCCATCAAGGAATTCACCACCGCGATCAGCAGACTGAACGCCAACTCCGCCGAGGTCGACCGTTCGTTCCGCAACACCTCCGTACTGACCGCGGATCTCGCCGCGGGTCGACCGCAGATCATGGCGGCCATCAACAAGCTCGGCCCGGCGATCGACACCATCGACGACCAGATGAACCTGATCTTGTCGACGCTCGACAAGACGAACAGCGTCACCGACGCGGCGAATGACTTCCTCGGCAGCAACTCCGACAGCTTCGTCTCACTGGTCGGGAGTTTGCGAACCCTGACCGCCGAATTGCGCGACATACCACCGATTCTCGGGCCGGTGTCGCGCAATCTGGGTGAGCTGACGCCGAAGTTCGCCAAGACGATTCGAGGCAACTCTGTTGCGAGTTCAGCAAAGTTGTACTGGCTCACAACGGGATTCGGGTTCGATTCGGCCAGCCGACTGCCCGAACTGCAAGACCTCCAGGCTGGTGGGCAGTCGCTCGAGCAGACGCTGACCCGGGTTCTTGCGCAACTCAGCGGCACGAAGGGATGCTGCGGATGATCACCTGGTTGCGAAAGCACTCGAGTCTGCTCGGCAACATCGGGCTCGTCGTCGTCATGCTGGTCGGCCTCGCCTACATCGGGTTCGGTGCGCTGAGTTGGCGCCCCTGGCAGGGCTCCTACCACCTCACGGTCAACTTCCCGATTTCCGGTGGACTACAAGACAGTTCACGTGTGACGCTCCGCGGCGTCAACATCGGAAAGGTCGAGTCGCTTCAGGTGCAACCGCAGTCGGTGCAGGCCAACCTCACCATCGACGACGACGTCAAGATCAACCGGAATTCCCTGGTATCGGCATTGGGCTTGTCGGCGGCGGGCGAGCAGTACGTCGACTTCACGCCCACAACGAGCAGCGGTCCCTATTTCACCGACGGCGACACGATCGAGGTCAATCAGACGCACGTCACCGCGCCGTTCCCGGCGTTGCTCGAGTCGTCGTTGAATGTCATCAGTCAGATAGACCCCGTGAAACTCCGTGCCACAGTGTCGAGTCTCGACACCGCGCTGACCCCGGAGGCCGGGCAGGCCAACCAACTCCGAGTGTTCTTCGACGCCGCGGGCACAGTCTTCACCGACCTGCGTCGGGTGCTGCCCGAGACCACGAAACTCATTCAGCAGACCGGCACGATCCTCGCCACGACCGCCAACGTCCAGCCCGACCTGGGGACGGCGGTGTCGGGCGCGAGTGCAGTGGTGAACTCGGCCGTTGCCGCGAACGGAGAACTCAACACGTTGCTCGGCAAGGGACCCGCCCAGCTCACCAGCCTGAGCGGCTCACTGAGTCAGATCCGAGACCCGTTGACCGGGGTGGTCCAACAGGTCGCCGACATCGCGCGTCAGGGCGCACTGCGCGCACCCGCTCTGGCGACCCTGCTGCCGTCGATCCGCGACGCCTCCTACATCAGCCAGGACATGTTCCACGACGGTGCGTGGTGGGTCATGGCGTCGATCTTCCCGCGGCCCTACTGCAACTACGCGGTCACCCCGATCCGCCCGACCAAGGTGCTCGAAACGGTGATTCCGACCAATCTGTACTGTGTCACCGAAGACAAGAACCAGCAGATCCGAGGTTCGGCCAACGCGCCCCGACCTCCCGGGGACGACACCGCGGGACCGGCACTGGGAGCCGACCCGAACGCACGGACGGTACCGCTGGGATAGGACTGGTCTACCGCCGGGATACGACGGTGTGGCCGCCGTGACGACCACGGCCGAATCCACCCGCGAAGCCGCACATCGCGTCCGCACCCGGGGCGGGCGAGCACACTGAACTGGAAGCACATGACAGCCGACAAGAACAGCACCGACGACAACAACGTCGACGACAACAGCACCGACAAGATCGACACCGACGACGCGCAAGAAGTCGGCACCGGTAAGACAGGCGCCGAGAAGACAGGCGCCGAGAAGGTAGATGCCGAGAAGGTAGATGCCGCAGCGTCGGACGATGTCACCGAGCGGCAGGCTCCTCGGACGAAGAGTGCGCGTGCCGCGGCTCGCAGGTCCAGCGCAGCCGCCGACGGGACCCCTCAGGAGACTGCCGCTCAGAAGACCGAGGGCGGTGCAGCAGGCGACGCGGCAGAGCCGGAGAAGAAGGAGCGCAAGGGTTCTCGCCAGGTTTCTGTCACCATCAGCACCGCGGGAATTCTCAAGGTGCTCGCAGGGATCGTGGTTCTCGCGCTGATCGTGGGTGTCGGACTGCTCGGTTGGGGCTACTACCGCGACCAACAGAAGTTGGCCGCCTTCGACGATGCGAAGTCGGCGTCGTCGGTCTTCACGGTCAAACTCGTCAGCACCATGAATTCCGATGCCGTCGGCGACATGAAGACTCTGCTGGGGCCGCTGAGTACCGGAGAGTTCAGACAAAATCTCGAGCGTGAGCAGACAGACGGCTCCAAGGCGCTGCGCGATCTCAACGTCAAGGCCACTCCGACGGTCAAGTCGGTGTCGGTCGAGTCTTTCGACGCCGATCGTGCGTCGACCGCCGTGCTCGTCGAGGTGTCCGGTACGAGCACGATCGCACCCAGCGGCGGTAAGGAGCTAATGCTCGTCTGGCTCAACCTGGTGAAGGAAGACGGTTCCTGGAAGGTGTCCAAACTCAGTGGGGCACAGGCCGGTTTGGGGCAGCAGCAGGGAGCGAGCGGTCCGGCCGCCGATACGCAGGGCGGTTCGCAGAGCCCCGCGCCGGCCGCACCATCACCCGCCGCGCCTGCTCCTGCTCCCGGCGGCTGAGCCAACCGCGGCGACGTCGGCCCCAGTCGCCGACGCCGCGCCGGTTGCCACAGAGGTGTCACCATCGCCTGCACGTACCAGGATGGCCACAGGGTTCGCGGCACGCAGTTCCCCGAGGTCTGCGACGCCCCGATAGACCTTGTCCGACAACACATCACGCCAGGTCCCAGAGGGTAGGTCGAGGAAGGTCAGCGCCGCGTCGTCGATGAGGCTGTGGGTGAATCGGGCCGTCACGACGAGCACCTCGGGCACCTCGTCGACGACGCGTCCGAACGCGATCGCGTGGTCGGCGCCCGGCCCGTCGGCGTAGAGCGGTAGATAACCGCTATCGCGATCGAATGCTGCCGGACGTGCTGCGCGTACCGCGAGTGCCGCACGCACGACCCGCGCTTTGGGGTGATCGAGCGAACGGTCGTAGTCGACGGGGCGGCGGTTGTCGGGATCGACGAGCGAGTCGTCCCACCACTCGGTGCCCTGGTAGATGTCCGGTACGCCCGGGCACAGAAGCGCAATCGCCTTGCGTGCCAGCGCCTCTTGCTCCCACGCCGAGGCGATCCGCGAGACAAAACGTGAGATCAACTCGGCTGCAGCACCTTTGGTGATCTCGTCGATCCAGGCGTCGATCTGGCCCTCGAACTCCTCGTTGACGTCGGTCCACGACGTGTGCAGTTCGGCCTCCCGCGTCGCCTTGCGCGCGTAGTCGTACAGGCGCTGTCGGAGTTCGTCGCTGACGGTCGCGCTGCCGGGGGGATCGCCGATCGGCCAGACGCCGATGATGTTCTGCAAGAGGAAGTAGCCGGTGAGGTCATCCGGCGGGGGCCAATTCGACCAGAGCTCGTCGACGAGGAGCGACCACCGTTCGGGTACCTGGGCGAGCAACGCGATCCGAGCACGCACGTCCTCACCGCGTTTGGTGTCGTGGGTGCTGGTCGCCGTCATGGCCAATGGCCATTGCACCGCACGAATCGCGTTGTGGTTGTGGAAGTTCTGCAGGCTCATGGTGGGGTCGGCGGGGTCGCTACCCACCTCGAGCGACGAGACGAGTCGCGCTGTCCGGTAGAAGAGGCTGTCCTCGATACTCTTGGCCGTCACGGCACCGCCGGTCTGTGCCAGCCGAGAACTCGCGGCGCCGTCCTGCGTTGTCGCACTGATCACGGTATCGATGGCAGCAGCGAGATCTGCTCTGCGCGCGGCTATCTCGGTCGCGGTGGTGATCAGTAGGGGACGCAGCGACGGATAGTCGGCGCGGTACACGGGCAGCGCCGCGATCAGCTCTGCGGTCGCTTCGGCGACCGCGTCCGAATCGGCGTCGGGATCAGAATGAGTGATCGCGCGGACCAATCTGCGGTGTTCGCTGCCGAACTTGTCGTGCAGCGTCTGCAGTTTGCGTTCGCGCTCCTGTGTGTGCAGCCAATGCGAATCACCCGGTACGCCGGTGACGCGCAGGTGGATCTCGTCGAGTTCGACGACTCCCGACGGTGCGGTGAACACCGCGTCGATGATCCGCATCTGGTCGTATCCGGTCGTCCCCTCGACGGGCAAGGTCGGTTCGAGTTGTTCGTCGGCCGCCAGGATCTTCTCGATGTACAGCAGCGAGTCGGGACCGATGTCGCTTCGCAACTCGTCGAGGTAGGCCATCGGTTGCCAGAGTCCGTCGGGATGGTCGACGCGTAGGCCGTCGATGAGCTCGGCGTCGAAGAGTTCGTTGATCCAGGTGTGCGTTGCGCGATAGACCTCATGGTCTTCTTGGCGTAGGCCCGCGAGCTCGTTGACCGTGAAGAATCTGCGGTAGCCGATGAGGCCGCTGTCCCACGGCACCAGCCGATAGTGTTGGCGCGCATGCACATCCTGTGCGCTACCACCCAGAGTTCCCGGGGCGGTGGGGAATTCGTGGTCGTAATAGCGCAGCACGCCGTGCGAGTCGACGGTCAGCGGCGACAGGTCGCCGTCGGAGGCGACCACAGGAATCGCGATTTTGCCGTCGCAACCGTTCTCCGACGAGAAATCGACGTCGAAGTACGACGCGTACCGCGAGCCGGAGCCGCGCCGGAGTAGATCGGCGAACCACGGGTTGCGCATCACCTCGGCGACACCGGTGTGGTTGGGCACGATGTCGATGATGATTCCCAGGCCGCGCTCGGACGCCGCGACCCGGAGTGCGCGGAGCCCCTCGAGGCCACCGAGTGTGGCAGACACCTGGGGTGGTGGAACCCAGTCGTAGCCATGCGTCGACCCTGGCATGGCGGTCCCGATCGGTGACAGATAGATGTGGCTGATGCCCAGCGCCACAAGGTGATCCAGGATGCCGACGGTGGCGGCGAAGTCGAAATCCGGTGTCAGTTGTACCCGGTAGGTGGCGATCGGGTGTGGGCGATCGCTTGTCGTCATGCCAGCGTGCGCAAGACGAGGAGTGAACGCGCGCCGATCGTGACCGTGCTGCCGCATGGCGCCGACTCGATGTGGGAGTCGCCCTGCGGATGTGTGGTGTCCAAGACGCCCTCCCACTCGTGGCCGAGCCGTTCGGAGGCCAACGTGAACTCGATGTCCTCGTAGTGTGCGTTGAAGCAGATCATGAAGCTGTTGTCGGAGATGACCTCACCGCGTTCGTTCTTCTCCGCGATGCCGTTGCCGTTGAGGAAGACTGCGAGGCTCTTGCCGAATCCGCTGTCCCAGTCGGCGGTCGTCATCGCCTCGCCCGAGGGCGTCAGCCACACGATGTCGAGCATGTCCTCCCCCCACCGGATCGGCTTGCCCGCGAAGAAGCGTCGACGCCGGAACACCGCATGCTTGGTGCGCAGGTCGATGGCCTTGCGGGTGAACGCGAGAAGGTCCGAATTCTTGTCGGCGAGAGACCAATCCATCCACGCCAGCGGCGAGTCCTGGCAGTACACGTTGTTGTTGCCCTGCTGGGTACGACCGATCTCATCACCGTGCGCCAGCATCGGGGTGCCCTGTGACAGAAACATCGTCGCGAGGATGTTGCGCTGTTGGCGCGCGCGGAGCTCGTTCACTTCCGGATCGTCGGTGGGACCCTCGACGCCGCAGTTCCACGACCGGTTGTGGCTCTCGCCGTCACGGTTGTCCTCACCGTTGGCCATGTTGTGTTTCTCGTTGTAGGACACCAGGTCTCGCAACGTGAAGCCGTCATGCGCGATGACGAAGTTGATACTCGCCGACGGCCGTCGGCCCGTGGACTCGTAGAGATCCGACGAACCGGTGAGCCGAGAGGCGAACTCTCCCAACGTCGCAGGCTCACCGCGCCAATAGTCGCGCACGGTGTCGCGATACTTGCCGTTCCACTCTGTCCACAGCGGCGGGAAGTTGCCGACCTGATAGCCGCCCTCGCCGATATCCCACGGCTCGGCGATCAGCTTCACCTGGCTGACCACCGGATCCTGTTGCACCAGATCGAAAAAGGCTGACAGGCGGTCGACGTCATGCAGTTCGCGGGCGAGCGTCGATGCGAGGTCGAAGCGGAAACCGTCGACGTGCATCTCGAGCACCCAGTAGCGCAGCGAGTCCATGATGAGCTGCAGCGTGTGCGGATGGCGTCCGTTGAGGCTGTTGCCGGTGCCCGTGTAGTCCATGTACATCTCGGGCTGACCGTCGACGAGTCGGTAGTAGGCGCCGTTGTCGATGCCGCGGAAGCAGACGGTCGGACCGAGGTGGTTGCCCTCGGCGGTGTGGTTGTAGACCACGTCGAGGATCACCTCGATGCCTGCGGTGTGGTAGGCACGCACCATCGCCTTGAACTCGGTCACCGCGCTGGCGGGCTGGTCCGGGTTGGACGCGTACTCGAGATGCGGCGCGAAGAAACCAAACGTGTTGTAGCCCCAGTAATTGCGTAAACCCTTGTCGCGCAGCACGAAGTCCTGCATGAACTGGTGCACGGGCATGAGTTCGATCGCCGTGATGCCAAGCTCTTTGAGGTGGTCGATGATCACCGGGTGGGCAAGGCCGGCATAGGTGCCACGCAACTGCTCCGGGATGTCGGGATGGGTCGCGGTCATGCCTTTGACATGCGCTTCGTAGATGACCGTCTGGTGATAGGGGCGTCGTGGCGCGCGGTCGTGCTGCCAGTCGAAGTACGGGTTGATGACCACGGACAACATCGTGTGACCGAGTGAATCGAGCTGCGGCATCGACGGCGACCGGTCGGCCGACACGTCCTCGGCGGGCGTGATCGTCTCCGTGTCGGCGTCTTCGATGAGGACTTCGGCGTCTTCGGCGGTGGTCTCGGCGTCGTCGACGGGGGTCTCGGTGTCAGCTGCGGGGGCGTCGGTCTCGCCTGTCGACGGGCCCGCGTCTCCGTTGGCGGTCTCGGTCGCCGATTCCTCGGACGACGAGTCTCCGGTGTCCGCGGTGGGGTTGTGCGCGCCGGCAGTGGTGGCCGACGAGGTCTCGTAGTCGTCGGAGACGGGGTCGGCGGTGGCGCGCAACGACTGTTCGGCGGGGACGACGGGCGGTTCACCACCATCGTCGTCGGACTCGGACGACGCCATGGGATAGGAGAACAACGACTCGTCGCCGTCGAAATCCCCGTGAAATGCCTTGCCGTAAGGGTCGAGCAGCAGCTTTGACGGGTCGCAGCGCAACCCGCTCGCCGGATCGTAGGGGCCGTGGACGCGATATCCGTAGAACTGGCCTGGGCCGATGTTCGGCAGATAGCAATGCCAGCAGTAGCCGTCGACCTCGTCGAGACGAATGCGACGCTCGTGTCCGTCCCTGTCGATCAGACACAGGTCGACGGCCTCGGCGACCTCGGAGAACAGCGAAAAGTTGGTTCCCACACCGTCATACGTTGCGCCGAGCGGATATGGCGTACCCGGCCAGACCGGGATGGGCTCGGGCTCGGGAGCGACGAGCGCGTCAGCCTGTTCGGGGCTGTCCGGCGGCAGCGATCCCGGCGTCGACTCTGATGTACGCGGGGGAGTGGCCGTCGTCGCGTCGGCTGTCTGTCCGACGCTCTGGGCATCGGTGCCGGGTGCCGGCTCGTGAGGTGCCGTGTCGTCGGTCGGCGGTACGGTCATGCCCACCTTTTCGCAGTCATGCCATGACCCTAGTCGCGATACGCGCCGTCTTCATCTCGGGGAAAAGCCGCACCCGTGTGCGTTAGACGACACCCCACGGTCGGTCTGCATCGGCGTACTCCGCGAGGAGGTCACTGAGCCGACGACCGCTGGCGCGTCAGCGGTGGTTGGGACCGGTCCAGGGCACGGCCTGTGCCATCTGGCGTTCGAGCTCGTCGGTCAGACTGCGCACGTACGTCGCGCTCAGATGATGCCAATCCTTGTAGACGATGATGTTGCCCACGACTGCCGGGCATTCCGTCGGGGTGCAGATGCCGTTCGACACGTCGAGCGGATGGAACAGTGGCTTGCCGTCGGCGAACGGCGCTGCGGGATCGGTCGGGGAGAGCACCCGCGCCCGATCGGAGCCGCATTCGGATGCGGTTCCGCCGTCGGACAGGCACGTCGGAGTGTCGAGAGCGCCCGTCGGTCCCATCGGCCACGGTGTGTCGCGCATGCCGAGAACGGGGATGCCCGCATCCATGAACTGCGTGAAGATCGGCTTGTAGTCGTCGGGCATCCAGTCGCCCGGCTTGTAGTCGCGTGGACGGGTCGAGTTGGTGAACACCGCGTCGGGTTTGTCGGCGATCACCTTCGCCATCACGCGCTGCACCCAGTCGTGGCATTGCGGATACGGCACACCCCGCTGCTTGGGCACCAGCTCCGTGGACAGCGGGCACCCCATCTTCAGGTAGGTCGTGACCTTGAAGTGGTTGCGCTTGCCCAGTTCGTCGAGGGCGGTGATCCAGAACTCGGCATGCGAGCCACCCGCTAGGGCGATCGTTCTCGTCGCAGTCGGGTCACCGTAGACGCCGACATGGATCTCCGGGTCCTCGAACGAACTCATGAAGCCCTGCGTCGACGTCGCGGGAAAGTCGCCGAGTACTGCCAGCGGTGTCGGTTGGGGATCGAGCGCGGGCACCGGCCAGCCGTTGAGCAGAGCGCGGGCGCCGGGGTAGGAGTGCGGGTCGAGATTCGCTGTGTTGACGACGGTGTTCGCGACGTGGCGGTCCCATGCATTGACCCCGACCGCGACGCCGATCGACGCGACGACCAGTACGGTCGTCACCACCGACGTGTAGCTGAGCCAACGCGAACGTCCCTGTCGGTCGCCGCGGGCCAGCTTCGCGCGGTCGCCGCCCCGCAGCGGATCCTCGACGTAGCGCTTGGTCAGCCAGGCCAGACCGATGGACACGGCGAGGAGCCCGATGCCCTCGATGACGTTGGCGTGGTCCTTGCCGCGCCAGGTCAGATAGAAGATCAGCAGTGGCCAATGCCAGAGGTACAGCGAGTACGCGATGGTGCCGAGCCATACCGGTACCCGGCTGGACAGCGCACGGTTGACCGCCGGTTGCGACTGATCGATCGCTTCATGCCTGGACCGAGGACGCTCGAGCGCGGTGGCTCCCGCCCAGATGATGACGAGCGTCGAACCGACCGGCACCAGTGCCCACGGACCCGGGTACGAGTCGACGCCGTCGATCCACCACCCACAGGTGATGATCAGGCCGAGAGCGATGATCGCCGCACCGTTGCGGATCCAACGGGGAACGTGCCAGCGCGGCAACCAGATGGCGAGCAGACCGCCGGCGAGTGGCTCCCACAGGCGCGAGAGGGTGTCGTAGTAGTTCCACTGTTGATTGACGCCCATCCGCATGTGCGCCCAGTAGAACGAGACAGCAGCGACCGTCAGCAGGGCGAGGCCGACGAGAAGACGGATCGTGGGCTCGGCGATCGGTCGGATGATCGCCGACAGCAGCTTGATCGTCCCGGCCGCGATGACCGCGGCGAACAGCATGCCGACGAAGAACTGCCCCTGCACCGACATCGACCAGATGTGCTGCAGCGGACTGTTCGCGGAACTCGCCGCGAGATAGTCCTGCGAGTTCAGCGCGAGATACCAATTCTGGTAGTACAGCGCCGACGCACGCAGCTCGCGTCCGATGTTGAGCCAGCGGGTCTGCGGAAGCACGATGACGGTCAGGATCGCGACCGCGATGAGGACCGTGAACAGCGCCGGGAGCAGTCGACGCAGCAGTCGTTTGAGGCGCGGCCACGGGTTGAGCGCCTCGATGAACGTGACGTGCGACGCCTGGCTGTTGATCGCGTGACGCAGCAGCGATCCGATGAAGAAGTAACCCGACAGTGCGAGGAAGACATCGACGCCGCCGGACACCCGGCCGAACCAGATGTGGAAGCAGGCAACCAGCATGATCGCGATCCCGCGGAGGCCGTCGAGATCGGTGCGATACGCGGGGAGCGGTGGGACGGGCTCGTTCCGGTTAGGGGTCGTCACCACTTGGGTTGGGGCTGCCACGTCTGTCGTGCTTGCTTCCGTGTCGGGGGCTGGGACGAGTCGGTGGCGACCTATCCACACACACGCGCGGTGGACGACAACCGCCGTACTCCGCGTAGGAGGCTACCCGCCGCAACTGTGAAAAACCCATTCCAGCGGGTCCGACACACTGAGCAGAGGGGTGTCGCGACGACCTCGGGTCAGCGAGTGGCGCGCGCCCGGTGTCGAGCGCCGTCGAGTAGTACGCCGAGCGCGTCGTCGAATTCTGCTGCGAAGTCGCGACCCGACGGGCCGGTGACCCCGAGCCGGTCCATCTGGGCCCGCGTCTGTTCCTCGATCGTCAGCCCGATGATGAGCTGGCATATCGCGGTGGCGACTCCGTGCGCGTCGCGCGGGGTGAGTCCGCCGGAAAGCGCGACGTCGGTCAGGTCGTCGGACACCGTTCTCGTCGCGAGTCCGGAGGCCCACGCCGACGAGACCACCTCCGCGCTGTCGGGAACAGCGAGCAGCGCCGTCCGCATCCCGATCGCGATGTCGGCGAGTCTGGCGTCCCACGGCTGATCGGGATTCGACGGGTCGATGTCGCCGAGGATGTCGTCGGCGAGCGCGGCGAGCAGCGACTGCTTGTTGGGAAAGTGCCAGTACAGCGCATTGGGGCGAACACCGACCTCGGTTGCCAGCCTGCGCATCGAGAGGTCGGCGAGGCTGTAGTCGGTCAGGATGCCGCGCGCGGCGCGCAGGACGTCGGCGCGGTTGTTGCTCACCGGGTCAGGGTATCCAGGCCGTCTGGCCGTGACGCAACCTGTACAGCGTTCAGGAGGAGCCTGTACAGTGTCCAGGAGTTCGGGTCCTGAACAGTGTCCAGGACCACTCTAAGCTGGCGAGGAGGGACGCACCACATGGATGCAGCCGACATCAGCCGCGTCGACGCAGCACACATCTGGCATCCCTACGGCGCCATGCCGTCGCCGACGCAGCCGCGCGTCGTCCGCGGCGCCGACGGCGTGCGACTCACACTCGCCGACGGCGGTGCGGTCATCGACGGAATGAGCTCGTGGTGGGCCGCCATCCACGGTTATCGCCACCCGGTCCTCGACGCCGCGGCGCGCGATCAACTGGAGTCGATGAGCCACGTGATGTTCGGCGGATTGACCCACGAGCCCGCCGCGCGGCTCGCGCAGTTGCTCGTCGACATCACACCAGCACCCCTGCAGAAGGTGTTCTTCTGCGATTCGGGTTCGGTGTCGGTCGAGGTCGCGGTGAAGATGGCGCTGCAGTATTGGCGCAGTCGTGGCAAGCCTGGCCGCACGCGCCTGCTGACCTGGCGCGGTGGGTACCACGGCGACACCTTCACCCCGATGAGCGTCTGCGATCCCGAGGGTGGGATGCACGCGATGTGGCGTCGGGTTCTGGCCGACCAGGTGTTCGTGCCTTCCCCGCCCGCGGAGTTCGATGCCGACTACGTCGACTCCATAGAGGCCGCTGTCGTCGCGCACCGCGACGAACTGGCCGCGATCATCGTCGAACCCGTCGTCCAGGGCGCCGGAGGTATGCGCTTCCACGACCCCGCCTATCTCGGGGAACTGCGTCGACTCTGCGACGAGCACGATGTGCTGCTGATCTTCGACGAGATCGCCACCGGATTCGGCCGCACCGGCGAGCTGTTCGCCGCCGACCACGCGCGCGTCTCGCCCGACATCATGTGCGTCGGTAAGGCGCTGACCGGCGGCTACCTGACGTTGGCCGCAACGCTGTGCACCACGGCGATCGCCGAGACGATCAGTGCGGGTGAGGCCGGTGGATTGGCGCACGGTCCCACGTTCATGGCCAATCCGCTCGCCTGTGCGATCGCGGTCGCCTCCACCGAACTGCTGCTCGACGGCCCGTGGCGACGCCGCGTCGCCGACATCTCCGACCTTCTCGCGCGAGGACTCGCGCCACTGACCGACGTGGCCGGGGTTCGTGATGTCCGCACGTTCGGGGCCATCGGCGTCGTCGAACTCGACGACGAGGTCGACATCGCCGCGGCCACGGATGCTGCTGTCGCCGCCGGCGTGTGGTTGCGGCCCTTCCGCAACCTGATCTACACGATGCCGCCGTTCGTCTGCACCGACTCCGACGTCGAGACGATCTGCTCCGGAATCGCCGCGGCCACAACGGCGTCGTGTGCACAGTTGGTCGGCGCGGGAGGTGCCCGATGACACCGGATCAAGCCACCCTGCGTTCAGGGCTGGGCTCTGAGTTCGGCGAGGTCGACATGCTGCGGGCGGCCGGCACGACGGTCGACGACGCGTCGGCTCTCGACTGGCTCACCGACGCCGCCGCGGCGCGCGATTCGGCTGGGCTGCACCGTGTTCCGTTCGTTCGCGAGGCCGGAGCGTCGATGCTCAACCTGGCGTCCAACGACTACCTCGGACTCTCGACGCACCCCGCAGTGCTCGCAGGTGCGCATGCCGCGCTGGATGAGTTCGGGGCGGGGGCTACGGCGTCGCGCCTCGTCGCGGGTACAACGCGGTTGCACGTCGACTTCGAGGACGACATCGCCGACTTCATGGGTTTTGATGCGGCACTGTGCTTTTCGTCCGGCTACCTCGCCAACGTCGGAGCCATCACCGCGCTCGTCGGGCGCGGCGACCTCATCGTGTCCGACACCGGAACCCACGCGTCGCTCATCGACGGATGCCGACTGTCGCGTGCGCGAGTCGTCGTCGTCGACCGTGGCGATGTCGCCGCCGTCGCAGCGGCGCTCCGCGATCGCCCCGAGGAGCGAGCACTGGTCGTCACCGATTCCGTGTACTCGGTCGACGGCGAGCCTGCGCCGGTCGCGCAGCTCTATCGCGTTGCGCGCGAGCACTCGGCGGCGCTGCTCGTCGACGAAGCGCATGCACTCGGAGTGCGTGGGCCGGGGGGTCGGGGACTGATCGCAGAAGTCGGACTCTCCGGTGCGCGCGACCTCGTCGTCACGACCGTGTGCTCCAAGTCGCTCGGCGCGCAGGGCGGCGTCGTGCTCGCGACTTCTGCTGTCCGTGAGCACCTCATCGACGTCGCGCGCACCTTCATCTTCGACACCGGACTCAACCCGGCAGCGGTCGGTGCGGCGCGTGCGGCTCTCGGTGTCCTGCGTGCTCAGCCCGAGCTACCAGACCGATTGCGGCACAACGCGACACGCATGGCGCGCAGCCTCGGTGCGCCGGTCCCGGCCGCCGCGGTGATCTCGCGCATCGTCGGCGACCCGCAGCCCGCAGTCGACGCCGCAGCGCGGTGTCGGGACAGCGGAGTGTTGGTCGGGTGTTTCCGGCCGCCATCGGTCCCGCCGGGGACGTCGAGACTGCGACTGACCGTCCGCGCCGATCTCGACGACGCGACCGTCGACCGCGCCGCCGAGGTCATCGGCGAGGCGCTGGCCGAAGGCGGGGGTGAACGGTGACCCGCCCGGGACGTGCCCTCTTGATCACCGGTACCTCGACCGACGTCGGTAAGACGATCGTCACCGCTGCGCTCGCGTGCGCTGCGGGAGAGTCGCCGAGCGGCGTCGGCGTCGGCGTGGCGGTGTGCAAACCCGCGCAGACCGGCGTCGAGCCAGGGGAGCCGGGCGATCTCGCGACCGTCGCTCACCTCGCGGGTGTCGTCGATGTGGTCGAGTGTGCGCGCTACCCCGAGCCGCTGGCGCCGGAGACCGCGGCTATCCGCGCGGGACTCGCCCCACTGCAACTCTCGACTGTCGTAGAGGCCGTCACCGAGCTCGTTTCGACTCATCGGTTGACCCTCGTCGAGGGAGCCGGCGGGGTACTGGTGCGCCTCGCGCCCGACCTCACCGCGCTCGACGTCGCGCACGCGGTAGGAGCCGAAGCCGTCGTCGTCGTCCAGGCGGGCCTCGGTGCGCTCAATCACGCCGAGCTGACCGTCGACGCGTTGCGGGCGAGGGGAATTCGTCCCGCAGGCCTTGTCATCGGCTCGTGGCCGCGCGACCCAGACCTCGCCATGCGATGCAATCGCGTCGACCTGCCCCGGCTGACGCGGGTACCCGTCGTCGGTGTCATACCCGACGGTGTCGGGGAGCTCGAACCCTCTCAGTTCCGGGCCGCGGCGCCCACCTGGTTCGATCCCGACTTCGTCGCAGACCTCACCTCCCGTTCCGCGCCCGACAACATCGCGGCCGTTCAGCCCATCGAAGGAGTTCACGCATGACACAGGCACCCGTAGATCCGACGCTCGACGCCGCGACCGTGCAGGCCTCGGGCGCGTCGTCGACCGACATCCTCGACGTCGCGCGCGCTCAGGTTCTCGAACGCGGCGAGCCGCTCGACCGCGACCAGGTGCTCGAGGTACTGCGGCTTCCCGACGAGCGCCTCACCGAACTGCTGCAAGTCGCCCACGACGTCCGGATGCGGTGGTGCGGACCGGAGGTCGAGGTCGAGGGCATCATTTCGCTCAAGACCGGCGGCTGCCCGGAGGACTGCCATTTCTGTTCGCAGTCAGGGCTTTTCGCATCGCCGGTGCGCAGTGCGTGGATAGACATCCCGTCGTTGGTGGAGGCCGCCAAGCAGACGGCGAAGACCGGCGCCACGGAGTTCTGCATCGTCGCGGCCGTGCGCGGTCCGGACAAGCGGCTGCTGTCGCAGGTGGCCGCGGGAATCGAAGCCATTCGCAATGAGGTCGACATCCAGATCGCCTGCAGCCTCGGCATGCTGACGCAGGAGCAGGTGGATCAGTTGCGGGACATGGGTGTTCACCGCTACAACCACAACCTCGAGACGGCCCGCAGTCATTTCCCGAACGTGGTCACCACCCACACGTGGGAGGAGCGCTGGGACACGCTGCGCATGGTTCGCGACGCGGGCATGGAGGTGTGCTGTGGCGGCATTCTCGGCATGGGGGAGAGCCTCGAACAGCGCGCCGAGTTCGCGGCAGACCTGGCCTCGCTCGAGCCCGACGAGGTTCCGCTCAACTTCCTCAATCCGCGCCCGGGGACGCCGTTCGGTGACCTCGACGTGCTGCCTGCGGCCGAGGCGCTCAAGGCTGTGGCGGCGTTCCGCCTCGCTCTTCCGCGCACGATCCTGCGTTTCGCCGGTGGCCGGGAGATCACGCTGGGCGACCTCGGCGCCAAGCAGGGCATCCTGGGCGGCATCAACGCGGTCATCGTCGGTAACTACCTGACCACGCTCGGCAGGCCCGCCGAGGACGACCTCGACCTCCTCGACGACCTCTCGATGCCGATCAAGGCGCTCAACGACAGCATCTGAGGCCGGCGCCGGGAGCGTGCGAGCGGGCCGCTTCAGTTCGGCGTGCATACTCGAATTCGATGACCTTTGAGCTGAGAGGACGCCGATGACTCCGACGCCCACTGTCGATCCGGGTGCCAGAAGCCCCATCGACATCCCCGGTCCGCTCGACGAGCCGTGCCGGTACGGCGTGTACACCGGCATCGAACTCGACCTGCAGGCGGCCGACGAGGTGCCGCAGGCGGCACGTCTCGGTTTGGAGCCGCCTCGGTTCTGTGGTCAGTGCGGCAGGCGGATGGTGGTGCAGGTGCGTCCCGACGGGTGGGATGCGCGTTGTTCGCGCCACGGTGTCGTCGATTCGTCGCAACTCGGTCGACGATGATGGCGCAGGTCTATCCGGGCACGCCCGTCAACCCGGTGTCGGTTCGGCGCAAGCACTCGCCTGCACCGCTGGTCGTCGTCGGCGCTGTCGTGCTGCTGCTCGGCGCCGTATTCGGTGTGGCGTGGGCGGTCACGACCCCGGCGATGACCGGGACTGTGACTGCACAGGGCGCAGCCGTGCCGTCGGAACAGCTTGGTGAGGAATTCGCCGGTGTCGCGGTTTTCGCGTTCTGGATGCTCGCCTACGGTGCGGTCGCGGCGGCGCTCGCATGGTTCGCCGCGCGGTATTGGCGAGGCCTCGTCGGTTATGGCGTGACGTTCGTGACCGCGGTGATCGGCACTGTGATCGCGGGATCTATCGGCACCTGGGTCGCGCATCTGCACTTCCCGGACCCGCACGACGTCGGGATGGGGCAGACCTTCCGTGTGGTTCCCGACCTCGTGCTCGACGGCGCCACGCGCAACGGGTTCTCGGCGCCGTGGATTCTCCTCATCTGTGCACCGTTGACCGTGAGTCTCGTCTATCTGGTGTGTGCGCTCGCCACCAGCGACGCCGACCTCGGTGTGGGCGACGGCGTCGTCGACGACGCAGATCAGTCGCTCACGGTGGGGGTTTGAGCGTCGCGAACTCGTCGGTGACGCGTAACTCGTTGTCGGCGAAGGCGTAGAGCGCGGGCGGCCGCCCACCTGAGCGGCCCGTTTTTCCGACGGTCCCGGTGGCCACGACAACGCCGCGCCGGCTGAGGATCCGCAGCAGGTTGGTTGTGTCGACGGGGTAACCCAGTGCGGCACAATAGATTTCGGACAGCTCCGACATCGGGAACCGGGACGGCGCCAACGCGAACGCGATATTCGTATACGAGAGTTTCCCTGCGAGACGTCGACGCGCCGCGGCGATGATGTCGGCGTGGTCGTGAGCCAGTACGCCAAGGGAATCCACCGGCTCCCATGCCGCGGTGTCGGGCAGGCGTGCAGGCGCATCCGTGGGAACCAGGCCAAGGTACGTCGAGGCGATCGTCCGCCGACCCGGTGTGCGATGAGGTGCCGAGAACACCGAAAGCTGTTCGAGATGGGCGACCTTGCGGATATCCATTGTGTCGGCGAGCTGACGGCGGGCGGTTTCCGAGAGGCTCTCGTCTCCCGCGACCTCGCCGCCCGGAAGCGCGAACGGCTCATCGTCGTGCTGCCGCCACAGAAGTACGCACAGTTGCGGCTCGACGTCCGGCGTCGGGCGGCGTACCTGGAAAACCGCGCTCAGGACCTCAACGCCCGCAGTTCCGGCCGACTCGGACGTCGGGCGCCCCGCGTCGTGTGTGACGGCTTCCTGTGTGACCGATTCCTGTGTGACCGATTCCGGGGAGGCGGCGCCATCGGAACTGGCGGGAATCGGCGCAGGCATGCGGTCGATTCTAGGGCTCGCTCCGTGAGGCAACCGCGAGGCGCTCCGCGCAGAAACCCGCGAGGCGCTCGACGCACGAACCCGCGAAGCGCTCCGCTCAGAGTTCGTCGAGGCTGATCAGGCCATCCTGGATCGCACGAGCAACCAGCGACGCCTTGGTGCGAGCCGGACGTCCGGCGTCTGCGTACTTCGTCCGAATGCGTGCCAGGTGCGTGTTGACGGTGCCCACCGAGATCATCAACCGCGACGCCGCCACTGACTTGGAGTCGGTGAGGAGCCACGTCCGCAGCACCTCGATCTCCCGAGTGGTCAGGGGTACGCGCGGGTGGCTCAATTCGGCGTCGTGGGGGATGGACTGCCCGCCGGGGCTCACCGAGGCCGACACCACAGGGCGTAGATGGGCGACGTCGGCTGAGCGTCCAGCGGTCGAAGGCGCCATGGGCGGCGGAGTCACGATTCGACGCGCGGCCAGCCTTTCGAGTGCTTCCTGGCGACGTCGGACCGCTTCGAGTGGAGTGGAGAACGATGATCTGCGCGTGGGGATCGAGGGCGCGATGGCCATCGGGTTGGGGGTTGTCGAAGGGGTGCCTTGGCCGGCGCGGGGGCCAATCGTGGAGGTCATCGGGGTATCTCCTGTGATTCTTGTCGAGCAGTGGCGGTGTTGTCGCTGACCTCTTCGACGCTATTGCCGCAGGCGACCACAGAAACGCGTAGTGCGCTACTCGAATTGGAGACCGACGGTACCCACCGGGCATGGTGCTACGATCTAGGTGTTTTCGACCGACAGTCGAAAACCTGTCTCGGAGCACGAACCGCGTTCTCCGGTCGCAGGCTGAAGGAGCGACCCATGAGTATCACCAGCGACCGTTCGGTAGCAGTCACCGAACCTGGTCTGATTGACGCGGTGTGGACAGACGGTCCCACCGGATTCACCGGAGTGGAACCGACCGCGGCGTGGGCAGAAGAGGTTCGTCGACTAGCACGTGCGCGCAATGCGACCATACTCGCGCACAACTATGAGTTACCGGCGATTCAAGATGTTGCAGATCACGTCGGCGACTCGCTCGCGCTCTCCCGGATCGCGGCGGAGGTCGACTCCGACGAAATCGTGTTCTGCGGCGTCCACTTCATGGCCGAGACCGCGAAGATCCTCAGCCCCGACAAGCGCGTCCTGATCCCCGACGCCAGGGCGGGATGTTCTCTCGCCGACTCGATCACCGCCGACGATCTGCGGGCGTGGAAGGCCGAGTACCCCGATGCTGTCGTGGTCTCCTACGTCAACACGACCGCCGAGGTGAAGGGCCTCACCGACATCTGCTGTACGTCGTCGAACGCGGTGGATGTGGTCGCGTCGATCGATCCCGATCGCGACGTTCTCTTCCTGCCCGACCAGTTCCTCGGCGCGCACGTCAAGCGGGAGACCGGCCGCGACAACATCCACATCTGGGCCGGCGAATGCCACGTCCACGCCGGTATCAACGGCGACGAGCTGACCGCCAAGGCCAACTCGCACCCCGACGCCGACCTCTTCATCCACCCCGAGTGCGGGTGCGCGACGTCGGCGCTCTATCTGGCGGGCGAGGGAGCAGTGCCCGACAACCGCGTGAAGATCCTGTCCACCGGCGGAATGATCGACGCTGCTCGGCAGACTGGTGCCAAGCAGGTTCTGGTCGCCACGGAGATCGGCATGCTGCACCAGCTACGTAAGGCTGCGCCGGGTATCGACTTCCAGGCGGTCAACGATCGCGCGTCGTGCCCGTACATGAAGATGATCACGCCGGCTGCGCTGTTGCGTGCGTTGCGTGAGGGTAAGGACGAGGTGTTCGTCGCTGACGATGTCGCCGAGCGCGCACGCAAGAGCGTCGAGCGGATGATCGCGATCGGCAATCCGGGTTCGGGTGAATGAGTCGATGAGCGCGTTCATCGGCCAGCGCGAGGCAGCCGGAGAACTCGACCTGGCGATCACCGACGAGGTGCGGGCGTTGATTCGGACGGCGCTCGACGAGGATCTCCGCTACGGCCCCGACATCACGACCGCGTCGACGGTGCCTGCCGGCGCGACGGTCGACGCGCAGATCGTCAGCCGTGCGCTCGGCGTGGTCGCCGGGCTTCCCGTCGTACTTGCCGTCCTCGACGAGGTCGTCGGTGCCGGTGCGTACGAGGTGACCGCTGCGGTTGCCGACGGAACGAGAGTCGCACCGGGAGACGTGGTGTTGGCGGTGCATGCGCCGACCGCCGCTCTGCTGACCGCGGAGCGCACGGCACTCAACCTCGCGTGCCATCTCTCCGGGATCGCCACCGCGACAGCTCATTGGGTCGACGCCGTCGACGGAACGGCGGCGAGGATTCGCGACTCACGAAAGACGTTGCCGGGCATGCGCTATCTGCAGAAGTATGCGGTGCGCGCAGGTGGCGGCGTCAATCACCGCATGGGGCTCGGTGACGCCGCGCTGATCAAAGACAATCACGTTGCCGCCGCGGGATCGGTGAGCGCGGCGCTCCGCGCTGTGCGTGCGGCGGCACCCGACCTGCCGGTCGAGGTCGAGGTGGACTCGCTCGACCAACTCGACGAGGTGCTCGACCTCGCACCCCAACTCGTGTTGCTCGACAACTTCGAACTCTGGGCAACCCAGATGGCCGTCTCCCGCCGCAACAACAGGTCGCCGGAGACAAAGCTCGAGTCCTCCGGCGGGTTGAGTCTGGACCAGGCCGCCGACTACGCCCGCACGGGCGTCGACTACCTCGCCGTCGGCGCGCTGACGCATTCGGTAACCGCGCTCGACCTCGGACTCGACATTCCTCTCTGAGCGCTGCGCCGTGCAGACAACAGTTTTGAGATGCACCAGTTCTGAGATGCAACGGTTCTGAGATGCACTGTGGCCCACAGCGAAAGGCTGTGGGCCACAGTGTGTCTGGAACCAGTGTGTCTGGAATCAGTGCGCGCTAGTGCGCGTACATCGTTTCGACGGCTACTCCGTGCGCTCGTGACGTCCGTGCTGAGCGTCGGTTTCGCCGGCGGCGGCCGTTGAGCGCGCAGTGGCTGCCGGTCCGTCGACGAGTTTCGCGAACTCCTCGTCGATGTCGTCCACGCCTGAGCCGCCAGCGTGGCTGTCGCTGGTCCGTCCGCTGTCCACGGTGACCGGAGCTACGTCGAACGACGCGGCGGGGGTGACGTCGATGACTTCCTCACGAACAGCGGCCATCCGCTGTTCGTCGAAGCTTTGCGTCTTGAGTGCGACCTCCTTGATGAACACGATCGCGACGAAGCTGATCGCGGCCATCACACCGGCGATGAAGAAGACGCGCGCGATGGCGTCACCGTAGGAACCGCGGACGATCTCGGCGATCGGTCCCGGCAGATCCTTGAGGTTCGAGAGCCCTGCACCCGACCCGCCGGTCTGTGCCGGATTGACACCCGCTGCAACCAGACCCTTGGTGATCAGGTCGGTGACGTGGGTTGCCAGCACCGCACCGAGAACCGACACGCCTGCCGCGCCTCCGAGTGAACGGAAGAACGTCACCGTCGACGTCGCTGAACCGAGGTCATCGGGTCCGATGTTGTTCTGCACAGCCATCACGAGGTTCTGCATGGTCATTCCCATGCCGAGTCCGAGGATGAACAGGAACGCTCCGATGACGACCATGTCGGTATGGGCGTCGATGGTCGACAGGAGGAAGAAGCCTGCTGTCATCAGGGCAGCACCTGCGACGAGGAAGCGCTTCCACCGACCGAACCGTGTGATCAGGGCGCCCGAGACCGTTGCGGCGAGCATCGAGCCGATGATCATCGGAAGGGTGAGCAGACCTGCCGCCGTGGGGGAGTAGCCGCGGGCGATCTGGAAGTACTGACCGAGGAACACGGCACCACCGAACAGTGCGACACCCACTGCAACGCTCGCCAGTGTGGCGAGAGTCGTCGTGCGGTCACGGAACAACCGAAGCGGAATGATCGGGTCCTTGGCGCGCGATTCGACGAACAATGCACCTGCGATGAGGACGATTCCGAGTGCGACGAGTCCGAACGTCATTCCCGAGAGCCAGGCGAAGCTGTCACCGGCGAGGGTGACCCAGATGAGCAGTGTGCTCACGCCTGCCGCGATCAGGAACGCGCCGAGGTAGTCGATGCGAACGTCCTTGCGGACCGTCGGAAGATTCAGCGTGCGCTGGATGACCAGCAACGCGATCACCGCGAGCGGAACACAGACGTAGAACGTCCAGCGCCAACCGAGCCAGCTGGTGTCGACGATCACGCCACCGATCAGCGGGCCGGCGACCGTCGCGAGCGACATCACGGCTGCGATCGGACCCTGATAGCGGCCGCGTTCGCGGGGGCTGAACATGGATGCGATCACGATGACGACCAGCGCCTGCAGGCCACCGAGTCCGAGGCCCTGGATGACACGGAAACCGATCAGCATGCCGACCGACTGTGAGAGTCCGGCGAGGACTGAACCGAGGGTGAACAACGCCAACGACGCCTGGACCAGGATCTTCTTGCTCACCAGGTCGGAAAGCTTGCCCCAGATGGGTGTGGTCGCCGTGGATGCGAGGAGAGTCGCCGTGACGACCCAGGTGTACTGACCCTGCGTTCCATGCAGGTCAGTGATGATGACGGGGAGTGCGTTGGACACGATCGTCGACGAGAGAAACGCGACGAACATCCCGAGGAGCAAACCGACGAGTGCTTCGAGCTTCTGTCGATGGGTCATCGGTGCGCCCGCTGCGGAAGCAACCTCCCGCGTGGCGGTTAGAGACATGGGAGAACCTCCTGAGGTAGTGGCTGATCCCGCACGGTCTGCCGAGCGGGAGAGGGATGTCGGGGGCGCGGCGACAATGGCCGGCCGATTGCTGGCTGCAGACACGTCACGCAACCAACTAGTTGAGTGAAGCAACTATAACCATTGATAGTTGTAACGCGCAACTATCTTGAGTATTCCCGGCTCCGGCGGAGTTTCTCGACGCGGCGTTGCGCCGTTATGTCAGCGCCGCGATGTCGGCGCCGGGGCACGCCGCCGATCAGGTCAGGTCGGGTTCGAACTCCGCGTCGTCGACAAGGAGGCGGTTGAGCAGCCGGGTGAGTGTCCGGATGTCCTCGGGGTCCCATTCGGACAACCGTGCCCGCCAGTCTGCGACCGCCGCATCGGCTACGTGATCTACGCGTGCGCGGCCGGTAGGAGTCAAGGAGACCAGTCGAGCGCGGGCATCATGCGGGTCGGCGTGTCGCTCGGCCAGACCGAGGCGCACGAGGGCGTCGATCTGTCTGCTCACAGTCGACTTCTCGAGTCCGAGCTGCGCGACGAGTGTTGATACCGGCAGAGATCCGTCGGCGCTGGCGAGCATCGCGATCAGGGGATAGTTCGACGGGTCGAGGTGGGGGTCAACCGCACGAGCACGGGTGCGCAGTCGAATCCGTCCCTGCCGCATCAGGTCAGCGAAGCCTGTCTCCAGGTCGGTAATCGGGTCATCGGATACGTCGTCGGCGTCCACTGGGTGGTCGGAGCGAGCGTCGCCCATCTGCGGTGAATCCTGTCCGTCGCGGTTCGTCGGATGATGCGCCACAGGTTACCGCGCAGTTGAACATGATTCATGATTCGACTTGGCGTATCGGCGGCGCCGGCGAGGGTGTGGAAGATCCTGGCGAGGGCAGCCACTCACGACGTGGCGCCGTGGCCTGCCGGGGCTGAACGTCTGCACACTCCGTTCGCGCCTGTCCCTCACACAACCACGTCTGCCCCGCCACCGTGTGTGGTGGCGGGCTGTGGACGGGTTGCGGCACAACCAGATTCGACGTTGCGCCCGGTTCGGCGCGTCGTACTGGTAGGCGCGACGGTCAGGCTGCGTCGGCCAACGGTGGGCCGAGGCTGTCTGGCGGGTCGACGCCGCCGAGCCGGTCGGGGCCGTCTGGTGGGGCTGGACCTGTTGGCGCTTCCGGGTCTGTGGGCGGCTCGGGGTCGAGTTCGAGCGGCCTGGTTAGGTTCCATCGGATGTCGACCCGCCTGCTGAGAGGCCGAGTATCAGCGGAGGGCATCCCATCCGCCAGCGCGAGTTCGACGCCGGTGAGCGTCTGACGTGCCACCTGCCTGCTCGGCGGGTCCGGCACTGAGGACGGCGACACCATCCAGGCACCCACTGCGTCCGCGACCACCATCTGGCCGCTGGCCGTGTCTGGGACGTTCTCGGCGCCCGCTCTGCCGAAGGCTCGCGCACCGATCTCGATAACCGTCGCGTCTGTGCCTGTGCCTGTGCCTGTTGTGCGTGCTGCGGCTGCGGTTTGATTGCTGGCGTGTTCGGCGGTGAGGTAGTCGTGGAAGTCGGCTTTGACGTCGGCGATGCGGTTGATGCGTTCGGGATTCTCCGGCATACCCGGCTTGGCGTTGAGCCGCCATGCGACCCGCCCGGTGTCGGGGCCTTCGGTGATCATCCGGGTGGTGAACTGGCCGGGTTTCGGGCCGACCCGCCGGTTGTGCACATCGCAGGCGGGCACCAACTGGTCGATGTCGGTCAAGCCGCCGTCGGCCCAGTCTTTGGCGGCGTGATGCATCTGCACCCGTGATGCGGGTTGATTACATCCGGGTGCCGAGCACATCTTTCCGCCGGGTGAGGCGAATGAGGCGAGTCGTTGCCCCAGTGACGCGATCCGTTTCGACCGACCCAGGTAGAGCGGGATGCTGGTGTGCTCACTGAACACCGCCAAATACTGGCTCGCTCCGGTGGAGGCGGCCATGTTGATCACGTCTTGGATGGGCAGGAGTGTTCCGGACGTGGTTTGTGCGATCCCTGCCTGCTCTTCGAGTTCGTGCAGGCTGGTGGTGACGATCACCTGGATCGGCAACCCACGATGCGTGTTGCCCAACATCCCTGATTCAAGTACTTGCTGCAGGAGGGCGGAGAAGGCGTCGTGGTTGCGTTGCGCGGGTGAGCGTTCATCACGCAGGGCAGCCGCCGCGACCTGTTCGGCATTCGCCATGGTGATCGGACCGACCGGCGACTCCGGATCATCCGGATTGTTCATGCCAGGTTTGGCCCACGCATCCAACACCGTATCGAGCCGGGCGCGGGCGATCGGATCCAAATCCGCCGTCAACCGCGACATGAGTTGCGCGTTCTGCCGGTTCACCCACAACCGGCGTCGACGTTTACGGTCCTTCGAGGTGGTCAGCGTCCCATCCGGATCCAGATGCGCCAACAACCGTGAACCCAAATTAGTGATCTCGGCAGGCGTGAACTGGACCGCATACCCAGCCATCTGTGCCTCGGCGGCAGCTTTCGTCTCGGCCGACACCTCACCGGGGATCGCTTCGAGCACCTCCAACACCGCACGCACATGCGCACCCGCGACCCGACCCTCCACCACGTAGCCGGCCAGGGTGGGACACGACGGCGGCAGTCGGTCGCCGCAGATCGTGGTGAACGATCCGGTCGCCGCGATCACCCGATGCCGCGCCGCCGGATCACCAATGTGCAGACCATGCCCCATGAAATTGCGAACATCGCGGAAACCCAGGGCGCGGGGCAGATCCCGGTCGGACGCTTCCACAATCAAGCGATCCGTCACCGCACCTGCAGTCCGCAACGCCAGCCGTTCCGCCTCAACAGTGGCTTCCACCAGCGCCGCGTCGGACACCAACGACACATCGACGGCAGCCAACTCATCCAACACCGATGCCAAGCGCGACAGCTTCTCCGCCACCACCGCATCCGCCGACCCCACCGCAGCAGAGACCAACACAGACGACCCCAAAGCTGAAGGCGCACGGCCATTCTCGCTGTTGTTGCGATTGCTGTTCACGTGCCGCCACCCCCGCCCCACTTCATGTCGAATATGTGTTCTACATTACCCGGCAATACCGACACTGTCGAGGAATAATCGAAGAAACTTTCGACAGATCGTGATCGGGTCGCCGAGGCTGTACGACTATGCGACTGCCTCCTCGCCTTACTGCCGCGTTGGTCCTGACAGACCGCATTCGGAAACCGGTGGTGCCGCCACATATCCTGGACACATCACCCCGACCGATCAGGAGACACCCATGCTCGCCCGAACCGACCTGCGCGGTAGCTCGCCGACGCTCGCTGAGCTGCGTCGCGCGTTGCCCCGTGGGGGCACCGACGTCAATGCCGTGCTGGATACGGTGACGCCGGTGGTGCATGCGATCGCCGATCGCGGCGTCGAGGCAGCACTCGAGTACGGCGAGAAGTTTGACGGCGTCCGTCCGTCGAGTGTTCGGGTTCCCTCTGATGTGATCGCCGATGCGCTGGCGAAACTCGATCCGGTGGTCGCTGATGCGCTGCGTGAGTCGATCACTCGCGCTCGGCTCGTCCATGCCGATCAGCGTCGTACGACGTCGCGCACACAGGTCGTGGACGGGGGAGCCGTCAGCGAAAAGTGGATTCCCGTCAGGCGGGTCGGCCTGTACGTCCCCGGCGGCAACGCTGTCTACCCGTCGTCGGTCATCATGAACGTCGTTCCCGCGCAGGAGGCGGGCGTCGGGTCGCTCGTCGTTGCGTCGCCCCCGCAGAAGGACTTCGGCGGTTGGCCGCACCCGACCATCCTTGCCGCGTGCGCTCTTCTCGGCGTCGATGAGGTCTGGGCCGTCGGTGGCGCGCAAGGTGTCGCGCTCCTTACATATGGCGGTACTGATACCGACGGTGCGGTCCTCGACCCGGTCGATCTCATCACCGGTCCCGGCAACATCTACGTCACGGCAGCCAAGCGCCTGTGTCGCGGACTCGTCGGCATCGATGCCGAGGCCGGTCCCACCGAGATCGCCATCCTCGCCGACGATTCGGCAAACCCGGCCTTCGTCGCCGCAGACCTCATCAGCCAGGCCGAGCACGACGTCCTCGCGGCGTCGGTGCTCGTGACCGACAGCGTCGCCCTGGCCGACGCCGTCGACGCAGAACTCGACCGCCAGGTCGCCGAGACCAAACACCGCGAGCGGGTCACCACAGCGCTCAGCGGCAAGCAGTCGGGTGTCGTGCTCGTCGACGACGTCGAGGCCGGTCTTGCCGTTGTCGACGCCTACGCGGCCGAGCACCTCGAGATCCAGACCCGAGACGCCGCGCAGGTCGCCGATCGCGTGCACAACGCCGGCGCGATCTTCGTCGGCGACTTTGCGCCGGTCAGCCTCGGAGACTATTGCGCGGGATCGAATCACGTTCTGCCGACGTCGGGTTCGGCTCGGTTCGCGTCGGGTCTCTCGGTGCAGACCTTCCTGCGTGGCGTGCACGTCATCGACTACGACGAGGCGGCGCTGCGCGACGTCTCCGCCCAGGTGGTCACCTTGGCGCAGGCCGAAGACCTTCCGGCACACGGCGATGCGATCACCCGCAGGTTCTCGGGGGCTGTCGCCGAGGCCGCCAAGTGACGCCCGCAACCACGGGAGCCCAGATTCCCGGAGCTCAGATCACCGTCGACGATCTTCCGCTCCGCGACAACCTGCGCGGCAAAAGCGCTTATGGCGCACCGCAATTGAAGGTTCCTGTCGTTCTCAACACCAACGAGAACCCGCACCCGCCGTCTGCGGAGCTGATCGCCGACGTCGCTGAATCAGCCGGCGCCGCTGCGGCCGAGCTGCACCGTTACCCGGACCGTGACGCCGTCGCGCTGCGTAGCGACCTCGCCGCCTACCTCAGCGCCGCCACCGGAACCCACCTCGGCGTCGAAAACGTCTGGGCGGCAAACGGTTCCAACGAGATCCTGCAGCAACTCCTGCAGGCGTTCGGCGGGCCCGGCCGTGCGGCGTTGGGCTTCGTGCCCAGTTACTCGATGCATCCGATCATCTCGGACGGCACCGACACCACGTGGCTCGAGGCCAAGCGCAGTTCCGACTTCTCCCTCGACATCGACTACGCGGTCGGCGAGATCTCCGCACGACGCCCCGACATCGTGTTCGTGACCTCTCCCAACAACCCGACGGGAGCGTCGATCGCGAATGACGGTCTCCGGGCGATCGTCGACGCCGCGCCGGGCATCGTGATCGTCGACGAGGCGTACGCGGAGTTTTCCGAGCAGCGCAGCGCCGTCGAGTTGATCGACGAGTTCCCGACGAAGGTCGTCGTCAGCCGGACGATGAGTAAGGCGTTCGCCTTCGCGGGCGGTCGGCTCGGGTACCTTGCGGCGTCACCTGCGATCGTCGACGCCCTGCAACTGGTGCGGCTGCCGTATCACCTGTCCGTGCTCACGCAGGCCGCTGCGCGAGCGGCGCTGCGCCACGCCGACGAGACGCTCGGCGGAGTCGCGAAGATCATCGCCGAGCGCAAACGCGTCGTCGCAGAGCTCGAGAAGGCGGGGTTCGACGTTGTTGATTCCGACGCCAACTTCGTGTTGTTCGGACGCTTCGCCGACGCTCCGGCATCGTGGCAGCGCTACCTCGACAACGGCGTGTTGATCCGCGACGTCGGAATTCCCGCGCATCTCCGTGTCACGATCGGATTGGCTGACGAGAACGACGCGTTCCTCGACGTCAGCCGGAAGCTCGCCACCACAGATCTGGAGAAGTCACAGTGACCACCCCGGCACCGCGTATCGCACGCGTCGAACGGACGACCAAGGAGTCGTCGATCGTCGTCGAACTCAACCTCGACGGCACCGGCGTCACAGCGATCTCGACGGGCATCCCGTTCTTCGACCACATGTTGACCGCCTTCGGCGCACACGGCAGCTTCGATCTGACCGTCGAGGCGAAGGGCGACGTCGAGGTCGAGGGACACCACACCATCGAAGACACCGCGATCGTGCTCGGTCAGGCACTTGGACAGGCTCTCGGCGACAAGAAGGGAATTCGACGCTTCGGCGACTCGTACATCCCGATGGACGAGACGCTCGCACACGCCGTCGTCGACGTGTCGGGCCGACCGTACTGCGTCCACTCCGGCGAACCCGAGCACATGTTGACCGCAGTCATCGGCGGATACCCCGGCGTGCCCTACTCCACGGTGATCAACCGGCACGTCTTCGAGTCCATCGCGCTCAACGCGCGTATCGCCCTGCACGTGCGCGTGCTCTACGGCCGCGATCAGCACCACATCACCGAGGCCGAGTTCAAGGCGGTCGCCCGCGCGCTTCGTGCGGCCACCGAGGCCGACCCGAGAGTCAGCGGAGTGCCATCCACCAAGGGCGCTCTATGAGTGCGACGAACATCATCGTCCTCGACTACGGCTCGGGCAATCTGCGCTCAGCCCAGCGCGCACTGGAGCGCACCGGCGCCGACGTCACCGTGACCAGCGACTTCACCGCTGCGCTTGAAGCCGACGGATTGGTCGTGCCGGGTGTCGGCGCGTTCGCGGCCTGCATGGACGGGTTGCGCGCGGTCCACGGCGACCGGATCATCGGCCGACGCCTCGCCGGCGGACGCCCGGTGCTCGGCATCTGTGTCGGCATGCAGATCCTGTTCGAGCGCGGCGTCGAATTCGGTGTCGAGGCCGACGGATGCGGCGAATGGCCGGGAACGGTGACGCGGCTCGACGCTCCCGTGCTGCCGCACATGGGGTGGAACACCGTCGACGCACCGACCGACTCGACGCTCTTCAAGGGAATCGACCCGGCAACCCGCTTCTACTTCGTGCACTCGTACGCGGCGCAGACGTGGGAGATGGACAACGTCGGATCACCACTCGCCGCACCGGCCCTGACGTGGGCCGAGCACGGCAGCCGCTTTCTTGCGGCGGTCGAGAACGGCGCGTTGAGTGCCACACAGTTCCACCCGGAGAAGTCGGGGGACGCGGGCGCCGAACTGCTGCGCAACTGGGTCGGGAGCATCGCATGAGCGGGTCCGACGGTGTGCCCGAGCGCCCACACTTCTCCTACGGGCGGTTCGTGACACTCGTCTTGGGTTCCGGGGTCCTCGTGCTGGTGATCGGCATTCCGATCATCCTGGCGCTGGCACACTGGTCACCGATCGCAGGCTTGGTCGCTGCGCTGCTCGTGGTGCTCGCGATGATCGGGACGATCGGCTGGATGTCGCGTCGGATCATCGGTAACTACGAGCGCAGGGTTCGCGCCCTCGACGAGGGAAACTCAAGCCCCTGACCTGGCGCGCGACCGCGATCGCACACTGAACAGTCCGAGATCAGCAGCTCGTACGAGACACACAGACCCGTACGAGAACAACAGACAGGAAAGACCTCACGTCATGGGGAAGACCCTCGAACTCCTACCAGCTGTCGATGTTGCCGATGGGCAGGCCGTTCGGCTCGTCCGGGGTGCGGCAGGCACCGAAACCGCCTACGGCTCGCCCCGCGACGCCGCGCTGGCATGGCAACGCGACGGTGCCGAGTGGATTCACCTCGTCGACCTCGACGCCGCTTTCGGTCGGGGCAACAACCGCGAACTGCTCGCCGGTGTGGTGGGCGAACTCGACGTGAAGGTCGAGTTGTCCGGCGGAATCCGCGACGACGAGTCCCTCGAAGCCGCACTGGCGACAGGTTGTACTCGCGTCAATCTCGGTACGGCCGCGCTCGAAAACCCCGAGTGGTGCAGGCGTGCGATCGCCAACTACGGCGACCGCATCGCCGTGGGACTCGACGTAGTCGCAGACGGTGACTCGTACCGACTGCGTGGTCGGGGATGGGTCACCGACGGCGGTGACCTGTGGGAGGTACTCGCGCGACTCGACGGTGACGGCTGCGCGCGCTACGTCGTCACCGACGTGAGCAAGGACGGCACGCTCGGTGGGCCGAATCTCGAGCTGCTGTCCGAGGTCACCAAGGCGACCGACGCGCCCGTCGTCGCATCGGGCGGCGTGTCCGCGCTCGGCGACCTCATCGCCATCGCCAGCCTGACCGACCAGGGCGTCGAGGGTGCGATCGTCGGCAAGGCTCTCTACGCGGGGCGATTCACCCTGCCCGACGCTTTGGCGGCGGTCGGTAACCTGTGACAACCGGTTCCGGCCTGGATCTGCCCGCACTCCTCGAGGTTGCGGGCAGCATTCTCGACGGTGTCTCCGGGGAGTTCGTTGCCGGGCTCGGCGCGCCGAGCGCCGTCGTGAAGGGTGCGACCGACTTCGCGACTCAGGTCGATCTCGACCTCGAACAGCGCATTCGACGAGAACTCACCGACCGGACCGGAATCGACGTGCACGGCGAAGAATTCGGTGGACCACCGGTGACCGACGGTGCTGTATGGGTTCTCGATCCGGTCGACGGGACGTACAACTTTTCGACGGGTATGCCGCTCACCGGCATTCTGCTCGGACTGCTCGTCGACGGTGAGGCGGTACTCGGTCTCACGTGGCTGCCGCTGACCGGATCGCGCTACGCCGGTTACGTGGGAGGGCCGCTGTACCGCAACGGCGTTCCGATGGCCGCACACCCTCCGACAACGCTTGCCCAGACAGCAGTCGCGTTCGGGCCGTTCAACGTCAGTCATGGCGGTCGCTACCCGGGGGTGCGACGAGCTCAACTGCTCGAAGCGCTGAGCGTGCGAGCTGCCCGACTGCGCATGACGGGCAGCACGGGCGTCGACATGGCGTACGTAGCTGCCGGAATCTTCGGTGCCGCAATAGCTTTCGGTGCACACGCCTGGGACAACGCCGCCGGCGCCGCCCTGGTGCGTGCCGCCGGTGGGGTGGCGACCGACCTCGCGGGGAACCCGTGGACGGCGTCGTCACCGTCGCTGGTGACCGCGATGCCCGACGTGCACCGCGAGCTGATGGCCGTGATCGACGACGTCGGCGGGTGGTCCGGCAGCGGCATCTCCAGCACCGACAGCCCCGGCACAGACGACAGGACTTCTCGATGACCCTCGCAACCCGCGTGATCCCGTGCCTCGATGTGGACGACGGTCGGGTCGTCAAGGGTGTCAATTTCCAGAACCTCCGCGACGCGGGCGACCCCGTCGAATTGGCCGCCCGGTACGACGCCGAGGGCGCCGACGAACTGACCTTCCTCGACGTCACCGCGTCGAGTTCTGGACGCGCCACGATGATCGACGTGGTGCACCGCACCGCCGACGCGATCTTCATCCCGCTGACCGTCGGAGGTGGCATCCGGACGGTCGACGATGTGGACGCGATGCTGCGCGCAGGCGCCGACAAGGTGAGCGTCAACACCGCGGCGATCTCGCGCCCCGAGGTGCTCGCCGAGATGAGTCGACGGTACGGGTCGCAATGCATCGTGCTCTCCGTCGATGCCCGAACGGTTCCAGAGGACGCAGAGCCGACGCCGTCCGGGTGGGAGGTCACCACACACGGCGGACGCAAGGGCACCGGAATCGACGCCGTCGAATGGGCGCAGCGCGGTCAGGAGCTCGGCGTCGGCGAGATCCTGTTGAACTCGATGGACGCCGACGGCACCAAGCAGGGTTTCGATCTGCGGATGCTCGCCGCGGTCCGCGCGGTGGTCGACGTCCCGGTGATCGCCAGCGGTGGAGCAGGCAAGGCTGCAGACTTCGCGCCCGCGGTGCTGGCGGGAGCCGACGCAGTGCTCGCCGCATCGGTATTCCACTTCGGCGAGCTCACGATCCCAGAGGTCAAGGGTGCGATGGCAGCCGAAGGCATCGTCGTACGTACCGAACGCGACACAGAAGGGCAGGTCTGATCGCATGGCACTCGCGCCGGAACTGACCGCACAGCTCAAGCGCAACGCGGATGGGCTTTTCGCCGCGGTCGCCCAAGAACGCTCGACCGGGCAGGTCCTGATGGTCGCGTGGATGGACGACACGGCACTCGAGCGCACACTCGCCACACGTCGAGCCACCTACTACTCACGCTCACGCCAGGAGTACTGGGTCAAGGGCGACACCAGCGGGCACACCCAATACGTGCACGACGCTCGTCTCGATTGCGACGGCGACACGATCCTATTGATTGTCGACCAGGTCGGTGCCGCCTGCCACACCGGTAACCACAGCTGTTTCGACACCCCGTCGCTGCCCTTCGACGTCGACGACGAGCAGGGCGACGATCAGCACGCCGACGGGGCGGGCGCGGCGTCGAGTTGATGCCTGGGACAATCGTCGGGGAGACACTCTCCCCACAGCTCCGCACTTCACGAGCTCGAATGCCGCACGACGCTGCGGCCGAGGACTCGACGCGGACCAGCCGACGGAAGGCGGTGACGCAGTCATGCCACTGATCCAGATCTCGCAGACCCCAGGTCTCTCCGACCGGGTCAAACGCGAGACCATCGCGGCGGTGACCGAGGCGTACGCGAAGGCCACCGGCAAGAACCCGGATTCGGTATGGGTCACGATCACCGAGGTGCCCCGCTCACAGTGGGGCGTCGGCGGCGAGCCGCTCGGATGAGCGGCGAACACACACTCGCAGCGGCGACCGACGGCTCGCGGAGCAGTTCTACGTCGACCACGAACGCCGATACGACGACGCTCGAGGAGTTCCTCGACCTGGCGTCCGACCATCGCGTCGTGCCGGTCACGCGCAAGGTGCTCGCCGATTCGGAGACGCCGTTGTCGGCGTATCGGAAACTGGCGGGCGAGCGGGAGGGCACCTTCCTTCTCGAATCCGCCGAGAACGGCCGGTCGTGGTCGCGGTGGTCGTTCATCGGCGTCGGCGCACCGTCGGCACTGACCGTTGTCGACGGCAAGGCTGCCTGGTGGGGCACTGTTCCCGCAGGCGCTCCCGTCGACGGCGATCCACTCACCGTGCTCGCCGAGTCGCTGCGGTTGCTCGCCACCGACCCCTTGCCCGGCATGCCCCCGCTGACCGGTGGGTTCGTCGGATTCATGGCCTATGACATGGTGCGCAGGCTCGAGCGTCTGCCCGAGACAACACTCGACGACCTCGGCCTTCCCGATCTGATGATGTTGCTGGCGACAGACCTTGCCGCCGTCGACCATCACGAGGGGAGCATCACCCTCATCGCGAACGCGGTGAATTGGGACGGCAGTGCCGAACGCGCCGAGGAGGCGTACGCCGACGCCGTGGCCCGCCTCGACGCGATGACGCAGGCACTGGCTGCACCCGCGCCGTCGACGGTGTCGCGCTTCGACAGGCCCGCACCCGACTTCCGCGTGCAGCGCACCCGCGAGGAGTACGGCGAGATCGTCACCGGCCTGGTCCGCGAGATCGAGGCGGGTGAGGCATTCCAGGTGGTGCCGTCGATGCGCTTCGAGATCGACACCGACGCCGACCCGCTCGACGTCTATCGCATTCTGCGGGCCTCCAACCCGAGTCCGTACATGTACCTGCTGCGCATGCCGGGCGTGGGTACTGACGACAGCGGTGCACCCCGCACACCGTTCACGATCGTCGGATCGAGTCCCGAGGCGCTGGTGACGGTAAGCGACCGGGTGGCCACGACGCACCCGATCGCCGGGACCCGCTGGCGCGGAGCCACCGAGGAAGAAGACCAACTCCTCGGCAAGGAACTCACCGAGGACGAGAAGGAGAACGCCGAGCACCTGATGCTCGTCGACCTGGGCCGCAACGACCTCGGGCGTGTGTGTGCCCCGGGCACAGTCAAGGTCAGCGACTACCGCCACATCGAGCGGTACAGCCACGTGATGCACCTCGTGTCGACGGTGTCGGGCACGCTGCGCGACGACAAGCACGCGCTCGACGCTGTCACCGCATGCTTTCCTGCGGGAACGCTGACCGGTGCACCCAAGGTGCGCGCGATGGAACTGATCGAAGCCAACGAGAAGACACGACGCGGCCTGTACGGCGGGATCGTCGGCTACCTCGATTTCGCGGGCAACGCCGACACCGCCATCGCGATCCGAACCGCACTGATGCGCACGGGCATCGCCTACGTGCAGTCGGGCGGCGGCGTGGTGGCCGACAGCGAATCCGACTACGAGTACAACGAGGCACGCAACAAGGCCACCGCTGTACTCAACGCGATAGCGGCTGCCACGACGATGCGTCGCGTCGGCGTGGAGAGTGACGGCGGGGAGAGTGACCGATGACCGTTCCCGACCCTGAACGAAATCCCGGCGCTGAAAGCCCTGATGTCGAGGGCGCTGAGGCGGGTAGTGCCGCCGACGGTGAGAAGCAGGTGGCGCGAGCGCAGCGTCGAACAAAGCTTCTCGGATCGATACTGCTCGCCGCTGCGGCGCTCGCATTCTGGATTGCGTCGCGCCTGACGTGGGCAACGGTGCTGGCTGCCGACGGGCTGTCCCCGGCGCGGACCTTCGACGTCAAGGGCAGCGACTGGAGCCCGTGGCTCACGCCACTCGCACTGGTGTTGCTCGCGGCGATCCTGGCGGCGATGTCGCTGCGTGGGTGGGGGTTGCGCATCCTGGCGCTCCTGGTCGCCGCAGCGGGTGTGCTCGCCGCCTTCCCGGCGATCTCCCTCATCATGGGCGGAACCAACGACTTGTACGCCGCCACCGCCGCGGGTCTCAGCGATCGATACGTCGTGCAGTTGGTGACCACCAACAATTGGGTGGCCGCCGTTGTCCTCATCGGGTCGCTGTGCGCCGTCGCCGCCGGGGTGCTGCTCATGCGTGTCGCATCCGGCGCGGGCATGTCGTCGAAGTACAAGACGCCTGCCGCGCGACGCGAAGACATCGAGCGTGAGATCTTCGCTGAACACAAGCGGCGCCAGGCCACCGAATCAGCGAAGACCGACAAGCGTGTCCAGACGGACAAGAATGGCCAGACCGATGGCGACTCCCGGACCGCAGGCGCCGTCTCGTCGGCGGGGTCACCGGCGGGGGAGAAGAGCGCTGCGGCAGACGATTCGGCGGAGTCTGCCGAGTCGACGAGCGAGCGAGATGCTGAGCACGATGCCCCCAACGAGCGCATGCTCTGGGACGCTCTCGACACCGGGATCGATCCGACTGATCAACGATGACGAAAAACACAACCCGCTCCCGGCGCTTCGAAGGCGGCCGTCTACCCTGAGAGCACGAACAGAAAGGGAGCCAGCTGTCGTGAGCACGCCCACCGTCCTCGATTCAATTCTCGAGGGAGTGAAAGCCGATGTCGCCGCGCGCGAGGCGATCGTCGACTACGCGGCCGTCAAAAAGGCGTCCGTTGCCGCGCCGGCTCCTCGCGATGCGATGGCTGCGTTGCGCAAGACCGGAATCGGTGTCATCGCAGAGGTGAAGCGAGCGAGTCCTTCCAAGGGTGAGCTCGCCGACATCCCTGATCCAGCCGACCTCGCCGCCGCGTACGAAGCGGGTGGTGCGCGCATCATCAGCGTCCTCACCGAGGAACGACGGTTCCGTGGGTCGCTCGCCGATCTGGACGCCGTGCGCGCCCGCGTCGACATCCCCGTGCTGCGCAAGGATTTCATCGTCGGCCCGTACCAGATCCACGAGGCTCGCGCCCACGGCGCCGACGTCATCCTGCTGATCGTCGCGGCGCTCGAGCAGAACGTGCTCGCCTCGCTGCTCGACCGCACCGAGAGTCTCGGCATGACCGCGCTCGTCGAGGTGCACACCGAAGACGAAGCCAGCCGCGCTCTGGAAGCGGGTGCGTCGGTCATCGGTGTCAACAACCGCAACCTGAAAACCCTTGAGGTCGACCGCAACACGTTCGCGCGCATCGCTCCGGGTCTGCCAACCGAGACCATCCGGGTCGCCGAATCGGGTGTGCGCGGTACCGCAGATCTACTGGCATTCGCTGGTGCGGGTGCCGACGCGGTACTCGTCGGTGAAGGCCTGGTCACCAGCGGCGACCCGCGTACTGCGGTCTCCGAACTCGTGACCGCCGGTACCCATCCTTCCTGTCCGAAACCCGTTCGCTGACACTCGCTTTCGATTTAGCGTCGACTTGCCGTGTCACGGACGACGAGATGTCTGTGAGAGTTCCGTGACCACCGAATCCCGATCCGACGATCAACTTCGCGCCGAGTTCCCCACTGCGAGTGTCGGAGTCAGCACCCGTACGTCGTCGGAACCCGACGCGGGCGGACACTTCGGCGTGTACGGCGGGCGTCACGTTCCCGAGGCGCTGATGGCGGTCATCGACGACGTGACCGCTGCCTACGAGAAGATGCGCACAGACGACGAATTTCTCGGCGAGCTCGATCGGCTGCAGCGCGACTACGTCGGACGCCCCTCGCCGCTCTACGAGGCCACGCGCCTGAGCGAATTCGCCGGTGGCGCACGGATTTTCCTGAAGCGCGAAGACCTCAACCACACCGGGTCGCACAAGATCAACAACGTGCTCGGGCAGTTGTTGCTCGCCAAGCGCATGGGTAAGACCCGCATCATCGCCGAGACCGGTGCCGGTCAGCACGGTGTGGCCACCGCGACCGGCTGTGCACTGTTCGGTATGGAGTGCATCGTCTACATGGGCCGCGTCGACACCGACCGGCAGGCACTCAACGTCGCACGGATGCGACTGCTCGGCGCGGAGGTCGTCGCGGTCGACAACGGTTCTGCGACCCTGAAGGACGCGATCAACGAGGCGCTGCGCGACTGGGTGACCAACGCGCACAACACGTACTACTGCTTCGGTACCGCGGCCGGTCCGCATCCGTTCCCGATGATGGTGCGCGACCTGCAACGCATCGTCGGACTCGAAGCGCGCGCGCAGATCCTCGACCAGGTGGGGCGCCTCCCCGACGCCGTCACCGCCTGTGTCGGTGGCGGGTCCAACGCCATCGGAATCTTCCATCCCTTCCTCGACGACTCCGAGGTGCGCCTCGTCGGCTTCGAGGCCGCGGGCGACGGCGTCGAGACCGGTCGACATGCCGCGACGTTCACCGGAGGCACACCCGGCGCATTCCAGGGTGCCTACTCGTACCTGCTTCAGGACGAGGACGGCCAGACCATCGAGTCGCACTCGATCTCAGCGGGACTGGACTACCCGGGGGTCGGGCCCGAGCACGCACAGCTCAAAGACACCGGCCGCGCCGAGTACCGTCCCATCACCGACACCGAGGCGATGGAGGCGCTCGCTCTGCTCAGCCGTCGCGAGGGCATCATCCCCGCCATCGAATCGGCTCACGCACTCGCCGGAGCTCTGGAGCTCGGTAAGGAACTGGGGGAGGGCGCGATCGTTCTGGTCAGCCTCTCCGGTCGCGGCGACAAGGACGTCGACACCGCTGCGCGCTGGTTCCACCTCTTCGACCCGCCACCATCGGAGAACGAGGTCGGCGTGACGACCGGTACGGCGGCCGCAACAAGCACCACGGGGGACGTGCAATGACACAGCCGAAGGCACCCGTGCACGCGGGACCGTCGAAGTTGAGCCCGGTCTTCGAGAAGTGCCGCGCCGAGGGACGTGCCGCACTCATCGGGTATCTCCCCGTCGGCTACCCGACCGTCGAGAAGTCCATCGAGTCGTTCGAGACGATGGTCCGTGCGGGCTGCGACATCATCGAAGTCGGTGTGCCGTACTCGGATCCGGTCATGGACGGACCGACGATCCAGGAGGCCGCCGACCTCGCGCTGACCAACGGGGTGCGGGTCCGCGACGTATTCCGTGCTGTCGAAGCGATCACCGCGGCGGGCGGGAACGCTGTCGTCATGAGCTACTGGAATCCCGTGCTGCAGTACGGCGTCGACAGGTTCGCGCGTGATCTGGCGGCTGCGGGCGGTGCGGGCATGATCACGCCCAACCTGATCCCAGAAGAGGGTGCCGCCTGGCACGCGGCGTCCGACGAGTTCGACCTCGACCGCATCTACCTCGTCGCACCGTCGTCGACGACCGAGCGCATCGCGCTGACCGTCGACGCATCGCGCGGGTTCGTCTACGTGGCGTCGACGATGGGTGTCACGGGAGCGCGCGACGCGGTGTCCGACGCCGCGCCAGAGCTGTGTGCTCGCGTCCGCGAGTACTCCGACATCCCGCTCGGCGTCGGACTCGGTGTTCGAAATCGTGAGCAGGCGTCGCAAATCGCGAGCTACGCCGATGGAGTGATCGTTGGCTCGGCACTGGTCACAGCGGCCAAGGCAGGCCAAGACCACCTGGCCGACCTCGTCACGGAACTGGCTGCGGGCGTGCACGAACCGCGAGCAGACCTCTGACCGCCTCGGTGGCTTCGGCCGTGGGGTCCGCAGCGTCCGTTAGGGTGGCAGCGTGACAGCGCCGACGACGACGATGCTCGCCTACATCCCCAGCCCGCCGCAGGGCGTGTGGTACATCGGCTCGTTTCCGCTCCGGGCCTACGCGTTATGCATCATCGTCGGCATCATCGTCGCCGTGTGGTGGGGAAATCGTCGGTGGATTGCCCGTGGTGGGCGTTCGGGTGAGGTTCTCGACGTCGCGATCTGGGCGGTTCCGTTCGGCCTGATCGGTGGTCGCATCTACCACGTGCTCACCGACTGGCAGATCTACTTCGGTGACGGCGGCAAAACCCCGATCGACGCATTCAAGGTCTGGGACGGCGGTCTCGGCATCTGGGGCGCCGTGCTGTTCGGCGGCCTCGGTGCGTGGATAGGCACCAGGCGCATGGGCATCAAACTGCCGCCGTTTGCCGACGCCATCGCGCCTGCGATCCTGCTCGCCCAGGCCATCGGCCGCCTCGGCAACTACTTCAACCAGGAACTCTACGGCCGGCCGACCGACGTCCCGTGGGGCCTCGAGATCTACGAGCGCGTCGACGCGTCGGGACAGGCCGACCCCGGCCTGATCACGGGAGTGTCGAACGGCCAGGTCGTCGCGGTCGTCCACCCGACGTTCCTGTACGAGCTCTTGTGGAATCTCCTGATCGTCGTGATCCTGGTGCTCGTCGACCGCTACTTCCGCATCGGTCATGGTCGCCTCTTCGCGCTCTACGTCGTCGGGTACTGCATCGGGCGGTTTGCCGTCGAACTCATGCGCTCCGATCCCGCCTTCACCCACATCGCAGGCGTCCGCATCAACGTTTTCACCGCGGCCCTCGGCATCGTCTGCGGCGCGATCTACTTCATCGTCGCGCCCCGCGGGCGGGAGCAGGGGCTCGAGGTCTACTGGCCCGAACGCGCCGCCGAACTCGAGGAACTGGGCCACACCGGCGCCTACTTCGACGACGACATCGACGACGAGGACGACGACGGCGAGCACTTCTTCGACGATGAGGAAGCCGACGGCGACGCGGTCGAGGACGAAAAGGTGGAGGAAGACAAGACGGAGCGGGAAAAGGCCGCGGCCGCCGAAGCGGATCGTGACGAGGAGTCCGATGACTCATCGTCGAAGACGATCCCGGTCGCGACCGCTGCTGGTGCGGCGGTTGCCGTCGGCGGTGCCGCTGCCGTCGCCGCAGACGACGAGGCGTCGGACGGCGAGGCGTCGGACACCGACGTCGACGAGGCTGACGTCGCGCCCGACGCCGACGAGACTGAGAATGGGACCGAGGCCGACTCGGGCGAGGCCGCTGACTCGGACGCTGAACCCGACTCGGATACGGATCCTGATGAGGACGCCCCCGCCGGCGACGAAGCCGTGGAAGATGGAGATGAGTCCGCCACCACCGAGCCAGATGTAGCCGAGTCCGATGCAACTGAGGCCGGTGGAGCCGAGGCTGGTGTAACCGATTCCGGTGACACAGAGTCCGATGGTTCCGAATCTGCCGGGTCCGACGCGGCGGATGATCCGACCGACGAAGGGGTTCCGATGAGCAGCGCAGAAGACAGCAGCGTGGCAGCCGACGAGATTGCGGAGGGTCTGTCCGAAGACATCGAGGACAAGGCCGACGACGAGGGCGACACCAGCCCGTCGGGCGTCGACGAAGATGAAGCCGAACTCGCCGACGGACAGGAGATCGACGCGGGTGGACCCGACCCGGTTCTCGATGAGAACGAGGAGATCGTGTCCAAGATCATCCCGGGCACTGCCGAATCGGCTGACGCCAAACCGTGGAACCCCGAACACGATCCGGCTCGACCAGAGGGCGTGACCACCGAGTCGGAGATTCTCGAGGAGTCCGATTCCGAGTCCGACACGACTCCGGGCGACACCGCCGACATCGACGCCGAAGAGGTCGCCGAGGGCATCGCCGAAGATGCCGAGGAGGCTGCCGATGACGACGGCGCCGCGACGGCAGAAGGCGTGGACGAAGCCGAAGAGGTTCTCGCCGACGGCCAGATGACGAACGCGGGCGGTCCCGACGCCGTCGTCGACGAGTACGAAGAGATCGACGCGAAGATCATCCCGGGCACCGGCGAGTCGGCCGACGCCAAGCCGTGGAAGCCAAAGGACTCGCAGTAGCTCGACTCGCTCGGGCGAGTGCCCCGGGCCCGGGTTGTCGGCCTCGTGTGGGCTGCAGGAAGCGGGGGAAGGGTTCTTTCGGCGGCTTTTGTGCGTGTCCTCGTGAAGTGTCCGGGGGAAGGGTCGGGGAGTAGGGGAAGGATTCTTTCCCCTAGTTTCCGCGCCCCAGCCCGATGGCCCGACGCCGCCCGCGGCCCCACGGCCTGACGTCCCGACCCACATCTCGACGCCGCGCACCCTCGACGCCCGCCCCAACCCCAGGCGCGGCGTCGAAAACCACGCGGCGGGCGGTGGTCGGATAGAGTGGGATCTCACCCGGGAACACGCGTCCCCAACGGCGTCGTGTCCTGACTCCTGCTCCACGGGCCAGCGCTGTCCCTGAGGACTTCAGCATTTGATTCACGCGAATCGAGTGGAGGCTCGTGATGTTGTTTTCTGCGCTCCCGGCCAAACAGGGCCTGTACGACCCAGAGACAGAAGTGGATTCGTGTGGCGTCGCGATGGTTGCCGACATCCACGGTCGTCGGTCGCATTCGATTGTCGCCGACGGTCTGCTCGCGCTCGAGAACCTCGAACACCGCGGTGCTGCAGGCGCCGAGCCGAACAGCGGTGACGGAGCGGGCATCCTGATCCAGCTGCCCGACGAATTGTTCCGTGGCACAGTCGATTTCGCACTTCCCGCGCCGTCGGAGAACGGTGCGAACACCTATGCTGCCGGCACCTGCTTCCTGCCGATGGACCAGGCGGCCCGCCGAGATGCGATGGACCGCGTCGCGTCGCTCGCCGAGGCGGAGGGCATCACGATTCTCGGTTGGCGTGACCTCCCCGTCGACGTCGACGGCGCCGACATCGGCGAGACCGCAGTCGGCTGCATGCCCTTCATGGCGCAGTTGTTCGTCACGGTCGAACCGGAACCGGGACAACCACGTCTCGGCGGCCTCGACCTCGACCGCTACATCTATCCGTTCCGCAAGCAGGCCGAGCGCATCACGCCCGAGTTCGAGGCCGCGGGCACCGGGCTGTACGTCGCGTCGCTGTCGAGCCGCACCATGGTCTACAAGGGCATGCTCACGACGATGCAGTTGCCGCTCTACTATCCCGACCTGCGCGACGACCGTTGCCTCAGTGCCATCGCCATCGTCCACTCGCGCTTCTCCACCAACACCTTTCCGTCCTGGCCGCTCGCGCACCCCTTCCGGTTCGTCGCACACAACGGTGAGATCAACACGGTGCGCGGCAACCGCAACCGCATGCGGGCCCGCGAGGCTCTGCTCGAGACCGACCTCATTCCCGGCGACCTCAAGCGCGCGTTCCCGATCTGCACACCCGAGGCCTCCGATTCGGCGTCGCTCGACGAGGTCCTCGAACTCCTCCACCTCGGTGGCCGCAGCGTGCCGCACGCGGTGATGCTGATGGTTCCGGAGGCGTGGGAGAACGTCCCGTCGATGGATCCCAAGCGCCGCGCGTTTCTGCAGTTCAACGCGTCGCTGATGGAGGCGTGGGACGGTCCCGCATGTGTGACGTTCACCGACGGAACCGTCGTCGGCGCCGTCCTCGACCGCAACGGACTGCGCCCGGGACGTTGGTGGCAGACGCGCGACGGACGGGTCATTCTCGCTTCGGAATCCGGCGTCCTCGACGTTCCGGTCGACGACGTGGTCTCCAAGGGTCGCCTCGAACCGGGTCGGATGTTCCTCGTCGACACCGCGCAGGGACGGATCATCCCCGACGAAGAGATCAAGGGCGATCTCATGCGTTCTGAGCCCTACGACGAATGGCTGCACGCGGGACTCCTCGACATCGCCACACTCCCGCCGCGCCCGGTCTACAAGCCCAACCACGACACGGTCGTCCGACGTCAGGTGTCCTTCGGCTACACCGAAGAAGACCTGCGCGTCTTGCTGACCCCGATGGCGGCGTCGGGTTACGAACCGCTCGGTTCGATGGGCACCGATACGCCCGTCGCCGTGATGTCGCAGCGTTCGCGGTTGCTCTACGACTACTTCGTCGAACTGTTCGCGCAGGTCACCAATCCGCCGCTCGATGCGATCCGCGAGGAAATCGTCACCTCGATGGCGCGTGTGATGGGACCCGAGCAGAACCTGCTCGCCCCGACCGCGGCGTCGTGTCGACAGATCATGCTGCACTGGCCGGTCATCGACAACGACGACCTCGCCAAGCTCGTCCACATCAACGACGACGGAGACAACCCGGGACTCTCCGCGAAGGTCCTCCACGGACTCTATGAGGTGGCCCGCGGCGGGGAGGGCCTCGCCGATGCGCTCGAAGATCTTCGACGCCGCGCCAGCCAGGCGATCGCGGAGGGCCACAGCACGCTCGTCGTGTCGGACCGGCACTCCGACCGTGAGCACGCGCCGATTCCTTCGCTGTTGGCGGCGTCGGCGGTGCATCACCATCTCGTCCGCACCAAGGAGCGCACGAAGATCGCGCTCATCGTCGAGTCGGGCGACGCGCGCGAAGTCCACCACATCGCACTGCTCATCGGCTTCGGCGCTGCGGCGGTCAACCCGTACCTTGCACTCGAATCGATCGAGGATCTGATCGCCGAGGGCGAGCTGACGGGCGTCAGGCCGTCGAAGGCGAAGAGAAACTACATCGAGGCGCTCGGCAAGGGCGTCTTGAAGGTGATGAGCAAGATGGGCATCTCGACCATCAGCTCGTACACGGCGTCGCAGGCGTTCGAGGCGGTTGGCCTCTCGTCGGCCGTCGTCAAGGAGTACTTCACCAGGACGGTGTCGCGGATCGAGGGCGTCGGACTCGACGAACTCGCCGAGGAAGTGCGCATCCGACACCACCGGGCGTTCCCGCGTAACCCAACCGAACAGGTGTACCGACGACTCGAAGTGGGCGGCGAATACCAGTACCGCCGTGAGGGTGAGCTGCACATGTTCACCCCGGAGACGGTGTTCTTGCTCCAGCACGCCACCAAGACCGGACGCGACGACGTGTTCCAGGCGTATTCGGACAAGGTCGACGATCAGTCGCGTAAGGGCGGCACACTTCGCGGATTGTTCGAATTGGACTTCTCCGGTCGCGATCCCGTGCCGCTCGACGAGGTCGAGCCGATCGAGTCGATCATGACGCGCTTCAACACAGGCGCGATGAGCTATGGCTCGATCTCCGCCGAGGCGCACGAGACCATCGCGATCGCGATGAACCGCATCGGTGGCCGCTCCAACTCGGGTGAGGGTGGCGAGGACACCGACCGGCTCTACGATCCGGAACGACGCAGCGCGGTCAAGCAGGTCGCGTCGGGTCGGTTCGGCGTGACGAGCGACTACCTCACCAACGCCACCGATATCCAGATCAAGATGGCGCAGGGTGCCAAGCCCGGTGAGGGCGGTCAGCTCCCCGCGTACAAGGTGTATCCGTGGATCGCGAAGACACGACATTCGACGCCGGGCGTCGCGCTCATCTCGCCGCCACCGCACCACGACATCTACTCCATCGAAGACCTCGCGCAACTGATCCACGATCTGAAGAACGCCAACTCAGATGCGCGCATCCACGTGAAGCTGGTGAGTGCTGTCGGTGTCGGCACCGTCGCGACAGGTGTCTCCAAGGCCCACGCCGACGTCGTGCTGATCTCCGGATACGACGGCGGAACGGGAGCGTCACCGCTCACCTCGCTCAAGCATGCGGGCACACCCTGGGAGATCGGCCTCGCCGACGCCCAGCAGACGTTGATGCTGAACGGGTTGCGCGATCGCATCACCGTGCAGTGCGACGGTGCCCTGCGCACGGGTCGCGATGTCATCATGGCCGCGTTGCTCGGTGCCGAGGAGTACGGCTTCTCGACCGCACCGCTCATCGTGTCCGGGTGCATCATGATGCGTGTCTGCCACCTCGACACCTGCCCGGTCGGCGTCGCGACGCAGAACCCGGTGCTGCGTTCGCGGTTCACCGGCCAGGCCGAGCACATCGTCAACTTCTTCCGGTTCATCGCGGAAGACGTGCGAAAGTACCTGGCGCAGTTGGGATACCGGACGCTCGATGACGCGATCGGCCAGTCGCAGCGGCTCCACACCGACACCGCCGTCGCCCATTGGAAGAGCAAGGGACTCGATCTCAGCCCGATCTTCCGTCGGATCGAGGACAAGGGCCCGACCCGCCGTGTGCGCGGTCAGGACCACGGCCTCGACAAAGCGCTCGACCAGACGCTCATCCAACTCGCCGAAGGTGCACTCGAAGACGCGCATCCGGTGACACTCGAACTCCCCGTGCGCAACGTCAACCGCACCGTCGGCACGCTGCTCGGTTCGGAGGTGACCCGACGGTACGGCGCCGAAGGGCTCGCCGAGGACACCATCACCGTCGAGCTCACCGGCTCGGCAGGGCAGTCGCTGGGCGCGTTCCTTCCGCCAGGTGTGACCATCAAGCTCACCGGTGACACCAACGACTACGTCGGCAAGGGATTGTGTGGCGGCAAGATCGTGGTCGCTCCGCACGAGGATGCCTGGTTCATCGCAGAAGACCAGGTCATCGCCGGTAACACCATCCTCTACGGCGCAACCTCGGGCGAGGTCTACCTGCGCGGAAAGGTCGGCGAGCGGTTCTCCGTGCGCAACTCGGGTGCCACAGCGGTGGTCGAAGGCGTCGGCGATCACGCCTGCGAGTACATGACCGGCGGTCGCGTCGTGATCCTCGGACCCACCGGCCGCAACATGGCCGCGGGCATGTCCGGCGGTATCGCATTCGTCTACGACCTCGACGAGACCAAGGTCAACGGCGCGATGGTCGAGCTTCTCCGACCCGATCCCGACGACCTTCGCTGGCTACACGAACACATCACGAAGCACACAGAGCTCACCGGATCGGCGATCGGTGCGTCGATGCTCGCCGACTGGCCGAGGCGATGCCTGGCCTTCACCAAGGTGATGCCCACCGATTACAAGCGCGTCCTCGACGCGGCCAGGATGGCCGAAGCCGAAGGGCGAGATGTTGATTCAGCGATCATGGAGGCGGCACGTGGCTGACCCACGCGGATTCCTGGAAGTCGGGAAGAAAGAATCGAAGTATCGTCCGGTCGCCGAGCGCGTGCAGGACTGGGAAGACGTGTACGCGCACGGATTCGACCCCGTCGCCTCGCTCAACGAGGTATCCGAGCAGGCCCGTCGGTGTATGGATTGCGGAATCCCGTTCTGCCACTCCGGAACTGCGGGATGTCCGTTGGGAAATCTGATCCCTGAGTGGAACGATCTCGTGCGTCGTGGTCGGTGGGATGCGGCAAGCGCGCGCCTGCACGCGACCAACAACTTCCCCGAGTTCACCGGAATGGTCTGTCCCGCACCGTGCGAGGCGGCGTGCGTGTTGTCGATCTCCGAGCCGACGACCGGCGGCAGCGTGACGATCAAACGCATCGAGAAGACGATCGCCTACGAGTCGTGGGCAGAGGGCATCATCGGCCCCGAGGCGCCGGATGCGAAGTCGGGCAAGTCGGTTGCCGTCGTCGGCTCCGGTCCCGGCGGATTGGCGGCAGCTCAACAATTGACCCGCGCCGGCCACGACGTCACGGTCTACGAGAAGGACGACCGCGTCGGCGGACTCCTGCGCTACGGCATTCCCGAGTACAAGCTTCAGAAGTCCGACATCGAGCGGCGAATCGCTCAGATGCGCGCTGAGGGAACACAATTCGTGGTCAACTGCGATGTCGGCATCGACCTCACCGTCGACGAGCTGCGCAGCAGGCACGACGCCGTCGTGCTCGCGATCGGCGCGATGACGGCGCGTGACAATCCGGTCCCGGGACGTGAGCTCAACGGCGTGCACCTCGCGATGGAGCACCTCGTGCCGGCCAACAAGGAGTGCGAGGGTGACGGACCGTCGCCGATCAGCGCCGCGGGGAAACACGTCGTCATCATCGGCGGCGGCGACACCGGAGCCGACTGCCTCGGAACCGCGCATCGCCAGGGCGCGGCGTCGGTGGTCCAGCTCGACTACAACGCCGAACTACCCAGCGACCGTGACGACAACCGTTCGCCGTGGCCGACCTGGCCGCTTGTCATGCGGACGTCGAGTGCGCACGCGGAGGGCGGCGAACGTAAGTACCAGGTTGCGGTGCAACGATTCGTCGGCGACGCCGACGGCAACGTGACGGCGATGGTGCTCGCCGAAGTGAAGGTCGTACGTGAGCCCGACGGTCGACGGGTGATCACCCCGGTCAGCGACGAGTTCGAGATCCCTTGCGAGTTGGCACTTTTCGCCATCGGGTTCGAAGGAGTACGCGACACGGCACTTCTCACCGATCTGGGGATCGAGCCCAACCGCCGCGGCAACATCTCGTGCGGAAGCGACTGGCAGACCGACGCGCCCGGCGTGTTCGTGTGCGGCGATGCCCATCGCGGAGCGTCGTTGGTGGTGTGGGCGATCGCCGAGGGACGTTCGACTGCACGCGCCGTCGACGAATTCCTCATGGGTGCCTCGGATTTGCCGTCACCGGTAAAACCAGCCCAACTCCCGCTGTCCGTACGCTGACCCGCGACGAGCAACGCTGCGTTGACGTCCGGTGACAACTCAGGTGTAACGATGGCTATGCCGAATCGAGCGGACTAAGGTGAGCACAGTGGAACGCCGAACCAAGATCGTCTGCACCCTGGGTCCAGCTACCAATAGCGAAGAGAGGCTGAAGGAACTCGTCGACGCCGGAATGGACGTCGCGCGACTCAATTTCAGCCACGGCACGCACGACGACCACAAAGTGGTCTACGAAAGAGTGCGCAAGGCCGGCGACAACGCCGAGAAGGCTGTCGGCATCCTCGCCGACCTCCAGGGTCCCAAGATCCGACTGGGCAAATTCGAAGACGACGGCGCTCTCAACGGCGAAGTCATGTGGAACACCGGCGACACCGTGCGCATCACCACCGACGACATCGTCGGAACGCACGACCGCGTGTCGACCACCTACAAGCGACTCGCCGACGACGCCGTCCCCGGCGACCGGCTGCTCGTCGACGACGGCAAGGTGGGCCTCGTGGTCACCGACGTCGAAGGCAACGACGTGGTCTGCACCGTCACCGAGGGTGGCCCGGTCTCCAACAACAAGGGCCTCTCACTGCCCGGCATGAACGTCTCGGTGCCCGCGATGAGCGAGAAAGACATCGCCGACCTCGAATTCGCCCTCGGCCTCGGCGTCGACCTCGTGGCTCTGTCCTTCGTCCGCAGCCCCGCCGACATCGAACTCGTGCACGAGGTGATGGACCGTGTCGGACGCCGCGTGCCCGTCATCGCCAAGCTGGAGAAGCCCGAGGCCATCGACAACCTCGAGGCCATCGTGCTCGCGTTCGACGCCATCATGGTCGCCCGCGGCGACCTCGGCGTCGAACTGCCGCTGGAGGAAGTGCCGCTCGTGCAGAAGCGTGCCATCCAGATGGCTCGCGAGAACGCCAAGCCGGTGATCGTGGCAACGCAGATGCTCGACTCCATGATCGAGAACTCGCGCCCAACCCGCGCGGAGGCATCCGACGTCGCCAACGCCGTGCTCGACGGCGCCGATGCCGTGATGCTCTCCGGCGAGACATCGGTCGGCAAATGGCCCATCGAAGCGGTGCGCACCATGAACCGGATCTGCAAGGCCGTCGAGGGAAGCTCGCGCGACGTCCCGCCGCTGTCGCACGTCCCGCGCACCAAGCGCGGCATCATCTCCTACGCTGCGCGCGACATCGGCGAACGCCTCGAAGTCAAAGCTCTTGTCGCGTTCACCCAGTCCGGTGACACGGTTCGACGCCTCGCGCGCCTGCACTCACGACTCCCGCTGCTGGCGTTCACGCCCACCCAGGCCGTGCGCAGCCAGCTCGCCCTGAGCTGGGGCACCGAGACGTTCATCGTCGACCGCGTCGACACCACCGACAACATGATCGACCAGGTCGACCTGCAACTCCTGCGCATCGGCAGGCTTCGCGATGGCGACGTTGTCGTGATCGTCGCCGGCGCGCCCCCCGGCACCGTCGGCTCGACCAACATGATTCACGTGCACCGCATCGGCGAGCAGGACCACTGAGGTTTCTGCGCGGCTCGTGGCTGCGCCCCTCTCCACGAGCAGACGCAGCCACGAGCCGACGCAGCCACCAGCCGCACCTCCTCTGCGGCTGACCGCATAGGGTGATCTGCATGACAACCGACGTGTCCGAGGATCTCGGCAAACTCCTCGACCTGCTCGACGTCGAACGACGCGAGGACGACCTGTTCATCGGGCAGCACCCCGAGCAGAAGACCGCGCGCACCTTCGGCGGCCAGATGCTCGGGCAGGGCGTCGTCGCGGCGGGACGCACCCTGACGCGCGGGAACCCTCCCGTCCACGCGTTGCACGCACACTTCATCCGCGGCGGCGACGTCAAGAAGCCCCTCGAGTACCACATCGACCGCTACCGCGACGGCAAGTCATTCGCCAATCGGCAGGTGACCGCGATCCAAGACGACGAGGTCATCTTCACTATGCTCGTCGCATTCCAGGACAACGCCGCGGGTCTCGAGCACGCGGTCGAGATCCCTCAGGTTCCCTACCCGGAAGAATTGCCCCCGCTCGGCGAGCATTTCAAGGGCTTCGAGGACCGCATCGCCACCTTCGTCAACGCGTTGCACCCCATCGACATCCGCTTCGCCAATGATCCCTCATGGAAGATGCGCGAAGCCGGAGAGACGTTGCGCGACAACAGAGTATGGATGAAAGCAGACGGCGTCATGCCCGACGATCCGCTGCTCCACGTCGCAGCGATGTGCTACGCATCCGACACCACGGTGCTCGACTCGATCATCACGACGCACGGCCTGTCCTGGGGCATCGACCGGCTGTTCGCGGCGACCGTCAATCACTCGATGTGGTTTCACCGTGACTTCCGCTTCGACGAGTGGATGCTCTACGCCACGCGATCGCCGGTCGCCACCGGCTCGCGCGGGATGGGCTCGGGCCGATTCTGGAAGCGAGACGGAACCCTTGCGACCTCCGTCGTGCAGGAAGCCCTGATCAAATACTTCCCTCCGAAGGAGTGACGCGTAGTGCATCCGGGATCGTGGTCGGGCCAGCAACACCCCCAGTCGCAGGAGTACCCCAAAGAGCAGCAGTACTCGCAGAACCAGGGCTACCCGCAGACCTTCCAGCAGCCGCAGTATCCGAGTGACTCGCAGCAAGGGACCACCGAGTTCTGGCTGGACTCGGGTGCCGCGTTGCCGCGACGCGAGTGGCAGCACAAGACTCGCGTGCCGGTCATTGTCGGCACGTCGATCGCGATGGTTGTGTTCGCGGCCCTCGCCGGGCTCGCCGTCGTGCTCGGGATCAACTACACGCCGCATTTCACTGCGATCGGAGGGGTTCCGGTGAGCTGCGGGTCGTGGGAGACCGAAGCCAACGGCGGCACCATTTCCGACAAGTCGGTCGTGACCATCTACAGCGAAACGGGCACGAAACTTGCGACTACGCCGCTCGAACGCCACAGTACGGACGAGGGGCGGCAGTGTGTGCTGAGGTTCTCCGTCGACGACGTCGACGCCAGCCAGAGCGGCTACGTGGTGCACGTGGGAGATACCTTTGCACAACCGGTTTCGGGTTCGGCGCTGAAGCGTGGAGTGGTGTTTCGCCCGACTGCATGACGGCTGACGAGCCACATGAGAATGGTGCGCCGCCAAATGCGAGTGCCCGGGCCGCTGCCTTCCTGATCGCTGACTTGCGACACCGACTTGCGACACCGATGAACACTCACGAGAGAGACGACTGATGACCACCACAATCGCGCCATTGACTGAGGCCGATCGGCAGGACTGGGCGCCGCTATGGGCGGGGTACCTGACGTTCTACGAGCACGAACTGAGCGACGAACAGAATGATCTGACCTTCGCACGGATCCTCGACCCCGACTACCCGATGTTCGGTGCGATCGCGCGCGACGAGACCGGACGAGCGATCGGCATCGTGCACTGGCTGACGCATGCGTCGACGTGGAGCGATGCTCCCTACACCTATCTCGAAGACCTCTTCGTCGCTCCGGATGTTCGCCGGAGTGGCGCAGGGCGGGCGCTGATCGATCACGTACTCGAGTGGACTCGCAACCAAGGACTGCCGAAGGTCTACTGGCAGACCGCACGCGACAACACGACCGCCCGTTCTCTGTACGACACCATCGCGTCGAACGACTTCGTCGTTTACGAGGTCGAACTGACCTGACCAGCTGTGCTGGTCGCAGCGCGAGCCGGAGCGCGTGTGCGCTGCGCGCACACCGCTATGCCCCACAGGATCAACCACACCGACATGCCTCCGACCTGGATACGCTGCGCCAGCCCGAGGTAGTAGTCGCCGTGCAGGTTGTCGGCGATCAGCATCCACGCGGTGGTCACCGCGACGAGGACGAGTACGGCAAGCCCGGCTGTCCGGAGCAGCGGCCATATCGGCGGGCGTTGTCGATAGGCGGCCACCACACCCGCGATCATCGTGATGAAGATGGCGAACACGGCGACCGTGCTGGTCAACGCATGTATGTGATGCAACTGGGGGAGAAGCCCACTCGGTTCGTACGGGCAATCCTTGTCGACGCCGGGGATGCAGTCGATGGGTGCGAGCGCATCGGCCAACGTCGCTGCACCGAACACGCCGAACGAGATCACAGCGATCCGTGCGTACACCCCACTCACGATCGGGCGCGGAAGAAAGAGAATCAGCGCCGAGCACACCGCGAAGATCGAAGTGAGAATGTCGCCGATCTCGTACACCGCCCGGTGGGGTCGGTGGGCAGCGTCGAGTTCGCTGAGGAAGCTGTTCAGCGGATCGAGCGGGCTCGACCAGAAGAACTCGAGGACCCACGACGAGTAGCAGATTCCGGCCAGCGCTATGAGTATCCCCGCGGTGATCCGGCGGGTCGTCGACAACGAAGGCATTCGATCAGGTTAGTCCACCGGAGAACAGGTGCCCCGAGGCTAACCCGGTGCCTTGCCCCCGCTGCTACCTGCGCACATTCGCGATGGACGTCGAGCGGCGGGCGTCGACGCTGGTTCGCGTCCTCGTGACCAAAGCGGGTGTTGTGCGCTTGAGCGCTCGCTCGAGGTCGTCGGCCCGTCCCGAGGACAGGAGCTTTGCGCGTGTGTCCGACGCGGAGTCGGGGATGATCACGAGCACGTCGTCGTTGCTTGCCAGAGTGGCGATATGGTCGACGAGGACATCGACGATGGAGTCCTCGTCGGGTGCGCGCACTTCGACCAGGCGATCGAGCGGGTGGTACCGCCGCCACTCCGACGCGAAATCGTCATGCTCGCGAGCGGTGCCCGCGTCGGTATCGCCTTCTTGTGCCGTGTCGCCTTCTCCTGCCGTGTCGCCTTCTTGTACTGAGTCACCGTCGATGACGACGTGCAGTGCGACGACCTCGCGGCCGAACGCGCGGGCCGCATGCAGGGCGTCGTTGGTGGCACAACACAACGGTGACGAGACGGGTACGACGGCGAGGCCCTGTCCGGCGAAGGAGTGTCGCGGGTGTTCTCCTGGGTGCGACGTGTCGGCAGCCGTCCGAATGTCGAGTTCCCTTGTGCGTCGGTAACTTCGGGCCAGCAACTCCATCGCTGCGACGAGTATCGCCAACACGAGGACAACCCACAGGGACCCCTCGCCGGCCTTCATCACGGTGAGGACCACCGCCGCCACAGCGGTGAGTACCGCGCCGAAGCCGTTGAGCGCGGCGCGTCGTCGCCACCCGTGTGACCGTGTGACCGCCCAGTGACGCACCAGCCCGACCTGCGCGAGGGTGAAGCCGATGAACACGCAGATGGCGAACAATGGGACGAGGGCATTGACGTCTCCGCCCGAGACGACAATAAGCAGAGCGGATGCGCCCGCAAGAATGAGAACTCCGTTGCGGTACACGCCGTTGCGTGTTCGGCGGGTGAGTCGATGCGGCAAATGATCGTCGCTCGCAACAACTTTCATCAGTTGCGGCAACCCGCCGAACGACGTATTGGCAGCAAGGGCGAGCAGCACGATCGTGGCTACCTGCACCACGTAATACATTGCACCACGCCCGAATACGCCTTCCGTGAGTTGCGACAGCACCGTGACGCCTGCCTGCGGTTGGATGTGCAGACGCTCCACGAGTGCGGCGATGCCGAGCATCATCGCGCCGAGGAGCACGCCGAGCGCCACCTCAGCACGCTGCGCGCGTCGGATTCGATTTTCCCTGAACTGTGGCGTCGCATTGGCAATGGCCTCGACGCCCGTCAACGCGGCGCAGCCGCTGGAGAATGCTTTGAGCACCAGCAAGATTCCGATGGTCCCGACCGTTTGTGAGTCGACCTGCGGGACACTGTGGCTTCCGCCGTTGACGAGGCCGACGACGATCACCGACGCGATGCTCACCACGAACACAACGGTTGGAGTGACGAAAGCTCTGGCGCTGCTGACGATTCCGCGCAGGTTGACGGCTGTGATCAAGGCCAGCACCGAGAGCGCGATCCAGACGGTATACCGCCCCGCAGCGGGAAAGGCGGAGGTGAGTGCGGCGGTTCCGGCGGTCACGGATACAGCGACGTTGAGGACGTAGTCGATGACGAGCGAAGCCGCGGCGACAAGTGACGCGCGGCGGCCGAGATGGGCTTTGGCGACGGCGTAAGCACCGCCGCCGTCGGGGAATGCAGCGATCAGCTGCCGGTAGGAGAGCACCAATACCGCGAGGAGCACGACGATCGCGGCACTGACGGGAAGGGTCAGTCCCAACGCGTTGCCGCCCGCCGCGGCGAGCACGAGGACGATCGCCTCCGGCCCATAGGCGACCGACGCCATCGCATCGAGCGAGAGCGCTGCCAGACCCGTCGTCGCGGTCAGGCGACGTTTGTCGCGGGTTCGTGAGGTTCTCGACGGGTCAGCGGAGGTCGAATTCGACGACGATGCCTCGTCGCGTGCCAACACTCGCGTACGTGTTCCGGGTAATGCCACGAGGGACGTTGTATAGCCGGAAAGTCGTTATGCGAGCGCCTCTGACGCGAATTTGACGCCGACTCGTCAGATCTTGACGCAGCTCTACCGCAGACCTCCCTACTGCAGACCTCTCTACCGCAGACCGCCCTCGCCGCAGCCGTCGGCAGCGCGGCGTGTCAGGCGGCGTGAACGTCGGCGGCGTGAACGTCGGAGAGCAACCCGCCGGGATCGACGACCATGATCACGGGTCCGAGGGTGTCACTCGCGCGTTCGATGACCGCGTCGATCTGCGTCGGATCCCCGGGATCGGCGATGACCGCCACCACACGGTCTCGCACGGCAGCGTCGACGTAGGGAACGAGGTCGTGACCACGGGTTCCCGCGATGGCGAGGTTCTTCCCGCGATCAAGGATCTGTCGTGCGACGCAGTGAGCTCGAACGCTACCGTCCATGATCAGCACAACCGTGTCGGCGCGACGGGTACGGGTGACTGCTGGGGTGTGAGTAATCGTTGTCATGCCACCATCACAGTCGCCGACGCTGCCACCGTGATGGGCGGACGCTGGCAGTCGGCTGGGACCATCGGTCGCGGCGGCATATGCTGGGCCGCCATGAGCACGACACTCGACGACGGCGCGCGCTGCCCATGCGGAACCGGCCTGACGTTGGCCGAATGCTGTGGGCCGATTCTGCGTGGTGAGCGACGTGCCCCAACCGCCGAAGCGTTGATGCGGTCGCGTTTCACCGCGTTCGCGGTCGGCGACCGAAATCACCTGCTGCGCAGTTGGCATCCCGATACCCGACCGGCCGACCTCGGTCTCGATGACAGCATGCGGTGGCTGCGTCTCGACGTCGAATCGGTGAGCGGCGGCGGCCCGTTCGACACCACGGGCACGGTCGAGTTCACGGCGTTCTATCGCGCCGAGGGGCGTCGAGGGCAGATGCACGAACTGTCGACGTTCACCAGACTCGACGGCTCGTGGGTCTACGTCGACGGCGCGGTCGACTAGCGCAGCATGTCCCGCAGGCGTTTCTGGACGTCAAGCGAGGCGTCACGCGAGAGCGTGTTGGATGAGCCAGTCCACGAGTGGTCGCGCGGTGCGCCAGTCAGCGCGCACACGCTCGACCAGTTCGGGACCATGGATCACGGCGTCGAATCCGTAATCGCGCGAGACCGTCAACGTCTTGTGCCGCAGTAGCTCGATTCGTGGGTGGCCGGCATCCCATCCGCGAGGAGCCGTCTTCAGACGTTCTCCGCCGATGTCGAATCCTGCGTCCTCGAGTCGACGCACGATCTTTTCGAGTTCGCGACCGCGGCGATCGTCGTCGATTGCGGTCCGCATCGCCGACAATCGCTCAGGGGAGGCGTCGTAGAAGCCTGCACCCGCCATGACGCCGGGTGCCCCGATCTGGACGTAGTATCCGGTCGCCGGTGCCACGGCGACGTAGGCGCCCTGGTGGGTCTTGTAGGGCGACTTGTCTTTCGAGAACCGGACGTCGCGGTACGGGCGGAACAGCTTCGCGTCACCGAACTCGTCGGCAAGGGCGTCGGTGAGCTCACGCATCGGCGCGGCTACAGCGCTCTGATAAGTCTGCTTGTGCTGTTCCCAGAAGGCCTTGCTGTTGTCGACCTCGAGGTCGTCGTAGAAATCGAGGGCGGCCTCGGGGAAGCCCTGAAAAGCCATGCTCCGAGGTTACGGCTCGCCCGGCTGATCGAGGCGAACGAGTTCTATGACGCGCGATGAAATGGCACGATGAAGGGGATGACGCAGCTGACGTATGAAGAGTTCGGCCGCCGGTTCTTCGAGGTCGCCGTGACCGAAGAGCGGGTGGGGTCGGCGTTCTCCTCCATTACCGGCGGATCATTCGACGTCGGCCCCATCCCATCCGGCCCCGGTGGACTGGCCCGCGTGACCGCGCACGTCGAGATCGGTGAGCCACGTATCGCGCGCAACGTCGGGGAACTGATCACGTTCACCGTCGAGATCATGCTGACCATCGGACTCGTCGTGGATCTACGCGTCGACCGCATCAAGTACGACGTCGACGGGCTGATCACACTCCCGCTGACCGTTCGTGCGGCCGAGCCGCTGGAGCTGCGGATCGACGTCACTCCACCGCGGCCGAAGGACGTGATCGTCGGCGTCGCGTCGCACAACCTGCGTGGTGAATTCATTCGCGCCGTCGGCCAGGTCGACACCGAGATCAAGCGCTTCGTCGCACAGCACGTGGCAGACGAAATCGACAAGCCCGAGGTCAAGGCCGCACGCATCATCGACGTCGGCGCCGAACTCGGTAGGGCCTTCGAAAATATGTGACCGGTTGAGAATCCAGGTGGGGCCGCTCACTTCTTGGTGAGCGACGACTCCTTGTGTGCGGCCTGCGATCCGGTCTTCGACGACTCGACAATCCAGTACGGATCGTCGTCGCTTGCGTTGAACTTCTGGCCGTCGAAGGTGAACGGCGATGTGCGCTTCTCCTTCGCGTGCCCGTGCGTCGGTCCCTGGGACGTATTCCATTCGACGGTGTCGTTCTTGTTGATTCCCATGAGCCGAGCATGCGCGCACATGTGCGTCGATGACGACGGCCGGCGTGAGTGACGCGTGCTCGATACGTCGCCGACCACCGATCGAGACAGGGTTACGGTCAGGTCGCGGCGAGCCCGATTGTGATGGAGTCCAGCGTGAACTGTCGTACGCGTCCAGCGACATTCGCTTCACACATCGAGAACAGCGGCTCGGAGAACTCTTCGCCGAGCACCACGTCGACGGGCCCGGCCTGGCCTGTCAGACGGACGTGGATGCGTCCGTCAACGTGTGCGACGTCGATCGGCGCGAACGAGTCGATGCGGTCATCTCCGGTCTCGACACGGGCGAAGTGCTGTGCGGCCTGGACGGCATGGGGGAGTGACGTACGTCCGCGCAGCAGCGAATCCACAAGGCGCCCATGGATGTACAGCTCGACGATCGACGCCGGGTCGGCGGCGGTGTCGAGTCTTCCGTAACAGAGACCGTGCGGAAGGATCAGCCCCGTCGCGGCGAAGCGGTCGCCACCGAGGTGTGAACACTCCCACGTCCACTCCGGATAGGCCGACGCGATCGCCGCTGTCGCGGCCCGACCTCGAACTGCACAGCACTGGTCATGCTTTCCGTGAGCACACACGGCGACGAGAGGTTCTGTCAACGGAGTGCCGTCGGAACCGTCGAGCGCGAGGTCGAGATAGCCTGCGGGACCGTCGACTTCGCCCGCGTGCACGCTTTCGGCCCCAGGTGCGGAGTTCACGATGAACCAACGCCACCGTGGGGTTGACGGCCGACGTCCTGGTCGTCGAATCGCGACAATGCGCATGCGCTGCTTCTCGACCCGACGCACGATGCTCAGACCGAGGTCGGGGTCGATGATGGACGGTGATTGCAGGAACGCCGAGTGCCCCCACGCGCCACCGAGTTCGAGCAGAACCCACAATGTTCCCGCCGAGGCCGTGCCGTAGATCGGATCACCGCGCTCCGCGGATTGCACGCTACACGGAGGACGACGGGTCATCCGGTTGGAACCGATCCGTCGTCTGGAACGACGACACCCTCACGAAGCAATCTGCGAATCAGCACCAGGCCGTCGGCGGTGTCGAGTCCGGGGAGTTCATCCGCGGTGACGGCGACTCCGGACGCAGCGACTTCGAGCGCCTCTGTGCAGAAGTCGGGAAAGCTGATGGTTCGATCCGGAAGGCGAATTTCGGTGCGCTGCAATGCTCGACGGACTTCGACGGTGAGGCCGTGGCGTCGTCTCACCGCCGTGTCTTCGTCGAGCGAGGTGACTGCGTCGAGCGTGGCAAGTGGTCGAACCGCGACGGGTCGGGTCCGCTCGGAGTGGATCTTCGACAATCGCGCAGCGGTGCTTTCGGCCAGATCTGTTGCGTTGGCCTGCAATACGTCGACAACGGCAGCAATCGTCTTGGCCGCCAGCGCGGCTGACTCGTCGGGATCGGTGAAGTCGGTACCCATCGGCAGCGCGGCGCGTAGCGATTCGATCGTCCCGAGTTGGTCGACGACGGCGCGGACCAGATCAAATTCAGTCACAGCGGACACCCCGACCGTGAGATGAATCGATGTGTGGCCGAGCGCTTCTGCCGAGTGGAGCCAGCCACGTGGCAGGTATAGGGCGTCGCCGGGTTCGAGAACCGTATCGATCACCGGCTGCTCGTGACCTCGAGCGGCGATGGCGTCGCGGTGATCGGTCCAGGGTTGGTCGGCAAGGGGATCGCTGTGGACTGGCGCGTGTACCCGCCAATGCTTGCGGCCGGAGATCTGCAAGACGAAGACGTCGTGCACGTCGTAGTGGGGATCGAAACCGCGGTTCGCTGGTGGGGTTATGTAGGCGTTGGCCTGTACCGGGTGGCCGAGGTCGTCGACCATTCCCCGCACGAAGTCGATAATGGGCGGCCACAGTCGGTGCAACCCCTGCAGAACGATCGTCGCACCGGATGCGAACTGCGCCAAGACTTTAGCGGAATCGACCTGGTCGGGCATCTCTGCGCCGAAACCGGCTGGACCGAGATAGTTCTCTTTGCCTACCAGGCCGCCTTCCTTGGCCATCCGGATGAACGGTGCACGCACCCCGCGCTCGGCGATCAACTCGTCGACGCTGCGCGGCGAGAGAAGATCGTCGAAGTCGCGGGGGAGCGCGTCCGAACGGCTGAGCAGAGGTCGCCGGCCCCAGTAGTCACGCGCGAACACGTCGGGGTCGGTGGCGATGCAGCGGCTCAGCATGCTTGTCACTCAGGCGGTGCCGTCTGCGCCGCCGTCGTGGCCATCGGGGTTGGAGCCGCCGTCGGCTGGTCCTTCGCCGGGTGAGGCGGTGCCGTCTGCGCCGCCGTCGTGTCCGCCGGGGTTGGAGCCGCCGTCGGCTGGTCCTTCGCCGGGTGAGGCGGTGCCGTCTGCGCCGCCGTCGTGTCCGCCGGGATTCGAGCCGCCATCGGCAGGACCTTCACCCCCTGGGCTGGAGGTGGTGATGTCGTCGTCGTCGAGTGCCATGGGTAAACCCTTTCCTCGTTGGGAGTCGCTCGGTTTGCGACTCCACACTCCACTATGTCGATATGTGACGCTCTTGACGAGGATTCGTCGACGAGGCTCGAACTTCGTTACTGCGCCGAGATGGCGGTTCCTGCAAGATCACGACGATCCGAACGTGACACGCTATAGCGATGGATCTCTGGTTTGAGGCCGCTCGCGACACCGCTGATCGATGCTGGGACGGCGTTCTGACTGCGCTCGACGGCGTGACCGATGCTGACCTCAACAGAAGCTTGCCGGTCGCAGGTTCCAACGCGCCGTATGCGATCGTCCACCACTGCATCGAGATGACCCGCTGGTGGCTGGGAACCTTCGGGTGCGGAATGGATCTGCCCCGTGATCGGTCGCGGGAGTTCGACGCGACGGGAACGCGCGACGATCTCGTCACACGCATCGCGCAGGTCCGCGCCGATATGGATGTGTGGTCGACGCGCATGGTGCGCGACGGAATTGCGGGCCGCGATGCACGCGGAACTCGTGCGAAGGTCGACCTCGACACCGTCACGCCTCAGTGGGTGGTGCTGCATGTCGTACACGACTTGGCCCAGCACCTGGGCCAGCTTCAGATCACCCGCGATCTGTTGAGCGCCTGAATCTGCGGTCGAAAGCTCTTTCGAGTTTTCCTCGACGCTGTCGGTACTGTCGGGTAATGTAGAACACATATTCGACACGACGCGGGGCGGGGGTGGCGGCACGTGAACAGCAACAGCAATAGCAGCAACAGTGAGAATGGCCGTGCGCCTTCGGCTTTGGGATCATCTGTCTTGGCCTCTGCTGCGGTGGGTTCGGCGGATGCGGTGGTGGCGGAAAAACTGTCACGTCTTGCCGCGGTGTTGGATGAGTTGGCTGCCGTCGATGTGTCGTTGGTATCGGACGCGGCGCTGGTGGAAGCCACCGTGGAGGCCGAACGCCTGGCGTTGCGGACCGCGGGTGCGGTGACGGATCGCTTGATTGTGGAGGCTTCCGACCGGGATCTGCCCCGCGCCCTGGGTTTCCGCGATGTTCGCAACTTTATGGGGCAGGGTCTGCACATTGGCGATCCAGCAGCGCGGCATCGGGTGATCGCGGCGACCGGATCGTTCACCACCATCTGCGGCGACCGGCTACCGCCGTCGTGTCCAACGTTGGCCGGCTATGTGGTCGAGGGTCGGGTCGCCGGCGCACATGTCCGGGCGGTACTCGAGGTGCTGGAGGCAATCCCCGGTGAAGTGTCGGCCGAGACCAAAGCTGCCGCCGAAGCACAGATGGCCGGCTACGCGGTCCAATTCACGCCCGCCGAAATCACCAACCTCGGTTCACGATTGTTGGCGCATCTCGATCCGGACGGGACGCTGACCACCTCGAAAGACCGCAAACGTCGACGTCGCTTGTGGGTGAACCGGCAGAACGCGCAACTGATGTCGCGGTTGACCGCTGATCTCGATCCGATCGCCCGCGCCCGCCTCGACACCGTGCTCGACGCCTGGGCCAAACCCGGCATGAACAACCCCGACGACCCCGACTCGCCGGTCGGACCGATCACCACCGCCAACGCCGAACAAGTCGCGGCCGCCGCCCTGCGTGATGAACGCTCACCCGCGCAACGCAACCACGACGCCTTCTCCGCACTACTCGGCCAGGTGTTGGAATCCGGCATGCTCGGCAACACCCATCGCGGGTTACCGATCCAGGTCATCGTCACCACCAGCCTGCGCGAACTCGAAGAGCAGGCGGGGATCGCACAAACCACGTCCGGCACACTGCTGCCGATCCAAGACGTCATCAACATGGCCGCAGCTAGTGGCGCGAGCCAGTATTTGGCGGTGTTCGGCGACCACACCAGCATCCCGCTCTACCTGGGTCGGTCGAAGCGGATCGCGTCACTGGGGCAACGACTCGCCTCGTTCGCCTCACCCGGCGGGAAGATGTGTTCCGCACCGGGCTGCAACCAACCTGCGAGCAGGGTGCAGATGCATCACGCCGCGAAAGACTGGGCCGACGGCGGCTTGACTGATATCGACCAGTTGGTGCCGGCGTGTGATGTGCACAATCGGCGGGTCGGCCCGAAACCCGGCCAGTTCACGACCCGCATGATCACCGACGGACCTGATGCCGGCCGGGTTGCGTGGCGGCTCAACGCCAAGCCGGGTATGCCGGAGAATCCCGAACGCATCAACCGCATCGCCGATGTCAAAGCCGACTTCCGCGACTACCTCGCCGCCGAACACGCCAGCAACGAAGCTGCCGCGGCTGCACGCGCGGCCGGTACCGGGACCGGGATCGCCTCGGACACAGCCGATACCGGGATCGTCGCGCGAGCCTCCAGTACAGCGGACGCCGAGATCGTCGCGGACGCCGAGATCGTCGCGGACGCAGTCGGCGCCTGGATGGTGTCGCCGACATCGATGCCTGACCCGCCCTGCGGGCGGGTCGAACTCGCGCTGGTGGGCGCAATGCCCTCCGGCGACACCGTGCGCCTCAGCAGGCGGGTCGACATCCGATGGAACCTCGCTGATCCACCCGATCCCGAGCCACCCACAGACCCGGACGCGCCAACAGGTCCGGCTCCACCAGCCGGCCCCAACCGGTTCGGCGGATTCGACCCACCGGGCGGCGTCGACCCACCGCTGGCCGACGCTGCCTAACCACCGCGTCAGCTGACCGACGCACCAGCCCGGGCAACCATGGCAAGAACAACGAATTCGGTTGTGCCGCAAACCGTCTACACTCCGCCACCACATCCGGTGGCGGGGCAAACGTGGTTGCTCGGGGCGGGTCCGAATAGAGGGAGCGTGGTCAGATGCCGTCCACGATCACATATTCGGCGTTGGCAGCGCCGTTCGATGACGTCGCGATTGCTGTCACGAGTGCGCCGTACGGGATGCGCCACGCGGAGTGTTGTCGCTTGAGCTCGGCTGCGGGAATCTCGACCGATGCTGTGAAGCTCGATCCCTCGCGGTCGACCGGAACAGCATCTCCGTCGACGAAAACCTGCAGCAGGTCGGCGTCGGACGACCCCGCGATCTCGATGACCGCAACCTGCGCATCGCGTCGAGCGGATGCTGTCAGTTCTAGCGCAGGGACGTCGCCGCCGGCCACGGCACCGGGGCGCATCAGGGGGCGCATCAGTGAGGGGAGCTCCGGCGTCGCGGTAGGGGCGGTGCGGCGTCGAGAGGCGTGCTCGTAGGCCCAGCCGTAGGCGAGTAGCGCGTTGTCGTCGTAGGCGCGTCCGGCGAATGTCAGGTTCACGGGCATTCCGATGTCACTCATCGTGCCCATCGTGACGTTGACAGTCGGAATGCCGTAGTGACGGATCATGGTGTTGCCGGTCGACACCCACACCCCGTTTGCCATGGCACGTTCGTGCGATTCCGGATTGGTGTCGGCGTCTGCGGGTCCGACGTCGAGCGCAGAGGGAAACACCAGTGCGTCGAGGCCGAGTTGGTCGAGCCACTCCTCGAGGTCGGCGCGGCGCATCTCCTCGAGCCCGCGGATGCCCTCGGCCAGATCGGGAATCTCATCGAGCGTTGGGATTCCGCGTGCGGCGCGCTCGGGGTACTCGCTGATGTCCAGGTTGTACCGCGCGTAATACCCGTGCAGTTCATCGGGAATCGCGCCGTCGGGCAGTGGGAAGATCAACGACCCGTCGACGTCGGCGAGGCGGTTCAGTGCGGGGTCGCCGTTGGCCTGTAAGAAGTCGTTCCACGACCAGACGGTGAGGTCCCACATCTCCGCGTCGAAGAATCCTTCCGGGAGGATTCCGCGGGCATAGCCGTCGCGGGCGTCGGGTCGGTCGAGTTCGTAGTTGGTCAGGGCGGGGAAGTCGACGTCGACTATCTCGGCGCCCGCTGCCTCCAGGTCTGCTCGTGCGCGGTTCCACAGCTCGATGACCGAGGGTCGTGGTGTGATCGGCCAGCCCGCGTCGGGGTCGTCGCCCAGGATGATGCGGGGTATGCCGAAACGCTTGCCCCGCAAAGCATTGTCATCGCGGAGTTCCAGATACGACTCTGGCCGCACCGACGATGCCCTGGGCAATTCCACCCATGGCTGCGTGCGCCAGAAGTCTCCTCGTGTGTCGTTGTCATCCGCGACGAGCACATCGAGCAGGGCGAGCATGTCGTCGACCGTACGAGTTTGTGGCACAACGACATCCATTGTCGGCGTCAACGGCCAGTTGCCACGCACCGAGATCACGCCGCGCGACGGCGTGTACGCGACGAGCGCGTTGTTCGACGCGGGGGAGCGGCCACTCGACCATGTCTCCTCCCCGAGACCGAACGCCGCGAAACTCGCGGCTGTCGACGCACCGGAACCGTTCGACGAGCCGGACAGGTACGCGGCCGCGAGATAGTCGCTGTTGTAAGGACTCTCGGCCCGTCCGTACACGCCCCTCTGCATACCGCCATTGGCCATCGGAGGCATGTTGGTGAGGCCGAGGCAGATTGCGCCGGCAGCCCGCAGACGTTCGACGGCGTACGCGTCTGAGCCCGCGACGAGATGCGCGAACGCAGGCGAACCCGACGCCACGGTGAGGCCCTGCACCCGGTAGCTGTCCTTCGCGGTGTAGGGGATGCCGTCGAACGGACCGTACGCCTCGCCGCGGGCACGGCGTTCGTCCGATGCGCGCGCCTCGTCGAACATCGTCGGGTTGAGAACGGGAATCGCGTTGAGCGTCAACCCATGTCGATCGTATCGACCAATGCGGTTCAGGTACCCACAGACGAGTTCGACGCTGGTGACCGCGCCTGATTCCAGCGCGGCACTCAGTTCGGCTATCGATGCCTCCACCAGTGGTGGGGTTTGTGTCGAGGACGTCATGACGTAACGCCGACGGCTGGTTGTTGCTGTGTGATGCAGTGGATTCCACCGCCGCGTGCCAAGATCTCGCGTGCGTCGATGGTCACCACGCGCCGGCCGGGGTAGACCGACGCCAGGATCTCGGCCGCGCGCGCGTCGGCCTCCGGTTCACCGTAACCACATGCGACGACACCACCATTGACGACGAGGTGGTTGATGTAGCTGTAGTCGACGAAGCCCTCGGAGTCCCGGATCGTGTCAGGAGCGGGCAGATCGACGATGTTCCACGATCGCCCGGCTGCGTCGGTGGTGCCCTCGAAGAACTCGCGCAAGCCCTTGGTGACCGCGTGGTCGGGATGCTCGGGATTCGGCTGGTGGTGCAGCAGCAGTGTTCCCGGGGACGGGATGGTCGCGACCATGTCTACGTGGCCTCGGGTGCCGAACCGCTCGTAATCGCGGGTCAGACCGCGGGGAAGCCAGATCACCTTCCGTGCGCCGATGGTGCGCTCGAGCTCGGCTTCGATCGTCTCGCGCGTGGCGTAGGGGTTTCGATAGGGGTCGAGTTGGACCGTCTCGGTGACGAGAACGGTGCCCTCGCCGTCGACGTGGATGGCGCCGCCCTCCTGGACGAGCATCGAGCTGACAACGGGGACACCTGCCCGGCCTGCGACCACGCGCCCGATCTGACGATCGTTGGTCCACTCGGCCCATTCCTGTGCGCCCCAACCGTTGAATGTCCATGTGACAGCGCCGAGTTGGCCTGCGTCGTCGATGACGAAGGTCGGCCCGATGTCGCGCATCCACGCGTCGTCGAGCGGCGCTTCGACGATCTCGATCTCCTCCGAGAGCATGGCACGCGCACGTGTCGTCTCTGTCGGGTCGACGACCATGACGACTTGCTCGAACTGCGCGACCGTGTTGGCAACCTCGCTCCACGCGGCGTACGCGGTCTCGGCGTCGGCCGCGCTTTCGGCGAGGGTGGTGTTGGTCCGTGGAAACGCCATCCACACACGCTCGTGGGAGGCGGTCTCGGCGGGCATTGTCCAGGACATATTCGGAGCCTCTCGTTATTGATCGGTCAATCAATAACTAGAACGGTAAGGGGTGCGGGTCGGGCCGTCAAGTGGAACGAATGAATTATTGATTCTGTGATCAATAGCGGTTGACTAGGTGATGGCCAGGCACGATGATCGCTGGGTGATGGTCTCGAAGAGCCGGACGCGCGCACCCCGCAAGTCGCCCGAGGAACGGGCGGATGAAATCCGCTCCGCCGCATGTCAGGTCGCTCGTGCCGATGGGCTTCCGGGGCTGACCCTGAGATCTGTCGGCGCACGGGCAGGCGTGGCGCCCGCGCTCGTCGCGCACTACGAGCCGAGTATGGACCAGCTCGTCGCGTCCACGTTCTCGGCGATCACCAGCGCGGAGGTCGACGAGATCACCGAACTCATTGCCACCGAACCGAACTCCACGTCGAAGCTGCGGACCTTGATCGCGACGCTGACCGAGCCGGGCCGCGACGACGTCACGATCGTATGGGCCGACGCCTTCAGTCTCGGCAGGATGAATCACCCACTCGCTGCCGCAGTTCGCGACGTCATGGGCCGTTGGCAGTCACTGGTGTCCGAGCTCATCATCGAGGGTGTCGACGCGGGCGAGTTCGTCACCGACGACGCGGCCGACGTCGCATGGCAGTTCCTCGGGATGATCGACGGCGTCAACTCGCACGCGCTGGTGCACTACGCGGGCGCTCCCGACAGAGGGCGTCTGGTTCGGCGCGCGATGGAGAACGAGCTCGGGCTCACACGCGGAACTCTGCAGTAGGGCGGGCTAGAACATCACATCGAGTCGAGCCTGCCGGACAGCCGCTCGACCGTCCGAAACAGTGCCGCGTGATCGAGGCCGCCGTCGCCGTTGGCCCGCGCCGACGCCATGAGTGTCGCGACGAGGGAGCCGATCGGGAGAGCCAATCCTGCCTCGCGTGCCGAGGCGGTGACGATCCCGAGGTCCTTGTGGTGCAGGTCGATTCGCGCTCCAGGTGCGAAGTCTCGATCGATCATTCGACGTGCCTTGTGGTCGAGCACCGTCGATCCCGCGAGTCCTCCGCCGAGGACTTCGACCGCTGCGGTGGTCTGCACCCCGCTGGCCTCGAGGTAGACGAGTGCCTCGGCAAGTGCGGCGATATTGGCGGCCACGATCAATTGATTGGCCGCTTTGACCAATTGTCCACTGCCGCTTGGTCCCACGTGTACGACGGTCGAACCGACAGCATGCAGGAGGGGCGACGCTGCCTCGAATGCCTGGTCTGAGCCGCCGACCATGATCGACAGGGTCGCATTGACTGCGCCCTCCTCGCCGCCCGATACCGGAGCGTCGAGAAACGAGTGGCCGCGCTCAGCCGCCTGGTCGGCCAACCGGACCGCGACGTCGGGTCTGATGGTTGAGAAGTCGACGATGACGGTGCCGGGCTTGGCGTGCGCGAACACTCCATCTGGTCCATTCATCGTCTGCTCGACATCGGGGGAGTCGGGTAGCACGGTGGCGACGATGTCGGCATCGGCGACCGCCTCGGGGATGGAGTGTGCTGCGGTTCCACCCGCCTCGACGAGTGCCGCGGCTTTGGATGGTGTGCGGTTGTAGCCGACGACGCGGTGTCCTGCGCGAACCGCGTTGACGGACATCGGACTGCCCATCACGCCGAGTCCGATGAACGCGAGGGTTGTCATGGGCGGTGCTCCTCCGTGGTGCGGTGATCCGAGTGCCGTGTCTCAGTGTGCGCCGTCTGCGAACTCCGCGATCCACGAGAACGGGTCGGGCAGCGCCGGGCGATACTCGAGACTGATCCATCCCTGGTATCCGGCTTCGTCGAGCGCACCCAGGTATCGCGCGAAGTCCATTGTGCCCGTGCCTGGTTCGCCACGGCCAGGGGCGTCGGCGATCTGCACATGACCGATCCGCCCGGTGTGGTGCGAGAGCACGTGGTCGAGGTCGTCGCCGTTCGTCGACAGGTGGTAGAGATCAGCGAGGAGCGCGACGTTGTCTATCCGGTGCTCGCGTCGAACGGCGTCGGCCACTGCGAGCGCATCGTCGGCGAGGCGGAGCGGATAGTCCGGGATCGCACTGAGTGGTTCGAGGAGGATCTGCGCGCCGATCGTCGCAGCGGCACGAGCCGCGATGGCAAGGTTGTCGACTGCCAGTGAGTCTTGTTCGGCGATGTCTAGTCCGGATACTCGGTTGCCGTAGAGCGCGTTGAACCCCACAGTGCGCAGTCGATCACCGATTCCGACCGCAACGTCGATGCTGTCGACGAACTCGCGCGCCCGCTGCGGATGCGATAGCAGCCCACGCTCGCCAGCCGCGAGATCACCCGCTGCGAGGTTGAGGTGGGTGAGGCGTACCCCGGCGTCGTCGATGGCCGTCACGAACTCGTCGACCTCTCGGTCGGCAGGGACGGCGTCGTCGAACGGCCACCAGAATTCGACGGCGTTGAAACTCGCATCGCGCGCCGCCTGGGGTCTGCGCAGCAAAGGTAGGTCGGTGAACAGCATCGAGCAGTTCACAGTCAGTCGGCGGGGGTTCATCGTGGCTACCTCGTGTGGGCTCAACTCGGACGTGACGTTGCTCGCGACTGTTTTACCGCCATTGTGGACGTCTCCCAAATGGTTAGCCTTGCTGAGGTTGTACATGCCCAATCTGACGGTGTGCGAGGTGGCCATTCTCAGCGAGGAAGTCGGTATCCGTACTCGGCGCGGTCTGAGATCGTGGCTGTCGACCAATCAGTAGAGATTGCCTCCGCTGCCGGGCAGAAACCGCGTGCGGCCAAGGCGTTCCGCGTATCGTGCTGCCATGCGTCGGTGGCGGGTCCTCCTCATCCTCAGCGCTGCACAGTTCATCATGGTGCTCGACACAACGGTCATGAACGTGTCGGTGTCGCAGGTCGTTGCCGACCTCGGCACGACGTTGACCCAAGTCCAACTCGCGATCACCCTCTACACACTGGTCATGGGATCGTTCATGCTCTTCGGCGGTCGCCTCGGCGATATGTTCGGCAGGCGGAGGGTTTTCGCCATCGGGCTCATCGTGTACGGAATCGGTTCGCTCATCACGGCATTCAGCCAGAACATCGGCATGCTGTTGTTCGGATGGTCCTTCGTTGAGGGCGCCGGAGCCGTCATGGTGATGCCTGCGATCATTTCGTTGACGGCGTCGAACTATTCGGGTCGCGACCGCGCAACCGCCTACAGCGCCCTCGGCGGTATTGCCGCAGCCGGCGCGGCGGCCGGTCCGTTGATCGGCGGATGGGTGACTGAAGCACTCACCTGGCGGGTGGTGTTCGCCGCGGAGACCGTCGTGTGCATCCTCGTCGTGCTTGCGGTGCGTGCCATCGCCGACGACGAGAAGGCTGAGCCCGGGGGGATGGACTGGGTCGGAACCGCGTTGTCGGTAGCGGGACTCGGGCTCATCGTGATCGCGCTGCTGCAGGCAGGCACCTGGGGCTTCATCAGGCCGCGAGGCGCACTGACGATCGGTGACGTGAGAGTCACTCCGTTCGGTTTCTCGGTGGTGCCGTTCATGATTGCGCTCGGCGTCTTTGTGCTCATCGGTCTTGTTTCCTGGGAGCGTCGTGTCATCGACCGTGGCGGCACACCGCTGCTTCACCCCGCGTTGCTTCGAAAACTGCAGCTGCGCAACGGATTGATCATGCTGCTCGCGCAGCAGACCATCATCGGCGGGATGTTCTTCATCATCCCGATCTACCTGCAGTACGCACTGCAGATGAACGCTTTCGAGACAGGAGTGAAGCTCGCGCCCATGTCGGTGGCCATGCTGATCGCGGCGTTCGCCAGCCCGAAACTGGCTGCGACGCAGTCGCCGCGGCGGATGGTCAGAATCGGTCTGGTGCTTGTGATCGTCGGTTGCGTACTTCTGGTGACCACCATCGATCCCGAGCTCAACAGTGTTGTGTTCGCCATCGGCATGGCCATCTTCGGCGCCGGATTCGGTTTCATAGCAGCACAACTCGGCAACGTGATCATGTCGTCGGTGGGCAATCGTGACCGTGGTGAAGCGGGCGGCTTGCAGGGCACGGCCCAGAACATCGGGACATCCGTGGGCGTTGCGCTGCTCGGTGCGCTACTTGTTGCCGCGCTCAGTTCGGGCTTCAATACGGCAGCTCAGGCAGACTCGACGATCTCGGCGCAGACGAAGAGCCAGATCAACGACGCGACGTCGAGCGGCGTCGAAATCCTCGGACGAGACCAGCTCGAGGCGGTTGCTCAGGAGCACGATATCCCCGCCGGTGAGGTGTCGACACTTGTCGACGACTACGTCAACGCCCAGTTGGAGGCGATCAAGATGGCGATCCTGCTGGCCGTATTCTTGGCGTTGCTCGGACTAGTTGTCGCTCAACGACTTCCGACGGTTCCCGGCGCAGAATTGGGCAAGGACGAGCCAGCCGTGGCGGAAATGTGATCGCGGCTCAGGACTCACCAAGGGTGCCTCAAGACTCGTCACAGTGCAGAGCACGGCCCGAGAGCGATCAGTCGTTGCTCGAATCCGAAGGGTTCGATCCCGTGCTGTCGTAACTGATCATCCCGTCGTGATCCTGTGGCTTGTCGTGCTTGAGCTTGTAGATGAGGCCGATGACGCCGGCAACGATGAGCAGTGTGAAGAAGATGAATCCCATGGCGATCTCCAGGGGGCCTGCGACGATGTGCGCCGATCAGCGCACATCGTCGAGAATACTGCCCCGAGAGGTCAGGGGGTGGAGGTCAGGGGTTGACCCCGCGCGATGCCAACCATGCCTGCGGGTTGATCTTCTGCTGGTTCTTGTCCCAGACCTCGTAATGCAGGTGCGGGCCGGTGGACTGTCCACGATTGCCGACGGTGGCGATCGTCTGGCCGACGTGAACCTTCTGGCCCGCCCTGACGAAGCTCTCGTTGACGTGTCCGTAGACACCGGTCGTGCCGTCATCCTGGCGAACACGAACCCACATCCCGAAGCCCGACGCCGGGCCCGATTCGAGGACGGTGCCGTCGGTGACGGCGTGGATCGGAGTGCCGACGCGGTTGGCAATGTCGACGCCGTTGTGATGCGATCCCCAGCGGGCGCCATACCCGGAGGTCACGGTGCCGGTGGTCGGTGCAACGGCACGCTTCTTGCCCGGTACCGACGCATTCGGGGGCAACGCGTTGCGGGTGAGTTCCTCTAGCTGCGGTGGCAGCTTGATGTTCTCGGGCAGCTTGATGTTTTCCGGAAGCTTGATGTTCTCTGGCAGCTTGATGTTCTCCGGCAACGCCGCGGTCGGTGCTGCGGGCTTCGGAGCCGGCTTTGCGGCGGCCTGCGCTGCGCCAACGGAACCGAGGCCGATCACTCCGGTGATCGCGGCGACGGTCGCGGTCTTCAGCTTGAGGGTGTGCGCGTTGCTGGAAGCTGCGCGGTGCTGACCACGGCTGGCGCGAGGTGGCGAGTCAAAGACCGCACGCGTCGCGTTCGGGATCGAGTTACGGTCGGTCAATCGGTGGTGAGGCACTGCTATACGTCCGCTCTGGGGTTGGTAACGCTTTGATATCGGAATGGACACGGCGAGACTATCAGACGCGCGGCTTGGGCGACATGTCGTGTTTGCCGGAGAGGCTCAGATCCGGTATCGTCGCAGGTCAAGGCAGTGGAGGGCGTTATGAATCGTTCGCGCGGCCAGGTTGTGCCGGCTCCTTCGCGGGTCCCGCCCGTGACCACCATCGACGACGTGGTGGCTGCCCTCGACGACATCATTTCGTGGTCGGCGAGTAGACCGAGTCGTCTCGGCTGCTTCGCTGCGCTCTACAAGCGAATCACTCTTGCCGTGGGTGCCGCCATTGAGCGCGGGGATTTCGACGACGGCCCGCGGATGGAGCGTCTCGATGTCGCCTTCGCCGCCCGATACTTTGACGCATTCAACGGCTATCACCATGCCGACACCTTCTCGAAGCCAACTCGGTCCTGGCGCGTCACGTTCGACCATGCGCGCGATCCCGCGCCGATCATGGTGCAGCACATGCTCGCCGGGATCACAGCACACATCGTGTTGGACTTGGGAATCGCGGCGGTCGAGGTCGCCGGCCGACGCGGGCTTCGGGATGTCGAGCGCGATTTCACCACGATCAACGCGGTGCTTGCGAGCCAGGTCAATGGTGTTGTCGACGACATCAACGAACTTTCGCTCGCGCTGGCCGAGATCTATACCGTCCTCAAGCAGAACCAGATCTTTGCGATCAATGAGGCGATCAAGGTCCTCCGTGACAGTGCGTGGCGGTTCGCGTTGCTGTTGGCAGTCGAGCCCGGGTTCGCCCGTGGCCCTACGATTCTCGCGCGCGACCTGGTGGTCGCACGCCAGTGCTCGGCCGTCTTCGATCCGACGGGCGTCGTCGGCGTCCTCGATAGCGCCGTCACCCGGATCGCCGCTCGGGAGAGCCGGGATGTGGCGCACAACGTCGAGGTGCTTGCCGACGTGGCCGCGACGCCCGCCCCGATCGAGACAGAACTGTAGGAGTCAGAGCCCGAGTTCGATCATCCGCTTGGTGATCCGATCGTCGGTGGTCGCGACCGGTTCGCCGGTGGCCACCCAGGGGTCGCCTCCGAAGTAGGTAGCCATGATCTTCTCCGCGGTGCGGGTGGCGAGCGCCTGGGTGGTCAGGGTGGGGTTGGGTCCGCCGAGTGAGTTGGCGAGAACCGAGTTGTCAGCGATGAATATTCGGTCGACGAATCGTGCCTCACCGCTGGGGCGCGTCACGGAATTGCGGGCCGACTCGCCCATGCGCATCGATGAGTGCACGTGGAGGAGCAGGGGAGCCCAGTCCAGCCGATATACCTTTCGCGCGCCGGCTTTCCGGAGGAGTTGCGCCGCCTTCGTCGTGATGTACTCGCGGTTGCGTCGGGTCGGGGCCGACCGCTTGCGAATGTCGATGTCGACTTTCGCGACAGCGCCGTGGGAGTCGGCCGGGAAAAGTGAAGGCACTATTCGACATTCGGGCTCGACGTGGTCGTCGGTGATGCACAAGACGTTCAGCATCCGGTCGATTCCGTGGGCCATGAAGTCGCGGAGTTCGTCCCCGGCCAGTCGTCCGGTGGGGCCGTCCCATGCGCCCCGCATCCCGCGGCCGTTGGTGTACTGGCCGCGAATACCGCTGTTGGACAACGTCATCGTGAACGCCTGGATCGCCGGGGTGACTCCGGAGTTCTCCAAGCATCCATATCCGGGGAACTCGACCCGTGCACAAGAATTGGCACCCCGCGTGTTGCCGGTGTCCTCATCGAAAAGACCTACCACCCAGTCGAACCAGTGGTCGGTGTGTCCGCGACCGACCCAGCCGTTCGGGTTCGGCAATTCACTGTTGAACCACAGCCGCGGGCTCTCGGTAGCACCACCGGCCATCACCACGACCTCGGCGTCTTCGCGGTGTCGCGCCCCGGTGACGTTGTCTCGCCATGGAACTCCGGTGGCGCGGACGCGTCCGCGGCGCTCCTCTGTGTGAATCTGCTCGACAAACGATTCCGCGCGCAGTTCCATGGCCTTGCCGCCGCGACGAACCGCATCAGCGGCAAGGCCGAGCGGAACGTAACTGTTGTCGGTCGATCGGCGGGCGAAGAGGTTCCGTGGTGCGCGCGCTGGTTGGTAGCAACCCTGAAAACAGTGGCCGCAGAAGGTGCAACCCGTCGCCTGGGGGTAGGCGAGAAGGTTGGAATCTGTTGTGCGGCCGGCATTTCCGCCTGGATGCAAAATACAGTTCGGCTGCGGTCGAAAGGCTGCGCGGGTCGTGTCCCGTGATCGTTGCAGCGGCAACCCCAAGCCTTCGCAGCCTCGGAAGAAGACCGCCTCTTTGGTCCCCATCGGGGCAGGCTTGACCGGCAGGCTCGCTTCCACCCACTCGAGATACGGAACGAGTTCGCGGTACGTGAAGGGGAAGCGATGCGCGGTGTCGTACAAGGCGGCGTCGGCACCACGGTAGCCGGCGAACACGCCTGGATACGGTCGCGGACTGTTGCCGAAGAAGTGCTGAGTGGTGCCGCCCACCCCACCCAATTCCCAGACGAAGCTGTTCTGTGCCCATTCGCGGTGCCAGTACGGTGTGGACCGGTCGCCCGGTCCGAAGCGGAGGAAACCGGCTGTTGGGTCGTTGGCGTCGAACTCGAGATGCGACCACTGTTTGGCGGGGTTCGCGTGGCGCGGACCGCCTTCCAGTAGCAACACGTCGAGGCCCTGTCCGGCGAGTTCGGCAGCGACCACCGGGCCACCCCCACCAGCGCCGATCACAATGACGTCACGCACTCAGAACTCCTCGAATCCCTTGTAATAGCCGATGAAATCGTCGTGGCCGTCTACGAGCCCGTTGGGCCGGTATCCGGTGATGTTCCAACTGACAGGACGCCGAGACAGACGCCGTGCGGTGTAGTCGTAGAGCCGATGCTCGCTCCACACGGTGAACGCCGAACCGTCGAGCAGGATGCCCCCGACGAAGCGCAACAGGCCCGCGCCGGACCCGCGCAGCGGTTGCGGCAGCGCATTGTCGAAGACGGCGAGTAGATCGGCAGCAGGTTGTTCGACCAACTCGAACGCACGGGCTTTCGTCTGAAAGTTGGCGTTGGCGAAGGGTGAGGCAAACGGACCCGCAAGCGGTGCACCGACGAGTAGCGCTGCGACATCCATGACCAACCCGGCGATCAGGGACAGCGGAAAGGTGCGGTCGTTGTCGCTGACGCCGAGCGCGCGGTCGACTGCCGAGGCCACCTTGTCGTCGGGAAGCTGCAGCGGCGTGACGGCCAGGTCGGTGAGCGTCACCGACAGTGCCACTGCCAGTGGCCGGAGAAGCTGGTCGCCCTGCGGTAGGAAACGGTCCACCAGGCCGACGAATTCGTCGGCCGCACCGTCAGACATCGCACCGGGGCCGCGCCCGGTGACACCCTGCTGCTTCGAGTACCGGTCGTCACCCGGCATCACCATGACCGATACGCCACGGAGTGCGTCGCGCGACGCTATGCGCAGCCCCCCGAGTATCTGTCTCGCGATGGGCGGCATGTCCAGGTAGCCGTCGGGCGGGGATGGCGCGGCGCGTGCCGCGGGTGTGCGCGACAACGCGAGAACCACTGTGGCAAGACCAGACGCCCCCAACAACTGACGCCGACTGATCCCGCGGGAACCCGCGGAAGAATCGGACATCTACAGAATCGCCGTGTTGTGGGTCACATTGCGAGGCTACGGCACGAGCGCCGGGAAAGTCGCTTTTGCCGCGGGGCGTCGTAGGAACTCAGGTGAACTGATCTGACGTCGACACAGTTCGGAACTCGTTGACGGCGGTGGGCGCTGAGGCGCGAGTCAGCCGACGCCCTGCACCAACTCCTGTGCGGCCGGTGGCACCGGTGCGTCGTCGACGAATTCTTCACGCGCGCTGATGATCAGTGCGACGGCAGCCAGGGCTATCCACAACCCGGAGATGACGGCCCAGGTGAGCACATTCTGTTTGCGGTAGTGCACGACGGTTGCGGCAAACTCCCGGAGGAATCCCGACGGCAGGTAGTACCAGGCGGTGGGGGAGCCGACGACGATCGCCCCTGGGATGCCCAACTCACGGCTCAGCGATGCGCTACGCAGTACGTGGAAATTGTTCGTCACGACGACCATCTGGGCGGAGTTGATTCCCTGATCGGCCAACAGCTGTAGCGAATTCTCCAAGTTTTCGCGGGTGTTGGTCGATGCGTCCTCGAGGAGTACCGCGTCGGCCGGTACGTGAGTTTCCTCAGCGAGGTACCGGGCCATGGCAGATGCCTCGCTGACCACCTCGTCGCTGCCCTTGCCTCCGGAAACCACGATCCATGGCTGACGGCCCGCCGCGACGAGATCGTCGTACACGCGTACCGCTCGATCGAGCCGGCTCGCCAGAAGCGGGGTAACGCGATCGCCGTTGAGCCCTGCACCCAGTACGACGATCACTTCGCTGTCAGTGATACGCCCATGCACCCTCGGATATACGACCGCGTAGGTCGTGTACGCCATCAGTTCGGCGACGATGATCGCCCCGGGAATGATGCCCAGTGGTACGACAACCAGCTGCCAGTCACCGTAGATGGCGGAAAACATCCACCACCACACAAGAGCCAGGGTCGCGATGATGGCCAATCCGAGGGCGGCCGGGACCAACGTGGCCATGCGCAATCCCTCGCGGCGGACCACGATGGGCGTATTGGCTGCCAGCAGTAGTGCGCTCGCAGCCAAGCCCAGAATCACGACGAGCACCGGCAACACCGCGACCAACAGGGAGAATGAACCCTCGGGAGCGATGATCACTGCGATCGCCGTCGCCGAGATCCAGATCATGGTGAGGCTCGCCATCAGCCACAGCCCGTGCGTCGAATGTCGGGCGTCGCGTCGAATCCGAAACCACGTAACTGCTATCAGTATCGCGGTGAGGACAAATATGACTCCGACGACAATTCGCACTACGGCGCCTCTCTCTTGGTCATCTACGCTTGCCGCTCACAACCGGGAACTAGTTCCATTAGACAGACCCTTGGCGGCTCGTGAGACCAGAGTTGGGCGGACCGCGGCCTATTTCGGGCGCGTGCGCGACACTGAGTGGCGTGTCGACGTTCCTTCACCGGCTACCGCAACCGGTACAGATCTGGAGCCCACGGCATCTGCTGCGACTGGCCGACGCGGCTGATCCGGGACGGCAGCGGTTGCACGACGCGACTCTGGTCGCCTCCGCCGTTGCGCTGTCGACCGGCGCGACCTGGATTCTGGTAGCCACGGGACACGCGGACCAGTCGATGCTCGTCGTCCCCATCATCACCGCTTTGGTGTGCACGAACTCCACCAAGGACCCCACCCCCCAGGCGCGACTCGTCACCGCCGGTCTTCAACTCATCCTCGCTTTGCTCTTTGCGACGCTCGCCGCGCTGCTCGAGCCGTACCGCCTCGCGGCGGTCGCGGTGTTCGTCGCGGTGGCAGGCCTGTCAGTGTGGGTTCGACGATTCGGGCCGCGGGGTGGAGCGCTGGGATTCGCAGCTTTCTTTCCGTACTTCCTCACTCTGCTGTTACGCCTGGACCACACCCAGCTGCCCGTCCTGTGGCTGGTGATCGTGCTCACCTTGGGCGCCGGAGTGCTTCTGCGTGCGGCGTTGCTTCGTGAGCGGCCGCAGCGTCAGATCACGTTGCTGCTCAGGGAGTTTCGCATCGCGGCCGACACCGCCCTCCTCGCCGCGCAGCGCGCCACCAGCCTGTCCGGCCGCCCGCATATCGAGCACGACCTCGCCCGGCTCGGTGGAATGTCCCTCGCGATCGACGACTGGCAGTCACGGTTCGACACGCATCGCTACCTACATTGCGAACCACAAACTCTCGCCGACCTTGTAGTGGATGCGCAGATCTCGGTGGAGCAGGTGTGCAGTCAGCTCGTTGCCGACAGGTTCGGCGACGCGTCGCAGACAAACGACGGCGCACTGCCACGAAACACATTGCTCGTCAACGCGATCACCGATCTGCACACCGTTCTGGCCAAGGATGTCGACGTCGAAGCGAGCCGCGCCGCGGCACGTCGGGCCAAACGAACCGAGTCCCTCGTGGACCTCAGCGAGGAGGGCGGACTGGCCACGCTGGAGATCGCGCGCTGTGTACGCACGTGGCATGCGCTCAATGAACTGACCGCGTCGGCGCGCGACTCCGAGGCGATGCCCCCTGCCGACGCCACCGACGGTCATCGCGAGCACCACCGTCCACGTCTCGGGCCGGCAACCCTAGGCATCTCGGCACCGCCCTGGAAACTGCAGCACTGGCGCAACTGGGAGCCCACGTCGCGGCTGGCTGTTCAGGTGATGTTCGCGACTGCCCTGGCTTCCGTCGTAGGCGAGGCCATTTCCGCTTCCCGCTGGTACTGGGCCGTTCTGACCGCGTTCATCGTCTTCATCAAGGCCAGCACGCGCGCGGCCGTGCTGACCCGCGCGATGGACCGGATCGTCGGCACCCTGCTGGGAGTCGTGATCGGGGCGCTCGTGGTGGTGGTCGCGAACCATCACGTGATCCCCGAACTGATCCTCGGCGTGCTCTGCGTCTTTCTCGCAAGCTATTTCGGCCCGATTCAGTACACCTACCTGGTGGCGTTCATCACCGTGATGATCGCTGCGTTGTTCGATCTGCTTGGCGTCTTCGACATGCGGCTGCTCGTCGTGCGCGTCGAGGAGACCGTGGCGGGATCGCTGATCGGGGTGGTCTGCGCCTACTTGATTCTCTCGACCAATTCGCGACCCATGCTCATCGATTCCGTCGCCAAGTACTTCGACGCCCTGGACGACGCCCTCGCCTGCGTTGCCACCGGACTCACCACTGCGGGCGAGCGTCATCAGATCACCGAGGCCGCTCGACGCCTCGAGCAAGCCAAGGTCGACGTCGAATCCGCCTGTTCATCAACACGAGCTGTCGCACTTCTGGAGCCACGGTCATCCACCGCGGCAGTCCGACAACCGATCGTGGCGATTCATCATTGCGCACACTCGCTGTTGATCGCGGCCATCGTTGTCTCCGGGTCCGAGCCACCACAGGTCTTCACAGGTACCGACGCCACCGATATCCGCGAGGCACTGGACCGAATCCGGGAGCGGGCCAAGATGACTCGAGCAGCGCTCAGTGGCGAAGCGGAGTCGGCAGTCGATCCCGCCCGTATCCCCGTCATCTCACTACTCGCCAAGCTGAACGTGGAGCCGGATACTCCGCGCGGCGAGGTGATCGTGGCAGCGTCGCGCCTCAATCAGGTACTGGAGGATCTGGACCAGACAGCGGCCAAGGTGCCGGATGCTGCTGAACAGCAATGAGACCAGATATAAACGAATAAACCCCTGCTGAACAGGGGTTTCGTGTTAGCGACAACTGGGATTCAGGCCGGCGGAGGGAAGCGCGGCGCCAGGATCTACGACTGACTTAAGCTACCGTCAACCTCCAGCACCAACCAGTCTGAGGGTGCGATTTGCTCGACGCGGTCTCACTCTTGAGACACGGAATGGGGCCGTTGGCGGGGGTGAACCCCACGACGAGTGCTTCAAGTGAGGTCGCAAAGGGGCAGCTCGCCGAACTCCGAGACTCTCTCGAGGTGATCTCCGCCGGTGGTCTGCGGAACAACATCACCAAAGGCGATCGTCGGTTAGCTGATCAGAACGGCTTGGCGGGGCGTGAACAGTGGCGTCAACCCCATAGTGGTTCGCGAGCAGGCCAACAGCGCATACGGGGGATTGCGCATGTTTCCAGGCCACGATCAGCATCATCCTCTGCAGGACAGCTTCTTGCAGCGCTCGTTCGTACCCGTGTCCGATACCGAGGCGCTTGCATAGGCCAGGTCAGGCGTCGGATGTGTCTTGTGGTGCCTGGAGTGGTACCTCAGGATCTCGAAGACGCGCCACCGTCGGAGGGTGGGCCGTACCGAAGGAGGGCTCTCACTGTCGACGTAAAGACCGCCGTTAGCCTGCCATCCTTCGGCAGCGAAGTGGCGCAGCGCCGAGCGTTGCGAAACCAGCTCGGGCGCGCTGTAGGCGCGCCACTACATTCGCGACATTCGAGGTCGGTTCGCTGCAATTCCCGGTAACTACCAAGCAGGCGGGTCGAACACCCAACACCCGGCGACTACCGGAAGTCTCGGCTCTCCCGGTAGAAGGAGACGTACACTTGTCTGGCCGCCAGCACCGCGGTTGGCTTGTCCCGCAAGTGCCGAGAACGTCCTCGAACCGAGGCCGCCGGGGGCGTCCTCAATCGAGACCCCGCCTAATCGACCCGTCCTGGTCCGGTGCGGCGCGGTTGTCGCTCGCTACATGCGATCAGGGAATGGCCACCACGGATCCTCTCTCATTTCGATGACGCCGTCCCGCGTCACGGTGTGCGTGACATACCCACGAGTGCCCTTCGCGAATCGCATAGCTCTGCGTTCCGCTCGATCCCGTCCTGCTCGCCATCCGGGCGGAGCGGTGTCGAGACCATTACGAATCCATTCAGGAGTGAAGTCGCATTCTTCGTACCAAAGATAAAGTTCTTCGCTCTTTTGCTGCATTTCATCCCTGATGGCGCGATTTCGTTGGTTGACTTCGTTCCAGAACCATTCATAGAACTTCCGAGTCGCGGCCATATATCGTTCGATAGTCGGGGCGAGGTCGAACTTGTCAGGCTGGAGTCCTAGATAGCGCTTTGCGGGTTCTCCCCATCCGTCCCAGCGAAGGAGTCTATCCCGATCAAGTTGGAGCGTATTCACCTGAATTACAGGGCCACCCTGGGAGTGACTGATCGTCGTACCGAGGCGAGGGAGAGGAATCGCGTAGTGAGTGCAATAGTTCCGCAGTTTGGTTACAAACGCAGCTTCATCAGTCTCGAACGTGCTCTTACGTTGTGTGTCATACTCTTGTTGGAAATTAAGCCTTTCCGGGTCCTGCTTGTTCGGCCAGCAATGCCGCACGACGACTCGTTGAGCGTCGATCAGCGATGAGACGGACGTCAGGTAGTTGTGAAGACGACGCACCAGTTCGTTCACGTACTGATCGTCGACATTCTGGACGTTCATTTGCGAGTTGACGAATTTCCAGACGTGCGCAGCAAGCTCCTGACCGTTGGTGCCGAACACATACGAAGCACGATTCAGTGCTTCTAGGTCTTCCTTGAATTGTGCGCCCGGCAAGGCTTCGATGTGCGCCTTGCGTCGCTCCATCTCGATACCGAACGGAGATTCATACACTTCTTCGACAGTAACGTCGTCGTCCGGATCGCTGGTCATCCTCTGACGATAGCGTCGGCCTCGGACACTCCGAGACGACGCAACACGATTCGTATATTTGGATGGCAGGCCGTCCTTCAAGCGCAATGGGGTCGTTCGAGTTTGGCCGCGATCTTAAACACGTGCTCAATGCGGGAGCTGCGTTGCCCGCGCTCTACCTGGCCGAGATAGGTCCGGTTAATGCCTACCGCGGCTGATCTGGGTTGGTCGCGAGCCCCGAGTTGGCGAGGTGATTCGAGACGATCCCAGCTCCTGCGCTGGGCGAGAGCGTTTTGCCGGTGAGTGGCCCCGCCCGCGACGGACAGACTGCCCAACTAACAGCCACCACACGTTCGCCACCATGCAGTTGTTTGCGGACATCTACTTCATGCAGGTGCCGCAGTGGCTCGGCCACGCGCACCGCAGCCTGACTCTGGACACCTGCGGCGACTGGATACCGAGCGAAGACGTAGGCGCGCTCAACAATCTCCTCGAACCCGCCCCGGCTCCAGCGTCGGCGGTATCCGAGTCGTCCAACGTGATTCAACTATTCGCACCGTAGCGGCGATCAGTCTTTCTCTAGCACTTCGCGAACTACATCCCCAATGTTGACGGTGACCTGCGCCGCTCTCTGTTGAGGTGGCTTCATCGTCGAGCTCGCTCCCGAAATACGGTCGCGATGGCTCGTGTTCAAGGGCGCGAGTCCTGTGAGTCCTGGTGTTGCTACGTCGAACCATGAGTAGCTACGGAAGGTCTCTGCTACACAGAACTTTTCGTAGACCTCCCGGACACGAACATCGAGAGTTTTCTTTGGACGGTATCCAATAACTTTCCCGGTGTCGGGGTCCAGCACGGGGGTTCCGTCTTCCGAGGACTGCACCGTGAATACAGTTCCGAGTTTTACTCCGTCACGTTCTCCTTTGTTTATGAGGACCGTGAACTCATCTTCGACCCCCGCCACTTTGCCGACGATCGGTTCTCTTCGGCTCATCCCTCTAACCCTTCGCCCTTACTACGTCCACTCGTATGTGTGTCATCACTGTTGTTGTTATTGACTGTTCTAGGGCTGTCGCCGAGCCGCACCCTTGGCCGAGTGGCGTTCAGTGCGTCGCTGTTCGAGTCAAAACGAGCTTTGACAGCGCTGACCACTGAGTCGTCGACTGCGAGGGTGGTGAGCTCGTGAAGGGTTTGATATGAAGCTCCGTAGGCTAAGTGGACAGCCATCTCGGCGGCACGAAGATGGCCAACTTGATCCATTGACTCCAACTCGTACGCTCCATCCACGGCGGCGCGCAGCGGTTCGTTGGCACGTTCAAGGGCGTACTGAATGTTCAGCGTCGTGTAAGCCGCGAGCCGAACCTTCTCCTGGACCTTCTTCTCGCCTTCTTTGCGGTAGTAGGCATCGGCCGCGAAGCCGCCGAAAATGAGCGCGAACAACGGTATACCTGCGCTCTCCGCTGCCTGTCCCCACGGTCCGTCGATCACTGTGCCAAGAACCAGGCACGTAACGAACGCGAGCGCTGAAGCCGCTGCGCACACTGCGCTGACAGACCAGCCAAGATGGCCGCCGTCTTTCGAGGCGTCACCTTGAGACCTTCTACCCGCCACATACATGATCTTCTCACGGCACTAGAGGCGATCCCCTGATTTACGTTCCTTGGGTGGTACGGGGTGGCATTGACACCGTTTGGACGACGCTCCGACAGCGGAACGCCCCTGCTGAACAGGGGTTTCGTGGTGCCCTCGGTGAGACTCGAACTCACACTGGACGGGTTTTGAATCCGTTGCCTCTGCCAATTGGGCTACGAGGGCATCTGCCGCCGCGAGCGGCTGCAACAGACAACTGTAGATGATCGGCCGGAAGCGGCGTGAGCCGGTACGCTTCGGAGCATTGATGCTGGTCGTAAGCGAGTGGATTCGGCCGGTTACGACCGCTCTGGTCAACTCGATGTGGAGGAGGGATTGGTGACTGTGGTGGAGAATGTTCCGGCCCAGGCCGAGGACAAGCAGACTGCACACAAGGTGCTCGTCGCCGAGGACGACTCGCTGATCCGGATGGATCTCATCGAGATGCTCCGAGAGGAGGGCTACGACGTGGTGGGCGAGGCGCCCAACGGGCAGGCGGCCGTCGATCTCACCGAGAAGCTTTCGCCCGATCTCGTCATCATGGACATCAAGATGCCGGTCCGCGACGGGATCGACGCCGCCACCGAGATCGCACAAAAGCGGTTGGCGCCCGTGGTGATGTTGACGGCCTTCAGCCAGCGCGACTTCATCGAAAGGGCCCGAGATGCCGGCGCGATGGCGTACTTGGTGAAGCCATTCTCCAAAGCCGATCTCGTTCCCGCCATCGAGGTTGCGGTCAGTCGCTATCACGAACTGAAGATGCTTGAAAAAGAAGTTGCGACAATGCAGGACCGACTCGAAACTCGCAAGCTGGTCGAGCGCGCCAAGGGATTGCTCATGGAGAAGCAGTCGTTGTCAGAACCGGAGGCGTTCAAGTGGATTCAGCGCGCAGCGATGGATCGTCGTACCACGATGAAGGCCGTCGCGCAGGTCGTCGTCGAAACGTTGGGACCCACAGACTGACCCCTGAGTCGGCCGCGTTAAATCTGTGAAAACGCGTCGACGGTGACTAGCGGATTTCTCTTTCATTGCCCCACGCAAACTCGTATCTCGGTCTATGTTTTCTCAAGGTCTCCTCAGTAGACCTCCCGGCCACAGGGGGTCGGGTGGCTGGACGAGAGGTAGTAAAGATGCATCGTCGCGTGACGACCGCAGCGCTAGGGGCGACGCTGGCCGCTGTGCTCGCCGTTTCGGCATGTAGCAGTAAGTCGACCGACTCGGATTCGTCATCGAGTGGGTCGGCATCAGCGGGGTCGGGGCTCACCATTTCGGCTCTCGCCCAGATCGATACGGAGGGCAAGGAACAGCCGAAGGCATCGGATGCGGAAGCTCTCGATCCGTCCTCGCCGAGCGGACAGAAGTGCGACCCGGCGACCATCGCGATGGCGGGAGCATTGACCGGCGCCGACGCGGCTCTTGGTATCAACATCGTCGACGGCGCGCAGCTCGCCGTCGACCAGCACAACAAGGCCAACCCCGACTGCAAGATCACCCTCAAGCGTTTCGACACCGAAGGTGACCCACAGAAGGCAACACAGGTTGCGCCGACCATCACCAACGACGACTCGATCATCGGATTGATCGGTCCGGCGTTCTCCGGTGAGACCAAGGCAACCGGCGGCATCTTCAACCAGGCCGGACTCGTCTCGGTGACCGCTTCGGCCACCAACCCGACGCTCACCGACAACGGCTGGAAGACCTTCTACCGCGGCCTTGCCAACGACGACATTCAGGGCCCTGCCGTCGCGAAGTACCTGACCGGGACCAAGGGCAAGAAGAAGGTCTGCGTGATCAAGGACGACACCGATTACGGTGCCGGTCTGGAAAAGGCCGTCACCAGCGCGCTCGGCTCTGCTGCTGACGCCGGCTGCTCGGGCGACGTCAAGAAGGGTGAGCGCGACTTCTCCGCGATCATCTCGAAAGTCACTGCGGCACAGCCGGATGCGGTCTTCTACGCGGGCTACTACGCTGAGGCGGCGCCGCTCGCGCAGCAGCTCAAGTCCGCTGATCCGAATATCCTCTTCGTCTCGGGTGACGGCGCGAACGATCCGCAGTTCACCGCGCAGGCCGGCGATGCTGCCAAGGGCGCACTGCTCTCATGCCCGTGTGGCCCGGCTCCCGACAAGTTCGCTTCGGACTACAAGGCAGCGTTCAACCAGCCGCCCGGCGTGTACTCCGTTGAGGCATACGACATCGCGACGATCATGATGAAGGGCATCGAGGAGGGCAACAACACCCGTCCCAAGCTGCTCGAGTACATCAGCAAGTACAACGGCACCGGACTGGCCCGTAAGTACTCGTGGACACCGAAGGGTGAACTCACCACATCACTGATCTGGGTATACGAGGTCAAGTAAGTACGACACCATCGCGCCCGGCCGTCGATCACGGCGGCCGGGCGTGGTTCGTGTCTGCGACTTTCGACGATTGAGGGGATCGTATGACCGCCACACTTCTGGTGGCACAGACGTCGACCGCGGTGGCATCCACGATCGGGTTCGACTACCACTCGCTGTTCGACGGGTTCTGGGGTCTGACCATCGAGGGGCTGACCTACGGATCGGTGTACGCGCTTGTCGCAGTTGGATACACACTCGTCTACGGCGTGCTCCGACTGATCAACTTTGCGCATTCCGAGGTCTTCATGCTCGGCATGTTCGGTACCTACATCGGACTGCTGTTGTTGGGCTTCACGCCGTCGGGTAACACGTACTCCGAGGGGACGGTCATGACGATCGTCTACCTCGTCCTCGCGGGGATGTGCGGCATGATCGTGGCGGGCGGCGCGGCAGTCGGACTGGAGTTCGTTGCTTATCGGCCCCTGCGTCGACGCGGCGCGAAGCCGCTGGCGTTCCTCATCACCGCGATCGGAATGTCGTTCGTACTCCAGGAATTCGTGCACTACGTGCTCCCGAAGTTCCCGGTCGACCCGCCGCTGGGCGGCTCAACGGCACAGCCGACGATCCGACTGGTTCAGCCGGTCGAGCAGTTCACCATCTTCGGCGCACCGGTGTTCAACATGACGATGGTGATCATCGGCTCGGCCCTGGTGCTGGCACTCGGCGTCGATTTCCTGATCAACAAGACCCGGCTGGGACGTGGAATCCGTTCGGTGGCACAGGATCCCGATGCCGCGCTGCTGATGGGCGTCTCCCGTGACCGCATCATCTTGGTGACATTCCTCATCGGTGGCCTGTTGGCGGGCGCTGCGGCGCTGCTCTACACGCTGCGAGTTCCGACCAACATCGTCTACAACGGCGGCTTCATCCTCGGCATCAAGGCGTTCTGCGCCGCGGTGCTCGGTGGAATCGGCAACGTGCGTGGCGCGCTCTTGGGAGGCCTGTTGCTCGGTGTGATGGAGAACTACGGTTCGGTGCTCTTCGGAAATCAATGGAAGGACGTGGTGGCTTTCGTTCTCCTGATCCTGGTGTTGATGTTCCGTCCAACCGGAATACTCGGTGAAAAGCTGGGGAAGGCGCGAGTATGACGACATCAGACAATGTGGCGTCAGAGAATGCGGCGTCGACACAATTGACCACGCCTCCGCCGCGCGGCCTCGGCGACCGGATACGTACTTGGTGGGACAGCCTGCCTCGCGTGCAGCAGTGGCTGCTCGGCGTACCGCTCATCATCCTTCTCGCGCTTCTTCCGGTCATCAAACCGCCACTGATCACGACGACGGCGACCAACTTCGGTGTGGTCATGGCGACGTTCGCCATGACGGCATTGATCGCTATCGGACTCAACGTCGTGGTCGGCCAGACGGGTCTCCTCGACCTCGGATACGTCGGCTTCTACGCGGTGGGCGCCTACGTCGTCGCGTTGCTGACGAGTCCGGCAAGTCCGTTGTGGGACAGCGAGGATCACGGATTCTTCTCGGGGCCATGGGCGTGGCTCGCGTGCGTCCCGCTCGCGATCATCATCACCGGTCTCACAGGACTGGTCCTCGGTACCCCGACCTTGCGCGTGCGAGGTGACTACCTGGCGATTGTCACCTTGGGATTCGGTGAGATCGTCCGCTTGCTTGCAGACAACCTGTCAGACATCACCAACGGTGCGTCGGGTCTGCAGGGTGTTCTGTTCCCCGAGCTCGGGCGGTCCGACGAGCATCCCGACGGCGTGTTCTCCGTCGGCAACAACAGCCCCACCACGAACTACGGTGTCTGGTGGTACTGGCTGGGAATCGTCGCGGTCATTCTCGTCCTGATCATCGTCGGCAATCTGGAACGCAGCCGCGTCGGACGCTCGTGGGTCGCGATTCGCGAAGACGAGGACGCCGCCGAGATCATGGGCGTGCCCACGTTCAAGTACAAGCTGTGGGCGTTCGTGATCGGCGCGGGTATCGGCGGGCTGTCTGGCGCCGTCTACGCGGGACAGGTGCAGTACGTCGATCCCAAAGCCTTCACCGTCATCAACTCGATGCTCTTCCTGTGTGCCGTCGTCCTCGGCGGACAGGGCAACAAGCTCGGCGTGATCGCCGGTGCGTTCATCATCGTCTACCTGCCCGCTCGGGTGCAGGGCATCGAGGTGGGCGGTCAGTCGCTCAGCGAGTTCAAATACCTGTTCTTCGGCATCGCCCTCGTGGTGCTGATGATCTTCCGGCCACAAGGTCTCTTCCCGGCGCGAGCTCGATTGTTGACCTTCGGTCGCAAGGTTTATGCCGCAGTCCGTCGTAACCCCAACCCGCTACCGTCGGGAAGTGAGGAGGCGCACGCATGACGCACAGGACACCTGACGAACCCGAAGGCGATCGCACCGACGACACGACGCCGCGTGTCGACGTCAGCAAAGCGAATTCCGGTCCTGACAACGCCGAACAGATCGAGGAGGTGCTCGCCGACCCCGAGTCGACGGCCGTCGTCGATCCCGCCGCGGTCGACCCGCAACTCGCCGATCCCGAAGCTGTCGCCGAAGCCGTTGCGCCGCAACGAGACATCGCAACAGCGGAGGGTGAGCCGCTGTTGAAGGTCAACGGATTGACCGTCGAGTTCGGTGGACTGGCGGCACTTGACGACGTCACGTTCGACATCAAGCGCGGCGAGATCCTCGGCCTGATCGGACCCAACGGCGCAGGCAAGACGACGTGCTTCAACGCGATCACCGGGGTCTATCGCCCGACTCGTGGCACGGTGACATTCGACGGCGCGCCGCTGGGGAAGATGTCGCAGCACAAGATCACTCGGAAGGGGATCGCGCGTACCTTCCAGAACGTGCGGCTCTGGGGTGAGATGACCGCTCTGGAGAACGTCGCCGTCGGCACCGACGCCCGACACAAATCGTCTGTCTTCAGCGCGATCATGCGCACACCCCGGCTGTACCGCGAGGAACACGACGCCGTCGACCGCGGGATGGCGCTTCTCGAGTTCGTCGGAATCGGTGCGCGCGCGGCCGAGAAGGCGTCGAATCTCCCGTACGGAGACCAACGGCGGCTCGAGATCGCTCGCGCACTGGCGACCGAACCCAAGCTGCTGTGCCTCGACGAGCCTGCGGCGGGCTTCAATCCGAGCGAGAAGTCGGCGCTGATGGAGTTGATTCAGAAGATCCGTGAGGACGGCTATACCGTGCTGCTCATCGAGCACGACATGCGCTTGGTCATGGGAGTGACCGATCGCATCGTCGTCCTCGAATTCGGCCGCAAGATCGCGGACGGATCACCGCGTGAGGTTCGCGAGAATCCCGCCGTCGTCGCTGCATACCTGGGAGTTCCAGATGACCAAATCGCCTGACCTCAGCAAGGATTCGGCTTCGACGACGACCTCCAAGGCGCCGGTGCTGGAGATGACCGACGTCGTCATCCACTACGGCCGAATCCAAGCGCTGCACGGCATCTCGCTTCGTGTCGACGAGGGCGAACTGGTCACTCTCCTCGGAGCCAACGGCGCAGGAAAATCCACCACGATGCGCGGGATATCCGGTCTGCTCAAACTGAGTCAGGGAGACATCAAGTTTCACGGTGAGTCGATCACCAAACTGGCCCCGCACGAGCGAGTGGCACGGGGAATCATCCAGGTTCCCGAGGGCAGGCACATCTTCCCTGGAATGACCGTGCTCGAGAATCTCGACATGGGTTGCTATGGAAGGAAATTCGACTCCAAGGCTGCCTACAGTCAGGCCCTCGACCAGGTCTTCGACCTGTTCCCGAGGCTGGCGGAACGGCGCAAGCAATACGGCGGCACCATGTCCGGTGGCGAGCAGCAGATGCTCGCGATCGGTCGTGGACTGATGGCGCGCCCCAATCTGCTGCTACTCGACGAACCGTCAATGGGCCTGGCGCCCATGGTGATCCAGCAGATCTTCTCGATCATCGCGCAGATCAACGCTGAGGGAACCACGATCTTGCTCGTCGAGCAGAACGCTCAGCAGGCATTGAGCCGATCCGATCGGGGCTACATCCTGGAGACCGGCACGATTCTGAAAGAAGGGCCGGGCAAAGAGCTACTCGTCGACGATGCGGTGCGTGAGGCGTATCTCGGCGTAGCCTGACGCGGTGACCGCCTACGCCATCGAGGGCTCATCGGACAACAAGCTCGTCAGCGAGATACTCGGAGAGGCGTTCGCCGACGATCCTGTGATGCGGTGGTTGCAACCCGACACCACCAGGTACGCGGCCCTGTATCGCGCGTTGTTGACCGCGGGTCACGGCTCGCGCGGACGTCGCGACGTGTGCTTCGACGGCGACCGCGCAGTCGGCGCCGCGGTGTGGGACCCGCCGGGGTTTCGGCCCTCGAGCGGCCGCCAACTGTTGGCGGTTCCGCGCTTCCTCTCGGCTCTGGGCGGGCGCTACCGTCGGGGCCAGCTGCTCGAGGAGATGTTCGCCGGGTATCGGCCGCGCGAACCGCACTGGTACCTGGCATTTGTCGGTGCCACCGTGCATGGGCGCGGCGTTGGAAGCACGCTGCTGCGCGCCGGGATGGAGTCGGTCGACGGCCCCGCGTATCTGGAGAGCTCCAATGAGGCGAACATCCCGCTGTACGAGCGATTCGGTTTCACAGTGACCGCAGAGGTGACGCTGCCTGAGAACGGACCTACGGTGTGGCCGATGTACCGCCGCGCGCCTGGCTGAGGATTCGCAAGGGGCCGCGGACTTGCCGGGGATGAGGCGTGTCGGGAGGCGTCACTAGACTCAGCGGTGTGAGTCCTGCGCAGAGTGCACCCGTGAAGAGTTCCGACGGCACAGCCGCTGCCGGCAAGGCCGCGCCGTCGACGTCGTCGCGATCGAGTCAGAAGGGTGGCAAGGATAAGCGTCAGCCGACGTTGATGCTGCTCGACGGGCACTCGCTGGCCTACCGGGCGTTCTTCGCACTTCCCGCCGAGAACTTCAAGACGGCGACCGGGCAGACGACCAACGCGGTCTACGGCTTCACCTCGATGTTGATAAACCTGCTCCGCGACGAGGAACCGACACACGTCGCAGCGGCGTTCGACGTCTCGCGCAAGACCTTCCGCTCGGAGATGTTCCCCGAGTACAAGGCACAACGCTCCAAGTCGCCCGACGAGTTCAACGGGCAGGTCGATCTGACCAAAGAGGTTCTCGACGCCCTCGGAATCCCCGTCATGGCGATCGAGGGCTACGAGGCCGACGACATCATCGCGACACTGGCCACGCAGGCAGAAGCGCAGGGCTACAAGGTGCTCGTCGTCACCGGCGACCGTGACTCGCTGCAGCTTGTCGACGACTCGGTGACGGTGTTGTACCCGCGCAAGGGCGTGTCGGAGCTGACTCGCTTCACCCCTGAAGAGGTCGAGAAGAAGTACGGACTCACACCCACGCAGTATCCCGACTACGCGGCGCTGCGCGGCGACCCGAGCGACAACCTGCCCGGCATCCCGGGCGTGGGGGAGAAGACGGCGTCGAAGTGGATTCGCGAGTACGGATCTCTCGCCTCACTCATCGATCATGTCGATGAGGTGAAGGGAAAAGTCGGCGACGCATTGCGTGCGCACTTGGCGTCGGTGCAGACGAATCGCCAGCTCACCGAGCTCGTCCGCGACATGCAGCTACCTGCAACACCCGACGAACTGGCGATGGTCGGCTGGGACCGCGACCGCATCCACCAACTCTTCGACGACCTCGAGTTCCGTGTCCTGCGCGATCGTCTGTTCTCGACACTCAGTTCCGTCGAACCGGAGGCCGAATCAGGGTTTGAACTCGACGGGTCGATCCTCGGCGAAGGTGAGGTGCGCGACTGGCTCGACGCGCACGCCCGTACCGGTCGCAGCGGACTCACCGTGACCGCTCCGCACCAGGTCGTCGGCGCAGACGTGACGGGTGTCGCGATCGCCGCGGCCGACGGGACGTCGGGTTACGTCGACGTCACAGTGCTGGGGCCCGACGACGAGAAGGCACTCGGCGAGTGGTTTGCCGACTCGACCATCGACAAGGCCCTCCACGAGACGAAGTGGGCCATCCACGCGCTGCGGTCTCGTGGGTGGACGCTCGCCGGTGTCACCAGCGACACCGCCCTCGCCGCGTACCTCGTGCGGCCCGGCCAGCGAACCTTCAACCTCGACGATCTCGCGCTGCGCTACCTGCGACGCGAACTGCGAGCCGACGATGGCGCCGACTCCGGTCAGCTCTCGCTCCTCGACGACGATGGCGGCGCGGGCAAGATCGCCGAGCAGGCGATGCTCGAAGCGCGAGCTGTCGCCGAACTCGCCGATACCCTCGATACCGAGCTGGACCGCATCGACTCCAAGCCGCTGCTCACCGAGATGGAGTTGCCGCTGCTGTTCGTGCTCGCCGACCTCGAGGCCGCGGGCATCGCGGTCGACGTCGAGCACTTCGGGCAGCTCGAGGAAACGTTCTCCGAGCGCATCCGGACGGCCGCGGAGGCCGCCTACGAGGTGATCGGCGAGCAGATCAACCTCGGCTCTCCCAAGCAATTGCAGACGGTGCTGTTCGACAAGTTGGACATGCCCAAGACCAAGAAGACCAAGACCGGATACACGACCGACGCCGACGCGCTGCAGACCCTCTACGAGAAAACCGAGCATCCGTTCCTCGCGTATCTTCTCGAACACCGCGATGCCACGCGACTCAAGGTGACCGTCGACGGTCTGCTCAAGTCGGTGGCCGACGACGGCCGCATCCACACGACGTTCAACCAGACCGTCGCGGCGACGGGTCGTCTGTCGTCGACCGAACCCAACCTGCAGAACATCCCGGTTCGTACGGAAGCCGGCCGCGAGATCCGCCACGGATTCGTCGTCGGCTCCGACAACGGCCCCGGTGGCACCGGCAAGCCGTACGAGACCCTCATGACGGCCGACTACAGCCAGATCGAAATGCGCATCATGGCTCACCTCTCCGGCGACGCGGGCCTCATCGAGGCGTTCAACACCGGAGAAGACCTCCACAACTTCGTCGGGTCACGAGCGTTCGGAGTGCCGATCGACGCGGTGACCACCGAGATGCGGCACCGCGTCAAGGCGATGTCGTACGGCCTCGCGTACGGACTCTCGGCATTCGGGCTCGCGGCGCAGCTGCGGATCAGTCGCGACGAGGCCAAGGAACAGATGGAGGCCTACTTCGACCGCTTCGGTGGAGTGCGGGACTACCTTCATGACGTCGTCGTCGAGGCACGCCGAAACGAGTACACCGCAACGCTTTTCGGCCGACGCCGCTATCTGCCCGACCTCAACAGCGACAATTGGCAACGGCGCCAGGCGGCAGAGCGGATGGCGCTGAACGCTCCGATCCAGGGCACGGCCGCCGACATTATCAAGGTCGCCATGATCAACGTGCACAAGCGCCTCGTCGCCGAGAAGCTTGCCTCCCGCATGTTGCTCCAGGTCCACGACGAACTCGTCGTCGAGGTCGCCGAGGGCGAACGCGAACAGGCCGAGAAGGTGGTTCGTGAAGAGATGGGCAACGCGATCGATTTGTCTGTGCCACTGGAGGTCTCGGTCGGCTTCGGTCGCTCGTGGGACGACGCCGCGCACTGAGGCGGGTCGCTCAAGTCCGGGATGCGCGGGCCAGTTCGCTCTCGAGGCCGGTGATGGCCAAGTCGACCGTCAGCTCGAACGCCTCATCAGCGCGCACACGTCCCGTTGGCGCCGCTGACAATGCGCGCGCGAGGGCGCTGTCAGCAGCGACGCCGTCGACCGACCACACCTCGTCGGGTGCGCCGACGTCGAGCGCCGACCCGAGCGCGATGGTGTCGAGAAACGTGATGACGTGCAACACCCGATCGATCGGGAACCCGGCGTCGACGAGCTTCTGCGCCAATCGGTCGTAGCCGCGCAGCACCTCGGGTGCGCGGACCGTTTGCGCCGTGAGTGCCCGTACCAGTTCGGGGTGGGCGCCGAAGCCTGCGCGGTATCCGATCAGCCACTGCCGAACCACTTCGCGCCAGTCCTCGGGCCACACGATCGCCACCGAGAGTTCCTCGGCGATCACCCCGCGGATGAGCTCGAGGAGTTGCTCGCGGCTCGCCACGTGGTGATACAGCGACGACACCGCGACATTGAGGCGCTTCGCAATGCCGGGCATGGTGAACGAGCCGTCGGAGTCGAGCGCATCGAGTGCCGCTCGGGCAATGGTGTCCGGGTCGAGGATCGGCGTGTGCGGTCGAGGCATTCCGTAAGCCTAGTGACTCGCCGTATGCCTGATGTTCGCCGCAGCCTCGACGCTCTGGCGGTTCAGGCGTCCACGTGGTCGGCGCGATGCACCACATCGCCTCCGACCATGGTCAGCACGATCGGGGCGTCGGCGAGCTCGTCGGGCGGGCACCGGAGCGGATCGACGGCGAACGCGGTGAGATCGGCGCGGTGGCCGACCGCGATGGCTCCGGCGTCGCGCGAGCCCTGCGCCCGTGCGGCGTGGCTGGTGTAGCCCTCGAGCGCCATGCGAGCGGTGAGTGCCTGTCCGGGAAGGATCGGCGCATCGTCGACATGTCCCGCACGGCGTCGGAGTTGGGCGTCGGCCATGATCGACCGGGCGTCGAAGGGGGCGATCGGCCAGTCCGAGCCCAACGCGAGGATCGCCCCCGCGTCACGGATGTCGCGTGTGCGGAATGCGCGGTCGGCGCGTTCGGTGCCGAGTCTTTCCGACCAGTTGTCGGAGTGATCGGCGCGCGTGTAGTGGGTGCAGTGGGTCGGCTGCATGCTCGCTACCACCCCCTGCTGCGCGAAGCGGTCGACGAGGTCGTCGGGGAGCGTCTCGATGTGTTCAATCCGATGCCGTGCGCCCGACGGGAGTTCCGGTAGGTCAGCGAGACTGTCGAGGGCGTAGCGGATTCCGGCGTCGCCGATCGCATGGGTCACAGTGGGGACGCCCCGCTTGGCCAAGTAGCGGAGCGCGTGTCGGTACTCCGCTGGGTCCGGCCACAGTGGTGCGGTTGATTCACCGTGAGAGTCGGGAGTATCGAGCCATGCGGTACCTCCGTCGATGGTTCCGTCGACCATGAACTTGACGCCGTCGACGCGCCACCGCCTGCCACCGCGACGCTGCAGCTCGACGATGTGGTCGAGTTGCTCGGTATCGGTGCCGGGCATGCAGAAGGGAGCGAAACGGAGCCGCATGGGAAGTTCGATGTCGGCTTCGAGTGCGGTGACGAGCTCGCCGCTGTCGCCTTCGAAGTCCATGGCGTTCGCTGACGTCAGTCCGGCCGCAGCCATGGAGCCGAGCAGATCGGTGAGGCGTTGTCGGCGTTGCTGCGCCGACTCTGGCGGTACGACCGCGGAGACGACGCTGACCGCCTCCAGTTCCAGCAGGTGACCCGTGGGAATGCCGTCCTGGCAGACGATTTCGGCGTTGCCGCTGAATGCCCGTGGGCCATCGACGCCCGCGATGCGCAGTGCCGCCGGGGTGGCGAGTGCTGAATGGCCGTCGAAGAGGTAGAGCAGGGCGGGCAGGTCGGGTCCCAACGCCGTCACCACCACGTCGGAGGTGACGGGTCGGCCACCGAACACGTTGGGATCGAGGCCCCAACCCCGCACCCAGCCGTCGACGACGCGGGCGGTCCGCAGAGTCTCGACGAGTTGATCGAGGTTGTCGACGCCCGAGAGGTCGACGCCTGCCGAGATGTCCAGTCCGAGAACAGGATGGATGTGTCCGTCGATGAGGCCGGGGGTGAGGGTCGCGCTACCCAGGTCGACGATCTGAGTCGACGCAGAGATGTAGGTAGCCAGCGAATCCGCGTCACCGAGAGCGCAGATCCGCCCGTCGGAGATGGCGACAGCGCTGTGGCCTTGTTCCCCGGTGAGCGTGTGGATGGTCTCGGCGAGGATCACGGTGTCGGCTCGGTGTGTCATGGTCGTCCCTGGTTTCGGAGGTAGTGGTCGGTTTGTGGATTCGGCGTTGGAGATTCAGCGTTCGGTGGCGGCGTGCGGGTCGTCGTAGAGGCCACCGATGCGGGCATACACGCGCGGGACTCGTGCGCGGAAGTAGAGTGCCGCAACGATTCCGAGGAGGAACACCACTCCGACGCTGCCGACGAGTGCCGTGTTCGCCGCGGTTCCCATGTTGGTCAGCAACTTGATGTTCGCCACGAGTACCAGCAATGCGAGGGTGAGGAGGATCGTGCTGAGCACACCCGCGATCATTCCTATCCGCTCGGCCCGGACGTAGCGCTTGCGCACGAAGTACGCGACCACGGCCAGCGATGTGATCACCTGCAGCGCAATGATTCCCACGATTCCTGGGGTGTTGAGGACCAGGAGGAGTTGATAGTAGGGATCTGCACCTGCCAGGCCGAACGCTGCGATGACGACGGCGGCGAGGATGGTCTGCAGATTGCCTGCGCGAGAAGGGGATTTGTACACGGGATGGGTGCGGTCGAGGATGCGTGGCAGTGCGCCGTCGCGTGCGAGTGCATAGGTATAGCGGTTTATGGCGTTGTGAAACGCGATCTGCGAAGCCAGTGCGCTCGTGACGATGAGCAGCGACATCACGTCGGTCGCCCAGGTGCCCACGTACGTCGTCATGGCGGTGAAGAAGAGGTCGGCGACGTCGTCACCCGCGGCCTGCTGCACCTGTGCGGCGCCGAATGCCTGGACTATCGCCCAGACGATGAAGCAGTAGAAGATGGCCATGAATCCGACTGCCCAGTAGGTGGCGCGGGGGATGGAGCGGTCGGGGTCGCGAGCCTCCGAGCGATAGAGGGCCGTCGACTCGAATCCCATGAACGCCGCGAAAGCGAAGGCCAGGACACCTGCCATTCCGGGAGCGAAGATCGCGTTGGGAGTGAAGGTGGAGAACTCGATGCCGTGCGCGCCGCCCTGGACGACGATCGCGACGGCGAGCACCAGCAGGATGCCGGTTTCGAGGGCGAGGAGAAGTCCGAGGAATCGTGCGCCGACGTCGATTCCCCGACGTCCGACGAACCACACGATCGCGATCGCGACGAGCGCGAGGACTGGCCAGGGGATGTCGACGCCGAGCACTCGCGAGATGGCGTCGTGCGTCTGTACGGCGAGGAGCCCGTACACGCCGATCTGGAGTGCGTTGTACGAGACGACTGCGAGGAAGCCCGATGCGAGTCCCGCGACCCGTCCGAGGCCAAGCGTGATGTAGGAGTAGAAGGCCCCCTTGCCGCCGGTTGCCCTGGTCATCGCCATGAACGCCACCGCGAACACCGCGAAGCTGATTCCGGCTGCGAGATAGGCGACCGGCGCACCGACGCCACCGATGGCCAGAGCCAGGGGCGCGACCCCCGCCATCACGGTCAGCGGGGCCGCCGCCGCGATCACCATGAACGCGATCGACGGCGCACCGAGCGCGTCCTGTTTGAGGTCGACTCCCGCGGGTGGTGGCGAATCGACAGCGGCAGGTGGGGTGACGAGTCGGGATGGATCTGCAGTGCTCATGAGGAGCCTTTCGAGAGCGACGCCCTCCGTGAGCGTCGTCGAAGAGAATGGCGGCTGGCCTGCGGCGTCGAAAGCCAAACCGAATGACATTCGGTTTCTAGCTATGCTGAGGTGGCTCGCCGGAGTTGTCAAGCGTTCTGGCAATATTTGCGAAATGAGCAGGGAGACTCGACTATCGATCGGTGTACTCGACGGCGACGGGATCGGGCCCGAGATCGTGCCGGTGGCCGTCGACGCGGCGAGTGCTGCAGGCGCGCGAGAAGGCATCGAATTCGATTGGGTCGCTTTGCCTCTCGGTCGTGACGCCATAGCTGAGCACGGCACGCCGACACCACAGTCGACGCTCGCGGGTCTCGACGAACTCGACGTGTGGATTCTCGGCCCGCACGACTCTGCCGGCTATCCCGAGCAGTTCCGCGGCACCCTTACCCCTGGCGCGATGATCCGTAAGCGATTCGGGCTGTATGCGAATATCCGGCCGTGTCGGGCGTATCGCGGCGTTGCCGCAACCGCACCTGACATCGACGTGGTGATCGCGAGGGAGAACTCCGAGGGGCTCTACGCCGACCGGAACATGGCCGTCGGCAGTGGCGAGTTCATGCCGACACCCGATCTTGCGCTCGCGGTCGGAGTGATCACCCGAGAGGCGAGTCGTCGAATCGCTCGAGAGGCATTCCGGCTCGCGAGGCAACGCTCACGGCATGTCACCATCGTGCACAAGGCGAATGTCCTGCGACTCACGACAGGGCTCTTCCGCGAGGCGTGCCGCGAAGTGGCGGTGGACTTTCCCGACGTCGACGTCGACGAGCAGCATGTCGACGCAATGGCGGCACTGCTGGTCCGCAGGCCGGCGGACTTCGACGTGCTCGTCACCGAGAACCTCTTCGGCGACATCCTCTCCGATCTCGCCGGTGAGTTGGCGGGATCGCTGGGCATGGCCGGTTCGGTGAACTGCTCGTCGACCAAGGCCATGGCGCAAGCCAGCCACGGCGCGGCGCCCGACATCGCCGGACGCGGAATCGCCGATCCCGTCGGCATTCTCGCCTCGATGGCGATGATGCTCCGATGGTGGGGCGATCAGCGAGCCGACGCTGCGCTAACGGCCTGCGCTGCCAGAATCGACGACGCCATCGACGTCACTCTGGCGGCTGGCATCCGCACGGCCGACCTCGGCGGCACCGCGACCACGACACAGTTCGGTGCCGCGGTCGTCGAAGCGATCGACCGCGGCACCGAATCAGCTACTGGAGCCTGATCAGCTGATGGGTCCCAGCGTGTTGCCGGTGGGAATTCCCGAGCAATAGGTTGCTGGGCGCCCGGCGAACCGGTCGGCCAGGAACTTCTCCGCGTCGGGTGCCCAGGGCAGGAACGCATCGAAGTGACTGAGCTTGGGATAGGTCTTGTACTGCGTCGGTACTCCTTCACGGCAGTACTTCGTCGCCAATCCCTGCACGTCGCCGTCGATCATGATCCCGTCGCCGGTTCCGTCGACGTTGCCGACACCGAGGAACATCGGATTCCTCGGCTTGCCGACCCAACCCATGATGTTCTGGTTGAAGGCTTGCGGGATTCCGGGGACGGTCAACAGCCCCGGGTACTGCGGTAGCAGCAATTGTGTGTCGGTCAGTCCCGGATATTTGGTCGCGAAGTTGATCAGGCACTGCCCCTGGGTCTGCGCGAGCGTTTGGGTGCCCTTGGGGGACAGGTACTGGCCGATGTTGAGGTCGAAGGTCGCGTTGTAGACGTTCATGAGCGCGGGTATCACGCCAGCCCACTGCTTGCTGCCGTTGACATAGGGCAGGTTGTGCGACGGCTGGACCAGGACTCCACCCGCGGCCGCGCCGACGATACGGAGTTCGGGAGCGTAGGTCGGGGCGAGGTCGGCACCGAAGCCGGTGGGCACCGATCCGCCCGAGTAGCCGAAGAGTCCGACCGGCGTCGACGGGGGCAGGCGTAGGTGTCGCTCAGCGGTACGAATGCTGTCGAGAGCGGTTTGTGCGGATTCGCGTCCCATCGTCCAACGCATCTTCAGGCCCTCGTAGTCGGGGACTACGACGGTGTATCCCTGGGCGAGAAATGAACCGATGATGATGTCGTCGAATTCCGGTCCGCGGCCAGTGTTGCCGCCGCGGAGAGCGTATGAGGGATCGCATTGGGACCCGAGTGCGTCATAGGGGGAGTGATACGAGATCAGCTTTCGCGGCCCGGATGTCAGCGGTTCGATGATGGAGGTCACTGCTGCCGTCGGCTTGCCGAACTGATCGGTTGTGCGGAACAGGATCTGCGTCGCAACTGCTGGAAACCGCTTGTCGCCGTATGAAAGCTGGACGACGCGGGTCTTCAGCGGTGCGCCGGGGGCGACGTGAGTGAGATCGCGTTGAGTCCCGTAGAAGGGATCTTGCGACGGTGGCTTCAACGGACTCGCGGAAGCTGTACCGGGGACGAGGAAACCGGTGAGCGTCGCAGCCAACAGGGCAGCCACAAATCCAGACAAAGCGACCCAGAATGGCCGAGGAAGGCGTTTCACGGTCGGAATGGTAATGCGATTAATGATTCTCCGCAACATTTAACGTTTATCCATCAATTCACGCTTTTTCGACAATGTTCGCGTGGAGAAGTTTATTGATCGGACACGTTGTGTTCATGCCCGACCGTGCGACTCGGGCCGGTCTGACCTACGCGCCCGGCAGTACCGGTACTCGGATGCGTCCTCGAGCCGAGCGCAGTTAATCCTGCGTAACTACCGGGTGGATTCAACGCTGAGCCAGTAAGTTACTTCGAAGTGCCGACGGTGTGTCGGTGTGTGGTCTCGAGGCGCCCACAGGGGTGCCGGGGGAAGGATTTCGATGCGACTTCAGCGATCGACACGTGCGCGATCATGGCGATTCGGTGGCCTGTTCGCCGCACTGGTGGCAGTGCTGGCTTTGGTACTCGCCGGATGTACGAACAACGAGTCCGACGAGGGGTCGGCCGGCGGCGCGGCCAGCTCGTCGAAGGCCGTCGAGGCGACCAAGGTCGATTCCATCGCCGCGCTTGTGCCTGAACCGATTCGGCAGTCAGGCCAGCTCATCGTCGGTGTCAACGTTCCCTATTCCCCCAACGAGTTCAAGGATCCCTCCGGCAAGATCGTCGGATACGACGTGGATCTGATGAACGCGGTCGCCGCAGTGCTCGGTCTCAAGCCGGAGTACAAGGAAGCCGACTTCGACAAGATCATCCCGGCGATCCAGCAGGGCACCTACAACGTGGGCATGTCGTCGTTCACCGACAGCAAGGAGCGCGAGCAGCAGGTCGACTTCGTCACCTACTACAACGCCGGTGTGCAGTGGGCGCAGCAGGCGGGCGGCAACATCGACCCGAACAACGCCTGCGGCAAGCGAGTCGCGGTGCAGTCGACCACCGTCGAGGACACCGACGAGGTTCCTGCCAAGAGCAAGGCGTGCACCGACGCGGGTAAGCCTGCCATCGAGAAGGTCAAGTTCGACAGCCAGGACGAAGCGACCAACGCTCTCGTGCTCGGCAAGGTGGATGCGATGTCGGCGGATTCGCCCGTGACCGCCTACGCGATCAAGCGCTCGGACGGCAAGCTCGAGGCCGCAGGCGGAGTATTCGACTCGGCACCCTACGGCTACCCGGTGCAGAAGGGGTCGTCGTTGACCCAGGCGCTGCAGCAGGCTGTTCAGCACCTCATCGACAACGGTCAGTACAAGCAGATCGCCGAGAACTGGGGCGTCGAAGCAGGCGCGATCCAGAAATCTGTGATCAACGGCGCGGTCAGCTGATCCGTGTCGACGCCGTCTGACGGCCGAGTCGGGGTCGACTCCGCGAAAGCGGAGCCGACCCCGATCAAGGCCGTACCGCTCAAACATCCCGGTCAGTGGATCGCCGCGGCGATCGTGCTCATCCTTGTCGCCCTGTTCATCTACGGCGCGGCCACCAACAAGGCTTACGCGTGGGACACCTACGCCAAGTACCTGTTCGACACCCGCATCATGTCGGGTGTCGGGTACACACTCGCGCTGACGGTCCTGTCGATGGTGATCGCGATCGTGCTGGGCGTCGTGTTGGCGATCATGCGACTGTCGCCGAATCCGGTACTCCGTTCGACGTCGTGGGTCTATCTATGGGTGTTCCGCGGTACGCCGGTGTACGTCCAGCTCGTGTTCTGGGGCTTGTTCCCCTCGATCTACAAGCGCATCGACCTGGGTATCCCGTTCACAGTTCAGTTCGCGCACTTCGATATCCAGTCGCTGAATGCTGCTTTTCTGTTCGCGGTCATCGGCCTGGCCCTCAACGAGGCCGCCTACATGGCGGAGATCGTGCGCGCGGGTGTGTCGTCGGTGGGTGAGGGGCAGACCGAGGCGTCGGTGGCGCTGGGTATGACGTGGTCGCAGACCATGCGCAGAACGGTGCTCCCGCAGGCGATGCGTGTGATCATTCCGCCGACGGGCAACGAAGTCATCAGCATGCTCAAGACCACGAGCCTCGTGGCGGCGGTGCCGTTCAGCCTCGAACTGTACGGTCGTGCTCGTGACATCTCGGGCGTGATCTTCCAGCCGATCCCGCTGCTGATGGTCGCGTCGACCTGGTACCTCGTGGTCACGAGCATCCTGATGGTCGGGCAGTACTACCTGGAGCGGCACTACGCGCGGGGTGCGACACGTGCGCTGACAGGTAAGCAACTCAAGGCACTCGCCGCAGAGGCAGAGGTGACCGATCCACAACACGGGGGTGGGGGAGCATGACGGTGGTCGAAGAGACGTCGGCGACACCGATGGTGCTGGCCGACCGGGTGTGCAAGAGCTTCGGTACGACGCAGGTGCTCAAAGGCATTTCGTTGGAGGTCGAGCGCGGCGAGGTCCTGTGCATCATCGGTCCGTCGGGCTCTGGCAAGTCGACATTCCTGCGTTGCGTCAACCATCTCGAGGAGGTCAACGCGGGACGGCTGTACGTCGACGGCGACCTCATCGGTTATCGCGAACGCGGCGGCAAACTGTATGAGATGAGTCCGAAGGATGCGGCCAAGCAGCGTCGTGACATCGGCATGGTGTTCCAGCACTTCAACCTGTTCCCTCACCGGACGGTAATCGAGAACGTGATCGAGGCGCCGACGCAGGTCAAACGAAAGAGCAAGGCCGAGGCCACATCTCGCGCCGAATACCTGCTGGAGCGCGTCGGACTCGCCGACAAGGCGCAGTCGTATCCGTCGCAACTCTCCGGCGGACAGCAGCAGCGCGTCGCGATTGCCAGAGCACTGGCGATGGAGCCGAAACTGATGCTGTTCGACGAGCCGACGTCGGCGCTCGATCCCGAACTGGTCGGTGAGGTGCTGGGCGTCATGCGCGAACTCGCGGCAAGTGGAATGACCATGCTCGTGGTCACCCACGAGATGGGTTTCGCCCGCGAGGTGGCAGACCAACTGGTGTTCATGGACGGTGGCGTCGTCGTCGAACAGGGCGATCCACGAGAGGTGCTGGCCAATCCGCAGCACGAGCGGACCAAGACCTTTCTATCGAAGCTGTTGTGATCGATTCCGCTGTGACCAATTGCGCTGTGATCAGCGGGGTTTGACGCAACAGAACACTGCGGTGCCCGGAAAGTACTGTCCCCGAAGCGGACTCCACTGACCCCACTCGTCCTCGAGGTCGTCCGGCCACTCCGGCTCGACGATGTCGTCGAGGATCAGTCCGGCGGCGCGGATGTCGCGGACTCGATCGCCGATGGTGCGGTGATGCTCTACGTAGGTCACCGTGCCGTCGGCGTCGACCTCGGAATAGGGCGTTCTGCTGAAGTACGGCATGGTGACGGTCAGCCCGGCAGGGCCTGGATCGTCGGGAAACATCCAGCGCATCGGGTGATTCACCGAGAAGACCCAGCGGCCGCCGGGCCGCAGGACGCGTGCGGCCTCGGCCATCACCCGGGCGGGTTCGGCGACGAAAGGCACTGCGCCAAACGACGAGAACGCGATGTCGAAGCTCTCGTCGGCAAAGGGCAGCGACTCCGCGGTCGCCTGAACGAGCGGTACGGGCGGTTCGTCGAATCGCTTCATGGTGGCGAGCCCGTGCGCGAGCATCTTCTGCGACAGATCGAGTCCGACGGCGCGCGCACCTCGGGCGACGAGCCACCGTGAACACGGCGCGGAACCGCACCCGATCTCGAGGATGTCGCGGCCGGCGACGTCGCCGAGCAGGTGAACGTCGGCCTCTCGCAACCGTTCTGGTCCCCACACGAACTCGCCGCCACGGGAGTCGGAGCCGAGGAAACCGCCGTGTTCGCGGTGATAGTCCTGCGCCTCTGCATCCCACCAGGCGCGGCTCGCGGCATCGCTCGTCGACGAATCGATACGGCCGAGGAGTCGCGGCGCGTGGGGAGTCTCGTCGTCGCCGATCACCTGACTGAGTTTAGAGATGGCGGAGCCATCGGCCGGCCGGGAGTCATGAGGCCGAACCCGAACCGTCGGGATGCTCATCGAAGACGACATCTGTTCGACTGTCGCCGTCCCAGCGTCGGATCGCGGTGATGGTCGCGCGAATGCCTCCATCTTCGGTAGCACCGGCGCGAATGCCGTGAGGGGGCAGCTCGAGCGCGGCCACGACGTCGGCGAGGACGTCGGAGTGCACACGGCGTGCCATCGTGACGTGTGGGGTCCAGGAGCCCGGGAGTGAGTGGGAGAAGACGCCCGGCTCGTCGTCGGCGGTGAACGCATGTCCGGACAGCGCCTCGACCAGCTGCAGGTGGGCGGTCAGCAAGCGGGCGGTCGGCACCACCAGCAGTGCGACGACGAGGCGGTCGCCACGGCCGAAGATCAATGGCGCGCCGATGGTCACCGGAATCGGAAGTGCTGCGGTGCACTGGCGTACTGCCCGGTCGGCGGCGGGGTCGATCCGTCGCGTCGCGGCGGCCGTGACGTGCGGGCGGTTGGTGGGCGAGGGGTTCGTGCCTGCGTTGGGCAGGTGCGATGTCGCGAGGGCATCCCACAGCGCGCGCAGGCGAACCTCTGACTCGTCGTCGAAGAGGAATTCCACCGAATGCGCCAACGTTGCACCCTTCGCCTGTCGTGGTGTCCCGGCCCGTGTCATTTGCGCGGTGGCGGGATGCGCTCAGAAGTGGTATTTGCCCAGCACAACGCCGCTAGAGTAAGGTAGACAAAGCGCGTGGAGGCATCTTTCGCGCAGTTCAGCTTGTCGTCACCTGGACGTCACCCTCGTGTGATGACCTGGGAGGACGCAGCTCGGTGGCACTGTGATCGAGCCGCGCGTCGCCTGACATCGCTGTTCAAACAATGTGAACTGTACCTACTACATACCTGTCCGGAGCAACTCAACATATGTCGTCCCCCACGATCACCTCGCCGCAAGTAGCCGTCAACGATATCGGCTCGGCTGAGGACTTCCTCGCAGCCATCGACTCCACGATCAAGTACTTCAACGATGGCGACATCGTCGAAGGGACCATCGTCAAGGTCGATCGTGACGAGGTTCTGCTCGACATCGGTTACAAGACCGAAGGCGTGATCCCTTCTCGCGAACTGTCGATCAAGCACGACGTCGACCCCTCTGAGGTCGTCAACGTCGGTGACGAGGTCGAGGCCCTTGTTCTCACCAAGGAGGACAAAGAAGGCCGCCTCATCCTGTCCAAGAAGCGCGCGCAGTACGAGCGTGCCTGGGGCACCATCGAGGAGCTCAAGGAAAAGGACGAGGCCGTCAAGGGCACCGTCATCGAGGTCGTCAAGGGCGGCCTGATCCTGGACATCGGCTTGCGCGGCTTCCTCCCGGCATCGCTCGTGGAGATGCGTCGTGTGCGCGATCTGCAGCCGTACATCGGCAAGGAGATCGAAGCCAAGATCATCGAGCTCGACAAGAACCGCAACAACGTGGTGCTGTCGCGTCGTGCATGGCTCGAGCAGACCCAGTCCGAGGTCCGCAGCGAGTTCCTGCACCAGCTCCAGAAGGGCCAGGTCCGCAAGGGCGTCGTGTCCTCGATCGTCAACTTCGGTGCGTTCGTCGATCTCGGCGGCGTCGACGGTCTGGTCCACGTTTCCGAGCTCTCCTGGAAGCACATCGATCATCCGTCCGAGGTCGTCACCGTTGGTGACGAGGTCACCGTCGAGGTTCTCGACGTCGATCTCGACCGCGAGCGTGTGTCGTTGTCGCTCAAGGCAACTCAGGAAGACCCGTGGCGTCAGTTCGCCCGCACCCACGCGATCGGTCAGATCGTGCCGGGCAAGGTCACCAAGCTGGTTCCGTTCGGTGCGTTCGTCCGCGTCGACGACGGCATCGAGGGCCTCGTCCACATCTCCGAGCTGGCCGAGCGCCACGTCGAGGTCCCGGACCAGGTTGTCGCCGTCGGCGACGACGCGATGGTCAAGGTCATCGACATCGACCTCGAGCGTCGTCGTATCTCGCTGAGCCTCAAGCAGGCCAACGAGGACTACACCGAGGAGTTCGACCCCTCGAAGTACGGCATGGCAGACAGCTACGACGAGCAGGGCAACTACATCTTCCCCGAGGGCTTCGACGCCGAGACCAACGAATGGCTCGACGGTTACGAGAAGCAGCGCGAAGAGTGGGAGAACCGCTACGCCGAGGCCGAGCGTCGCCACAAGATGCACACCGCGCAGATCGAGAAGTTCGCTGCTGCCGCAGCCGAGGCCGAGAAGGCCCCGCAGGACTACTCGTCGGCATCGTCGGAGAGCCGCAGCGCTTCGTCGAGCAGCGCTCCCGCATCGTCGGGCGGCTCGCTTGCCAGCGACGAGCAGCTCGCCGCACTGCGCGAGAAGCTGTCGGGCAACGCCTGATAGTTACGTCTCGCACGTAAACGCCAAGAGCGCCTTCCGGATTCGTCCGGAAGGCGCTCTTGTCTTTGTGTGTGTGAGATTCGCGCTGCGCTCCCGGCCCGCTGAGATCGCCGGTCGGATCACCCGATCGGCCGGTCGTTTGCCACACTGGACCTCGTGATCCGTGTAGGGCTCTCCGGCGGCATCGGAGCCGGCAAATCGACCGTGGCCAAGACCTTCGTGGAGCGGGGTGGATTTCACATCGACGCCGACAAGATCGCGCGCGAGGTCGTCGAACCCGGAACGCCAGGCCTGACGCAGTTGGTGGAGGCTTTCGGCGACGACATCCTGGCCGCCGACGGGACGCTCGATCGACCAGCGCTGGCAGCCAAGGCGTTCGTCGACGACGAGAGTCGGCAGAAGCTGAACTCGATCACGCACCCGCTGGTCGGTGCGCGTACGCAGGAACTGCTCGCCGAGGCGCCGTCGAATGCGATTGTGGTGCAAGATATCCCGCTGCTCGTCGAGGGCAACATGGCTCCGTTCTTCCATCTCGTCGTGATCGTGGGGGCAGACGAGGAGCTGCGCGTCCAACGGTTGACCGAGTTGCGCGGCATGCCCGAGGACGACGCACGCGCCCGAATCCGCGCCCAGGCCACCGACGAACAGCGACGGGCCGTCGCCGACGTCTGGCTCGACAACTCGGGCACACCAGACGATCTCGCGGACGCTGCCGCACACCTCTGGGACGAGCGGTTGGTGCCATACGAGGAGAATGTGCGCTCCCGGACGATCGTCCCCGGCCCGCTGATGCTGGCCGATCCCGAGCCGGCATGGGCGGCCACGGGTGTGCGACTGGTCAATCGCCTGTGGGCGATCGTCGGCGACAAAGCGTCGGCGATCGATCACATCGGGTCGACGGCGGTGCCGGGGCTGATCGCGAAGCCGACGATCGACATCCAGATCACCGTCGCCGACCTCGACGTCGCGGATGCTCTGGCCGACGTGCTGGCCGACGGCGGGTTCCCGCGTAATCCAGAGACCACGAGCGACCGGCCGAAGCCGGATCCGGAGACCGGCTCGGTCGATGACGGCCTCTGGGGCAAGAGGTTCCACGGTTCGGCCGATCCCGGGCGGTCGGTCAATGTGCATGTGCGGGCGCAGGGATCACCGGGCGGTCGGTTCGCCGTCGAGTTCCGCGATTGGTTGAGGTCAGACGCCGCAGCACGTGACGAGTATGCCGCGATCAAGCTGGCCGCAATGGCCGCCGCAGACGGCGACCGCGAGGCGTACGTCGCGGCGAAGGAACCCTGGTTCGATCGGGCATATGCGCGAGTCGCCGCCTGGCGTGCCGGTCGTCGGGAGACGTAGCGACGTCAGTCGTCGAGCCACGACACGCGGCCGCCGGTCGCGGTGTCGAGCCACTTCTGGATGTCGTGGTCATGTTCGGCCGCACCCACCAGTGCCCGCCGTGCGATGTGGACGGCCTCCTCGCACTCGGCGGTCGACAACAGGCTCGCTGCGTGTGCGTCGAACAATTCGTCGACGTCGATGAGTTCGAGTGGGCGACCGGGAACATCGACGAGGTCGAGGTACCAGTCCTCGGCGTGCCAGCGGCCATCGTCGTCGGGACCGTGGAAGCGTCCTATGTCGAGGTAGAGGCGCTGCCCGGTCCGATGCCCATCGACGAAGTGGAAGATGTTCGCGCGAAGTCCGAGTGCGGGGAGCAGCCAGGATTCGAGGTGACTGAATCTGGGGTGATCGGCCGTGCGCGACATGTAGAGACCGAACGGGGTCTCCTCGTATCGGTCCACCGGTCGGACGAACCCCTTGTTGTCCGTATTGGTCATTGCGGGAACGTCGAAGATCTCCCGCTTCGGCGGGTGCAGATCGGACATCGTCACACCTTAACCGCAGGTCACGGGGTGTGCGTGAATCCGGAACAGATTTGTCATAGGTCGCGTTTACCCTGGCACTATGGCTTTTGCTACCGAACACCCGATTCTCGCGCACTCCGAGCACCGTCCTGTCGGCGCCGTCGAACGTACCGAGGGTCGATTCGAGGTGGTCAGCGAGTATGAGCCCGCAGGTGACCAGCCCAAAGCCATCGACGACCTCGAACGTCGTATCGGGGCGGGCGAGCGCGACATCGTCCTACTCGGCGCCACCGGCACTGGTAAATCCGCGACCACCGCGTGGTTGATCGAGCGGGTCCAGCGCCCGACGCTCGTGATGGCACCGAACAAGACACTTGCTGCGCAGCTCGCCAACGAACTTCGAGAAATGTTGCCGCACAACGCTGTCGAGTACTTCGTCTCGTACTACGACTACTACCAACCCGAGGCGTACATCGCCCAGACCGACACGTACATCGAAAAGGACTCGTCGATCAACGACGACGTCGAACGCCTGCGGCACTCAGCGACGTCGAGTCTGCTGTCACGACGCGACGTGGTGGTCGTGGCATCGGTGTCGTGCATCTATGGCCTCGGCACGCCGCAGTCCTACCTCGACCGTTCGGTCGAGGTGGAGGTCGGCGACGAGATTGACCGCGACGCACTGCTTCGATTGCTGGTCGACGTGCAGTACACACGTAACGACATGTCGTTCACCCGCGGAAGCTTCCGTGTCCGCGGCGACACCGTCGAGATCATCCCGTCGTACGAAGAATTGGCGGTGCGGATCGAGTTCTTCGGTGACGAGGTCGAGGCGCTCTACTACCTGCACCCACTGACCGGTGATGTGGTCAGACAGGTCGACACGCTGCGCATCTTCCCCGCGACGCACTATGTCGCGGGACCTGAGCGCATGGAGAAGGCGATGACGAGCATCGAGGAAGAGCTCGAGGCGCGCCTCGCCGACCTCGAGGGCAAGGGCAAACTCCTCGAGGCGCAGCGCCTGCGCATGCGCACCAGCTACGACCTCGAAATGATGAGGCAGGTCGGGTTCTGCTCGGGCATCGAGAACTACTCGCGCCACATCGACGGCAGGCCGGCGGGCAGCGCCCCCGCAACGCTGATCGACTACTTCCCCGACGACTTCCTCCTCGTGATCGACGAGTCGCATGTGACGGTCCCGCAGATCGGCGGCATGTACGAGGGCGACATGTCGCGCAAGCGCAATCTGGTCGACTTCGGGTTCCGGCTACCCTCCGCGGTCGACAACCGTCCGCTCACCTGGGACGAGTTCGTCGGTCGTATCGGGCAGACGGTCTATTTGTCCGCGACGCCAGGCGCGTACGAACTCGGCCAATCCAATGGAGAGTTCGTCGAGCAGGTGATCCGCCCAACCGGGCTGGTCGATCCGCAGATCGTGGTGAAGCCGACCAAGGGGCAGATCGACGACCTGGTTCACGAGATCCGTGATCGCACAGAGCGCGACGAACGCGTGCTGGTGACGACATTGACCAAGAAGATGGCAGAAGATCTCACCGACTACCTTCTCGAACTCGGTATCCGTGTGCGCTACCTGCACTCCGAGGTCGACACGCTACGAAGGGTCGAGTTGCTGCGGCAACTCCGATCGGGCGAATACGACGTGCTTGTCGGTATCAACCTGCTGCGCGAGGGACTCGACCTTCCCGAGGTGTCGCTCGTCGCGATCCTCGACGCCGACAAGGAGGGATTCCTGCGGTCGACGACATCGCTGATCCAGACTGTCGGGCGTGCTGCCCGTAACGTCTCGGGCGAGGTGCACATGTACGCCGACACGGTTACCGAGTCGATGCGCAACGCGATCGAAGAGACCGAGCGTCGTCGTGAGAAGCAGGTGGCCTACAACAAAGAACACGGCATCGACCCGAAACCACTGCGCAAGAAGATCGCCGACATCCTCGATCAGGTGTACCGCGAGGCGGAGGATTCGGCAGTCGACGTCGGTGGCTCCGGCCGCAACGCCAGCCGTGGACGGCGAGCGCAGGGAGAAGTCTCGAAGGCGAAGGGTGGCTCCGCAGGGGTCATCGAGAAGCGAGATGTGGGGTCCATGCCACGAGCCGAGCTCGCCGACCTGGTCGCGCAACTAACGGAGCAGATGATGAGCGCGGCTCGCGATCTGCAGTTCGAACTCGCTGGAAGGCTGCGCGACGAGATCGCAGATCTGAAGAAGGAGCTGCGCGGCATGGATGCTGCCGGAATCAAGTAGTCGACACTCTCCATTGGGACGTTCGTCCCACTCGGGTGCGCGGTGTAGCGATCGCCGTGATCATCGGACAAATGTTGCGTGGCACACTATCCTGCCGATTCAGGTGACTCTAAAGTTGTCGTGATCGATGAAGTCCGCGAATGTGCGGAATCAGACATGTGTGGAGGTCAGGGATGGGCGCTTACCAGACGATCGTCGTCGGAACGGACGGATCGGAATCGTCGTTGAAGGCGGTCGATCGCGCGGGTGCGATCGCGGGCGATTCGAAATTGGTGATCGCATGTGCATATTTTCCGAACGATCGCGGCGCCGGTGAGGCTGCCGACGTTCTCAAAGACGAGGCTTATCAGGTGACCGGAAGTGCCCCGACCGACGAGATTCTGCGTCGGGCGAAGGAGCGGGCATCGAAGTCGGGAGGCACGCAGATCGTGGCACGCCCGGTGAAGGGCGCACCCGTGGATGCTCTGCTGCAGTTGGTCACCGATGTTCAGGCTGATCTTCTCGTCGTCGGCAATCGTGGACTGAATTCGATTGCGGGACGTCTGCTGGGTTCGGTGCCTGCCGACGTCGCGCGTAAGTCTGCGTGCGATGTGCTGATCGTGCACACCACCTAGTTCGCTTCTCATCGAAACCCAACAGCCGGGCAGACGGATTCGTCTGCCCGGCTGTTGCGCGTGTGCTGGTGGTTCGACGTATGCCGTCGTGATGAGAGCCGTCGTGATGAGAGCCGTCGTGATGAAAGCCGTCGCGATGCGTGCTGCGGGGAGCGTGACTCCCGATCCGCCGTGGTCACTGCTGCGTCCCTGCCCTTTTCACTATAACGCGAGGTAGGGGCCTTGCCGCAAGGCCCCCATCCGGGTGCACAATCGGTGATTCCGCCGCCGCCCAGCCGTTTTCGGAGTCGCCCAGTGCCTGCAGTGACCGACCATGTCTTCAATCTTCCGCCCGAGTCACCGAAATCCGTCCCGACGCGTATCGAGAGCGACGTGCGCCATTTCGAGGACACCACTGCATCCCTCGCCGGCACGGTCGATGCGCTCTCAGCCAGGCTCGACTCCGCGCGCAGGGCAGAGGGTGGAGGTGGGCAGCGCGCATCGGACCGCGACCTCGAGATTCATCAGTTGACCAGCCGTCTGCGGACGCTGCGTCGCTATGGCCTCGACCTGTGCATCGGCCGGATGACGCTGATCGACGAGCCTGACCCCGTCTACATCGGTCGCGTCGGGGTGACCGATCAGTCGGGCCGCCAACTGCTCGTCGACTGGCGGACGCCCGCCGCTGCTTCGTTTTTCAATGCGACGGCGGCGCAGCCGATGGGGGTGCGTTCCCGCAGACGCTACCGATGGGCGCGCGGGCAGATCACCGACTACTGGGACGAAGTGTTCACCGCGGACGCCGTCGACGATGGGGTCTGGCTCGACGGCGATTCGGCGCTGCTCGCAGGCCTCTCCGCGAGTCGGTCGCCACGCATGCGTGACGTGTTGTCGACGATCCAGGCCGACCAGGACGCCATCATCCGTGCCGATTCGGCAGGCGCGCTGGTTGTCGATGGCGGCCCCGGCACCGGCAAGACCGTCGTCGCGCTACATCGTGCCGCCTACCTGCTCTACTCCGACGCGCGGCTCACGCGCGGACGTCTGCTGATCGTCGGACCACACGAGCAGTACCTCTCGTATGTCGCCGATGTCTTGCCGAGTCTCGGTGAAGAAGGCGTGCAGACGTGCACGTTGCGCGATCTGGTCGCCGAGGGCGATACCGCGGTGCGAGAGACCGACGACGTGGCGGCGGCACTGAAGTCGACGGCGGGGATGGTCGACGCGATCGAGACGGCGGTCCGGTGGTACGAGGAACCGCCGAAGGAGCCGCTTCTCGTCGAGACCGAGTGGGCGGATGTGACTCTGCGGCGGCGGGATTGGGCTGAAGCATTCGCGGCGCCCGAGGCAGGTACGCCCCATAACGAGGCACGCGGCGCCATCTGGCAACATCTGGCCGCGACGGTGCAGCGACGCATCGGTGACGACGACCTCGACGTGGACGATGTGCAGGAAGCGTTGCAGCGCAACGAATCTCTTGCGGCGGCAGTGGGGCGTGCGTGGCCGATGCTCGACGCGACGGATCTCGTCGGCGACCTGTGGTCGGTTCCCGCATTCCTCCGCATGTGTGCACCGTGGTTGACGCCGGATGACGTGCGACTGCTCCAGCGAGAGCGTCCGGATGCGTGGACCGACGCCGACCTCCCGCTTCTCGACGCCGCGCGCAACCGATTGGGAGACCGCAGCGCAGACGATCGGCGTCGCCGCCGGTCCGCCGCGCTGCGAGCCGAGCGCCGTCGCATGGACCTCGTCGTCGACGACCTCATGGCGTCGACGACCTACGACGACGGCGAGGGCCTGATGTCGATGCTTCGGCAGAAAGACCTGCGCGACGTTCTTGTCGATGATTCGGCCGCGCCGGACATCGAGCCCGGCACTCTCGACGGGCCGTTCGCGCACATCATCGTCGACGAGGCGCGGGAACTCACCCCGGCGCAGTGGCGAATGGTGCTGCGGCGCAACCCGTCCGGAAGCACCACGATCGTCGGCGACAGGGCGCAGGCGCGGGCGGGGTTCGCCGAGTCGTGGTCGGAACGGCTTCACAGTGTCGGATGCCGGGACGTGCGCGTCGAGTCGTTGTCGATCAACTACCGAACGCCCGCCGAGGTCATGGAGGCGGCCGAACCGGTGATCCGAGCTGCCATACCGGATGCCAACGTGCCGTCGTCGATCAGGGAATCGGGACTGCCCGTTCGACATGCCTCGCACGGCGACCGAGATGTGATCCTCGCCGAGTGGCTCGCGCGCAACGACGAGGGCGTCGCGTGTGTGATCGGTGATCCGGACTTCACCAGCACGGGCCGGGTGCGCGCATTCGATCCGATCACCGCGAAAGGCCTCGAGTTCGATCTGGTCGTGGTTGTCGAGTCCGAGGTCTTCGGCTCGGGAATCACCGGGGCCGTCGACCGCTACGTATCGATGACTCGCGCGACCCGCGAACTCGTCATCCTGCACCCCGAGGGCGACCATACGGGCGATCAGGATGTGTGATCAGCGGTGTGACGGGCGTCGTCGAAAGCCGTTCAGCGACGCGGCATGTCGTCGAGCTCTGTTGGCAGCGGGTCGGCGTTGACCACGACGAGGCGCTGCGTGCTGCGGGTCAGCGCGACGTAGAGATCGCTGTATCCGCGCGGCGACTGAGCGATGAGTGCGCTCGGTTCGACGACGACAGTCGTGTCGAACTCGAGTCCCTTACAGGTGGTGACCGTGTGGACGCGGGGGAGCTCGTCGACGCCGAGTGTCGACGGGTCGAGGCCGGCGACCAACTGCGAGGTGGCGTCGAAGAGGTTGTCGGGCACCACGATTCCGGTCAGCCCGCGCAGTTCCGGTCGCGTGGCCTCCTCGATCGCAGTCGCGACGAGCTCGGCCGTTGGCACGGAACGGGCATACGGATCGATTCCGTTGCTGCGCAACGAGGTCGGCGGTGTGAGTGAATCGCCGACGTGCGCCAGGACGCGCGCCGCGTAGGTCATGATCTCACTCGGCGTGCGGTAGTTGACGGTCAACTCGCGCAACTGCCAACGGTTCGCGACGTAGGGTGTCAGCACCTCGCTCCACGACGTCGTGCCCGCGAGGTCGCCGGTCTGTGCGGTGTCTCCGATGATGGTCATCCACCGGTTCGGGATTCGGCGCATCACCATGCGCCATGCCATACCGGACAACTCCTGGGCTTCGTCGACGATGACGTGGCCGAATGTCCAGGTGCGATCGTTGAAGGCGCGCTCCGCGGTGGTCGCGCGTTGCACGTCGGTCTGGCGCGCAGCGAGTTGCTCTGCGTCGATCAGGTCGTAGGCCATCAGGATCTCCGGGTCGAGTTCGTCCTCGAGATCCTGTGGTGCCGAGCCGGTGAGGATGTCGAGCGCATCCTGGGCGTCGGCGAGTTGTCGACGCCATCGCTCGCGTTCGGCACGTTCGGCCTCATCGGTGCCGTAGCCGACGAGTTCGGCCAGTTCGTCGAGCAACGGAACGTCGGCGGGAGTGAACTCGTCGCTCTCGCTGCCCTTTTCGGCTTTGCCGACTGGCCTGCGGCGTGCCCGGTGGAGCGCTGCGCGATCCTCGTCGGACCAGCCCGGCGTGGCCTTGCGGATGGCGGCGGGGTCGTCGTAGAGGTCGCGGAGGACGTCCGTCGGAGTGAGCGTCGGCCAGAACGCGAGCACCGCCTCGCGGATATCCGGATCGCGACCCATGTCGTCGCGAATGTCCTTGAGGTCGGCGGGCGTGAGGAGTTGCGACCCGTCGAGCAGACTGGCGCCGATCGCCGCCGAGTGCCGGGCGGCGAGTGCATCGAGTGCGGAGCGTAGGAACACCGGCTGGGCCTGGTTGTGCGCCCTGCGCGACCCGCGGGCCGCCGTACGCGCTGCCTTGACGAGCGCACTGTCGATCTCGACCCGGTAACCGTCGAAGTCCACGGATACCGGCTTGGTCGGCAGCGACTCGTGTGCCCGAACCGTGCGCTTGAGCACGTCGAGCATCTGTAAGCGCCCCTTGACCTCTCGGGTGCGTCGAGGTTCGTCGGCGGTCGCGGTGACGCCGGGGAAGAGCTCGCCGATCGTCGCGAGGAGCACTCCGGACTCACCGAGCGAAGGCAGCACCTGGCCGATGTAGTCGAGGAAGTCGCTGTTGGGGCCGATGATGAGGATTCCACTGCGCGAGAGGATGTCTCGATGTGTGTACAGCAGGTACGCCGCGCGGTGTAGCGCCACAGCGGTCTTGCCGGTGCCGGGGCCGCCCTGGATGACCGTGACGCCGCGATGCGGTGACCGGATGATGAGATCCTGCTCGCGCTGGATGGTCTCGACAATGTCGGTCATCTCGCCGGTACGTGCGGCGTTGAGGGCGGCTACGAGCGCGGACTCGTTGACCACGTCGCCGTGCGCTGACTCGTCGATGGAAGCCTCACCCGCGGTGAGGAATTCGTCGTTGACCTCACGGACGCCACGATTTCGCGTGCGGATGTGTCTGCGGCGAGCGACCTCTTCCGGCGCTGCAGGCGTTGCGAGGTAGAACGCTCGCGACAGGGGCGCCCTCCAGTCGAGAAGGAGTGTCGTGTCGCCGTCATCGTCGTCGAGGACTCCGATGCGTCCGATCCGCCGGGTCTCGCCGTCGTCGAGGTCGAGGCGGCCGAAATACAGATTGTGTTCGGCGGCATCGTATTTCGCGAGGTCGTCGACGTACATGCGTTCGTAGGACTCGCGTTCGGACAGCGCCTGCGGTGTGCCCGCGGACTCGCGCAGGGTTGCGGCGAGTCGACGACGGGTGTTGGCACGCATCCTGTCCAGACGCCCGTACACGGCGTCGAGGTGTGTCTGTTCCTCATCGATGCGGGGATCGGTGCGTTCGGTGTGTGTCGGCGAGGTACTCATCGGATCTCATCGTCGGGTTCGGCGTGCGTACCGAATGGGGTATGTGCGGTGCTGTCGGGATGGTGGGGTGCGGTGTCGCGGCTGAGGCCGTCGGGACGGCACTGTCCGCGGCTCTGGATGCGCCGTGTCAGATCCTTGCCCGCTGTCAGGTCCTTGCCCGCGTCGGTGTCGCCGAGTCGCGCGCAGACGGTCGCGGGCGGCTCCGCCAGCGACGGGTCGTCGAGCGCTTCCGCAAGGTGCGCGAGGACTGCGGACTGGGTCGAGAAGGGGAGCGGGGTCGAGCGTCGATCGGTGAGGACTCCGTGTCGTGAGGCGTATATGGCGAACTCGCGCACCGGCATCGGTGAGCGGAGGGGAGCGGAGTCGACGTCGTCGAGGAGTTCACGCAGGGGATGAGAAGTCGTGGTCACTGTCAATCGATGGTAATTGGGTTCGGTGCGGTCGAGTGCGGCGAGTTGGTCGTCGTCGAGCCAGAACGCCGTCAGAGGTGTGTTGGCGCCGGGGGACGCGAAGGGAGCTGCCGGAATGTATCCGCGCGCCGACACGTGGCCGGAATACCCGACAGCGATACCGCTCACGACGACGCGGGCAGGACGGATGTCGACGCCGCCAACATCGGCGAGCTTGGTGGCCAGCACCGCGCGTGATGCGTTGGAACCGACGGCAACCATGAGCGTGCGACCTTCGTGACGCATCTCCAGAGGGGCGTAGTCGGTGTCCGCGACCCAGGGATAGTGCTGCGGCGGAAACGCGGCGGACCCCATGCGCCCGCTCGGAGTCTGTTCCGAAGGCGATGGGGTCCGCGCGTGGAGCGAAGGGGTCAGGACCGGGCCTTGCGCCAGCGCTTCTTGCTGTCGGCGACGGCTGCGTCGGCCTTGTCGCCTGCGGTCGACACCAGTTCCTTGGCCGACTCTGCGAGCTCTGCGGAACGCTCCCGCGCGGCTTCGGCGAGCTCTGCGGAGCGCTCCCGAGCGGCTTCTGCGATCTCGGGGGCGCGGTCGCGCACCTTGTCGGCAAATTCTGTGGAGCGCTCGCGTGCCGTCTCAGCGATCTCGGGGGCGCGGTCGCGCACCTTGTCGGCGAACTCCGCCGAACGCTCGCGGGCGTTTTCTGCGACGACGGGCGCACGGTCGCGCACCTTATCGGCGAACTCCGCCGAACGCTCACGGGCGTTTTCTGCGACGACGGGCGCACGATCGCGGAACTTCTCCGCGGCCTCGGCAGAACGCTCTCCCAACTTGTGCGCGTCCTGCTTGAGGAGACCTGCGGCCTCGCTGGACTTCTCACCGAGCGTCGACGCGGAATCCTGTGCGTGCTCGCGGATCGAATCCCACGCTGTGGTGCTCGCCTTAGCGCCGAGTGGCAGGGCCGCGAGTGCGGCGTCGGCCTTGCGTCGACCACGCCACGCGAGCGAGGGCTTGCCCTCGGTGTCGGCCGCCGAGATCAGCAGGCCGCCCATCAGGCTCAAGTTCTTGAGGAAGTGTGTGCGCTGCATGCTCCGCGCAACGGGATCCGACTCTTCCCAGAAGGGATGGCCGGCGAACGTCGTCGGTGCGAGGGAGCCCGCCAGAACGGCCGACGCGAAGCGTGGGAACTTGCCCGTCGCAAGGAGGACACCGCTCGCCAGTTGGATGCCGCCGTTCACTCGGACCAGCGTGACCGGATCGGTGGGGATGACGGAGGTGACCTCGTCCGGCAGCACACCGACGGTGCTCTCCACGAAGGGCTCCGCGATTTCTGCTCGCTTCTGCGGGTGTCGCAGGGCGTCATAGCCGGAGACGATGAACACCGATGCGAGCATCGGTCGGGCAATACGGCGGAGGATCATCTTGTTGACACGGTCCCTTCGGAAGTCACTCTGTTAGTCGGTCACTGTGCTTTTCGTTTACTGCGGCTTTTCGGTCACTGCGTTGGTCGATCACGCGTTGGACTGGGGTCGGCGGCGCTCTATCGAGGCTACCCGTCCGGTGTCGGGCGCTCGGCGGAGTTGATGATCTGGCGCAAGTGTTGTGCGTGTAGGCCGATTCTCACCAGCCGCGTTCGCGCCATTCGTCCAGCGACGGGCGTTCGGTGCCGAGGGTCGTGTCCTTGCCGTGGCCGGGGTACACGACGGTCGAGTCGGGATAGCGCTCGAAGAGCTTGGTCTCGACGTCGTCGACGAGAGTGTCGAAGTCGCCTGGCGCCCAGGTCTTTCCGACGCCGCCCGGGAAGAGGGAATCGCCGGTGAACAGGTGGACGACGCCGCTTGCGGGATCGGTGAGTGCGAGCGCGATCGACCCGGGCGTGTGGCCGACGAGGTGGATTGCGTCGAAGGTCAGGTCACCGACGGTCAGTACGTCGCCGTCGTCGAGGAGGATGTCGGGGGTCACGGGCAGTTCGGGAGCGTCGATCCTGCCGGCCGCGGTCGGCGCGCCCGTCGCCGACGCGACGTCGGCAAGTGCCTGCCAATGGTCGTAGTGCTGGTGCGTGGTGAAGATCGTGCGCGGGGTGCCGTCGAGTTCGTCGAGCACACCGCGAATGGTGTCCGCATCGTTGGCGGCGTCGATGATGAGTTGGTCGCCGGTCGCGGCACTGGTGACGATGTAGACGTTGTTGTCCATGGGCCCAACGGAGATCTTCACGATCGAGGCGTTGCTCAGTGTGCGGCGCTGCGGGCCGGTCTCGGACAGATCGCCGGTGTATTCGTCGGTGATGGTGAGGTCGGGCGAGGTCATGAACTCAGCGTAGCCACGCAGGTCGACGCGGTGGACGAGGATGGGAACACCTGGTGGGCCGCGTATCGTTGACAAGTGTTGTGACGCCGCCTGGAGACCGCCGGCACGGCGTCGAGTTTTCCTGTCGGTGGCTGCCGTTATGGTGAGCCGCGGACACGCCCAACGAGACAGACACGCCCAACGTGACATCGGTCGACGATCGGTGCCCAGCGGCGGACGGATGCGCGGCGATCCCGCGCAGGGGCTGGCCAAGACGTATGGACCAGCCAAGACATGTGGATAGGACAGTAGTGGTTGATCGTTTGATCGTCCGTGGTGCCCGCGAACACAACCTTCGCGGTGTCGATGTTGATCTGCCCCGCGACAGCCTCATCGTGTTCACCGGACTCTCGGGTTCGGGGAAGTCGTCGCTGGCTTTCGACACGATCTTCGCCGAGGGCCAACGACGCTACGTGGAGTCGCTGTCTGCGTATGCGCGGCAGTTCTTGGGCCAGATGGACAAGCCCGACGTCGACTTCATCGAAGGGCTCTCGCCCGCGGTGTCGATCGACCAGAAGTCGACGAACCGCAACCCTCGGTCGACGGTCGGCACGATCACCGAGGTCTACGACTACCTGCGCCTGCTCTACGCGCGCGCCGGCGTCGCACACTGTCCGATCTGCGGTGCCGAAATTGCCAAGCAGACACCTCAGCAGATCGTCGATCAGGTGCTCGCGATGGACGAGGGCACCCGTTTTCAGGTTCTCGCGCCGGTCGTCCGCACCCGTAAGGGTGAGTTCGTCGACCTGTTCGCCGAACTGCAGACCCAGGGCTTCTCCCGTGCGCGCGTCGACGGCAAGATCCATTCGCTGACGGACCCGCCCAAGCTCAAGAAGCAGGAAAAGCACGACATCGACGTCGTCGTCGACCGGCTCGTCGTGAAGCCGAGCGCCAAGCAGCGTCTCACCGACTCGGTGGAGACGGCCCTGCGGCTGGCCGACGGCATTGTCGTCCTCGACTTCGTCGACGTCGAGGAGAACGATCCCCACCGCGAACGTCGATTCTCCGAGCGCATGGCGTGCCCGAACGGACACCCGATCGCCATCGACGACCTCGAGCCGCGGTCGTTCTCGTTCAACTCGCCGTACGGCGCATGTCCCGAATGCGACGGACTCGGGATCCGCAAGGAGGTCGACGAGGACCTCGTCGTGCCCGACCCCGACCTCTCACTCTCCGAGGGCGCCATCGCCCCCTGGTCGACTGGACACAACGCCGACTACTTCCTGCGCCTCATGTCCGGTCTGGCCGACGAGATGGGATTCGACGTCGACACCCCGTGGAAGAAGTTGCCCGCCAAGGCGCGGAATGCGCTGCTCAACGGCAGCGAGCACCAGGTGCACGTCAAATTCCGTAACCGGTACGGACGGACACGGTCGTACTACACCGAGTTCGAGGGCGTCATGGCGTTCCTGAACCGCCGCATGGATCAGACCGAATCCGAACAGATGAAGGAACGGTACGAGGGCTACATGCGCGACGTTCCGTGCCCGGTCTGTCAGGGTGCGCGGTTGCGTCCGGAGATCCTCGCGGTGACGCTCGATCACCCCGAATACGGACCGAAATCGATCGCCGAGGTGTCGGCGCTTTCGGTGGCCGACGCCGCGGGATACCTCGGCGGATTGAAGCTCGACAAACGCCAGGAGGCGATCGCGGGCCGCGTCCTCAAAGAGGTGCAGGCACGCATCACGTTCCTGCTCGACGTCGGACTCGACTATCTGTCGCTGTCCCGTGCCGCAGGGTCGCTGTCGGGTGGCGAGGCGCAGCGAATCCGCTTGGCCACTCAGATCGGTTCGGGTCTTGCCGGTGTCCTCTACGTCCTCGACGAACCGTCGATCGGACTGCACCAGCGCGACAATCGTCGACTGATCGACACCCTCACGCGACTGCGCGATCTGGGCAACACGCTGATCGTGGTCGAACACGACGAGGACACGATCCGCGCAGCCGATTGGATCGTCGATATCGGACCGCGCGCGGGCGAGCACGGCGGCAAGGTGGTGCACTCCGGTAGCTACAAGGATCTGCTGAAGAACCGCAAATCGCTGACGGGCAACTACCTGTCCGGCCGCGAGACACTTCCGGTCCCGCCGATCCGTCGGCCGATCAACAAGAATCGCCAGCTCACCGTGGTGGGGGCTCGCGAGCACAACCTGCGCGGCATCGACGTCTCGTTTCCGCTCGGCGTGCTCACCGCTGTCACCGGGGTGTCCGGATCCGGAAAGTCGACGCTGGTCAACGACATCCTTGCGACGGTGCTCGCCAACAAGCTGAACGGTGCGCGTCAGGTACCGGGCAGGCACACCCGCGTGAACGGCCTCGGGAACCTCGACAAGCTCGTGCAGGTCGATCAGTCGCCGATCGGTCGGACACCGCGCTCGAATCCGGCGACCTACACCGGCGTCTTCGACAAGATCCGCACGCTGTTCGCAGCGACGACCGAAGCGAAGGTGCGCGGCTACCAGCCAGGACGGTTCTCGTTCAACGTCAAGGGCGGACGATGCGAGGCGTGTCAGGGCGAGGGAACCATCAAGATCGAGATGAACTTCCTGCCGGACGTCTACGTCCCCTGCGAGGTGTGTCACGGTGCGCGCTACAACCGCGAGACCCTCGAGGTGCATTACAAGGGCAAGACCATCTCGGAGGTTCTCGACATGCCGATCGAGGAGGCCGCTGACTTCTTCGAGCCTGTCACCTCGATCCACCGCTACCTCAAGACGCTCGTCGACGTCGGCCTCGGATACGTCCGTCTCGGACAACCCGCACCGACACTCTCGGGCGGTGAGGCCCAGCGCGTCAAACTGGCCGCCGAACTGCAGAAGCGGTCGGCAGGCCGAACCGTCTACATCCTCGACGAGCCGACGACCGGCCTGCACTTCGAGGACATCAAGAAGCTCCTCGACGTGATCAACGGATTGGTCGACAAGGGCAACACGGTGATCGTGATCGAGCACAACCTCGACGTCATCAAGACGGCCGACTGGGTCATCGACATGGGACCAGAAGGTGGAACGGGCGGTGGCACGGTGATCGCCGAGGGGACTCCCGAAGACATTGCGGAGACACCGGGAAGCCACACCGGGAAGTTCCTCGCCGACGTGCTCGAGACAGGGGAGCCGGTCGCGACTGCCGGCTGATTCGTGTTTGCCCGCGGTCCCGATCAGCCGGTCTCGTCCAGCCGATCTGGTTCAGTGCAGTGATGCTGCGATCAGTGACACGCCCAGCAAAGCGACGACGGCGTTTCCGGCGATGATCGTGAGTCGACGGCCGCTGCCGGTTATCCGAGTACCGGCGGCCGCCCCGGCGATCGCCAGAACCGCCTGCCACAGCAGGGAACCGAGGCCGACCCCGGCCACGAATAGTGCTGCGCCGCAACCACTTATGTGGCCCCCGCTCGGCAAGGCGACAGCTGGTACGGCAATGGATGCGAAGTAGATGAGCGTCGCCGGATTCATCGCGGTCAACCCGACGAACATGAGGTAGCGGTGCCCCCTCGTCGACTGGGCACGGCTCGACGTCGACTGGGCACGGCTCGACGCCGAGTGTGCGCGGAATATGGCGTGCGCCGCCACGAGTAAGAGCACGCTGCCGCCGACGATGCCGGGATACGGGCCGAGACGGCTGATGAACGGTGCGATCGCCGCTCCGAACGTTGTGGCCGCGGCGGCGTAGACGGCGTCGACCGTCGCGACCCCGGCCGCGGCCTCGAGTGCACTGCGCACACCGCGCTCCGCTCCTTCGAGCATGAGCATCACACCGATCGCACCGAGCGGCATCGCAATACCGAAACCCGCCACGAGACCGAGTGTGAGTGCGTGGATCACCGACATCTGACCACCATCGACCGCGGTTGATGACGATGCCTAAAAGATGTCGCTTCGACTGATATCTTTTCGATGTGGACCCGATCGACCGACAGATCATAGAGGCACTTCGCCATGATGGTCGCGCATCGTTCAGTGCGCTCGGTCGGCTTGTGGGGCTTGGAACCAACAGTGCCGCAGCGCGGGTGCGACGCCTCGAGCGCGACGGTGTCATCCTCGGCTATCGCGCGGTGATCAGCACCGATGACGCACCGTCACCGGCCGGGATCGAAGCGTTCATCGACGTACGGCTGCACCCTGATCGCGACTCGGAGGAGTTCTTGCGGTGGGCGCAACGTGAGGCGATGGTGCGCGACGCGGTCCACGTGACCGGCCCTTACGACTACCTGCTGCAGGTATCGGTGGCCGACACCGCGGGACTCGACAGACTGCTTCGGCGGCTCAAGAGCGACGCCGGTGCCGCGCAGACCCAGACGCGCATCGCGCTGCGGCCGGATCACTGACTGGGTTCGCCGCCGGCGCGAGGTTCACCGAGGCCGGGGGAGAAGAGTGGTGGGGAGTGTCAGTGCCCCATGGACTTTCGGATCTCGTCGAGCTTCTTCTTCGCGGCCTCGTCGCGCTTGCGCATCATGTCGTCGACGCCCTGGCCCTCGGGCGTGCCCTCAGCCAACTCCTGGGAACCGATCGCGGTCGAGATGCGCTTCTCGATCTTGTCGCGGACGAAATCGAAACTCGGCACACCTTGCTCGCTGTAGTCGGGATCGATGTGCCCGGGGCTCGAGATGGTCGTCGAGCCGGGAAAGCTGGATCCGGGAGAGGCGGTGTCGACGACTTCCGTATCCAGGACCTCGGCGTCGATGATCTCTCCGACGGGCTCTGTGCCGCCGGCCGAGGAGGTCGTCCGTGTCGGATCGGCCGGGTCGTGGTCGTGCGCACCTTCGGAGGTCATGGATTCAGGCTAGCCCGCATACGAAACGACGGACGCCGCGCTGGTCACAGAATGACCCGCACGACGTCCGTCGAGGGCTGCAGAGTGGTCTGGTGACGCGAAGCCGTCAGCGAGGGGAGTAGGTGAGGCAGTTCGCGGTGTCGGAACTCTCGCCTGCACCGATACGGACCGCAGTGGCCGTGCATTCGAGATTCGCGTTGTGCTCGCAGTCGACCCGCTGGCATGCACCGACCTGGGTCGAGACGCGGTCGAGGCCGCCGCGAGTTGTCAGGGGGATGAACGTCGCGCAGTCGGCAGTGCCGTTGGTTCCGCTGACGTTGATCGCGAACGCGTGGCAGCCGTCGTGGTTGTAGGAACACTCACTGACGGTGCATTCGGCGACATGTGGCATTTCGAGCGTGGCCATCGTGAACTCCTGGATCGAGGTTGGCGGGCGGGTATCTGCCCTGCCTTCCAATCTAGGTGAGTCCGTTGACCCTTTCCAGCAAGCAAAGGCTCGCCTGACCTGCTGAAACGTTAGGTAAGCGCTACCTACATCGCGGTGAATTCGCGGCCAACGAGAGCGTCACCGACGACGGTCTCGAACCGGTCCGGTGTACTTCTCGCCGGGGCCCTCGCCTGGCTCGTCCGGGTATGCGCTCGCGTCGCGGAACGCCAGTTGCAGTTGCTTGAGTCCGTCTCGGATGGGAGCGGCATGAACGCCGAGATCCGGTTTGGCTGCGTCGACGAGTCCGGCCAGTGCGGTGATGAGTTTTCGGGCCTCATCGAGATCGGCGTCGTCTTCGGATGCCCCCGGCGCCAGGCCGAGCTTCTCCGCCGACGCGCTCATCAGCATGATGATGGCCCGGGTCACAACCTCGATCGAGGGAATGTCGGCCATGTCACGGACGTTGTCATCATCGTCTGTGGAAGTAGTCACGTCCGGACGCGCGGAATCGTTGTTCGGAACGCCGGTGAGGTCGTCACCTGCATCGTCGCCCGAAGGCGAATAGGTGTTCTCGGGCATGACTGATAGACTCCCATAGCACGACCGCCCCGGTTGGCGCCGGGGTCGCAAGTGGAGTTCCGCTCCCACCGCTACGACGCGTCGAATATGTGCGCTTGCCGCACACGCGATTCACGCAGTTGTACGGTCCGGTCCCGCCGATGGGCGTGGTCTTTCCACGCCGTCGGCGATGCGCATCCAATGGTGTGCAGACCGGTCGGTATCGGAGCCCTGACGATGGTGAACACCATCTCGGGGCTCTTCTGCTGAGAGCCCCTTTCCATGCGCGGCCACCGACCACTCCGCGACGGCCACCCCTGTCAGGTTTTATCAAGGAGGCCCCATCAGCACTGAGACCCGCATCAACGAGCGCATCCGCGTACCGGAGGTCCGACTCGTCGGACCGAATTCGGAGCAGGTGGGCATCGTGCGTGTTGAAGATGCGCTGCGCCTGGCCTACGAGGCCGACCTGGACTTGGTCGAGGTCGCACCCGACGCCCGTCCGCCGGTGTGCAAGATCATGGACTACGGCAAGTTCAAGTACGAAGCAGCGCAGAAGCAACGCGAGTCGCGTCGCAACCAGCAGTTGACCGTCATCAAGGAGCAGAAGCTCCGGCCGAAGATCGACGACCACGATTACGAGACCAAGAAGGGTCACGTCATCCGGTTCCTCGAGGCAGGCTCGAAGGTGAAGGTCACCATCATGTTCCGCGGCCGCGAGCAGTCGCGACCCGAACTCGGATACCGACTGCTGCAGCGCCTCGGAAACGACGTCGCCGATTACGGCTTCATCGAGACCTCGGCCAAGCAGGACGGCCGCAACATGACCATGGTCCTCGCCCCGCACAAGGGCGCGAAGACCCGCGTGAAAGCGCAGCAGACTCGTGACGACCGCGCGCCCCGCCAGCAGGGCGCCAAGGACGACACGGCCAGCTAAGCCGATGCGGTCCGTGAGAACGGACCGTCGGAGAACCACTGCGGACGCATACCGCACCCGACAACCGCGGGTGTGGCTTGCGTCCGCTCGAATGAAGGAAAGAACATGCCGAAGAGCAAGACCCACAAGGGCACAGCCAAGCGCTTCAAGGTGACCGGCAGCGGAAAGATCGTCCGCCAGAAGGCCAACCGTCGCCACCTCCTGGAGCACAAGTCCTCTCGCCGTACCCGTCGTCTCGACGGCATCGCCGTGGTGAGTGAGAACGACGCACCGCGTATCAAGCGACTGCTCAACCGCTGACGCACCCGACCACCACATCTGACGAACAAGAGGAACTGACATGGCACGCGTGAAAAGGGCTGTCAACGCCCAGAAGAAGCGTCGTTCGACGCTGGAGGCCTCCAAGGGATACCGCGGGCAGCGCTCGCGCCTGTACCGCAAGGCCAAGGAGCAGCAGCTCCACTCGATGACTTACGCCTACCGGGACCGTCGCGCCCGCAAGGGTGAGTTCCGCAAGCTGTGGATCGCACGTATCAACGCTGCGTCCCGCGCCAACGACATCACCTACAACCGCTTCATCCAGGGCCTCAAGGCCGCGGGTGTCGAGGTTGACCGCAAGGTGCTCGCCGACATCGCCGTGACCGACCCGGAGGCCTTCACCGGCCTCGTCGAGGTTGCCCGCAAGGCACTGCCGGCCGACGTCAACGCTCCCGCAGCCTGAGCGTTCACATCGAACACGTCGCACACGACCCGCGAGTGATCACGGACATCATCTGATGGAGATCTTGTCCGAACGATCCTCGCGGGTCGTGTCGTATGCGAAGCTCCATCGGGCGTCGGTACGACGGTCCGAGGGAAGATTTATCGTCGAAGGTGCCAATGCGGTTGCCGCCGCACTGGAGAGCGGTCGGGCACTGCAGGTCCTCGTCCGGGAGAGTGACGCCGACCGGCACGCCGATGTCCTCGGCGACGCGTCCGGCGCAGGCGTCGATGTCGTCGGATTGTCGGATCGCGCAGCCGAAAAGCTTTCGGAGGCGACGACACCTCCCGGAATCTTCGCTCTCGCCGAGCTGCTCGACGCGTCCCTCGACGACGTGCTGTCGTCCGGTCCACGCCTACTGGCGGTGGCCGTCGAGCCGCGTGAACCAGGTAATGCCGGGACGCTGATCCGCACAGCCGACGCGATGGGCGCCGACGCCGTGCTGTTGCTCGGCGAGGCGGTTGATCCGCACAACGGGAAGTGCGTACGCGCGAGCGCGGGCAGCGTCTTCCATCTGCCGATCGTTCGGGAACGAGACGTCGACGCGGCGCTGTCGTCGGTGAGGTCGGCGGGCATCACGATCCTGGCGACGTCGGCCGACGGTGAGCTCGTGCTCGACGACGCCTCAGACGTCCTCGCCGAGCCGACCGCCTGGCTGTTCGGCAACGAAGCCCACGGGTTGTCCGCACCACTCGCGCAGTCGGCCGACCACCGGGTGTCCATTCCGATCCGCGGTCGCGCCGAGAGCCTCAATCTCGCGTCGGCGGCGTCGATCTGTCTCTACGAGAGCGCACGAGTACAAGCCCGCTAGGTTGTAGCGCAGCTCACGCCTCGGCGATCACTTTGATCCTGGCGAGAGTGGCAGGAATTCCCTCAGCCGCCGCGACGAGGCGAATCCTCATCTGGTCATCGGCGTCGTCGCCGTACTTCTCGCGGAAGAATACTTCGCCGGTCTCAGAGAACGCGGTGTACTCGGTGAGCCGTGTGCTGCCGTCGCCGACGGCTTCGACGCGATAGCCCCACCTCGTGCCGCTTGTTCCGATCGTCCATTCGAAGCGAGTGTCGGGCTCGTCGACGGTCACGGTCGAGACGGTCGACCACTCGCGGACCGGCGTGCGGTTGTGACCGGTGAAGGTCGCGCCCGCACCGCGTGCGGAACTGTCCCACTCACACGCGTGGCACTGTTCGCTCCACTCTCCGGTGCGCGTGACGTCGCTGATCAGGGCGTACACGTCCTGCGGGCTGCGCTCGACGACAACGGAATCTTCCAGTGTGTATCGCATGGGTGTCGAGTCTAGGGCGACGGGCGGCACCGGCTGATCGAGTTGAAACGCATACGCGTGCTGAGTAGTTGCACCCATGATCGAAAGGGCATGTCGGCGAAGACTTCTCGGAGTGCGAAACCACTCAACCCTGACTCCCTCTGTCGCGGAACTCGACGCGCTGACCGGCAACCGCGATCGCGTCGTCGATCTCATCCGACTCACCTCGCTGGTCGTCGTGATCGCCGGGCACTCGCTCATGCTGACGGTGTCCGTCGACGACGGTCGGCCCGTCCTCGGCAACACACTCGCCGACGTTCCGCTTCTGCAACCGATGACCTGGCTGTTCCAGATCCTTCCGCTGTTCTTCTTCGCGGGCGCCGCGGCGTCGACCTATGGCTGGCGTCCAGGCACACGTCCCGGCCACTGGCTGTTGCGTCGTGTGCAGCGACTTCTGCGGCCGGTCGGGTGGTACCTCGTGGTCGTCCTGGTTGTTTACGGGGTCTCGACGCTGGTCGGTGCCGCCGCCATCGCCGACGTCGTGGCACGCCTGGGAGTTCAGTTGCTGTGGTTTCTCGGCGCCTACCTGTTGGTGCTCGCGTTGATGCCCATGCTCCAACGACTCTCGTCACGGCGCGCTGTGCTGTCAGCTCTGGCGGCCGCGTGGCTGGTGACCGCAGTCGTCGACACCCTTCGGATCGCCGTCGATGCGTCGAACAATGTGGGTTACGTCAACTTTCTCAGCGTGTGGATCATCCCGGCGATCCTCGGCGTCGCGTATGCGAAGCGCCTGTTCACGATGGTCGAAGCCGCGGTGCTGTGCGTGACCGCCCTGGTTGTCGACATCGCGCTGGTGGCCCTCGGTCCGTACGAGATGTCGTTGGTGACCGTCCCCGGACAGCAACTGTCCAATATGAGTCCGCCGAGCCTGCTACTCGCCGGTCACACCGTGGTGCTGTGTGCGCTGGTCATCGCGTTGCGCGCGCCGATTGCACGAGTCGCCGCCCGCCCACGGGTCTGGTGGTGGGTCGTGCTCGGCAACCGAGGCGCGATGACGTTGTATCTGTGGCACCTCCCGGTGCTGGGTCTCATCATTGGCCTCTCCTCGTTGTGTGGATTGCAGAGAGATCCCCACGCCCTGCTGTTCTGGCCGACGGTTCTCGCGACCACCGCATGCCTACTCGCGCTGATGATCCCGGTGACCCGAGTGTTGTCCGTCCTGGAGAACCGCCCGCTGCCGTGGTGGGACGCGCAGGTCGTCGGTGGGTGGAGTGCACGACGCGACACCCTCATCGTGGGGCTCCTGGTCGTCGTCGGTGTGACGACGCTGCTCCTGGCCGGTTCGGGAATCGTCGCCGGCTGGATCTGGTTGGTGATCGGCGTCGCCGCCGCGATGGCCGCTCGATCACTGGGTCGAGCACCTGCGAGCTCCCGACGCTGCTGAGCCGGGCGGATCGTGGATGATCGATCGGCGCGGGTTCGTGGGGGCGTCGAGGTAGGGCCCCAGGACGGTCGACTAACCTTGACGAGGAAGTATCACGGCCTCTGACCGGCGCATTGCTGATCTGCTCTCGTCGTCGAGGGGGTCGTGATGGGTTCAGTCATCCGCACCAGCAAGCACTAGGAGACCGCCGACCGTGGCCAGCTCTGCCGACGATCAAGCGCAGCCAACGTTCCCCAGCACCGAGGAACTCGACGCCGCGGCCGACGCCGCCGCTGCGGCATTCGCCGCGGCCGCTGATCTCGATGCGCTCGCGGCCGCCAAGAGCGCGCACCTCGGCGATCGTTCGCCGATAGCGCTCGCTCGTCGCGCGCTCGGTTCGCTGCCGAAGGACCAGCGATCTGAAGCAGGCAAACTGGTCAACCAGGTTCGTGGGCGGGTCAATGCGGTCCTCGACGGCCGGACGGCGCAATTGCAGGCCGAGCGCGACGCCGCAGTCCTCGTCTCCGAATCGGTCGACGTCACGCTGCCGAGTCGTCGACGTCCCGGCGGCGCGCGCCATCCCATCACAGTGATCTCCGAGCAGGTCGCCGACGTTTTCGTCGGCATGGGCTGGGAGATCGCAGAGGGACCCGAGGTAGAGACCGAGCACTACAACTTCGACGCGCTGAACTTTCTCCCGGATCATCCGGCTCGGTCGATGCAGGACACCTTCTACATCGCGCCCGAGGGATCACGTCAGGTGCTTCGCACCCACACGTCACCCGTGCAGGTGCGTTCGATGTTGTCGCGAGATCTCCCGATCTACGTGGCGTGCCCCGGCCGGACATTCCGCACCGACGAGCTCGACGCCACGCACACGCCGGTGTTCCATCAGATCGAGGGCCTCGCCGTCGACAAGGGACTGACGATGGCCAATCTGCGCGGCACGCTCGAAGCGTTCGCTCGCGCACTGTTCGGCCCCGAGACCACCACCCGCATGCGCGCGAGCTATTTCCCCTTCACCGAGCCGTCGGCCGAGGTCGACGTCTGGTTCCCCGCCAAAAAGGGCGGCGCGGGCTGGGTCGAATGGGGTGGCTGCGGCATGGTCAACCCGAACGTGTTGCGCGCCAGCGGAATCGACCCCGACGTCTACTCAGGGTTCGCGTTCGGGATGGGACTCGAGCGCACTCTGCAGTTCCGCAACGACATCTCGGACATGCGCGACATGGTGGAGGGCGACGTCCGCTTCAGCCTCCCGTTCGGCCCGGCGGCCTGAGCCGGTCGACGCCGCAACCCGCACCGATTCCACTCGATGAAAGAAGCTGATTGACCGATGCGTGCACCGCAGTCCTGGTACACCGAGGTACTCCGTGCCGGCGATCCGACCTGGTCGGCGACCACTGAGGAGATCGACGCGGGTTTCGTCCGTGTCGGTTTCGAGATCGAAGACATCGAGTCGTTCCCCGAGATCACCGGCCCGCTGGTGATCGGGCGCGTCGAGCACATCGAGGAACTGACCGAGTTCAAGAAGCCCATTCGCTTCTGCCAGGTCGAGGTGGGGGAGTCAGAACCCCGCGGAATCGTCTGTGGGGCACGCAATTTCGCGGAGGGCGACCTCATCGTTGCCGCTCTGCCCGGAACCGTGCTGCCGGGGCCGTTCGAGATCGCGTCCCGCAAGACGTACGGACACATTTCCGACGGCATGATCTGCTCGGTGTCCGAACTCGGTATCGGCACCGACCACAGCGGCATCCTCGTCCTGGCGCCCGGCACCGCAGAGCCCGGCGCCGACGCCCGCGAGGTCCTCGGACTCGACGACGCCGCGATCGACGTCAACGTCACCCCTGACCGTGGCTACGCGTTCTCGATCCGCGGACTCGGCCGTGAACTGGCGAGCAGCTTCACCGTGCCGTTCGTCGATCCCGGGACCTCCGTCCCCGCCATCTCGGTGTCCGACGGTTCGCCCTGGCCCGTGGCGATCGAGAAGGATTCCGGCGCAACCCGATACACCGCGCGCCTCATCGAGGGCGTCGACCCGACTGCCACCTCGCCGTGGTGGATGCAGAAGCGCCTCATGGTCGCGGGGGTCCGCCCGATCTCCGCGATCGTCGACGTCACCAATTACGTGATGCTCGAATTGGGGCAGCCGCTGCACGCCTTCGACGCAGACAAGTTGTCCGGGACCATCACCGTCCGCAACGCGCGGTCGGGGGAGAAGCTGACAACCCTCGACGGCGTCGTTCGCGACCTCGATCCCGAGGACGTCGTCATCGCCGACGACAGCGGCCCCGTCGCGCTGGCAGGTGTCATGGGCGGCGAGAGCACCGAGGTGGGCCCGCAGACCACGCGCGTCCTGCTCGAGGCGGCGACCTTCGATCCCGTCCGTGTCTTCCGGACCGGGAAACGGCACAAGCTCACGTCGGAGGCGAGTAAGCGGTTCGAGCGCGTCGTCGACCCGGAGATCACCGCCGCAGGTTCTGACCGCGGAGCCGGACTCATCGTCGAACTCGCGGGTGGTGCCATCGCGTCGCCACTGGCCGAGGAGCGGATATCGCTTCCGGCGACCGCGCCCATCACGATCTCTGCCGACGAGCCCGACCGCACGGCCGGGGTCACCTACCCTGCCGGCACCACCGCAGCTCGGCTCGTCGAGGTCGGATGCACGGTCACCGGCACCGACCCGCTGACCGTCACGCCCCCGTCGTGGCGGCCGGATCTGCGTCAGCGCGCCGACCTCGTCGAAGAAGTCTTGCGACTCGAAGGCCTCGAAGACATTCCGGCCGTGCTCCCGTCGGCTCCAGGCGGTCGCGGCCTGACACCAACCCAGCGTCGACGCCGCAGCATCGGTCGCACGCTCGCGCTCGACGGTTACGTCGAGGTACTGCCTTTCCCGTTCATGCCCGCGGGCGTCTTCGAGATATGGGACCTGCCCTCCGACGACCTTCGACGCCGCACGGTCAAGGTGCTCAACCCGCTCGAGTCCGACCGGCCGGAGCTGAACACGACGCTCCTGCCCGGGCTGTTCGAAATGGTCGCCCGGAATATTGCTCGTGGCCAGCGCGACCTGTCGCTGTACACGATCGGACAGGTCGTCTTGGCCACCGACCACATGCGCCCGGTGGCCGAACTCGACGTGACCCGACGCCCCACGGCCGAGGAGATCGCCCAACTCGACGACTCGCTTCCCGCTCAGCCACTGCACGTCGCGGTTGCGCTGACCGGGCTGCGTGATCCGGCGGGCCCGTGGGGTCCCGGCAGGCCCGGCGACTACCTCGACGCCTTCGAGGCTGCTCGTGAGATCGGCGTCGCAGCCGGAGTCGACGTCACGTTGGTGGCCGACACCTACGCGCCCTGGCATCCGGGTCGGTGCGCGGCCGTCGTCGTCGACGGTCGGGTCGTCGGACATGCCGGCGAGCTCCATCCCGCGGTGCTCGAACGTGCGGGGCTGCCGAAGCGGATGTGCGCCGTCGAGATCGACGTCGACGCGTTGCCGCTCGACGCGACACTGCCAGCGCCGCACATCTCCGTGTTCCCGGCGGTGCTGCAGGACGTCGCCGTCGTCGTGTCGGACGGCGTGCCCGCGGCAGACGTCGAGGCGTTGCTGCGCGAGGGCGCCGGTGAGCTGCTCGACTCCATCGAGCTCTTCGATGTCTTCACCGGTGAGCAGGTCGGCGAGGGAAACAAATCGTTGACCTTCGCGCTGAAGTTCCGGGCAGGCGATCGGACCCTCACCGAAGACGAGGCGACCGCGGCGAAACTGGCTGCCGTGGCTCGCGCGACCGAGGGCGTCGGCGCTCGCCTTCGATAGTTCGGGACGTCGATAGCCGGCCACGTCAGGCGACGGCGGCCGGTGTGCTGTTCGACGCCTCGCTGTGCTCTCGCACGCCACGCGCGGTCAGCCAGAGGCCCAGCGCGAGCTCCCACAGCGCGATGGGGGCGGCGGCGAGCGCGCCGATCGGCGACACCTGTGACACGAGGCCGAGGATCGTCGCGGTCGCCGACGCGAGCAGGAGCGGCGCGCCGATGATCCCGAGTGCGGGAATGGCACGTGGAACCAGTCGGTTCGCGTACAGCACCGGAGCCAGCAGGAGTGCATTGACTGCCGGTAGTAGGCCGGGTCCTAGCAGGAACGCGCCATCGTGAAGTGCGACGAGCGCGCCGTCGACTCCTGACGGTGTACCGGGGTCATCCCGGACCGCGACGAGTGCCAGTACCGCCACCACTCCCATCACCACGAGCGTCGCTTCGACGGTTCGCGACGCGACGAAACCTCGTGCGCGGGCGTCGTTGTGGCGTCGAATGATGGGGTAGAGCGCAATGGCGGTGCCGACGCAGCTCACGGCGAGTATGACCTCCAGCACGCATCCGAACTGGGCAGCGGCCACCGATGCGTCGGGATCGCCGTCGAGAAAGGGTTTCTTGAGAGCGAGAGCCGGAATCGACGTCGCGAAGGTGACTAGGTACCAGATACCGGCCCACCGCGCTCGGGCTCGGTCGTTCGACTCGACCATGCGAGATCTCCTGCCTGTGGCCTAGGTGCGCGTGACGCGCGCTGGGTCAGTGGTGTACGTCGTACACCTCGGCTACCGTAGGTGTACGACGTACACCCGGTCAAGGTTTCGCTAGGGTCTCGTGTATGCCGGATGACTCAGCCCAGCGAGTTCCGCTCGACCGGGGGCGTGTGCTCGGCTGTGCCGTCCGTCTTGCCGACAGGGAGGGATTCGACGCGGTCACCATGCGCGCGCTTGCGACCGAGCTCGACGTGGTGCCCATGGCGCTGTACAAACATGTGGCCAACAAGAGCGACCTGGTCGACGGAATGATCGATGTCGTCGTCGATTCCTACCCCGCGTCCTCTGCGCAGGGATGGCGCAGGTCGGTGCGCTCGCGAATACTCGCCGCACGGCGCGTGTACCAGGCGCACCCGTGGATGCGCACAGCGATCGAATCGCGTCACGCTCCGACGCCGGGTGCGCTGGCGTACATGGATTCCCTAGCAACGGAGTTCATCGAGGGAGGCATCGCAGTCGATCTGACCCACCACGCCATGCATGTAATCGGATCGCGTATCTGGGGCTTCACGGCGGAAGTGTTCACCGGTAGTGCGGCGCCGTCGTCCGACCTCGATCCGGAGGATCGGGTGGCAACGGAGGCTGAGTTCGCGAAGCGATATCCCGCAGTGACGGCGATCGCCCTCGACGCTCGCGCGCGAACGGGGCCCGCTGGCTGCGACGACGACTTCGAGTTCGAGTTCGCGGTGGATCTGATTCTCGAGGCCGTCGAACGACTACACGACGCCGGTTGGGAATCTACTTCGCTGCGCCCGCAGACCTAGTTCCGTATTGATTTGCGCCGCCATGCATAATGATGTGTATGACGATCAAGGTGGCTGTCGCTGGCGCGAGCGGTTATGCGGGTGGGGAAGTGCTTCGTCTGCTGTGCGGACACCCGCGTCTGCGATCTGGCGACCTCGAGATCGGCGCCCTGACGGCCGGCGGCAACGCGGGCACACTCCTCGGTGCCCATCATCCCAACCTGTTGCCGTTGGCGCAGCGCGAACTCCAGGAAACGACGCCCGACGTCCTGGCCGGTCACGACGTCGTGTTCCTCGCACTGCCACACGGAACGTCGGCGCAGATCGCCGACGCGCTGCCTCCCACGACGTTGATCATCGACTGCGGCGCCGACTTCCGGCTCCGTGACTCCGACGACTGGGTCGCCTACTACGGCGGCGATCACGCGGGTACCTGGCCGTACGGCCTGCCCGAGATCCCTGGCAACCGCGAGGTCCTGCAGAACGCGAGTCGGATCGCGGTACCCGGCTGCTATCCGACGGTCTCGATTCTGTCGCTGCTTCCCGCGCTCGCGGCCGGCCTCGTGGAACCGCACGTCACGGTCGTCGCGGTGAGTGGAACGTCGGGGGCGGGACGGGCACCCAAGGTCGACCTACTCGCGTCGGAGGTGATCGGTTCCGCGCGTGCGTACGGGGTCGGCGGCTCGCATCGGCACACCCCGGAGATCTCGCAGGCACTGTCGGAGGCTGCCGACCAACCGGTCGCGGTGTCGTTCACGCCTGTGCTCGTCCCGATGTCACGCGGAATCCTCGCGACGTGCACGGCGCGTACGACGGCGTCGGCCGACGAGGTCCGCGCGGTGTACGAAAAGGCCTATGCCGATGAGCAATTCGTCTATCTGCTTCCCGAGGGCAGTCTTCCTGCGACGGGCTCGGTGATGGGTTCCAACGCAGTGCAACTCGCCGTCACCGTCGACGAGCGGGCCGGAACACTTGTGGTGGTCGGCGCAATCGACAACCTCGCGAAGGGGACCGGCGGCGCGGCGGTTCAGTCGATGAACCTCGCGTTGGACTGGGACGAAGCAGAAGGACTGAGCACTGTGGGAGTGGCACCGTGAGCTCGAGTGGCAATGCGGCAGAAGGTAGTTCGACAGCAGGCAACACAACGCAGGTCGACGACTCCGACGACCGGATCACCGGCGGTGCACCGGCGACCGGGTCACGCCTGCTGCGCAATCAGGGTGTGACCGCTCCGCTCGGGTTCCGTGCGGCGGGAATCGCCGCCGGTATCAAGGCTTCCGGCGCCCCCGACCTTTCGCTGGTCTTCAACGAGGGGCCTGACTATTCGGCGGCCGGTGTCTTCACCCGCAACCAGGTCAAGGCTGCGCCGGTGCTGTGGAGTAAGCAGGTGCTCACCACCGGCAGGCTGCGCGCCGTCGTCCTCAATTCTGGTGGCGCCAACGCCTGTACCGGTCCGCTGGGCTTCCAGGACACGCACGCGACGGCGGAGGCTGTTGCCGAAGCGCTGAGCAACTGGGGAACCGAGACCGGCGCCGTCGAGGTCGCTGTCTGTTCCACGGGTCTGATCGGTGATCGCCTCCCGATGGACAAGGTGCTCGCGGGTGTGACCGAGATCGTCCAGGAGATGGGCGGCGGACTCTCCGGCGGAACCGACGCCGCTTACGGGATCATGACGACCGACACCGTGCCGAAACAGGTTGCGCTGCACCATCCGCAGGGGTGGAACATCGGCGGCATGGCGAAGGGTGCAGGCATGATGGCACCCTCGCTCGCGACGATGCTGTGCGTGCTGACCACCGATGCGCGGGCCAGCGCGGAACAACTCGACCTCGCGCTGCGGCGCGCGACGTCGAAGACGTTCGACAGGCTCGACATCGACGGCTCGACGTCGACCAACGACACGGTGCTGCTGCTCAGTTCCGGCGCCAGCCAGATCCCCGTCGAGCAAACCGAACTCGACGCCGCCGTGCTGTCGGTGTGCGACGATCTCGCCGCGCAGCTGATGGCCGACGCCGAGGGTGTCACCAAGCGGATCGTCATCACGGTCACAGGCGCTGCCACCGAAGACGACGCCATCGCAGTGGCTCGGACCATCGCCCGCGACAGCCTGGTCAAGACAGCGCTTTTCGGGTCGGACCCCAACTGGGGTCGCGTGCTCGCGGCGACGGGAATCGCGCCGGTCACCATCGACCCCGATCGAATCACGGTGTCGTTCAACGGCAAAGCGGTCTGCGTCAACGGCACGGGCGTCGACGGCGCGCGCGACGTCGACCTCTCGGGTCCCGACGTCGCGGTCCTCGTCGACCTCGGCCTCGGCGCGGAGACCGGCAGCATCCGGACCACCGACCTCTCGCACGCGTACGTCGAAGAGAACTCGGCGTATTCGTCATGATCTCGACAAGCTCGATCAGCGGGGACGGCTCGCTCGACGGGGACGGCTCGCTCGACGGGGACGGCTCGATCAGCGGGGACGGCTCGCTCGGCGGGGACGGCTCAATCGGCGGGAACGGCGCGCTCGACGGGGACGGCTCGATCAGCGGCGCCGCGAAGGCCGCGATCCTGGCCGAGTCGTTGCCTGCGCTGCAGGCCATGCACGGTGCGACGGTCGTCGTGAAGTACGGCGGCAACGCGATGATCGACGACGACCTCAAACGCGCCTTCGCCGCCGACATCGTCTTCCTGCGGGCCTGCGGCATGCACCCGATCGTGGTGCACGGTGGCGGACCACAGATTTCGGCGATGCTCGCACGTCTCGGCCTGACGGGCGAGTTCCGCGGAGGGTTCCGCGTGACCACGCCCGAGGTGATGGACGTGGCGCGGATGGTGTTGTTCGGTCAGGTCGGTCGTGAACTCGTCGGATTGATCAACGCGCACGGACCCTATGCGGTCGGCCTTACCGGTGAGGACGCCAACCTGTTCACGGCGACGCGGCGCACCGTCGTCGTCGACGGAGTTGCCACGGACATCGGACTCGTCGGCGACATCTCCTCGGTCAACACCTCCGCGGTGCTCGATCTCGTTGGTGCGGGACGTATCCCGGTCGTCTCGACACTCGCACCCGACCGTGACGGTGTCGTCCACAACATCAACGCCGACACCGCTGCGGGCGCCCTCGCCGAGGCGCTCGGCGCCACCCGGCTGGTGATGCTCACCGACGTCGAAGGTCTCTACACCGACTGGCCCGATCGCTCGTCGCTCGTGTCGCAGATCTCGACCGACGCACTGGCACAGCTACTTCCGAGTCTCGACTCAGGCATGGTGCCCAAGATGGAGGCGTGCCTGCGTGCGGTCGAAGGCGGAGTCGGGCGAGCTCATGTCGTCGACGGCCGTGTGCCGCACGCTGTCTTGGCCGAACTGCTGACCGCGGCGAGCACGGGGACCACCGTCGTCGCTCCCGAAAAGCTCTCTCCCGCAACCACGCACACCACGCTAGACACAGACGGAGCGTCTCACTCATGACCGCACCCTGGCAGGAGCGGTGGTCATCCGCCCTCATGAAGAACTACGGCACGCCACCGATCGCCCTCACGAAGGGCGAGGGAGCCTACGTGTGGGACGCCGACGGCAACCGCTACCTGGACCTGCTCGGTGGCATCGCGGTGAACGCATTGGGTCACGCGCATCCCGCGATCGTGGCCGCGGTGACCGAGCAACTCCAGACACTCGGTCACGTCTCGAATCTGTACATCAACCCGCGGGTCGTCGAACTCGCCGAGCGTCTCCTCGACAAGTTCGGGCAGCCCGGCCGGGTGTTCTTCTGCAACTCCGGAACCGAAGCCAACGAGGCGGCATTCAAGCTGGCCCGACTCACCGGCAGGCCGCAGATCGTGGCCGCGGACAAGGCATTTCACGGACGCACCATGGGTGCGCTCGCCATGACCGGTCAACCGGCGAAGCGCGCACCGTTCGAGCCGATGCCCGCAGGGGTCGATTTCGTGCCCTACGGCGACGTCGACGCCTTGACCGCCGCAGTGTCGTCGGAGACCGCCGCGGTGATTCTCGAGCCGATCCTCGGAGAATCCGGTGTCGTGGTTCCGCCAGCGGACTACCTCGCGCACGCGCGCAGGCTGACCGCAGAGCACGGCGCGCTACTCATCCTGGACGAGGTGCAGACGGGAATCGGTCGTACCGGAACGTTTTTCGCACACCAGGCCGCGGGGATCGTGCCGGACGTCATGACGCTCGCCAAGGGGCTCGGCGGCGGGCTGCCCATCGGGGCGACCATCGCGACAGGCTCCGCCGCGGAACTGTTCACTCCCGGACAGCACGGCACGACATTCGGCGGTAACCCGGTGTCGGCGGCCGCTGCGCTCGCGGTCCTCGACGAGATCGACAACAGCGACCTCGTCGATCATGTTGCCGCCGTGGGAAAGTCGATCGCAACGGGCGTCGAAGCACTCGACCATCCGCTGATCTCCCACGTGCGCGGGTCGGGGCTGCTACTCGGCGTCGTGCTCACCGAGCCGGTGTCGGCGAAGGTCGAGTCGACTGCTCGCGACAACGGATTCCTCATCAACGCGCCGGCTCCCGACGTCCTGCGGCTCGCGCCGCCCCTCATCCTCACCGAGGACCAGGCCGGCGACTTCGTCGCAGCACTGCCGCAGATCCTCGACGCCGCAACCGACGAGAGCAGCGCACAGTGACAAGACACTTTCTACGCGACGACGACCTCACGCCCGACGAGCAGGCCGAAGTACTCGCACTCGCCGCTGAGGTGAAGCGCCAGCCGTTCGCCTACCGACCGCTCGAGGGTCCTCGGGGAGTCGGGGTGATCTTCGACAAGAACTCCACCAGAACGCGGTTCTCGTTCGAGATGGGCATCGCGCAGATGGGTGGCCACGCCGTCGTCGTGGACGGCCGCACCACTCAGCTCGGCCGCGACGAATCGCTCGAGGACACCGGCCGGGTGCTGTCACGATTCGTCGAGGCAGTTGTGTGGCGGACGTTCGGGCAAGAGCGGCTCGAAGCGATGGCTTCGACGGCGTCGATTCCGATCGTCAATGCGCTCTCGGATCTGTTCCATCCCTGCCAGGTCCTCGCCGACCTGCAGACCATCGTCGAACGCAAGGGCCGTACCGCGGGGTTGACGATGACCTACCTCGGCGACGGTGCGAACAACATGGCGCATTCGTTGGCGCTCGGCGGCGCGACTGCCGGGATGCACGTGACCATCAGTGCGCCGGACGGTTTCGAGCCCGACCCCGTCGTGATCGCCGACGCCGAGAAGCGGGCCGCTCTGACCGGAGGATCGGTCAGCGTCGAATCCGACCCTGTCGCCGCCTCGCGTGGGGCCGATGTGTTGGTCACCGACACGTGGGTCTCGATGGGGCAGGAGGACGACGGCAAGGATCGTCGCGCACCGTTCCGGCCGTACCAGATCAACTCCGACCTCCTCGCAGTGGCGGATCCGGACGCGATCGTCTTGCACTGCCTGCCCGCTCACCGGGGCGATGAGATCACCGACGAGGTGATCGACGGCCCGGCGAGTGCGGTTCTCGACGAGGCGGAGAACAGGTTGCACGCTCAGAAGGCGTTGCTCATCTGGCTGTTGGGGCAGAAGTGACCAGCAACGCCGACACCGGCGGCGCTGCGCGCATCGCCGATCACTCCGACACCAGGCTCGCGAGCACGCGGGCAGGGCGACACGCGCTCATCGTCGAAGTGCTCGGTTCACATCAGGTGCGGTCGCAGTCGGAGTTGCAGCAGTTGCTCGCCGGCAGGGGAGTCGACGCCACGCAGGCCACGCTCTCACGCGACCTCGACGAACTCGGCGCCGTCAAGTTGCGCGCGGCCGACGGCGGCGTCGGCGTGTACGTCGTCCCCGAGGATGGTGCGCCCGTTCGTGGGGTGTTCGGCGGTACTGCCCGACTGTCTCGCCTGCTCAGCGAACTGCTGGTATCGACCGACGCCAGCGGAAACCTCGCCGTGCTGCGCACCCCGCCCGGCGCCGCGCACTACCTGGCCAGCGCGATCGACCGGGCCAGCTTGCCCGACGTCGTGGGCACAATTGCGGGCGACGACACGATCTTCGTATGCGCACGCGCACCGATCGACGGGGCCGAGCTCGCACGACGAATCGAGGGCCTCGTGTGACAACCCCTTACCGACGCCCCGGCAGCCCCTGAGCCGGAGTCGGACACACCGAGGCCCGAACCCGGACCGACAAACAGACCCCAGCCCGATCGCATCGGGCACGACATCCGATGATGGATGTCGAACCACGACATAGGAGCACACACCACCATGGCGGAACGCGTCGTACTTGCATACTCCGGCGGCCTCGACACCTCGGTCGCTATCAGTTGGATCGGCAAGGAGACCGGTAAGGAGGTCGTCGCCGTCGCGCTCGACCTCGGACAGGGCGGCGAGGACATGGAGGTCGTCCGCCAGCGCGCGCTCGACTGCGGTGCCGTCGAAGCCGTGCTCGTCGACGCACGCGACGAGTTCGCCGACGACTACTGCCTGCCCGCGATCACGTCGAACGCGCTGTACATGGACCGGTACCCGCTGGTGTCGGCACTGTCGCGCCCGCTGATCGCCAAGCATCTCGTGACCGCGGCGCGCGATCACGGCGGCACCGTCGTCGCGCACGGCTGCACCGGTAAGGGCAACGACCAGGTGCGCTTCGAGGTCGGCTTCGCTTCGCTGGCACCAGATCTCGAGGTCATTGCGCCTGTCCGCGACTATGCGTGGACGCGCGAGAAGGCCATCTCCTTCGCCGAGGAGAACGACATCCCGATCAACGTGACCAAGAAGTCGCCGTTCTCGATCGACCAGAACGTGTGGGGTCGTGCCGTCGAGACCGGCTTCCTCGAGGACCTGTGGAATGCGCCCACCAAGGACGTCTACAGCTACACCGAGGATCCGACGATCAACTGGAACTCGCCCGACGAGGTCATCATCACGTTCGACAAGGGTCGCCCGATCGCCATCGACGGTCGCCCGGTCAGCGTGCTGGAGGCGATCGAGGAACTCAATCGCCGCGCGGGCGCACAGGGTGTCGGCCGCCTCGACGTCGTCGAGGATCGTCTCGTCGGCATCAAGAGCCGCGAGATCTACGAGGCTCCCGGCGCGATGGTGCTGATCACCGCCCATGAAGAGCTCGAGCACGTCACGCTCGAGCGCGAACTCGGACGCTTCAAGCGTCGTACCGATCAGAAGTGGGCCGAGCTGGTGTACGACGGCCTCTGGTTCTCGCCGCTCAAGCGCTCGCTGGACACCTTCGTCGACTCCACGCAGGAGCACGTCTCCGGCGAGATCCGCCTTGTGCTGCACGGTGGCCACATCTCGGTCAACGGTCGCCGCAGCGGCGAGTCGCTCTACGACTTCAACCTCGCGACCTACGACGAGGGCGACAGCTTCGACCAGTCCGCCGCACGTGGATTCGTCGAGCTGCACGGTTTGTCATCGAAGATCGCAGCGAAGCGGGACCTGCTCAGTGAGTGATCAGGGCCCCTCAGCCCAGCACGGGACAACGAACCAGGGGTCGCTGTGGGGCGGTCGCTTCGCGTCGGGACCCGCCGACGCGATGGCGGCGTTGAGCAAGTCGACGCAGTTCGACTGGGTGCTCGCCCCGTTCGACATCCAGGCGTCGAAGGCGCATGCCAGGGTTCTCAACCGCGCAGGCCTGCTGTCCGACGACGATCTGACCGCCATGCTCGCCGGTCTCGACCAACTCGCGAGCGACGTCGCCGACGGCACCTTCGTGGCTGCCGAGTCCGACGAGGACGTGCACGGCGCCCTCGAACGCGGACTCATCGAACGCGTCGGAGCCGACCTCGGTGGCAGGCTGCGCGCCGGACGGTCGCGCAACGATCAGGTCGCCACGCTCTTCCGCATGTGGCTGCGCGAGGCGATGCGCTCGATCGCGACAGGTGTGCTCGACGTCGTCGAGGCGCTGACTGCTCAGGCTCGCGCACATCCCGACGCCGTCATGCCGGGGAAGACACATCTGCAGGCGGCGCAGCCGGTGCTGCTCGCGCACCATCTGCTCGCACACGCACAACCGCTGATCCGCGACGTCGACAGGCTTGCAGACGCGGATCGTCGAACTGCGGTGTCCCCGTACGGCTCCGGTGCGTTGGCGGGTTCGTCACTCGGCCTCGATCCGGAGGCGATCGCCGCTGATCTGGGGTTCGCCGCAGCCGCGGAGAACTCGATCGACGCGACGTCGTCGCGAGACTTCGCGGCCGAGGCGTCGTTCGTCTTCGCGATGATCGCCGTCGATCTCTCGCGACTCGCCGAAGAAGTGATCCTCTGGAGCACTGCCGAATTCGGCTACGTCACCCTCGCCGACGCCTGGTCGACGGGGAGTTCGATCATGCCGCAGAAGAAAAACCCTGACGTCGCAGAACTCACACGCGGCAAAGCGGGCAGGCTGATCGGTGACCTCACCGGCTTGCTGGCGACCCTGAAGGCTCAGCCGCTCGCGTACAACCGCGACCTGCAGGAAGACAAAGAACCCGTATTCGACGCCGTCGCGCAGCTCGAGTTGTTGTTGCCTGCGATCGCCGGGATGGTCGGCACACTCGAGTTCCACGAGGATCGGATGGCCGAACTGGCGCCCGCGGGATTCACCCTCGCCACCGACATTGCGGAATGGCTTGTGCGTCAAGGTGTTCCGTTCCGAGTGGCCCACGAGGTCGCCGGTGCGTGTGTGCGCGAGGCGGAGAACCGCGGCGTCGGACTCGATGAACTCGACGATGCCACCTTCGCGTCGATCGATCCGGCTCTCACCCCGCAGGTTCGTGAGGTACTGACCGTTCGAGGGTCGATCGAGTCGCGCGACGCCTACGGCGGAACCGCTCCGTCGCAGGTACAGCGCCAGCTCGACGTCCTCGACCGCGCGCTCCCGGCACTGCGATCACGGTGGTCGGTGAGTTCACCGTCACAGTGAGGTCGACGAGTGCGCGGGGTCTATGTCGATCCGTGTACGGTGCGAGTTGACCAAGCTTGGGTAAGGTGATGCAGATCACCATACGGTGTGCGGGGAGGAGCGTGGTTGATGGCAGGCGGCGGTATTCCCGACGTGAAGGCATTCGCCGAGCGTGTCCTCGCGACAGCGCAGAATGGTCTCGAGGTGCTCCGGTACGGCGGTCTGCAGACCGGGACCGAGCCCGCGCCGTTCACCGTGGTCGAGACGACACGGATGTTCCGGTTGCGACGCTACTTCCCGGATGCCCCGGCGACCGGTCCCAACATCGTGCTGATTCCCCCGATGATGGTGTCTGCCAACGTCTATGACGTGACCGAGCACAACGGTGCCGTCTCGGTGCTGCACCGCAGCGGCATCACCCCATGGGTCGTCGACTTCGGATCTCCCGATCACGAAGAAGGCGGGATGGAGCGCAACCTCGCCGACCACGTCGTCGCGGTGAGCGAGGCGATCGACTGGATCATCGAATCCACCGGCCGCGATGTTCACGTCGCCGGCTACTCGCAGGGCGGCATGTTCGCCTATCAGGCAGCTGCGTATCGACGTTCCCGCGGCGTGGCCAGCGTGATCACCTTCGGTAGTCCGGTCGACGTTCTCGCGGCACTACCGCTCGGACTGCCCGCGGCACTGGTTGCTCCCGGCGCGGAGGTCTTGGCCGACAAGGTATTTCCACATCTGTGGGTGCCCAGTTGGCTGGCGCGTCTCGGTTTCCAAATGCTCGACCCGGTGAAGACTGCGCGCAGCCGCTTCGACTTCCTCCGCCAGCTCCACGACCGCGACGCACTTCTGCCCCGCGAAGATCAGCGCCGCTTCCTCGAAGCCGAAGGGTGGGTCGCCTGGTCCGGCCCGGCCATCGCGGAACTGCTACGCCAGTTCGTCGCACATAACCGCATGGTGTCCGGCGGGTTTGTGATCAACGGCGAACTGGTGACGCTCGCCGAGATCACGGCCCCCGTTCTGGGCTTCGTCGGCGAGGTCGACGACATCGGGCAACCGGTCGCGATCCGAGGTGTCGTCCGTGCGGCACCACGAGCTCGCGTGTACGAATCACGGCTTCCCGTAGGGCATTTCGGTCTTGTGGTGGGAAGCACATCGGGCACTCGGACGTGGCCGACGACTGCGGAGTGGATCAATTGGCAGGAGGGCCTGGGGCCCGAGCCCGATCACGTCGAGCCGATGGAGGCGCCGGTCGACGGGAAAGGCACCGGCGTCGGCCTGCTGTCTCGGATCACGCACGGCATCGGTTCGGTTGCCGATGCGGGTGCCGGGGCGTCCCGCGATCTGTGGGAAATGGCGGGCGCTGTGCAGCGGACGTCGCTTGCCGTCGCGCAGGAATCCGTCCGCACGGTGCCGCGACTGTTCCGCCTCGGGCAGATCCAGTCAGGTACCCGTATCTCGCTGGGAAAGCTGATGTCGGAGAACACCGACTGGGGCGGCGACCGCGAGGTTTTCCTCTTCGAGAATCGAGTTCTCACCCATTCGCAGGTCGACACCCGCATCAACAACGTGGTGGCGGGACTGGTGCAGTGCGGCGTGCGCCCCGGCGAGCACATCGGGGTTCTGATGGACACTCGCCCGAGCGCGCTGGTCGCGGTTGCCGCACTGTCCCGGTTGGGCGCGGTCGCCGTACTTCTCGCCGGTGAGGGCGATGTCGGCGAGATGCTGCGGCTGGCAGGCGCGAACGTCGTCGTCTGCGATCCCGTTCACCTCGAGACCGCAACCGCTCACAGCGATCGCGTCCTCGTACTCGGTGGCGGAAGCGGGTCGGCACGCGAGATCGACGGCGTTGACGGCCGCACCGTCATCGACATGGAACAGATCGACCCCGACGTCGTACAGATGCCCGCGTGGTATCGCCCGGATCCCGGTCTCGCAGGCGATCTGGCATTCATCCTGTTCACCCGCTCACGCGGCAAACTTGCGGTGTGGCCGGTGACCAATCATCGGTTCGCGATGTCGGCGTTCGGAGCGGCGTCGGCGGCAGGTCTCACCGATCGCGACACGGTCTATTGCATCCCGCCGCTGCACCACGCCTCCGGATTGCTGACCACGCTCGGCGCGACGGCCGTCGGACGGTCGCGTATCGCATTGTCGGAGGGCGTCGACGCCGAGAACTTCGCCACCGAGGTTCATCGATACGGCGTCACGGTGGTGTCCTACACCTGGTCGATGCTGCGAGAGATACTGCACGACAAGAACTTTCAGATCAACGAGCACAATCCGATCCGCTTGTTCATGGGATCGGGACTTCCCACCGGCCTCTGGGACGAGATAAGCGAACGCTTCCCACGTGCCCGCGTTCTCGAGTTCTTCGCGACAGCTGACGGGTCGGCCATCCTGGCCAACGTCGCCGCCGACAAGGTCGGGTCGATGGGTCGCGCTCTGCCGGAAACCAACGAGGTGGCAATCGCGGCATACGACGTCGACGCCGAGCGCCTCGTCGTCGGTGAAAACGGTTTCGTCGACCGTGCGGGGCAGGGCGAGGTCGGGCTGCTGCTGGCGCGTTCGCGGCATCGCTTCGACACCACCGCGACCGTCTTGCGTGACGTCTTCGCGCCCAAGGACCGGTGGGAGGTGTCGGGTCACCTGTTCTACCGGGACTCCGACGACGACCTGTGGTTCATGGGATCGGTTGACACCGTGGCGCATTCGATCGAGGGCCCCATCTACCTTCCGCCGATCGAGCAACTGCTCTCGCGGGTGCCCGGTGTCGATCAAGTGGCCGCCTACCGGCTCGGCGATCCGGGAAGCCAGATCGTGGTGGCCGCGCTGACGATGCGGTCCGATGTCGACGTGGATTCGTTGACAGTCACGCAACTGCGGCTCGGCCTTGGCGCACTGCCCGCGCACCGTCGACCTCACCTGGTCTGCGTCGTCGACGAGATCCCGGTATCGGAGTCTTATCGCCCCCAGGCGAGCGCACTGGCGGCTCGCGGTGTGCCGAAACCCGGGTCAAAGGTCTGGTACCGCGACTCGGAGGGCAGGTACCGACGGTTCACCAAGACTGCGGTGAGCAGAGTGGATTGGCTGCCGGATTCGTCCTCCGCAACCTCACGCGAGCGCACGACGTCGGCAAGAGCTGTCGGAACCGCGGGCGCGCCGACCAGGACAACAGCCGGGGGAGCCGCGACCGGCACGCGTTGATGTCGAGGCGAGCGGGTAATCGACGCGTTCGCCGCGCCGTTAGGCTTGCTGTCGTGGCCCCGCGGTGCGTCGAAATCCGCTGGGGAAATCCGCTGAGAGAGGAAGCAAACCGATGAGTTCTCGCGCGCAGTCACTGGATCCGATCGTTCGTGACCGGCTGGTGTGCCCGCAGGATCACGGCCCGCTGCTCGACGCGGGCGATGAGCTCTACAACCCGCGGCTTCGTGTCGCCTACCGGATCGATGCCGACGGCATCCCGGTCATGTTGGCCACTGAGGCGCGCGCGGTCGACGACGAAGAGCATCAACGTCTCACTTCTGCCTGATCGATGAGGGTCGGGTCTGATCGATACAGGTCGGGTGTTCGCCGGCCGCGCACGCGCAGATGACAAGATCGATGTGTGAGCACACTGACCTCTGAAGACCGAATCGATGGTTCTGACATTCTCGACGATCTGCAGTGGCGAGGCTTGATCGCGCAGTCAACCGACATCGATGAACTGCGGTCCGCTGTCGAAGCCGGCCCGATCACTGTGTACGCGGGCTTCGACCCGACGGCGTCGAGCCTGCATGCTGGGCATTTGGTGCCGCTTCTGACGCTGCGTCGCTTTCAACTCGCAGGTCATCGGCCTATCGCTCTCGCAGGTGGTGCGACAGGACTCATCGGCGACCCGCGTGATGTCGGTGAGCGGACCATGAACTCCGTCGACACGGTTGGCGGGTGGACCGGACGCATCGGCGACCAGCTGGCCAGCTTCTTGCGATTCGACGACAGTCCGAACAGCGCGCTGCTGGTCAACAACATGGAGTGGACGGCAGGGCTGAGCGCGATCGAGTTCCTCCGCGACCTCGGTAAGCACTTTTCGGTCAACGTGATGCTCGCTCGAGAAACCGTTCGACGACGCCTCGAGTCCGATGGGATCAGCTACACCGAGTTCAGTTACCTGCTGCTGCAGTCCAACGACTACCTCGAACTGCACCGCAGGCACGGGTGCAGCCTGCAGATCGGTGGCTCGGATCAGTGGGGAAACATCGTCGGCGGTGTCGATCTCACGCGCCGGATCACCGGAGACACCGTGCACGCGCTGACGGTTCCGCTCGTGACCTCGTCGGATGGCAAGAAGTTCGGTAAGTCGACCGGCGGCGGAAGCCTCTGGCTCGACCCGGAACTCACCAGTCCTTACGCCTGGTACCAGTACTTCGTGAACACGTCCGACGCCGACGTCGTCCGCTACCTGAAGTGGTTCACGTTCCTGAGCAGGGAAGAGATCGGTGAGCTGGAGCGTGCAACCGAAGAGACTCCGCATCTTCGGTTGGCGCAGAAGCGCCTCGCAGCAGAGATGACGACACTGATCCACGGCGCAGCCAACACCCAGGCCGTGGAACTTGCCAGCCAGGCATTGTTCGGTCGCGCCGAACTGGCCGATCTCGATGAGTCGACGCTCGCGGCAGCACTGGGCGAGACCACGGTCGCCGAATACAGCTCCGACGCACCGACGCTCGTAGGACTTCTCGTGGACAGCGGGCTCTCTGAGAGCAACAAAGCTGCACGACGCGCGATCGGGGAAGGAGGTGCCTACGTCAACAACACCAAGATCACCGATCCGGAGTGGACTCCAGGCACTTCCGACCTGCTGCACGGCCGTTGGCTGGTCATCCGACGCGGTAAGAAGAGCTTTGCCGGCGCTCGTTTAAGCCTCTGACCAGGCGATTTGACGCCCTGTTCCCGTGTGTGTAACTTTCTTGTTGCACCGCAGCGAGCAAGACCCCGGGGCCGACACGGAATCGGGGAAACTGCAGTGTCTCAGGTATGATAGCCTGGAACACCGATGCGGCCAGAAACGAATAGCCCGCAACACACGGTGTTGCGAACGCGAATCGGATCTGGTAGCCTGGAAGAGTTGCTCCGGAGACGGGGTCAACAATTCCAAACACCAGCTTACTAGAGAGCGCCTCGCCATGCGGGGTGGCGCTGGTAGGTGTGTGTTCTTTGAGAACTCGATAGTGTATTGACAAGATTGTC
>NZ_CBDRLS010000005.1:0-496254 GCF_965344965.1 Gordonia jacobaea | reverse complement strand
CCCGGACCATCGGGCGACACGTTTTGCCCCCCGCTGCTACCAAATCGTAAAGCACTTCATGAGGCTGCTACAGCGCCTTGAGCTCCTCGATGACCTCGGCGACCGACTTCTTCGCGTCGCCGAACAGCATCGACGTCTGCTCCGCGGTGAACAGCGGATTGTCGATACCGGCGTAGCCCGAACTCATCGAACGCTTGAGAACGATGACCGATCGGGACTGGTCGACGTTGAGGATCGGCATTCCGTGAATCGGCGACGACGGGTCGTTGCGCGCCGCCGGATTGGTCACGTCGTTGGCGCCGATGACGATGGTGACGTCGGTGCGAGTGAACTCGCCGTTGATGTCGTCCATCTCCTTCATCGAGTCGTACGGCACGTCGGCCTCGGCCAGCAGCACGTTCATGTGGCCGGGCATACGACCGGCGACCGGGTGGATCGCATACTTGACCTCGACGCCCTTGTCCTCCAACAGGTCTGCCATTTCCTTGACCGTGTGCTGCGCCTGGGCGACGGCGAGACCGTAGCCCGGAACGACGACGACCTGGTTGGCGTACGCCATCTGGATCGCGGCGTCGGCAGCCGACGTGGCCTTGACCGTGCCGCCCGCACCACCGGCAACACCCGCGGCACCGGCGTCGCCGCCACCGAAGGACCCGAAGATGATGGCGGGAATGGAGCGGTTCATCGCCTTGGCCATCAGCATGGTCAGGATCGAACCCGACGCTCCGACGATCATGCCCGCCACGATCATCGCCTGGTTGTTCAGCGCGAGACCCGCAGCAGCAGCGGACAATCCGGTGAGTGCGTTGAGCAACGAGATGACGACGGGCATGTCGGCGCCGCCGATGGGGAACACCACGAACAGACCCATCAGACCCGCGACCACGAGCAGGATGACGATCCAGTACCACGGAGTCGCGTTGGTCGAGCTCGCCTTCACACCGATGACCACGGCCACCGCGACGGCCACGATCGCCAGCACGACGTTGGCGACCTGGAACAGCTTGGCCGCTGCAACGAGCTTCTTCTCGAGGTTCTTGTTGAGCAGTTCCTGCAGCTTCGCGAAGGCGACCAGCGAGCCCCAGAAGGAGATCGAACCGATGATCGCCGCGAAGAGCGATCCGACGATCACGGCCACGTTCGGCTCGTGCGGCACCTGGGTGAAGCCGTCGTACTCGATGTACTCGGCCCACGCGATGAGCGCGACGGTGCCGCCGCCGACGCCGTTGAAGAGCGCGACCAACTGCGGCATCGCCGTCATCTTGGTCTTGAGGGCCGGCGGGATGCCAAGTGCGACACCGATCGCGAGACCGATGGCGATCAGCACCCAGTTGACAGTCGGGACGCCGACGTCGCCTGCGTCGTTGTAGACGCTGAGCAGGGTCGCGACGATCGCGATGCCCATACCCGTCGCGGCGATCCAGTTTCCGCGCACAGCGGTCTTGGGGCCGGTCAGGCCCATCAGACCGTAGATGAACAGCGAGAAGGAGACGATGTAGAGAGCCGTGACGCCGTAGCCGAGGCCTTCGGAGACCTGTCCCGTCGACTCGCTCGCCAGCACCGTCGAGGCGAGGATGGCGCTCACTTGGCAGACTCCTTCTTACCCTTGAACATTCCGAGCATGCGGTCGGTGACGAGGAATCCGCCGACCACGTTGAGCGTGCCGAAGATCAGCGCGACGAACGCGATGATCCGGGTACCCCAATTGGCATCTGCCGGAAGCGAACCCAGCACGACCAGCGCGCCGAGCACAACAATGCCGTGAATAGCGTTGGTACCGGACATGAGTGGGGTGTGCAGCGTGTTGGGCACCTTCGAGATGACCGCGAAGCCGACGAATCCCGCGAGAACGAGAATGGCGATGTTCGCCATGAGACCGGTGTACATCAGGCCTTCACCTCCGAACTGGTCGACGTCGACCCGGTCACGCATGCGGATGCGATGACCTCATCGTCGAAATCGGGTGTGATGGCGCCGTTCTCGTCGAGCATGAGCTCGATCAGCGCCTGCAGGTTCTTCGAGTACAGCTCGCTGGCATGCTCGGGCATCGTCGCGGGCAGGTTCAGCGGAGACGTGATGGTGACGTCGTGTTTGACGACGGTCTGACCCGGTTCGGTCAACTCGCAGTTGCCACCGGTTTCACCTGCAAGATCGACGACGACGCTGCCGGGCTTCATTCCCTCTACTGCAGCGGCGGTGACCAGGCGAGGCGCCGGGCGACCCGGAACCAGCGCGGTGGTGATGACGATGTCGAAGCCCTTGATCGCGTCTTCGAGCGCCTGCTGCTGCTTGGCGCGCTCGTCGTCGGTGAGTTCACGGGCGTATCCGCCTTCACCGGCGGCGTCGATTCCCAGATCGAGCCACTGCGCGCCGACCGAACGGACCTGCTCGGCCACCTCGGGTCGCACGTCGTAGCCGGTGGTGCGGCCGCCGAGGCGCTTGGCCGTTGCCAGCGCCTGCAGGCCGGCGACACCCACGCCGAGCACCAGTACGGTTGCAGGCTTGACCGTGCCCGCCGCGGTGGTGAGCATCGGGAAGAATCGCGTCGACTTGTCGGCTGCCACGACGACCGACTTGTAGCCGCTCACGTTGGCCTGCGAGCTCAGCGCGTCCATGACCTGCGCACGCGAGATGCGCGGAATCGCCTCGACGGCGTACGCCTCGACGCCCGCTTCCTTCAGCGCTCCGACCTTGGTGTCGGCATTGCGCGGTGCCAAGAAGCCGATCAGCTTCTGGCCGCGCCGCAGCTTGGCGATCTCGGCGTCGCTCGGCGGTGACACACGAAGCACCACATCCGCCGCGTACGGATCGCCGATCGTCGCTCCTGCCTCGACGTATGCGTCGTCGGGGATCAACGCCTCCACACCGGCGCCCGATTCGACGGTTACCGGCACTCCCTTACCTACCAGCGTCGCAACGACCTTCGGGACGAGCGCCACGCGACGCTCACCCTCGGCCGTTTCGCGCACGACTCCCACGCTCATGTTGTCAGTTTCTTCTCTGTCTTCTTCGGCACTGGTCTTCGTCAGTGCTCGATCTGTTTGGGTACGAGCGCACGGTGATCCGCGGGTTTACTCCTCCGGCCACTGCGTTTGGCGCCTCGTCGGGGCGCGTCCGTCAATGAGGTGGTCATCCGCACGCCGCGCCCGCTCGAAATTCGGTGCGACGAACATAGCATGACCTCAGCAGACGCAGATCACGCCGTTGAATTGCTCACTTTTGCTTGACGTTGCCGGCTGCCCAGCGAACTAGATGGGCGACCACGTCGCCGACGGGGTCCTCGGGGACCGCTGCGGGCGCGGTGTCGGCGACTGCGGGGAGCTGGTCAGGGGTTGTGAGAGCAGGGGTCGGCGTCGCGCTGGTGTTCTGCGGCGGCTGCCACGTCTTGCCCTGTGCCGCGAGGGCGTCCGGGTCGGTGACCGGTACCTGCAGCCTCAACGCGTCGTACAGAGCAACCTGAATCTCGCGCGGTGTCGGCAGCTTCTCGCCTGCATTCGTCGACGCCTCACCCGGCTCCGGTACGGGGACAAGAGTGTCGAGCGCGTCGTCGAATTCTGGTGGAACGGGTATGCCAAGGCTGCGCAGAAAGATCCCCCGCGGATTGCCGCCGTCGAGGACGACGTAGGTGGTGGCGCCGACTTCTTTGGTCGAGACCACCCGGTACTGGTTCACCAGATTGCCCTTTTGGCCGTGGATCGTTGCACCGGGCAAGAAGTAGAAGGCGGAGGTCAACGGGTGCGCGAGGGGATTTCCCAAGCCGCACACCGAGTCTCCGCGCACGCAGTAGGAAATGACCCGAATGTCGCCGGTACTCGATTCGTCGCGCGGACCGTTCGTGTAGGCACCGGGGATGACGCTGGGTATGACCGTTTCGATGCCGGTGTTGGGAAATCGCGAGTCGGCGCCGACCACCACGACGACGTTGGCATCCGGGATCGCATCCGCGTCTCCCGCCAAGTACTTCTGGTGGAGTTTGTAGGCGACGTTCATCGCGATGGGCCCGCTCTGCGAGTAGCCATTGAGAACGATGGTGCCCGATTTACCGCGATCAACCCATGCCCGCTCGGCGTCAGCGACCCCGTCGGCGGTACCGATGTCGACCGAATCGTTGTAGGTGCCGTTGCCGGTGAGATCGAACTTCTTATTGCCGACAACGACTCCGAAGGCCGCAGGGTATTGCACGACCGGGATTTTCGGATTGTAGGAGCCCGCGCCATGCGGTGCGTCGTAGAACCCGACGTCGACCGTGCGGCCGTACTGGTCGCCTCCCATCGGGGAGCCTGCGCCGCCGATCACCGTCGAGCTGATCGGTGTGAAGTCGCTGGTGCCGGGGATGAGGAGCACCGTCGAGTCTTCTCCGAGACCCTCCGGGAGCCAGCTGGGTTTGTCCCGGATCGGCGTCGGCTCGTACCAGGACCCGGGCAATTGAACCGTGGGGAGCCGGACGGGACCTTGCGCGCCCTGCGAAGCCGCACCGGCGGTGCCGGGGGTCAGCAGTAGGGCCGCGGCGCACACCGCGAGTCCAGAAGTGACAACCCCGCGCATGTGACCCACCCCTCGATGTGTGCTGCGTCGAAGGGTAACCCCGGCAATCGCCTCACGCCCACGGCGGCACCACTCCGTGCTCTCATCAGCCGACGGTGTAGTCGCGAAAATCGAGTCCGGTCGCGCCGTCGGGAACCGGGTCGGCCTCGGTCTCGGTCTGCGTCTTCCCGTTCTTGTCGATGGCACGGCATTCGACGGTGTGCTGGCCGCTGGTCGTCTGCCAGGTGAACTTCCACTGGCGCCAGGTGTCGATGCTGTACTCGGTTGCCAGTTGCGCGTCCTGCCAGGGCCCGCGGTCGATGCGGACCTGAACCGCGGAGATACCCGTATGTTGCGCCCACGCCGTCCCGGCGATGATCACCTCGCCGGGGTTGACCGAGCCGCCCGCTGGACGGTCGATGCGCGACGCGAGTTTGATCGGACCAAGCGCCGACCACCCGCGCGTCGTCCAGTACGCCTGAGCGTCGGCGAACCGAGTGAGTTCCCAGTCGGTCACCCACTTCGTCGCCGACACATACCCGTAGAGCCCCGGAATCACTTGTCGCACAGGGAATCCGTGTTCAATGGGAAGCGGCTCGCCGTTCATCGCGACTGCCAGCAGCGCGTCACGCTTGTCGGTGATCGCCGACACGGGGGTGCCCGCGGTCCATCCGTCTGAGCTCGTCGAGAGCAACATGTCGGCGCCAGGGCGAACTCCGGCCCTGTCGAGGATGGCCTTCATCGGCACGCCGAGCCAGCGGGCATTGCCGATCAGATCACCGCCGACCTCGTTCGACACGCAGGTCAACGTCACGACGCGTTCGGTCATGGGCATCGCGAGTAGTTCGTCCCAGGTGAGGGTGAACTCCTCGTCGACGAGGCCGTGCACCCGCAGCTTCCAGTCCGTGGTGGTCAGTTGAGGCACCTGCAGGGCGGTGTCGATGCGGTAGAACGACGCGTTGTCGGTGACGTACGACGTCGCGCCCTGCACACCGATATCGACGCCCGCGGGGATCGGCGGCGCGGGTGAGGCGGGCGCGGGGAGCCTGATGCCCGCGCGATCGGCGACGGTGCGCGCGGCGTCGGCAAGCAGTTTGCGGCCGATGGCACCCACCGCGATGGCGGCGACCGCGATTCCCGCAGCCGTCAGGACGAAGCGCCGTGGGACCCCGGACGGCTGCTCGTCATTGTGGTTGGTTTGCGGGGCGTCGAGTTGTCGCAGGAGCAGTCGCAGCACCCCGATACCGACGACTCCGGCGAGCAGCGACGGAATGACGTAGGCGCCGCTCGAACCCGACCGGTTGAGTGCCGCGACCACCCCGAGCACGGCGAACACCCCGATCACAACGCTCCCGAGCGGAGGTCGACGCCGCTCGAGCACGCCCGTCGCCGCTGCGAGGACGACGATGATCAGTGCCATTCCGGTGAACAACGCCGTCTTGTCCGAGGTGCCGAACACCCCGATCGCCCACTCACGGACCGCCTGCGGCGTGTGGTCGACGACCGTCGAACCGACGGCGAAGAACGGTGAGGAGTTCTCCGAGATCGGAACCGCACACAACTCGCCAACGGCGAGGCCTGCGCCGACGGCGATCAGCCCGGCGACCGCTGCGGGGCCGTCATGAGTTGACGGTCGACGATTGTCGTCGACGTCGGGTCTGGTGAGGGTTCGTCCAGAGGACACACCCCTTGATACCTCCAAAGCCTGAGGAGAAGGCAAACGTACGCGACCCTCAATCACTAGAACACGTTCTAGTTTGTGGTCTACGCTAAGCCGCATGGCTGACGGCACACGGATTCCCGACACCCTCCCCCTCGGCGCGGTGACGCAGTTCAGCGACGAGGTCGACGTCGTGGTGATCGGACTGGGCATCGCGGGCGGTTGCGCCGCGGTGGAGGCGGCGTCGAATGGGGCACGTGTTCTGGTTCTCGAACGTGCGGCAGCGGCCGGCGGCACGACGGCACTGGCGGGCGGACACTTCTACCTCGGCGGCGGCACGGCGGTCCAGAAAGCCACCGGGCACGACGATTCCGCCGAGGAGATGGAGCGGTACATCACCGCGGTCTCCAGCGACCCCGAGCCGGACAAGATCCATGCGTACTGCGTCGACAGCGTCGAGCATTTCGATTGGCTCGAAGCTCTCGGCTTTCAGTTCGAGCGCAGTTACTACCCGGAGAAGGCCGTCGTCCAGCCCGAGACGCAGGGTCTGATGTACACCGGCAACGAGAAGGTGTGGCCGTTCAACACCATGGCCGTTCCCGCCCCGCGCGGGCACAAGGTTCCGGTCCCCGGCGACACGGGTGGTGCCGCGATGATCGTCGAGTTGCTGGTCAAACGTCTCGCCGACCTCGGAGTGGAGGTGCGATACGAGACCGGCGCTCGGCAACTCGTCGTCGACGACGGCGCTGTCGCCGGAGTCGCGTGGCACAGCCCCGGCAGTGGCGACGGGGTGATCAGGGCGCAGGGAGTCGTCATCGCCGCGGGCGGGTTCGTGATGAACTCCGACATGGTCGCGGAGAACGTGCCGTGGCTCACCGAGAAGCCGTACGTACTCGGCAACACCTACGACGACGGCCTCGGACTCCGCATGGGTGTCTCGGTGGGTGCGGAACTCAAGCACATGGATCAGGCATTCTGCACCGCACCTGTCTACCCGCCGGCCATTCTGCTGACCGGGATCGCGGTGAACAAGAATGGCGATCGATTCGTCGCGGAGGACTCCTACCACTCGCGGACGTCGAGTTTTGTTCTCGAACAACCAGATTCGACGGCCTATCTGATCGTCGACGAAGCACACATGAAGCGACCACGCATGCCGCTGGTGCCGTTTGTCGACGGCTACGAGACAATTGCGGAAGCCGAACAGGCACTCGGCATTCCGACCGGGAGGCTGCAGGCGAGCCTTGATCGGTACAACGAGAACGCCGCACGCGGCGAGGATCCGGACTTCCACAAAGCGCCCGAATACCTTGCGCCGCAAGACAAGGGCCCGTGGGCGGTCTTCGACATGAGTCTGGGAAAGGCGATGTACGCGGGGTTCACCCTCGGCGGCATGGCGACCTCGGTCGACGGCGAGGTGCTCGACGCCTCCGGGACCGCGATCCCCGGACTCTACGCAGCGGGCGCGTGCGCAGCGAACATCGCACAGGACAGCAAGGGCTACGCCAGCGGAACACAACTGGGCGAGGGCTCGTACTTCGGACGCCGCGCCGGACGCCACGCCGCCGCGCGCCGCTGACCCCACCGCCGATCGAGCTGCCCCCCCGCTGATCGAGCTTGTCGAGATCACCCACCCGCCGATCGAGCCGCTCACCGCTGATCGAGCCGCTCCCCGCTGATCGAGCTTGTCGAGATCACCGCCGCGGCGTAAACCGCCGCAGGCGAAGGCTGTTCAGCACGACGAACACCGACGAGAGCGCCATCGCGGCGCCCGCGATCATCGGATTGAGCAGCGCGGCAGCGGCAAGCGGGATCGCAGCCACGTTGTAGCCGAACGCCCAGAAGAGGTTCTGCTTGATCGTTCGTAATGTCGCGCGCGACAACGCGATCGCGTCGAGCACCTTGTTCAGGTCACCGTCGACGACGGTCACGTCGCTGGCCGCGATCGCGACATCGGTACCTGTGCCCATCGCGATGCCGAGGTCGGCCTGCGCGAGGGCCGGCGCGTCGTTGATGCCGTCGCCGACCATCGCCACGGTCGCGCCGGCCTGCTGTAGGCGGACGACCTCGGCGACCTTGTCTTCGGGCCGCACATCGGAGATCACGGTGTCGATACCGACGATGTCGGCGACGTGCCGGGCGGCGCCTGCGTTGTCTCCGGTCAACAGAACCGGCCGCAGTCCCGCCTTCTTCATGCGCGAAATCGCTTCGGCGGCGCCCGGTTTCACCGTGTCCGACACCACGATGACACCGATGGGCGTACCGTCGCGCAGCACGACGACGGGAGTCGCTCCCGCGGCCTGCGCATCGTCGATGGCACTGCGAAGTCCTTCGTCGAGTTCGACGTCGAGATGCGCGGGCCCACTGACGGCCACGCTGCTGGCTCCAACCCTGCCTGACACCCCGACACCGTAAGCGGCGTCGAATTCGTCGACCTCGGGTACCGGAAGATCCTGTGCGGCAACGACGATCGCGTGACCGATGGGATGTTCAGAACCCTTCTCCACCGCTGCGGCGAGAGTGGCGACCTCTTCCGGGGTGACCCCGGCTGCAGGGTGTACGGCGTCGACGCGCATCTCGCCGGTGGTCACGGTGCCGGTCTTGTCCAGCACGACGGTGTCGATGCGTCGAGTCTTCTCGAGCACTTCGGGGCCCGACAACAGGATTCCGAGCTGCGCACCACGTCCGGTGCCGACCATCAACGCAGTCGGTGTCGCCAGTCCGAGCGCACAGGGGCACGCGATGATCAGAACCGAGACCGCTGCGGTGAACGCGGTCAGCACCGAACCGTCGACCCACCAGAAGATCAGTGCGCCAAGGGCAATGAGCATGACGGCGGGAACAAAGACGCCGGAGATCCGGTCGGCGAGTCGTTGAACCTGTGCCTTGCCCGCCTGCGCCGCCTCGACCATCCTGGCCATCTGTGCCAGCGCGGTGTCGGAACCGACGTGGGTCGCACGAACCACGAGTCGACCGCTCGTATTGATCGTCGCGCCGACGACGTCGTCGTCGACGGTCACCTCGACGGGCACGGATTCGCCTGTGAGCATGGACATGTCGACAGCGGAGGCACCCTCAACGACCACTCCGTCGGTGGCGATCTTCTCGCCGGGACGAACAACGAACTCGTCTCCGACGGCGAGCTCTGCGATCGGGACCCTGACCTCACCGCCCGAACGTCGGATCACGACATCCTTCGCGCCGAGGTTCATCAGAGCCCGAAGTGCATCCCCCGCACGGATTTTGGCACGCTTCTCCGCGTAGCGACCGGCGAGGATGAACGTTGTGACGCCCGCTGCGGCCTCCAGGTAGATGAACGACGCTCCCGCTCCGCGATCGGGGAGTAGCTCGAATCCGTGTGTCATGCCCGGCATTCCGGCCATACCGAAGAACAGGGCGTACAAAGACCACCCAAAGGCGGCAAGAGTGCCCATCGACACCAGCGTGTCCATGGTTGCAGTGCCATGCCGCAGATTGCGCCACGCGGCGAGATGGAACGGATAGCCGCCCCAGATGATCACGGGTGCAGCAAGAGTCAGCGACAGCCACTGCCAGTTGGTGAACTGCCACGCCGGCACCATCGCGAGGACGATGACCGGTATCGACAACAGCGCCGAGATGATGAGTCGTTGACGTAATCCCCGCAACTCGACGGCAGCAGGGCTCGAATCGACCCCATCGGGCTCGATCCCGTCGTCCAGATCCGAATCAGGTGACTCACCAACAGTTTTCGGGCGCACGGGTGTGGCCGTATATCCGGCGTCCTTAACCGTGGCGACGAGGGTGTCGACGTCGGCTGTGCCGTCGACCGTCGCCCTTTCCGTCGCGAAGTTCACCGTGGCGTGGACGCCGTCGAGTTTGTTGAGCTTGCGCTCGATACGATTCGCACACGACGCACAGGTCATGCCGGTGATGTCGAGGTCGACGACGGTGGTCGGCCCCTCACCGTGCGTCGTGTACGTCGTCGACATGTCAGACCAGCTCGTATCCGGCTTCGGACACGGCGTCGGAAACCTCGTCGCGAGCGAGTTCGCGATCGCTGGAGATCTCGACGACGCCCGTCTCCAAAGTCACGTCGACATTGTTCACGCCGGGGATCTCGCCGATCTCCTCGCGAACCGATGCGACGCAGTGCCCGCAGGTCATGCCGGTGACTGTGTAGGTGCTCGTGGTCATTGTGTTCGGTTACCTTTCGTGGTGGTTGATCGTCGTCAGTGTTGACTGCATCGACTTGGTCGGCTGCATCAGGACTTGACGAGCCGGGCGATCGCGGCCATTGCCTCGTCGACCTTGGCTCGGCCGGCCTCGTCGCTCTCCTGCGCTGCGTGTACCACGCAGTGGTTCATGTGCTCTTCGAGCAGACCGAGCCCAACGGCCTGCAGCGCCTTGGTCATCGCCGACAACTGGGTGAGGATGTCGATGCAGTACTCCTCGTCGTCGACCATGCGTTGGAGCCCACGCGCCTGACCCTCGATGCGTCGAAGACGCTTGAGGTAGTCGTCCTTGCGCGTGATGTACCCGTGTGCGTTGTGCTCGGCGTCTGTGTTGGTCCCGGCGTCCGGTGTCGCGTCTACGGTCATGGTCACTCTCCTCGTATACCCCTTACCGGTATACCAGAAAATGACAATAAACGGTACCCCCCTAGGGTATCTGGATAGCCAACAGCTGAGAGCGGAAGACGAGAGACGTCTCAGGAGCGCGCGTGATGGAGTGCGTCGGCGAGCTTCGACAACGCCGCGGCAACCTCGTGTAGCGCGTCACTCACCGGATCGGACTGCGCCCCGGACGTCGGGTGACCACCCTGAAACGGATCGACGCGCTGCGGCATCGGGGGTCGAGGTGACGGTGGTTGGGGTGACGGCGGTTGGGGTGACGGGGGTTGAGGTGCTGGCGGTTGGGGCTGCTCGACGGACCGCTGACCAGAGGCGTCGAGAGCCTGGTGCCTGTTGGCTTGGTAGACGGGCGTCGAGGGTGGTTCAGCGTTGGTCGACCGGCGTCCACCGCGGTAGGCGTGTGCCGCAGCCGACTGCCCCGACCCCGAATGTGACGAGACCGGATGCTGCGCGGGTGGGGCCTCGCGGAGCGACGACCCGCGCGGATCGTCGAGGCGATGCGACCCGGCGTTACCCGCGGCGATCGGGAGATCGCCGGTCGACGGCCCGCTGCGCTGCGGCTGATCGGGTGTACCGACGGGCTCCCGGGCATCGCCACCGGGCGTGCGCCGGGGACCACCGCTGCCGGGACGAGGGCTCGGGGCATGCCCGTTCGACCGGGCATAGAAGTGTGGTCCGCCATGTCCGTTGAAGAAGACGCAGCGCGCTCCCTCGGGCGACGGGACCGGGCACGGGTTGCGCTCGATGAGCGATTGCGCGCGGTCGTCGAAGTCGTTCCACTCGAGCCAGAGACGTCTGTCGCTTCGCGGTCGAGCACTCGCATCCGTGGCGTGGTTACCCGCGTGTCCGGCCGCCAGCCGACACTGCAGCAACCATTCCGACGACCCGCTCAAACCGAGCGCGCGACGTTCCTCCGCGGAGCACACAACCGTTGACCAGCAACCCTGGCCGTCCATACGGTCCTCCCATCGGCCCGAATACGCGCTGCTTACGTGTGGCGACGACGCTACTCGCGATTACCCGGCACGTCACAGTCGAATCGACTGTCATCACGGCCGTGCGGTGCGTCGACCGCCCCTCTCCCCGGCGTCAGTCTACGGAAGTCAGCGCTGGCACTTCTACCCCGACGGCGCAGATGTTGCCGTCGACCAATCGGAAGGGTCGCGAGCGCTGTTCGCCGGTCCCGTGATGATCCGCGCCCGGGTACTGCTCGTCGGTACGCACATGGCACCCGCGTGAGCTGGTCCGCGCCAGGGCGGCCGTCACGACGGCCCGCGCGGCAAGTGTCAACACAGCATCTTCGACGTCGCGCCGCGTCGCGAGGACGCGTGGACTCGCATCGTCGAGCATCGCCGCGACTCGCCCGAGTCCCTCCGCGTCGCGGCGCAACCCGACGAAACGCGACATCGCATCCTGCAGCACCTCTCGGTCCACCACCTGCTCGACACCGGGCTCGTCGCCGAGTGACCCGACTGCCTCGGCGACGTCGGTGCCGGCCAGCGCTGCGACATCGGCAGCACGGACCCCCATCACCAGCCCTTCGAGCAGCGAATTGGATGCGAGCCGGTTGGCGCCGTGCAGCCCGGTGCGGGCTACTTCGCCTGCCGCGAGTAGACCTGCGACCGTCGTGCGCCCGTGCGCGTCGGTGACTACGCCACCGCACTGATAGTGGGCGCCCGGCACCACCGGGATGCGCCCGTCCGCTGGGTCGAGACCGGCCGTGCGCAGCCCGACGGTGACCGTCGGAAACCGTGTGACAAAGTCGTCGATTGCCGAGATGTCGAGGTACACGCACGGATGTCCGGTGCGTTCCATCGCCGCCGTCACGGCGTTGGCGACGACGTCGCGCGGTGCCAGATCGCCGAGCGGATGGACGCCCTCGGTCACCGACATTCCGTCGGCGTCGACGAGACGTCCGCCCTCGCCTCGGATGGCCTCTGTGACCAGCGTGCGCCGACCTCGCGCTCCCGGCGTGTACAGCATCGTCGGGTGGAACTGCACGAACTCGAGGTCGGCAACGTCGGCACCCGCGCGTAGTGCGAGCGCGAGGCCGTCTGCCGTGGCGCCCGCCGGGTTGGTGGTCGCGGCAAAGAGGTGTCCGCTGCCGCCCGTCGCGAGCAGCACCGTCGGGGCGTGCACCACTCCCGATCCGTCCGCGCCGAGGTACGCGACGCCGACGGCGCGTCCGTTCGCGGTGAGTATTCGGGTGACAGTGCAGTCGTCGAGGACGCGCACCTCGCCGCGTCGAATCACGGTGGCGACGGCCTCCGACAGTGCCAGCTGAATCTGCGCGCCCGTGGCGTCGCCGCCGGAATGGATGATCCGACGCACGCTGTGCCCGCCCTCGCGCGTACGGGTGAATCTCCCCCAGGCATCGCGATCGAACTGCGCACCCCATCCGAGCAGGCGCGACACCGCAGACCATCCGTCCGCGAGGATCTCCCGCGAGATCTCGGCATCACCGAGCCCCGCACCGGCGGCCAGCGTGTCGTCCAGGTGCAATTCGACGCTGTCGTCGACATCGTCGGGCGCGACCACCGCGACGCCGCCCTGCGCGTAGTACGTCGACGTGCTGTGTTCGAACGGCCCCGCATGTTCAAGCGATCCGGCATTTTGAAGCGATTCAGGGCTGTACGCAGCACCTTTGTTGCAGATCACCACGCGCAGCCCGAGCTCTGCTGCGTGCAGTGCGGCGGTGAGTCCCGCGACCCCCGCCCCGACCACGACGAGATCGGCACGTGCCAGATCGAGCCCCATGTGCGTGCTCCTTCGCCGAATCGATGTTGTCGACCCTGAGTGTTTTCGACCCACAGTCGAAAACCCTCCACGAAGACTACGCCGAGATTCGCGGTTCGTGTAGATCGGCTCGACGCAGGAGTTGGGCATTGAGCGCGACGATGATCGTCGACAACGACATCAGCAGGGCTCCGACCGCCATCGGGAGCACGAAGCCGATCGGCGCGAGGATGCCCGCCGCGAGCGGCACAGAGATGAGGTTGTACCCGGCGGCCCACCAGAGGTTCTGCTTCATCTTGCGGTACGCCTTGCGTGAGAGTTCGATCGCCGACACGACGGTCCGCGGGTCGTCTCCCGCGAGCACGACGCCGGCCGACCCGATCGCCACATCGGTACCCGCGCCGATCGCGATACCGACATCGGCGCGCGCGAGCGCAGGCGCGTCGTTGACGCCGTCACCTACGAAAGCCACGGTGTGGCCCTGCTTCTGCAGCTCGGAGACGATCTGCTCCTTGTCTTCTGGCCGCACCTGCGCGTGTACCTCGGTGATGCCCACCGCCTTGGCCACCCGGTCGGCGACGTCTCGGGCATCGCCGGTGATCATCACCGACTCGATGCCGCGGTCACGGAGCTCGGCGACCGCCTGTGCCGATTCGGGACGCGGTTCGTCGGCGAGTGCGATCACGCCGACTACCTCGCCGTCGATCATGAGGTACAGCACCGTGTTTCCCCGAAGATCCCGTGCAGCAGAGGCGAGATCGTCTGGGACAGACACATTTTCGACGAGCCTTGGACCGCCCACGGACACCTGCCGGCCGTCGACGACAGCGCGCACACCCGTTGCGGCGTGCGTACTGAAATCCTTCGACGACGCGGTGCGCACTCCCCTGTCCTGCGCGGCGCGCACGATGGCGCGAGCGAGCGGGTGCTCGCTCTGCATTTCGGCCGACGCTGCGAGACCGAGGAGCTCGTCCTTCGAATACCCCTCGCGCGCAACGATATCAGTCACCTCAGGCCGTCCACGGGTGAGCGTTCCGGTCTTGTCGAAGCAGATGACGTCGATTTGCCGAAGGGATTCGAGCGCGATCCGATTGGTGACGAGCACACCCATCCTGGCCGCACGTTCGGTGGCGATCGAGACCACCAGCGGTATCGCGAGTCCGAGTGCGTGCGGGCACGCGATGACCAGCACCGTGATCGTGCGGATGACAGCGTCCTCGGGTTGTCCGATCGCCGTCCAGATGATGGCGGTCAGCGCCGCGGCGCCAAGCGCGAACCAAAAGAGCCAGCCCGCAGCACGATCGGCGAGTCGTTGTGCACGCGACGTCGAATTCTGCGCTTGCGCGACAAGCCGCTGGATGCCCGCGAGCGTCGTGTCGTCGCCGACAGCTCTGACCCGCACGGTGATCGCGGAATCGGCGGTGACCGTTCCTGCGACCACCTTGTCGCCGACCTTGCGGGTGACGAGATCAGACTCTCCGGTGATCATCGACTCGTCGAGTTCTGCTGTGCCGTCAATGATTACACCGTCCGCGGGCACTCGTCCCCCTGGACGCACGATCACCACGTCGCCCTCGACGAGGTCGGCCGGGGCGACCGTCTCGGTCTGCCCACTGCCTGGATCGCCGACGACGCGCTCGGCTTCGTCCGGCATCAGTGATGCGAGCGAATCGAGTGCCGACGTGGTCTGTGCGATCGAGCGCATCTCTATCCAGTGCCCGAGCAGCATGATGACGATGAGAAGTGCCAGCTCCCACCAGAAGTCGAGATCGTGAGGGAGCAGGTGGAGGGACGCACCCCACGACGCAACGAATGCGACCGTGATCGCCAGCGCGATGAGGGTCATCATTCCGGGTGTGCGCGAGCGAAGTTCGCTCACGGCACCGGTCAGGAACGGCCGTCCGCCCCAGAGGTACATGACCGTGCCGAGCACCGGCGAGATCAGTCGCACCGCGTTGTCGGGGACGGTGTAGCCGACGATCGACCCGAACATCGGCGAGGCCGCAACGACCGGGATCGCGATCACGCACATGATCCAGAACAACCGTCGGAACATCGCGACGTGGTCCATGTGCCCGTGCGCCATATCCCCGTGGTCCATGCCGCTGTGGTTCATGTTGCCGTGGCCCATGTGTTCGTGGCCCATGTGTTCGCGGCCACCTGGTTCTGCGCCCCTGGCCGCGTGCCCGTGCGTCTCCATATCCCCTTTATACCCCCCTAGGGTATGTATCGCACGCGTATATGTGCGCAGATGCGCACATATAGCTTAATATCGCCCTGTGCGGGCATTCACCTATCCGACTTTCCGTCGGCTCTACGGCGCGCAGGTGGTGTCGCTGCTGGGCACCGGCCTGCTCACCGTTGCGTTGGGTCTGCTCGCCTACGACCTCGCGGGCCCCGACGCCGGTCGGGTTCTTGGCACGGCACTCGCGGTGAAGATGGTCGCCTACGTCGTGATGGCCCCGGTGATGCGCGCGCTGGTCACCGCCCTACCCGCCTCGCGAGTGCTCGTCGGCGCAGACGTCGTACGTGTCGCAATGGCCTGCTGCCTGCCGTGGGTCGGCCACGTCTGGCAGATCTATCTCCTGGTGTTCGCGTTGCAGACCGCGTCGGCGACCTTCACGCCGACCTTCTCCGCAACCATTGCGCGTGTGGTCGACGACCGGGACGACTATTCGTCGGCCGTCGCGGCGTCGCGGATCGCCTACGACCTCGAATCCGTCGGCAGCCCGCTGATCGCAGCAGCACTGCTGACTGTCGTGTCCTATTCGACGCTGTTCGTCGGCACAGCGCTCGGCTTTGCCGCGTCGGCCGCCCTCGTCATCTCGTGCCGCAGAAACATCAACGGCCGCAGCATCAAAGAAAGGCCCACCTCCACCGCCGAGAGCTTCGGCGGGCGAACCTTCGCGGGTTGTCGGATCATGCTGGCGCGCGGTTCGTTTCGCGGGGTGTTGTGGATCAACGTCGTCGTCGCAGCGGCCACAGCGCTTGTCATGGTTGGGACCGTGGTCTTCGTCCGCGCCGACCTCGGGGGTTCTGCGACGGCGGTCGCGGTGGCTCTCGCTGTGTTCGGCGCGGGGTCGATCGCCGCCGCGCTCCTCGGCCCGACGATCTTCCGATGCGCGGGAACCTCACGGCCGATGCTGGCCTGCGCCCTCGCCTGCGTGATCGGCGTCGGGGCGATGGCTATCTGGTTGGGCGCGTCGTCGTACATCACACTGCTCGCACTCTGGGCGGTGCTCGGTGCCGCGACGTCGATCATCTCGACCGGCACCGCCCGTGTGCTGCGCGATCACAGCACCGACGCCGACCGGGACGAGGTGTTCACCGCCCAGTTCTCGCTCTCGCATGCCGCGTTTCTGGTGACCTATCCACTCGCCGGCCTCGGCGCCTCGACCAGCGGGCAAGTGGTGTGTGCACTCGCACTGTCGGCGCTCGCGCTACTCGGACTCGTCGGCGCCGCGTATAGCTGGCGACCGGCGACTGCCACCCGAACAGCGAACACACGACCGGCGAACCTACGAATGCACCCGCGGATCTCACTTACGATGAACCGCGCAACCGCAACCGCCGACGAACGGTGATCACCGCCGATGAAACAGGCAGCCACCCCTGCCCCGAGCCTCGAGCACCGGGTCAGCCCCGACCCCGAGCTCCTCGGTACCGCAACAGCACTCTTCACCATGCTGTCCGACCCCACTCGGCTGCACATCCTGTGGCTGTTGCGCGACGAGGAGCGTGACGTCACGGCTCTGACCGAGGCCGTCGGAGCGTCGCGGACTGCGGTCAGTCAGCATCTGGCAAAACTGCGCTTCACCGGGCTCGTCGACACCAGACGCGAGGGGCGTCGAATCATCTACCGTCTACGCGACGGGCACGTCGGCAGGGTCATCGCCGAGGCCCTCAACCACGCCGACCATCGCGTTTCAGGGGAGCCCGAGCACGGCTGAGGCGCGACCGACACCTGGGCCGTTCGTACGCCTTGTCCGATTCCCGACACCGACCTCCTACACTGGGCGCGACGCGGGAACCCGCAAGCACGACGAGCAGGGGGGAATATGGACAGCAAAGTTGACGACGGTCGCCACGCGCGTCTACGCCCGGCGTCGCCGATCGCCGAGGTCACGCGCCTCGGTGTGACCACCGCCCACGCAACGCTCGGCGTCGGCAGATTCCTCCTCGACACCGCATTCGACGCCGCGCATCTGCGCGCACCAAGTGGCAAACGCGCGGCAGCGCAGGTGCGCGCGACCTTCGAGCACCTCGGCCCCACCTACGTAAAGCTCGGACAACTCATCGCGTCGAGTCCCGGTGTCTTCACCGAGACGTTGGCATCGGAGTTCGAATCGCTCCTCGACAGCGTGCCGCCCGCCGACCCCGATGAGATCCGACAGGTTTTCATCGACGAGATCGGCCGCGCCCCCGAGGACGTCTTCGCCGAGTTCGACCCCGAGCCGATCGCATCGGCATCCATCGCCCAGGTCCACACCGCGAGGCTGCACAACGGCGACGAGGTCGTCGTCAAAATCCAACGTCCCGGAATCGCCGAGCGCCTCGCACCCGACGTCGCGATCCTCGAACGACTCGCCAGCCTTGCCGAGATCTCGGAGTACGGCCGGATGTTGTCGGCGCGACACGTCGTCGAGGATTTTGCCGACGGTCTCGACGCCGAGCTCGATTTCCGCAACGAGGCCGACGCCATGCGCGAATGGTACGAATGTCTCAAACCAGGACAGTTCGGAGATCGCGTTCGCGTTCCCTACGTCTACGACGACCTGACCACCGCGCGCGTCATGACGATGGAACGCATCTACGCCACCCGCATCGACGACGCCGCCGCTGTGCGCGCCGCCGGACACGATGGGGTCGCGCTGTGCCGAAACCTGTTGCTGTCGCTGCTCGAGTCGGCGTTCCACGGCGGCTTGTTCCACGGCGACCTCCACGCCGGCAACGTCCTCGTCGACGCAGACGGTCGCCTGGTGCTGCTCGACTTCGGCATCGTCGGACGCTTCACACCACGCACCCGACGCATCCTGCGTCAGCTCGTCGTCGACCTGATCGTCCGCAACGACTACGAATCGGCGGGTCGCGCCATCTTCTTGCTGGGAGCTGTGCGTAACCCCGGTTCGACGACGCAGGGTGGGGCTGACATCCGCAAGATCACCACACCGCTGTCGACCACGGATCTCGGCGACATGAGCTACACCGACCTCGGGCGACAACTCGCGGCGGTCGCACGGGCACACGACGCCCGGTTGCCGCGCGAGTTGGTGCTCGTCGGAAAGCAACTGCTCTACGTCGAGAAGTACATGAAGCTGCTGGCACCGCGCTGGAAGGCGATGTCGGACGCGGAGATCTACGGCTACATGGCCGGAATCATGAAAGAAGCCGAACGGGACAGGCGTGCCGATCGCACCGGCATGGGCTGATTCCCGTTGGCCGACCATTAGGGTGAGAGCGTTGACCGTGGCCTGCTCGTCGACACGACGGGCCAGGCCGAACCGCACAGGAGTCGAGAATGAGACGAGTTTGGCTGGCGCTGCTGGCATTCCTCGGGGTTGCTTGCATCACCGCGGCGATCGCCATCCCGGCGTTCCTGGTGCCTCAGTTGCGGGTGGTGCCACTCGATCTCGACATCACGTCCGTTGCCTCGACGGTTCCTGCCGACGGATCGGCCGGCGAGCGGTTCCCGGCGGTCATCTTCGATCGCTGCTCGGTCTCACAGCCCAAGGCCCGCACGCTTGACGCACACCTGACGCAGCAGCGTCGAAGCGTGATCATCGAGCCTTCGGACAAGCGACAGGCCACTCTGCAGTCGGCGCAAACCGTCCAGATCGACCGCATCCGCGACGCCGACGGCAAGGAGACGGACCCACCGGCCCCGCGCGCCGATGGCGACCTGAAGTGCGACGACGGCCTGCTCACCGCAACTATCGACAGGGTTTCGGTCAACCGCAAGACATCGGTGCCCAACGGCACCGTCAGCGCTCTGCAGCTCGAGGCCGCACCGGAGGGCGTGAACGTCAAGGACGTGTCGGTCCAGTTGCCCGACCGTAAGGGGTTCCAGTACAAGTTCGGCTTCAACGTCAAGAAGCGGTCGTACCTGTACTACGACCTCAACACCCGCCAGGATCAGCCTGCCAAGTACGTCGGCGAGAAGACCTTCAACGGGGTCAAGACCTACGAGTTCGTCTCCGAGGTTCCCGAGACCGACCTCTCGTCGCTGCCCAACGCACAGGGTGAGGCCGCGCTGGGCACGATGCTCACGATGCCCGCGAAGTGGTGGGGAATCACCGGGCGCGGCGTGAAGCCCGACGACAAGATCACGATGCATCGCTACGCATCGGCGACGCGCCACGTCTTCGTCGAGCCCGAGACCGGCACCATCGTCAACGGCCGCGAGGACCAGCGCCAGTACTTCAAGTCGCCCGACCAGAGCGACGGAACGCCCGCACCGGTCCGCGATTTCAAGCTCGACGCCCTGAAGGCCACGTTCCAGTGGGCAGACGGCACCGTCAACGCGCAGGCCGATCGCGCTGGCCACTACATGAATCTGCTCAAGCTCGGCGGATTCTGGTTGCCGCTCATCCTCGGCATCGTCGGAGCACTACTCCTCCTCGCATGGATTCTGATCATCTGGCGGACGCGAAACAGCGCCGACAAGAACCTCGAGAACCCCGATGTCTACGACGATGAACCGGGCTTCTTCGACAAACGCGAGTCCGACCGCAGCAGCGCCGCGACAACGACCGCCCTCGCCGGAACAGCCGCGGGTGCAGGCCTCGCTGGCCGCAACCGCCACGCCGCGGCCGACGACACGGACGACGCCGCGACGACGTCAATCGGTACGACCGGGACGGAAGCGAACGCCGACGAGGACGACGACGCGTACATGTGGGACCGTCCGACTCAGCGCATCCCGCGCGTCGAAGGTCCCACGGCCTCCGACGCCCCGGAGGGCGACGACCAGCCGACCCGCCAGGTGCCGGCAGTCGATGACGACTCGTCCGACACCCCGCGCTCCGCGCTCGACGAGGCCCGCGCCTTCCGCCGCCGCGGCACGCAGGACTCGGGCGAGTAGGACAGCCCGAGCCCGCTGGTCGGGCCGGCTCACCCCTCGCTGGTTGAGCCGGGCCACTTCTCTCGCTGGTTGAGCGGCCACACCCCGCTGGGTGAGCCGCCTTTACCGCTGGTTGAGCGGCCGCGAGCGAAGCGAGCAGCCGAGTCGAAACCACTTACCCGCATGGTGTGCAGCCCACCCCGCTGCGTGAGCCGCCTTTCCCGCTGGTTGAGCGGCCGCGAGCGAAGCGAGCAGCCGAGTCGAAACCACTCACCCGCACACCGCACACAACACAACGACGAGGGCCGGCGATCGATCCGATCGCCGGCCCTCGTCGTGTTCAGTTGTTCAGTCGTTCAGCTTCCTGGCCTCGGCTCAGAAGAACGCGGGGCGGAAGGTGGTGTTCCACGACTGGCGGAAGTTCTCCTGCCAGTAGTCCCACCAGTGGTCGCCGTCCGGGGTCACATGCGTGGTGAGCTTGACGCCCGGGACCGCTGCGACGCGGGGGATGTAGAGCCGCGTGCTGACCGATGCGGCCACCTCGAGCGGAACCATCTGCGAGAACTTGACCGGGTTGAAGTTCGCGCTCGTCGGGTTGATCGAGCTGTCGAACTTGCTGCCGAGTCCGGTGCCCGACGACAGGTACACGTAGTCGCCGGCCAGGTTGTTGGCACTCAGGAACGGGTCGTTCTGGAACCACTGGCCTGCCGGGTAGAAGCCCCACATGTTGTTGGGGTCGCCGCCCATGGTCGCGACCGACGCCTGGATGCCCTGCGTGAAGCCGGGGAAGGTGACGGTCGGGTAGCCGCTGTAGGACGCGACCGCCTTGTAGAAGCCCGGGTGCCGCGACGCGAGGTTCAGCGCCGACGTTCCCGACATCGACAGACCCGCGATGCCGTTACGACGGTTGTCTGAGTTGTGGTTCTTCTTCATGTACGCGGGCAGTTCGCGTGTCAGGAACGTTTCCCACTTGTTCACGCCCAGCTTGGGGTCGGGACGCTCCCAGTCTGTGTAGAAGCTGCCGCCACCGCCGAAGGGGATGACCAGGTTGGTGCCCTTGCCGGCCATGAAGCGGTCGGCGCCGGTGTTGTTCTGCAGCCAACCGCTGGTGTTGTTGGGAGCCCGCAGACCGTCGAGCAGGTAGAGGGTGGGCTTGGGGCCGCCGCCACCACCGTCGACGATGCGAACCGGGATGTTCTTGTGCATCGATGCGGAGTACACGTATTCGGTCTGGCCGGCCGCGTGGGCTTCCGGGGCCACGGCCATGGTCAGGCCGCCGAGCGCCGCCATGGCGCCCACAGCGGCAACGAGGCGCTTGCGCGCGCGAGTCAACATATGAGAAGAGTCCTTACGATCTTGACCCGGACGGGCCTCGTTCATACGGGCAGGAAATGGGGGTCAGCGGCCATACCGACTGAGTTGGTCCCCAACGCGACAGAGTGTAACGGCTGCATAACGCAGCAGCAAAAGGTACATCGACCCTTGACCGTCGGTTGAGACACGCAGATGATCATTACCCACGTCACACGCGCGGTCCATACCTGCGCTGCGTCAACTAGGTCACAGGGCGCCCAATTGTCACATGTCGGTCGTCACATCTCGATACCCGTCGGCGCTACCTCACCGAGGGCTCCGGGGATAGGGTCGATCCCACAAGCAGGACATATCGAGGAAGGCTCTCGTGAACACAGCGCACGTGGATGCAGGACAAGCCGACGCCATCGTTGTCGGGTCCGGCCTTGCCGGACTCGTCGCGACCTACGAACTCACCAAGGCGGGTCGTCGGGTGATCGTCGTCGACCAGGAGAACCGCAACAACCTCGGTGGGCAGGCGTTCTGGTCGCTGGGCGGACTCTTCCTCGTCGACACTCCCGAGCAGCGTCGACTCGGCATCCACGATTCAGCGGAACTCGCCCTTCAGGACTGGATGGGCTCTGCGGGGTTCGACCGCGACGACGAGGACTACTGGCCTCGACAGTGGGCTCGCGCCTACGTCGACTTCGCGGCCACGGAGAAGCGTCAGTACCTGCACGATCTCGGCCTGCGCATCACACCGGTCGTCGGCTGGGCAGAACGCGGGGGCGGATTCGCCGACGGCCACGGCAACTCGGTGCCGCGCTTCCACCTGACCTGGGGCACCGGCCCCGAGGTGGTCCGGATCTTCGCCGAGCCCGTGCTCGACGCCGAGCGTCGCGGACTCGTCGAGTTCCGCTTCCGGCACCGCGTCGACGAGATCGTCGTCGAAGACGGCACCGCTGTCGGTGTGCGCGGGTCAAAGCTTGCTCCGACGGCCGCCGGGCGCGGCGAGGCGTCGAACCGCGACGAGATCAGCGACTTCGAGATCCGCGGCGGTGCGGTCATCGTGACGACCGGCGGCATCGGCCACAACCACGAACTCATCCGCAAGAACTGGCCGACGGAACGTCTCGGGCCCGCACCGAAGACGATGATCTCCGGCGTCCCCGCCTACGTCGACGGTCGCATGCTCGGCATCGCCGAGGAAGCGGGCGCAAGCCTGGTCAATCGAGACCGCATGTGGCACTACACCGAGGGCATCCACAACTGGGATCCCATTTGGCCCGACCACGCCATCCGCATCATCCCCGGGCCGTCGTCGCTCTGGCTCGACGCCAACGGCAATCGACTCAAGCCGCCGAACTTCCCCGGCTTCGACACCAATTCGACGATGCGCGAGATCCTCGCGACCGGCCACGACTACTCGTGGTTCATCCTGACGCAGTCGATCGTCGAGAAGGAGTTCGCGCTGTCGGGTTCGGAGCAGAACCCCGACATCACGGACAAAGACCTGAAGTTCGCCGCGAAGAGTCGTTTCGCAAAGGGCGCGCCCGGTCCTGTCGAGGCGTTCCTGAAGAACGGCAGCGACTTCGTCGTCGCCGACAATCTCGCAGAACTCGTCGCAGGCATGAACGAGATCACTCGCGGCCCCAAGCTCGATCTGCAGCATGTCGAGCGCGTGATCTCCGCCCGCGACAACGAGATCGACAACAAATTCTCCAAGGACGCGCAGCTGATGGCGATCACCAACGCGCGCCAGTTCCTCGGCGACAAGATCGTGCGCGTGGCCAAGCCCCACAAGATCCTCGACCCTGAACACGGGCCGCTGATCGGGGTGCGACTGAACATCTTGACGCGAAAGACGTTGGGCGGTCTGGAGACCAACCTCGAGTCGGCCGTGATGCGACCAGACGGTTCGGTATTCGACGGCCTGTACGCCGCGGGTGAGGTCGCCGGATTCGGCGGCGGCGGCGTGCACGGATACAACGCGCTCGAGGGAACGTTCCTCGGCGGTTGCATCTTCTCCGGCCGCGCCGCCGGACGAGCGGTCGCGCGCGGCTGAACCGAAAACTGTCGTACACGACCAGGCGTGCCTGACCTGAGTTTTGTGAGGACACACTTTCATCGGCGCGCATTGCGCGCTGCACTAGAGTGAAAACCGTGCCCGTACCGCAGACGATTCTGACACGCAAGACAAAGCACGCGTTGTTCCTCGTCCTGACGATCAACGCGGGTGGCGAGGACGCTGTCCGGGGAATGTTCGACGTCCTCGGGTCACGCATCAACTCCGTATCGTCCCGAGCGCCCGAGCAGGCACTTGCGGGCATCGTGTCGATCGGCTCGGACGCGTGGGACCGCTTGTTTGCGGGCAACCGCCCCAAGTCGCTTCGACCCTTCGTCGAGTACGCGGGCGATGTCCACACCGCCCCAGCGACTCCCGCCGACCTCCTGCTCCACCTCAAGGCCGACGCGATGGACCTCTGCTACGAGCTCGGCCGCATGCTGATGAGCGAACTCGGCGACGCGGTCACCGTCGTCGACGAGGTGCACGGCTTCCGCTACTTCGACCTTCGCGACCTCATCGGCTTCGTCGACGGCACCGAGAATCCCGTCGGCCAGGCCGCGATCGACGCGATCACGGTCGGCGACGAAGACCCCGCATACGCGGGCGGTAGTTACGTCGCCATCCAGCGCTACGTCACCGACTTCAAGGAATGGGATTCGATCTCGGTCGAGGACCAGGAGGCGGCGATCGGGCGCACCAAACTCGACAACATCGAGATGTCCGACGACGTGAAACCGACCAACTCGCACATCGCGCTCAATGTGGTCAATGACGTCAACGGTGAGCAGATCGACGTCGTCCGCGACAACATGCCCTACGGCGAGGCCTCGGGCATCGGCGACTCCGGCACCTTCTACATCGCGTACTCCTCGGCGCCCGACGTCACCGAGGAGATGCTGCGCAAGATGTTCATCGGCGATCCCGCCGGAAACTACGACAGGCTGCTCGACTTCACCACCGCCGTCACCGGGGCACAGTTCTTCACCCCAACCGTCGACTTCTTCGACGACCTCCCCGACGCCCCACCCGCGGCCGAGTCGGATTCCGACGACGACGCTCCCCACGACGCACCCGCGCCGGTCACGCTCGACGCCGCATCGCCGGTTCCACCACCCGAGCCGACGGACCCCGGCGACGGCTCGCTGGGAATCGGATCGCTGCGCCCCTCGTGACTCCTCCGCACCTTCTGCCTGACAACACAACTCGCCACCAACACCGACTACCAGGAGACGCACCATGAACAATCTGCATCGCGAACTCGCCCCCATCTCCGCGTCCGCCTGGGAGGCCATCGAAGAAGAGGCGGCTCGGTCGTTCAAGCGCAACATCGCGGGCCGTCGACTCGTCGACGTCAAGGGACCGCTCGGACTCGAGGCGTCGTCGGTCACGCGCGGACACCGCACCAAGATCGACGCCCCCGCTGACGGCATCCAGGCGTTCAAGCGCAGCGTGCAGCCGCTGATCGAACTCAAGGTGCCGTTCACCGTCACCCGCGAGGCCATCGACGACGTCGATCGCGGCGCGGAGGATTCGGATTGGGATCCGGTGGTCGACGCCGCGCGCGAACTCGCGCTGGCCGAAGACCGCGCGATCTTCGAGGGCTACGCCGCCGCAGGCATCTCGGGCATCCGCGCCGAGGCCACCGCAACCCCCATCCCGCTGCCCGAGGACGTGCGTGACTACCCCGAGGCGTTCAGCGCGGCGCTCTCGACGCTCAAGCTCGCGTCGATCGACGGGCCGTACTCCATCGCACTCGCAGCCGATGTGTACAACCTCGTCAACGAGACGTCGAATCACGGCTACCCGGTCCGCCAGCACATCCAGCGTCTGATCGACGGCGAGATCGTGTGGGCGCCCGCGATCACCGGAGCGTTCGTATTGTCCACGCGTGGAGGCGATTTCGAGCTGACGATCGGTCAGGACGTCTCGATCGGCTACGACTCGCACGACGCCGACGTGGTGAACCTGTACTTCCAGGAGTCCTTCACCTACCTCACCTACACCGGTGAAGCGGCAGTCGCATTGACGTCCGCCTGACGCGAGCCCCCGGGGTATTTCCCTCGCACCGTGTCGGCACACCTTGCTAGCGTCGTGTGAGTGAGCGCCACATGCTGACCCGCCTGATCAGGACATACCTCTCGCGGTATCCCTGGCACATGCTCGCCGTCGTGATACTGCAGCTCGTCGCGACGGTTGCCATGTTGTACCTGCCGACGCTGAATGCCGACATCATCGACAACGGCGTCGCGAAGGGCGACACGTCGTACATCCTGCGCATCGGTGCGGTCATGCTCGTCATCACGATCGCCCAGATCGTGTGCACCATCATCGCCCAGTACTTCGGCTCGCGGGCAGCACTCGCGACCGGACGCGACATCCGGCACGACCTGCTGCACCGGATCAACACCTACTCCGCCAGGGAGATGGGGACGTTCGGCGCGCCGTCGTTGATCACCCGCACCACCAACGACGTCCAGCAGGTGCAGTTGTTGATCGTCATGAGCACCACCATCCTGGTGATGGCGCCCATCATGTGCATCGGCGGCATCATCATGGGCATCAAGGTGGGGTCGCAGTTGTCGTGGGTGCTCGTCGTGGCGGTGCCCGTTCTCGCGGTTGCGATGGGAGTCATCATCGCGCGCATGATTCCCGGCTTCCGCGCGATGCAGGAGCGTATCGACGCGGTCAATCGTGTTCTGCGTGAACAGATCACGGGCATCCGAGTAGTCCGAGCGTTTGTGCGCGAACGCTACGAGATCGACCGCTTCGCCACCGCGAACGACAGCCTCGCCCAGGCCACGCTGCGCGTCGGCCGCATGCAGGCGTTGATGTTCCCCGCCGTCATGCTGATCACGAACGTCACGATCGTGGCGATCATCTGGTTCGGCGGCCACCTGGTGTCCGACGGCAGCATCGAGATCGGCGCCCTGACCGCGATGATCACCTACGTCATGCAGATCCTGATGTCGGTGATGATGGCGTCGTTCCTCGCAATGATGGCGCCGCGCGCGACAGTGTGTGCCGAGCGTATCTGCGAGGTTCTCGACACCGAGACCTCCGTCGGAGCACCGCAAAACCCTGTCCCGTTCGCAGCGCAACCGTCGACCGTCGAGTTCCGGGCGGCTCAGTTCCGCTATCCGGGTGCCGACGATCCCGTCCTGTCCGACATCAGCTTTCGCGTCGAACCCGGCACCACGACCGCCATCGTCGGCTCGACCGGTTCCGGCAAGACCACGCTCGTCGGTCTGGTGCCCCGACTCATCGACGTCACCGCCGGTGAGGTTCGTGTCGGCGACACCGATGTCCGACGCCTCGACCCCAATACCCTGCGCGACGCCATCGGCCTCGTCCCGCAGCGCCCGTACCTGTTCTCGGGCACCGTCGCGTCGAACATTCGCAACGGCAAGCCCGACGCCACCGACGACGAGATCTGGGAGGCGTTGCGCATCGCGCAGGCCGCCGACTTCGTCGAGCGCATGCCCGACGGCCTCGACACCCCGATCTCCCAGGGCGGCACCACGGTGTCGGGTGGTCAACGTCAGCGCCTCGCAATAGCCCGCGCGCTAGTGCGCAAACCGTCGGTCTACCTCTTCGACGACGCGTTCTCGGCCCTCGACGTCGCCACGGACGCCCGCCTCCGCGCCGCACTCGCACCCGCGACGTCGGAGTCCGCCGTCATTATCGTCGCCCAGCGCATCTCAACCATCGTCGACGCCGAGCAGATCGTCGTGCTCGATCGCGGTCGGATCGTCGGGATCGGCACACACGACGAACTTCTCGCGACCTCCGAGACATACCGCGAGATCGCGGAGTCGCAGCTCGCGATCGGAGAGTCGGCATGACCCGCGCGGGCGGCGGCGCCCCCGCATCCCCAGGGCCCGGCCGTGGCCCGATGGCTGCTGGACCAGTCGTGGCGAAGGCGCGATCGTTCGGTCCGTCGATCAAGCGGCTGATCGGATTGCTGTTCTCCTACCGGACGTCGATGAGCGTCGTCGTGTTGTCGATCATCGGATCGGTGATCCTCACGGCGTTCGCACCGCGCGTGCTCGGCGACGCCACCAACATCATCTTCGACGGTGTCGTCGGCAAGATGCTTCCCGCGGGGACGACCAAGGCGCAGGCCGTCGAGGGGCTGCGCGAGCGCGGCAACGGCACCCTCGCCGACATGGTGAACTCGATGAACGTCACCCCGGGTGTGGGCATCGACTTCGGCGACGTCGGCCGCGTGTTGCTGATCGTGCTGGCGCTCTACATCGGTTCGTCGCTGTTGTCGTGGCTCGGCGCGTATCTGCTCAACATCGTCGTCGTCGGAACCGTCAAGCATCTGCGCGCAGAGGTCGAGGCCAAGATCCACCGCCTCCCGCTGAGCTACTACGACACCACCGCGCGCGGCGATCTGCTCAGTCGCGTCACCAACGACCTCGACAATCTGTCACAGACGTTGCAGCAGACCATCTCCCAGTTGCTGAACTCCATCCTGATGGTGATCGCGATCCTGGTGATGATGCTCTGGATCTCGCCACTGCTGGCGCTCATCGCGCTCGTCACCGTGCCGCTCGCCGCGGGTGCAACCGCGCTGATCGCCAAACGCTCCAAGCCGCACTTCCTCGCGCAGTGGTCGTCGACCGGCAAGCTCAACGCACAGGTCGAAGAAGCGTTCACCGGGCACGAACTGGTGACCGCGTTCAACCGCCAGGCCGACGTCGAATCGGAATTCGACGAGCGCAACGAGAAGCTCTACCAGTCGAGTTGGCGTGCACAGTTCATCTCGAGCACCGTCATGCCGACGATCATGTTCCTCGGCAACCTCAACTACGTGGCGGTCGCCGTCGTCGGCGGACTGCGCGTGGCGTCGGGTGCGTTGAGCCTCGGCGAGGTGCAGGCGTTCATCCAGTACTCGCGACAGTTCACTCAGCCGCTCACCCAGATCGGGTCGATGGTCAACCTGCTGCAGAGCGGCGTCGCGTCGGCCGAGCGCATCTTCGACATCCTCGACGCCGACGAGCAGACCCCCGACCCGAAGAACCCGAGAACGCCTGAGCACGACCGTGGACTGATCGAATTCGACGACGTCTCGTTCCGCTACGTCGCCGACAAGCCGCTCATCGACGACCTCTCACTCGTCGCGCGTCCCGGCCACATGGTCGCCATCGTAGGGCCGACCGGCGCGGGCAAGACCACCCTGGTCAACCTCATCATGCGCTTCTACGACGTCGACTCCGGAACCATCACCGTCGACGGCGTCGAATCCCGTCAGATGACCCGCGACGACCTGCGCGAGCGCACCGGAATGGTGCTGCAGGATTCGTGGCTGTTCGGCGGAACCATCTACGACAACATCGCCTACGGCGACCCCACGGCGTCGCGCGAGGAGGTCCTCGAGGCCGCGCGCATGAGCCACGTCGACCACTTCGTCCGCATCCTGCCCGACGGCTACGAGACGATGCTCGACGACGAGGGCGGCGGCGTGAGTGCCGGTGAGCGACAGCTCATCACGATCGCGCGCGCCTTCCTCGCCCGCCCGACCATCCTGATTCTCGACGAGGCCACCAGCTCCGTCGACACCCGCACCGAGCTGCTCATCCAGAAGGCGATGGCCGCGCTGCGCACCGACCGCACGAGTTTCGTTATCGCGCACCGCCTTTCGACCATCCGCGACGCCGACGTCATCGTGGTGATGGAGGACGGGCACATCGTCGAACAGGGCAATCACGACGAGCTGCTCGCCGCTCAGGGCGCGTACTGCCGGCTGTACCGCAGCCAGTTCGCCGGGGCCGTCGACTCGGAGGCTTGATCGGCAAATACACGTGTATCTGACATCCGCTCGCGAAGCTTCACTCGCATCTGTCAGAAACACGTGTATTTACGACGCCGCGCTACCCATTCCGCCAATCTCCAAGCGCTCCAGCCACTCTCGCACCATCGGCACCATGCGGTTCTGTCGCAGATCGGCCCAGACCCATCGGATCACCATCGGTCCGAGGCGCCTGACGCCGTCCTCGCGCGCCTTCTCGCGCTTCATCACGTCGAGCGCGGTCTCGTCGTCGCCCAGATCCTTGTGTACTTGCGCATACCGTCGAACTCGCCGACGAGCTTGCCCTCCCAGTCGTAGTCGACCTTGGCGACGAATTGGCCGTCGGCGTCGAAGTATTCTCGCTGCAGTCGTGGGACCGGCAGTTCGGCGACGATCATCTGACCTCTGCCCCACGACTCGCCCGCGTTGTCGGCCAGTGGGCTCGCGAACGCGAGCGCCCTTCGCGCGACGGCGACACCACGGCGTCGCCCGTCGAGGAGCGCCGACATCCTCTCGCGATCGGCACCGAGTCGCAGCGCGGAGTCGAAGACGGCGAGTGCCTGGAAGAAGTTGCCGCTGCACGCGATGTCGACGGCGGTGACCTCCAGCGACGTCACCGTGATGCCGTCGATCACCGTGATGTCGTCGGACCCCAGACGACCGGAGTGCAGATGTCGCTGGGTTTCGATGCGCCCGCCGGTCTTGTGCCCGGTGGTCAGGTGGACCCGCGACAGGTCGGGGAACAGCAGCGACATCCCGTGGAGCACGCCCGCCGACTGATGACTCAGCGGTACGTCGGATTCGGACAGCAGCGTTGCCGCGACCGCCTTCAGCCGATGCTTGACCTCCGGCGTGCGGCTTTTGTCGGGCAGCACGTAGGCGCCGGGCCACACCCGCACGAGGGTGCCCGCGTCGACGGCGCGCGTGAGTTGCCGATCGGAGGCGCCCGCGTCGAGCGCCGTGCGTCGCAGTATCAGTCCGTGTTCGTTGACCGGGAAAGTGTCCATACATGTTCGACGTCGAGAACGTCGGTCTGGATCCACCCGATTCCGACCTGTGCACAACCGACAGCCGAGCCGAAAGAAACACGCTCAGCGCTCCAACTCGCCCGCGATTCGCTGCTCGATCTGGGCGGCGGCGACGTCCGGGACGTCGATGAGTCCGTCGAGCTCCTGGCGAGCCTTGCGGTAGGCGGCCTGGCGTTCCGCGGGTGTGGCGGCGGCGTCTGCGGCGACGGAGATCAGCTTGCGCGCGCGGTCGAGCGACTCGCGCTCGATGGGCGAGAAGTCGGACTGTTTCCGACGCCGCGCCTCGCGTTCGGCCGCGTCGAAGGCCGCTGCGTAGTCGCCGACGGCGTCGCGGTAGCGCTCGAACTCGAGCGGGTCGAGTTTCTGGTCGGCGGACGCCGGGCGCAGATCGTCGGCGCGGATCTTCGCGCGATGAAACGCCAACGTCAGCGGCTCGCGCATGTCGGTCATCATGGGGAACTCGATCAGTGTCGCCAGGTCGAGTTCAAAATCGAACCATCGCTGATCAATCGCGTCGTGCTTCTCGAGCACCTTGGTGATGGCTGACTTGTCGGCCTGGGTGAGTCGTAGTTGCTCGGTCTGCGCGCTCGCCTTGACCCGGGCGAGTTCGATCTTGTCGCGTCGACGCTTCTCGTTGTAGCGGGCGACCGACCCGGCCCAACCGCCGATAACTCCGCCAATCGGGAAAATCAGCCACCAGTTATTGCCCATGAAGTGCAAGAACTGATCCATGAGACAACAGTACCCACGTCATCGGCCGCGACTACTGTGTCGGCATGGCCAAAGCGGACGCCCCTACGCACGTCTTCGACACCATCGACGACTGGCGGAACTGGCTCGCGGACAACCACGATTCGTCGTCGGGAATCTGGTTGGTGTTCTGGCGCAAGGACTCCGGCCACGTCGCCCTCGACTACGACGAAACCGTCCGCGAGGCGCTGTGCTGGGGATGGATCGACGGACACACCCGCACACTCGACGAGCAGCGTCGCGGAATGTGGTTCACTCGCCGCGGCCGCACCAGCGCGTGGTCGGCGTCGAACAAGAAGCGCGTCACCGAACTCCTCGCCGCCGGCCGCATGCAACCGGCCGGGCAGGCCGTGATCGACGACGCCAAGGCGCGCGGCCTCTGGAACCTCCTCGACGACGCGGAGGCGGGTGTTGAGCACCCCGAGCTGACCGCGGCACTCGACACGACGCCGCAGGCGCGCGAGCACTGGGACGCGTTTCCGCCGAGTGCGCGGAAGCTCGCGCTCACCCAGATCGCGATGGCGCGCAAACCCGAGACCAAGTCCGCTCGCATCGCGACCATCGTCGAGCGCGCGTCCCGCAACGAGCGGCCTTCGTGAGGCGGGTGGGTTTCTACATATCGGGGATCGGGAGATCGAGGTTCGGAGCGATGATTCCGCCGTCGACCTCGAGCACCTTTCCGGTCACGTAGGCACCGGCAGGCGACGCGAGATAGACGGCCGCGGCAGCGATGTCCTCGGGCTCGCCGAGACGGTGCATCGGTGTCGCGTTCTCGATAGCCGTTCGCATCGTGTCGTCGGCGGCTACGACGTCGAGCGCCGACGTCAGGATTGCGCCGGGCGCGAGCGCGTTGACCCGGATACGCGGGTTAAGATCCATCGCCGCGAGCCGTGTGTAGTGCGCGAGCGCGGCCTTGGCCGTTCCGTACGCCGCGTACGCACGGCCGGGCAGCCGACCCATGGCCGATGTGATGTTGATGATCGAGCCCGAGCCGGCCGTCTCCAACACCAGCGGAACCGCGGCCGTCACCAGCGCATGAGCATTGGCGACGTTGAAACCAAAGGCGTCGCTCAGATTCTTCGGCGAGGTATCGAGCAGCGGTCGTGGCATCGCGCCGCCGACGTTGTTCACGACGGTGTCGAGCCGTCCGAACGCGTCGACGGCGGTCTGCGCGAGGGCTGCCGCAGCGTCTGGATCGGAGAGGTCGGCGACGACGACGCGCGCACGCCTGCCCCGGTCGGCGACCTCGGCGGCCACCTTCTCCAGTTCGCTTTCGCTGCGTGCTGAGATCACCACGTCGGCGCCCGCCTCGGCGTACGCGACAGCGATCGCCGCTCCGAGGCCGCGGCCCGCGCCCGTGATGACCGCGACGGTGTCGTCGAGTCGGAATCTGTCCAGGATCACGACTCCCGACAATGCCACAGAACTGCAACACGTTCTAGATTTTGGCAAAGGAGCACAGCATCGCGGGCCGAACTACGACGACCGGCCCGCCACCCAGTCCATATCGGGGTAGCGATCGCCCGCGGGGCGCAGCGTCGACAATCGCTCGAGCTGATCCGAACTCAGTTCCACCGACAGCGCGCCGAGGTTCTCGTCGAGGTAGCGCGTGCGCTTGGTGCCGGGGATCGGCACGACGTCGCCACCCTGAGCGAGCAGCCACGCCAACGCGACCTGACCCGGTGTGGCATCGACCTCGGTTGCCACTGCACGTATCTCGTCGACGAGTGCCAGGTTGTGGTCGAGGTTCTCGGCCTGCCACCGCGGGAGCGTCGAACGGAAGTCGCCGTCGGAAACCTGCACTGCCGCAGCAGATCCCGTCAACATGCCGCGGCCGAGCGGACTGTAAGGGACCATCGTGACGCCGAGTTCGCGTGCGGCGACAACATCCGACGATTCGACGTCCCGGCTGAACAACGACCACTCCGATTGCAGCGCGGCGATGGGATGCACCGCTGCTGCGCGGCGCAAGGTGTCGGCGTTGGCCTCGCTGATGCCGAGTTCGCGGACCTTGCCTGCGGTCACCAACTCTGCCATCGCCCCGACAGTCTCCTCGATAGGCAGCTTCGGGTCGACACGATGCAGGTAGTAGAGGTCGATGGTGTCGACGCCGAGACGTCGCAGCGAGGCGTCGACCGCCGACCGCACATACGCAGGCGAACCGTCGACTTCGCCGTTGGGATAACCGGTTTCGGGATCGAGCACGATGCCGAACTTGGTCGCGAGCACCACGTCGTCTCTGCGGTCGGCCAGAACTCCCGCGAGAAGTTCTTCGTTGGCGCCCGCACCGTAGACGTCCGCGGTGTCGAGCAGGTTGACCCCGACGTCGAGAGCGTGATGCAGCGTAGCCCTCGCCTCGTCCTGATCGGCCTCTCCGTAGGCGAAACTCATTCCCATACAACCCAATCCGAGTGGTGAGACCTCGAGGGAGCCGATGCGCCTGCGGTTCGCGGTTGTCGAGTCTGTTGATGCGGTCATGGCTGTGTCCTTCCGCCGTAGGTGGCGATCTTGTATTCGGTTGCTGCCAGCGAGAGCGTGAGTTCTGAGATCTGGCGTCGAATCGTGTCGCGATGTTCCAGTAGCATTTCGAGCCGCTCCGGGACGGTGTCGTCGCCCTCGTCGACCAGTTCGACGTAATGCTGGAGGTCGCGAATGGCCATGCCCGACAGCCTCATTCGTGTCAGGAAGACCAGCCTCCGCACGGCGTCAGCGTCGTAGCGTCGGTTTCCCGACGGATCGCGGGGCACGTCGACGAGTCCGACGCGCTCGTAGTACCGCAGTGTGTGCGCCGAGACGTCGAGCATCTCCGCCGCCTGGGCAATGGTCAGCGGTTCGTCGATCTCGTCCGCTTCGACCAGGCGGTGGATGACCTCGACCGACAGCGGACCGTCGAGTTCGTTCAACGTGGCCAACGCCCTGCTCATGAGGTGATCTGTACTCATGACAGCAACGCTAGGCCTTCGAGCGCGCTCTAACGCAACACCTGATCGACGATCACCTCGAGCGGCAGCGTGGCGTCGACGGTCATCCCCTGCTCGTCGGGTCCGAGCGGTTCGAGAGCGGCGAACTGCGAGTCGACGAGCGCTGCGGGCATGAAGTGGTCTCGCCGCCCGCGTACGCGTGTCAGTGCAGCGTCACGGTCGAGGGCGAGCATCACGAAGAACACTCCGGGCGCCCTACGGCGCAGTCGATCCCGATAGCTGCGACGCAGTGCCGAACAGGCGGCAACGCCGTCGTCATGCTCAGCGAGCCAGGTACCCACCACCTCGAGCCAGGGCATCCTATCGGCGTCGGTGAGTGGATGTCCCGCAGCCATTTTCGCGATGTTCGCGGCCGGATGCAGATCGTCGGCGTCGACGAACGGCGCCTTCAACCGTGCAGCGAGCGCGGCGCCGACCGTGCTCTTCCCACACCCCGACACACCGCAGACGACGATGGGGGGCTCAGTAATCGTGACCAGCCGCCACGGTGGACACGAGATCGTCTCCTGCGCGGAACCGACGGATGTTCTCCGCGATCCACGGCGCGAGCTCGCGAGTGAGACCCGACGATGGGTTGGCGATGTGCGGTGTGATGATCACGTTCGATAGCGACCACAGCGGATCGTTTCGCGCGGGCGGTTCGGGATCGGTCACGTCGAGTGCAGCGCCCGCGATCTCATGCCCCTTGAGCGCCCAGTACAGCGCCTGTTGGTCGACGAGAGGTCCGCGTGCGATGTTGACCACCCACGCATGGGAAGGCAACTGCGCCAACACCTTTCCGTTGATCAGGTGATGGGTTTCGGGAGTCGACGGGGCGGCCAGGACCACGTGATCGCACGACGACCACACCTCATCCATCCGCGACGACGGCAACGTGCGCTCGGCGCCGTCGACCTCGCGTCCCGAATGATTGACCGCGAGAACCGAAGCGCCACAGGCCTTCAGACGAGGAATCAGCGATCTCGCGATGCCGCCCGCACCGATGATCGCCACGGTCGCCCCGCGCAGTGTGCGCACCGCGGGGTCGATGTGGTCTTTGTCCCAGCCCCACCGCACCGACGTGTTGATCTGCCGAAGACCGGCCAGCAAGAGCGCGAGTGCGTGCTCGGCGACGTTCTCGGCATAGAAGCCGGACGCATTCGTCCACACGCGCTTGTTGTCGAGAACACCCGCGGCGACGAACTCTTCGATCCCCGCCGTCTTCAGCGCCACCCACTCGACGGTGTCGGGGAGATCGGGGAATCCCGCCGCGCCTCCCAGCCAGATCAGGACCCGGGCGGCGTCGAGGTCGGTCTGCGTCGCGTCGGCGCCGTCGAGTGCCGCGGCGATGTATTGATCGCGCTCGGGGAGGACGGCGACCGAGATCGTCGAATCAGTATGCGAGGCGGCCGAACTCATCACTCACGCCCAGCGAGTTTCTTTGCGGCAGATGTTGCGAGCGTGTCGGCGATCTCGTTGTAGTGGTCTCCCGCATGACCTTTCACCCATTTCCAGGTCACCTCGTGCACCTTCTCCTCCTCGATGAGGCGGCGCCACAGGTCTGCATTCTTCACGGGCTTCTTGTCTGCTGTTTTCCAACCGTTGCGCTGCCAGCCACTCACCCACTTGGTGATGCCGTTTCGCACGTAACTCGAGTCGGTGTAGAGGATCACCTTCGACGGCTTGGTCAGTGCCGCGAGTCCCTCGATCGCTGCCGTCAATTCCATCTTGTTATTGGTGGTATCGGGTTCAGCGCCGGAGATCTCCTTCTCATGACCGCGGTATCGCAGAACCGCACCCCATCCGCCCGGCCCTGGATTGCCCAGGCAGGCGCCATCGGTGGAAATTTCGACGACGTCTGCGGCGGCCGATGCGGCCGTCACCAGTGCGTTGTCACCATCGTTCACGAGAGTCTCTGACACTCCTCCCAGGTTACCCACTGCCATGATCGCTGTGAATTGCATAGAGTTGGTTGCATGCCGGTCTGGGATCCGAGTCGATACCTACAATTCTCCGACGCTCGTGCCCGCCCCTTCCTCGATCTGATCGCCGAGGTGCCGACCAATCCGTCGACCATCGTCGACCTCGGATGCGGGCCTGGGCAGCACACCAAGCACCTACGCGAACGCTGGCCCGAAGCCCTGGTCCTCGGAATCGACGCCTCGACAGAGATGATCGCCGAGGCCATCCGCGAGAACATGGACGGGCTGGCCAACTACGACGTCGCCGACCTCACCGAGTGGACACCTCCCGAACCCGTCGACCTGTTCTTGTCGAACGCGGTGTTCCAGTGGGTCCCCGATCAGGAGGTCGCAATCGAGCGGCTACTGCCCCACCTCAACGACGGTGGCGCCTTCGCGATCCAGGTTCCCAACAACACCGGTGCCGCCACCTATCGCAGCCTCAACGAACTCGCCGAAGAGGAGCCGTACGCGCAGTACCTCGGCGACGTCCGCAGGCTCCCCTGGCTCGAGCCCGACTTCTACCTGAACTTCTTCGCCGAGCGCGGCTACGAGGTCAACGCGTGGGAGTCGACGTATCTGCACATACTCAAGGACAAGGGCGACGACCCGGTCTTCGACTGGATCTCCGGCACCGGCGCGCGTCCTTTCCTCGAGGCGCTTCCCGACGAACTGCGTGACGAATTCAGCGAACAACTCAAGCTCCGACTCCGCGCGGCCTACCCCGCCCGCGACTGGGGCACTGTGCTGCCCTACCGCCGCACCTTCGCCGTGGCCTACCTCCCCCGCTGACCACCCCACCCACCGACCAACCCAACAACCGCGATGATGCGCGTACCGTCGGATCCAGTGGGTCCATCTCCCGCGGGTCCGCGGAAAGTGCGTTGCACATGAACCAGCCAGTACCAGTTCCGCCACCACCGCCCACGCCGACGCCGGCTCCTGAGCCGATTCCGGAACCCCCGCCAGAGCCGCCAATCCCGGTCCCTGCGCCGGAACCGATTCCTGATCCAAGCCCGACTCCTCCGTCACCAGAACCACCCGAGCGGCCCCTCGTGATCTGAAAGCTTGGGTCAGGACCAACGACGCTAACAGAGCGCCAAAGTCGGTGAGACACTGTAAACATGCCACGTCGAGCAGTGCTGATCAGAGCGATCAACGTCGGTGGTGCGAAGGTTCCGATGAAGGAATTGCGCAGCATCGCAGGCGATCTCGGAGCAACCGACATCTCGACCTACATCGCTTCCGGCAACCTGATCTGCACGCCACCGGCGGCGCCGAACCATTTCGACAGAGCGCTCGAGGCGGCAATCGAGCAGCGCTACGGATTCTTCCGCGAAGTGATCAGCCGTTCGCGCGACGAACTCGTGACCGCTCTCGACACCCACCCGTTCGACGTCGTCGACGAGAAGTTCTCGTACGTCTACTTTTTGGTGGATACGCCACCGGAGGATCGACTGAAAGCGTTTTCGGACAAGGTCTTCGGCAACGATCTCTCCCAGGTCATCGGCTCCGATCTCCACATCCGCTACGCGGAGGGCGCAGGCACCTCGAAGCTGACGGCACCTGTGATCGCACGGGGACTCGGCGTGCAGGGCACAGGACGCAACCTACGGACAGTCCGCAAGCTGATCGAGCTGACCGCCTAGTGTCAGGCCCGCCCGATCGTGCTGATCGCGGCGTCGATATCGCTGCGCTGCTGCTCCGCGGGCGTCTCCCACAGCTTCTTCGGTAGTTCCTCGAGTTCGACGATGGCGGCGTCGATCGCTTCGAGTTCCGAGTCCCGCTCCTCCTCGGGGAGGGTCGAGACGTGAATGAGCTTGTCGTCCAAGTCGAACACTGCCGCGTCGAGACGATCGCGCTCGGCCACCAGGCCGGCGTCGTTGGCGATCCACGGGTTCTGGTGGACGTCGGCGATGGCATAGCGGATTCGACGGTGCATCCGCGCCTCACGTGACGTCGACGTCGTCCAGTCATCAGGGGCGCGGCTCGGCTGGCCGGGGATGAGGTCGTTGGAGCGCGCGAAGCGTCGAACCCGCTTGTCGGAATCGACGGCGAACCACGCCGCTCCTGCCAGAATGATCAACGCGACCGCAATGGTCACGATGATGACTATCCACGCGACCGCGCTCATGATTGGACTCCCTGCACCGACATCTCACCCGACACGGACATAGTCCGACCTTAGCCGTGGTGTCGCGCCGCGACGTCGGGATGCGCGCGTGTCCTCGACTTCCACGCGTTCTCCCCGTACGTCGAGTAGAGCGGGTTGGCCGGATCCTCTTCGACGCCGCGCGAGAGTTGTGCGAGGTCGGGCGGTAGGGCGAGCGTCGGGACCCGGGCGTCGAGCGCCGGATTGAGGAAATACGGGATCGAGATCCGGTCGGTTCCCGGCGCCGGAGCGAGTACCCGGTGCCGCGTCGCCCGCAGGAAGCCGCCCGTCGCGACCTCGAGCAGTTCTCCGATGTTCACGATGAACGCACCCTTGAGCGGCGGTGCGTCGATCCACTCGTCGGCACCCGCCTCCACCTGTAGGCCGGTCGAATCCGGTTCGACGAGCAGCAGCGTGAGCACACCTGAATCCTTGTGCGCGCCAACGCCTTGCGATGTCTGCGTGGTGCCCGGATAACGCACCACCTTGATCAGAGTGGCCGGTGCCGTCGCGAAGGCGTCGTCGAAGACGGTCGCATCGCCGGTGAGTGCGTGCGCCCAGTGACGCAGCAGTTCGAGCCCAACCTCCGACAGGGCGGCGTCCCACTTCTCGAACGCGGGACGCAGCTCCGGAAGGGCAGACGGCCACAGGTTCGGCCCCTGCAGATTCCAATACCCCTGCGCATTCTCGATCACGTCGCGCTCGGGTCCGATATCGATCTGCTCGCGCCAGTCGACCTCCGAGTTGGTCAGTTCGCCACCAAGGCGCGAGTAACCACGGAAATGCGGACTCTCGAGCTGGCTGATCTCCTCCTTGGCTTGAGCGGGAAGCGCGAAGAAGCGCCTGGCCAGCGCCAAGATCTCGTCGATCTGCTGTTGCGGGACGCCGTGTCCGACGAGGTAGAAGAAGCCGACTCGATGCGTCGCGTCGAGGAGCGCGGATTCGAACCCCGCGGGATCGGAGGCGGCCGTCGAGAGGTCGATGATCGGTAGACCCATCAGTCCATTATCTACCCGAGCTAAAACGGGGCCTTACGCGCTCGGCGCCTTCGCCGCCGCGACCGCGGCCGTGTTGACGCGCGTCAGGGCTCGGTGCAACTCTTCGAGATCAGACAGCTCGACGCCCAGTGCATCGACGACGGCCCCGGGAATCGACAGCGCCTGCTCACGCAGTGCACGACCCGACGACGTGAGCTCGACGTCGACGTTGCGTTCGTCATCGCCGCGACGCCTGCGCACGATGAGTTGCTGTTGTTCGAGTCGCTTGAGAAGCGGAGAAAGGGTCGCGGAGTCGAGCTGCAGCACCGCACCGATATCTTTGACCGCCCTCGGTTCCGACTCCCAGAGCGCGAGCATGACCAGATACTGCGGATGCGTCAGGCCGAGCGGATCAAGCAATCGGCGATAGATGCGCAGTACCGAACGATTCGCCACGGCCAACGCGAAACAGACCTGCCGCTCCAGGAGTAGCGGGTTGGTGTCCATGTCGTGCGGATCGGCCGTGTCCTGCGAACTCACCTATTCAGTGTGTCATATTCAATCGTTCGCTATCGATTGGCGAGGTGCTCAGGCGGCAGTGCTCGGTGCTTCGGGGTCGGGCTGCGACGGCCTACCCGCGACGAGGTCGGCAAGCTTCAGTCCATAGGAACCGAATTGCGCGTCGAAATGCTCCGCGCGGTACGTGGCACGGTCCAGTTTGGCCTTCGAATAGTGCTTGCGTGCCCAACGAGAACCCGGGCGCGCCAACCGAACTGCGCCGATCCACGCGACCGGCGGGAGGTACGCCCCGATGACGGCCGTCGAATACTTGCCCTTGGCCACGCAGACGAGCAGCACACCGATGTGCACGACGAGGACCACGAGAATCACCACGTGGCCTGCGCCGAACCGGGCCGACTCGTCGTCGTCGGTGGTGACGGGATTGAGACCGAGCAGCAGTAGCCCGAGTGCCGCCACGGTGAGGGCAACGACCTGCACCGAGAGTTGGCCCTCACGCGACCAGTACACGTCCTGCATGTGCAGGATCATCGCGAACTCGTCGAGCACCAGCGACGCCCCGATGCCGATCAGCACTGCCGCGATCTCGCCGGCGGGCGCAGTGCCGTCGGCCGCCACGGACGTGATGGCGCCGATGATCAACAGGATGATCCCGGGTACCGCGTGATGGATGTGCACGCCACCGGAGACGTTGTTGCGGAACGGCCCCTTGCCGGCACGGATCAGGCGGGTGATGACGCGGGTGATGACGAACGTCAGCAGGAACGCCACGAACAGCAGCGCCAGTGGTAGTCCCGCCGGACCGTGGTTCATCGCTTCGGCGTGATCCCGGTGCGTTGCTGCTCGATCTTGAGGCAACGATCCTCGACGTAGAGCAGTCCGGCTTCCTCGGCGATCGCACGCGCCTCCGGCGACGTGATCCCCAGTTGCAACCAGAGCGCCTTGGCGCCCGCGGCAACGGCCTCGCGAGCGATCTGCGGGCAGTCGGCCGACGGCCGGAACACGTCGACGAACTCCACCTGCTCCGGAACGTCGGCGAGAGTCGGGTAGACGGTCTCTCCGACAATCGTCTCGGCAGTGGGATTGACCGGGATGATGCGCCAGCCAAGCGACTTCATCAGGGCGGGAACCCCGTTCGACGGCTTGGCAGGGTTGGCGCTTGCCCCGACGACGGTGATCGTGTCGAAGGTGCGCAGGATCTGTTCGGCGACATCATCGGTGCTCATGGTGCCCAAGTCTAGGTGTGCACTCCCTGCGCAGCGGGCTGCTCGCCTTCCTCACTCGTCAACCACGCAACCAGCGACGCACCGATGATGGCGCACACGAAGCCGACGACCGCGAGCCACTCCAGTCCGTCGACGGCCTTGTCGCCTAGGAACACCACACCGACGATGGCGGGAAGACCTGTCTCTCCGACGACGAGCACTGCGGTGACGGCGTTGACCGGTCCGATCTGCAGCGCAAGGGTCTGGATGTAGAACGCCATGGCACCCGCGATCGCGATGGTCCATGCTGCCGGATCTTTCAGCACCGTGAGGGGGTCGAACGGGGAGACGCCGTCGAGCACACGCACCGCGACTGCCAGCGCGCCGTACATGAGACCCGCGATCGCGCCTCCGAAGATGGCTCCGCGACTTCCGAGTGCCCGCATGACCGCGACGCCGAGTACCGCAACCGCCGTGGTGATCACGAACAGCGCCCAGTGGAATTTCATGTCAGCGTGTGTCGACGCCTCTTTGGACGCCGATGCGCCGAGTACACACAGCGCGAACACGACGAGCAGGATCGCCGCCCAGTCTTTTGCGCGCAGTGCGGTATGGAGCATCACCGTGCCCAACAGTGCGGTCACGATGAGATTGCCCGCCACGATCGACTGCGCGAGGAACAGCGGCAGGAATCGCGCCGCGATCGCGCCACCGATGAAACCGAGCATCACGGTCAGCGTGCCGAGGAGAAACGTCGGATTGGTGAACGCGGCTAGCGCACCGCTCGCCGATCCGCTGTTGCCGGAACCCTGTGCCGCCTCTTGTGCCCCTTTGGCACGCAGGACCGTCGAGAGTCCGTATGCCAATGCAGCCAGACACGCCGCGACGATACCGATGACGTACATGTCACTCGTCGGGGTAGGGCTGATGCGCTCTGCGAGGGTCGCCGTAGGTGATCGCTCGTTCGCTTCGAGTTCCGGTGATCAGCGTGGCCGACCAGGTCACCAGCGCGCCCATGCGGTTCCGAACGCCCGCGAGGAAGGCCACGTGGATCACTCCCCACGCGAGCCAGCCCAACGTTCCCGACATTTCCAGCGGACCACTCTGCACGATGGCATTTCGTCGCGCGATGTAGGCGGCATTTCCGAGGTCGTGATACTTGAACGGCTTACGTTCTGATTGTCCCGCAACGAGATCCGCGATCACGCCACCCACGTGACGTCCACCCTGCATGGCCACCTCTGCCACGCCCGGCAGTTTGTTCAACGACGACGTGTCGCCCGCGACGAATACCTCGGGGTGTCCTTCGACGGAGAGGTCGTCGCGCACCGGAATCCGACCGGAGCGGTCGGCCTCGACGCCGAGCGCCTTGGCGAGAGTCCGCGCGAACGGGACAGCCTCGACGCCCGCTGTCCACAACGTCGTCCTGGCTTTGTATGTCGTGGTCTCGTCGGTCTTCTTGTCCTTGGTCGTGACCGTGTCCTCGCCGACGTCGACGACATGGACCCCGAGATGGGTTTCGACGCCGATCTTGTCGAGGGTGCGCTGCGCCTTCTTGGACAGCGACTCGGTGAACGACGGCAGGATGCGATCAGCTCCGTGGAAGAGGAGAACCCGGGCTTCGGTCGGGTCTATCGAATCGAACTCTCGACCGAGTGCGAGCGTCGCCAATTCGCGTATCTGTCCGGCGATTTCGACGCCGGTAGGGCCCGCGCCTGCGACAGCGAAGGTGAGCCACTTCCGACGCTCCTCGGGATCGGTGAGCGTCTCGGCAATCTCGAAGGCGCCCAACACTTGTCGTCGAATCGCAAGTGCGTCGTCGAGCGTCTTCATGCCGATCGAGTTCTCGATCGCGTCGTCGCAGCCGTGATACGCGGTCCGCATGCCGGTCCCGACGACGAGGTAGTCGTAGCTGATCTCGGCGGGACTGCCGTCGGCACCGAGAACGGTGAGAACCTTTGCCGCGACGTCGATGTCGTCGGCCTCGCCGAGCACCACGTTGACGTTGCGCTGACGTCGAAGCAGATGCCTGATCGGGCTGGTGATGGCACCTTCCGAGAGCACCCCGGTTGCGCACTGGTAGAGAAGCGGCTGGAAGAGGTGGCTGGTGCCGCGATCGACGACGGTGATCGAGACCGGCACCTTCCTGAGTCGCCGAGCTGCGTGTACTCCGGCGAACCCGGCTCCGATGATCACTACGTGTGGCTTGGAGGCCATGCTTCAGGCTCCCGTGTGAGAGGTGGTGGCGGTGCGGGAGGTGACCGCGTACGTCGCGGCGCCGAATGCACCGGTCACCGCGAAGACCGATGGCCATGCGCCGATCTTCTTCGCGAGTGGGTGTGACAGCCCGAACGCTGCGAGGTAGCCCGTGAGAAGTCCGGCCGCCGGTCCCGGACCCCTGCTCAGCCACTGGCGCGTGCACCAGGCGCCCGCGATTCCGAGGACCACGCCCCCGAGTGGACGTTTGCCGGTGTACCTTGCGGTCGCATATCCGCCGATCAAGCCAGCACTGGCAACACCGACAGTGGGATCCACATGCATGCCGGTCAGCCTAGCAATGGTTGCGGCTGCGCCGCGTGGTTGCGCGTCGAGCTGAGCGCCCACTCGACCGACGCCGATTCCTGCCACACTGGAGCCATGGGTGACCAACCCGCAATCGTGCTCGTGTCGTCCGGCCACGCAGAGCAACTTCGCGGCGAGTTCGGCCGGTACCTCCGTGACTATCGCATCGAGTGTGCGGAGTCGGCCGTCGGAGCGGTCGTGCTCCTCGGCAGCCTTGTGGGCGAGGGTGTTCCGGTGGCGCAGATCGTCGTCGAGTCCGAGTTGCCCGACATGTCGGTGTTCGAGGCGCTGAGCACTTTCCGAAGCATCGTGCCGACGGCCAAGCGTGTCGTCGTCATCTCGTGGGAGAACTTCGGCGCCCACATCGAGTTGCTGCGACCCGCCCTTGCGAAGGGCAAATTCGACACATTCTTGCTCATGCCGCGCGGCGCTCGCGACGAAGAATTCCACTACGCGATCACCGAGATGCTCTCGGATTGGGGAGCGACTGTCGCGACCCCGGTCGTCGATTCCGTTCGTGTCATCAGCGACTCGGCGTCGGCGCTCACGCTCGGCATCAGGGACATCCTCGACCGCATGGGGATGCCCAATCGGGTGTACCCCAGCGACAGCGTCGAGGGGCAGGCAGCCATCGCGCTGTACGACTCGGGTGGCGCGCCCGTTCCGTTTCCGCTCGTCCACTCCATGGCCCCGAAGTTGCGTAACCGTGTGATCTCTCCGGGCACAGCCCGCGACGTGTCGGCGCTCATCTACGGGCGGCCGTCGGATGTGGACGAGGACGAGATCGTCGACCTGGCGGTCGTCGGCGCGGGACCTGCGGGACTTGCTGCAGCCGTGTACGGCGCTTCGGAAGGCTTGTCGACGGTGGTTCTGGAATCCGATGTCGTTGGGGGACAAGCGGGTACGAGTTCGATGATCCGTAACTACCTCGGCTTCCCGCGCGGCATCTCCGGGATGCGTCTCGCGCAACGAGCCCGCACGCAGGCAACACGTTTCGGTGCGCGCTTCTACTCCGGCTGGCCGGTCGACGAACTGCGACTCGGCGTCGACGATGCACCGCATCGCCTCTGCACCCAAGGTGGAGACGTGCTTGCGAGAAGTGTGCTCATCGCGAGCGGTGTCGCGTATCGACGGCTCGGTGTCGAATCGCTGGAATCGCTTGTCGGGTCTGGTGTGAACTACGGTGCGGGGATGTCCGCGGCACGCGAGATGGACGGCCGTGACGTGTTCGTCGTCGGTGGCGGCAACTCTGCCGGACAGGCCGCGATTCATCTCGCCCGCTTCGCGCGCTCGGTGACGATACTGATTCGACGAGCAGACCTCACCGAGACGATGTCGCAGTATTTGATCGGCGAGATCGCCTACCACCCGCGGATCAGCGTGCGTGGCACCACCGAGGTCATCGACGGCGGTGGCGATGGTCAACTCGAATGGCTCGAGTTGTGCGACACCGTCACTCGCGCCAGCGAACGGGTGAACGCAGGCGGACTGTTCTTGCTGATCGGCGCCGAACCTCACTGCGACTGGCTGCCCGACAGTATTGCGCTCGACGACCGCGGATTCGTGCTGACCGGACGCGACGTTCCGAAGGATCAGTGGCCTGGCGAACTGCCGCCGCCGAATCTTGCCACAAGTGCCGCAGGGGTTTTCGCCGCCGGCGACATCAGGGCACAGTCGATGAAGCGTGTCGCTGCAGCGAGCGGCGAGGGTGCAAGTGCTGTCCCGATGGTGCACGCGTGGTTGGCGGCACGAAGGACGGCATCAGCCGAGAGCTGACTTACTTGCGTTGCAGCACTTCTCGCGTGTCGAGGTCGTCGAGGAACTCTTCGACGCGCGGCCACGTCTGTTCCGCGGCGGCGTCGCCTGCGATCAGACCGAGATGACTGGTCTCGACCGTCTGGAAGTGCACTTCGGTTGACCTGCCGAGAAGTTCGACCCCGTGGTGGGCGGCTTCCCAGCTCGCGATGGCGTCGCGGTGGCTGCCGAAGAGCTGGATGGGCTTGCGGATCGTCGTGAGATCGACGACGCGACCATCGAAATCGACTACGCCCGAGGCCAATTCGTCCCGGAAGACGAAGTTCTCCCACATCTGGAGCGATACCTTGCCCGCGTAACCGGGCATGGCGTTCTGGAATCGGTCGATGACCTGCATGCGGGCGAGTGCCTCGTGGTCGTCGGCGTTGCGCATGATGTAGAGCGGCTTCTTCAGTTCACGGTCGGCGGCCAGCGCCCTGTACGCAATACGCACCAGTGGCGCGGGAATCCCACCCATCACCTTGAGCGCGCCCGTGATCGGCGCGCCTCCGACCGGTCGCATGACCCGCTTGACGAGCGGGTACGGCGTCACGGCGTCGTAGTCGAGCGGCGTACCGATAGCGGTGAGGGAACGCACCGGCAGGTCCGGGTGCGCTGCGAGCATCAGGAGCGACACGGTCCCGCCCAGGCTCCACGCGGCGACGTCGAGCTCGTCGGCGGAGTAATCCGCGAGCACTCGGTCGATCGCCTGCGGGACGATGTCGTCGAAGTAGGTCTCGAAGCCGACCTGACGGTGCGCCTGCCCGACGTCACCGAAGTCGACGACGTACGGGATGCGACCCGCGGCGAGGAGATGCTCGACGGCCGACTGTCCCGGCCCGAGGTCGTAGCAGCGAGCAGGCACCGCGAGTGGCGGGACCAGCAGGATCGGCGGCCTTCCCGACGCGCGGGCGGCCGCGACCTGCTCGGTGGTGCCGTAGCGGCGCAGCGTGCGCTGCGGATCGTCGAAGAGGGTGACGTGAGGGGTCTCGGTGTCTGGCGCTACCTGATGTCCGCCGAGGATGCGTGCCAGTGTCTGCACTCGTTTCCAGCGTGACGCGGCCATCTGCACTCCTCTATCGCGGTGATCGAACAGCAATCTACGCGACGGGCCGACCGGCATACTCGGGGTATGGAGGCAACAGGTTCAGGATTGGTGGCTATCGTCGGAACGTTGAATCTCGACCTGGTCGTCACACTCGCTCGTAGACCGGCCGTCGGCGAGACCGTCCTCGGTCGGTCGTTGACCGAGCGTCCCGGCGGCAAGGGAGCCAATCAGGCACGGGCAGCCGCCGCAGTCGTGTCAACCGCTCTGGTGGGGGCGACGGGTACCGACGCCGCCGGAGACCGGATGGTGTCTGATCTCGTCGACGCGGGCGTCGACGTCACCTACGTGCGTCGGGTGTCGGGCACCAGCGGCCATGCGGTCATCGAGGTCGACGACGATGGCGACAACAGCATCATCGTGATCTCCGGCGCCAACAGCGAACTGACCCCCGACAATGTCGGCGCGGCACTCGATGCACTGCACCCGGCCGTCGTGATCACACAGTTGGAATCACCCACCGAGGTCACCGCTGCAGCCGCGAAGTGGTGCCACGACAACGAGATTCGTTTCGTCCTCAATCCCAGCCCGACGGCACCCGTTGACTCGTCGATACTCAGCGAGGCCGACCCGCTGATCGTCAATCAGATCGAGGCGGCGTACTACGCCGATTCGACAGACGATGCCGAGCCGGCTGATCTCGCGCGAAAGTTGTTGACTATCAGCAGATCAGTCATCATCACGCGAGGTGGCGACGACGTGGTGGTCGCCGGGAGCGAATCTCTGGACATTCTCGACGTTCCACAGGTCGACGTCGTGGACACCACGGGCGCGGGCGACGTCTTCGCGGGCACGCTTGTCGCGCATCTGGCCAACGGCGCAACACTTCTCGACGCCGCACGCGCCGCGAACAGGGCGTCGGCCGATCACGTTTCCGCGTCGAGATGAGGCGCGTTGGCTGTGGGCCGCAGCATCGACAGCCGGCTGAGCGTGCGGGCCGCGTCGGGCGGCGGGGGCAGCGCGCGGAGGATGTTATGTGGAGTTCCCCGGGACACGACGTGCAGGACGACGTCCCGGTCACAACAGATGTCGACCAGATTTCCCAACCGGCGCAGCGGTTCTCGATCAGTGCAGGCAAGATCTGGTACGTCGCGGAGAGTGATTTCGCGGAAGCGCTCGGTCATCGCGAGGTACTCCCGCATTCCGAGCGGCCGTTCGCAGAGCTCTGCGAACGTCACTGCAGCCGACGTGGCGTTGTGTAGTACCTCGACCGACTGGCCGTTTATATCGATACTCGCGGGGAGCATCCGCGCGATCTCCTCAGACTCCGACGGCGACCAGGTTCCGGATGCGAAGCCTCGTCGCGACGCGCCGTCGAGTCGTCGGTAGTCGTCACCCTCACCGATCCAGATGACCGAGAACTCTCGCTCGACAATATCGATTGCCTGGTGAAACCGATGGTGCAGCAATGGGTTTGGCAGTAGCTTTTGTGGCGCATAGTTTGACGTCGCGATGAACAGTGTCCCGTCGCGGGCGATGCGTCGAAGAGTTGCGGTGAGGTAGATGGCGTCGGCGACATCGTGGACGTGAAACTCGTCGAACATGATCGCCGTTGAGCCACCGAGCAACTCGTCGAGCGCGTCGTCGACAGTCCATCTGGTCGATGCGATGAGTTCGTCGATCGCGGCGAAGAACTCGTAGAAGTGGAAGCGACGCTTTGATGTGGTGGGGATGGCGTTGAAGTACAGGGACGACAACGCGGTCTTGCCCCGTCCCGGATCTCCCCAGAGGTAGAAACCGTTGCCGACATTCCGCGCCATCGACGTGGTCGCTTCACGCTGCGCGACGTCGAGTTTCAGCTCCGACTCAGCGACGGCGACGAGGAACGCCTCACGCATTGCTTCCGCAGCTTTCTGCCTCGCGCGATGTCGCATCTAGTCACCTCGTCTCGGTTACTCTATATTTGTAGAGTAACCGAACGGAGATGTCGATGCCCCGACCCGGCGACCGCCGCCCACTCATCTGCGACCAGGCGATCACGCTGCTGGCCGACGGTGGCGCACGCGCGTTGACACACGGCGCCATCGACCGGGCGGCCGGACTGCCGAAGGGCTCGACGTCGTATTACTTCCGGACTCGTGAGGCGTTGATCTCTGCGACCATCGAACGAATCCGTACGCACTCACGTGAAGCCATGACCAACGCCGAGCCGGTCAGTGACATAACGGCCGACGTCGCAGCGGTGTTCATCACGGAGCAGCTGGTGGCGTTCGATGGCGTTCGACGCGCCGATGCTCTCGCGGTGTTCGCGCTCCTGCCCGAAGTTCGTGAAAATGATTCGCTGCGAGACGAACTCGGCTCATGCTTGTTCTCAATGGAACGCGCAACCGCTCTGCTCGAGGTCTTGGGATCATCGACGCCGCGTGAGGACGCCGCCGACCTCATCGCATTCCTCTCCGGGATGCTGTTCGACATGTTCTTCGGAGTACGCAGCCACAACGTCGGCGGCGCCCGCCCGGCATCGGACTCTGTCGAGAGAATGCTCCGGCGAATGATCTCCGCCCCAGGATGATTGGCGCGGGGCGCGTCTAGCCCCCACTAGTAGAGAAGGAGAAGCGTGTGCAGCGACCGTCGCGTGCAGTCGTGTTGTCGGGATGCTCGGGCGGCGGCAAGTCAACTGTGCTGGAGGACTTGGCGTCTCGCGGATTCACGACGATTGACGAACCTGGCAGACGGATCGTTCGCGACGAGCTCGCAACTGGTGGTCTAGCGTTGCCATGGGTGGACGCCACTGGCTTCGCTCACCGCTGCATAGATACTGCACGAGCCGACCTTGCCCACCACGAGCGCGATCAGTGGGTGTTCTTCGACCGCGGCCTCGTCGACGCCGACACCGCTCTGCGTCACTACGAGGACGGTCATTGCACGGGTTCATCGGCATGCTCGATCGAGGAACTGCAGAGCTACCACAAGCGGGTCTTCTTCACGCCGCCGTGGCCGGAGCTCTACGCCAATGACGAAGAACGCCAACTGAATTTCGCTGACGCTGTCGACGAGTACTCACGTTTGCTCGACGCCTATGAACGGCTCGGCTACAGCATCACCGTTCTGCCGAAAGTAGGCGTCACCGGGCGCTCAGACCTGATACTCGCCGAGCTGGACCTCCTGTGACTCGCTCTGATCCATAGAGCCTGGCCGACTTCGGAATCCGTTGCGCGACTTCGCCGCAAGACGGATTCCACAGCCCGCCGCGCACGGAACGAAAATTGTCAGACCCCGTCTGTATGTTCGATGTATGTCCTTGGAAACCTTCTCCGACCCGGCCGCCGCGGCCGCCGCCACAGGCGTGCCCGCGTCGCAGCCGCCGGTGCTCGCGCGTGTTGCCGAGGACGAATCCCTGTCGAAAACCGATCTGGTCGAGGTGATCGCGCACTGCGCGTCGACCATCGCCTCGGCACAGTTCCGCCTGTTGACGGCGATCAGCCTCATCCACGAGGAACACGAAGAAGACTACGGCGCCGAAATCGGCGAACTCACCGACGGCCGAGCCGACTCACCAGAACAGTTGCGCGAGTTCGCTGCTCGCGGCCGTTCGGGTGAGGACCCCCGCGCGCAGTACGGCCCGAACGGCCTGGAACGCACCATCGCCGACGTCGGCGCAGTGTTGTTGCTACCGCCGGGTCGGGCACGCGAACTGATCATCGACGCCCACGCCCTGCGCTACCGACTCCCCTACACCTCCTCACTCCTGGCGTCTGGGCGCATCGATCTGCAGCGGTTCCATATCGCTGTCGCCCGCACCAGCCTGTGCGGCTCGGACACCATCGCCGAGGTCGACGCCCGCCTCACCGCCGCCCTCTCGGCACGCGACCATCTATCGACAACCCGCTTTGCCGCGCTCGTCGATTCGGTTGTCGCCCAGGTCGATGCCGACGCCGTCAAACGCCGTCGTGCCCGCATCGACGCCGACCGCAACATCCAGGTGCGTCCCGATCGGTGGACCCCCGGCCAAGCCCGACTGACCGGCACCGTGCCCGCCGCCTCCGGGGTGTTGATCGACCAACGCCTCACCCAACTCGCCAACAGCGTCCACGACGCCGACCCCCGTACCCACGCACAACGTCGCGCCGACGCGTTGACCGCGTTCGCCAACGGCGACACCACCCTCGCCTGCCGATGCGACACCTGCACCACCCCCAACACCGAACCTGCTGACTCAGACTCCGACCCGACGCCAGCACCAATGCCGGTGGGTCCGCGCGCGATGATCCATGTGGTGGCGAATCAGTCCACCCTTGATGGTCAGGACGATCAGCCCGGCTACCTCGACGGGGTCGGAGTCATCGACGCCGACACCGTCCGCGAGTTGGCCGCAGACGCAGCATTCGACTACCTCGACACGGGCGCCGGCGTCGGCGCTCTGGATCCGCGCCACCCCGACCACGCCGCGGCCGCCCGCGCCGCCTTGCGCTACGTGCCCAGCAAAAAACTCCTCTCGCTGGTCCGCTCGGGGGAACTGTGTTGCACGTTTCCCGGGTGCACCAACCCGGTGTGGCAGGCCGACGTCGACCACAGCACCCCGTTTGACCACCACAACCCGTCCAGCGGTGGGTTGACCGTGCGCGCAAACCTCAAACCGTTGTGCCGGTTTCATCACCGAACCAAAACGTTCAGTCGATGGCGTGACTATCAACTCGACCTGCAGACAGCGATTTTCGTATCCCCCACCGGGCACACCTTTGTCGGCAACGCCTTCGGCGGACTCGACCTGTTCCCCAAACTCATCACCGACAAGCCACCCGATCACCCCGCGCGCCGAACCATCGACACCATCCACGCCCAACGACGCGCCAAAGTCACACGCGCCGAAGAAAAGTGGAACGAAGAAAACCCGCCTCCCTACTGATCAAAATGCAGTGCATGTGAGCGGTCGCGGCTGCTAACGTCACGCCCGCTATGGAGGTGAACGTTGAGTAGATCCGCGCCGTCGAGTGAGTCCCTGTCATTGGGTGAGCCCGACTGCTTTCATGTGTCGTCCGTCCTCAACAGAGACTCGATCGCGGCCCACGGTCTCGACGTTAGGCGGATGGGTGCTGCGCGAGGCATCGCCGGCAGTCGCCGACCCGAGCAAGACGGCTGCTTCATTGCGCGCGGAACGTGGCAGCGCGACTACTTCGTCAACATGAACAACACCGGCGGGCCAGTCGACGTGTGGCGAGTCTCGAAAATCGATCCCGAAGCGTTTGTGACCTCACCCGAGGGATACAGCTACGTGCCCGGCGCCATTGCGGCATCACAACTTGTCCTCACCGACACGGACATCCACCCGCGGGCGTGAGCCGCGCGAATATCGCGACTTCGACCTGGCGTTTCGCGGTCAGCCCCGCCCCGCGCCCAGCTTGTCGGCAGGGGTGAACGGGGTGGGAACCGAGCCCACGTCGACGGCAAGCGCGAGGGTCTCGCCGATCGTCGGTGCGTGCTTGAACAGGTTGTGCCCAGCGAGGGCGAAAACCGGTCCGTTCTGCCAGATCCCGACGCCGTCGTCGCCCCACGGCAGGGCGGTGACCCAACAGTGCACGATGCCGGTCGGCGTCGGATCGAATCCTGGGAGTGCGCGCGACACATAGGCGCGGGCGTCGTGGGCATGGCGCGCGAGGGCGTCGCCGTCAACGATCGCGCCGTCGACGTCGGCATCGACCGAATCGGCGAGACCGAGGCCGTACGCCGACCTGTCCGGATAGGCGGCCGCGTAAATCCCACTGAAACCGAAGGCGTCACTACCGTCCTGCAACGTCGGAAGCCGACCAGCGCCATCGCGCACTGCGAACGAAACCCGCACGTGCGCACCGAGTTTCACCGGGATCTCGATCCCGACGCCGCGCGCCAGCGCCGCGGTTCCACGCCCGGCACACACGACGGCCGCGGCGTGCTCACCCACCACCGTGGGGCAACGAACCTGCACGCCGTCGTCGACACTCCTCAGCGAGATGACCTGTTCGCGCACAACGCAATCGCCCAGGTTCTGACTGAGTAGTTCGATGGCCGTGCGCGTGTGGATGGAGCCCGCAGAGGGATCGAACACCGCCGGGCCGTCGTAGTCGGCCAACTGCGGCAGTAGCGAGTGCAACTCTTCCGATCCGATCTCACGCGCACCGATCTCCGAATACTGTTGCATTGCAGGCAATCTCCGTAACGCGGCGTCGCCGAGAGCAAGACCGCCGTCGCCGGACACCAAGGGTGCACCGAGTTCGTCTTCCCATCGGCGCCAGTGCGCTCGAGCGCGCACAGCGAGTTCGACGAGGCGCGGGTCGTCGTGCGCGTGCCGGAAGATCCGTGACTGCCCGGCCGACTGGCCGAATCCCGGCGTTCCGGTCTCGTACACCGTGACGGTCGATCCCTGTTGGGCGAGTTGATATGCAGTCGAGAGTCCGATGATCCCGGCGCCGATCACTGCAACGTCTGACGTCAGTGCCATGCCCTCACCGTACGTCCGCCCTGCGCATCCGCGTGCGGACCTTCGCACCCATCTCGACGCGTACGGTCGAAGTAGGGGAGAACAAACGAGAGGAATCGTGTCACATGGCAGACGAACTCAATGGGATCACCGTCGCCTTTCTGGTCGCACCGGAGGGCATCGAGCAGGTCGAGTTGACCGAACCGTGGCGCGCCGTCGAAGAAACCGGCGGTACACCGAAACTCGTATCCACCAGCGACGGCGAGGTGCAAGCATTCAACCACCTCGACGCCGCCGACAAGTTCACCGTCGACGCGACAACCGATTCGGTCACAGCAGCCGACTTCGACGCGCTGGTCCTACCGGGTGGCGTCTCGAATCCGGATTTCCTGCGGACAGACGCATCTGCGGTCGCATTCGCCAAGGGCTTCTTCGAGGCGGGCAAACCCGTCGCGGCAATCTGCCACGCACCATGGACGCTCGTCGAAGCCGACGTCGTGCGCGGACGCACACTCACCTCGTGGCCGAGCCTGCAGACCGACCTTCGCAATGCGGGCGCCACCTGGGTCGACGAGGAGTTGGTTGTCGACCGCGACGGCCCGAACACCCTGATCACCAGCCGCAAGCCCGACGACCTACCGGTGTTCGACGCCGCACTGGTCGCCGAGTTCGGACGGAGCACGGTCGCGCACTGACACCTCCGACGCGCCCTACAGTCGGATATGTCGGATACCAACCTGCAGACGACGCGCCTGGTAGCGTGCCGCACCCAATCGAGGGTGCTCCAGCGGTAAGTCGAGATCGTCTGCGATCTGCTCGACCACTTCGTCGATACTCAGATCATCGGTGGGGATATGGGTTGCGAATCTGCTGTCCTGCAACGCAACGACGCAGCGCTGTGCTTGCTGCATCGCCCACGTCTCATCGGTGCCGATCAGACGTCCGACGACGGACGCCAATCTAGATCTCAAGCGCTTGTGAATCACCTCGACCGACGCAGTCAATGCGTAGTGGCGCACGTCGACGCCTTCGGCGCGTAAGCCTCCCACTACTTCATCGAAGTAAGTCGTATCGACCAGCGTCATCGGGACGATTACTGGGCACCGGGTCTCGTGGTCTGCCTGTGCAAGGGTCTCGACTACCCCGGATCGCCCCTGCGGACGGTCTTGAAAGTCAGCTCGGCTGGTCGCCGGAAGCATCTTATGAATAGCGAATCCCAGGAGCTCGGGATCGGCGACATGCGAGGCCGCGAGCCTACGACTCAGTTCATGAGCGGTCTGCGTTTTGCCGACCCCGAAAGCGCCGTTGATCCAGATGATCATGCGCCGAAGCTACCGCGCCAAACCCGACCTACCTGTCCCGCGCGTCGAGCTCGGCGGCGATGTCGGCGGGAAAGCCGCCCGTGGCGACCGGACCCCACGACGTCGGGGTGATGCGGATCAGCGACTTGTTCTGCACCCGCATCGCCGCGCGGTATTCGTCCCAGTCGGGGTGCTCACCGGAGATCGATCGGAAGTAGTCGACGAGCCCGTCCTCGGCGTCGGGCATGTCCAACACCTCCGCGGTGCCATTCACCTGGACCCAGGGTCCGTTCCATTCGTCGGACACGACACACACGCTGACCGTCGAATCACGTTTGGCATTAGTTGTTTTCGCTCGGCCCGGGTAGGTCGCGATGACGATGCGGCCGTCTTCGTCGACTCCGCCGGTCACCGGCGAGAGCTGCGGCGAGCCGTCGCGCCTGCGAGTGAGCAGCAGTAGATGATGACGCGGGCGAACGAAATCGAGAAGCGCATCACGGTCGACGGCGTCGGCGGTCGCAATTGTTTTGGCCATGTCTCGACCATACGTTCTGTGCCCCGACACAACCTCTGCCCCGACACAGAAGGCCGCGCGCGTGCAACAACACACATCGCTGTGCCCTCGGCCTTAGAGTTGACGAACCAGTCTCGGCAGGCGACGGACACCGAGTGTCCGGGATGCGAGAGGAACTCAGATGTCCGTCACGGCTCCAGAACGTCCGACAGGTCTTCGCGAACTCACGCTGCGCGGGGTGATCCTCGGCGGCGTCATCACCCTGGTCTTCACGGCGGCCAACGTCTACCTCGGCCTCAAGGTCGGACTCACGTTCGCCACGGCGATCCCCGCAGCAGTCATCTCGATGGCTGTGCTGCGCAACTTCGCACACCACTCCATCGTCGAGAACAACATCGTCCAGACCATCGCGTCGGCCGCGGGAACGCTCTCGGCGATCATCTTCGTGATCCCCGGCCTCGTCATGGTCGGCTACTGGACGGGCTTCCCCTACTGGATCACCGTCGCGGTCTGCCTCGTCGGCGGCATTCTCGGCGTGATGTATTCGATCCCGCTGCGCCGCGCACTCGTCACCGGATCGGACCTCCCCTACCCCGAAGGCGTTGCCGCCGCAGAGGTCCTCAAGGTCGGTGACACCGCAGAGGGAGGTCGACGCAACCGAATCGGACTGCGCGCCATCACGATCAGTGGCATCACGTCGGCGGTCTTCGCACTACTCGGCAACCTCAAACTGATCAGCACCGACGTCTCAACGGCATTCCGGGTGGGTTCGGGCGGCACGATGGTCGGTGCGGGACTTCAACTCTCACTCATCGGCATCGGCCATCTCGTCGGACTCACCGTCGGCCTCGCCATGTTCCTCGGTGTCATCATCTCGTACGGCGTCATCCTCCCGATCAAATCCGCCGGAGAGTTCGCCGCCAACTCCGACGTCGCAGACGTCGTCAGCACAGTGTTCAAGAACGACGTCCGATTCGTCGGTGCGGGCGCCATCGCGATCGCCGCGATCTGGACCCTGCTCAAGCTCATCGCCCCCATCGTCAAGGGCATCGTCGACGCTCTGGCCTCGGCTCGCGCACGCCGCGAGGGTGTCACCGTCGACATCACCGAGCGCGACATCCCCTTCCCCATCGTCGGCGGAACCATCGTCTTCATGCTGCTCCCGATCGGACTCCTCCTCTGGGACTTCGTACACGGCACAGCACTCTCCGGAAGTGCGGGCGGAATCATCGCCGCCACAGTTCTTTTCATCTTCATCATCGGCATGGTGATCGCTGCGGTATGCGGCTACATGGCGGGCCTCATCGGATCGTCGAACTCCCCGATCTCGGGTGTCGGCATCCTCGCCGTGATCATCGCCGCACTGCTCATCAAGTTCGTCTACGGCGCCGCCGATCCCGCGCAATCATCGACGCTCGTCGCCTTCACTCTCTTCGCAACGGCGATCGTGTTCGGCGTCGCGACCATCTCCAACGACAATCTGCAAGACCTTAAGACCGGCCAGCTGGTCGGCGCGACACCGTGGAAACAGCAGGTGGCGTTGATCATCGGCGTGTGCTTCGGTTCGCTGGTCATCCCCCCGATCCTCGGAGTGATGAACACCGCCTTCGGATTCGACGGCGCACCGGGCGCCGGAGCCGACGCCCTGCCAGCCCCCCAGGCGAGCCTGATCTCCGAGCTTGCCAAGGGTGTCTTCGGCAACGATCTCAACTGGCCGATGCTCGGCCTGGGAGTCGCCATCGGAGCGGTCGTGATCGTCATCGACGAGGTCGGCCACCGCGTCAACAAGAAGGTCGCTCTCCCCCCGCTCGCTGTCGGCATGGGGATGTACCTGCCGATGTCCGTGACGCTGATGATCACGGTCGGCGCGATTCTCGGTCACTTCTACAACAAGTGGTGCGAGCGCGTCGGCGGCGACGTCGCGCAGAAGAAGCGGATCGGCGTGCTCGTCGCGACGGGACTCATCGTCGGCGAGGCGTTGTGGAGCGTGGTCTATGCGGGCATCGTCGCGGCAACGGGCGACGATAGCGTGCTTTCGATTGTCGGCGACGGCTGGGCCAACGGCTCGCAGATCGTCGGCGTGATCGCCTTCGTCGTCGTCGTCCTCGGCATGTACAAGGTGACCGAGATCCTCGCCAAGCGCAGCGAAGACGACGACCCGGCACCGGATCTCACGAAGAAGTGAGCATGCGTCGAGAACCCGTAAGCCGCTCAGTCCACGAGGACACCGTGTTCGATGATGGCGAGAATTCCTGCGCCCCAATCGTTATCCAGCTCGACGTCCGGTAGCAGCAACGCCCGCAACATCGCTGCCCCTCCCATCATCTCGACGACGCGGTCGGGATTCGTACCCGCACGCACCTCACCCTTGTCGACCGCGGCCACGAGCCGCTCCCGAAACGCGGCGAACACACTCGCGAACCCCTCGATCACTCGACGATGCAGTTCTGGATCGGCCGCCATATCGGTCACCAACCCCGGCAACGCGGCACGGGTCACCGGCGAATTGAATACCTCGCGCGCACGGGTGACCATCACCTCGAGATCATCGGCGACGTGGCCCGTCGACGCCGACAAGACCGTCATGCCGGAGAAGGTCGCGTCGTGCACGAGATCCTGCTTGCCCGACCATCGTCGGTAGATCGCCGTCTTGGTGGTGCCCGCCCGCTCGGCGACGGCCGATACGGTCAGCCGCGCATATCCCAGTTCCACCAACAGTTCTCGCGCCGCTGCGAGCACCGCCACGTCGATCGCGCCGTCGCGGGGACGACCTTTTCCGAAAACCTTGCCATCCGTCGTCGTATCTGGTGTCATAACGCTACTCAGCGTAGCGTAATCCGGCGAAAGGACTCGCCATGAGCACCCGACCCACTCTCGAGGAACTCGACCACCTGCAGCGATCGGAACGCGATACCGCGACGATCCCGACGTTGCTGGCGGAATGGCTCAGCGAACTGCTACCGCCGGGTGCCAACCCGAGCGTGACCGTCGCCGCGGGCATCGAAGCCAACGGCATGTCGTCGGAAACCGTCATGCTCACCGGCCACTGGACCGAGAATGGCGTTGCGCGAGAACAACAGTGGGTGATGCGGATGCAGCCACGCCCCGCCGATATTCCGGTGTTCGCGGAATACCACCTCGACTACCAATTCGAGGCGATGCGCCTCGCGGCACAACTGACCGACCTGCCCATCCCCACCACGCGTTGGCTCGAACCGACCGGCGACGTACTCGGCTCACCCTTCTTCCTGATGGACCGCGTCGACGGCCTCGTCCCTCCCGACGTGATGCCCTACACCTTCGGCGACAACTGGTTCTTCGACGCCCCCGCCGACAAGCGCAGATCCCTACAGGACGCGACGATCGACTTGATCGCGACACTGCATTCAATTCCCGACGCGCAGAACACCTTTGGGTTCCTCGACCAGCGCGACGACGCGTCGTCGACTCCCCTACGTCGACGCCTCGACGCGCTACAACGCTTCTACGACTTCGCCGCAGACGATCTCGGCCGCTCACCGCTCCTCGACCGCGCAATGGTCTGGCTCGACACCCACTTCCCCACCGAGATCGCGGCCGGCGAGACGGTCTTCAACTGGGGCGACGCGCGCATCGGCAACGTGATCTATCAAGACTTCACACCCGCCGCCGTCCTCGATTGGGAGATGGCAACTCTGGGTCCACGTGAACTCGACATCGCGTGGTTGATATTCGCCCACAACGTCTTTCAAGAACTGGTCGGTCTTGCGAGCATGCCAGGTCTACCCGACGTGCTTCGCGAGGACGACGTCCGTGCCACCTACCGCAAGCTCACCGGCGTGGAGCTCGGCGACCTGCACTGGTTCTACCTGTACTCGGCGGTGATCTGGGGAGTGATCTTCATGCGCACCGCGTCACGACGCATCCACTTCGGCGAGATGGCGCCACCAACCGACATCGACGCCGAGCTGTTCTACCACCGCCCGCTATTGCAGCGACTACTCGACGAGGAGATCTGATGCTGGGACCACTCGACGAGTATCCGGTTCACCAACTGCCCCAACCGATTGCGTGGCCGGGCAGCTCCGACCGCAACTTCTACGACCGGTGCTACTTCAACGCCCACGACCGCACCGGCGACATCTTTCTCGTGACCGGCCTCGGTTACTACCCCAACCTCGGGGTCAAGGACGCGTTCGTCGTGATCCGCCGCGGCGACGAACAGACCGCGGTGCACCTGTCCGACGCGATCGATCAGAATCGACTCGACCAGCACGTCGGCGGCTACCGCATCGAGGTGATCGACCCACTCCACACGATCCGCCTCACCCTCGAACCCACCGACGGGATCTCCTTCGACCTGACGTGGAACGGACTATTCGACGTCGTGCAGGAGCTGCCGCATGTGATGCGCAGCGGCAACCGGATCACGTTGGACGCGCAGCGTTTTGCCCAGCTCGGGTCGTGGTCGGGGTGGATCCGCGTCGACGACACCGAGATCGCCGTCGAACCGTCGACGTGGATCGGGAGCCGTGATCGCTCCTGGGGCATCCGGCCTGTCGGAGAAGCCGAACCCACCGGACGTCCCGCCGACCCACCGTTCGACGGCATGTGGTGGACCTACGTCCCCATCGCATTCGACGACTTCGAGCTCGTCCTGATCGTCCAGGAGTCGCCCGACGGCATCCGCACGCTCAACGACTGTTCACGGGTCTGGAAGGACGGCCGCGTCGAGCAACTCGGCTGGCCGCGATTCGACATCCACTACCGTTCCGGGACCCGCGAGGTCACGGGCGCAACCATCGCGGCAACGGCCGCAGACGGTTCGCCGGTCACCTTCGAGGTCGACTCGCTGCTCGCGGCACCGCTGCACGTCGGCGGCGGATACGGCGGCGATTCCGACTGGCAGCACGGCATGTGGCGCGGCGAGGGATTCACCGAACGCGTCACCTACGACATGACCGACCCCGCAGTCGTCGGACGAATCGCATTCGGCGCCACCGACCACGTCGCACGTGCGCGGTGCCGCGAAGCCGACGGCACGACGCGCGAGGGCTGGGGCATGTTCGAGCACTTCTGCCTCGGCAGGCACGACCCGACGGGGTTCACCGATTGGCTCGACGTCGCCCCGTAGCGATCCCGCCGCGTCGATCGTGCGTGAGCACATGACGGGCGTGTTCAGCGTGCGTACCGTGGACTCATGAGCACACAAGAGATCACGCTTGGCAATTTCGAGGACACCATTTCGGCCGGCGGCACCGTGCTGGTCGATTTCTGGGCGGAGTGGTGCGGCCCGTGCCGACAGTTCGCCCCGACCTTCGAGAAGGCGTCGGAGACTCACCCCGACATCGTGTTCGGCAAGGTCGACACCGAGGCCGAACAGCAGCTCGCAGCGGGCTTCGGCATCCAGTCGATCCCGACGCTGATGGCTTTCCGCGACGGCGTGCTGGTCTTCAATCAGCCGGGCGCACTCCCACCGGCACAGCTCGAACAGCTCATCACCGCGGTGAACGACCTCGACATGGATCAGGTGCGCGCCGAGATCGCCGCCGCCGACGCCGCACAGGGCGGCAACCAGCAGGAGTCCTGAACTCCTAGAACCGCCCGGCGACTAGAACCTCCCGGCGACGAATCCGGCGAACAGCACGAGAAAGCCGCCGATCTCGCCGACCATCAGCGCGATCATCGACACCCGCAGAACCGGGTCTTCGCGGGCGAACTGGTTGGTGGTGTCGCGCAACATGCCGTGCATGATGTAGCTGCCGATAGCTCCGAGGAAGAACACCACCATCACCATCGCCGCGGCGAGGTTCAACCACGTCGGCCATGCGCTGAGGTAGACGAAGACAGCGACGAGAGCGGTCGCGAACGCGTAGAGCAGCGCCGACCGGTGAGCGATGTCGACGTACGGATGCGCCAGGTGATCGGGCGAGTTGCGCATCTGCTCGTACTTCCAGACCCCGAGAATCAGGGCAAGAAGAAACACCAGGCCCGACGCCCCGAGAGTGATCGCGGTCGCGTAATCGAGGTCGACGGTTGTGCGCATCGCCTAACGATATCTGTCCCGCAAATTGGGATCCGACTCCCACCACAATCCGCTCGTGGCGTCATCGGCGTCGGGGACGGCCGCCTCGTCACTCGACTCCAGCGCGGCGTCGACCTGCTTTTCGGTCTCGCGTTCGTCGGTACGGAAGCGTCGGAACAGCACCATGAGAAACGGCAGTCCGACGACGTCGCCGAGAATCCAGAGAATGCCCGCACCGATCGTCTGATCCATGCGCAGACTCGGCCCCCAGGTTCTGTGCAGTGCCGTGTAGTAGTCGACCGCCACCAGCGACCCCTGCCACAGCACGATCCCGAGCAGTCCGTCGGCGATGCTCTCGACCGTGGTGATGCCGAGCGACAGCGCCTGCGGGTATCTGCGCGGAACCGGATCGACCTGCAGGCGTGCGTAGAAGTACCCGACGCCGATCGCCACGAGGAGGAGACGCGTGGCGACGTCGACCGACTCGTCGCGCAGCACCAGCTCGTACCACCCGGTGAAGTAGATCAGCCAGGGCACGCTGAGCATCAGCGCCGACGTCGGGATCGGCCCGAGCAGCACGCGTGCAGCCCGGCTGTTCATCGCGGCGTCGAGTCGTGCACGGCCGCGCGAGCCGAGTGCTTCCCGCAGCACTGTCACGGGTCGGCCCAGGGCCAGACCGAATGGCGCAACCAGCAGTAGCAGCACGAACTGCAGCGCGCGGACCCAGAACAGGGTGTCGGCGTAGACGCCGACCACGCTGATCCCCGCGATCAGCCAGACTCCGACGCCGAGCACGGTGAACACACACGCAGACCCACGCGAGACCGTCGCACTTCGCCGCCAGCCCGCCCAGTAAGCAGCCAGGACCGCTGCCACGATCACCGTGGTGACCGTGTCGAGCCGCCAGGAGATGAGCGCGACGTCGAAGGTCAGCGGAGTTGTCGGCGCGTGCACGACTTACAAGTCTGCAAGTGCCACAGACGAATCGGCAAGAGCGTCCGGGTCGACGGGATCGCCGCCGAGGATCAGTTGCTTGATGCCGTCGAGCTGATCCCAGATGTTGACCTGCATGCCCGCGAGGACGGTGTTGTCGCCGTCGAGCCAGAAAACGACGAACTCACGACCCGGTACGTCACCTCGGAAGACGACCTTCTCGTAGCCGTCGGACAGCCCGCTGTACTCCATGCCGAGGTCGTACTGGTCGGTGAAAAAGTACGGGAGGTTCTCGTACTCGGCGCTGCCGCCGAGCATGTTGGTGACGGCGACCGCCGGTTGGTTCATCGCGTTCGCCCAGTGTTCGACGCGCACACGACGTTCGAGGATCGGATGCTCGGCATTCGCGATATCGCCGACGACGTAGATGTCGGGGTCGCTGCTACGCAAGCCCGCGTTGACCAGCACGCCGCCACCGTCGATGTCGAGTCCCGCAGACTCCGCGACGTCGAGGTTGGGAACAGCACCCGCGGCGATCAACACGGCGTCGGCAGCGATGGTGTCGCCGTCGGCGAGACGCAATCCCGTCGCCGCGCCGTTCTCGGTGGTGATCTCGGCGACCTTGACCTCGGTCCGAAGGTCGACGCCGTGCTCGCGGTGCAGGTCGGCGAAGACCTGGGCCACCTCCGGCCCCAGCGCGCGCAGCAGCGGCAGCTTCGAGGCTTCTGCGATCGCCACCTCGACCCCGCGCTCACGCGCGGAAGCAGCGACCTCCATGCCGATCCAGCCCGCCCCGACAATCGCCAGGCGCGAGCCCTCGGTGAGCGTCTCGCGGATCGCGCGGGCATCGTCGACGGTCCGCAGGTAGTGGACGCCCGAGGCGTCGGCACCCGGCAGGTCGATAACCCGCGACGACGAGCCCGTGGCCAGCAGCAACTTGTCGTAGGACACCGTCGAACCGTCGGGGAGCGACACTGTCTTGGCAGCGGCGTCGACCTTCTCGATACGGGTTCCCGGACGGAACTCGACGCGCTGGTCGAGGTACCAATCGGTGTCGTGGACCGTGAACTCGGGCAGGTCCTGCTTGCCCTGCATGAATTCCTTCGACAACGGCGGACGTTCGTACGGCAGCTCGTTCTCGACGCCGAAGATCACGACATCGCCGTCGAAATCTTGTTCACGTAGCGCCTCGGCGGCCTTTGCCCCCGCCAGCCCTCCTCCGACTATCGCAATCGTTGTCACAGCGCAGACCTTCCGCCTCGGTAAAAGAATTCCTTCGTGGTGCAGTTACTCGGACTCGACTCCAACGCTACGCGTCGACCCAGCACACGCTGGGCAAACGGCGCATGATGATCACGAAACAATCACGGCGGATTTGTCGGATTGGCGAAGTACACAGGTGTTGGTGCGTAACTATTAGCCGACTTCGTATTACCAAATGATAACGACGCGCTGTAGGCTCAATCGCGATTCCTGAATCGACTGTCACCGATCGGACGATCGGACGACTCTCGAATTCATGTTCTCCTAATGGAAGTGGTCGCTCGTGTCCCACACGCGTCGTCGGGTCCTGCCCGTCTCAGTCCTGATTGTGGCGCTGGCCCTCGTGGTCGGCTTGATCTCCGGTGCCGGTGGCGCGCGTGCGTGGGGTCCGCCCGCCAAGCAGATCAAGGGCTTCATCAACGAGCAGATCTACAACTACGGCATGGACCACCCGGTCTCTGTCCGCGCATGGCCGTCGCAAACCACCAACCCGCGCAATGCGCCGACGGTCATCTTCCTCGACGGCCTGCGCGCCACCAATGACTTCAACGGCTGGGAGCGGGAGACCAACGTCGCCTACCTGGCACTGCGTGGCTACAACGTCGTCATGCCGATCGGTGGCCAGTCGTCGTTCTATGCCGATTGGCAGCGAGCATCGGCCAGCGCAGGCCAGCGCAATCCGTACCGCTGGGAGAGCGTGCTCAAGGGCAGCCTTCCGCGGTTCCTCGACAGCCACGGCTTCCGTAACCGCACGCTCGTCGGCCTCTCGATGTCGGCGAGCCAGGCCGTGATCATCGGCAATGAGCGGCGCGATCTCTACCAGCGCGTGGTCTCGATGTCGGGCTTCATGAACCTCGTCGCGACCGGCATGCAGACCATGCTGCGCGCAGCGGCCTGGGATGCGGGCCACTACAACCTCAACGACATGTGGGGCTGGTTCCCCAACGGCCAAGCCTTCCAGCATTCGCCGACGGAAAACCTTCCGGCGATGAACGGCCTGCACCTGTGGATGTACGCGGGCACCGGCGTGTGGGGCGATCACCAGCCTCCCGGCGCCAACAACACCGACTTCTACATCACCGGATTCAACTCGACGGCGATCGAGGCGGTCTCCGGTGAGCAGAGCCGCACCTTCGCGCTCGCAGCACCGCTGTTCGGCGTGAACCTGCGCACCGACTTCCCGATCACCGGAACCCACGCCTGGGGTTACTGGCAGCAGGCGATCTGGAACATCTACAACAACGGTTGGTTCCGCAACGGATAAGCGGTGCGCGACCGGCGCCCGGATCGGTCAGGACGGATCGATACCGGTGCGCCAGTACGCCTGGGCTTTGACCGCTTTCTTGTCGAGCTTGTAGTCGGTCTTGAACACGCCCGCGATCGCGCGTGTCGCGGTCATGTCCAGCGCCACCCACGCGAAGTGGTCCGACGCGTCGAACGCCGCTGCCCGCACCTGCTCGACGATCGCGCTGCCGTCTGCCCCGCGGTCGACGTAGCTCAGCGTGTCGTGCTCACGCACCGCGATCGGCAGTTCCTTGTCGTCGCCGTGGGAGACCTCGAACCAGATCGTCGCGGGAACAGTCGGCGTCGACGCAGTCAGGGCTTCCAGGAGTGAGTTGATCGCCGGCAGCGCTGCGGGATCACCCGCGATGAGCCACCCCTTCGGCGCGGGTTCGGGAAGCGCGAACTTCGATCCCATGAACGTCGCGCTGATCACGTCTCCCGGCTGTGCCGAGAGCGCCCAGCGAGGCGCAGCGCCGTCGTGGATCGCGAACTCGATCGAGAAGGTGTCGGTTGCGGGGTCGGGATCGACGAGGGTGTATCCGCGCTGGTGGATCTTGCCGTGCTTGTTCACGAACCACATACGAATCCACATGGTCGGATGCACCGGGCGATCCTTGAGCAGTCCCCCACCGACGAAATCGACGCGGACATAGTGATCGGTGATCTGCCGCATACCTGTCACGGTGAGTTCATAGTCGTCGGCCCCCATGAGCTTGAGGACCGCGCCCTGCCAGCCACGCGACTTATTCTTCGTGGGTGATTCGACCATTTCTCGACCTTCCGTCCGCGCATCGCCGCCTGTTTGTGAGGGTAGCCTACCTTTTCTCGGTGTCGTGACCGCTCTCCGTCTCACCCATCCCGACCGATGGCCACTCCGAAGAACGTGTGTGAGTTTCCAGCCAGGCGAGGGTGCGCAATGAGCGGACAGGTCGTTGAGCTGCGAATTTGGGAGACCCCGCGGGTGAGCCGAGCAGTGAGCCGCGTGGCGATCAGCCGGCTGCAACTGCGGCGCATACCGGGTCTACGGTTCGCCAAGCTTCTCGGGACCGGTTCGGGAGAGACTTTCACCATGCGCGACGCCGACCCACATCACTGGGCACTGCTCACGGTCTGGGAAGACGGTCATGCGGCAGATGCGGGAGCGGCGTCGACGGCGATCGGTGACTGGTCGGATGTGAGCAGCAACGAGTTGAGGGTCCGCATGATGCCCCTCGCCACCAAGGGCCGTTGGTCGCGTCGTGAACCGTTCACGGTCGACGATCCATCCCGCAAACGCGAGTGGGACGGCCCGGTCGCCGCCATCACCCGCGCCCGACTCCGACCGACCCGCGCCCTTTCGTTCTGGCGCGCGGTTCCGCCCGTCGTCGCCGACCTCACCGGCAGCGATGGGCTACGCCTCGCCGTCGGAATCGGAGAGTCGCCCATCGGATTGCAGGGCACGTTCTCGCTGTGGGAGAACGCCGCCGCCCTCACCGACTTCGCCTATCGGTCCCCCGCCCACGCGAATGCGATCCGCGAGACCCGGCCACAACGCTGGTACGCGGAAGATCTGTTCGCACGCTTGGCCGTGCTCGATGTCGAGGGCAGCTACGCGGGTGGCAACTTTTCAGGAGTCCGCCCGTGACATCGCGACTGGCGTGGCTGCTCCTGGCGGCCACAATCCTTGTGCAGATCTGCTTTCCGCTGACGTCCGGCGGTACCCCCGCACTGACCACTGCGGCGGTGCTCCTGTTCGCCTCGGCCATGCTTGTCGACGCCGCGACCACTCGGGGCCTGGGTGCCGCGGCGGTCCTGCTCGTCGTCGCGGGCGGTGGCGGACTGCTCGCGGAAGCGATCGGTGTACACACAGGCTTTCCATTCGGCGAGTACGACTACACCGGAACACTCGGCCTGGAGATCGCTGGCGTACCGATCCTGGTTCCGCTGGCCTGGATCATGATGGCGTGGCCCGCGTGGAACGTCGCACGACGACTCGTCGGCAGACACGGACACGTCGCGACGGTTGCCGTGGGCGCGTGGGCACTGACCGCCTGGGACGTCTTCCTCGACCCACAGATGGTCGACGCCGGGCACTGGTACTGGCTCCACACCACGCCGAATCTTCCAGGGGTTGAGGGCATTCCGCTGACCAACTTCGGTGGATGGCTGCTCGTGTCGGTGTTGATGATGACCGTGCTCGAGGCCACCGTCGGGCGCACCGATAGCCTGCCCACGCTGCACACCGATGCCGTGCCCGTCGCCGCATACCTGTGGACCTATTTCTCGTCGGTGCTCGCCCACGCCGTCTTCTTCGGTCGAGCGCCGGTCGCGTTGACCGGGGCGCTGGTGATGGGCGTGATCGCGGTGCCGCTTGCGGTCTCGGTGGTACGCGAGATCCGCACTGCCCGACGATCGGGAGGTCACCGTGTCCACGCGGCGTGACCATCGGCTCGCGCATCGGCTGTGGCGCAATCTGATCCGCGTCGGTGCGGTCGGTGCACTTGGTGGTCTGGCCCTGACCGTCGACAACGCACGCCGCATCCGCGTTCCCGACGCCACGCTGCCGTGCGAGCCCGAGCCGCTGTGGGTGCTACTTCCCGTCCGCGACGAAGCCGCTGACGTGACGGACTGCGTTCGTTCCCTGCAGGGCGCCGCCGCGCGCTGGCCCGGCCCGTCACGCATCGTCGTACTCGACGACGAATCGACCGATGCGACACCGGAACTGCTCGCCCAGTTGAGCACTGACGACGACGGCCTGGTCGTGCTGAGAGGCGAACCACGCCCCGACGGGTGGCTCGGAAAGCCCTGGGCCTGTGCCCAATTGGCCGCGTTCGCTGCCGCCGATACAGATCCGGACCGAGCTCCCGGTGGAGTCCTCGTCTTCGTCGACGCAGACGTCCGCCTTGCCGCCGACGCGCTCGTGGCGACGGCGGCCACGATGCGGGCCGCCCATCTCGATCTGTTCTGCCCCTATCCCCTGCAGGAAACCAGCGGTGCCGCAGAGCGATTGGTGCAACCGCTACTGCAGTGGTCGTGGATGAGCACGCTGCCGCTCGGACTCGCGGAACGGTCGCCGCGACCGAGCCTGTCGGCTGCGAACGGACAGTTCCTCGCCGTCGACAAGAACGTGTATGAACGTGCGGGCGGTCATCGGGCCGTCCGTGCCGACGTTCTCGAAGACATCGGACTCCTGCGTGCCGTCAAGAACTCAGGCGGGTGCGGCGTGGTCGGCGAGGGCAGTGCTGTGGCGAGTTGCCGGATGTACGACGGCTGGGAGCAGGTACGTGCCGGCTATCGAAAGTCGTTGTGGGCGGCCTTCGGTTCGCCCTCCGGCGCGGTCGCGGTGATGACGTTCTTGATCGTCTCCTACGTCGGGCCGGCTGCAGCGGCCCTCGGAGGCTCGCGGATAGGCCTCGTCGGCTACCTCGCGGGTGTCGCATCGAGAGTCGTGACGGCTCGACGCACCGGCGGCCACGCGTGGCCCGACGCCCTGCTCCATCCGGTGTCGGTGCTGGCGCTGGCGACTCTCACCGCGGATTCGATCGTCGGACATCGACGCGGCGCGCTGCGGTGGAAGGGCCGCCCGGTGCACGCATGAGCGCGATCATCGTCGTCGGAGCAGGTGTCGGAGGACTCGCCGCTGCCGTCCGACTTTCCGCACTCGGACATGAGGTTACCGTTCTCGAACAGGCGCGTGAGATCGGCGGCAAGCTCGGCGTGATCTCGCACGACGGGTTCGTCTTCGACACCGGTCCGTCGTTGGTGACGTTGCCGCACATTCTGGAAGAGCTGTTCGCAGATACCGGTGCCCCACTGTCGGATTCGCTGACCCTGCAACGACTCGAGACAGCCGCACGCTACCGCTTTCCCGACGGCACGACCTTCGACATGCCGGGCGAGATGTCGGAGATTCCGGCCGCACTCGACGCCGCCCTCGGTGCAGGTACCGGCCACCAGTGGGCATCGTTCCTTGCGCGTGCAGAACGCATCTGGGACGCGACGCACCGCCCGTTCCTGGAATCACCGATCACCCTGCGCGACATGGCCTCCGGCGCGCTCGACGTGCGCGATCTCGCCACCGTCGCACCGTGGCGCACGTTGCGCGGGTTGGGCAATCAGTATCTGCGCGATCCCCGTCTGCGGATGCTCCTCGACCGCTACGCCACCTACACCGGGTCCGATCCCCGGCGCGCACCCGCGGCGCTCGCGAGTGTCCCCTACGCCGAGCAACGTTGGGGATCGTGGTACGTGCGTGGTGGACTCGGCTCGATCGCGACGGCACTAGCCGATAGGTTGACGGCGCTTGGCGGGAGCATCGAACTGGGCGTCGAGGTGTCGGCGCTGACCACCGATGCCCGTGGACGCGTCGACGGTGTGCGCACCGCCGATGGCAGCGTGCGTGGTGCCGATCTCGTCGTCGCCAATGCCGATGCCGCACAGGTGTATCCGACACTCGTGGCAACTCGTCAGGCACGGCGCGCCGCACGACGACTGGGCAAGACCACGCCGTCGTTCTCCGGTTTCGTACTCTTGCTCGCGCTCGACGATCCGCCGACCGATCAGCCCCATCATCACGTCCTGTTCACCGACGACTACGACGACGAGTTCGACTCGGTCTTCGGACGCGGCGGCCACGCTCGTCCGGTCACGAATCCGACGATCTACATCGCCGCAGCCGACGATCCGACGGTCAGTCCCGGACCCGGCACGGCCTCCTGGTTCGTGCTGGTCAATGCTCCGCGCCACGATCCGGCGGGCGGAACCGACTGGGACAGCAGCGGATTGGCCGACTCCTACGCCGACCACATCCTCGATCTGATGGCGCACTGCGGGGTCGATGTTCGAGACCGAGTGCGCCACCGCATCGTCGTCAGTCCCGCCGACCTCGAACGTCGGACGCTCACGCCCGGTGGATCGATCTACGGATCGTCGTCGAACGGTACGCGCGCGGCATTCCTGCGGCCCGCCAACGCATCTGGTGTACCGGGCCTCTACCTGGTCGGAGGGTCGGCCCACCCGGGCGGGGGCCTTCCGCTGGTGATGCTCTCGGCGAACATCGTCGCGGGACTGATCGGACCGGCGTGAATCCCAGGGCAAGAACCGCTGCGTCAGCCCTGCGATGGCCCGGGTGAATGATCGCCGCGCAGGCGCTTGCGGATCAGTTCTGCGCTGATCAGACACATCGGCAGCCCGATACCGGGGCGCGTCGTGCCGCCCGCGTAGTAGAGCCCGCCCACTTTCGCCGATCGGTTGTTGGCGCGCAGAAATGCGCTCTGCCACAACGTGTGTGCCGGTCCGAGCGCGCCGCCCGACCACGAGTTGAGATCGGCCTCGAAGTCGCCCGGCCCAGTCGTACGTCGGACGACGATTCGCTCGGCGAGATCGTCAACCCCGGTCCACGAGGCGACGAGGTCAATGGCACGATCGGCGATCTGCTCGATGATCGGGTCGCCCGCGCCGTCCACACCGCCACGTCCCAGGCCGGGGTCGGCAGGTACCGGGATCAACATGAAGAGATTCTCGTAACCATCCGGGGCAACGGAGTCATCGGTCGCCGACGGTCGGCATACGTACAACGACGCGGGATCGGGTACAGCCGTTGGTGTTTCGAAGATGTCGTCGAAGTTGGCTGTCCAGTCGGCGGTGAAGAACAGCGAATGATGTTGTAGCTGCGGAAGTTCGCCACGCACACCGAGGAAGACGAGCACCGCACCGGGACCGGAGGTGCGGCGGTTCCACCACCGCTGCGGAAAGGTCTGCAGCGCGCGAGGCAGCAGCCGAGTCTCGATGTGGTGGAGGTCGGCGGCACCGATGACCACGTCGGCGTCGACGATCCGCTCGTCGCCGTCGGAGTCGCTTATGCGCAGACCCGACACGTCGGCCCGGCGTCGGGATACCGAGCGCAGCTTTCCCGCGTGTTCGGTTGGGCGCGTGAGTATCTCCGACACCGTGGTGCCCGTGTGTAGCCGCACGCCCTTCTGTTTTGCCAGCGCGGCGAGCGACTCGACGAGTCGGGTGAACCCTCCGTCGGGGTAACGCACCCCCTCGTCGAGGTCGAGCCAGCTCATCAGGTGGTACATGGCGGGCGCACGCTCGGGAGACGATGCGAGGAAGACCGCGGGATAGCCGAGGATCTGTCGCAGTCTGCGGTCGGTGAAGCGTTTCGCGATGAACGTGTCCAAACTGGTGCCCAGCAACTGCACGAGCGTCTTCGCGTGGCGCAACACCTCCGGGTCGACGAACGCCCGGGGTGTGTCGAAGTTGGTGTAGAGGAAGCGGCGGACCGCGATATCGTAGGCGTGCCGCGCCGACGCAAGGTACTCCGACAGCTGTTGTCCTGCACCATCTTCGAGCTTCTCGAACAGTTCGACGGAGCGTCGTTCATCGCTGTGGACGTCCACCGGATCGGTGTGGCCCTCGAAGAACACCCGGTAGCCGGGGTCGAGTCTGATCAGATCGAGTTGCACTGCGGTCGATGTGCCGAGCAACTCGTAGAAGTGGTCGAAGACCTCCGGCATCAGCCACCACGACGGTCCGGTGTCGAACCGGAAGCCGTCGGATTCCCACGACCCCGCGCGCCCACCGAGATCGGCGCGCTGTTCGTAGAGATCGACCTCGTATCCGTCGTCGGCGAGCAGCGCAGCTGTCGCGAGTCCCGCGACGCCGCCGCCGATGATCGCCACCCGCTTCCCCTGGGGTTTAACACGCACTGCTTTCACGCGCCCACCACCGAAATCGTCGTCGTGCGGGGGTGGCCCCGCCGCAGCAAAGCGGTCGCCGCGATACGTGTCTTGGTGGCGGCGGGAACCCGAACACGCTGGCGCGCAGCCATACTCGCCGGTGTCGCGCGCAGTCTGGCGTTGAGTTCCGCGAAGAGATCATGGGCGACACACACCGCTACTCGACTTCCGCGGGGAAGTCGGGGGATGGTGTCAGCGGCGATGGTGAGGTCGGCGTCGATCTCGTCGAGCCAGCGCGTCCACGCGGCATCGGTGGGGTCGGCAGGGTCGAGACCGATCAGGTACCGACGCCCCAGATCGCCACTGTCCGTGCCGAAGTCGCGCAAGAAGTTCACCTTCTGGAACGCTGCACCCAGATGCTTTGCACCGGTGTACAACTCGTCATAACGCTGGTCCGGCGCGGCTTCGTCGGCGACGAATGCGCGCAGGCACATCAACCCCACGACCTCCGCCGAACCGTAGATGTACTCGGTGAGGCTGGCTTCGTCGTGGACGGTGCGGGTCAGGTCGGTCCGCATCGATGCGAAGAACGGTGCGGTGAGAGAGGTGTCGATGCCGACATGTCGCGCCGAACGCGCAAACGCATGGACGACGAGATTGGTGCTCGATCCCCGCTCCATCGCCGCGTTCGTTTCCGTCTCCAGCTCGTCGAGCGCCACCTGCCGTTCGTCGACGCCCTGTCCTGGTCGCGGAGCGTCGACGATCTCGTCTGCCACGCGGACAAGCGCGTAGATGTTGCGGACGTGCGATCGCGCCGGTTCGGCGAGCAGCCTCGACGCGAGGCCGAACGACGACGAGTACGAGCTGATGACCAACGCCGCGCTGGCGTCGGCGACCTCGTCGTATCTGGCGTGCGGTCGCACCAGATCGACACGCGTGCGTCTGCTCATCGGGCATCCCGAAGGTCTGACGCGCTGCGTCCGTAAGCACCGACCGCTGGACCCAGTTCGGCGATCTGGTCGACGAACCACGGGCTGAGCATCCACGGCGTGCGTCGTGCGATCTCCCAGATGTCGTCGATCGACGCCCAGGTGTACTGCATGACCTCGTCCGGGTTGGGCGCCACGTCGCCGACCGGTCGCGCCGCGTAGACCGGGCACACCTCGTTTTCGACGACGCCGCTGGCGTCGACCGCCCGGTATCGGAAGTCGGGGATGACCGGCCGCAGATCAGCGACGTCCATTCCGAGTTCGCGCTGTGAATAGCGCGCTATCGCGTCCTCGACGCTCTCGCCCGGGCGGGGATGTCCACAGAATGAGTTGGTCCACACGCCTGGCCAGGTCTTCTTCTCCAGAGCACGGCGTGTCATGAGAATGCGCCCGTCCGCGTCGACGAGGTGACACGAGAATGCGAAGTGCAACGGGGTGTCGGTGCCGTGCACGGTGAGTCGATTCGCGGTGCCACGCGGGTGGCCGTTGTCGTCGACGAGCACCACCAAGTCGTCGTTCATCGATGCTCGCAGTTCATCGATCCTCGCAGTTCATCGATCCCCACACCTCTCAATTGTCCGTTGCGGAAGCGATTCGCGCTTCGCGGGGGCTTACGGGCGTGCTCAACAGCGTCTGAACTCACGTCGGGCGAGCTCGGAAGTGTTTCGACGCCGCGCCATTTCTGGATGGGAGCTCGCGTCTGGACGGGAATTGCTGTCGGGGTCGAGCACTAGGCTGACTGCGTGCGCTTTGGAATCTGCATTCTCCCTGATCTGGACTGGCGGCGCTCCCGCCCGCTGTGGCAACGGGCCGAGCAGATGGGCTTCGACCACGCCTGGACCTACGACCACGTCGTCTGGGGCGGTCTGCCCGATTCCCGCTGGTTCTCCTGCATGCCGATACTGACCGCGGCGTCGACCGTCACCAGCACCATCGGCCTCGGGGCATTCGTCGTCTCCCCCAACTTCCGACATCCGGTTGCCTTCTCCCGCGAGGTACAGACCCTCGTCGACATCTCCGACGGCCGATTCCTACTCGGACTCGGCGCCGGCGGAACCCCCGACGACCGGCTACTCGGACAGGTGGAGCTCACCGCACGTCAGAAGGTGGATCGCCTGCAGGAATTCTCCCGACTGCTCGACCGCACACTGCGCGACGATCACGTCGACGCCGCCGGCGAGTACTACACCGCGCGCGACATGCGGCTCGTCGGCGGATCGGTGCGAGACCGGGTGCCGCTACTGATGTCGGGCAACGGACCGCGGTCGGTTCGGTTCGCCGCGAGCTTCGGCGACGGTTGGATCACCACCGGCAACACCACTTCCACTACAACCGAGGAGTGGTTCGCGGGTATCGCCCGCAACTGCGAGATCGTCGACGCCGAGCTCGCGAATCGACCGAATGGCTCCGGCTTCGCCCGGTACCTCAGCATCGATTCCGGACCCGCGCAGTCGATGGAGAGTATCGGGATGTTCGACGAGCTGACCGGCCGCGCGGCCGAGCTGGGTTTCACCGACGTCATCATGCATTGGCCACGAAACACTCCGCCGCACGTCGCCAGCGAGGCTGTGCTCGACGAGGTCGCCGCATCGAGACTCTCCTGACCTGCATGGATGCCTCGGCCGTCGCCTCAGCGATAGGCTTTTTCCCGTGACGGTACGCGCGGGCATCGTGGTGACTGGGACCGAAGTCCTGACCGGACGAATCACCGACAAGAACGGCCCGTGGGTCGCCGAACGGCTGTTCGCGATGGGCGTCGACGTCGCTCACATCACCATCTGCGGCGATCGACCGGAAGACCTCACCGCCCAACTACGGTTTCTTGCCGACGAGGGCGTGTCCTTGATCGTGACAACGGGCGGTCTCGGACCCACCGCCGACGACCTCACCGTGGCCACCGTCGCCGAGTTCACCGGCCGACCACTGCAACTCGACGAACCGCTCCGCGATCACATTGCCGACATCATCCGACGCTGGCAGGGCCGTGGCGGCAGCGAGTCCGCCAGCGCGGCAACCCTGGCCGGCATCGACAAACAGGCCATGATTCCGCAAGGCGCACAACCCATTCCACCGACAGGCACCGCACCGGGAGTTGCCGTGCCGGCAGGTGAGGACTCGCGCGCCCGCGGTCGGCTACCTGCTGTCCTCGTGCTCCCCGGACCGCCACCCGAGTTGCAGGCCATGTGGCCCAACGCCATCACAGCACCGCCGATCGTCGACGCCGTCGCCGGTCACCCCGACATGCGTCAGGACACGATCCGCATGTTCGGACTGCCAGAGGCCGACCTGGCCGAGGGGCTGCGCGCCGCACCCGGCCGCGTCCCGGGTTTCGATCAGCTCGAGATCACCACATGCCTACGACGCGGCGAACTCGAAATCGTCACGCGCTACCCGACTTCGGCCGCCGAGGATTACACCGCCCTGGCCGACTTTCTGACCGAGCTCTACCCAACCCAGACCTTCTCCACCGACGGCTCGACCATCGACGACCAGGTCGCCGCACTGCTGGCCGGACGACTGATCGCCACTGCGGAATCGTGCACCGGCGGAATGGTTGCCGCCCGACTCACCGATCGAGCGGGCTCGTCGGCCTACGTGCAGGGCGGCGTTGTCTCGTACTCGAACGACGTGAAGTTCAACAGCCTCGGCGTACCGGCGTCGATGCTCGACGAGTTCGGTGCCGTGAGCGAACCGGTTGCGGCCGCGATGGCCGAGGGCGTCATGGCTCGCCTGGGCGTCGACACCGCGATCTCCACCACCGGCATCGCTGGACCAGGCGGCGAGACACCCGGAAAGCCGGTCGGCACAGTCTGTTTCGGCATCGGCGTCGCGGGCAGGCCGACACTCACCCGCACACTGCACCTCCCGGGCAACCGGGCGGCCGTGCGCGAACGCTCGACGACGATCGCGTTCCATCTTCTCGCCGGCGCGCTGCGCGCGGATGGGGCGTCGTAAGCGGTTCGGGCTCAGAGCCTGCCGAGCAGTTCCGCCTTCTTCGCGGAGAACTCGTCGTCGGAGAGGATTCCGCGCTGGTGCAGACCGGCGAGCTGCTCGATCGCCGCGATGATCGCATCCGACCCCGCGGGCGCGGGCGGGGCATTGTCTGGCACCGGGGCGAACTGCTGGGGCGCGGCGTCGAACTGCTGGGGCGCGTCGAATTGCTGCGGCGCGGCGTCGAACTGTTCGGGTGCCGCGTGGCGTGGTTCCGGGGCGGCGGTTGGTGTCGCGGCGACGTCGTTGACGCCGAGTTCCCGCAGGCTCGTGGTGTCGAAGGTGCCGAACTGGCTTGTGAAGCTGACCGTTCCGGGCGGTCCGCTCTGCTGCTGTTGCACGCCGCCGATCTGGTGCTCGCCGGTGTCGAAGACGCGGACCACGCCGTTCACCTGCGTCGCGAGGCGTCGGGTCGCGGGGAACACCGCATACCGCGAGTCGTTCTGACCTCCTGACGAGCTGGGTACTCCCAGGTCAGCGGGCCACCAGGTGTTGGGGGCGGCGTATCCGAACGGCGTGCTGGTCGTCGCGGCCGGCGGGAACACCTGGGTGGTGTTGAGCAGTTGAGAGAGCTCGTTGCAGAGTCCGTCGACGCGGGCTTTGAGGCCGTTGTTGAACATGTCGCCGACCATCGTCATGCCGCCGCGCATCCACTGCCCGGAGCCGCCGAGCTCGGGGATGTTGAACTGGGCCATCGTGCCCCCGCCCGAGTTGACCGCGTAGAGCATGGCCACGACGGCGTCCTGCGAGAGACCGTAGCGCGCGGAGATATCGGAGATGACCTGCTGTGCCTCAGCAGTGACGCCTGGCTCCATTGTGTGCTCTTTCGTCAGCGGAATGTCGCCTACAGCGTAGTGGCCCGCGCCCGCCGGGGTCGGGGCGGAGTGGGGTCGGCCGCCGCAGGAACTAGGGGAAACACACTTTCCTCGGGTTTCACACCCTTCCCCGCGAAGCAACTCGAGGACACGTACAGAACCCGCGGAAAGAACCCTTCCCCTACTTCCAGCCCGGCCGCGCACCGCGCAGAAACCCGAGCCGCTCAGCTCCCCGACCCGCGCGCGGCGGCGGCAGTCTGCGACCAGACGCGCGCGATGATCTCGGCGGCGGGGCCGAAGTCGCTTTCGCGGAACGATGTCCCGGCCCACAGGTTGAGGAACTCCGGATCGCCGGCGAGAGCTGCGGCAGAGCGGAGTGGACTCGTCAGATGGTGCAGCTGCGGGTACTCGGCCGGGGCGAGTGGCGAGTAGCGATCGGTGAACTCGTTGCGCAGCGCACGCGCCGGTCGGCCGGAGAACGCTCGGGTCACCACGGTTTCGGTGAACCGCGAGTTGCGCAGTGCTGCACGATGCGTCGGCTTGGTGCCGGCCTCCGCACTGTCGAGGAACGCTGTGCCCAACTGCACTGCGACGGCGCCGGCGGCGAGCGCGGCGTCGACGTGCGCGCCGGTTGCGATTCCACCGGCGGCGATGATCGGGATGTCGACGAGTTCGTCGACATCCCGCACCAACTCGACCGTGGACGTCTGCGAAGGTTCCGCCGTCGCCGACAGTGTCGCACGGTGCCCACCGGCTTCGACGCCCTGCACGCAGAGCGCATCAACCCCTTGCGCCGCAGCAGCTTTCGCGTCGATCAGATCGGCCACCGTGGCAACGGCAGCTATTCCGGCGCCGTGCAGACGGTCGACGACGCTCTCGCCGGGCAGCCCAAACGTGAAAGACACCATGGGAACTCGTCGATCGATAACCAGATCGACCTTGTCCGCATACGCATCGTCATCGGATTCGACGACCCGCCCGACCTCGACGTTGTACCTTCGCGCGACGGGCTCCAACTCCTCTCGGTAGCGGAGCACCGCACCCAGATCGCGAGCCGGTCCGCCCGGAACGAAGAGGTTCACGCCGTACGAACCCACACCCGACGCGGCAACCTCATCGATCTCGCCGGCAAGGGCGTTGACCGACTTGTAGCCACCAGCCAAAAACCCGATGGCCTCCGCTTGTGCAGCCGCGATCACCAGCGCGGGCGTCGACGGACCGCCTGCCATAGGTGCGACGACGATCGGCACACGCAGGCTCATCAGGTCGAATACCTCTGCGCTGTGAGGCATCTGCAGCTCCCGTCGTACGAGTTGTGGCGGTTGATCCGACCACTGCCACCGTCGAGGCTACTCACCGCAGCCTTGTCCGGGAGCTACTCGCTGAACATGAACTGCGTCCCTGGGTCACGAGGACGCGGACTCACCAGCCTCACGGCGATGCTCGTGATCACCATCATGATGGTGGTGCTCGTGCGTGATCGGGTACAGGACGTCGACGTCGACGGCGGATGTGCGAGAGCTTCTGTTACCCAAGATGTTCCAGACCAGGACCGTCACCGTGCCCAGACCGGCGTAGAGCCCGAGGCAGATAAGCGCGGTCCCCGACCCCGCCTCAGGGAAGTAGAGCGAGTTGCGAATCAGTTGCGCACCGCCGCCGGTGGGTAGCCACTCGCCGAGCCACGCCCAGAAGGCCGGCATGAAGTTCCACGGGATCGACGCACCCGAAAGCGTCGCGCCGATAAGGAAGTAGAAGCCACCTGCCAACGATCCGATCGGCCCGAACAGCGTCACCAGGCCGGCGGTCGATCCCGCGATGGCCAGCGAGATCAGGGTGTACGTGCCGAAGAGCCGCCACTGGTCCGCAGAGCTGCCGACACCGTAGAACCAGGAGAACAGGAGCACGATCCCCGCCGACACCGCGGCATAGGCGATCAGCGCCGCCACGTGGCCGAACCCGCGTCGTAGCGACTGCGGCACTCGCGGCATCAGCCGCCCGAGGCCCAGCGATGCGATACTTCCGCCGAGCGAGATCACCTGCAGGATATAGCCGATCGATGCACCGTTGATGTCGTCTTCAGAGAGCTTGACGACGTCGACCGCCAGCGTTTGCGGGAGATTGTTGCTCACATTGGCCTCTGAGGCAACGGTTTTCAATGCAGTTGCGGGTAACGCGCCGCCGGCACTCGCCACCACCGGAACGATGCCCTGCTGCGTCACCTCGAGACCGCCGTCGACCTCCCGATCGACGATCGCCGCCCGCAACGAGTCCATGGATTCATAGGTTCGAGCATCGAACTTGCCGTCGGCTTCGACTGCGGCAGTGAGCTTTTGCACCTGCTGCTCCGGGCCGACGATCCCGATGGGTGCGTTTCGCGGCGACGGAGAATGTCCGACGCCGAGATAGAAGGCACCCAGCCCGAGCTGGGTGAGCGCACCGAGGACAACGACGGCGAGCAGCAAGCGCCGGTACTTTGCGCCGAATGACAACGGCTCGGCTTCAGTTTGGAGCATGGTCAACTACCTCAAGGTTTCGTGGACTGGATTCTCGCGAAGAACGGGAAATTGAACGAGAAGTACTGGGGAAGATCTGATTACGCGCGGAAGCCGTCGACGGCGATGCTCACCTGGGTGCGCACGTCGTCGAACGGATCACGATCCGAATGCGCACCTGTCGACGCACGGGCGATTGCCAGTGCGGCGACAGCGAAGATCATGTTGGCCGTGAGCGTTGCCCTGTCTGACACCGCGTCGTCACCGGAATCGGCAACGAGTCTCTGTGCGATCCGGTCCTGCAGTTCGGCGACCAACGCGAGTCCCGCTGCGCGGTAACGATCACCGGAGCCACCGAAGAGCAGCTCCCGGTGATAGGCGTTGCCGTTCTCGGGGTTGGCGCGTGCGTATGCGAGCAGTGGACAAACCATCTCGTAGATCGCCTCGGCTGTATCCGTTGTCGACGCCGCCGAGGCCGCGCCGTCGTCGAGTGCTCGACGCAGCTCTTCGTTGAGCACCATCAGCAGCAGTTCACCCTTGGTCGACGCGTAGCGAAAGACCGTGCCCGCCGCGACATCGGCGCGGTCGGACACTTGGCCCGTCGACACCGACTCGAAGCCGCGTTCGGCAAACAGGTCGGCTGCCGCGCGGAAGATGCGGTCCTGCTTGTCGCGCATATTGCGGGCGCGCCTACCGTCGGCGGTCGCTGCGTCGGGTGTCATGTCACCTCCAATAATGAGTGGACTCAGGAATGAGTCTACTCATTGCTACGCGCATGACAACGGCGTTAGGCTCGATTTCATGTCACCTCGCACCCTTGTCCGAATCGTCCTCGGCGCATTTATGACCTTTGCCGGAATCTCCCACCTGACCTTCGCGCGCGACGAGTTCCAGGCCCAGGTTCCCGATTGGTTTCCCATCAACACCGACGTCACCGTCCTCGCATCCGGCGTCGCCGAAATCGGCCTCGGAGCGTCGTTTCTGGCGCTGCCCAAGCACAAGCGTGTGATCGGCATCCTGCTCGCGCTGTTCTACGTCGCGATCTTCCCCGGCAACATCGCGCAGTACGTCGAGCACAAAGACGCGTTCGGACTCGACACCGACCGCAAGCGGCTCATCCGGCTGTTCTTCCAGCCGGCACTGATCGCAGCAGCGCTCTACGGGGGCGGCGTCGGTGCGAGTGGCAAGGGCGCAAGCAAGTCATGACCGACTGCGTCTTCTGCGGCATCGTCTCAGGCGACGTACCCAGCGTGAAGGTCGCCGAAACGGCGTCGACCTACGCATTCATGGACATCAACCCCGCCAACGACGGCCATCTGCTGGTGATCCCCAAGCAGCACAGCACCGATCTGCTCGACATCGGCGCCGACGATCTGAGCGCAGTCACGCTCGAGGCTCAGCGGATCGCGCGAGCGATGGTCGACGACGCGGGCGCCGACGGCGTGAACCTACTCAACTGCTGCAAGGCTCCGGCGTGGCAGACGGTGTTCCATTTCCACCTGCACGTGATCCCGCGCTATGCGGACCGCAGCGTCGACCGCCTGTCGCTGCCGTGGCAACCGGGTGTCGCGGGTGATCGAGTCGTCATGAAGGAATACGCCGAGACGTTGGCAACAGCGCTTCACTGAGCAAAGGCGCAACGTCATTGCGCCGTGGAGCTATTGCGAGTTTCGGGCAATCTCGCGGCCAATGATCTCCTTCATGATCTCAGTCGTTCCGCCGTAGATCGTCTGGATGCGACTGTCGACGTACGCCCTCGCGATGGGGTATTCCATCATGTAGCCATAGCCACCGTGCAACTGCACGCATCGGTCGACGACCCGCTTCTGCAGCTCGCTCGCCCACCACTTTGCCTGTGCAGCCTCGACCGCGGTGAGGTCGCCGGCGTTGAGTGCAAGCACAGCCTGGTCGACATAGGTTTGAGTGACGTCGAGCTCGGTCAGTATCTCAGCCAGCACGAACCGGGTGTTCTGGAAATCACCGACGGACTGCCCGAATGCCTTGCGCTCGAACACATACGTTTTCGTCCACTCGTATGCAGCGCGGGCACTCGCGATGGCACCAACCGCGATGGAAAGCCGCTCCCGAGGCAGTCGCTCCATCAGGTGCATCAGTCCACGACCTTCGGTGCCGAGCAAGTTCGCGGCAGGAACTCGCACGTCAACGAATGACAGTTCAGCGGTGTCCTGACCAGCGAGCCCGACCTTCTTCAGTTTGCGACCACGAGTGAAGCCGTCCATATCGCGTTCGACGACGAAGAGGCTGTATCCGCGGGAACCTGCGCCGGGATCGGTCCTGGCCGCGACAATCACAAGATCCGCGTGAATCCCGTTGGTGATGAAGGTCTTTTGTCCGTTGAGAACCCAATGGTCTCCGTCACGGACTGCCGTGGTCTTGATTCCCTGGAGGTCGCTGCCCGTACCCGGCTCGGTCATTGCGATGGCGCAGATCAGTTCACCACCGGCCATACCGGGGAGCCATCGTTGCTTCTGCTCTTCCGTCCCCAGGTCGCAGATGTAGGGGATGATGATGTCGTCCTGGGTGCCGAGTCCAGCACCGAACGAGGTGGTGCCGGTTCGCGCGATCTCCTCCGCCACCACATACCGGTACCGATAATCGGACTCCCCCGGACCACCGAACTCTTCGGGAACAGCCAATCCCGTGATGCCGACCTTTCCGGCCGCCAACCATGCCGCCCGGTCGATCAGCCGAGCATCTTCCCACTCCTCGTAATAAGGAATGACTTCCCGCGCGAGGAATTCACGGACAGTCTCCCGATATGCCTCATGATCCTGGTTGAAAATTGTGCGACGCATTACTTCTCCTCTGTTGTGGACCCGGCCGTGCAAGATTTTTGTCAAGGCTGTGGGCAGCTGGTGCGCGGTCAAGCGGAAAGGCTGGCGATACTTGCTGCGATCTTGCGCTTGATCAGCTTTCCGGTGGGCGTGCGAGGCAGGTCGCCGCTGAACACGATGCGACGTGGCACCTTGTATTTCGCAATCCGCTCCCGCAGATAGGCGTTCAGCTCGGCGGCAAGCGCTTCGTCCCCGACGACGCCCGCGGTCGGTTCGACGACGGCGGTCACCGTCTCGCCCATTTCCAGATCAGGAACCCCGATTACCCCGGCATCGATGACCTTCGGGTGTTCGACCAGAAGATTTTCGATTTCCTGAGGGTAGATGTTCACTCCGCCGGAGATGATCATGAATGAGTCACGATCGGTGAGGAACAGGTAGCCATCCTCGTCGAGATATCCGACGTCACCGGTGGTGGTCCAGGTCGGGTGAGTGGGATGCTGCGCCTCGCGTGTCTTATCTGGCGCATTGTGGTATTCGAATGGCAAGCTTTCGCGTTCGAAATAGACGGTGCCGATATCTCCAGCGCCCAATTCGTTGCCGTCCTCGGCGCAGATGCGTGCGACACCGAGAACGGCCTTGCCGACCGTACCGGGCTTGTGGAGCCATTCGTCGGTGTTGACCAGGGTAAGGCCGTTGAGCTCGGTGGACGAGTAGTACTCCGACAGTATCGGCCCCCACCACTCGATCATCTGCCGTTTGACCTCGACCGGGCAGGGAGCAGCCGCGTGGACCGCCACCCGCAGACTCGACACGTCGTAGCTGTCGCGGACGGTCTGCGAGAGTTTCAGCATCCGAACGAACATCGTGGGAACCCACTGGCTGTAGGTGATCCGATACCGCTGGATGTACTCGAGCGCCTTTTCCGCATCGAATCGGTCCATGACGACAACCGTGCCGCCGAGCGCTTGAACCGCTGCGCACGTACGTAGCGGGGCAGCGTGATACAGCGGCGCGGGCGACAGATATACCGTTTCCGGTCCAACGCCCCACACCGTTGCGTTCATCGCTGTCATCGTGTCGCCGGGGTCACCGATCTGGCGGTCGGGCAGTGCAGGCTTGATTCCCTTGGGGCGACCGGTGGTTCCCGAGGAATAGAGCATGTCGGCGCCCCGGGGCTGATCCGGTAGCGGCTCAGTCGATTCCGCCGCCGCTGCTCGGTCGAGGTCGGCGAAGCCGGGGAGAGCGCCTCCGAAGGAGAGGAGATGTTCGACGTCGGGCACCAAGGAACGGAATTCGTCGGCGAACGAATCGAGCGCAGCGTCGACGATCACGGCCCTGGCGCCGCAGTCGTTGATGATGTAGGCAGCCTCGGCGGCGGTGAGGTGCCAATTCACCATCGTCAGATACAGCCCCGATCGCATTGCCGCCCAGTACAAGTCGAAGACTCGTGGGGTGTTGGTGGCGAGGACGGCCAGGTGATCGCCTCGCTCGAGACCCAGACGTCGGAAGTGGCGGGCGAGTTGGATCGAGTTCGACTCGAGTTCGGCGAACGTGACGGATCTACCGGTAGCGGCCATGATCACCGCCGGCTTGTCCGGCGTGGTGTCGAGATGGGCGCCGGGATACATGCTGAATGTCTACCTCTCGGAAAAGCTTCGGATACCTTGGCAGCGGCGTTGTCAGTCGGTGAGGAAGATGGACTTGGTGTTGAAGTAGGCAAAGAGCCCTTCCGGACCCAGTTCTCGTCCGAGGCCACTGGCCTTGATCCCACCGAAAGGTGCACCGAAATCCAGGGTGTAGCCGTTCACGCCGAACGACCCTGTCTCCACCCTTCGTGCAACGTCGAGGCCGTGGTCGGCATCGGAGGTCCACACCGTTCCACCGAGCCCGTATTCGGAATCGTTGGCAATCGCGATCGCCTGCTCTTCGTCGGCGTAAGGAATCACCGACAGCACCGGCCCGAAGATTTCCTCACGGGCGATGGTGTGGTCGAGCCCGACCTCGCCGAAGACCGTCGGTTCGACGAACCATCCGCGGTCGCGGTCGGCCGGTCGCCCGCCGCCGGTGGTCAACTTCGCACCTTCGCTGCGACCGGCTTCGATGTAGGACTCGACTCTCGCCCGCTGACCAGCACTGACGAGCGGCCCGATGAACGTGCTCGGGTCGAGTGGATCACCGACCGGAAGGGAGGCCACCATGGCGGTCACCGCATCGAGCACCTCCGCGTAACGGCTCTGCGGGGCAAGAACTCTCGTCGACGCGTAGCACGTCTGACCGGTGTTGATCAGTGACGCGGTCGCCAGTCCCTGCACGGTAGCCGCCAGGTCGGCGTCGTCGAGGATCAGTGCCGCCGACTTGCCGCCGAGTTCGAGCGAGACCGGGCGCAGCAGCCGACCGCATGTCTCGGCAATCTGGCGTCCGGCTGGTGTGGATCCGGTGAAGGCGACCTTCTGCACTCCGGGGTGGGCGACGAGATGCTTTCCGATCTCCGGTCCGCCGGTGACGATATTGAGGACACCGGCGGGCAGACCCGCTGCGGCTGCGGCCTCGGCCAGCACGAAGGAATCAAGGACGGTCTCCGGAGAGGGCTTGAGGACGACGGTGCATCCCGCCGCGAGCGCCGGGGCGATCTTCATCATTGCCAGTAGCGCGGGGAAGTTCCACGGCGCGATCGCGGCGACGACACCGATCGGTTCCTTTCGCACCACCGTGGTTCCGTTGCCTGCCAACGCCGGCCGATGCTCTTCCAGCGCAGTGCCGCGGATCAGCGCAGCGTAATAGTGCAGCAGACCTGCCGGCCCCTGCCCCTCAGCGACCGTGGAGATCGCGATCGGCATTCCGTTCTGCTCACTGACGAGGCGTGCGGAAAGCTCTGCGCGACTTGCCAACTCGATAGCGAACCCGTCGAGGACATCGGCGCGTTGTGCCGGGGTGAGCGCTGACCAGGTCCGGAACGCACGACCAGCGGCAGCCACGGCGGCGTCGACGTCGGCGGTGGTGCTGGCAGGGACCTGCCCGATCTGTTCCTCTGTAGCCGCCGAGTGCACCTCGATGACGTCAGCCGATGTGGGCGCCTGCCAGTCTCCGTCGATGTACAGAGCAGCGTGATTGTGAACCATGGGGCCTCCTCGGGCCGGTGGGTGCCACGTCGAACTCCGATGCCTCGGCGGCGTCCCAAGTGATCTAGCTCATATAGCGAACGTTAAGTAACTTAGGCATGCGGCGCGCGGCTGTCAACGCATCGGGGATGTCGAAGACCGGCCGTGGCCCTAGACACACGTAGTTATCGATCGCTAAGCTAGCGTGTGTTGCCGGTCACACATCCGGCGTCGTGCCGTCGTCCAATGGAGAACACCAGATGAAGCGCTACGAACTGCGTCACCGCACCGATCACCTCGATCCCGACACGCAATACGAGGAGATCTATCGCATTCTCGCGACACAGGAATTTCCCTGGGACATCAACCAGGCGCTCAGCTTCGCGCTGTTTCGCACATACGCCGTGCCGTCCGTCGGCAGCTTGTTGTTCGGAACCGACGAGTTCACCAGCAGAACGCAAAAACGGTACGACGACACCGGCCTGATCCTCGACGCCGTCCTCGAACACGGCATCACAAGCACCGAGGGACGCTCCGGCATTCGCCGTATGAACCAAATGCACGGCGCCTACGACATCAGCAACGACGACATGCTCTACGTCCTGGCCACCTTCATCGTCACCCCCGTCCGCTGGATAGACCAGTACGGCTGGCGCAAACTCACTGCCAACGAAATCGCAGGTTCGACGAACTATTACCGCGAACTCGGCCGCTACATGGGCATCAAACAGATCCCCGTCACCTGGGACGACTTCGCCCTATTCATGGATGCTTACGAGCGCGCGCACTTCAGGTACGACGCCGGCGCTCGAGCTGTCGCCGACTCCACACTGAACCTGCTGTGCACGTTCCCCCCAAACAATTTCGCGCCCGCCGTCGCGGTCAAGCACTTCGCCTGGGCTCTGATGGACGATCCCCTCCTGGACGCGTTCCACTACCGCCGTCCCGCCCGCATCGAACGGATCCTGTCAATCGGCGCACTCAAGGTTCGCGCCCGCATCATCCGCTTCTTCCCGCCTCGCAGCACCCCCAAGTTCGCCCGCGATCTGCCCAACATCCGCAGTTACCCCGACGGATACCAAGTCGACCAACTCGGAACCTTCCCCAAAACCTGTCCCGTGCAGCACAAAACCGTGCGACACAAGACCGGGAGTGACGAGAAGCAAGGGAACACCATTCCATGACCTACCGCCTCGCTGACGAACCCCGTCGCCATGCACTCGAACGCCCCGACGCTCCAGCCCTGACCGGTCGCGGGAGTTCACTGACCTACGCCGAACTCGATCAGCGCACCAACCGTCTCGCCAACGAGCTTGCGCAGCGCGGGATCGGTCCTCAAGCTCGAGTGGCTGTCCTGGACCGCAGTTCAGTGCAGGTGGTCGAAGTACTGTTCGCGAGCGCCAAGGTGGGCGCGGTCACCGTTCCCGTCAACTGGCGGCTCACGGCGGGCGAACTCGCCGAAGTCCTCGACGACTGCGAAGCTCAAATCTTGTTCTACGACAGCACTTTCGGCGATACGGTAGCTCAGCTGCGAACCCAGGTCCCCTCGCTCACCCAGTTCGTGGTCATCGACGGTGAGGAGGACAGCGACTACGAGGCCCTCATCGCCGCCGCCGACGACACCGATCCCGGGTGGGTCGGCGACGAGGACGACATCGTGCTCCAGCTCTATACCTCAGGCACCACCGCCAAACCGAAGGGTGTGCTCAGCTCCAACAGGAATCTCGGTGCCTGTACTCGTTCCGGCGGCCCGTGGGGATTCCACTCCTCCTCGGTGAGTTTGTGTGCGATGCCCCTGTTCCACATCGGCGGCCTTGGATTTGCGCTCGTCGGCATTGCTTACGGCGCCCACAACATCATCGTGCGCGATTTCACCCCGGAGTCGCTGCTCGACACCTTCGAGCAATACCGCATCACCAACACCTTCCTGGTTCCATCGGTAATCGGAATGATGGTGGAGGTTCCCGGCGCAGCGACACGAGACTTCACGGCGTTGCGCTCGATCGCCTACGGCTCCTCACCGATCACCCCGGCGTTACTCAAGCGTGCCCTGGCTACTTTCGGACGGCCACTGTTCCAGGTGTACGGACTCACCGAGACCCACGGCGCCATTACCCAGCTCGACGCCGATGACCACACCACCGCGGGCGATCGCGTGCACCTTCTGCGCTCCGTCGGAAAACCGTACCCATGGGTGGAGCTACGAATAGTGCGCCCATATTCCACGGAGCCGGCGGATATCGACGAATCCGGAGAGATTTGTGTACGGTCCCCGCAGAACACCGTCGGCTACTTCCATCGCCCCGAGGAAACCGCAAAGGCGATCGACAACGACGGTTGGTTTCACACCGGCGATGTAGGACGATTCGATCAGGACGGCTATCTCTTCATCACCGACCGGATCAAGGACATGATCATCACCGGCGGGGAGAACGTCTATCCGATCGAAGTCGAATCGGTCATCGCCGATTACCCAGGTGTCTCCCAAGTAGCCGTCATCGGTGTTCCTGATCCGGTATGGGGAGAAGCAGTCAAAGCCGTGGTCATCGCCGCACCCGGACAGACGATCGAACCTCTCGACCTGATGACGTTCGCTCGCGATCGTCTCGCCGGCTACAAATGTCCCAAGTCGATCGACATCACGAATGCCCTCCCGCTGGGAGCAACGGGCAAGATCCTCAAGCGTGAACTGCGCAACCAGTACGCCCAGCAAGTCTCGACGAGTTAGTCTCCACGTTTCGGCGAGCGACGGTGAATGCGACTGCCGCGCTTGGGTTCAGTGACGGCTACGTAGGCGTCGAGGGTGCTCGCTTACGTGGTTTGGCTGCCGCAGAAACATAGCCAACAGCTGTCAGGGCAATTTCTGAGTACTTGGCGGCAACGACCTCCGGCGCCATGTTCCCCTCAGCGTGGTACCACCGTGGGATCGACTGGCACATCGCCAGGACGGCGCGGGCGGATTCGGCGGGGTCTGCCGTGTAGAAGATTCCTCGCTCGTTCCCATCCTCGATAATGCCGAGTACGAGCTCTTCGATTCCTTTGCGGACGACTCGATACCGGAGGCGGTTCTCCGGACTGAGGTATCGAACCTCACCTTCGAGTGCCGCCAGCCGGGAACGCGTGGTCATGCGGAGGACAATTGCCTCGATGACATTGGATAATTGTTGCGCCGGATCATCGCCCCCATCCGCTTTCGCGGAGTGCGCGCGAGCCAGAACATCGCTCGTGGAGTACTCCAGGAGGGCGAGCAAAATACCCTCCTTACTACCGTGGTGGTAGTACAGAGCCGGGATCGTCACGCCTACCCGCTGAGCAATTTCTCGCACCGAGGTTCCATGGAAGCCGTTCTCATAGAACGCATCCAAAGCGTGCACCAGGATTGGTGACAGCTTCGGCGGATCAACACTCCGCCAGTGTGGATTCCCGACGACAGACGAGCTCACCGTCGCCACCCTTGTACAATGCCCACCAGCCAGAGCCTAACCGTCGATAGTCGATGTCTTTTCGGCATCTAGTCTAGCTAGGTTCACAATCCACGAGGATCACCCGGCACAGCCACGTAACCGACCGCTCCCCCGCCGATTGCGAGTTCAGACAGAACCCGACATGACCCGCTCGGCGAGCGGGACGAGCGTCTCGACGAGAATCGTGCGGGCCTGCTTGCGGGAGAGCGTCTTTCGATCGACCCATTCACGGGCGGTGGCCTTCATCATGCCGCCCCAGCTCCGGAACACGGCGAGCGCCACCTGATGCTCGCGGCCCGTCCCGTCGAAACCGATAGCGTCGAGCACGCGTTGGGCCGCGCGATCGTCGGCCTCGTTGAGGATCGCCGCGATCTGCGGATCGTCACCGATCCCCTCGACGCCGACCGCCAACCACGTCTTTCCGTGAGTGTCGAGGACGGTCATCAGCCAGTCGACCGACGCCTCGACCCGCTCCCGCAGGGTGCCGCCCGGCAGAGTCACCGTGTCGATCTCGGGCACGATCATCATGGCACGCACGACTTCGACGTAAAGGTCGCGCTTGGTGCCGAAATAGTGGTTCAGCAGCCCGCGCGCCACTCCGGCCTCGCGGGCGAGCTCGGCCATCTGCACCGTCGCGTAGGGCTGCTCACCGAACATCCGGATGGCGACGGCCAGGATTTCATTGCGCCTGGCGTCGGGGCCGAGTCTGCGCCAACGCGGTTCATCTGCGGTGGTCACAGTGTGTGATGTTGTCACACAAGCTCGCTGCCGTCTGCCGCACGGGCGCGTAGAGCCTCACTGACGACGAATCTGGCGCCGTAGCGCGCACGGAGCTCGTCTGCGCGCGCAACGAATCCGCCCATCCCGCCCGGATACTGATTGATGTACTGCAGCGCGCCGCCGGTCCACGCCGGATACCCGATACCCATGATCGAGCCGACGTTGGCCTCGGCCACCGACCCGATGGTGCCCTCGTCGTAGCAGGCGAACGCCTCCAGTGCCGCGGCGACGAGCATCCGTTCTTTCGCGTCTTCGAACGAGATCTCGACGTCGGACCTCGTGTAGAGCTCCGCGAGGCGCGGCCACAGTCCGAGTCGCCTTCCGCTGGGGCCGTCGTAGTCGTAGAACCCGCGGCCTTCCAGGCGACCCGGGCGATCGAACTCCTCGAGCATCCTGTCCACCAACGGATACGACGCACTGGGTACGAAGTCGACGCCCCGCGCAGCGGCGTCGGCGATGAATCCCGCACGGATCTTCGCGATGGTCTTCATGTTGATCTCGTCGAACAGAGTCAACGCGCCGGCCGGGAAACCCGCCTGCAGCGCGGCTTGTTCGGCGCTGGCGGGGTGCATGCCCTCGGCCACGAGCGAGAGCGCCTCGTCGACGAACTTCGCGATGACGCGATTGGCGTAGAAGCCGTACGTGTCCTGCACGACGATGGGCGTCTTGCGGATCTGCTTCGCGAAATCCAGTGCACGAGCCAGTGATTCGTCTGAGGTTTGCTGTCCGACGACGATCTCGACGAGCGGCATCTTGTCGACCGGTGAGAAGAAGTGCAGACCGATCACGTCGGAGGGTCGGGTCACCGCACCCGCCATCTCGGCGATGGGCAGTGCCGAGGTGTTCGACGCGAGCAGGGCGTCGTCGGCGACGTAGCCTTCGACCTCGGCGAGAACCTTTTTCTTGAGTTCGACATCTTCGAACACGGCCTCGACGACGAGGTCGGCACCCTTGACGTCGGAGATGTTGTCGGTGGCCAGGATTCGGTCGAGGACTCGATCGCGTCCTTCCGCGTCGAGGCGGCCCTTGGCGACCTTGGCGTCGAGGATTCGCCGGGAGTAGTCCTTGCCGCGTTGCGCGCCTTCGATCGTGACGTCACGCAGGACGACGTCGACTCCTGCCTGCGCGGTGACGTACGCGATCGCCGCGCCCATCATGCCCGCGCCGAGGACGGCGACCTTGGTGGCCTTGCGTACCGGAACGTCGGCGGGGCGGGCGGTTCCCTTGTTGACCTTGCCCAGGTCGAAGAAGAGGGCCTTGATCATGTTGGCCGAGATCTGGCCACAGATCAGTCGCGCGCAGTAGCGCGTCTCGATGGTGAAGGCGGTGTCGATGTCGACCGAAGCGCCCTCGACTGCGGTGGCCAGCACCGAGATCGGGGCGTTCATCGGCGAGCCCTTGAGTTGCTTGCGCAGTGTCGCGGGGAATGCGGGCAGGTTGGCCGCAAGTGCGGGCGACGACGGCGTGCCACCCGGAATGCGAAATCCCTTGCGGTCCCACGGTTGCGCGGCGTCGGGGTTGGCTTTGATCCAGGTGCGTGCGGCGTCGAGCATTCTTTCTCGGGTCGAGACGACCTCGTCGATCACGCCGACCTGTAATGCCTTGCGCGGCGTCATCCGCTGTCCCTGACCCACCACGTTGAGCATCGCGTCGACCACCCCCAGCATGCGCACGACGCGTGTCACACCACCGGCGCCGGGCAGCACGCCGAACGTGACCTCGGGAAGCCCGAGCAGACTTCCTCTGGCGTCCAATGCAATTCGACGATGCGCCGCCAACGCGACCTCGAATCCGCCTCCGAGTGCTGTGCCGTTGATCGCCGCGACCACAGGCCTACCCAGGGTTTCGAGTCTGCGGAACGTCTCCTTGTAATGGTCGAGCCCTGCCGAGATGGCTTCGATGTCATCGGGGCCCGCGGTCATCAGCAGGTTGAGGTCGCCGCCCGCGAAGAACGTGTCCTTGCCCGACGCGATGATCACGCCGGTGATCGAATCCTTTTCACGCTCAAGGCGTTCGACGACGCTGCGCAGAGCTGCAGACATATCGTCGGTCATCGTGTTGGTCGGCTGGGTCTTGTCGTCGATGGTGACCGTGACGATGCCGTCCGCGTCGACGTCCCAGCCGATGATGCGGGACGTGTGAGTGGTGAAGTCGGTCAAGGGTTTCGCCTTCGTGAGTGTGTGAAATCAGATCGCCGGCAGAACTAGAGACTGCAGAGTCAGAGACTGCGCGCGATGAGGTCTTTCATGACCTCGTTGGCTCCCGCGTAGATCTTCGCGATGCGCCCGTCGACAAACAGCCGCGCGATCGGGTACTCCTCCATGTAGCCGTAGCCGCCGTGCAACTGCAGGCAACGGTCGACGACCTGTGTCTGCTGCTCCGAGCACCACAGTTTGATCATCGCGGCACCCTTGACGTCGAGTTCGCCACGCACATGCTTGTCGATCGCATCGTTGACGAAGGCGCGCATCACCTCGACGGTGGTGGCGATGTCGGCAAGCTCGAACCGCGTATTCTGCAGTGCGAAGAGCGGTTTGCCGAAGGCGTGGCGCTCACGCACGTACTCGAGCGTCAGCTCGTAGGCTGCCTCCACGACGCCGAGCGCAGCGACGCCGACGATCAGTCGCTCCTGCGGGAGTTGCTGCATCAGTTGGACGAAGCCCGTGCCCTCCGTGCCGCCCAGCAGATGCGTCGCGGGCACGCGGAGGCCGTCGAAGAAGAGCTCCGTGGTGTCCTGTCCCTTCTGGCCGATCTTCTTGAGCTTGCGTCCACGCTCGAAACCCGCTGGGTTGTCGCCTACTTCGGCAACGAGCAGTGAGACGCCCTTGGCGCCGAGCTCCGGGTCGGTCTTGGCCGCGATGATCAGTAGGTCGCACGTTGCGCCGTTGGAGATGAAAGTCTTTGCGCCCGTGATGACGTACTCGTCGCCGTCGCGCACCGCGCGGGTGCTGATGGCCTGCAGATCCGACCCGGTGCCCGGCTCGGTCATGGCGATGGCGCCGATCCACTCACCCGAGACGAGCTTGGGAATCCACCGCTTCTTCTGTTCCTCGTTCGCATACGAGAGCAGGTAGTGGGGAACGATCCCGGAGTGCACGCCGAGTTGCATCGAGAGGTCGGCGCCGCGGGCCTGTTCGCGGAAGAGTACGGCCTCGTGCGCGAATGTCGCTCCGCCACCGCCGTATTCCTCGGGTATCGACATGCCGAGCAAACCGAGTTCGCCCGCGCGTCGGTAGAGCGCGCGGTCGGGTTGACCGGCCGCCGCGAACTCCTCGTGGCGCGGCGCAACCTCTTTGGTGAAGAACTCGCGGGCGAGCGCGGTGAGGTCGGCGAGTTCGGTTGTCAGATCGTTTGTCATCGTGGTCTGCCTTCGTGGTGCTTGTCGGGAGCGCGTTCAGCGCTGATAGAGCGCGTCGATCTCGTCGGCATACTTTTTGGCGATCGGCGAACGCTTGAGCTTCATCGTCGGCGTGAGTTCGTCGCCACCCGGGGCCCAGTACGTCGGCAACACCTGCCACGCGCGGATGTGTTCGACGCGACTGAGCCGCGAGTTGGCCTGTGCTACTGCAGTTTCAATCGTGCCTAGGATCTTCGGGTGCAGTGCGAGCACTTCTGGTCGATCGTCGACGATGCTGGCCTTCTGTGCGAAAGCTGCCACCGCATCGGGGTCGAGGGTGATCAGCGCCGACACGTAGGGGCGGTTGTCGCCGATGGCGACGACGCTGCCGATCAGTGGACTGGCCGCGGTGAGCGCGCCCTCGATATTCGACGGTGACATGTTCTTTCCGCCGGAGTTGATGATCAACTCCTTCTTGCGGTCGACGATCGTCAGGAAGCCGTCGGCGTCGAGCGTCCCGATGTCGCCGGTGTGCACCCAGCCGTCGGCGTCGAGTGTCTGGCCCGTGCGTTCCGGATCGTTGCGGTAGCCGCGCATCACACCTCCGCCGCGCACCATCACCTCACCGTCGGACGCGAGCGTCACCTCGGTGCCCGGAATTGCCGTACCGACGCTCCCGTACCGCGGTCGGGCGACCGGGTTGACCGTGGTGACCGCGGACGTCTCCGACATGCCCCACGCCTCCATCACCGGAATGCCCAGTGCGAGCATGAATTCGAGCGCCGCGACGTCGACAGGGGCGGCTCCGGAGACGGCGGCGACGAGCGAATCCATCCCGAGCTTTGCACGTAGCTTCGACAGCACCAGCTTGTCGGCGATCGCAGCGGCGACGTTGTCGCGCAGGCCGAGTCGCCGTCCGCCGACCGTGGCGGCCGCCTTCTTCTTGCCTGCAGCGAGAGCCCACGCGGCCAGTGCGCCTTTGATTCCCGGCTCGGCGTCGAGCGTCGTCTCGATGCTGCCCTTGATCTTGTACCAGAGCATCGGAACGGCGACGAAGAACGTCGGGTGGACCTGACCAAGCGTCCCGACGAGTTGTTTGGTGTCGGGGAGGTCGGTGACCGTGATGCCGAAGTACATGGGTGCGTACTGGCAGATCCACCGGTTGATGAGGTGTGCGTCGGGCAGGTACGAGATGACGCGGCCGTCGGACAGGTCGCCGATCACGTCGGTGATCACCTCGAGTTGGTAGAGCAGGTTGGCGTGCGTGAGTTCGACGCCCTTGGGGTTGCCGGTGGTCCCGCTCGTGTAGATCAGCGTGAGCACGTCCGAGCGTTCGACCTGCTGGTACGTGGCGTCGAAGTCGAAGCCGTCGGGTGCGGGCGCGGCGATCAGTTCGGCGAGTGTCACGACGCCCGCGGTTCCGTCCGGCGCGTCGACGACCACGACGGCGGCGGAGCCCTTACCCGCCTCGACGATCCTCTCGAGGAACTGCGTCTCGGTGATGACGACGGACGGCTCGGCGTTGTGGAAGAGGTAGGCGATCTGCGGGGCGGCGTTGGTGTTGTAGACCGAGAAGGTCACAGCGCCGAGGTGCATCGCCGCGGCGTCGACGATGTGGAACTCGGGTCGGTTGGTGAGCATGATGCCGACGGTGTCGCCGCGCGTGACCCCGAGTACGGCGAGACCTGCAGCCACCTCGCGCACGCGCCGCCCGTACTGCGCCCAGGTCAACGACGTCGTGCCGTCAGCGGTGCGGATGGCCACCCGATCCGCATGGTCGACCACACGGCGCTGGAAGTGCGTGCACAGGGTGTCTGGTTTCGGGCTACCGGTCATCGTCGTCCTCACTCTATTTGGCGTCGCGCCAACAATCATCGAGGCTCGTTGGCGGGATGTCAATAACTTGGTCGACGCTGCGGTGGCCCCACCTCGCGTCGCGGTGTAGACCGATCTCATGGAGACACCACGGGCCGGATCGCCACTCGACTACGACACCGTCGTTGTCGGGGCGGGGATCGCGGGCTTGACCGCCGCCCGACTACTCACCCGCGCCGGCCACCGGGTCACCGTTCTCGAAGCGCGCGACCGGATCGGCGGACGCGTGCACAGCGACCGATCGGGTGGCACGGTGACCGATCGTGGCGCCTCGTGGATTCACGGAATCAACGAGGCCCCGCTGCACGCCGTCACCGAGGCCTTCGGCATGCGCACCGTCGAATTCACGGTTGGCAGCTACCAACCCGACAGTCGGCCGATCGCCTACTACGACCCTGACGGCAGACGACTCGACGACGACGCCGTTGCCGCCTTCGCTGCCGACGTGCATGCCTTCGACGACGCACTGTCGAAATTCGTCGCAACGATCGGCGCCGGGGTGTCGTACGGCGAGGCGACGGAAACGACGCTCATCGCTCTCGGTTGGAATGACGCACGAGCACAACGTGTTCGAGAGTTCGCTCGCCACCGCACCGAAGAACAGTACGGCGTGTGGATCGACGAGCTCGATGCCCACGGACTCGACGACGACGAGACGGATGGCGACGAAGTCGTGTTTCCCGACGGCTACGACCAGCTGGCCACGCACCTGGCAGACGGACTCTCGGTGACACTCAATCGTTCTGTCGCCCGCATCCATTGGGACGAGAACAGCGTCACCGTGATCGATGCCGCCGGCGAGGAGGCGTCGGCCGCACGCGTCGTCGTGACCGTACCGGTCGGAATCCTCAAATCCGGCGCGCTGACCTTTGATCCGCCACTACCTGAACCCGTTGCCGGAGCGCTGGATCGGCTCGAGATGAACGCGTTCGAGAAGGTGTTCCTGCGATTCGAATCGAAGTTCTGGGATGACGGCGTGTATGCGATTCGCCGACAGGGACCGGCCGCCCGGTGGTGGCACTCCTGGTACGACCTCTCGGCCCTTCACGGCGAGCCGACGCTGCTCACCTTCGCCGCTGGCCCTTGCGCTCGCGCGGTTCGCGAGTGGAGCGACGAGGACATCGCGGCATCGGTCCTCGACTCGCTGCGCGAAATCTACGGCGACGCTGTCCCCGAGCCGACTCGCATCGACGTAACCCGTTGGCAGGACGACCCTTTCGCGCATGGCTCCTACGCGTACATGACCGTCGGCTCGACGACCGCCGACCACGACGTGCTGGCGACACCGCTGGGCGGGGGCGTCGTGCATCTGGCAGGCGAGGCCACGTGGACCGACGACCCGGCAACGGTCACCGCTGCGCTCGAGTCGGGACGCAGAGCGGCGTCGAACATTCTCGGGCGCGACGTGCAGGTCGCCGAACTGTGGTCGCGCTGAATAACTTTCAGTGATCTGACGCCAGCTGGACGCTGATGGTCACGCGCACCTCGTCGTCGACCTTGAGCGCACCCATCATCATCGAGTACGGCTTCAGCCCGAAGTCGCGGTGGGAAACCGCGGTTTCGATTGTGGCGGTGCGCTTCCCGTCCGCATCGGCAACCTCGACGTCGAGCGGATGCTGACGTTGCTTACCGTTGATCGAGAGCGTCCCGTCTATGCGATAGCCGGCCTCGGTGGTCGTGATCGACGCGGCGTCGTAGGTGATCGTCGGCGACTTCGACGCGTTGAGCGACTTGAGCGCGTTGCTTCTGGCGAGAGACTTTTCCGGCCCGGTCAGCGGCGTGACCCCGCCCTCACCAGAGACGACGGTCAGCGAGTCGACATCGATCGAGGCGGACACGTCGGACGGCACGCCGTCGCTGAGACCGACTGACGCCGACCACTGCTGCATCTCGATGGTCAATCGGTGACCTGTTCGCGATGCCGGACCGGTCACACCGGTGTGAAGGATCAGCGTCCCGTTGGCCGGGCCGAATTGCCATGACTCCTGCGCCATTGCGCCTCCTCGAGTGTCGACGACCACCCTAGGCGCTTCCGCTGTGCCAAGGTTGTCGATGTGACTGCATCGGAAAGTCAGGGAGTCGTGCTCGGGACAGCATTCGGATTCGACGCGTGGCTCGTGACGACGCCGCACGCCACCGCGGCGATCTCGATCTTCGGTGGGCAGGTGCTCTCCTACCGGCCGACCGGAGCCGACGACGTGCTGTGGGTATCGCCGCTGGCCGCGAGGCCGCCGACTCCCATCCGTGGTGGCATTCCCGTGTGCTGGCCGTATTTCGGGAAGGAGAACCAGACCGGTGACGTGCCCTCGCACGGTTACGCGCGCACCGCGACGTGGCAGGTCGTGGAGACCGAGGTTCTTGCCGACGATGTGACGCAGGTGCGGTTGGCACCGCAGGGACTCGAGCAGCTCACGCTGCGCCTGGAGCTGATCGTGCGCGTCGGCACGACGCTGGAAATCGGTGTGCGCACCACGAACCTCGCCGACGAGCCCGCGGTGCTCACCGAGGCGCTGCACAACTACCTGCGCGTCTCGGATGCCACCGACGTCCACGTGGAGGGACTTTCGGGCAAGTCGTACGAGGACAAGTTCGACGACCTGAAGGTCAAGACGCAGGACGGCGACTGGCGCCTCCCTGACGACGTGCCGCGCAGCGATCGGCTCTACCCCGATGCGGGTGGAACCTACCGGCTCGTCGACCCGGGTCTTGGCCGGACCATCCGCGTGACCGGCGATCGCGCGCGCACCGCCGTCGTGTGGAACCCGGGGCCTGACGTCGCCTCCGGGATGGCCGACGTCGGGCCGCACTGGCGCGAGTTCGTGTGCGTCGAGACGGCCAACGCCGGTCCGGATCTCCTCACCGTCGCTGCAGGCGCGACCGTCGAGATGTGGCAGACGATCGCTCTGGAGTGAGGCTCAGGCTTTACGGAACCACGACCGCTCGTCCGCGCAGGTCGTTGGCAGCGAGCTTGCGGTACGCAGCGACGCCGTCGTCGAGGCTGAACCGCTCCACCGCGACGTCGAGGACGCCGTCGCGCGCGAGGTCGAGGACCTCGATCAGCTCCGCACGGGCGCCCCAGTAGGGCGTGCGGACCGACACCTCGTAGGGCTGTGACCAGAAGCCAACGGTCGCCGCAGCCTTGCCGTCGCCGAGTCCCACGATCGTGACGTCGCCCATCGTGCCGACGACACCCATCGCCGTGTTAATCGTCGGCTGATATCCGACGAAGTCGAAAACGGCTGTCGCGCCGTCTTTTCCGGTGATCTTGCGGACGTTCTCGACGGCGTCGGCGTCGCTGAGTACTGCCTCGTGCGCACCGACCTGCTTGGCGAAGTCGAGCTTCTCCTGCGTGACGTCGAGTGCGATGACCCGCGCCGGGGTGAGGTGCCGCAACATCTGGATGGCCACGTGTCCCAGTCCGCCCGAGCCGATCACGACGGCGGTGGTGCCGCCGAGAAGCTTGCTCAACGACGGCTTGATTGCGTGGTAGGGCGTAAGGCCGGCGTCGGTGAGCGGAACCGTGGTGACGGGATCGAGGTCACCGATGGGGACGAGGTGCCGCGGGTCGTCGACGACGACGTACTCGGCCATCGCACCGTCGTGTCCGAGTCCGGGCGGCGTGATCTGCAGGTCGGCGGCCCGCGAGCAGTAGTTCTCGAGGCCCTGCGAACAGAAGTGGCAGACTCCGCATCCCCACGGGCCGTAGATGGCGACCGCCGTGCCCTCGCTGACCGTCGAAACGCCCTGTCCCAGTTCGGCGATCACGCCGACGCCCTCGTGGCCGAGCGTCATCGGGAGCGGATACGGGAATGCGCCTTCCGGCGCGTTCAACACGAAGTCGTCGGAGTGGCACGCGCCCGCCGCGGTGACCTTGACGAGCACCTGCCCCGGACCCGGCGTGGGCTTCGGAACGTCGCGGAGCTCGGGTTCGGCTCCGGCTTTGACCATCTGTACGGCCTTCATCGGTGAACTGCCTTTCGGATCGGCGTACTCCCCTCCCTGATCTCAGGTTTACTCTCCCATCAAGAACTGTGCTTATGAGGGGTGCCGACCCGGCTCGTGGGGTCCGCGGCGGGTGCGAGCACTCCCAGCGGACCCGCTGCCAGCCGAGCCCGATCGCGGGCAGTCGAGCTCATCGACCACCGACTGCGCAACCACGTTGTCACTGCCACGGCCGTGGCTCCGCACGATGCTCGGCGTGGCCACACCACGACGTCACCGCATTGGCGATGTAGTCGCATGATGCCCTGTTCGAGAACAACTTCGACGTGATCGACGGCGCAGGGAGTCCGCCGTTCATCGTCAGGTGATACCAGCTGTCGGCACACACCTGGCCGAACCAGTGCTTGAAGATGACCGGTTCCGTCGGCTCGATTCCCGGGGTGCAGACGACCAGGACGCGGTCGACGTCGGTGTCGAGCACGAGGTCGGTCAGCGAGGAGACCACGACGTTGCGCAGCGCTCGCGTTGGGCGTGCCAGCGTGTCCAGTCCGAAGCGCGATGTCGATCTCTTGATCGAACCCCCGTCGACGAGGATCAGTCCGATCCGTGCTTCGGGCGACGGCTCGGCGTCGACGCGCACTCCCATGTCGCCCAACGCCGCGGCAATATCGGGATTGATCGGCCCGAACGTGCGGGCGGCGACATGGTGACGCGAGACCCGCGCGGCACGTTCCATCGCGATGGTCATGAGATCTCCTCCTGGTCTGCGGTACAGCGTGATGTGGGATGAGTTTCGGATCGCCCGGGTCATCGGCGAGCCATTCTCGGCAGTCGACGACGCCGCTGCGGAATGGAGTCGTAGACGCGCTGCCAGATGAGCTCGTGCTCAACAGGATCGATCACGCCTCGCTCCAATCGACGGTCGGCGGACCGCAATTCGGCGAGGGTGTCGGCGATCGACTTGGGAGTCGGCATCCCTGCGGGCAGCTCGTATCCGGGAATGGTGGTGAGGTCGACGGTGCGTACGGCGCCGGGCAGCGTTCCCGCGGTGCGTCGCGCGACCACACCCGAAACCACGAGCACGGCGGTGGCCGTCGCGAGAACCGTCGTACCCGACGCGCCGATGGAACTGAGACCGACGGCCACGGCCAGCCACGCGACGAGACCCCAGACGGGCCAGCCGCGCCACAGGCGCAGACGGCGACGCTGCATCGAGCTGATACCGGGAGGGAAGACAACCAGGCGGTAGCGGCACACGCCGTAACGGCCCGCACCTGCACTGAACGATCCCCACACCGCAGGCCCCTCGGCGAGCCGGTCGATGATCGCGGAACCCGTTGTTTCCGTACCCAATCGCCCCGTACCCAATTTCTCGGAGCCGTGTGAACTCATCGTCGTCATTCCGATAGTGCTACGCCGCGCGCTCGACGTCGGGAAGGGTCTTAACCGGTCTTTGACGAGACTTTGACGCGGCGTCGAACAGCCTTGACGGGATGCTGACAGTCGGGGTGCATGAGACCGCCCCGGAGTCGTCGAGTGACGCCGGGGCGGTCGGGGGGATTGTTAACGGGGTTGTTGACGGGTGGACTGCGGATTATCCGGCGACCCGGTTGAAGGGGTCGTGTTCGGCGATGAGCTTGTCGACGCGGGCTTCGTCGATTCGGGCACGGACCGTTGTGAGTTCTTGGCGGTCACGGACGACCTTGGCGAGCGTGAAGGTGCTGGAGGTGAGGAACAACAGCGTGATGGCGAGGAATCCGCGCTGCCAGGGGTCGATCGGGAGGTAGAGGATGCCGACACACGCGGTGGCGAGGCTGACAGCGAACGCGATGGCTGCTTGGAGAAAGAAGGCTGCGGTGGTTGCGGTCTGGGGAACTTCGTTGGAGGACGACATGCGTCAACGGTGTCAGCGACGGCAGGCGCGGCGGATGCGTAGGACTACGCGGTTCCCCTGAGTGTTCTGGGCGACTGAGGTTTCCGGGCGGTCAGGAGCCGGCCGCGTCGAGTGCGGCGCGGATCGTCCGCACCACCCCGTTGTCGGTGTTCGACGGCGCGACGTACCGCGCGGCGTCGAGGATACTTCGGTGCGCGTTGGCAACCGCGTACGACCAGTCGGCGGTGCCGAGCATTCCGAGGTCGTTGAGGTAGTCACCGAAGACCATCGTCTGCGCCGGACTGATTCCGAGCCGACGCTGCACCGCCCGAACGGCTTGCGACTTGTCGACGCCGCGCGTCATCACATCGAGCCAATGTTGTCCGGACACAACGACTTCGGCGTCGATCGGCAGTCCTGAGATCGCCGGGGCGGTGGTGTCCTCGATTCCGTCGAAGTCGTAGACCGCCACCTTGACCAGTTCGGCGTCGATGGCGGCGAGGTCGTCGACGATTCTGTTCGCGTAGTAGTAGGGGCGGATCTGTTCGAGGAACCGCTCATCGGACCGCTCGACGTACGCGACCTCCGGGCTGCACAGCACGACGCCGATGTCGGCGCCGTCGGAGTGCAGCGACCGTGCGCGGGCGAGGACCGCGGCGGCGCTGCTCGCGGCGAGCGGTTGTGTCCGCAGGATCTCGTTCTGCCGCGCCACCACCGCACCGTTCTCGGCGATCACGACGAGCCCGGGCACTGCCTCACCGAACTGGTGCAGCAGGGTCGCTGCCTGGCGTCCGCTCGCGGGACTGAACACGATGTCGCGGCTGGTCAGCTCGTCGAGCAGCGGCCAGAGTTCGTCGGGGATGTGCTTGGCGTCGTCGAGCAGAGTGCCGTCGAGGTCGGTGACGACGAGGCGCAGGTCAACGGGCACGGGCGGAATCGTGGTGGACATCGTTGTCCATTGTGGCAGTTCGGTGTCCCAGTCAGGTGTCGCAAACCCGGCCGGAACATTCTCCGGGTCCGGCCGCATCCAATCGGTACTTGCTTACGAGAAGCCACCCGAGAGGACCCCAGACGTGAAAACCACCCCGCCCCACACAACAGCCATCCGACGCACCATTCTTGCCCTGCTCGCAGGTATCGCGGCACTCCTCGCCACCGCCGGGGTCGCGGCAACCGCCCACGCCGATACCGGTGGGCGCTACCCGTCAGCGCCGATGCGCGGCGTCGACGGCGATGCGGGGCCGGTCAAGGGCAGCAACTTCAGCCCGTCGGATCGTCCGTACGTCATCTCCAACGACTTCGCAGGCATCGAGTACACCTTCGGTATTCCCGGCGACTGGTCGTGCGGCGCAGGATCGTCAGTTGTCTCGGCCAACGGCGAAGCAACATGTTTCGAGGAGGACACCACGAAGACGAGCGCGGCCGGAGGCTTGGTGGCCTACCAGAAGTGTGCGGAGTCGCGGTGCACCACAACCGACGTCAAGCGCGCCACCTCGCAGCTACGTGTCGATCGTGAAGCGTGGCGAGCTGTCGACGAAACCACCTGGTACGCAGAGCAATCCGGCACCCTCAATGGCGTCCGCAAGGTCCGCGTCGCAGTCGCCCACGTGTTCCGCACCGCAGACGGCGAGCACGGCGTCGCCTTCGCCCAGTTCGACGGTCCGCCGTCCAAGCGCGGCGAACTCCTCAAGATCATCAACAGCATTCGCGCCAACACTCCGCGATAGCACCGCCGACGCCGCGCCCCGGCCTCCCCTGCGGGAGGTCGGGGCTGGGCCATCACATCCTCACAGTCACATACGCGCGTACCGCGCAGTCACATGCGCGCGTACCGCGCCATGACGAAGCAGTAGATGCCATACGCAGCAAGGCCTATCGCCGCCAGCACGAGGAAGAACTGCCCGGCAGGCCATCCCGCAACGGTTTTCACCGCACCATCGACGCCGGTGGCTTTCGACGGATCGGCAGTGATCGCCGCGACAATCACCAGAACTCCCGCTCCGACAAGGACAAGGCCTTTCGCCGTGTACCCCACGATGCCAGTGGCATTCACGACAGGATTGCTGTCGATGGTCAGATCGTCGAAGAACGACCTCGTGACGCCCTTGTAGATGTGGTAGGCGCCAACAGCAATGATGACGATGCCTGCTACGACAAGCACGAACTTCCCGAAGCCCGAGCCCATCAATTTCGCGCTCATGCCGGCGTTCTGCTGGCCACTCGACTGCCCGTGCCCCATCGCGAATTGTGCTGCCGTCCAAGCGAATGCGAAATAGACGACAGCGAGCGCACCCGCCTTGGCCCGATCGAGCCAACCGTCATCGTCGTCGGCCTTCGGATTGGCCGGGTGCGGACCGATGATGACTTCGGCGATACGCCACAGAGCCATCGCCACGAAGGCGATCACCGCGAGCCACAAGGCAATTCGACCGCCGGTTGACGACGCAAAGATTCCGAGCGCCCCCGATTGGTCTGCATTGCCCGCGTCGCCGAACGCCAGCCTCAGCACGATGTACGCGATCAGCAGGTGCAGCAGACCGCTCACCACATGCCCGCCGCGCGCAAGCGCCTCAAACCAACCTGAATCCGTCGCTTCTTGGACGGCCTGCTTACCCGTATGTGTAGGGATGGTGATCGCCGCCCGTCAGTAGTTCAGTCGATACGCGAGTCAGCCGACCCGCATCCACGAGGAATCCTAACGTGTCGACCAAGGCGGTTTGCACCGCACGGCAAAACCGGCAAAGTACGCGGCAGACGAAGGGCTCATAGCTCAGACAGCGAACCGACCGTCGAACCCAACTGATAACGAAGAGCGTCGACGACGAGACCGATCTCGTCTCCGCTGCGCGCGACTCCGAAGAGGTAGTGGTCGGGTCGGACAAGCGCTGCGACGTCACCGGTCTCGGTCATGTGCGGTAGGTAGGTTCCGTCCAGATCGACTGCGTCGTCATCGGATTCGACGTCGGCTTCCGTCGCGACGAACCGCACGAACTTCGCGCCGAGCCTGTCGAGAAGTGCGCGCTGGTCGTCGGTGAGGAGTTCACGCGCATTGATCGTCGACGCGAGGACGAAACCGGTTCCGACGACGTCGTCGAGCAGTCCGGTGGTGCCGCGATAGGTCAGGCGGCCCTGCGGTGAGAGGTTGCCTGCTCCAGGTCCAGGCGTTCCGTCCGGAAGGCGGTACAGCAGGCCGTCGGTCAGCGTCGCCGGTGGTAGCGGCGGCAGGATCTTGTCGGGGTCGCCGCCCTGGCTCAGCATGAAGGTGTCGCGTTCGGCAACCGCGGCGGGGTCGGTGACGCAGATGACCTTGCCCAACTCGATGGACAGGTCGATCGCGTGGCGGACGTGTCGCGAGCGTTCGACGCCGTAGGTGTCGAGCAGTGCGTCGTCGGCGAGTCCGCGCAGAACGAGGTCGAGCTTGAAGCTGAGATTTGCGGCGTCGCGGATGCCCGAGCACATGCCCTGCCCCGCGAAGGGAGGCATCTGATGGGCCGCATCGCCGGCGAGAAGCATTCGCCCGGAGCGCCATTCGTCTGCCCAGCGCGCTTGGAAGGTGTAGACGGCGTGTCGCTCGAGGGTGGAGTTGCCGCGGTTCAGACCCCACGGCGTGAGCAACTCCCACGCCGTCTCCTCGGTGTTGAGGTCCTCGATGGTCTCGCCGGGCATGCGCATGAACTCCCAACGACGACGACCGGGACCGCCCGATACCGCGGTTGTCGGTCGCGCTGGATCGCAGATCTGCAGATTGATCGGATTCCACTCGCGCTCGTCGTGGGGTAGGACGTCGACGATCAGCCAGTCGAAGAAGAAGCCGAGATCGGTCATCTGCGTCGGCATGTGTGCGCGCACAAAGCTGTTCGCGCCATCGCAGCCGATCACGTAGGAGGCGGTGAACTTGGCCAGTTTGAGAGTCGGTCCGTGGGCGGTGACGACGACCGAGTCGTCGGATTGCGTCAGCTCGACGGCCTCGTGCCCGCGTCGAATGGTGATGTTCTCCGACGCCTCTGCCGCTGCGACGAGTTCAGCCTCGAGCGAGGGCTGGTTGAACATCGAGGCGCGTGGCCATCCCGACTCACCCGTGCCGCTCCAGTCGAAGCACAGCAGGGTGTTGCGGTCGGCGTTCTGCCACTCGTAGGTATCGGCCGCCTCGGAGAACTCGCCGAGGCGGTCCCGGAGGCCTGCGCGTGCAAGTAGGCGCGCGATCTCGTCGTCGTAGTGGACAGCACGCGGCTGTGCGTACGGGGCGGGCCAACGCTCCAGAACGGTTACCTGCCAACCATATTGGGCCAGGTACAGCGCCGTGGTGAGTCCCACCGGACCTGCTCCGACGATGAGGACGTCGCTTGTTCGTCCGACGTGGTTCCGCTCTGAACTGTTGTCTGACATGTCATTTCCTTGCTACTGAAACTGTCGTGGTTTATGTGGGCTTGCTGAGGTGGGCTTGGATCATCAGGTGTGCTGATCGCCGACGCGCTGGTACCAGGCCAGCAGGTCGGGGTTGTCGACGGACTTGGCGTCGATGCTGACCTGCCGTCCGGCGAGCATCGCGGTCACCGGAACCTCGAGCTTCTTTCCTGTGCGGGTGTGTGGGATGCCGGGAGCTTCGATCACCTCGTCGGGAACATGCCGTGGCGACAACCGAACTCGCACCGAGTCGCGGATGGTTGTCACCAACTCGTCGGTCAGGCTTACACCCGGCATCAGTGTGAGGAACATGGGCATCCAGTACGTCGCGTTCGGGCCGTCGACGCCGACGACCATCGCCTCGGCGACGTCGGGGATGGCTTCGACCACCTCGTAAATGTCGGCCGACCCCATACGAATACCGTTGCGGTTCAACGTCGCGTCGCTGCGACCGTGGATGATGACCGAGCCTCGGTCAGTGACCTCGAGCCAGTCTCCGTGCCGCCACGCGTTTGGGGCGACGCCATCCGCCCACTCGTGGTCGAAGTAGGCGGCTCGATACTTTGCGTCGTCGGGGTCGTTCCAGAAGGAGATCGGCATCGACGGCATGGGCTCGGTGATGACCATCTCGCCGACCTCGCCGATCAGGGGCGTGCGGTCGGGCGCCCACGATTCGAGAGCGCACCCGAGGTAGCGCACCGTCAACTCGCCGGGTACGTACGGGACCGACGGCGTGCCACCACAGAACGCGCTACACACGTCGGTGCCACCCGAGGTCGAGCTCACCGGGAGCCCAGCGGCCACGTGCTCGTCGACCCAGGTGAACAGGTCGGGGGCCAGCGGCGATCCGGTGCTGCCGATCGCGCGGAGCGACAAGTCGTGATCGCGGCCAGGCTCGAGTCCGGCCTTGCGTGACGCCTGAAGCTGTCCGGGACTGGTGCCGAAGAACGTGACCTCGTTGTCGTCGCAGATCTGCCAGAGCCTATCGGCGTCGGGCGCCAACGGGTGTCCGGAGAACGTGACGATCGTGGCTCCCATCAGAAGGCCTGCGACCTGGAAGTTCCACATCATCCAGGAGAGCGCGGTGTGCCAGAAGAACACGTCGCCCGGACCTATCTCGTTGTGCAGTCCCAGTACCTTGACGTGTTCGACGACGATGCCGCCGTGTCCGTGCACGATCCCCTTGGGCTTTCCCGTTGTGCCCGAACTGAACAGCACCCACAGCGGATGGTCGAACGGCACCTGCACCGGTTCCAGCGCGGGAGTGCCGGGGCTGGGTTCTGGCAGCTCGGTGATCACGTGACTGAGCGGAATGTCCAGCAGCTCAGCCAGTTCGACGGTGTCAGCGCTCTTATCCACCTGCTTGTCACCGAAGTGGTATCCGTCGCTCGCGAACAGAACCTTGGGTTTCAACTGCGCCAGACGACTCGCGGCACCCTCGGGTGCGTAGTCCTGACCGCAGCCCGACCAGATCGCTCCCAGGGATGCGGTGGCCAGAAACGCGATCACCGCGAACGGTTCGTCGGGAAGGTAGGCGGCAACAGTATCGCCGATGCCAACACCCCTTTCCCGCAGCAGTTCTGCCGTCGCGGAGACCCGCGCCGGAAGCTCCGACCAGGGGATGGCCACCCGCTTGCCGTCATCGGACACTCCGACGATGGCGTCTCCCGGCAGCGACGACCACCGCATCACCCGGTCGACATAGTTCAGGTGCACCTCCGGAAACCATTGCGCACCAGGCATCGTGCGGGAAGCCAACACGGGTCCCGTGCGCTCGCCGAGGTCGAAGAAGTCCCACACCGCACCCCAGAAACGGTCTGGCTCGTCGACGGAGAATCGGTGCAGGGCGTCGTAGTCGCCGGGAGCGACACCAACGGTCTTGGCGAACCGGTCGATGGTGAACATGTGCGGATCTCCTTCTCGGATCGGTCTTCTCGGCCGGCGCTTCTTCTTTCGGCTCAGCGCCGTGAACTCGTTGGTAGAGCGCCTATTCGGAGCTGTGGGAGCCGGTCATCAGGGCGGCGAGGTCTTCTGGCATGAGGAACGATGGCGGTGGCGGCGGGCCCCAGTTGAACAGGCTTCTGGCGCCCTCCCACACGCCTGGCTTCCAGAGCGCGTCGTCGACGATGCAGTCGATGTCGGAGTAGTACTCGGAGAAGTTCCCTGCCGGGTCTTTCAAATACCAGAAGAAGTTCGACCCGATGTGGTGGCGACCGAGTCCCCAGACGTGCCGTTCCGGATTGCCTTCGAGCATTGCCATTGCGCCACGGCCGATTTCGTCGATGTCGTCGACCTGCCACGAGGTGTGATGCAAGAAGTTCAGCGGCGCCTGCTGGACGAGAACGTTGTGGTGGTCTGTCGAGCATCGCATGAATGCGGCCATCGAGGGCACGGTGTCGCTGATCTTGAAGCCGAGGCCGTCGGTGAAGAACTTCTGGGTGGCTGCCTGATCGGTGGACCCGATGACGACGTGTCCGAGCTTGTGCGGGACCACCTGGCCCTGCCGCTCGATTCCGGGTGCGCGACTGTCGGGTCGGTCGACACGGCCGGGACCGTTGTAGGGCGTCGGGTCGACGATCTTCTGCTCGATGCGCGGCGCGATGGACACGACAGCTTTGAACCCGGCGATGGGTTCGGTTGCGGTGAGTGAGCCGTCGGACCGCTCGGTGTCCAGACTCAGCGCGTCGAGTTGCCGTTGAACGCGGTCGAGGTCGTCGGGATCGTCGACGCCGACGCCGATTTCGACGAGTCGACGCTGCGTCGAATGTGTGAGACGGAACTGCTCGCCGCCGTCGGAGGTGGCAAAGGCGTTGTCACCCAACGGGGTGAGACCGAACTCGGTGTAGTACGCCGCGGCGGCGTCGACGTCGGGGACGCCGATCGTGATGGTGGTCAGTCTGTGCAGAGGCATGTGCTTTCCTTTCTCCGCCGGCTACGCGAACGCCGTCGTGTGTCGCTTGCCGGGGACGCATTTTTGGCGCAGCTCCCCGATTCCCTCTATGCGCGTGACGATTTCCTCGCCCACGCGCAGGAATCGCTGCGGGCTGCGACCACCGCCGACGCCGCTGGGCGTTCCGGTGAAGATCAGGTCGCCGGGCAAGAGGGGCAGAACAGCCGAGAGTCGTTCGATCAGAACGGGAATCGAGAAGATCAGTTCACTCGTCCGTCCGTGCTGCATCGTCTCTCCGTCAACAGTGCAACTGATGTCGAGGTCGGCGGGATCGGCGAACTCGTCGAGTGTGACCACCGCCGGGCCGATCGGCGAGAAACCGGGGAATGACTTGCCGAGGCTGAACTGCGGTGCCGGAGGGACCAATTGGCGGGTCCGCTCGGAGAAGTCTTGCCCGACGGTGAGTCCGGCGACGTGGTCCCACGCGTTCTCTGCCGATACGTCACGTGCGGCGCGACCAATGACAACGACGAGTTCGGCTTCCCAGTCGACGGTGTCGGTGGGCAACTCCAGGTCACCGACCGGGCCGGCCAGCGAGGTGCGGAACTTGGTGAAGACGGGCGGTTCGGCGGGGAAGTCCAACCCGGATTCGACGGCGTGGTCTCGATAGTTGAGGCCGATCGCGAAGATCTGCGCGGGCTCTGGCACTGGCGCTCCCAGATCCGCGTCGTCGTAGGGCGTACCTGCCGGCAGGTCGGCACTTCGAGCCCACGCCACGAACTCGTCCCACTTCGCGTAGACGGCCGTCGGGTCGGCGCCGAACTGTCCTGCGCTGGCCTTCTCGACGTCGACCGCACCCGTATCGGTGAGCAGCGCCAACCGCCCGCCGAGATTGCTAATTCTCATTCGCTTCGTCCTTAGTCACGTCTCGTGTACTGCAGCCCACGCCATTCTTGGTGTCGAACGTGAGCTGGCTCACTAGCTCGATGCCAGTATGCAGGCATCTCCGTCGGCAAAGCAAGTAAAAAAAGATATTCATGCCGAACATCGGCTGGATGGCGCTTTGTCGGATACCCTCGGTTCATGACCCTGAGTCCCGAGAAGGCGACGCTCGCCGCGACAGTCCACGACAGACTTCGCGACGAGTTGCTGCGCGGCGACCTGCCGCCGGGATCGAAGGTGCACATCAGCGAGACCGCCACGCGATACGGCGTGAGCCCCAGCGTGCTGCGCGAGGCGTTGACTCGACTTGCCGAGCGGGGGCTCGTCGTCGCGATGCCGCAGCGTGGGTTCACCGTCGCCGATCTCTCAGTCGACGCACTGCTCGATCTGACTCGTGCGCGCACCCTCATCGAGGCGATGGCGTTGCGAGAATCTATCGCCGACGGCGACCTGAACTGGGAAACCGACGTGCTGGGCGGGCATCACAGGCTTCAGCGCACGCCATTGACCGACGCGGACGGAATCATCAACCCGCAGTGGTCAGTTGCCCATCGACAGTTCCATCACGCGCTGCTCGCCGGAGGAACCAGCACGCGCCTCACCGCAATAGCCGACGGATTGCGGGACTGCTCGGATCTTTACATCCATTGGTCGAGGGCGCTCGCCCACGACGATCATCGCGACGCCGCCGCCGAGCACCAGCAGATCGCCGATCTGACCCTCGCCCGCGACGCCGACGGCGCCGCCGCAGCGCTCGTCGCACATATCGAGCGCACCACCGAAGCGCTTGTGGGCTACGCGAACTCAGCGGCGAAGCTTGGCGAGGCGTCGGATCGGGAGTGAATAGCTCCAGCCATCAGGGGTGAGCTCGGCCTCCGCACGCATCGGTCAGGCAGCGGCCCGAGGGTAGGGATGTCGCTCGTAGAACCGAAGGTGGGCGCGCGCCGCGGCGTCCCACGTCAATCCGCGCGCGAGGCGCCGACCCGCGTCGACGTCCGGGTGATGTCCGTTGAGCGCGGCGTCGAGGTGCATGGCCAATGACGTCGGATCGGTCGCATAGGTGACGACGTCTCCGAAAACCTCACGCAGGATGGGTAGTTCGCGGACGGTGACCGGTCGGCCTGCTGCCAAGGCCTCCATCGCTGCCAGACCAAAGCCTTCCTTCACTGAGGGGAATGCGAAAGCGTCACATGCCGCGACGAGTGAGGGGAGCACGTGCTCGTCGACGGCCCCGAGGACGATCGGTGTCACGCCGAGCTCGGCTTGGCGGCGGTCGAACTCGGCACGATAGCCGCGATAGTCGAAAAGCGTTTCGCCACCGGCGAATACCAGCGATAGATCGGGGTGGTCGTGACGAAGCAGCGCGTAGGCCTCGAGAAGATCGATACTCCCCTTGCGCGGTTCGATGCCCCCGACCGCCAGGATGTAGCGACCCAATTTCGCTTGCCACTGCTCTCGTGCGACAACGGCCGAACGGCTGTGCTCGGCTGCCGCTGCGAAGCGTTCGTAATCGACGCCGTTGGGAATGACGGTTGGAGTGAAACCCCATCCGTCGTTGACCTCCTTGGCGACTGCCTGCGACACGCAGATGCGGGCGTAGGGGTTGACCACAGCCTTCTCGTGGCATTCGACGAGCACCGGCGTGGTGAACTGGTCGAGGTGGTGAATCGTGCGGATGCACGTTCCGACCGCGTTCGCGCTGATGCAGTCCTGAGCATGCACAATGTCATAGTCGCTGGGGTCGAACGCATTTCGGATGGCATCGATTGATCGCAGAATGCGATCGGTGACCGTCTCGTCGGGAATGTCGGCGAACGGGACCAGGTGTTGGGTGACTGCGGCGTCGACGCTGCGGAAGAACCCCGAGTCACCCCCTCGCGCAAGACTCCACACGTCGACATCGGCACCTTGCTCGACCAGAGATTCCGCGAGGTTGAGGGTATGCACGACTCCACCACGCGGTTTGGTCGAGTAGGTCAACAGTGCGATGCGCATTCAGCGAGACTCCGCACTCGACGCGGAATAGATGTCCGGCCGGAGTTCGGACAGATGGTTGAGGACTCTGCGGGCACGAGCGATGTCGGCCTCCACGTCGACCTCGACCTTGGCCAGTCCACCCTTGGATCGCGTGGTCGCCAGGATGTCGCCACCGGGACCGACGACCTTGGCCTGTCCGAGGAATTGCAGCGACCCGGTCACCCCGGTGAGGTTGGAGGACACCATGAATACTTGGTTCTCCGCGGCGCGAGCGCAGTCGTAGAGATCGAACAGCCGAGACTGCCGGTCAGCGGGCAGCCGAGCTGCGCGGTCGGTGACGCTGGCCGGCCACGCCGAGAGAGACGCGATGATCCCGGCGCCGTCGAGCGCGAGCTTTCGGGCCGACTCGGGGAACGTCTTGTCGTAGTCGATCAACATGCCGATGCGTCCGACCGGTGTGGAGAAAGTGGAGAACCTGTCACCAGCCGCATACGCCTTCGATTCACCGGCGGGCTGATGCACTTTGCGATGCCAGCCCAGCACGCCGTCACCGGTCAAGCACGCCGCCGCGTTGTAGTGGACGTCGCCATCGCGCTCGGTGTACCCGATACACACGGTCATGTCGCGGGCGGCCTCGGCGATGGCAGCCAGCTCCGGTCCGTCAGGGTCCAGTGCTGGCGGTAGGTCGTCGAGATCCGGGGATCGCAGATCGCCGATATAGCCGCCGAGTGCAGCGTCGGGAAAGACGAGCAGATCGACTCCGTCACGCGCGGCCGCCTCGATGATGCCGACTGCCTTGGACACACCTCGATCAACGTCGCGGCCGAAGTGGCCCGCGAGCGCGCCGATCGTGACGGTTCCCATGTCAGCGCACTTTACTCACGTCACACGAGGTGCGCCGGTGCACATTCGACAGCTTTCTCATGCTCGACCCAGTCCCGTCACAGCAGAGGCTATCGCTTCGGTACGACGACCGTCCGGCCACTTCAGCCGGATTCCTGTCGTTTCGGTGAGGCGACCACAGCCGGCCGCGACGGCAGGGCCGTGCGCCCGAGTGATCGGACTGCGGTCGGCCATCAGCATGGCGTAACCCGGGAAGCAGGTGAGCCAGGCACCCATTGAGGCGTCGGCCGGTCGCGGGATCGCGGCCACGTCGAGTTCGGCCCCGGTGCCCGACGCCTCGGCCAGCATTCCCAACGTTCCGACCAGTCCGGCCATGCTGACATCCTTCGCAGCGGCGGGTCGCAGCTGCGCCACGGCGGATGCCATCTCACCGAGCTCATGTGCTGTTCGCGAGCTCGTCGAATCCCACTGTTGACCGAAATAGCCTGGGCGCCAAGAACCTCCGAGATCGGCGAGCAGCGACACGTGGTCGCCGACCCGTCCACCGCCAGCGGCGACTGGGGATTCTGTGCGACCCATTGCAGTCAGCGAGAGCGCCGCGGGTACACCGACCTGAGTGTGGCCGCCCAAAATCGGGGTTCGCCAGGCGTGTGCCGCTGCCGAGATGCCTCGCACGATCCGATTCAGATGCGCAACGGTTGGCGCGCCGACCGCGTCGAGCATGCCGACAGCATGAGCACCCATGGCCGAAAGGTCGTTGATGTTGACCAGGACCGAGCACCACCCCGCCCATTCGGGGTCACGCTCGACCATCGACGGGACGATCGCATCGCAGGCGGCAAGTAGGTCGCTGTCCGGTACGGGGACGGCGTCGTCGCCACGGAATCCTGCGGGGCCGAGACCGCCTTCCTGCTCAGCGAAGGGACGAAGTGATTGGGCGAGAACCGCTTTGGTGGAATCGACCTGGCCTTGAATTCGGCCGATCGGCCACGACTTGTGGCGATGTGCCCGGCCGTTGATGGTGGGACCGGCACCGTGGTCCTCCCAACCCAGCGAGGCAAACAGCCGGCTGTAGCGGTCCTGGACGGTGGCATCGAAACGCAGAACGTCGCGGCTCTCGACCAAGGCACAGGCGGCTGTGATCAGTGCGGCACCGATACCGGCCGCGTGTGCGCTGTCCGCGACAACCAGCCGACTCCCCGACCACCAGCCGATGTCGATCGAGGTACACGGCGATACCCGGACACCGCCGAGAACAGCGTTGTCTGCGGCGACTGCGATCAGGATCGTGGTGCGCGGATCGTCGTCGCAGTCATCGTGATCGGAGTGTGTGAACAGCCCCTGCCGCTCGACGAACTCGCAGTGGCGCAATCGTCGATAGTCGCCGATCTCGGAGTTCGTCTCGGCGACCCGGATGAGAAACGGCGGTGCTGAGACTCGGGGAGAGCCGGCAAGAATCGACAATTCTGTTGCGGCGGGGCGTACGGACTGGGTGGGCGTGGTGCGGCCGTCGAGCATCTCATGCCCCTACGCTCTGCAGAATGCTGCAGGCACCGCATGCCGCGCAGCCCGCTCGTTGGTCAGCCCCGGCCATCCCGATCAGTTGCAGGTGCGCAGCGACTTCTCGGCTGACCTGCTCGACGATGCGCGGCTCGGGGGCGGTCGCTCCGTCGATGTCGACGGCAAGTGTCCCTCGATGGGGGCGGAACGGGACGATGAAGGGATAGACTCCGGCGTCGGCGAGTTCCTTTGCCCCCGAGATCATCTCGTCCACATCTTCGCCGAGCCCGACGAGCAGGTACGTCGAGACCTGGTTGCGTCCAAAGACGCGTACGGCCTCACGCCAGGCATCCCAGTACTCGCTGAGCGGCACGGTTGACTTGCCTGGCATCCAGCGCCGTCGGACGTCGTCGTCGAGTGACTCGACGTGGATGCCGGCGGCGTCGGCCCCGGCCGCGCGCAGATCACCGATGGTCGACAGATCGGCCGGCGGCTCGCATTGCACTTGAATTGGTAGCTCGGGGACCGCTGCTTTGACCGCTCGGACACAGCGCGCCAGGTGGCGTGCGCCGCGATCCCGGCCGGCCGATGTTCCGGTGGTCATCACCATGTTCGTCACACCATCGAGGTCGACTGCTGCTCGCGCCACCCGGGCGAGGTCCTCTGGCTTCTTGACTGCGACGGTGTCGCCGGATCGCAACGACTCCTCGATCGAGCAGAAGCGGCACCGCTGGTCTTCGCCGTAACGAATGCAGGTCTGCAGCACGGTGGTCGCCAAGACGTTACGTCCGTGCAGTTTGGCGATCTTGTCGTAGGCGACGCCGTCCTCGGTCTGCAGGTCGTAGAAGCGTGGTCGGCCGATGACTGCGACGTCGAGCCCGGAATCGACTCCGTCGTAGAGAATCTGATCGCCGTCGAAGACGAACGGGCTGTTGGGATTTCGGGGTATTGCCGCATGCAGTCCGTCGATGACGAGGTGACCATCGTCAGTCGGTCCGGCTCCGCCTGAGCGATTGACCGGTGGGGTGCCCCGGATGCCGAGGAGCGCCAGGTCGACGCGGGTGGATGTAGTGGTGGATGCGGTCATCGTGGGTTCCGTTCGTGTCGAGGGGGTCAGGCCGACGCGCGCTGACCGCAGCCGGCCAGCGCGCGTCGTCGAATCTTGCCCGCGTCGTTGCGGAGTGGCGATGTGGTGAGGATGACGCGCACAGGACGCCAGTCGGAGCCAAAGTGGTGTTGGACATGATCTGCGATGAGTGCTGCGGACGCATCGTTGTCGGCGATATCGACGCTAACCGAGAGATGTTGCCTGCCAGCCGAATCCACATCGGCGAACGCAACCGCGCCGCGCACGAAAGGCAATTGTTCGACGACTTGCTCGATATCGGCCGGGTACACCGCGGCGTCGGCACTACGAATGACGTCGGCTGCTCGGTCCAGCACGTAGAGATAGCCGTCGGCGTCGAGAAAGCCGATGTCGCCGAGGGTATCCCAACCATCTGCGCGGCGGCGCGACTGCGCACCCAGGTAACTGTAGGACGGTCCGTCTCCGCGGCGCATCCAGATCAATCCCGTTTCGCCGGTGTTCGCACGGGTGCCGTCGTCGCGTCGAATAGCGATCTCGGTGCCCCCGATCGGCCGACCGACAGTGCCGGGGTGCGCAAGCCACTCGTGACCTGTCGCCATTGTGACGCCGTTGGATTCGCTACCCGCGTACACCTCGACAACGCGGTGCGCGCCCAGCCACTTGATCAGTGCGCGCTTGTCGGGCACAGGACACCGTCCGCCGATGTGCAGAATCGATGCCAACGAAGTGATGTCGTGTTCGGCACGTATCTCCTCCGGTAGGCGGACCAGCCGCCGGATCGACGGAGGCGAGAGGACTGTCCAGGTCACCGAATGTCTGTCGACCAACTCGAGGAATCGGCGCTCGTCGAAGTCCGGTTCGACGATCAGGCGATGGCCGGCGGTCAAGCCCCGGAACGCGTAGGTGAAGGCGGTCGAATGCCACAGCGGAGAGGTGACCAACTGTGTTGCCGCGCAGGGGAAGAACGGCGCCACTCGAGCACCAGGGTCAACCAGTGCGGGATTCAAAGAACGAACGATCTTCGGGAGTCCTGTGCTCCCGGAGGATGCGGGCGCCTTCCACGAACTTGCCCAGACATCGGGAAGCGCGTCTGCAGGCAGCTCACGGGCATCGTTCTCGTCGACCGTGACTGTATGCGGAGATACGTTGTCGCCGATGGCAACTCGAGGCTGGGCAATCTGTTCGAGCATTTCCCGCTCGTCTGCGGGCATCGCCGGGTCGAGCGGCATCGGCGTGGCGCCCGCACGCCACACCGCGACGCACGCAACTACGAAGGCAGCACTGTTGGGTAAGGCCACTTCAACGAGATCGTCGTGGGCGACGTGATGGCGCTGCAAGAGGTGAGCCAGCCGGTTGGCCCGCACGTCAATCTCACCGGCGGTCACAGACCCGTGGGCGTCGATGACCATGACTTCGCCCGGCGAGGTACGGGCGCGATCAGCGAATACCGAGGAGATCGACTGCACAGTCATATCGGTTACCTGTGGTCCCGGTTAGCCGACGGCGAGTCTGAGCCCGGGCAGACCGAGTGCGCCGGTGACGGATTCAGCGATATGGCGTGCGTCGCGGTCGATCCCGAGGAACCGTCCCGAGCCCCAGGTATGCATCCACGGGAGGCCGATGAAGCTCAGTCCTGGTACCTGGGTGATGCCGCGCGTCTGCATCGGCCGGCCCGCACCGTCGAATGCGCTTGCCTCGATCCAGCGGTAGTCCGGTCGGTACCCGATCGCCCACACGATGCTGGTGATGCCCTCGGCAACCAGGTCGACCGCGGAGGGTTCGGTTTCGGGTTCCCAAACTGGCTCGTAGCGCGAGGCGGGAGGCGCGTCGATTCCGGCTTTCTCGATGTAGCGGTCGATGTCGGCGCAGATCGAGTTGTACACCGCGTCGGCCTGATCGAGTGATTCGCGCAGCGTCGGCGCGAACCTCAGGACCGTGTCCTTGCCGTCGGTCAGATGCCCGTAGAGCTTCATCCCTTCGACGGCGAACTGTCGCAGATCGACGTCTCGTCCGCCGTCGCGGCCGGTGACGTAGTGATTTGTCTTCTCCTGTGCCGCTTTGCCTCCGGGAAACTGTTCGGTCGGTGTGTCATAGATGCCCATGTCCGCCAACCAGGTCATGCAGTCGCGGCCTCGGTAAGTGCGCGCAACCCTCGGCGCGTTGCCGATGGCGAGATGCACTTGCCGACCTGCGAGGTGGAGGTCCTCGGCGATTTGTGCGCCGGATTGTCCGGACCCGACGACGAGAACGGCGCCGGGTGGAAGCTGATCAGGTGTGAAGTACTGCTCTGAGTGGATCTGCTTTACAGAAGCGTCCAACGACGGCGCGAACGACGGCACCACCGGCAGCGGGTAGCCGCCAGTCGCGACGACGACCTGTTCACAGGTCAGCAATTCGACAGATTCCTCGGTGGTGAGGGTGAGCTCGAAGCCTGTACCGATGGTTCGCAGGCGAGTTACCGTGGTGTGTTCTCGCAGTGGGGCAGTGAAGGTTTCACGCCATCCGGCCAGCCATTGGACAACTTCGTTGCGGGTCATGAAGCCGTCGGGGTCCGGGCCGTCGTAGGCGTAGCCGGGAAGCCGGCAATGCCAGTTCGGAGTGACGAGGGTGAAGTTGTCCCACCGCTTGGACTGCCATGCATGGACGGCGGTCCGAGATTCGATCACGGTGTGCTCGATACCCGCGCGGCCGAGATACCAGCTGACCGACAGGCCTGCTTGTCCGCCGCCGATGATCGCCACCGGGATGTGGGTGGTGTGGGGTGTGGAATGAGCTGGTGCGCTCATAATGTCTCCAGAATGTGGTCAGGAAGTGGGTAGTGCCGGATGCATGTCGAGAACCTCGACGGTCGACTCGTCGTCGTATCGGCGGGCTGTGTTGTTGATGTCCTCAGCGGTTGCAGCGGCAGACGTACAAGCGAATCCATACTTGGCGCGGACGCGCTCAGCGGCTTCGCCGAGGGCGGCGTCGGTACGGGTTCGGAATTCAGCCACCGTGTAACTACTGCCGACATTGAGGTGGTCGTGCATGACGAGACTCGGCGAATAGCATTGCTGCACAGCGCCATCGGGCCACCTCACGGTGAACGTCATCTCAGGCATGAGCGAGGTCCCGCCATCCCGCGGTTCCGGTGGGGTCGACCTCGACGAGTTCACCGTAGACGTCCGGACGACGATCTCGCAGGTGGAACATCCCGCCTCGCATCGCTCTGAAGGTCCCGGCGATGTCGACGTCGGCTACGGCGAGTCCGCTTTCGAGCAGCGTGGTGTCGAGGATGTTGCCGCCCGGATCGACGATCTTGGCGTTGCCGACGTACCGCAACGAACCGAACGTTCCCGATTGGTTTGCGGCAACCCAGAACACCTGGTTATCGAGGGCACGGGCTGTATCGAAGAGATTGAACCGGTAAGTCCAGCGATCGTCCTGCAGATTCTCCGCGGTCGCTGTACGCGCCGCCGGCCACGCCGAAAGACTTGCGATGATCTCGGCACCGTTGAGTGCCATGATGCGCGCAGCTTCGGGAAATGCTTTGTCATAACAGATTTGGAGTCCGACGCGCCCCACTGGAGTGTCGAAGACTCCGTACTCCGAACCCGACGAGTAGGACATGTTTTCGCCAAGCGGTTGGTGCACTTTGCGATAGTTTCCGTAGATCTGGTCGCCGTCGAGGACTGCGGCCGCGTTGTAGCGCGTCACGCCGTCCTCAGCGAGTTCGCAAAAGCCTATGGCGATCACCATGTCGCCGACAATCTCCTGCACGCGTGCGATTTCGGGACCGTCGAGGCGGATGGCCGGCGGCAACGATCGCTTGGTGTTCTTGACGGTGTCGCCGTGGTTACCGAGCGATGAGAGGTATCCCCCGATCGCAGCCTCGGGAAACACCAGGAACTCGACACCTCGTGCGCGGGCCTGCGCCACATAGTCGGCGATTGTCTGATAGTTCTGTTCAAGGTCTCGCGTGAAGTTCGCGGCGACTGTACCAATAGTGGTCATGTGAATGTCTCTCGGGGAGTGGGGATCTCGACGATCAGACCATGTAGGTGGAGTTGATGATCGCACCCTTGCGGGCGTAGTGAATCAGCGCGTCCTGCACGTCGAGCGGATGTGCCGGAATGACGCCCTCGATCAGATCCTCTTCCCGACCACCGTGCAACGCGAGACCGAAGCGACACGCAAAGACGGTTCCACCCTCCTTGATGAAGGTCTCCAACGCGTCGTTGATGTTCTGCTCGCCGGGGAAACCGGAGTCACCGGTCTTCGGAAACCCGCGTGTGGCAAGGCAATTGATTGCTCCGGGACCGTAGAAGTAGATAGCCGACTCGAAGCCCTTGCGTAGCGCGCGGGTGGCCTGCAGCACTGCGACGAACGATACCGAGGACTCGTGCGCGATGCCGTGGACGAGCGTGAAGTAGGTTTCGCCCTCCTCCGCCTGGTAGTCGGGGAAGATCTTGGTGCCGCCGTAGATATTCGAACCCTTGGGCAGGGAGGGATGCGGAATCTCGGCAAGAGACTTCGCAATGTTCTCGGTGATGGTGTCGTCGAACATGGCCATGGGGTTACTCCTCGATGAGACGGGCGAGACCGCCGTCGTGTGATGGGGGTGTGCGGGCGACACTGCCCACTGGCGAAAGAAGTGATGGTCGGATGGCTTGGGATACTTGACGTTCCGACTGACAACAGTTCACGCCCGATTTATTACGTGATGGTTACTGATGGAAAAATTGGCGCCCGGATCGAGTTAACGTGAGCGTGCGGGTTCCACCCCTCACGATTCGGGGAACCTCTGAATACTGAAACGGTGCGTTCGGCCCTGCGCTGAAGGCAAGAGGTACCTAGCTTCGTCTCATGAGTATCGGCGGCTATTCCTGCGCGCGGTTGCATCTGCGGGAGAAGCACCAGGTGTATGTCGGCCGGACCGGCGGAGGCTCACACCTCGCTGGTGGGCTCCTCACGCTCGCGCCGACGGTCTCCTTGCAAGGATTTGATCCGACGCTCCTCGCGTAGGGCCTCGACGTGCTTGGTGCGCTCGGCGGCGAGCCAGTCGGGCATCTCTTCGAGCAACGCGTTGATCTGCTCGGTCGTCAACGCCTCGGTCACCTCGCCCCGGACCAGCCCGGAGTTGGAGATCCCGAGTTTGGCGGCTACCAGATTCTTCGGGTGCGGTCCGTTGGTACGCAGATCGCGCAACCACTGCGGCGGATCGGCCTGCCAGGCCGACACCTGTTCCCGGGTTATCGTTCCGGAGCGAAACTCGTCGGGTGTCGCGGGAAGGTAGATGTCGAGCTTCTTGGCGGCGGTGGCCGGCTTCATGGACTGCGAGCTCATACTCGCAGCGTATCCCCGGTAGCCTCGGGGCGTGAATTCGCCCGTCGATCCCGATGAGTCCAGCGCTGTGGTCTTCCGGCTCGCATTTGTGCCGGGTGCCACACCGGGGAAGTGGATCCGCATTTTCGGGGAGCGCCACCCGGACGTTCGACTCGACCTTGTACCGATTGCGGTCGCCGACACCGCCGCAGCGCTTATCGACCGCAGCGTCGACATTGCGATCACCAGGCTGCCCGACGCACTCTCACATGCCGACCTGGGTCCGCACCACATCATCGCCCTGTACGAAGAAACAACGGTGGCGGTGATGGGTAAGGACAGTGTGCTCACCGCAGGTGACGAGTTGTCGCGGGCCGACCTTGCCGACGAGAACCTGCTCTGGCCCCTCGATGAACCGCTCGTCGTCACCGAACGTCCCGGTAACGCCGTGGACCATCGGCCGGAGACGACCGCCGACGCGATCGAACTCGTGGCCAGCGGGATGGGGGTGGTGCTGGTGCCGCAATCGCTGGCGCGTTTGCACCACCGCCGCGACCTCGACTATCGCCCGGTCACCGACGTCCCGACAAGCACCGTCGGACTGCTGTGGCCGCAGCCCACTTCGGATCTGGCGGCGGAGTTCATCGGGATTGTGCGTGGACGCAAGGCCACATCGTCGCGTGGCACGTCCGAATCGCCACCGAAGCGGTCGGCGAAAGAGAAGGCGGCCGCCAAGCGGGCATCTCGCGAAGCGGCCGGAACGATACCGACACGCGGAAAAGCAAAGGCGCGTAAAACTCGACGGTCGCGGTGAAACCTACTGTTGGGCTGCGCATTTCGAATCCAAACTTCTGCACGGCTGTCCACCTCGACCACCGCTCAGGCGAACCGCTCAACGGACTCGCCGATCCGTTACCGCCGCGCGTCCCTGTTGCGCGCGAAGGCTTCTCAGCGAACCGTGGCGTCGAAGTTCTGGGTGAACACGCCATCGGGATCCCACTCGTGCTTGATCGTGCGCAGCCGCGCGAGGGTCGGGGCGGGGAACGCAGCGTCGATGTCTTCTGGCCGGTGGTTTGACTCGAAACTGAGGTAGATGCCGTCTCGGCGAGCGTGGATCGGTTCCCACGCGTCGTCGAACGCCCAGGAGGCGTGATCGGCGACAGCGGTGACCGAGAAGTTCTGGTGGCGGTGGGCATACGCGGTGGCATCTGCAGGCACGTCGTTGATCGCCCCTCCCGCAGAACGGATCTGGATCATCTGCGCACCGTTGGATGCGAGGAGTTCGCCGATGTCGGCGGCGAGATCATCGTCGAGATGTTCGACGAGTGCCGTGTGCATGACGGCGGGTTGCTGGCCGACGTGGGGCGCACCGGACGTGAGCGGGACGGCCGGGTAGGGAACCAATTCGGCTCGTGCGCCGACGATGCCGGGCAGGTCCGTGAACGGTGTGAGCGCGCGGGTCGCCGCCGCCGCGTCGTCGCCGGCATAGACAACCGTCGCTTGCGCGAATGGTCGCGCACCGGCACCGATGTACAGGAACGCCGAGATTTCGCGAGGAGCGGTCTCGACCTCACGTCCCCAATCGGCGAGAAACGTTGCCACGTCGGAGATGTCGTACGCCAGCGCCGCCCGCGCCACCGTGGGCGTGGTGCCGGCCTCGAACTCGAATCGGGTGACGATCCCGACGTTGGCGCCTGCGCCGCGGATCGCCCAGAACAGGTCGGGGTGCTCGTCGTGTGACACCCGCATGATGCGCCCGTCGGCGGTGACGATCTCGGCCGCGCGTATGCGGTCGATCGTCAACCCTTGTGCTCGTCCGAGCAGTCCGATTCCGCCGGTGGTCGCCAGGCCACCAACACCGACATCGCCTGAGTCTCCGGAAGTCAGGGCCAGCCCCCAGCCGTAGAGGTTGCGAGCGACAGCGCCCCACCGCGCACCTGCTCCGATGGCCACCGTCGCCGAACCCACATGCTCCACATGATCGAGGTGCCGCAGATCGATGACGGTCCCTCCGTCATTGGTGGCGATGCTGCTGATCCCGTGCCCACCGCTGCGGATCGCGAACGGATCACCCTGCCCCACAGCGATTTCCAATGCACGAGCCGTTTGGTCTGCGTCGACCGGCAGAAGCACACGGGCCGGACTGCCCGTGGCCGAGTAGACGTGCCGAACATCTTCGTAGCCGGGGTCGCCGGGAGTAATGATGTGAAGCTCATCGGTCGTGCCCATCAGTGCGCCTCCGGTCCGACACGCTTGTCCGTGAGGTAGTGCACCGTGGTGTCGGACAGGGGGCTGGTCCCGACGACCAACGCCGCGACATGTGCGCCGACCTCCTCGCCGTCGAGCCACGTCGGATCGTCGACGCCTGCACGCTGCCGCGCACGGGTCCGTACGACGCCCAAGATGACCTGATAGAACCGCGGGCCACGGCCATCCAGTTCCGCGGCGATCGTCCGCGTCAGCGACTTCGACGCCGCCGCACTCAATGCGACACCGGCTGCTCCCGGGAACGGGATGTCGGCACTCATTCCATTGAGCTGCAAGATCATTCCAGTGCGCGCCGTGTGCGGCAGAAAGCCGCGAAAGAGCCGGAAGACGGTCGTCAGATTGGCATCGAGCAGGTGTTGCCACTCGTCGTCGTTGAGGGACAGTGCGGGTCTGCGCCCCTGATTCCCCCACGACGCGACCGCGACGACGACTCCGTCGAACGTTCCATAGGTTGTGGCGAGTGCCTCGATCTGCGCGTCGAGATCGGGCGCTGACGCGTCCAGAATCTCGGTGTGCAGCCGCTGATCGGTCTCCGCGTCGACGACGTTCGCCCGCAGCTCATCGAGTCGGGCGCGATCACGGCCGGTCGCGATGACCGTCGCGCCATCGTCGAGCAGTGTCCGAACGACGCCTTCGCCCACGCCCCCGGAGCCGCCGACGACAACGACTGTCTTTCCCTGAAGGTCCGGTGTGGTCAATTCCCAGGCCGGGTGTACTGCAGTGGTCATGCTTGCGCTCCTTGCGTGTTGGCGGCGACTCGCGCCGCGTTGGTTTCCAGTGCGGTCAGGGCGTCTCCGAGCGCGGCCAGCTGCGCGTCGGTGAGTGCATCACCGAACCACTGTTTGGCCGCCCGCAGATGTGGTCCGACGGCCCTTCGGTGGGCGCGGCGACCGTCATCGGTCAGCGAGATCGTCGACGCGCGACCATCACCATCGATCTCCGGTCCGCGCTCGAGCAGGCCCCGTTTCTCCATCCGACCGAGTTGGTGTGCAAGTCGGCTGGAGTCCCAACCCATCTCCCGTGCGCAATCCGACGGCCGCGCAGATCCGCCGGCCTCGACGAGATGAGCCAACACGGTGAATTCCTGCTCGGAGAGGCCAGCGTCTTTCAGTCCCCGACCAACCTCGCGTCGCAGGGTCTCGGTCACGGTCTGTAAGCGCTGCCAGACGTCGAGCTGGCGGGCCGATAGATGATTAGCTGACATGTCAGGTAAAACCCCAGTAGGTGTCGATCTATTCCCGTTAGTTCAGAGCGGTATGCCCCACGCCTCATTGACGCGGAACCAGGGGTCCGACTTACTGCCCCTTGCGCACCAGAGCCACACCTGCGGGGTCGGCAATTTCTCCGCCCCGACGACGCAAGCTGGCCAGCACCGGTTCCTGCGTTGCCGAGTCGACAAAGCGGTATCCGTTGTCTGCGGCCCGAGGCAGATAGCTGTATCCCCACTGCGCGAGCGAGGCCATGACAGTACTCAGCGCGTGGCCGGCCTCGGTCAGCTCGTAGGCCTGCCGACGACGGTCACCGACTTCCTGATACTCCACCTGCTCGAATACGCCTGCGGCAACCAACGACGCCAACCGCGCACTGAGGACGTCGGGCGCGATCCCGAGTTCTGATCGGAACTCCGAGAACCGCGTTCTACCCCGCAAGGCCTCTCGGATGATGAGCACCGACCACCGTTCGCCCAACACCCCCATGGCGCGAGCTATTGGGCACGCATCGTCCGTCCACGCTGTTCTTGGCACGCGTCGATTGTCACACACCCTAACTTGGCTTATACAACCCAGGAGTTCTCCTGTGCCGCTGCACATGGCGGCCCGGGATTGATCAGGAATCGTCCTCGACCACGGTGAGGACGGTCTTGCCGGGTCCGGCCTTACTGGCCTGTGCCTGCCCGGCGTCCGCCAACGGGAAAGTGGCTGCCACCACAGGCTGCAACCGCGCTTCCGATACCAGTTTCGCCAACTCGGTCATACCGAGCCGGTCGGCCTCCACGAACAGGCCGGCCAATCGAATTCCCTTGCCGGTAGCCGATTCCGCGACGTCGGGCAATGACTGGGGAAGCGTGGATACGAGGATGCCGCCGGGCTTGAGTGCCTGCACAGCCTTGCTCGGATAGTCGTGTCCAATAACGTCGAAAACCACATCCAGATCGGTGACGACATCAACGAAATCTGTTGTCGTGTAATCGATCACCTCGTCGACGCCCAACCCGGTGAGAAAGTCGGCGCTTGCCGCGCCTGCCACTGCGTAGACGTAGGCGCCGCGGGCCTTGGCGATCTGGACTGCCAAGTGCCCGACTCCACCTGCGGCGCCGGTGATCAGGACTCTGCTCCCCTGCCCCACATGTGCCGTCTCGACCAGAGCTTGCCACGCGGTGAGTCCCGCCAGTGGCAATGCCGCTGCGTGCACGTGGTCGAGAGCCGCGGGCTTCGGCACGAAGACACGGGTGGGCGCGACGACGTACTCGGCGTACGCGCCGTGCCCCTGCGGAAATGGCAATAGCCCGACCACTTCGTCTCCCGGCGCAAACAGTGTCGACCCGAGTCCGACCTTTTCGACCGTCCCCGACACATCCCAGCCGAGAACGAATGGCGGCTTTCCGACGAACATGCCGGTTTCGCGGTTCATCGCATCGACGGGGTTCACGCCCGCAGCGTGCACCCGAACGAGGATCTGGCCGAGCCCTGGAGTAGGGGTGTCGATATCGACCTCGGTAAGCACTTCTGGTCCGCCGAGCCTGTCCTGGCTGATAGCGCGCATGAGAATCGGAGTCCTTTCATCGAGGTGTCAGGTCGAACAGTTGGTCCAAGAGCTGGTCGAGGTCTGCAACGACTCTCTGCCCACCCTTGCTCAGGTTGGCGGCGACGGGTATCCGTCAGATGACTGTGCGTCGGTCCGCCACAGTCATCTGACGGATACCTGTCGCGACGTACTTTGGATCAAGCTCGTCCGTGGAGACCCCCGAGCGATAGCGAGACTGAAGTGGCGACAACAACAACGGTGAGCGGAGCAACTGCCGTAGTGACCGGTGGACGACGCGGATTGGGTAAGGCCATCGTCGACGAACTCCTCGCCCGCGGAGCGGCCAAGGTGTACGCAACCAGCCGTACACCGGAAGCAAGCGACGACGCACGGATCGCCAACGTGGCACTCGACGTCACAGTTGAATCGTCGGTATCGGCCCTCGCAGACACGGCGGCCGATGCCACGATCATCGTCAACAATGCAGGTCTACTCGCCGGGCAGTCGCTGCTGAGGTCACCGATCGACGACATCGAAGCCACCATGGAGACCAACTTTTTCGGCCCGCTGCGTGTGACTCGAGGGTTTGTGCCGAAACTCGTAGCTGCCGACGAAGCCGCCACGATTGTCAATGTCGCCTCGGTGCTCGCGTGGATACCCGGCTCCGGGGCGTACGGCTGCTCCAAAGCCGCGCTGTGGTCGGCGACGAATTCACTGCGCTTGGAGCTCGAACCGCAGAACATCAACGTCGTGGGGGTGTATCTCGGCTACACCGACACAGACATGGTGTCGGGCCTCGACGTCCCGAAGAACGATCCTGCAGATGTCGCCCGTCAGATCGTCGACGCCATCGAAGCCGGCGCACCCGAAGTGATTGCCGACGACGTCACGCGCGCCGCCCGCAGTTCCGTCTTTCGCTGACGTCTGCGCGATGAGTTGCAACGCATGACCGACGAAACGACACACGGAAGGATCCTCGATGCCAACGTTGTTCCTCGAAGACCTGACGCCGGGCCAGAGCTTTTCCGGCACAACGACGATCCAGATAACCGCGGAGGACATCCAGCGGTTCGCTGCCGAGTTCGATCCTCAACCGTTCCATCTCAGCAACGCGGGTGCGACCGATTCCGTCTTCGGGACGCTGGCCGCCAGCGGCTGGCACACTGCCGCAGTCACCATGCGGTTGCTCGTCGACAGCGAGTTCCGGCCCTCGGGAGGAGTCGTCGGAGCCGGATTCGATGATCTGCAGTGGCCGCTACCGGTGCGTCCGGGCGACGAATTGCGAGTCACGAGTGAAGTCCTCGAGGTCCGCCGATCGAGATCGAATCCACACATCGGCATCGCCAAGGTTCGTACCGTCACGCTGAATCAGAATGATCAGCCGGTACAGGTATCAGTGGGCAATCTCGTGATCCCGGCGCGCGATATTCCGAAAGAGCCTGGTACGCAGACTGACTGACCGACTGCACAGTTAATACCTACAAATTGCAGTATAGAAGGAGTGTTAGCGATGCCAGAGCTGACATACGACGTCTTGGTTCTCGACGGCACGCCACGTTCCGGGGACATGCGCCTCCCGAGCGGGGAGTCCATCGTCTCCTCGCCACTCTCAGTCACACTCGTGCAAGGCAGTTCGGATGCAGTTCTCGTCGACGCGCCGTACACCTATGGTCAAGTTGAGCGGGTTCGCAACTGGATCCGTGATTCGGGACGAAACCTCATCGCCGTCTATATCACCCACGCGCACGGCGACCACTGGCTCGGAGTGCACGAACTTCTCCGCGAATTCGGCGACGTGCCGGTGTACACCACTGCCGGCCCCTTATCGCGGATGCCCGGCGAAGCAACAGAGGGGCGAGATCGGTTGTGGGACCGCGTGTTCGGTGGTCTGATTCCGCCGTCTCCCGTCATCGCGCAGTTGTTCCCTACCGACGGACTGCAACTCGAAGGTCACGACCTGATTCCGGTCGACCTCGGCCACACCGACACTGCAGACACGACCGCGCTCTGGGTGCCCGATCTGCGACTGTTACTCGCCGGAGACTCCGTCTATAACGGCGTCCACCAGTATGTCCTGGAGACACCTGACGGCGGCTTCGATTCCTGGCTCGCCGCACTTGACACCATCGCCGCTCTCGAGCCGGCCTTCGTCGTCGCCGGACACAAGGCCCCAGGGAGCGACGACGATCCGCGATGCATCGACGAGACCCGCGACTACCTGGTCTTTGCCCGCGAACTGCTCGCAACTGTCGACCGGCCTGACGAGTATTACAAGCGGATGCTTCGGCGATACCCGAAGCGAGTCAACGCAGGACCCGTCTGGTACTGCGCGCTCGGTCTGCTCACCGGTCGATAACACATTTTCGGTTAGGTAAATCAGCGCGATTACACCCCTGTGCAGTCAACAAACGTATACCGCAGGCAGGAAGGCCCGAACAGAATCTGTCTCGGGGCGTCATCAATCGTGTTCGCTCCCAATGCCGCCATCCGTGAGGGAGACTCAGATGCCATTCATAACCGCTGCCGACGGCGCCCAGATCTTCTACAAGAAATGGGGGTCGGGCCGCCCGGTGATCTTCAGCCACGGATGGCCATTGAGCGCTGACGCGTGGGACGTCGAGATGAAACTCCTTGCCGACCATGGCTATTGCGCAATCGCTCATGACCGTCGCGGACACGGCAGATCCGAGCAGACGTGGACCGGCAACGACATGGATACCTACGCCGCAGACCTCGCCGGACTCGTCGATGCCCTGGATCTGACCGATATTTCACTCGTCGGGCATTCCACCGGAGGGGGCGAGGTCGTGCGTTATGCGGCCCGCCACGGTCAGGGTCGGGTCAGCAAGATTGTCACGGTCGGAGCGGTACCGCCGGTCATGGTGCGTTCCGAACGGAACCCCGAGGGCACTCCGATCGAGGCATTCGACGACATCCGCGCCAACGTTCTCGCCGACCGCTCAGCCTTCTGGCAAGACCTTGCTCTGCCGTTCTATGGCTTCAATCGCGAAGGGGCGGAAGTCTCCAAGGGACTCATCGACGAATTCTGGCGTCTGGGCATGCAGGCGGGACTCTCTGCCGCCTACGACTGCGTTGCCCAGTTCTCCGAAACCGACTTCACCGAGGATCTCCAGAACCTTCAGGTACCAATCCTGATCGCTCATGGGGACGACGATCAGATCGTGCCCATCCACGATTCCGCGGCCAAGGCAATCGACCTGGTCAAACACGGCACTCTTCGCATCTACCCCGGTGCGTCGCACGGTATCCACGGCGCCTATCAAGCGGCGCTGGGGCGCGACATCGTGGAGTTCCTCGGCGAGTGACGACACCGGTTACAAGTCGACGCCTTCGGTAGGTGTAGAGACGCAATCCCTCTGGGTTGGAATAGCCTATTCAGGATGCTAGGGTCCAATTGTGACTCTCCTGCAGTCGGATATGCGGACAGGAAACAGCACCGACGCACGCCGGCGAACTGATCGCTCGAGCGGTCCGGCGGGGGTTACCCGAGCCGGATCAATGATCGGTCGCGTCGAAGAGTTCGAGGCCATTGTCACTGCCGCTTCCTGCGCCCGAGAGCAGGGATGTGCCCTCGTCGTCGAGGGACATCCCGGAATCGGTAAGACGACGCTGCTCACCTCGTCGGCACGATGGGGCAAGGACAACGGGTTCACGGTTCTGTGCTGCGCCGGAGTCCAGTGCCAGACCAAGGTGGGCTACGCCGCAGTACACGAGTTGGTACGCCCGATTCTCGGAAATGCCGAATCCCTTCCGCCACACCAGAAGCGCGCACTCCTCGGTGCGCTCGGATTGGGCGAGCCTGTCGAGTCAGACCCACTCCTGATCGGCGTCGCGGTGCTCGGGCTGATCGAGGAGGCGTCGGCGCGGCGTCCGCTGATGCTCATCGTCGACGACGCTCACTGGCTCGACGGCTCGTCTCTGCATGTGTTGACGTTCGTCGGGCGCCGAATCTCATCGGCAGCAGCGGTCTTGCTGTGCGCGGCTCGCCCGGGGCTCGACGGTGAATCGGCCCGGCTCGTGTCTCTACCTCGTCTGACGTTGGGTCCTGTCGACGAATCGGCCTCACGGGCTCTGCTCGCCGAGGCACTCGCGGCCGGACCGGCGTTGAGTGAGCTGGCCCAGCGTAGGGTGCTCCACGAGGCGGCTGGCAATCCTCTGGCCATTGCCGAGCTCGCGAAAGCCGTCGCCGCGACGGACGACCACCATCTCTGGGGTGGAACGCCGCCACTGCCAACCACCCGACGCATTGAAAGGATCTTCCTCGAACAACTCGGCGTACTACCCGAACCCAGCAGGCAGATGCTCGCACTCGTCTCGGCGAGCGACGCGACGTCGTTGACAGAAGTGTTGGACGCCGCACGGCACGTCGACCTACCCGAGACCTGCTTGGACCCGTTGGAACGCACGGGCTTGATCACTGTCGATGACGGCGTCATCAAGGTGCGACATCCTCTGATCCGATCGGTGGCGTACAGCGCAGCGACGTTATCGCAGCGTTCGACGTTCCATCGCGCGCTCGCTGAAGCCACCAGCGACCCAGCGCAGGCCACCTGGCAACGAGCCGCCGCCTCTTACGGGCGAGACGAGGTCATCGCTACAGAACTCGAGTACGTAGCGCGCGCCGCAGGACAGCGGGGCGCCAACGCCGAAGCCGCCGCGGCGTGGCGGCGCGCGGCGATGCTGTCGACCACACCGTGTGGGCGCGTGCGCCGCCTGGTGCGCGCGATCGAACCGGCTTGTCGAGCGGGGTTGACCACGGAGGCGATCAACATTGTCGACGAGGCCGAACCGTTGGCCACCGGCCTGGATGATCTCGTCGAACTCGCCACCGCCCGTTTCACTCTCGGCGTCACCGCCGGTGTCGCGATGCCCGCGATCGCCGACTTGCTGTCGTTGGCAGATCGACTCGCAGACGCCGACACACCGGAGCACCATCTTGCACGCGTCAACTTGGTGGCCGCTGCCGCGGCACAGTGTCGGATGCACGGCCTCGACGAGGGCGATCGCCACCTCGTGGCAGACAGTCTGCACCGTCTGGAAGTCCTTGAAGAGCCCGCGGTTGAGGTCGCGTTGGCGACCGTCGACGACACCAAATACGCACACCAGTTCCGTTCGCACGCAACGACTCTTCACGCCGCTGCCAACGACGACACCATGCTGCTGATGTCGATGGGCTTGGCCGCCGAATCGGTCTCTGATCTGTCGACGGCTCAGCAATGTTGGGACAGAGCTATTCGAGTTGCACGCACCAGCGGAGCGCCGAGCATCGAATGCGAGGCACTGCGCGGATCAGCGCGCGCACAGATCATCTCAGGCAGGCTCCCCGAGGCGGCGATGAGCGCGCAAACCGCGTTGCGCATCGCAACCGACTGCGACATGTCTCTCAGCATGGGGAGCGCCGCAGCACTACTTGCGCGCGCTCATGCGTGGCGCGGGCGCTCCGCCGACGCACAGAGCGCACTGGCAATCGCTCGTCAGCACCTCCCTGTGGACACATCACTACTCTGGATCGACGATCTGGCTTGGGCCAGTGGTCTTCTCGCTCTCATCCGGCACGATTACGACGAGGCGTTCACGGAATTGTCGAAGATGGCGCGGGACCGTAGCTCCCGTCGGTGGGCCATTGCAGATCTGACGGAGGCAGCGGTGGCGAGCCACCAAGTCGGCAGTATTGGCAGTTTAGTGGACGAAATCGGCACTGAGGCAGCAACATTGGGGTCTCCATATCTGCTCGCCCTGGTGAATCGGAGCCGAGCATTGTTGGACGGCAACGGTATCGACGCCGAAGAACACTTCCGGACAGCACTGCACGACGCTGCCCGTGCCGAAGCGTCGCTGGAGTACGCGCGAACCCAACTGAACTACGGACAGTGGCTGCGTCGGCAGCGTCGGATCGTCGATTCACGGGTTCAACTTTCGGCGGCCCTCAGGGCGTTCCAATCGCGCGACGCCGAGCCGTGGGTGCAACGGACCCGCACCGAACTTCGGGCAGCCGGGGTGCAGTCGCCCGGAGATTTGACACCCACGAACGACATAGAAGCCGAGTTGACCCCACAGGAAATGCAAATCGCGCGCCTGGCCGCGTCAGGGCTCAGCAACCGTCAGATCGCTGATCAGATCTACGTGTCGCACCGAACAGTTGCCGCACACCTCTATAAGGTATTTCCCAAACTCGGGATCAGTAGCCGGAACCAGATCCGAGACGTCCTCGGCGAACGCGAGCGCCATTGAATTGGCACCTACGCCAGTCCTGGTGCGCGTTCAGCCGATGATGTTGTCCGCCACCCAAAGTGCCGCATGCGCCGGGAAGGGCGGGGGCAGGATGAGAACTATGTGCGTGAAGCCCGCGTCGACGACCTCAGCGATAGCCGCCCGCGTCTGAGCGGGATGCTCATAGGACGTCGGCAACGCGACCGATCGTACGATCGACGCCGAGTCGCGACCGATTTCGTCGCACATTCGATTGAGCAGCGCATTGCGCTCGACCATCTCTGCGATGTCGCCGCCCGGCATGTTCCAGATGTCCGCATGCTGTGCGACCACCCGCAGTGTTGCCTGCGATCGCCCACCGATCAGCAGGGGTGGGTGCGGACGCTGCAGCGGCTTGGGATTACCCACCGCCCCGGTCAACACGACGTGCGCGCCAGTGAAGTCGAACGGATCGTCCTCCGTCCAGAGTCTTTTGATTACTTCGCATGCCTCGGCGAGCGCTTCCACCGATTGACCGAAACTGTTGTACGGCAACCCGTTTGCCTCGTACTCACGGCGGGCTATCGGCATGCGAGGATTGGAGCCCGCGCCGATACCGAAGTCCAGCCGACCGTCGGACACGACATCGACGGTCGCCGCGATCTTCGCCAGCATCGCCGGCGGACGAAAGCGGTTGCTCGTCACCAGCATTCCGACTCGTACTCTCTCGGTGACCGCGGCCAGCGCCGAGAGTAACGTCCATCCTTCGAAGATGGGTCCCTCGAGCGGTCCCCCAATCGGCAGGAGATGGTCGAAAAGCCACATGTGTTCGATCGCCGGTACGCCGTCGGCTTCTTGCCACACCTGGAGTAGGTCGGAGTAGTCAACCTGTTGCGGCGCAGTCAGAATCCCGAACGATGGCATCACACGTCTCCCTCGGCCCGGGTGCCTACCACGCCACCGGACCGTTGACATCGGTGAACGTACCGGTGGGTCCGTCCGCCGTTATCGACGCCATACGCACGGCGGAGACGGCGCCTTCAGCGGGAGTCAGGACTCCCCTGTGTCCGTTGAGGTCGGTGGCGACGAAGCCGGGGCACACCGCGTTGACGAGGATGTTGTCAGCGGCAAGATCCCTCGCGTACTGCAGGGTGATCGCGGTCAGCGCCGTCTTGGACGGGACGTAACCCAGTGCGACCGGGGCCGACTCGAAGGTCTGCGGATCCGTCATCATCGTGAACGACCCCGCACTGCTGGACACGTAGACGATGCGCGCGGCCTTCGACTTCCGCAGCAGCGGCAGGAAGGCACTCGTCACGTTGATGACGCCGAATACGTTGGTCTCGAACACGAATCGGATGTCATCGACGTTGGCCGAGCGAGGCAGCTGACCGGAGAAGTCCGAACCCGGCCGGTGGCTGATACCGGCATTGTTGACCAGTGCGTCGACCCGCCCGAACAGGCTCTCCACCGTTTTCGCAGCGGCCGCAGCCGACGCGGAATCGGTGACGTCGAGAGCGACGGCGACCGCCTCGCCGCCACTAGCGCGGATTTCCGCGACGACCTGCTCCCCGGCTTCCTGGTTGCGCGCCCCGACCACCACCGCGTCGCCCAGTTCGGCGAGCTGCTTGGCGATCTCCCGGCCGATCCCCTTGTTTGCGCCGGTTACCACTGCGATCTGCTTGTCACTCATCGGTTCTCCCTGAGTTCGACGTTCACGGCGCCGCTTCCAGGCACTTACTAACCGGAGCGGTACTCCACTTAAAGTAGCGGATAGCCTATCCGGTTGACAAGGTTTGATTGCACCCCGGAGCTACGTCGGGATGCGAAGGCCGTCCAGGAAGGTCGCGAGAATCGGCCGACGGTAGCGCGCGTCTCCGGGAATGGCCGCGATGGCGACAACGGAATCGAGAATCTGTTCCAGTGACAGGTCGCCGCGGACTTCCTGCGCGTGCTGCGCAGCGATGAGCAGTGGTCGGCCGGAAGCGACCACTCGCGCTCGGCTGGTGTCGAACATCGTCTCGTCGCCGTCGACATGGGCCAGCAGGTCCGCGGCGAATGGGCGCTTATTCAGCGCGAACGTCATGAAACTCCGCAGCCAGTACTCGAGCCTTGCGGCAGGCGTGTCGCCCTGCGCGTCCTCGCCTGCGTCGCAGATGACCTGGACCTCGCCCTGGTAGAGCGCATCGAGCAGAGCGCGGCGGTCGGCGAAGTTGCGGTAGACGGTCGCCATGCCCACGCCTGCGCGGCGGGAGATCTCGGCCATGGACACGTCGCTGCCGGATTCCTCGAACGCCGAGCGGGCAGCGGCGAGGATCTTGTCGCGGTTTCGCTCGGCGTCGGCGCGGCGAGAAGAGGCCTGCGCAGCCGAAGGGGGCCTCGCTGCGTTCATTCGTGGTTAGCCTATCCGGTTAGTGATGCGGATCGTGCGTCCGCTACGGGTAAAGCATAGAGGTTTCGGCGCGGGGTCGAGCGGGCGCAGCAGCACCGACTGCCGCTGTCGCCAGTAGTTGAGACTGGTGCGCTGGGGCGACAGCCGTGTTGAGACTCGAGTTCCGGCCGATGTTGAGACTCAGCAGGTTAGGATTACCTCGAACTTGCGGGACACTGTCCGCGAAAGTCCTGACGCACCATCCACATCCAGACCGGCCAGGCCCGCAGTAGTCACCGCCGCCGACACCATCCGCGGGGAGTTCCAACAAGACCTCAAAGCGACCCGCGATGTACGCACTGGCTATAAACGTCAGGTCGCAGCCACATCGGCAACATAAGCACCAACCGATTCGCAGGGACATGCCATCCGCTTCATGCAACGCCAAGGCACGTGGGTTCCGAATCTAGCTCTGCAGCCGCTGATCCTGACTGACACGACACCACTTGCGATCAAGCGACGGTCACACGCCTAAGCATTTCACCCCATCACCTCGATCAGCTCGGGCAGGATCGGCCTGACGAATTGATTCGCGTGGGTCATCGCACTACGGAGCGTAGCCAGGTTCGGACGATTCAGCTCGTCACGGACTGACTTCTCCCAGATAGCTGGATCTAGTCAGCCCAGCAGGTTCCGGTCTTCTCCACTCGACTCCGACAGTGCACAGATGCGGTGGCAGAACGCAGGTCGTCGATGTAGCGCGGCCTCGACTGGCACGCGCCCGAATCCTTCCGCGACTACCGATGGAACGATGACGACAGATGCTTCAGCGTAGGCCGATGCGGGTGACTCCATCCGCGGAAGGCAGATGACGTTGCCGGGGTGCGGCTGGTTGACCCATTCTGGTCGACGCCAGCCCGTCAGACCCAAGAACCGAACTTCGGGCATCATCTCAGCGAGTTGCAAGAAGAGGGCAGAACCCTTCTCCTGAATCGGGTTGACCATCAGGACAGTTGGAACGGCGGGTAAGGCAGCCAATGGCGTGTCAGGAGCCTCGAAGGACGGATGCACCACATTCCTAACAGGCGCCGACGATCGGAAGTATTGGCGTAGGTACTCCGAGGCGTAGATTGTTCGATCAGCGCCCGCGTTGTGTGTCTCGGCGCCATATTCGCCCGAATCCTGTACCCAAGCTAGCGTCGGGACTGCCATTTTGCGGGCGATATCGATCACGCGCATCGCTCCCGCGCATGAAGTCAGAGTCGTTGACACGTCATCTTGTACTTTCGCCGCATCTCGACGATGCTGCACTCTCGTTGGGTGGTTCGATCGCACGGTGGACAGCGCAGGGAGATCGGGTAACCGTGCTCACCATATTTGGTGGTTCGGATCAATCAACCGATGCCGAGAATGCTCTGTTGAGAAGGCAACTCGGACTTTGGGGTATCGACTCGTACAGAAGTCGGCGATCCGAGGACTCCGAGGCCATGGCCGTATTGGGTGCAACGCCGCAATCCGACAACTCCGGGTCGTGGTCGCCGTGGCTTTCGTATCCAGCCGAGACACCATGGGCACTGACACAGGTACTCATCGATGCGATTATCGAGTGCTTCAACGAGTCTCCGCAAGCGGTCAATCGGATGAATCGTCGCACGCGGACCTTCCGTGGCAGTGCGCCCGTATACTTGAACTCCCTGGTCGACCTGGCGACTTATGACCGCAATCCGGAGGTTAGTTTTGAGGCCTGAACAGTTGTATGCGATTGTCGCAGAACGGTTTCGCACTGCAACCGAGGATGAAACGATCAGGCAGGTCTTAGAAATTGTGTCAGTTGAGTGGGACACAATTCGCCAACGAAGTGCCACCGCAGAAGATGCCGAAGCGTGCCGATTGGCGATGCTGCTGGCCGTGAAACTGAACTTGCCGACCGTGCCGGTCTGGAAGGCACGAGCAATGTCCCGATACGTCGCCATCGGCTGGCAGGAAGGTGTGGGAGCGCTTCTATTGAGCGAGGCGTTGAGCGTTCTCGCTCGCGTCAATGACGATTATTCGGCTGGACGGCACCTCGACAGAGTTCGACCCAGTGCTGAGGCGCTGGCGATTCTCGACGAACTATCTCACTTCACCAGTCAACCTGGAACCACCATCAAGTTGGGCCCAGGCTCCCCAAGCCCAGACCTTGTTGCGCGCTTCATGCATGAGAACCGCGGATTTCTGCTCTTGGTCGCGGATCGACTGCCAGACGCACGCGATAGCTTCCTGCGTGCACTGGCCATCGCCGAAAGTCCGCGGGGTCGGTTGAAATGCGAGCTCTGGCTCACCGCTACTGAATACCTGCAGCACGTCGACGAAGGCTGCAGCGTGGATTCTTACTCGGCCAAAACTTTGACCCTGAGAACCCAGGCCCACGAACTCAATTGTCTGGACCTAGCCGACACAGCATCTTTCAATGCCTCCGAGATGAGGAAGCGGAGCCGCCACCTTCTTCCCTACGCAATAGTCTGAACTCCCGAACGGTGATCAGACGCCACGTCTCCGGGAATCTGGTCAGGCTATCCCGTGCCAAGAGACGCGAGGCGAGTCCGAGAACGATCGGACATCCATGGGTGGCCGCGGCGAGGCCGAACTATATCCAAAGGCCATCACTCCCACCAGATCGTTCTGCAGTCCGAGTACCGCAGCGATCTCTGATTCGGCAATCACAACATCGCCTAGGAACGAAACTGCCAGCCCAAGAGCGTTGCCCGCAATCCACATGTTCTCGATCGCAGCACCGATCCCCATCAGTTCGAGACCGTAGCCGGCCAAAGCGCCCGCGAGCGCCTGCTGCTGGGCTGCGAGCAACGTACGACGCCCGGCGCTGAACGCTCCGAGATTCTCTATCCAGATGGTCGCCGGTACGTCGCGCAGGACCTGGGCTGATTCGATGACGGTCGACTTGTAATGCGGGTACGGCTCGCCTGTTCGCGGATCGTGCGGCACGTAGCTGTCGACGTCAGAGGCGCCCGCCACCACATCTGCCAGAATGTCCAGTGTCGCGCGCTCAGTCACAACATGGAAGCGCCAGGGCTGCGCATTCTTGGACGAGGGCGCGGCAAGTCCACAGGCGATAACACGTTCGATGATGTCGCGGCCAACGGAACGGTCCTCAAATCCGTACCTAATGCTCCGTCGGTTCATCAGCGCAGTCAGGATCGCGTCGGTCTCGGTCATCGTAGGTACGATACGATCCGAAGGCTCCCGCAGCAGTGCTAGGTGTTAGGCGAAGGCGAGAAGTGGCGTCCCAGAATCTTACGGAAGCTCAGCTTCTGAAGTTCGAGCTCATGGACAAGGGCGTAGTTCTGTCCGACGATGCCGTCGCAGCACTCGCGGACCTGAACCAAAATCGCTCCTTGAGCCCCCACGACTACGCCTCGACGTCTGGTGTCATTCTCAACTTGGACGACGATGTCTGGGTAAATGCTCCGATAGAGCTCTACAACCCGAACTTCGTGTCAAGGACACCATACGTGCTGGACTTCGACGGCGGGTTCGCTGTCGAGGGCGCGGGCTTAGCGAGCAGGGCAAGCTTCTGGCCGCAACCCGAGTATCACGGATCGACGCTCAACATCGGACCGCTCAACCACTACGTGGTCACGCACGGAGACCGAGCGCGCCTCTCGCCGGTGCGCAGCTGCTCGATGACATGCACGTTCTGCAACATCCCGTACGACGACCCGATTTCCGTCTACACCCTCAAACCGGTGGATGCCATTGTTTCGGCAGCCAAGGTCGCATTGGACGATCCCTTGCAGCCGGCACGACACATGCTGATCTCTGGGGGAACGCCGAAGCCCAAAGACATCCCCTGGATGCAAGAGTTGTACGCGACAGTCTTAGAGGCGTTCCCTGGCACCCAAGTGGACTTGATGATGGTGCCGCTGCCGGGGCTGTTCGACCTCCCGCGACTCGCCTCGCTTGGTCTGCACGAGGTGTCGATCAACATCGAGTTGTTCAACCGGGACAGAGCCCGGGAGTACATGCGAAACAAGTTCAATCAGGGGCTGGACTTCTATCTGGACTTCATTGAATCTGCAACCGACGAACTTGGTCCCGGCCGCGCGCGATCGATGCTGATGGTCGGATTGGAGAGCATTGAGGACACACTGGCGGGGGTCCGCGCAATTGCCGAGCGCGGCGGCACTCCGGTCCTCAGCCCGTTCCGACCTGACATGTCCACACCGCTGAAGAACGAGAAGCCACCGTCCGCCGAGTTCATGCGAGAGACGTTTGAACGTGCAAGCGAGATCGTCTCCGAATTCGGAGTGTTCCTCGGGCCGGACTGTCCGCCGTGTAGTCACAACACGCTGAACTTCGCGACTGGCGTGGATGGGCACATCAGTTACCCTCATGACCGACCGGTCATGCTGGGAGCGAGAGGGTGACCCTCTACCGTTGCGTTACGGACTTCCGAGCGGACCAAATTGATCAAATCCTCGACCGTGCTGCGCGAGTCAAGTCCGGCGAGGCACCTCTCGCAATCACGCAGCGGACCATCGTCGGACTCGCATTTCTTGAGCCATCGCTCAGGACCCGTACAGGCTTCGCCGCCGCGGCGATTCGGCTTGGTGCGACCCCGATCGAAGTGCTCGGCCTGCGAGCCAGCGCCGTATCAATGCCAGAGTCAGTTGAGGACACCATACGCACGCTCTCGGGTTATGCGGATGTCATCGTCGCTCGAGTGGATCAACCACTGGTGGTGCCTGACGGGGTCAAGGTCCCCGTGCTGAATGGCGGTGACGGAGGGCCGGCCGCCGAACATCCGTCACAGGCCCTGATCGATCTATTCGCGCTAAGTCAGCTTCCAGTACCTATCAGCCAACAAACAATCGCGATATGCGGCGACCTTCGCATGCGCGCTGCGCGTAGCCTCCTACGCCTGCTCGCCGGACGTCGACCTAATCGACTCGTATTGATCACAGATCCAAAACTCCGTGAAGGTTTCGACTGCCCGTCCGAGCTGACTGAGTTGATTGATTACAGATCCCTCGATGAGATTTCCGACGTTGACGCACTCTACGTCGTCGGAATCCCGCATGGCGCGATTCACGAGGAAGAACGCACACGATTGAGAGTTACAGTCGCCCAGCTAGACACGTTGCCTTCACACGCAAGGGTCTACTCTCCGCTTCCCCTGATCGATGAGATGGACCGCACAACATCCCGCCACCCCCGTGTTCGCGCATTTGATCAGAGCGACGATGGGCTATACGTCCGACTCGCGATACTAGAAATGCTACTCGATTTGCATCCGACGCCGTGGTCGCAACGCGGAACTGCGTCACCCGATCAAACAACAGACTAGCTCGGAACTAGCACTCGAACAGACAAAGCACCGGACACCGGCCTCGAGTCGTCCAACTATTTTGTAGGCCCACAGCCGATAAAGTCAGCCCTCAACCTCGAAGCGGGCAGGGCGACTTCGATAATCAACTTTCCTACTTGTATCCACTACTTTTTGTAGCGAATCACCGAGCGAGTCCGCTCCCCACGAGACACTCTTAGCCCTTACCGGGGTAGCGACATTGATCAAGCCATGCGCCCACCCCGAGGGCAGGTTGACAACGAAACTATCACGATCGGACGCATTGAATAGCTGCCAAACAACACAGTCGTCGAAATCGGCTGATCCACTGATACCAACTCCAAACCATGTATTAATAATGTGTGAATCGATAGCAGTGATTCTAAACGCCCCTTGAGTCGAATCACTTTCATCGTCGATAGGTCGCGTGATGGTTAACCCACGAATAGCGGCATCAAATAGTTCCAGTTTGACCGCCTTCTGCTCCGACATCTCCACCGATGTTCCAGCAACATGGCGTAGTGACAGCGTGCCTCCCTCGAGGAAAGTGCAATCGCGAACCTTGAGCGAGCTCAATCTGCCACCAAGCATCATCAAGGAACCGCGCTGACGTTCAAAGAGGATCGCCCGCGAATCCCATTGCGCTTGAACGGGCTTTGCAGGAACACCTGCCGTCATTGAATAGACTGACATCTCGCGTGAAGGATCAATTCTCGGCTCGTTGTGCCAGCACAGCGATGCAAACGAGCTCGAATCTGCGCCGTCCACAAAGAAGGAAGGCTGTCTCTTCATCTTGCTCTTTAAATCCGCGAACTTGGACGTTTTCAACTCTTCGGAAGACGGAGCCTCTATTAGCGAACCTACTATCTCGCATCCCAGAAACTCCACATCGTCCAGAGTGCAATTGATGAACTGAACACCTTCAAACCTGCACCTACGGAAAGTGCTACCACGGAAATCGCAGTTGATAAACACCGTGTTTCGGAACTCGGCGGTGACAACGCACAGGAGCCACCGGAGGTTCATATGCATCCGCCCGCTGATAACGGTTTCAACCTCGCTCGCAAAGCTGGCACCCTCCGCATCATGCCAGTTCAGCCTCTCGCCGCGCAGCGCTGAGTACTGATTGATCGCTACCTCTGGTCGAATCAAACTGATGAATGATGAAGTACGAAAGTCTGATTGTGAACGAAGCTGGTGAGGGTGAGCCCACGCCGTCAACCCGTCACCGAAGAGGTCATGGACAAGACTCACCATAGATCTCGTTTCATCGGGTGTGGAAACTCGTACTAGTTCACACGTTCGAAGCCACTCCACGCCAAAGAAAAACGACCGATACTCCTCGACCAGACAGACGTCAGCCGAGCGCCCCATTAGCACGCCCGCTGTAAGATCAGTCGCCTCCCAGCTCGCGGACATCGGGTCGCTGCGTGCGCCCAACAAACTGGAAGCAGAAGCCTGAAGCCAATCGATGGGCGTGGCAGACTCCGAACCGGACAGTTCGAGCCCGCCCTTTCTTCGGTTTGATTTCCTCAGTTCTCGACGCGGGGCCGACGAATCGACGGCGTCCGCAAGAGTTATGCGTGCCGCAACACTTGCTGGAGACACTTCCCGTTCGAGTTGAGCGCCTATCTCTCGCTGCAGCACCAGTTGCGCGAGTTCAGTCCGAGAATGCGCAACCTTGAAACCGCCGCTCGAAAGGTGCATGCTCATCGCACGCACATAGTGCTCGGCCCTTACAGTCAGGGTGCTGTCAATTCCCATCCACCCGTTAGGGCTGTCAGGTTCGCATGCCCGCCGACACGCCTCTAGCGAGAGCTTTACGGAGGTCGTGACAGCCCGCCGGTAGACCGGCCCTAGGCTGCCCGCGCGGACTGGCGACTCTCTCAGGTTATCGACATCCGCCAATTCGATTAGCATGCCGTCTTTACTCATCCACAAAGCATGCAAAGCTGCTTGAAGATGAAGGAGACCGAAGTCTGATGAATCGGACTCCTTGCGTTCACCTTGCCATGCTTTTACCAGCGCGTCCTTGGCTTCGGAAGAAATCGCTGGCGCCGAACCTGGACGATTGCCGCTCTCAATAATAGCGTCAATGTCTTCTCGACTAACCAGAGGGTCCAGAACATACCGAGCCTGCTGAAAGGGCCCCAAATGAAGGCCGGCCGCACCGTTGAGCTGATGCTCGTATTCAATTCTAAGTGAGATGACGATACGAATGCGCGTATCCGCAGCAGTACGCTCAATCCAGCGTAGGATGCGCTGATAAAGCGGCCATTGATAGCGGATAAGCTCCTCGAACTGATCCAGAATAATCACACACTCGTCCGGGTAATATGCATCTAACTGGTCGGTCAGACTCGCACCGCCCGGACGCAAATCAATACCTGGTGGTAAGTCATCGTTCAATTGCCGAGATATTAGATCCTCTGCACTAGAAACACCACTTCCCTGATTCCAGTCATCGCAAAGGAGGACTACATAGCCAGAGTCTCGAAGCGCAGGCTCCAAATCAATCTCCAGAAGTGAAGTCTTTCCGTCACCAGTTGCTCCGGTAAGTACAACGACATCAGTGTTGAATACGAGCCGGGAGAACTTTCGTGCATCCGCCTTCCTGCCAACTAGAGAATCTATGTGATCGCGGACTCCCCGCATAGGGCGAGGTCCAGGCCAAGGAGAAGAAAGGGAGGCCTCAACCCTCTCACGCCATCGCACGACAACACTCATTTCGCTGCCTCCGCCAAGAGACAAACGCTTTTCGGATCGCGCCGGCTCTCTGGTGCCGCCAGGTGAAGCGCGTAGTGGTTCAGGGAATCAACAATCTCTTGGTAGCGAGCTCGCACCGCGTCCAACCCTAGCCAATGAAATATCTCCCGTTCTCGCGGTAACGAACGCGTATTGACCACAAGTCCATTTCGTTTGAGAGCCTCGCTGCGATGCTCGCGCGATATTCCATCCCTTAATGCCGAAGCGCCGACAATTGATGCCGCACGATGCCTCACTCCCTCGTCTGCCAGCTGCACACCAACAAGTAGCCAAAAGCGCGCATCCGTGTTTCGCATCGCCTTCAGAAGAGAATCGGGTAACCCGAGGTGGTAAATCTTTCCATGGTCACGCCTAGAAGCCAAGTCTGCAGTCCACTGGTGGAGCGAGGTATTCTCATCCAGTAGAACAGTGCTCTCGAGTACTATCTGATCTCCAACTAGACCCAAGTCCAGATCGTCGTCGTACCGGTAGTTTGACAGTCCAAGTCTGTCGCGAATGGAGTCACCCAGAGCTACCTTCTGGTCATTCCTGTAACTATCAGCTGGGGGCCCATCCAGCAATGGTGCGCCAGCTAGTCGTACTACGATCGGCATACCAAGCTTTTCGACATCTAGATCTTGATCAACTAGCGCCCAGTTGTCAGGCTTCAGAAGAGGCTCCATACTTGCATCTCCGTGAGCAGGTGTGACAATGGAGTACAGCCATACAAATGTCGCTGTGTCACCATCTGATTTCCGAACTTGAAATGGGAGGACAATAACGAAGGGACTACGCTTTTCCAGAAGCGCCATCTCCAATTCTAAGTCAAAAGATGTGACGTATCCTACGGCCGGGGGATATGTCGCGACATGAAGCCCACGGTCTCTCTGTCCGTGGTATAGCGCTGCTGCTTGGCCACTATTGCTCCTATCGTCTCCACCCCGTTCAGCCCCTTCTACCGCAGCCGCCTGTCGCCGTTCTTCCAAACCAGACTGAGCAATCAGAATTTCCGCGATCGCATCGTAGAACCGGTCGCGCTCGCTCCTAGAACCCTCGCCAACACGCCTAGATCGTGTCTCCCAGGACTTATCACTAGCAGACTTAAGACTCTTCTTAAGCCAGTTTCGGGCGCCCCCCAGATTGGTAATAAATGGCCAATGATGATCGCGTTCCGCGACTTCGAATTTAAAGCTCAGGTGAAGAAGCAGCTCGTTCCATCCTGCATACTGACCAGTTTTATGCGTCATAAAGTGCCACGCGATCTCCGACATAAGGGCGGCGTCTGCCGCTCGTATCTTCCGGGTTTTGTCATCGGCAGCAAAAAGGTCGATGCTCACTAAATCGAGAAAACGAGCAACGAATGTCAAGTCATCGTCGTTAGATATACTTTCGTGCAATTTTGCAATCGCGCGGCTGAGCGGTTCGAGGAGCACCTCATGGATTTCAATAGAAAGTGGGTCGGAACGACTAATTAGTAATGAGTCCCCGAAGCTGTTTATCGGACACTCATTAATCGATCCGACGCTATAGTACAGTCTCGTCATCAGGTAGGCACATGAAACCGCACCTGCTGCCCTCCGCCCAGACACGTCCCGTGTAGCCTGCGCAGAGCGGGGAAAATTCTCTACTTCGGGAATATGGGCTCGCGTAAGCTGCTTAGCGAACTCAAATACCGCTGAGCTAAGTGGCGTACCGTCTGGGAGCAGCTCCTGTGGCCCGAAGTGGGCAGCTACCGCAGCTGGCCCCTGCGCGATACTCCGCGTCGTCTCATCGCCATCTCCAAGTGCGAGACAGCCACTGCCAATCATTGGTGTGACCCAGGGGAATCCGCCTCGGATCTTCGCGCTAGTCGCCTGATACTGAAGCTGCTTTAGGCGCAACTTTCGGGCGGGAGAGTCGGGAGAAGCCGGATTCAACTGCTCGTTCTTTAGCCGGCTCTCAGCCACGTCCACTTCGGATTTCATCAACGACTCGTACAACGCGCCTAGAATCAGGCAAAGAGATTTCTCTCCCGGATCTCCGCGATCCGCGAGATACTTCGCCCAACTGTCAAAGTAGACAGCCTCTTTCGTTCTTACGACCCTGAAACCCACTGTAGACTACCCTTTCGGACCTTCTTGAGCCACCCGCCATTGACCAATAATCGCCTCCAGAGAAGGGTCCAAGTCATAACCCGTCTCCGTTACACGCCTGCGCATCATCAATCGAACAACTGCTGAGCCACAATCATTGAGCACCCCATCAGGAGTCACTAGGTCTGCACGCGTCGACCGCTCAATCACACTCAGGTGGTCGACCAGTGCCAAGGCATCGGTCTGTGAGCGAGTCTCGCCGGTCCAATGGACTACTAAGTTCACGAGATCCGGAGTTTCCCGAACTCGAGTGCGCAGAGAAGCGCAGTCCTTTGGGCAGGATATGTCGAGCCAAGCAGCAACGTGCTCGAGCATCAGGCATGCCTCGCCAGCTTCGATGGATAACCTGCACGAGGCGTGCGTTGATCCTTGGAACCTGGGGTTTACCTCGGTGAAGAGAGGTACCGAGTCCTTCACAAGGTAGTCGACACCGAAGCTCCCGCGGTATCCATGGTCGCGGAGCCAGCTGCCAATTCGGGTAGTTGAGACTTCGATCTGATCCACAGCGCCGGGCGACAAACTGGATGCCGCGCCGAAATCATTCCCACAGTAGCCGAATTCACGAGTGACGCATGAATCGATACCGATCAACTGCACCGATGGATGGTGAACGGTCACACCGTCCTTCCAGACCGTCGCACCAACGTTGACCGGCAGGGCTCCATCAATGAACGGAGCGACGCTCACGAAGGCTTCGTTGACGGTCGGCCAAGCGCCTACAAGATCATCGAATGTAGCTAGGTGCGTGAATCCCTCACCGCCCGACGTACGACTCTTACGCAAGACAATTGATTTCCCGTCGGCGCCGGCCAGTTGTCGGGCTTTGAGTTGATCCTGATCGGCAATGTACACCCAAGGTATCTGCGGAATGTCGAGTTTCTTGATTCCAACCTCAACCCATGGCTTGTGCTCAAACGCTGCCTGTTGTGCTCCAGATATACCAAGATTGATAGACGATTCCCCCCGCCGCGCAAAGAACGCGGCAGACAAAAACTGCGAAGGCCGATATGGCAACAATGCGATGCTTCCGTTCAAGGCTCGCAAAAGTTCGTGCCGAAATTCCAGGGTTGGTTCATCTCTGAGATGATCATCAATGTCCCATATCTCAGGGTCGACTCGGACACCCGTCAAGTCCTCATAGGCAACCGTTTGCAGTCGACCTCGCATCGCATACGCGCCAGCTATCGCGAACGAAGCGGCAAGCTGTGGCAAATCAGCTAGAGGCTCGGTATCGTCTCCTCGAAGCCCAGCCCATACTAGTCGCCGAGGGCCCAGCCGACGCTCGACCTCAGCAAGCAAGACTGCACGCTCGACCACCTGCATTGTCCTTTCAAGAGTGCGGAGTTTTTCGGAACTCTAAGACCGATTCGCAGTGCTCTGGGGGGCGGCAACCCGACGATCGAGGCTGCCGACATCCTTGGGCCTCTGTTGATTAATCATCAAGACGTCCATGCACTGTATGCTTGCCCTAGTAGCGGACGCCGGGTGCGAGGAGGCACTCGCTCCCACTGTAGTCCTTCAAAGGTTGGAACAGCCGACTTAGCGAATGGAATCACTATCCTACATTCCAGAGAGTCGTCAACAGACTCCCAGATTCTCGTCGAACTGTCTCCGTCAACCTCGACACACATCTGACGGCCATTGGGACCCATGCCAACTGCGAGAGCCAGCAGTCGCCCGCCTGTGCACCCCCCCGCTAAACCTGACACATCGAGTCCAGGAAATGCGTCGCACACTGTCCGCCCGTCTCGCGGATTCAGCGACGCCAGCAATACTCGGGTTCCTCGAAGAACTGCAAACCTCGATTGTTGTTCCGATAGCCTTCGGATAATCGAAAGCTGCACGGTGGGCCTGGTGACATGGCAAAGCCACGTACCTTCAGCCGAAGTCCAGACGAAAAGAGCTCCATGCCTCCCTGCACTACCGACGGCAACAAGTCGTCCCGCTGATGGTAGGTCTCCGGCAACAGGAAAAGGCCACATCATGACACTTCCCGATGATCTAACCGCGTCCGCGAATCTGACGATTGATCCGTCACTCGTGGCGAGAAGCCGACCATCAACAGAGCACGCGGCCTGGGTCATGTCGTCTGCCTGTTCAGCCGCCACAAGGTCGATTCCCGCCAATCCCACTACGGGCACCAGATCAACCGCGCCCGACGTTCTAACGCATAGTCGAACGCTGCCCGTCTGACTTCCTTCCCCGACCCCATGTTCACGAGCATCTGGGATCTGTCCCGGTGTATCGCCGCTATGTGACGCCTGCGCGGTATTATCACTGCGAATATCAGCTTCGCCAGAGCCTGTGCTGGTCGGTACGTCTGTACTGTCGCCCAGAATATTGCTTATGTTCGACCTGAGGGTGGGCTTGCCCTTCGTCAGCACATCTAGCAGTCTCGCCAATCCTTCCCGATCGTCTCGATGCAGCTCTGTGAGAATCTCGTGCCAGTAGGTGCCTATCTTCTCAGCCGGCGCGATGCCGATCATTACGCCGGCGTCGTCGAGCGCTGGCTGTATATCGCGTGCGCGCTGATAGGAACGTGCAAGTGTGTCACGCAATTCCCCGCATTTGTCATCATCCCACGCAGCTAGATTCCAACTTGTCACAACTTGCCGCCCGCGGGAATACCCTTGGTTCGCAGACGCTCGACGATGAACTTGATGGAACGACCCTGGTTTCTTATATTAACTCGATCTGCGTCTGGAGCCCTGACTGAATAATGGTGCAGTCCTATGACTTGCCACGATTCATTGAATACAGGGGAGCCCGAGGATCCTTTGTCAGTATCAGTCCAGTACTGGAAGTAACGCTCAGAGGTATAGCGCACAAGATTATGGTTGAAAGCAACTTTCTTAGTTTGGCCATACGGGTGCTGAATTATGAATACCCTGTCGTCAACTTCAGGGGCCGGTGCATCTGCAAGATTCAGACAACCATACCGCTCAGCCATTGGATCAACTGTGCGGACTACTGCCCAATCATCCTCATGTTCCCCCACTATCGAATCTGGATCACATTCCGCGACGAACACAGATTTGGGCATTCCTGAAGCGTCAGTTTCGTAATCGAACCAGGCTTCGACTTTCTGAGCCCGGCAACCGGACTTGTCATACAGAACATGCAGACATGTTAGAATCAGGTCGTCTCCAATCAAGAACCCAGTACCACTGGCACGCCCGGTTTGATATGTAGCAATCAATCGACATACACTTCGCGCGCGATCCAGACCCAAGCTCAGGCTAGATATCTCGAGAAATGAGGGCTGCCCTGCGACGACTATGGCTTCTTGCTTGCCATCGGTACTAAAATGCTTCCAAGTGGTCAGCTGAGTGCGAGGAATGTCTTCCGACTGGTCGTCCAGCACTTGGTCGACGAGCAGTTCGCCAATTCGCACAGACAGCGCCGGGACTTGATCCGCTACTTTTCGTAGGAGGAGCGGAACCTTACCTTGCGCTGACGCCAGATCTAGTACGGACCGCCAGGTGAGCGCAGGGCGCGAATCCCATGCTATCTCATGGGGCGGTATGCCAGCTTCCTGAATTACTCGCTCGATCTCACTCGGTCGATAGATTACTTCGAGTATTCGCAGAGCTTCCTGGACTTTTCTGCTCTGCCAGTCTATCGGATAGTTAAGGTTGAGAGTCATCCACCATCATGCTTCCGATAGTTTGACGTGACTAGACCAACAAGGCCGCCTGTCACAACTCCCAAGACACCAACTAACCCTTCTGGCATAGGTCGGTCGGTCATTGCCAGCCCCAGCCATCCTATTACGCCGATAATCAACACCGATCCAAGAATTGAGATAACGATGAGATAGAGAGTGCGATTGCTTTCATCGACCGGCCCTAAAGACTCTTGCTGTCCGCCCTCAGGTATCTCTGCGTACTCTCCCGCCATTACGTGTCGCCCTTCCTTCCTCCAATGATCGTTAACCACAAGTGATCACCCATATCTCTCTTCTACCAGCCCGGTGTCACTCTGCGGCTGGCCACGCAGTCGTACCAGCAAACAATAGCCGAAAAGTCGCAACAGCCTCGCGACTCGTGGATCTCCGGGGTGGCGTTCTGGCAACTCGGAGTACCAGGTCGAGGATATCCTGGCCTCGATGCGGCGGCGACGTTCGAGTAGGACCGGGAAGAACGATCCCGAGCGCAGTTTGGGGATCTTGACCTCGACATCACCGGCCGGGGTCGACAGCGTCTTGGCGCGGTGCCCGTTGCGGTGCACCGTGCGTTGCGCGGCACGCTCGTAGCGGCCGGCGCCGATCTTCTCGGTGGGTTCGGCCTCGACAAATTGTTGCACGCGGTGATCATGGAGGCCTACGTGCACGGGGTCTCGAGGATCTGTGGTGAGCTCGATACCGAGATCAAGCGATTCCGGGAACGCTCACTGGCCCACACGCAGTTCCCGTACGCGTTCGCTGATGCCACCCCTTCTGCAAGGTGCGTGTCGGAGCGCACGTGGTCTCTCAGGCACTGGTAGTGGCCACCGGGGTGTCGATCGACGGCTCCCGGGAAGTGCTCGGCACCGCGATGGGGACGACGGCGCGCAGCCTGCCGGTGGGTGAGCACCTGCTTGCTCCACAGCACCGGCGCAGCCTTCACCTGATTGCGGGTGAACACACCGGCCGCCGAATAGTCGGTGACACCGAGTCCTTCCAGTTCTGGCGCGAGTTCTTCGCCTCGTTGGAGGCCCGCGGCCTCTCCGGGGTGCAGTTGGTGATCTCTGACGCCCATGCCGGATTGAAAGCTGCTGTGGCACAACAGTTCACGAATACTACGTGGCAGCGGTGCCGGGTGCATTTCATGCGGAATCTGCGCGGTGTGGTCTCGTCGAAACAGACTCCGGTGGTGACCGCGGCGGTCAAGACGATCTTGGCTCACACCGAACCCGCCGACATCGAGGCGCAGTGGGATCAGGTTGCCGACACCCTCGAAGCATCGTTTCCGAAGGTGACCACGATGATGCGTGAGGCCATTACCGAAGTGTTGACGTTCACCGCGTTCCCCAAAGCGCACTGGCAGAAGATCTGGTCGAACAATCCGATCGAACGGCTCAACAAAGAAGTCAAACGCCGCGCTGATGTCGTGGAGATCTTCCCCAACTCTGCGGCCTTCCTACGGTTGGCCACCGCGGTGGTGATCGAGGCTCACGACGAGTGGCAAGTCACCCGCCGCTACCTCTCAGATGTGTCGATGATCGAACTCCAGAAGGTCGTCGCCGCCAAGCAACACGCCGCCGCACTACTAGACCAATCCCACCAAATCGGTTAACGTTCAACATGACTCGTTGATCACAACGCGTGAATCCATGCCGATCCGAAGTCCACCACTCCACGGGACACTATCAGAAGCAATGCAGATATCTTCAGACCACTCTGGAAGACGACCTGTTCATACGAACCCGCGCCAATGGAAGCGCGCGCTCAATCGGCCTTTAGGTATCAAACTATGTGAACTCGTCGAAGCCAACATCGACCGACTCCGAGCGATCGCCAACAGAATCCCGATCTAGCAATCAGATCCTCACGACGCAACTGGACCGGGATCGAAACGCGGAGAACTTTCTCCTGTTTCGTTAGAGGCACACGCATGTTCTGCGCCGTCGATTCGCAGTTCACTGGCGCCACATCGACACGAATCCGAAAAACTTAAGGCAGCATCGGTTTTGGCCGTCAGATCACGAGGTTCTACCTCAAAAGCAACAACGTCACGTGACAAAGTGATAGCCTCACACCCGTACTCACGCAGTGCAGTCTCAACATTCCCTCGTTGCCAGACTAGCCAGTCTCAACACTGCCCAGTCGGCCTCGACTTGTCTCAACACGCGCGGACAGCAGCAACAAGGCCAACTACCCCCGCGCCATGTCGACGAAGCGGCTCAAATGTAGTTGGTGCGCAACGGTTATCGTGGCGGTGGGACCATTGCGGTGTTTGCCGACGATGATGTCGGCCTCGCCTGCGCGCGGGTCGTCGCGTTCAAACGCGTCGGGGCGGTGGAGCAGGATAACCATGTCGGCGTCCTGCTCGAGCGATCCCGACTCACGAAGGTCCGACACCTGCGGCTTCTTGTCGGTGCGCTGTTCTGGACCACGGTTGAGCTGGCTGATCGCGACCACGGGAACCTCGAGTTCCTTTGCGAGCAGCTTCAATTGGCGGCTGAACTCCGAGACTTCCTGCTGACGCGACTCGACCTTCTTGCCCGACGTCATCAGCTGCATGTAGTCCACCACAACGAGTTTCAGATCGTGGCGTTGCTTGAGGCGACGAGCTTTGGCGCGGATCTCCATCATGGTGAGGTTCGGCGAGTCGTCGATGAACAGCGGCGCCTCGGAGATCTCACCCATGCGGCGTGCGAGGCGCGTCCAGTCGTCGTCGGACATCGAACCGCCACGCATGTCGCCGAGCTTGATCTTGGCTTCGGCCGAGAGGAGTCGCATCACGATCTCGACCTTGCTCATTTCCAAGGAGAACATCGCGGCCGTCATCTGATGGCCGATCGAGCACGACCGGATGAAGTCCATGGCGAGCGTCGAATTGTGCGTGGGCACCATCGCCTCACCGGCGAGGTACATGTGTTCGTCGTTGTCGACCTGCACGCACCGCACCGGGACGCTACGGACCGGGCGCACGGCGACGACGCGTCGAACTCCCGACTGCATGCGAAGTTCCTTGTGGCGCAACGCTTTATGGTAAACGGTGAAGACGTCGTCGTCGCCGGTGTCGACACGGAGCCAGCCGGTGGCCGACCTCTTGTATGTGTAGCCGAGTCCGGCGACGAGGTCGGCGATGACGGCGGTCATGTGTCGGGTGGCGGCGGGAACGATGATCCATCCGTCCTCGTCGACGCTCGCGCGGGCGTCGAGGAGTCCGGCGAGTAGTGCTCGACGCTGTGCGATCGACCCGCGCAGATACTCATACGGAATACGACCACCGAGGTCTGACATCAGCGCCATGACGTCGACGTCGCCCTCGGCGTCGATGCGGATGCCGATCTCGGGGTCGTCGAATGCCATTCCGGCAAGTGCAGCAACGGTATACGGACCGTAGGCGAAGTTCTTGCGCGGCAACTCGAGCGGCTCGGTGTTGCGGACCATGGCGCACCCGACGTGCACCCGCAGATCGGCGGTGGTGAGGGTGCGTCGCTCATCGTCGACCTCAGCGACCCACTGGTGCTGCTCGTCGGCGACGAGCACGCTGCCGTCGCTGAACTCCACCTCGAAGCACGGCCGCTCCGTCATGACCTCGGTCGCGGCAACGACGCGCGTGGGCCTTCCGTGCGGATCGATGAGCTCGTCGCCGACGCTCACCGTGCCCATCGTGGTCCATCCGGTCGGAGTCGGTAGCGGAGTGTCGAGCGAGAGCGCTTTGCCGACACCCGGGCGGGCCGCCACGATGATCATCTGCCCGGGGTGAAGTCCGTTGGTGAGCTTGTCCAGGTCGGCGAAACCCGTTGGCACACCGAGTGAAATACCACCGCGGGAGGCGATGGAGTCGATCTCGTCCATCGTCGGCTGCAGCAACTCTTCGAGCGGCACGTAGTCTTCGGCGGTACGCCGCTCGGTGACCTCGTACACCTCGGCCTGCGCGCGGTCGACCACCTCGGCGACATCCTGACCGTCGGCACCGGAGTAGCCGAACTGCACGATGCGCGTGCCTGCCTCGACGAGGCGTCGAAGAATGGCTTTCTCGGCGACGATCTCGGCGTAGTAGCCGGCGTTGGCCGCGGTGGGCACGGTGGAGATGAGGGTGTGCAGATAGGGTGCGCCTCCGATGCGACGCAGCTCGCCCGCGCGCTCGAGCTCTGCGGCGACCGTCACGGCGTCGGCGGGTTCGCCCTTGCCGTACAGCTCGAGGATCGCCTCGTAGACGGCCTGGTGCGCCGGGCGGTAGAAGTCGTTGGTGCGGATCTTTTCGATGACGTCGGCGATCGCGTCTTTCGAGAGCATCATGCCGCCGAGAACGGACTGCTCGGCCGCCATGTCTTGCGGCGGTTGACGGCCATACTCCTCGACCGGCATGTCTGGCTCGTCTGGTCGTCCGGAATCCCGAGCCGCACCGTGGCCGCGATCATCGACAACTGCCACGTGTGCCAACCTTTCGAAATCGAACCCTGACGATGGACGGCCCCCCAACCGTCAACTCGTCGACACGGCGGTGTGCTGACGACTCCGCCGTCCCCCGGAAGCCTGACTGGCTGAGTCGTCTTTGTTCATACCCGAGGGGTCTGACAGGTCGGACCGTACATCGCGACGCGCAACACCATCGGGCACTGATGGAAGACAGTAGGAGTTCGTCTCGTCGCACTCAAACGCGCTTGTGGACGAACTTGTGGATGGCCTGTGGACGGCTCGCGCGCAACCGCGCGTCAGTTGTGCAGCCGCTGTGGAGAACGTTGGGGAGTAGATGTGTGTGTAACTCGATCTTCGCAGGTCAGATGCTGTGTGCGATTTCCACAACGAAGAACTTTTCTCGGCTCGGCGTGTCTTGGGAAACTCACAGCCGGGCGTGTTGTGGGCGGGTGACAACCACCACCGAGCAACAACGCAGTGAACAGTGGGTGTGACCTGCGCAACAACACAGTTGATGCGCGGCGATTCGCCTTCGCCGCGCCGCGCAACCCGCCACTGTCTGAGTTTTGCCCTCGCCCGAGGCTGCGATGTGGTGCACTGGCCCCGTGCCGACGACCCGCAGACGCCACCGGATGTCTCGCTCCCGTCTGGCGTCGTGTGTTCTGGCGGCCGCAGCACTTCTCGTGCCGCTACTGAACGCATCTCCGGCATCCGCAGCACCCCCACCGCTGCCCGCCGCGTTCGATCTGTCGCGCTACACACCAGTCGATCCGACGCCGTTGCGCTCGCTGGCCTACGACGACAACGGACGGTCGTTCTTCACCACCGGACGGTGGAACTGCCAGATCGGCCCGACGTTCCGCTCGGTGGGCTGCCAGGGCCGGCCCGCGACCGCACCTCCGGGCGTCCAGGGCGCGGCCATCACCGCCGACGCCCAGGGGCCGTGGTGGGTACCTAAACCCGATCTGCTGACCGGCACCTCATACCGATTCGGCTCGACGTCGGGCTTCCGTCCGCCGCGTCTGAGTGTCGGCACACGGGTGACGATCGCGGGTGTCACCTGCACGGTGCCCTCAGCCACGCAGGTTGCCTGCCGCACCGGCAATCGGGCGCTGATCTTCTCGCCCGGATTCCACAAGTTCTACTACCCCGCGGGAGACACCGCGCACAACGGCAATCCCGCTCCGCGCTACCTGCCGGCGTCACTGCAGGCGTCGAGTCAGCTACCGCTCGTGCCGGCGCCGCCGAGCTGATTGGCCCCTATCGTCACTCCGCAGTCGCGGGGGCGCCTGCTCGACGCCGCTCACGCAGGTTGCGCACGCCACGTGGCGTAGCGGTGAGTAGGTACCCCGCATCGACGCCCTTGTTGACCATGAGGATCGGAATATCTGTTGTGGCGCACAGCCTTCGGGCCAATCGACCCGGCCCGGACGCATACCCGAGAACCATTGCGGCCGCGTCCAGGTCGCGGGATTCACGCGCCAATACGACGTGGGGACTACCGCTGCGCACCAGAGCTCGAACATCGGAAGCTCCTGCGGCAGAGGCGACTTCTCGTGCGCGTCGCTGAACTTCATGGATCACCGAGAGTTCCTCGAGCTGATAGGCGTCGACGCCCAGCTCATCCCGCCAGCGTCGTTCCTCGTGACTGCGGTGGGGATTCGCCCGCTGCCGCGCGACGGCACTGACGAGGTAGAGCGGCGCCTCGGCGCGGACCGCACGAGCGCAATACTCGACCGCCCAATATGATTCGTCCGTTCCGCACACTCCGACGACGACGGGCGGTACTGACGTTCGGGTCTGGTTCTGGGATGACCTGCGCAGGGGAATGGTCGCGACGGGATTGTGCTGGATCTGGTGACCGAAGAGAGTGTGCATGGCGGTGACTTCCGAGATGGGACTGCATAGCTGCGAACGCGAATCCCTTACACCGGCACACCACGTCGGGCACCATTACCGAGCTGGACCCGGGGAACTCGCTGCACATGACGCTACGAGCGCGAGCCAGTGCGGTATCGGGTAGCCGTCTACCCCACTTTCGCGGCCGCGAGTCCGCGTCGCGGCGTACGAGTACGCAGTTCACGAGAATCGCCAACTACATCGTCCGCACGATCTCGCGCCACCCGGGACGCTCACGAAACAGGCGCGCGTGCCCACCTTCACAAATAGGACGCACGCCCCAGGTAGTCACGCGGCAGACGGGCGCTTCCGGGCACGAGATACTCGTCGGCGCTGATCATCCGCGACCACTCCGACGCCACCCCGGGCCACAGGTTCTCAACTCGGTCCCACTCCGACACGGAGACGCCATTGACGACGAGCCCTGTCAGAAGTCCCGCCAAACCGAGAATCGGTGTGGTTGTGGTCCATTCGATCGACCTCAGCGGCTGCGGCGATACCTCGATGCGGTCACTGTGGACCCCGATGTCGGCTCCCGCCCGTCGCAGATTGTCGGTGGCCGCGAGGTCGGCTGGCGATGGGGTTCCCAAGAAGACGCTGGGTCCGGTGGCCAAACACGCAGTTACGAGTAGAAGCGGGGTGAATGGCTCCGTCGCGCCCGAGGCCACCGTGATCGGTGCCAGAGCACCACTCGTGGAGCGCCCGGTGACCGTGAGGCCATCGGCTGATGACACTACGTAGCCCCCCATATCCGAGAAAGCCATCAGCATCGACTCCGCGGCAGGGAGGTCTGTCGGCCAATTACGCACCAGCACAGTGCCGCCCGTTATCAGACCTGCAGCAGCGAAGGCTATCGCGACGGCACCGTCCGTGCTCGGCGACTGCGTTACAGATGCCGGAACCGTCACTCGTGCACGCACCGGTGATGTCGTACTCGGTACCTGCCATCGTTGCGCACTCACGATAGAACCTCCAGCGGATAGGTATAGCTCTCTTTCACCGTGCTCAGATGCACCCAACTATCCAGATGCAGAACCGGTTTCAGCCCGCGCAGCCGATCCAGAACACTAACGACCTCAGCCAGCGAATCGGCATCGACGGTGGCTAGCAAGTCGTAGCGACCGATCGTCTCGGCCAGAAACCGCACCTCGGGCATTTCAGACAACCGGTCAGTACAACTCGATGCCGGCCCCAGTACCGAAAGTCCTACTCCTACATCGACTCTGGTGTCTCGCCGACCCGCGCGAGAGATGGCTCCGATCCGGACGACGCCGGTGTCGATCATCCGTAACACTCGTGTCCGTGCGGTCCCAGTGGACACACCCACCTTATCCCCCAGTGTGGTGAAAGCCATGCGCCCGTTCTCCTGCAGAAGCGTCAACAGCCGACCGTCGACCGCATCGAGCTCGACGTTTTCGGCATGACTCGGGCGCAGGACATCCGCCACGAGCTTCGTGTAGAAGAGCGTTTCGGTTGCACGAACACCGTCAATCGATCGCACGCGATCTAGCGCGCGTGCGAGGTCGCCGTCACTCCTGCTGCGTACCTCAGCAATCAGCGGACAGGACCCCGAAGTAAGCGAGACAAATGGCACGTCAGGCAATCGGGACAACTCGTCGGCTACGCGGCGCACCGGCCGGTCGACGCTCAGCGAGACATGGGCCAAGGAACGGATGCCGAGCGTTAGCGGGTGCACAATGCCCACCACCCGGATCACCTCGTCGTCGAGGAGTTGGGACAGCCGACGGGCGACCACCGACCGCGATAATCCCACACGGTCGGCAAGCTCTTGAGTGGTGATGCGGCCGTTGAAACGCAGTGCCTCCAGAATCTCCAGGTCCGCGCCCGACATTCCTACCGAGGTCGGAGCGCGACCGACCTCACGAGAAGTTAACAATGCCAATGCCCCTTGCCACGACGATCAGATCTTCAGCGCTTCCGGCTCGAAGCAGCTTCAGCGCGGACAATATGCGCCGATTCTAGTCACTATTGCAGTGAGACCACCATCTGGCTGACAACTTGCATTGCGGCCGAAGTGCCACGTCCTTAGTGTGGTCCCCGATCCACTGGCGCGTCCACCCATCAGCCCCACTGAACAATTGAGGAACCCTCATGTCACGAAAAGTCCTGGCAACTGTCGTCGCACTCGCAGCCACAGCCGCACTGGCCGCATGTGGCGGGGGCGGCGAAGGCACCCAGGCGTCCGGCGACGCACCCGCTGGCCTACTGAGCAACGGAAAGCTCTCTGTGTGCACCGATCCCGAGTACCCGCCGATGGAGTACTTTCAGGGCGGCGACACGTCTAACCCCGTGGGTTTCGATCCGGACGCCGCTCGCGCCCTAGCCGACAAATGGGGCCTTGAGATCAGTTGGCAGAACACCGCATTCGACGGTCTGATGCCTGCGCTTCAGGCGAAGCGGTGCGACATACTCTGGGCAGCACTGTATTTGAGCCCGGAACGCCTTCAAGTGGCGGACGGTACACCGTTCATGAACACCGGCCCGGGGCTGATCGTGCCATCAGGCACCACCGACATCACAACCTCCGATGACCTCGCAGGCAAGACGGTTGCCGTGCAGGGAGGCGGGAGCAACGAGCTGACTCTCAAGGAACTCTCAAAGAAGTTCACGAGCGAAGGCAAGGAGCCGATCACCATCCAGCCATACCCCAAAACCGCGGAGACCGTGGCGGCTGTCACCAATGGGAAGGCCCAGGCTCTGATCGAGACCGACGTCGCAGTCGTCGAGATGGTGAACAAGTCCGACGGAAAACTCAAGAGTGTTCCCGGCGTGTTTCCCACTGATACCAAGTTCGGGGTCTTCACCCGGAAGGGCTCCCCGTTAAGTAGCGCTGTGGCCGAGGCACTTCCACAGTTACAGGAAAACGGCACTCTTGAGAAGATCGCTACGAAATACGGACTCGATCCCAAGCAGATCGTGACGAAGTAGTCATGACCTTCGATTGGGGAGTCTTCGTCAGCGCACTGACGTCGGAAGCCTTCTTTCGTGGTGCGCTGCTCTCGCTCGCGCTGGCCGTAACGGCGATGATCGCGGCCAGCATCGTCGGATTCGTGGTGGCTCTGCTGCGTATCGCGAGGAACCCTGCTGCCCGATTGGTCGGCTGGACCTACGTGTGGTTCTTCCGAGCCATTCCGACGCTGCTGGTGCTACTACTGATCTGGAACGCCGGACCGCAGCTGTTTCCCGCCCTGCGTGAGAACTGGTTTACCCCATTCCTGGCTGCCTTTATTGGTTTTACAGTCGTCGAGGCCGCGTACATGGCCGAAATCTTGCGCTCGGCACTGCTCAGCGTCGACGAGGGGCAGCACATCGCGGCCAGAGCAGTCGGCCTGCCACCCCACAAGGTGCTGTTCAAAGTGGTTCTGCCACAGGCAATCAAGGTGGCCATTCCACCAAGCGGGAACGAATTCATCGCAATGCTGAAGTACACGTCGCTCGCGTCTGTCATCTCACTGCGCGAGCTTCTGACCACCGCGCAATCCGAGGTGTCAAACACGTTCCGGTACGCGGAGTACTACTCGGCCGCGCTGGTCTACTACCTGGTGATCGTCAGCGTCGCCATGGCCTGTCAATACTTCGTCGAGGCCCGCTATCGCTGGATCTCGAAAGGCCAGCGCACCGAATCCACCCCGGTGCCCGCTGCCGGTCAGGAGGTCCCAGCATGAATCGACCGGTCCTGGAAGCGCTCAACCTTCACCGCACGTACGGCGATACCGAAGTGCTCAAAGGTGTTGACCTGTCGCTTGATCGAGGTGAGGTCAAGGCCCTGCTCGGGCCGTCGGGATCGGGCAAGTCGACGATCCTGCGACTCATCGCCCTGCTCGAGCCTGCCGACGAAGGAGAGATCCTGCTCAACGGAAAGCAGGTGGGCGTCACGACCAACACCAATGGGACCACGCGCCCGCTGCGCGAAGCGCAGTTGGCAAAGCAGCGACGCGACATCGGAATGGTATTCCAGCGCTTCAACCTATTTGCGCATCTCGATGTGCTGCACAACGTGACACTTGCACTTACCGAGGTCGCAGGCATGTCCAAGAAGGAGGCCGCGGAGACCGCCGCCGTGATGCTGGAGCGCGTGGGCATGGGTCATCGGCTCAAGCACTATCCGAGCGAGTTGTCCGGCGGACAGCAGCAGCGGGTGGCAATCGCACGCGCTCTGGTACTGAACCCCACAGTCATGCTGTTCGACGAACCTACCTCTGCCCTCGACCCAGAACTCGTCGGGGAGGTTCTCGCCGTGATGGAGAAGCTCGCCGATGAGGGAATGACCATGGTCGTGGTGACCCACGAGACGCGTTTCGCGCGTCGGGTCGCCGATGAGGTCGCCTTGTTCGACCACGGACGCATCATCGAATCCGGCGAACCCAGCGCCTTTTTCGATGATCCCCAGCATCCCCGTACTCGACAGTTTCTTTCCCACCTGCACTGAACACCGTGTCGCTGAGAACCGAACGTTTCTCATTTACTCGGAGATGGAGCACCAAAGATGAAGACCACACCGCTCGCGGTGTACACCGACGTCGGCGATCTCGATGCAGCGTCGGGCGTCGCGATGCTGGAGCACAACGGTTTTCGCGTTGATCAACTCGAGACCGAGGATGCCGACGTCATCGCCGGAGCGGCAGCCGAGGCAACCGCCCTGTTGGTGGGATACGCACCGATCGATGCCGAACTGATGGACCGGCTACCGAATCTACGGGTCATCGCCTTGTTGTCACGCGGATTCGACAACGTGGACGTCGACGCCGCGAGCGCGCGCGGTATCTGGGTCAGCACTGTCGCCGACCTGGCCACCGAAGAGGTGGCCACCCACGCGTGGACTTTGACCCTCGCACTGGTTCGGCGACTGGTCTACTTCAGCGGCTCCGGCCTCCGCACATCGTGGTTGGATCGACCAGATACGCTGCCGCGCAGACTGTCCGAATTGACCATCGGTGTGGTGGGTCTCGGCCGCACCGGTCGGACCTACGCCCGGTATGCCGCCGCGATGGGTGCGCAGGTCATCGCATGTGACTCCGGTAGCGGCCAGAGTTCGGGTCCCGCCGGCGTGACGATCACCGATTTGGACACCGTCATCGAGAACTCCGATGTGCTTTCACTGCACCTCCCACTCACCGACGAAACCCGGCGAATCGTCGGTGCAGACCTGATCGCTCGCATGCGAGACGGCGCCTATCTGGTCAATGTCGCGCGCGGCGGCCTCATCGATAACGCGGCGCTGCTGGCCGCGTTGCAGTCCGGGCATATCGCCGGCGCGGCGCTTGACGTCATTGACCCCGAACCACCTGCCGCCGACGACCCACTGTTCAACCATCCCGAAGTGCTCACCACCCCTCACATCGCGTATCTGTCGCAGACGACATCGACCGGCTACATCGACGCGCAGGCAGGTAATGCAGTGGCGTGGCTACGCGACGGGCGGCCACTCAATCCGATCAATGATCCGGCGGTCTCGACATGCTGAATACCTCCAACCTGTGTGTGTACCAGTCCCTCTGGGCGATGGAAGACCTCCCCACGGTCGGAAATAGTTGGACGCTCGCAGAACAGATCGAACGCATCGCAGGATCGGGATTTGCGGGCCTTGCCGTAGATCTGGGTGCCCGTCAGGCACCTTCCGCCGAGCGACTCGTGCCGCTTCTCGCCGGAAGCGGCTTGCGCACAGCAGTCTTCGCCTTCGTCTCCGACGACGACGCAGTCCGTTCGGCCGTAGCCTATGCACAACGAGTCAAGGCAGATCGGATGGTGTTGTGCGCCCAGATCTACGGGTTTGATCCGAAACCATTGGCCGCCACCCTCTTGCGTTGGTACGAGATCGGCTCCGTCGCAGGCATCCACATCGAGATCGAGACACACCGAAATACGGTGACCAACGACCTCCGCTTCACCGCATGGCTGCTGGACTATCTCGACGAACGAGTCGAACTCGCCGGCGATTTCTCCCATTTCGTCTGCGCCAATGAACTTCCCGAAGAACCGACCGCCGAGCACGACGCTCTCTTTGCGAAAGTTCTCAGCCGGTGTGGATCACTTCAGGGACGCATCGCGACGAGGGGTCAGGTGCAGGTTCCGGTCGAATCGCCCGCAGCCAGACCGTGGGAGAAGCGATTCCGAGACTGGTGGCGTACCGGCTTCGAGCAGATTCTCGCCCGACGAGGTGCCGATGCCGAGATCATGTTCTGCACCGAACTCGGCACACGCCCTTACGCCATCACCGATACGGGCGGCAATGAGATCTCGGACCGGTGGGCCGACGCACTGATCCTCAAGGGTTGGGCCACAGAGGAATTCGACGCTGCGCTCGCCTTGCACTCGTCAACCCACGACTACACAGGAGTCATCCGATGACTGTAGACAATCCGGCACCCGCCACCGTGGTCAACGGTAGCGGCAACCGCATCATCGCAGGGCCATTGACTTCTGACTCGAGCCAACACTCGATCATCCCGACACGGGCTTACACGGGAACCGCCGAGTACGCCCTCGAGCAGGAGCGGGTGTTCTCGTCGGGTTGGGTGTGGGCAGGCTTCGCCCACTGGGTGGACGAACCGGGCAAAGTGCATCCGGTGTCCATCGGCGGCAAGCCGCTGTTGATCGTGCGCGACGAGGAGCAGCGCATTCGGGTGTTCCACAACTCATGTCGACATCGCGGCATGGTGATGATGGAGGAACCCGCAAAGGTGCGACGTCGAATCCAATGCGCTTATCACTGCTGGTCGTACAAGCTCGACGGCAGCCTCAATGCCACGCCGTATCTCAAGCGTGAACGTGGTCGGGAAGTGCCCCAAGGCGCGGAACACCTTGGACTACTTGGCGTCTCGTCGCACGTCTGGGCCGGTATGGTCTTCGTCAACCTCGGCGTCGAGTTCGATTCAACCGAGGCAGCTGCAGCCGACTTCGAAGGGATGCTGTCGCCAATCTTGCAGCGCTGGAATCACATCGACTTCTCGCGCCTCCACCTCGCGCAAGAACGCGAGTTCGACATCGGCGCCAATTGGAAGCTCATCGTCGAGAACTTTCTCGACTTCTACCACCTGCCCTTCATCCATCCGCAGGTCGGGCCGGTGAGTGCGTCACTTGACGTCGACGATGTGTGGCTCGCCGACCATATTCTCGGCGGGACCTATCCACGAGGCGCAGCGGGCAAGGCAGCTAAAACCGACGATGCACTGCCATTTTTGGGTGATGTGCCACCGGAGCGAACCGAAAGTCAGGACATCTTCTGCGTCTTTCCCAATGCGCTGCTGTTCTTGGAGGCCGACTGGTTCCAAGTGATCGGTTTCGACCCGACGGCGCCGGACCGCACAATGGAGCACATGGCAATCTTCGTCGACGCCGAGGCCGGTGGGGAGCGATACAGCGCGGCTCGAAAGAGCCTCACCGACATTCTCTTCGAGGTAAACGAGCAGGACGTGCCCATTCTGTACCGCATGCAGGCCGGACGACACTCTCCCGCATCGAACTTCACCAACCTGGTGACTCATTGGGATCAAATCACCGCCGCATTCCAACAGCTGGTGGCACAGCGGGCGGGGTACTGATGAGGACGGTCGACGCGGTCGAGCCGACCGAAGCGCAACTGCGGCGAGAACTGGCCGCGGTGTATCGGCTGGTGGCGCACTTCAAGATGACCGACCTGATCTTCACCCACATCTCGGTGCGGCTGCCCGGTCCCGACGATCACTTCCTCATCAACCCCTATGGCCTGCTGTTCGAGGAGATCACCGCGTCGAATCTGGTGCGGATCGACCTGGACGGCCGAGTCGTCGGCGACTCTGACCACACCGTGAACCCGGCTGGCTTTGTCATCCACAGCGCCATTCACCGCGAGCGCGAGGATGCACACTGTGTGCTGCACACCCATACGTTGGCCGGGTGTGCGGTGGCCGCTTCGTCGTCGGGTCTGCTTCCGCTGAACCAGATCTCGATGGAGTTCTACAACAGAGTTGGCTATCACGACTACGAGGGCGTGGCGCTGAACCTCGACGAGCAGAAGCGGCTGGTTGCCGACATCGGCGATCATCCCGCGCTGATCCTGCGCAATCACGGTCTGCTGACGGTGGGTCGTACTCCGGGACAGGCGTTCCTGCGGATGCACTATCTCAACAAGGCATGCGAGATCCAAGTAGCGGCAACGCGCGCCGGAGAGGTGATACTGCCGGACCCCGCGATCGCCGAGCACACCGCACAGCAGCTGAGTGGCCAAGATGCCGGCGACGACTACACCGACGACGTAGGCCTCGAGCTCGCCTGGCAGGCGATGTTGCGATTGGTCGAGCGAGTCGCACCCGACTACAAGGAGTGAAAAAAGATGTCGGACAACACTATTCACGATTCGACCATTCTGGGCCCGCCGGACGCGAGCCGTGCACCCCGCTACACCGAGCCCGGCACGTTTGCCCGTCTACCTCGACTGTCCGAGGTGGGCGATGCCGCGGTCACGATTGTCGGCATCCCGTTCGATACGGGTGTCAGCTATCGGCCGGGCGCACGATTCGGGCCCGGACACATCCGAGCGTCGTCGAAGTTGTTGCGGCCCTACAATCCTGGCCTGGACATCGCGCCGTTCGGCGTTCATCAGGTGGCCGATGCAGGCGACATCGCGGTCAATCCGTTCGACATCGTGGAGGCTCTGGACACCGTCGACCACGCGGCCACGGCTCTGAGCGAGAACGGCTCGCGACTACTCACGCTGGGCGGTGATCACACGCTGGCACTGCCGCTGCTGCGCGCGATGCACAAGTTGCACGGGAAAATTGCGGTGCTGCACTTCGACGCCCACCTCGACACCTGGGATACATATTTCGGGGCGCCGTTCACACACGGCACCCCATTTCGCCGGGCCAGCGAAGAGGGCCTGATCGACATGGAACGGTCCATGCACGTCGGGACCCGCGGCCCTTTGTACGGCAAACAGGACCTCGAGGACGACGCGGTTCTCGGTTTCCAGGTAGTCCGAAGCGACGACTACCAGTTCGACGGTGTGCGTTCAATCATCGATCGCATTATCCGGCGCGTTTCCGGTGGACCGGTGTACGTGTCGATTGACATCGACGTCCTCGATCCCGCGCACGCCCCCGGGACCGGCACCCCGGAGGCCGGAGGTATGACCTCACGTGAGTTGCTCAACACGTTGCGTGGCTTGGTGGGGCTGAACATCGTCGGAGCTGACATCGTCGAAGTGGCCCCAGCTTATGACCACGCGGAGGTCACAGGTATCGCCGCAGCACATGTGGGATACGAGCTCTTGTCGGTGCTGGCGTGTAACGAGGTGCGGTAGCCATCTTCCGCGTCTCGTACCCGTGCCCCACAGACGACGAGAGCCGGGCGGAACGATGTCCGCCCGGCTCTCGACCGGTGTACAGCTACTGCGTATCTGGCAGCGGGTAGATCAAGCAGCGACGACGTCGACCTGAACGGTCGCGGTGACGTCGGGGTGCAGGTTCACGACGACCGGGAAGGTGCCGGTCGACTTGATGTGTCCCTTGGGCAGTTCGACGGTGCGCTTGTCGACTGCGGGGCCACCTGCGGACTTGATCGCGCCGGCGACATCGCCAGCGGTGACCGAGCCGAACAGCTTGCCCGAATCGTGCGTCTTGACCGACAGGCTGATGCCCGACAGGTTCTCGAGCGCCTGCTTGAGCTCGTTGGCGTGCTCGACGCCACGGACCTCGCGGGCCTCCTGCGAGCGTCGGATGGTCTCGACCTGCTTCTCGGCACCACGGGTGGCCTTGATGGCCAGGCCGCGGGGCAGCAGGAAGTTGCGGCCGTAGCCGTCCTTGACCTCGACGGTGTCGCCTGCTTCGCCGAGGTTCTCCACGGCAGCGGTGAGGATGAGTTTCATGTCGTTATCCCCTTCCGGCTTATCGGGCGGTCGACGTGAAGGGCAGCAGTGCCACCTCACGCGAGTTCTTGACGGCCACAGCGACGTCGCGCTGATGCTGGACGCAGTTGCCGGTCACGCGACGCGACCGGATCTTGCCGCGATCGGACAGGAAACGACGCAGCAGCGCGGTGTCCTTGTAGTCGATGTCGGCCTTCTTGTCCTTGCAGAAGGAGCACGCCTTGGTCTTGGTGACCTTCTCGACGCGCACCTTCCGGGTGCTCTTAGCTTTTGCCATGTGTACTTACTCCAAAGTTGTTGCGAGGACGCCTCTTTCACATGAAGGGCGTCGTCGCGGTTCAGAAGGGGGGTTCGTCGTCCCCGCCGCCGAAGTTTCCGCCACTGCTCGCGGGTGCACTGCCCCACGGGTCGTCGGCAACCTGCTGGCCCGAGCCCGACCCGCCGCTGCGGCTTCCGCCGCCGGACGAGCCGAAGCCTCCGCCGCCACCCCCACCGCGCGAGGCCTTGTTGACCTTCGCGGTGGCGTACCGCAGCGATGGGCCGATCTCGTCGACCTCCAGCTCAACAACAGTGCGCTTCTCACCCTCGCGGGTTTCGTACGACCGCTGCTTGAGACGGCCCTGCACGATGACCCGGGATCCCTTGGTCAGACTCTCGGTCACGTTCTCCGCGGCCTCGCGCCAGATGTTGCAGCGCAGGAACAGCGCTTCGCCGTCCTTCCACTCGTTCGTCTGACGATCGAATGTGCGCGGCGTCGACGCCACCGTGAAGTTGGCCACCGCCGCACCCGACGGAGTGAACCGGAGTTCCGGATCAGCCGTGAGGTTGCCGATGACCGTGATGACCGTGTCGCCTGCCATGTGTTTCCCCTTAGGTCTACGTGTGGGCACTCGTCGAAATCGATGTGCACCGCGAGTTGAGTTCAACCCTAGGTGTCGACACCGACGAGATCGATGGATTCGTTCGGTCGATCAGGGATCTGTGGGTTACTTGCGCAGAACCTTCGTGCGCAGAACCGACTCGTTGAGCTTCAGCTGACGATCGAGCTCGCTGACCGTCTTGGGCTCGGCGTTGAGATCGATGACGGCGTAGATGCCTTCGCTGTGCTTCAAGATCTCGTACGCGAGTCGGCGCTTGCCCCAGATGTCGACGTTATCCACCTTGCCGCCGTCGTTGCGGACAACGTTGAGGAAAGTATCGAGTGAAGGGGCGACGGTGCGCTCGTCCAGATTAGGATCGAGAATGACCATCAATTCGTAGTGACGCATAAGACCACATCACCTCCTATGGGCTCATCGGCCACGGACTGTCCGTGGCAGGAGGGTCGCCTGCGTCGGCAACCGCTCCACCATACACGGGGCACCCCTGACCAGCGAAATCGCGCTGCAACGCACAAGCCCGCCCCGCCGAGACGACGCCGCCCGGCGGGTAGGTGACGCAGACCACGGGCCCGCCATCTCCTACCCTGTAGGCCATGCCCGCGCTCCGCTTCTCTCCGACCATGGGCTTCGGGCAGTACACACTGTCTCGCCGAGGCGAGACGGCGTTGATCCTTCTGGTCTCGCTCCTTCTCACGTCGGTGGCTCTGTACTGGTCTTATGTCATCAAGGTGAAGTGCGGCGGCGAGCCGTTCTTTCCCGACGGTCGGTCGCATCACTTCCCCGTCGGCGACGTCGACGCCGTGGTCCCCTGCTACTCCGACCTGATGTACCTGTGGGTCGGGCGCGACATCAACAACCACATCTTCCCGTACATCCACGGCGGGATCGGCCCGAACGGCCACCTGTTCGGCGGCGTTGTCGAGTACCCGGTGCTGTCCGGAATGCTGATGTACCTCGGCGCGATCGGCGCCAACACCGACACCGAGTTCTTCCAGCATTCCGCGCTGCTGCTCGCCCCTTTCGCCTTCGCGATCACCATCATGCTGGCGTTGATGACCCGCTGGTGGGTCCTTCTGTGGGCAGCCACGCCGCCGCTCGTGCTCTACGCCTTCCACAACTGGGAGCTGCCCGTCGTCGCGACAGCGGTCGGTGCCGTCGCGGTGATGGCGTGGGGTGCGTCGACCAACCCACGAACCGGCGAGCGTCGACTCTCACTACGAACGTCGGCGATGCTCGCGGCCGTGCTGTTGGGAATCGGCTTCTGCCTCAAGCTCTATCCGGGCTTCTTCGCGCTGCCGCTAGCGCTGTACGTACTGACGCGCGGCGCGGGCGGCATGATCAATGCGCGTCGTCGAACCGAGGATCTCGACTGGACCGGCGCGATCATGACTGCCGCGGCGGCTGCCGTGACGGTGATCGCGATTCAGTTGCCGTTCATGATCGTCGGCTTCGAGGGCTGGAAGGCCGCACTCTCGTTCCAGGGCAAGCGGAAGTCCGACGTCGACACCAACTCCATCTGGTACTGGGGACTTCGACATTTCACCGGCGGACAGACCGACACGTACAACTCGCTCGTCGGCATGCTGTCACCCCTGCTGATCCTGTGCGCCTTCGCGCTCGCGGTCTATCTGGGGTGGCGGGTGTACCTGCAGTCGGGCACGTATCCGTGGATCGGCGTCTCGGGCGCAATGCTCGCCGGATTCATGTTGTTCCACAAGGTCCACTCGCCGCAGTACACCCTGTGGATCCTCCCGTTCTTCGTGCTGCTGAAGACGCGGTGGCCGATCATCGTCGCCTACCTCATCGCCGACTTCCTGTTGGACACCACCATCTTCCGTTTGTTCGGCATCTACACGGCGCACGCGCCGATGCAGTGGTGGGTGATGGCGGGCGTGAACATCGGCGTCTGGGTGACCGCCGCGATCCACCTCTACCTGATCTTCGCGTTCGTGCGTGCCCCGCTGCGAGAACCGTTGGCCACCATGGTCGCTCCACGGCCACGGCCCTCCGACGACCCCGAACCCGTGCTCGCGACGTCGTCGTAGAGGAGTCGACATGAACGAATGGCTTGGCGACGTTCCACTCGTCGGCGAACGCGTCACCCTGCGGCCCTTGACCTTCGACGACGCTCCCGCCCTCGCGCGGGTCGTCGACGATCCGCAGCGCTTCGCCTGGACGTCGGTGCCGCGCGACGAGGAGTCGGCGCGCGAGTACATCGCCGCGGCACACGCCGACGATGCGCGCATCGCCTACGCGGTCGTCGACAACAGCAACGGACAGCTGGTCGGCTCGACGAGCTACTACGACATCGACCACGCGAACCTCTCTGTCGCGATCGGGTACACCTTCTACGCCGAGAAGGCGCAGGGCACCGCGGTCAATCCGACCGCGAAATACCTTCTGCTGCATCACGCCTTCGACGACTGCGGCGCCGTACGCGTCGTGTGGCACACGCACGAGAACAACGCGCAGTCGAGGGCGGCGATCGCGAAACTCGGCGCCGAGTTCGAGGGACTCCTCCGCAAACATCGACGCTGGGCCGACGGGTGGCGCACCACCGCGCAGTACGCCATGACCGACGACGACTGGCCCGCTGCGAGAGATGCTCTGCTGCAGCGCATCTCACGTCACGGGTAAGACATCCCGATTCGCCCGTCGCGGTATCGCCCGTACTCGTCGTGACGCAGGTAGCCCGGTTCGCCCACGTCTCCGATCGCTCGCATGATCTTCGCTCCGATCTTGGAAAAGTGTTCTGCCGCAGGCGAGCTGGGGTTCATCTCCGACAGCATGCCCATCCAGTGGTAAACGAGCTTCAGGTCGTTGGCATTCAGGGGCCCCGGAACCCACCTGTCGTATGGCTCCTCCTGCCACGTGTCGCGGTGCCACGACTGCCATCCGTAATCCCACCCGCTCGGTGGTGCTATCGCGACGAGACCGTTGACGACGACGTCGAGTCGTTCGACGCCGATCTCGGTGCGCCAGCGTCGTAGCAGGCCCAGATAGGCGACGTACTCGTCGGCCGACCAGTTTGTGGTGCTCAGGCTGTCCCAACCGGCCCAGCGCAGCGCACGTGCCACCGCGGGCTCGATCACCTGGCAGGGATGGTCGGCGGCGCCTGCTCCGGCGAAGTAGAGGTACCAGGTGAAGCCGCTCGGCCCGAGTCGGTCGATGCGGTTGGTGCGTCCGGGACGCAGCATGTCGTAGGCCTTGTCCGGATCGGTTGACGCGATGGCTGCTGCCTCCTGCAGCACGCGGGCGACGCGGCTGCGATTGGCGCTCACCGCGATGATGCGTTTGCGGTTGTCGGAGACGGCACGCCCGGTGCAGAACGCGACGGAGTTCCACAGCAGTGTGAGCGCCGCGTCGGGGCTCGTGGACGCGAGTGTGCCCAGGTCGAACAACTCGGCACGCGAGCGAGACGTGCCGATCCCGGCGTCGGGGAGGCCTGCGGCGACGAGCTCGTCGCGCCACCAGTTGCCGTCGATCTGCACGGTGTCGGTCATGAGGGCTGCGGTGCGGTCGGCGTGCGCGGCCCATTCGATGAGTTCGGTAGGAGCTGGGAGGTCGGGTGTTGTCATGCACCCTAGGACGTCGAGAACCGCCGCTCGGTTCCACCTGATTTTCCTGCCGTGCCAGTTCCCGCCACGACCTTTCCTGCCGTGACATTTCCTGCGAGGCCGTCAGGTAGCGCGGCATCACGCGGCAGATACGCGCCGATGGCGCCGTCGAGTGGTCCGCCCGCCGGATCGTCGAGCGGTCTGCCGCGTCGATCTCGACGCACCAGGTCGTCCTCGGGGTGGTAGATCTGCCAGATCACGACGATGCACAGCACGATCACCATCAGCGCGCGAACGACAACGGCCAGGGTGAACCAACCCTCGGGGAGCCAGCGGCGCGACGGATCGAGAAACAGCGACATCCGCGGAATCCACACCAGGGCGTCGATCACCATCCACGTCATCAGCAGTCGCGTATGCGGAATGGCCAGTACAGCGAGAGGCACGAGCCACAGCGAGTACTGCGGACTCCACACCTTGTTCACCAGCAGAAAGCCCGCGACCATCAGAAACGCCAACTGCGCGAGACGCGGTCGGGTCGGCGCGCGCAGCGCCAGGTAGCCGATCCCGCACGCGATCAGGACCAGCAGACCGAGTGTGATCGCGTTCAGCAGCGTGATGTTCCATGTGAAACCAAACGCTTTGGCGAGGATGCGGAAGAGGGTGTCGGAGTCGGCGCCGCGCTCACTGTTGTAGCGGAAGAACTCGTACCAACCGCGCGGATACAGCACCAGGATCGGCAGATTCACCACGACCCACGTCAGCACCGCCACCGCCGCCGCGGTCAAGAAATCGGTGACCCGTCTTGCCCTCAGGCATAGCACGAGGAGAACGAACAGCAGCAGGATCGGATACCACTTCGACGCGACACCGAGTCCGATGAACAACCCCGCGAGCCAGGGTTTGTTGCGCGCCCACGCCAGGATCGCGACGGCGACCATCGCCACCGCGATTGCGTCGAAGTTGGTGAACGCGTGGACGATCACCAGTGGTGAGAGCGCCGCCAACCACGCCGCCCAGATGCGCGTACGAGCGGTCAGCGCCGTCGCCCAGACGACGACGAGCCAGAACAGCGCGAGGCCGAGCGCCACGAGGTTGAAGAACAGGACGACGCTCAGCGCCCCGGGGATGCCGAACTCGTCATGCAACCACTGCCAACCGTGCGCAGCCTGCGCGGCGGCGTACATGTAGAGGCCGGTCAGCACCGGGTACTCCATGTACCGCTTGATGGTGTTGCCGTTCTGGTCTTGCTGGAACCAGTACGTCTTGTAGGGGAACGCACCCTTGTCCAGTTGTTCGGCGCCGTAGAGCGCGATCACGTCGGAGTAGCAGAGATTGGTGAACTGACGCTGGTTGTCCCAGTCGAGTCGCATCGAATGCCCGGCGTCGTTGGCCTCCGACGTCGCCGGAGCCTGCTGCAGACAGCCGGCCTTGCCGTACCAACTGAGCGCCAACGCACACAGTGACAGCAGGAACAGCACACGGATCGGTGTCCAACGACGACTGCGTCCGACGGCCGCGTGCGTACCCAGCGGGCCGCCGATCACGCGGCTCGCGTCGCGCGCGACGACGTCGGTCCTGCTCGGGATCACGCGCGCGTCGTCGACCCGAAGGTCATCAGACAGCGCAACCGGGCTCGCTACCCCGTCGGAGACAACCCCGCCAGGAATCGATCGCTGCTGTGACTGCGCCGACGCGGCGTCGTCGAAGTGCTTTCCCGACGACGAGCGACGGTCAGCCGACCGGCGGCTCAGGGGTGACTCCGCCCTCGTTGCCGGTGCCGGTATTGCCCTCGCCGTTACCGCCGTTGCCCGCACCACCGTTCCCGGTGGTGCCGTTACCGTTTCCCGGCTCAGGATTACCCGGGAGCGGGATCGTCACGCCGGGAGCGAGGGTGATGCCGCCACCTCCGCCACCGCCGTTTCCGTTGCCCGGAATCTGCGGAATCTGCGGGGTGTTCTCCCGCGGCGCGCGTGTCCGCGGCGTGTTGTAGTCGGGGTTGTACGTCTGCGTCGGCGCCTCGGTCGGCGCACCTGCCTGACCACCGACGGCCGCGGGCTCCGGGAACTGCTCGATCTGGTCACCCTCGAGCGCGTTGTTCATCGACTTGCGCCAGATCTGCGAGGGCAGTCCGCTGCCGTAGACCGGCGAACCCCCGTAGTTGGTCAACGCGGTGCCCTTGTCGGTACCGACCCAGACGGCCGTGGACAGCTGCGGCGTGTAGCCGACCATCCACGCGTCCTTGTTCTGCCCGGTGTCGCCGAGCTGCGCGGTGCCGGTCTTGGCCGCCGACGGACGTGTGCCGTAGGTGCCGTCGGAGAGTCCGTTGCCGTTCGAGTACGCGGCAATCGGCTCGAGCGCCGAGGTCACGTTGTCGGCGACCTTCGCCGGGAAGACGCGCTTGCCGTCGTTCTGCTGATGCTCGTAGAGCACCTCGCCGGTCGAGGTCTCGACCTTCTGCACCATGTACGGCTCGCGATACACACCCGACGCTGCGAGGGTTGCGTACGCAGACGCCATGTCGATCACCCGCGACGGGTACTGACCGAGCACGACGCCGCCCTCGACCTGACCGTCGGGGTTCTGGAGCGTCTGCTTGATGTCGCCGAACGACTCGGCGACACCCGCGGTGTGCGCGGCGTCGGCGACGGCACGCGCCTGACCGTTGAGGTCCATCATCAGGCGGTAGTAGACGGTGTTGAGCGACATCTTCATCGCCGTGGCGAGGTTGCACGAGCCGCAGCTCTCACCGTCGGAGTTCTCGACGGTCAGACCCGACGACGTCTGATACGGCGCGGAGCTGTACACCTTCGACAGCGGGATTCCCTGCTGCAGTGCAGCGACGAGCGCGAACACCTTGAACGACGATCCGGTCTGCAGACCTGCCTGCGCGTAGTCCCAACCCTGGCCGTCGTCACCGCCGTAGTAGCCGCGAACTCCACCGGTCTTGGGGTCGATCGACACGACGGCGTCGCGGATCTTGTCGGGCTCGCCGTTGAGCACGCCGTTGTCGCACGAGTAGATCTTGTTCTCGCGGCACGCGGCCTGCACGGCGGCGTTCTGCGCCTTGGGGTCGATGGTGGTGGTGATCTTGAGACCCTCGGTCCGCACCTGCTGCTCGGAGATGTTCAGCTTGTTCAGCTCGGCCATCACCTGGCGCTTGATCAGACCGTTGGGCCCGGGCGTCTCGACGGCCGCCGCGGGCTGCGGGTAGACCTTCGGGTACTGCATCGACGCACGCTCGGACTGCGTGAGCGAACCGGTCTGCACCATGCCGTCGAGCACGTAGTTCCAGCGGCCCTCGGAGGCGACCTTGTCGACAGCCGGGTCGTAGTAGGAAGGCGAACGGATCGCCGCCGCAAGCACTGCGGACTCCTCGGGAGTCAGCTTGCTGACGTCCTTACGGAAGTAGGCCTGAGAAGCTGCGGACACACCGTAGGCGCCGCGGCCGAAGTAGATGGTGTTGAGGTAGGCGGCCATGATGTCGTCCTTGGACCACTGTCCCGACATCTTGGTCGCGATTGCGAGCTCTTTGAACTTGCGCTCATAGCTGTGCTCGTCGCCGACGAGCGCGTTCTTGACGTACTGCTGCGTGATGGTCGAACCACCACCGGCGTCGGCGTTGTTGGTGAAACGACCGAGCACCGCACGGCCGATACCCGTCACCGAGAAGCCCTCGTTGCTGCGGAACTGACGGTCTTCGGCCGCGATCACCGCGTCCTGCATCGACTTGGGGATGTCGGTGATCTTGACGTCGGTGCGGTTGCCCTCCGGCGGCACGACCTTGGCGAGCGTCTTGCCCGTCGAGTCGGTGATCAGCGCAACCTGGTTCTGCTTGATATCGCCAGGGCTCGGCACCGTCGCGGTCGCGTAGGCGATCGCGAAAGCAAGGATGCCGATCAGGATAACCGCGGGGACCAGCCCGCCGAGAATGCCAAGCGTCCAGGCGATCACGCGATGCCGTGACTGCGTTGTCTGCTCGGCATCTTTCTTGGCCGATCGAGTCGGCCGTTTTCCCGTGCCGCGCGACGACTCCGTCCCGCTCATCGATCACCTTTCCGCACCGCGATCCAGGTCCCGCTCACGCGCGCCTGTGCCGTGTTGTTCGAGGTCAGAACCGCCACCGTGGTCGGTTTACCGTTCCTCACAGTACTTCTCCATCGCATCGAGCCCACTCCACTGTGACGTATGCGGCGGTCGCGCGGCAAAAACCTGCGGCACACACCACACACGTCAGAACGTCGACGAGCGCCTAATCTCTCGTCGACGAACGTGCAAACAACAGTTATTCGGCCACCCGACGACGACGTCGTGTCGATCGTGGCGGCAGACCCGCAACGTACGACTGGACGAGATGGTTCCAGCTACATGTACGGCAGACCTCGACGACGTGCACGGTGAATTCTTCGGCGGTCGCGTCGAGTGAGGCGATCTCTTCTGCGGTACGCGCGGACCCCGACACCTGGCCGAGCCGGTCGCCGAACACCCACGACACCAGCGTGACCTGCTCTTTGCGGCAGATCGGGCACAGCGTCGACGACGGGCGCCCGTGAAACTTCGCGGCGCGCAGCAGGTAGGGATTCGCGTCGCAGACGTCGGCGACGGCTGTCCGGCCGGAGTGGACATCGGACAGTCGGGACCGACGCTGCAAGGCGTAGTCGACGATCTGGCGCACGTGTTTCAGGGTACGTCGTCGCGCTCGGGGACGTCCGCGCGGACGCGCGCCGCGTCGAGCCTCGCAAACGCGCGGGTCGCCCGCCGGACACTCGCGCGACATGTTGTGGACACTCCCCCGTCGACACAGTTATATCGGTGCGATACATTGGAAACCACATCGACGCGACATGCCGTGCCGTCCCATCAGACTCTCTCGGCGTGCGCGATCAGCCATGAGACTCCGAGGAGGTGCGCACCCATGCTGGAGCTCGCCATTCTCGGATTGCTGCTCGAATCGCCCATGCACGGCTACGAGCTGCGCAAACGCCTCACGGGGTTGCTGGGCGCATTCCGCGCGTTCTCGTACGGATCGCTGTACCCGACGTTGCGCAGGATGCAGGCCGACGGCCTGATCGACGAAGCGAGCACACCCGCGGGCATGAAGGTGCGTCGCGGCCGCCGCGTGTACCAACTGACCGAGAAGGGTCGCATCCGCTTCAACGAGCTGGTCGCCGACACCGGACCGCAGAACTACACCGACGACGGATTCGGCGTCCACCTGGCCTTTTTCTCCCGCACCCCCGCGGTGGCCCGGATGCGCATTCTCGAGGGGCGTCGGCGTCAGGTCGAGGAACGGCGTGAGGGATTGCGCGAGCTCGTCACTCGTGCGACACGTGCGTCGGATCGCTACACCCGCCAACTGCACGAGCTGAGTCTGGAATCGAGCGAGCGCGAGGTGCGCTGGCTCAACGAACTCATCGCCGCAGAACACACACTTCCGGACGCGAACCCACAGCCGGGTCGCGACGGGACACAGGAAACACCCGAGCCGCCGGAATCGGCTGCGCTCGACACCACCCCGGTGACGCAGAATTCGCCGGCGGTAACCCACGTTCCAGGGTCCAGCGACGTTCGCGGTCCCAGAGAAAAAGAAGGAGAACCCGACCATGGGTGAGCCCAATAAGGTGCGCGTGGCCATAGTGGGCGTAGGAAACTGCGCTTCATCCTTGGTCCAGGGCGTTCAGTACTACAAGGATGCCGACGAGAACTCGACCGTCCCCGGTCTGATGCACGTCAAGTTCGGTCAGTACCACGTGCGCGACGTCGAGTTCGTCGCCGCGTTCGACGTCGACGCCAAGAAGGTCGGCTTCGACCTCTCCGACGCGATCTTCGCGAGCGAGAACAACACCATCAAGATCGCCGACGTCCCGCCGACCGGTGTCACCGTGCAGCGCGGCCACACCCTCGACGGTCTCGGCAAGTACTACCTGCAGACCATCACCGAGGCCGACGGCGACGGCGTCGACGTCGTGAAGACCCTCAAGGACAACGACGTTGACGTCCTGGTCTCCTACCTCCCCGTCGGCTCCGAGCAGGCTGACAAGTTCTACGCACAGTGCGCGATCGACGCGGGCGTCGCCTTCGTCAACGCACTGCCGGTGTTCATCGCCTCCGACCCCGAGTGGGCCGAGAAGTTCCGCGCCGCAGGCGTGCCGATCGTCGGCGACGACATCAAGAGCCAGGTCGGCGCGACCATCACCCACCGCGTGATGGCCAAGCTGTTCGAGGATCGCGGCGTGGCACTCGACCGCACCTACCAGCTCAACGTCGGCGGCAACATGGACTTCAAGAACATGCTCGAGCGTGAGCGTCTCGAGTCGAAGAAGGTCTCCAAGACCCAGGCCGTCACGTCGAACCTCACCGGCTCGCTCGCCGGCAAGGTCGAGGACAAGAACGTCCACATCGGACCGTCGGACCACGTCGCATGGCTCGACGACCGCAAGTGGGCCTACGTCCGCCTCGAGGGACGCGCCTTCGGCGACGTGCCGCTCAACCTGGAGTACAAGCTCGAGGTCTGGGACTCCCCCAACTCGGCAGGCATCATCATCGACGCCGTGCGCGCCGCCAAGATCGCCAAGGACCGCGGCATCGGCGGACCGATCCTGCCCGCCTCGGCCTACCTGATGAAGAGCCCGCCCGAGCAGCTCGCCGACGACGTCGCGCGCCAGCAGCTCGAGACGTTCATCGAGGGCTGATCCGACGGTCTGACCCCGTCACGCCACACGATGCCCCTTGGTCCGGACTTCCGGACCAAGGGGCATCGTCGTATGTAGGTGTCGAGCGTGTGGGGGGTGTGTCGTCCGAGGGGCAGCGACGCTCACGCCTGCGGCGCCAACACGTCCTCGTGTCCGTGTCGGCGGCACCAGCTCACGATGTATCGCGCGTGCAAACCGCACCAGCGATACACCGACGCCTGCGTGAGCGGGAGGCGGTCGTCGTGTTCGCGGCGCTCGAGCATGAGCGGACCGAGGTAGTGGCTGGTCACCTTGTTCGCGGTGTTGTGCGACACCTTCGCAACCGTCGCCAGTGTCGCGTTGTCCGACGCATTTCCCGCGGCAATGGCGCCGGCCATGCGTGCCGCCGTGATCCCGCGCCTGCCGGAGAACAACTCGTACAGCGGCGGGTGAGTCGGCGAGGGCACCCGGTCGTCGAGCTTCGAGCCGTGAGCGACGGTGCGCAGCGCCGCGATCAGCGAGCCGAATCCGTCGGCTTTGGCTACGACGCCCCAGACATCCGGCCGCAGCCGTGCTTCTTCGAGATGATCGATCTCCATGGAGTGCCCCTGGGTCGCCAAGAGCACCGGCGCGAGGCGGTCGGCATGATGGAGGCCGTCGAGGACGTCCAGACCGTCGAACGTCCACTCGATGTCGGGTCGATTCCAGATGAGGTCGGCGCAGACGACGTCGAACCGTACGCGCCCGGACACGCTGCGGACGAACTCCTCCTGGTCGCGGGCCACGACAACAGTGGCACCCTCGATAGCCGAACGCACCGGTTCGGCCACCACATGCCCAAGCGGTGATGCGATCAGGATGCGCATCCCTTCCATGGCCACTCCCCTCGAGCGCGGGTTCGCATGCGTGATTACGCATCCCATGCCAATTTTCATGCGCGATCTTGCATGCACATGTCTATGTTAGGCGTTTTCGTGCGTGAACCCCGCACATATATGTCATCACAAGTGCTGACTTGCGCAGCCGCCGGGGGCAGGATTCTTTATGCTCGATTTGCTCGAGTACATCAAATGCACACTCGCGCGCTGCGCATTTTCCGGGGGGACCTCAATGACTGCCGACGTCGTCAGCGAACTCGACACCGCACCTTTGGAGGCCGTCCGGACCGCACCCACCGCGGTGATCATCGCAGAACACGACGTCATCGACTCGGCGCTGGCCGTGTTCGTCGAGGACGCCGGACATCGCGCAGTCATCATCGACCTCGACAACGCGACCGATTCACTCGGCGGACTCGACGCCCCTGGCATCACGATCGTGCGGTCCGCGCGCCGCGTCGCTCAGGTCCGGTCCATTCGTGCGCTGAACGGCACCGTGATCGGCGCGATCGGCGTGCCTGTGTCGGACGCGCGCAGCATCGACATCACCGACCCCGGCCACGCGCTCGACGTCCTGGCCGCGATGGCAGGAAAGTCGGAGTCGGCCCAACCCCGCGTCCCCCGCATCCACCTCACCGAACGCGAGCGCGAGATCCTCACCGCGTACGTCCTCGGCGCGACGCTGCGCGAGACGGCTCGCCGGTTCTTCATCGCCGAGAGCACGGCACGCGAGCACTATCGTCGGGTTCGGCAGAGGTATCTCAACGCCGGCAGGCCCGTCTCCAACAAGGCCGAGCTGCTGCTCGCACTCATCGCCGACGGCTGGGTGCGCCCCGAGCAACTGTGAACCCGCGAATGAAAGCCGACGCCTCCGCGCTGATCAGTAGTGTTGAACCATGCGCGTGCAACGGTGGGTGGCGACCGGTCCCGGCGGTCTCGACGACTTCGCATTCATCGATGACCAGCTACATCCACCCGGGCCGGGCGAGGTCAGTATCGAAGTGCTCGCCGCAGGCGTCAATCCCGCGGACCTCAAGCACACGCTGACCGCATCGGACTTTCCCGTCCCTGTCGGCTACGAGGTGTCCGGAGTGATCGCGGCACTCGGCCCGGGCACCGAGATTGCCTCTGGCGCAGCATCTCCCGGCGACGACGTCCTCGCATTCCGCGTATACGGCGGCTACGCGACCGCGTTGACGGTGCCCGCGGACAGGGTGTTCGCAAAGCCTTCGACGCTCAATGAGGCCTCGGCTGCAAACCTGCTGCTCGCGGGCACGACCGCCGCCGACATGCTTCGGGCGTCACGCGCGGCGACCGGCGACACGGTTCTCCTACACGGCGCGTCGGGTGCGGTCGGCATGGCGGTGTTGCAACTCGCGCTGCTGCGCGGGATCACCGTGATCGGGACGGCGAGTCCGCGCAGTTTTGAGCGGGTCGTCGAATTCGGTGGTCTCCCAGTCGAATACGGACCAGGGCTGGCCGATCGTGTTCGCGCGCTGGCTCCGAACGGCGTCGACGCCGCACTCGACGCGGCCGGTTCCGACGAGGCCATCGATACATCCGAGGAGTTGGTCGCCGACCGCTCGCGCATCGTCACCATCGTGGCGCGCGACCGCGCCCAGCGAGACGGATTCGTAGCTCTTGGCGGTACACAGCCAGAGAGTGCCGCCTACCGCGATTCGGTTCGGGCGGAGTTGATCGCGCACGCCGCGGCGGGCGACCTGGTGGTTCCGGTCGCCCACACCTTCCACCTGTCACAAGCGCGTGCGGCTCTCGAACTCGTCTCGGGCGGACACGCGGGAGGCAAGGTCGCGCTGCTGGTATGAGTCTGATGATCGTGGCCGAGGAGGATAGTGCCATAAGGAGAGCCGTGGCACAGTGAGAGACGTGTTGTTGCCCTACCTTGTCCCCGCCGCGCCCGATGACCCCGACGCGGTGACCGTCGGCGACGACGCGCTCTCGCGCGAAGACCTCGTCGGTGCGGCAACCGCTGTCGCAGAACGGATTCGCGGAGCTCGCACGCTGGCCGTGCTCGCCCATCCGACGATCGAGACAGTCCTCGCCGTCGTCGGTGGCCTCATTGCGGGAGTTGCGATCGTTCCCGTGCCGCCGGATTCCGGCCCGCGCGAACTCGAGCACATTCTGACCGACTCGGGTGCGCAGGCGTGGCTCGGCGCCGCACCCGATTCGACGACACTGCCGGTCATCCCGATCCGACGCTTCGCCCGCTCGTGGCATTCGCATCCCGAACCTCCCGGCGAGTCCACCGCGCTGATCCTGTACACCTCGGGCACCACCGGCCTCCCCAAGGGCGTGCCGATCACGCGCCGCGCGATCGCCGCCGGACTCGACGCGCTGGCCGATGCGTGGGCGTGGACCTCCGACGACACTCTCGCCCACGGCTTGCCGCTGTTCCATGTCCACGGGCTGATCCTCGGCGTTCTCGGCCCACTGCGCCGCGGCGGCAGGCTGATTCACACCGTCAAGCCCACCCCCGCGGGTTACGCCGCCGCGGCCGCTCGCGGTGCGTCGATGTTCTTCGGCGTGCCGACGGTTTGGACTCGTATCGGCGCCGATCCTGCTGCAGCGCAGTCACTTTCCTCAGCACGACTACTGGTGTCGGGAAGTGCCCCGCTGCCCGTCCCGGTGTTCGACAGGATTCGTGAGCTGACCGGACACGAGATCGTCGAACGATACGGCATGACCGAAACCATGATCACCGTGTCGACCCGATTCGACGGCGAGCGCCGACCAGGCTGGGTGGGAATACCGCTGCGCGGCGTCGAAACACGGCTGCGGAGTAGCGAGATCGACTCCGGTGCAACGGATCTACCGCACGACGGCGAGTCGGTCGGCGACCTGCACGTGCGCGGACCGATGGTCGGGTCGGGATACCTGAACCGGCCGGAGGCCACGGCCGAGAGTTGGCTCGCCGACGGCTGGTTCGCGACGGGCGACGTCGCAGTGATCGGCGACGACGGCATGCACCGCATCGTCGGCCGTGCGTCGACCGATCTGATCAAGTCGGGCGGATTTCGTGTCGGCGCGGGCGAGATCGAGACCGTCCTACTCGGGCACCCCGCCGTCGACGAGGTCGCGGTGATCGGCGTTCCCGACGACGACCTCGGGCAGCGGATCGTCGCATATGTCGTCGGGTCGGCAGTCCCCGACGACGAGCTCATCGGGCTCGTGGCCACCGAGCTGTCCCAGCACAAGCGGCCCCGGGAGATCAGGCGCGTCGACTCACTTCCACGCAACGCGATGGGCAAGGTGCAGAAGAAGCTGTTGACGCAGTGACCAGTCCGTTCGGCCGCCTCTGTTCGACCACCGTCGGCGTTCGACGCCCCGCAACCCGGATCGACATCATTCCCTCGGCCTACGGCCAACCAGCTTCTATGTTCCCGTCAGCCGTCCGTGGGTAGGGTGGCGGGCGCGTCGGCAATATGTCCGACTTGTCACTTACGATGTGACCGTCATTCGACAGTGGCTCCCGCCACACCGCGGCAGAAAGGCACGAAACATGGGCGTCAGCCTGAGCAAGGGTGGAAACGTATCGCTGACCAAGGAGGCTCCCGGCCTCACGGCTGTCGCAGTCGGCCTCGGCTGGGATGCGCGGACCACCACCGGTGTCGAGTTCGACCTCGACGCCAGCGCAATCGCGTGCGGTACCGACAAGCGGGTGCTCTCCGACCAGCACTTCGTGTTCTTCAACAACCTCCGCTCGCCGGAGGGCTCCATCGAGCACGCCGGTGACAACACGACCGGTGAGGGCGACGGCGACGACGAGGTCATCAACGTCGATCTCGCGGGCACCCCTCCCAACATCGATTCCATCGTCTTCCCGGTCTCGATCTACGACGCCGACTCGCGCGGTCAGTCGTTCGGCCAGGTTCGCAACGCCTACATCCGCGTCGTCAATCGCGCCAACGGCTCCGAGATCGCCCGCTACGACCTGTCCGAGGACGCGTCGACCGAGACCGCGATGGTCTTCGGAGAGCTGTACCGCAGCGGTGCCGACTGGAAGTTCCGCGCCGTCGGCCAGGGCTACGCGTCGGGTCTCGCGGGTATCGCCCGCGACTTCGGCGTCAACGTCTGATCCACGTCGCTACGATGCCGCGCCTGACATTCGCAGGCGCGGCATCTGGCTTGTTTGACCGCGTGAGCCCGGCATCGGGACACGTGGTCTCCCTACTTCGGTGATGCAAGAAAGGCCGCTCCACCGTGATCTTCCGAATATTCGGGCTGTCCATCGCCATCACGATCGCCTCACTGGTGGTCGCGTTCATCTATGGCGGCCCAACCGCCCTGTTCCTCACACTCATCCTCGGCATCCTCGAGGTTTCGCTCTCCTTCGACAACGCGGTCATCAACGCGACCGTGCTGCGACGCATGAGCGCGTTCTGGCAGAAGATCTTCTTGACCATCGGTGTGCTGATCGCGGTCTTCGGCATGCGGCTGGTCTTTCCGCTCGTGATCGTCTGGTTGAGCGCCAAGCTGAATCCCGTCGAGGCGCTGCGTCTCGCGCTCAACCCGCCGACCGACGGCTCGCCGACCTACGAGCAGATCATCACCGACGCGCACCCGCAGATCGCGGCGTTCGGTGGCATGTTCCTGCTGATGCTGTTCCTCGGCTTCGTCTTCGAGGAGAAGGAGATCCACTGGCTGCGGTGGATCGAGCGCCCGCTCGAGCGCATCGGCAGGCTCGACCAACTCTCCGTTGTCGTCGCTGTGGCCGTCCTGGTCATCACCGCTGAATGGATCGCACCCGACGACGAGCGCTCGACGGTGCTCTTCGCCGGCGTACTGGGTATGACCACCTACATCCTGGTCAACGGGCTCGGCGAACTGTTCAACACCCCAGAGGAGCTCGAAGAAGGCGCCGAATCGGAATCGCTCCCTCGCTCGGGTCCCAGCGAACTCGCCAAGGCGACAGGCAAAGCAGGCTTCTTCCTGTTCCTCTACCTCGAGGTGCTCGACGCGTCGTTCTCGTTCGACGGCGTCATCGGAGCATTCGCCATCACCGCCGACCCGATCATCATCGCGTTGGGCCTCGGCTTCATCGGCGCGATGTTCGTGCGTTCGCTGACCGTCTTCCTCGTCCGCAAGGGCACGCTCAGCGAGTACGTCTACCTCGAGCACGGCGCTCACTGGGCGATCGGCGCACTGGCGCTGATCCTCATGTACTCGATCGGCACCCACGTCCCCGAAGTGGTCACAGGCCTTGTCGGCGTCGTACTCATCATCGCGGCTTTGGTCTCCAGCATCATTCGACGCCGCAACCACCCCGAAGACACCCCGGAAGGAAAATCCGATGGCGATCAACATGAACAAGGTGACACTGAGCAAAGCGACCCCGACGATCTCGCTCGCCAAAAGGGGTGACGGCCAGGGAAACATGCGCGTCAACCTCAACTGGGACCAGGGTTCCGGTGGAGGTAGATTCTTCAAGCGCTCCTCGGGCATCGACCTCGACCTCGGGGCCATGTATGAGCTCGCCGATGGCAGTAGGGGCGTCGTGCAGGCGCTGGGCAATTCGTTCGGCTCGCTCGATCGCGCGCCCTACATCTTGCTCGACGGCGATGATCGCAGTGGAAGCAGCACCGGCGGCGAGAATCTGCACATCAACCTCTCCGACATCGGACGCTTCCGTCGGGTCCTGATCTTCGCCTACATCTACGAGGGCACCCCGAACTGGTCGTCGGCCAATGGCGTCGTGACACTGTTCCCGAGTTCGGGGCCGCAGGTCGAGGTTCGCCTGGATTCAGCAGACGACCGCGCGGTCTCCTGTGCCATCGCAATGCTCACCAGCAATGGCAACGAGCTCAGCGTCAGCCGCGAGGTGCGCTACATCCAAGGCGCGCAGAGGCACATCGACGAGGCCTACGGCTTCGGGATGAACTGGACAGCGGGCCGCAAGTAGCACGTACGACGAAAACGCAGAACCCGGTTACGACGACATTCGTTGTCGTAACCGGGTTCTCGTGGTTCATGCGGCAGCTCTGACAGAGCCACGCCTCAGCCCTGCTGCTGCCCCAACTGCCGGGAAACCTCCTGGTTGATCTGCTGCAGACCCGGCACCGAGAGTCCGGACAACTGTCCTTGAATGGTGCGGACGATGGAGAAGTCGCTGCGAACCTTCTCGCTCGACTGCACGAGAACCGTTCCGCTGCCGGTGAAGTCGAACTGCTTTTCCTCACCCGACTGCACACCCATCCGGTGCGCGGTTGCCGCGATGAGGTCGGTGACCCACGACTGGTCGTAGTGGTGACTCGGTGACGGGCAATCCGCCCAGCCCACAAGCGCTTCCGGGTCGACCCGCACCGGGGGTTCGACGAACATGACCGGGCCGTTCGACGATGCGAGGAACTTTCCCGTGCCGAGCAGGGTGAGGAAGCCGGGCACGATCGACTGTTTCAACGAGAGCTGCGGTTGGAACGCAAGGAGATTCGCGGCTCTGATCGTCAGGTTGCCGTCTTCGAGGTCGTAGGAGTTGATGTTGTATCCACGGTCACCGATGATCAGCTTCCCGTGTCCCTCGGCCACCACGAAGTCGCCGAGATACAAAGGCGCAGAGAACTGTTGGGCCACCATATGGAGGAGCTGACCGTTCAACCCGTGCTGCAACGAGCTGAACTTCATCTGCCCGTAGAACGCGATCATCGCGCCCTTCGACATGAACCACGGGGAGTTGAGCTCGATGCAGAACGAGTAGTCGTTGCCCTCGATGTTGTCGTCGACCGGCAGCGACATCGGATTCCACACGGTGTTGAGTGCGCTCACAGCTTCTCCTCCGACGCCTGTACGTACACGGTTCCATGACCCGCACACTGCAACTGCATTGCTTCGCCACCGGTTCGGCCGACGTTGCGCCAACTCACGTTCGACGTCAGCGTGGTGGTCACCTGCCCCGCTGCCGCGACATACGCCTGGGGATCGACGGTGACGGGTGGACGGTCGGGGGCGACCCCGAGTTCGAAGACTCCGCCGTGGCCGAGAATCACCACCTGCCCCTGACCGGACAGCTGAGTGGTGAACATGCCCTGCCCAGTGACCGCGCCCGCAGCGGCGGACCGCAGCGAACCGAACAGTCCGCCACCACCGCCTCCACTGCCGCCGCCCTGGGCGGTCACCGACACCACAGATGCCTGCAGGCCGGACGTGTAGGCCAGCGTGCGCGACGCTTCGACCCGGATCAGGCCGCCGACCCTGCCGACGTCGACGATCTCTACCTCGATCCCCCGGAACCCGAAGTGCACGACCCCGTGTCCGGTGGCGAGCAGCGTCGACTCGTGTTCGCCTGCGAGTCGCTGCCCGATGGCACCTCCGATTCCCGACATCCCACCTGAGCCCGCTCCCATACCGGCGATCTGATGCGGCTGGAACCGGACGTCGCCCGTGTAGAACAACATCGCGCCCCTGCGAGCGACCACCGGTCCGGACTGCGCGACGTCGACCGACACGACCTTGCTGTTGACCTTGGTGAACACGTTTCGCCTACCGTTCCGCCGGCTGGATCGACACCACGCCGGTTCCGTCCCAACGCAGCGAGAACGCCTCGCCACTGCCCTGTCCGACGGCCGAACGCCACGACACATCGGTCACGAACGACTGCGAGAGTGCACCGCGCGCACAGACGAACGCGTCGGGGTCGACGATCAGCGGGTACTGCGGCGAGACCTCGAGGTGGATCAGCGGCCCACCGTGCGACACGATGCCCACCTGGCCGTGCCCGCTGACCGTCGTGGTGAACAGTCCTTGACCGGCTGTCGCGCCCTGCATGCCCGCGAACGTGACGTTGGTCTGAAGGTTGCCGTTGAGCACCATCAGTTGCTGCGACTCCACCTGAAGCGTCTCACCGTTGAGCTCGATGATCGTCGTCTCGGCGGCGTTGTGCGCGAAGTAGACGACTCCGGTACCGCCGGCCTCCATGAGTGACAGCGATTCGCCGGTTGCGCGACGCTTGATCCCGGCGACGAGTCCGTCGCCGCCACCGAACCCCGCGGACTTGAAACTGACCTGGCCCTCGAAGGCGACCATCGAACCGGAAAGCGCGCGAACAGAGGTGTTGTTCAGACGCGCCTCGATCACCCGCTTGGATCGCTGTACCAGTTGCACGTTCATCCTCTCGTCGTACCCTGACGAAACTAGTCGATAGCATCAGACGGTGGGCAGTAGGTTCTGGCGACGGGGAGAGCGTGGCAGCTCAGGTGTGCCCGCCGACACCGCTGCGTCCGTCCAACAGATGACCACGGCCTTCCTGGACTCCGAACAAACCTTGAGCAGCATAGACGGTGCGGTCGCAACGGCTCAGGAGCTCGACCCTCGTTCGCGGCTGCGGGGTGAGTGGAATGCGTTGCGAGAGCGCTACTCCCAAGCAACTGACGGCTATCTCAACCTCTCGAATGCACCACGACCGACACCGAGCGAACTCGCACGGTGCACAGAAGCGTTGCGGTCACTCCAGGGCGAGATGCAGCGTTTCGCCGACGCGAACGCCGCCGAACTCGGCCGTGCGGGGCGCACCGTCGACGAAGTCGCATCGCTCGAACGTCAGGCTCAGGTCGCGGCGACGCAGGTGCGCGGCACACTCGCGCAGGCACCAGCCAACCTGACGACGCTGCGGAGCGTCCGCGTCGCCGCCGAGAGGTTCGACGCCGCGCTGGCCGAACAGCGGGCGGCAACGGGTCTGCTCGCCAGACGGGCAACCGCTCAACGCGTGCTCGCCGCGCGCCAGTCGCTCGACGACGCGCTCGCCGATGCGCCGTCACTCACCGAGCGCGGCCAACGGGTCATCCGCTCGGTCGACACACGCCGCAGCGGGATCATGACTCGTGCCGAGCGCATGCCGGGCGAACTCTCGACCCTCCGCAGAGAGTTCAGCCTCGAGTGTTCGCTCGATCTGCAAGACAATCAGGAGGTGTTCTCGCGGTTTCTCGCCGCCGCCGATGGCCGATTGGCGCAGGCCCGCTCCCACCTTTCCGACGCCCCTGACCTCGCCATCAGCGAGGCCGAAGCCGCCCGCGACGAACTCGATGGCGCAGAACAGGCCGTGGATGCGGTCGCCGAGAGGCTGCGCGGTCTGCGCGAGGTGCGCGCCGACCCCGGCGCTCTCGAACAGCGCGTGCGATTCCGCCTGCGAGACGCTCAACACTTCGCCGTCGACAACGCTCTGGTTGACGAATGGGGCTCAGTGCTCGATGCTCAGGCCGACCGAATTGTCCGTTCACGGAGTGCCCTCGATCGGGTACATCCGGACTACTGGACGTATTCAACAGAGCTGACAGCAATTGAGCGCCGCATCGTCGAGATCGTCGAGCGGATGAGGGGGCAGGTGGCCAGGCGATGACACTCACAACCGATGCGCCCAGTGCGAGTCGGGCAGGCAACGGCGCCAGGCACTTTCGTCACCTACCTGAGTCGACGCGGGAACGGTTGTTCGTCGCGCAGCCATCGCCGGTCTCCACGTCATGGTCGACCGACCGCCTCGCGATCGCGCTCGGGGCCACCCTCTACGTACCTGCGACGCGTCCCGACCTCGCCGAGGTGATCACCCGCCGGCACGCCGACGGTGTCGTGTCGATGGTCATCGACCTCGAAGACGCTGTCGCCGACGGTGACCAGGCCACCGCCATCGAGAGCGCCGTCGACGCACTACGCCGACTCGATTCGACCGCCGCGGCAGAGATGATGCTGTTCGTTCGCGTCCGTTCGGCCGATCAGATCGCGACCATCAGCGAGGCGATCGGCTCGTCCGACTCGCTCATGGGATTCGTGCTGCCGAAGTTCGACGCCGAGAACGCGCACGAGTTCTTGATTGCGGTGCGGGACGCCAGTATTCGTGCCGGTAGGCACTTCTGGGCCATGCCGGTACTCGAATCCGCGGGGATCGTTCACCGCGAGAGTCGCGAACACCACCTGTCGGTGATCGGCGAGGCTGTCGACGAGCACCGGTCCCGAGTGCTCGCCATTCGCATCGGTGCGACGGACATGTGCGGACTGTTCGGCATCCGCCGCGATCGCGACCTGACCATCTACGACGTCCGCGTGGCCGCAGACGCAATAGCGTCCATCATCAATCGGCTGGGTCGATGCGACTCCTCGGGTCACGTCATCACCGGACCGGTGTGGGAGTACTTCGCCGACCACGAGCGCCTGTTCAAACCGGCACTCCGGCAAACGCCGTTCCAGGAACAGGGCGCCGTGTGGTTTCGCAGCCAGTTGGTTCGCAGAGACCTCGACGGATTGCTGCGGGAGATCGCACTCGACCGCGCGAACGGTATGCAGGGCAAGACCGTCATCCACCCGAGCCATGCCGCTGCGGTGCACGCACTCAGCGCGGTGACCCACGAGGAGTACCACGACGCGCTCGACGTGCTCGCCTCCGACACCGGCGGCGTGCAGGCATCGACGTATCGGAACAAGATGAACGAACGTAAGCCGCACCGGAATTGGGCGTCGCGGGTGATCGACAGGGCAGCCGTGTTCGGGGTCACCCACCCCGGTGTCGGCTTCGTCGACCTCCTCACCGCGATGGATCTCTCGTGACAGCTATCGGTTCCCGCGCAGCACACGTCGTCGACTCCGCGGACACGTCGAGCTGGGCCGCCGACACCTTCGGGGTGAGGATCGCAGACACCACTGTCGACCCTCGATCCGACTGGAGCATGGACGAACTCGTCGTCCTCGGACTGCGCCGCAATCGCAGGCGCGCACACCTGCTCGTGTCGACTGTTCTCGGCAAGCACATCCCCACCCCTCCCGAACGCGTCCGACGGGCCGCAGACGACCTCGCAGCGCTCATCCGTGATCGCATCGGCGCCGACGCGGCTGAGAAGTCGACGGTCCTCGGGTTCGCGGAGACGGCAACGGGCTTGGGCCACTCCGTCTTCCATGGGCTCGCCGCTCACGCGTATCTGCACTCCACTCGTCGACATCCGCCGGGAGCGCTCACCGTCGGGTCGTTCGAAGAAGGCCACTCGCACGCGACAACTCATCTGTTGCAGCCGAGTTCGATCGAGTTGCTCTCCGCCAACCCCGACAGTCCGTTGATCCTCGTCGACGACGAGATCTCCACCGGGACAACCGCGTTGCGCGCCATCACCGCGATACACGAGATCACCGGCAGACGTGACTATGTGGTCGCTTCGCTCGTCGACCTGCGATCACCCGAACATCTTTCAGCTACAGCCGATTTCGCGTCCAACAACGACGTCCGCATCGAGTACGTGTCGCTTGCGCAGGGCAGCATCGACCTTCCGGAAGGGCTCACCGACGCGGTGTGGGAGTCACCCTCAACGCAACTCAACCCGATCGGAGTCCGGGGCGAGGTCACCACGGTGGCATTGCCGTGGCCCGCCGATGTGCCCGAGGGCGGACGCCATGGCTTCCTACGTTCGGACACAACGGGATTCACCAATGCCGTCGACGAAGCGGTGGCGACATTGCTGCCTGAACTCGAGCCGTCGACAAGCACTGTGGTGGTTGGCCACGAGGAGCTGATGTATCTGCCGCTCTGCATCGCCGAGGGGCTTGCACATGCCGGCATCCCCACGACGTTCCAGACCACCACGCGCTCACCCGCATTCGTCCGCGACGTCGACGGCTACCCGCTGCGCCGCGGCCTGACCTTTACCGCGCCCGAACACGACCCCGGTACACCGCGATTCGTCTACAACCTGCTCGACCCGGACGGCTCGCCCGACCTTCCGCGGATCGTGTTGATCATCGACGACCCCGCCGACACTCCCGACCTGACGGCACCGGGTGGGGTCCTCGATGTGATGACCGCGGCGGGCCACGACGTCGTCGTCGCGAAAGTTACTGCCACCGGCCAATGCGCGCTGCGCGACGCACGGAGCGACTCGTGACAGCTCAGCGACTGACCACACCGGAAGCGCGGAACTCCGAGCTACGCGGACCGGACTTCGGTTCGTACGCACCTGATGAGGTGACCTGGCTCCTGAAGGACCTCTCGCATATCGAACTCGAGGCCGACCTGGCCGTTCGTGAGCGCCGAATCCAGGCGGGCACAGCGCATTACGCGGAGTCGTTGCCCATCGAGTATCAGCCGGGAGCCGCGTACCAGCAGTTGTTTGCCGACACCCTCGACGACTCGGCGCAGCGCCTCGCGCACGCTGTCGGCGTCGTCGGAGAGCTCATCGTTGCCGAGCGACATCGCGAGCCAACTCTGGTGTCGCTCGCGCGGGCGGGCACGCCCATCGGGATCCTGCTGAGACGCTGGCTGAACCATGTTCATGGCTGGGCCGCACCGCATTACACGATCTCGATAGTTCGCGATCGCGGCATCGACACGGTCGCCCTCGACCACATCACCGACCGCCACGACCCCACATCCGTGGTGTTCATCGATGGGTGGACAGGCAAGGGCGCGATCCAGCGCGAGCTGACGGCGGCGCTCGACGCCTACGCTCGAGACGGTGGGCCACACCTCGCCGACGAACTCGCCGTTCTCGCCGACCCCGGGTTCGCCACCACCACCTTCGGTACGCGCGACGACTTCCTCATCGCCTCGGCGTGTTTGAATTCGACCGTCTCCGGGCTGATTTCACGAACGGTTCTCAACGCCGACCACATCGGTGACGGCGAGTTCCACGGCGCCAAGTTCTATCGCCACCTCGCCGAGCACGACATGTCGAATCGCTTCCTCGACGTCGTGTCCGCGCAGTTCGACGTGGTGCGCGACGCCGTCGTCTCGCACCTCGCCGCTTTGGATGCCGCCGATCGCACGCCGACCTGGGCAGGCTGGGAATCCGTGGAGGCAGTCCGCGCGGAGTACGGACTCTCGTCGGTGAACTTCGTCAAGCCCGGTGTCGGGGAGACCACACGGGTACTGCTGCGGCGCGTACCGTGGCGGGTTCTTGTGCGAGACAACGACCTACCCGAGCATCGGCACATTCGAATCCTCGCCGCCGAACGCGGAGTACCCGTCGAAGTGCGCGCCGACCTCTCGTACTCCTGCATGGGTTTGATCAAGGAGGACTCGTGACCGGATTGGTGGCGAGCGATCTGGACCGTACGCTGATCTATTCGCGTGACGCCATGGGAGAGAATCAGTTCCGCGATACGTCGCCGGTGTGCGTCGAGATCTACCGCGACGCTCCGCTCTCGTACATGACGAGTTCGGCGATCGCGCTTCTCACCGATCTTCGTGCGCACGCACCCTTCGTGCCGGTGACTACACGAACTCCCGAGCAGTTCGGCCGTGTCCAGCTGCCGGGAGGAACACCTCACTACAGTGTGGTCAGCAGCGGCGGCCGCATCCTCGTCGACGGTGTCGACGACCACAGGTGGCGAAGCGGCGTCGAACGTGCCGTTGCTGCTGGTTCTGCGCCGCTCGATGACGTTGTTGGGCGATTGGCCGTTGCAGCAGAAGAGGATTGGGTGAGCACGCTGCGCACCGCCGACGACCTGTTCTGCTACCTGGTCGTCGACACCAAGCGCCAGCCCGAGCACTTTCTGCCGGAGTGGGAGCAGTGGTGTGCCCGGCACGGGTGGGTCGCCTCCCAACAGGGTCGCAAGATCTACGCCGTGCCCGAGGCGGTCACCAAATCCGCTGCGGTCGAGGAGGTATACCGACGCTGCGTCGACGATGGTCTGTTGTCAGCCGGCGACCCGGTCTTCGCCGCGGGTGACGGCAGGCTCGACGTCGACCTACTGGAGTTTGCCCATGCCGGTATCCGGCCCGCTCACGGCGAGTTGGCCGAGTTGGATTGGCGGCATCCGACGGTGACCGTCACGGCACAGTCGGGTGCGTTGGCAGGTGAAGAGATACTCGAATGGTTGCTCGACGCAGTGACCCGACAAGCAAGGACGGCGATATGACGACAGTGTTGTCGAAAGGCCAGAACGCACCGCTACCCGCGGGCGAGATCGCGATCTCCGTGGATGTTGCTGCGCCGGTTGATCTCTCGGCGCTGTTGGTCACTCCCGATATGCGCGTGCGCTCCGACGCCGACTTCGTCTTCTACAACCAGCCAACCGGGGCAGGCGTCACGCTTGCGCCCGCCACCGGCCGGCAGACGCTACGGATCACACCCGCCGCGGTGCCCGCCGAGATTCACGCGGTGCGCGCGGTGATCACACTCGACGACGCGTCGTCGTCCTTCGGTAGGACGCCACCGCCCATCGCGCGTGTCTTCGACGCCGCGGGCACCGAGCTGTTCTCGTTCACCATCCCCGACCTGAGCAGCGAGACCGTCGTCGTGGCAGTTGAGGTCTATCGCCGGGACACGGGGTGGAAGGTGCGCTCCATCGGCCAGGGCTACGCGGGCGGTTTCGCCGATCTCGTTCGGGATCACGGGGTTTCGGTCGACGACGCCGCTGCCGCGCCCGCTGCGCCCGTTCCCGTGCCGCCTGCTCCGCCGGTGCCGCCTGCTCAGTTCACTCCTCCGCCGGCCCCACCGCAGGCGCCGCCCGCCCCGCAACCGCCCGCCCCACCACAGCCTGCCCCACCGCAGCAGCCTGCCGAGATCAGCCTGTCCAAGAACAAGCGCGTCAACCTGGCCAAGGGTCAGAAGGTGACGTTGCGCAAGGACGGCGGTGTCGCGCTCACCCAGGTCCGCATGGGACTCGGATGGGACCCGGTCAAGCAGCGTGGCTTCTTCGGCGGCGGGTCGCAGAGCATCGACCTCGACGCATCGGTGTTGATGTATTCACGCGGTTCACTCGCCGAGACCGTCTTCTTCGGCCATCTTCGGAGCCGGGACAACTCGATCGTCCACTCCGGTGACAACCTGACCGGGGCGGGCGAGGGCGACGACGAGGTGATCCGAGTCAACCTGCAGGCGATCCCACCGCAGATCGACAATCTCGCGTTCATCGTGACGTCGTACCGCGGGCAGACCTTCGAGGCGATCGACAACGCCTTCTGCCGACTCGTCGACGACACGACCGGCGCCGAGTTGGCGCGCTTCACGCTGCAGGGTGGGATGCCGTTCACCGGCGTGCTCATGGCTGTGATGTCGCGCAGCGGCGGGGACTGGAAGATGCGCGCCGTCGGCGACGGCTTCAAGGCCAAGACCCCGCGGGCCGCGGAGAAATACCTCGGCCGCTACCTGGAGTAGGGCTGCGCGGGCGCGCAGCGGTCACATCGTTGCCGCCGATGAGCTGGCGGCGTCGGCACGAACGCGGTCGATGGCGACGACGAGCGAGATGATCATCGCTTCGAGCGCGTCGTCGAAGATGTCGACCTCGTAGGTGTCGCCCCAGCTGAGCCACTTCTTGCGAATACTGGCGACCCGCTGACCACTGCGCGACACGTCGAAGTTCATGTCCCACCAGTCACCGGAGACATCCAGCGCAGCACCCTCGATGAAGTACTTCGGCTTGAAGAAGCTGAACTCCTTGCGGATCGTCGCGACCTCGACGCCCTGCATCTCGACCGTGAAGCGTGGCAACAGACTGAAAGCGGTCTTCGTGATCTCCGCGATCGGAGCGCCTGCTCCGTCGGTCACGGTGAAGCGCTTCGGCACCCGCATGAAGCTGCCTTGCACGTAGTAGCGCGGTTGCTCGGACTCGCCGAACACCGTGAACTTCTCGCCGACCGAGAAGACCTTCTGCTTGATGTACAGCCTCGACACGATGCACCCTCTTCCGCCGTAACGCCCACCATAGCGACGCCCGAGAATGCCGAGTGGGCGCTTCTGCGCGTCGACTGGGCGCTCGAGACTGTCGACTGGGCGCTTCTGAGCGTCGAGTGTGCGTAGGCCGACGCGATCAGCCACAGTGGGAAGGTGCCCGACAACGCCACGAACGAGTCATCCGTCGCGCCACCGCGCGAGCCCGATTACCGCTTCACGCTCGCAAATGAGCGCACGTTCCTCGCGTGGCAACGCACAGCCCTCGGACTCCTCGCCGCTGCGATCGCTGCGTTGCAGTTCCTGCCCGATCCGACGCACCCCGCGTTTCGGTACGGACTCGGACTGGCTCTCGGACTCCTCGCCATCGTCGTGTCAGCGGGCGGCCTCATCCGGTGGAAGCAGAACGACGACGCGATCCGACACGAGCGGCCACTGCCGAGAAGCTCACTGATTGCAGTGCTGGGTGTCGCATTGACGGTGATCGCAGCGGCAGCGGTCATCACCGCATTGATCGTCGCGCGACCATGAGCGATCGGTCCGACCCCGCGATGCGCGCCGGATTGCAACCACAGCGCACCGACCTCGCTTGGAGCAGAACGTCATTCGCGATTCTCGTCAACGGTCTTCTCGTCGCCGGTCGCGAGGTGTTGCGACCGAGTTCTTCGCCGACGCCGCTGATTTACGCGCTGTGTGCCGTCGCGGCCGTCGCCTCCGTCGTGGTTGCCGTCATCGGACGTCGACGTCGGCGAGTGCTCGGCGAGCACTCCGCCCCGCTCCACCGCTCGGACACAGCGGCCATCATGACGACGGGCGCCGCAGTGCTGACGACGATCGTCGTGCTTCTCACCGCTGCGCTCGTGTAGTAACGCTAGGCGGAGTAGTCGGCCGCGAACTTCCGGTTGCCCAGACGCTCGGATTCCGCGCCTGTGGGCAACCGCAACCGAGGCTCCTATCTAGATACGACGACGCCCGCTCGGGTTATCGCAGGTCGTCGAGCGTGCCCGTCGGAACGTGAATCCAGCCCTCGCGGTGGGCGATCGGCAGGTCGGCTTCCAGTGGAAGCGTAGTGCCCCCGAGACTTGCCGCACGGGCGATGAGTGCGGTGACGACGGCGTCGAAGGCGTTGTCGTTGACGGCCATGAGCGCAGAGTGCGACCCCAGGTCGAGCCACGGTATCGCCACTCGCAGGTCGTCGACGAGTTCGGCGAGCACGGCACGACGCGTCGAACGCTTGTATCCACGCGACGTCAGTTCCCAATGTTTCAGTGCGCCAGCGGGATACGCCTCGACGGCCCAGCCGTCGACCCGGTCCGACACACCGAGGTCGGCAAGCAGACCCGCGCAGCGAAAGGCTACGTGCGCGATCTGATCCGCGGATACGCTGAGCGGTCGCCCGAGCCCGTGCTCGACGAGGTAGCGATCAGTGCGTCGGTATGCGAGGGGGCGACGTGCAGCGATGTCGTCGAGCCGCGAATCCTTCGGCGTGTCGCCCCGGTGGTGAGCGCTGACGAACTCGACGAAGGCGTCGGGCCACCCGAACGGCGAGTCGATGCCGCAGCGATCCGCGCCGTCGACGAGCGCACGGATCGTCGAATCGTCTGCGGGAGTGACCAATTCGCGGAGCACAGCCGAATACCCACCGCGTTCACGCCATTCGACGACGGCGACTGCGGTCGACGCGGGCGAGGCAGAGAGGTCGACGCCCGCGGTGATCACGCTCAGATCTTTCCGTCGAGGAACTCCGCGTAGGCAGGAAGGTCGAGTTGACCATGACCCGACAGACCGATCACGACGACCTGCTCGGCAGGATTGTCGGCGACGTGTTGGGCGCACGCGGCGATGGCGTGCGTCGACTCGGGCGCGGGCACGATGCCCTGCGTGCGCGCGAACTGCACGCCCGCGGCGAACGCGTCGTGCTGATCGATTGCCACACCCTGCACCAGGCCCTGCTCGACGGTGTGGCTCAGCGCTGGCGCCATGCCGTGGTAGCGCAGACCGCCTGCGTGAATGGGATCGGGCACGAAATCCATTCCGAGAGTGTGCATCTTGAGAAGTGGAGTGAGGCCCGCGACGTCGCCGTGGTCGTAGCGGTACTCGCCCTGCGTGATCGAAGGGCACGCGGACGGTTCCGCGGCGATCACGCTCGGGTTCGACCGACCGTGGATCTTCTCGCGCAGGAACGGGAACGACAGACCAGCGAGATTGGAACCGCCACCCGCACAACCGAATACGACGTCGGCACCACCGGGTTCGACGGCGACGAGCTGTTCGACGGCCTCCTGACCGATCACACTCTGGTGCAGCACAACGTGATTGAGCACGCTGCCGAGCGCGTATCGGGCGTTGGGGTCGTTGGCTGCGACCTCGACGGCCTCGCTGACGGCCATCCCGAGACTGCCCGTGGTGTCGGGGGTCTTCGCGAGAATCGCGCGGCCCGACTCGGTCAGCGTCGACGGGCTCGAGTGAATCGTGCCGCCGTACGTGCGGATCAGATAGCCGCGGTATGGCTTCGATTCGTAGGAGGCGCGCACCTGCCAGACCTCGACGTCGATGCCGAACTGTGCACCCGCGAACGCGAGCGCACTGCCCCACTGGCCGGCCCCGGTCTCGGTGGTGAGCTTCCGGACGCCGTCGACGCTGTTGTAATACGCCTGCGCGACAGCGGAATTGGTCTTGTGCGAGCCGACGGGGCTGACGCCCTCGTACTTCACGTAGATTCGCGCGCCCGTGTTGAGTGACTCCTCGAAGCGTCGCGCGCGGATGAGCGGCGACGGCCGCCACATCTTGTAGATCTCGCGCACCGGTTCGGGGATCTCGATGTACGGCTCGGTCGAGACCTCCTGCGCGATCAGTCCGCTCGGGAAGAGCGCGACGAGATCGTCGGGTCCGACCGGCTCCTTGGTGCCCGGATGCAGATGCGGCGGGATCGGCTCGGAGAGCTCTGCCGCGAGGTTGTACCAGTGCGTCGGCACGTCCACGGTGATGAGGTCCGGGTTGCTTGCGTCCACGTGCATCGTCATGCGGACACTCTAGTCCGCGTGCGGGCCGCGCCGCGGGCGATGTCGGCGCTCGGCGTCGGGCCGGGTGGTTGGGCCCGCGCACGGCTGCTCGACGTCGGGTGGCGCGACCACCCGACGTCGGGCGCGCCTAGTCCCGCGAGCCGCTCGGGGATGACCACTTCCAGTCGCGCACCTCGGGGAGGTCCTCGAAGTGCTCGCGGACGTAGTCGTGGTGGCGGGCGAGCTGGTTGTTGCAGTACGCCACCAGCTCCTCGGCCTTCTCAGGGGCGCGGCGAGCTCGACGCAGCGCCTCGATCACCAGGTGGTAGCGGCTCATCTTGTTGAGCACCACCATGTCGAACGGTGTTGTGGTCGTGCCCTGTTCGGAGAAGCCGCGCACGTGGAAGCGGCCCGGATGGGTACGCCCGTGCACCAACTGGTGGATCGCGCGCGGGTAGCCGTGGAAGCCGAACACCACGTCGACGTCGCGCGTGAACAGGTCATTGAACTTCTCGTCGGAGAGCCCGTGCGGGTGATCGTTCTGCGGCAGCAGCACCATCAGGTCCATCACGTTCACCACGCGCACACGCAGGTACGGCACCCATTCGCGCAGCAACTGCGCGGCGGCGAGGATCTCCTGCGTCGGGACATCGCCCGCGCTGGCGAGCACGATGTCGGGCAGCTCGCCCTCGACGTTCTCGGTGCCGGCCCAATCCCAGATCGACGCTCCGGCGGCGGCCTGCTTGTTGGCCTCCTCCAGCGACAGGTACTGCAGGTGCGGCTGCTTGTCGACGACGATCAGGTTGACGTGATCGCGGCTGCGGAAGCAGTGATCCGAGATCGAGAGCAGCGAGTTCGAGTCCGGCGGCAGCCACACGCGGACCACCTCGGGCGAGAGGGGCAGCACGAGGTCGATCAGTCCGGGGCCCTGGTGAGAGAACCCGTTGTGGTCGTTTCGCCAGCACGTCGACGTCAGCAGGATGTTGAGCGACGCGACGGGCTCACGCCACGGGAGCGTCGCCGCGTGCTGCAACCACTTGGTGTGCTGCACCACCATCGACGCGCTCACCATCGCGAACGCCTCGTAGGTCGCGAACACACCGTGCCGACCCGTCAACGTGTAGCCCTCGAGCCAGCCCTGGCACAGGTGCTCGCTGAGCACCTCCATCACACGACCCGACGGCGAGAGGTTGTCGTCGTATTCGGTGACCGGAAGCTGCCACGCGCGGTCGGTGACCTCGAAGACCGCTCCGAGTCGATTACTCGACGTCTCGTCCGGGCAGAAAAGTCGGAACGTGCCGCCGCCGTCGGCGTCGGAGTTCTGCGTGTAGATGTCGCGCATGAACTCGCCGAGAACACGGGTCGTTTCGAACGAGACGTCGCCCGGTTCGGGGATGTCGAGTGCGTACTGCTCGATCGGTGGCAGCCGCAGCGGCGAGAGCAACCGTCCGCCGTTGGCATACGGCGTCGCACCCATCCGGAGATCGCCCGCAGGCGCGAGCGAGGCAATCGATTCGACGATGGCGCCGTTGTCGTCGAAGATCTCCTCCGGCTTGTACGACTTCAGCCACTCCTCGAGGATCGCGAGGTGCTCGGGGTTCTCCCGCACGCCCGACAGCGGCACCTGATGCGCCCAGTGCGTGCCCTCGATCTTCTTGCCGTCGACCTCTTTCGGTCCGGTCCAGCCCTTGGGTGTGCGCAATACGATTGCGGGCCAGTGGGTGTCGGGCAGCGTCGACCCGGCGCCGTCGGCGCGCGCCTCGGACTGGATCTCACCGATCCGACGACGGGCCTCCACGATCGCAGCACGCAGATCGGAGAACACCTGAGCCGGATCGTCGCCCTCGACGAACGTCGGAATCCAGCCCTGACCGCGCAGGTAGTCGGTCACCTCGGCATCGGTACTGCGGCCAAGGACCGTCGGACCTGCGATCTTCGCTCCATTGAGGTGCAGGATCGGCAGCACGGCGCCGTCGCGCGCGGCGTTGAGGAAGGCGGGAATCTTCCATGATCCCGACAGCGGTCCGGTCTCGGCCTCACCATCGCCGATGACACACGCGACGGTCAGGTCGGGGTTGTCGTAGGCCGCGCCCGCTGCGTGTACCAGTGCATATCCGAGCTCGCCGCCCTCGTGGATACTTCCCGGGGTCTGCACGCTCACGTGGCTGGGGATGCCGCCGGGCGTCGAGAACTGACGGCAGAGACGCTTCACGCCGTCGGCGTCGAGAGAGATCTTCGGGTAGACCTCGGTGTAAGTGCCTTCGAGGTAGGTGTTCGCGACAAGCGCCGGGCCGCCATGTCCGGGGCCGGTGATGTACAGCCACGAACTGTCGGACTCCTTGATGATCCGATTCAGCACCGTGTAGATCGCCGAGAGTCCCGGGCTGGTTCCCCAGTGGCCGAGCAGCCGAGGCTTGATGTGGTCGCGCGAAAGTGGTTCGCGCAGCAAGACATTGTCTTGCAGATAAATCTGGGCGACGGTGAGGTAATTCGCCGCCGCCCACCATCGCAGGTCGGCGTCAAGATCCGCCTGCTCGTACGCGCGCTGTTGGGTGGAGACCTCGGTCATGCGGGTTCCCTTCGAACTCGTCGACTCCTGATGGTGCTCTTATCCATTCCCCCTTCCATCAGTTCTACGCGGACACCAAGCCGCGCGCGCGACTCTTCACCGTAAATTCGCCCAAGGTGTTACCCAGCGCGCCGTTTCCGAGGTGCAAAGCCGCCGCTCAGTCCGGCAGCATCGGGGCGTCGTCGCCGTGGTGGCGCCCGAGGAGTACGCCGCGGGTGACGGCGTCGCGTCCGAATCGCGTTCGCAGATCGTCCATCGCGGTGTCGAGGTGAGCGCCCCGACCGCTGAGTGGACTCGACGCCCCGACCGCGCGCACCCGGCGGTCGGCAGGGTCGGGTTGATCGAAGGGCAGGGTGAGCTGTATCGAGTCGCGCTCGTCGAGTCCGGTGAGCGACAACCCGATCAACGTGCAGCCACGGTCGCGGATCACGGGCAGGGCGTCGTCGAGCAAGCCGCGCGCCGACGACATGATCACGTCGGTGCGGTCGGTGACATCGGACAGTGTCCGCGATCGGGTTGCACGCGAGAAGTCGTCGAATCGGAGACGCAATACGACTGTGCGACAGACTCGTTCGGCATTTCGGAGGCGACGCCCGAGGCGTTCGACGATCGCGACGACGGTCGCCTCGAGGTCAGCTTCGCTCTTCGGTCGACGGCCGAGCGCTCGTTGCGAACCGATCGACGAGCGTCGACGCCCGGTCTCGACACGACGCGGGTCGGTGGCCATCGACAGTGCGAAGAGGTGACGCGCAGAGCCCGGTCCGACGATGTGCTTGAGTGAGCGCTCCCCGAGCCGGGCGATCCCGCCGACCGTGGTGACGCCCGCGTCGTGGAGTTTGGCCTCGGTCACCGGCCCGACGCCCCACAGCCTCCGAACCGGCAGCGGGTGCAAGAACGCAATCTCGGTTCCAGGTGCCACCTCGAGCAGCCCGTCGGGTTTGCCGACGGCGCTGGCAACCTTCGCGAGGAACTTGGTGCGCGCAAGACCCACGGTGATCGGCAGTCCCACCTCGTCGCGGACGCGTGTACGCAGGCGCTCCGCGATCTCGACCGGCGTACCCGACACTCGACGCAGGCCCGCGACGTCGAGGAACGCCTCGTCGACCGAGATGCCCTCGACGATGGGCGTGGTGTCGTGGAAGATCTCGAAGACCGCGCGGCTGGCCTCGACGTAGGCGTCGAAGCGCGGCGGCACCACGATCGCGCGCGGGCACAGCGCCCGCGCCTCGTGGCCCGGCATCGGCGACCGCACGCCGAACGCCTTGGCCTCGTAGCTTGCGGCGAGCACAACACCACCACCGACAAGCACCGGCCGCCCACGTAGCGCCGGGTTGTCGCGCTGCTCGACCGACGCATAGAACGAGTCGAGATCGGCGTGCAGTATCGACGCCTCGTGCCGCTCGCGTCGCTCGATCCGCATAGAACACATGTTCGCATGCGGGTCTGACATTTCTCTACGCCAGACCGGTGACGATCAACCCGTGCGAGACCTCCGCCGCCACGCGTCCTTGTCGGTGGCGCGGTCGTCCTGAACTGCGGGAGGCCAGGTGGCAGCGCCCAGCTCGCGCGAGGTGTTGCGGGCGACGTCACGCAGCATGGACGCGACCGACGACTCGAGTGGCCACTGCTCGACGTCGGCGACGACGCCGACAGCTCCGATCGGACCACCCATCCGGTCGGTCAACACGGCTGCGAGTTCACACTCTCCGAGCACAGCCTCTTCGACTGACTCGGCGAGTCCGGTCGCGCGCACATCGGCAAGCGTCGCGCGCAGGGCCGCGGGGTCGGTGAGGGTCGAGCCGGTCATGTCACGCAGGTCGACGCCGAGAATGTCGTCGGTCAGCTTGGCGTCGAACGCCATGATCGCCTTGCCAAGGGCCGACGCATGCGCGGGGATGACGATTCCGACCTCGGGCATCTGCCGCGAACCGTCGAGCCTCGGCTGGTGATGGACCACCACGACGTCGTCGATCAGCATCACCGCGGTGCGGACCGCGAGTCCGCTGCGTCGTGCGAGATCCTCGGCCCACGGCGCGATCCGCGCGCGCAGTTCGAGGCTGTCGAGGTAGACGTTGCCGAAGGTGAGAACCGCGGGTCCGAGGCGGTAGCGACCCGAGTCGCGCTCCTGCACGACCATCCGGTGGGCGAGCAGCGTGCGGACGATGCCGTGGACGGTCGACGGCGGCAGCTCGAGCCTCTCGGCGATTTGTCCGAGACTCATCCTGTGGTCGCCCGCAAGCACCGTGAGCACGCGGAGCGCGCGGTCTACGGACTGAATCATCCCGACATTCTCGCAGCAATCGCTTCAGCCATCTGCCCGAGGCGAGATCTCCTCGGTTCCATCTGTGAAAAGTATTGCCCGTCACATCTCGTGTGGCGTAGTGTGACGTTTCATTCGATAATGCCGAATGAATCACTCGGCGTCACCGCACGTCCCCGTAGGAGTTGTGGCTCATGAAGAAGTTCATCAACGAGCCGGCCGATGTGCTGGCCGACGCACTGCGCGGGGTTGCGGCCGCGCATCCCCGACTGCGCGTCGACCACGAGAACAGGGTGATCTTCCGTGCCGAGGGACCGCGCAGAGGAAAGGTCGGGTTGGTCTCGGGCGGAGGGAGCGGCCACGAGCCACTGCACGGCGGCTTTGTCGGCCCGGGGATGCTCGACGCCGCCGCCTGCGGGGAGGTCTTCACGTCGCCAGTCCCCGACCAGATCCTGGCCGCGACCAGCGGCGTCGACGGCGGCGTAGGCGTGCTGCACATCGTGAAGAACTACAGCGGCGACGTGATGAACTTCGAGATGGCCGCGGAGCTCGCCGACGTCGAGGTGGTGTCTGTCATCGTCGACGACGACGTGGCTGTCACCGACAGCAGCTTCACCGTCGGTCGACGCGGCGTCGCGGGCACCGTCTTCGTCGAGAAGATCGCCGGGGCGGTCGCCGAGCGCGGCGCCGACCTCGCCGAAGTCGCCCGACTGGCACGCAAGACAGATGACAACGCACGCACCATGGGCCTCGCCCTCACCTCCTGCACGGTCCCCGCGGTCGGTCACCCGACGTTCGATCTCCCCGAGAATCAGATCGAACTCGGCGTCGGCATCCACGGCGAACCGGGCCGCAAACGCGTCGAGCTGCCTTCGGCGAACGAGATGGCGCAGATGCTGATCGATCCGGTTCTCGCAGACCTCGACTTCACCGTCGGTGAGAACGGCGTAGTGCTGCTGGTCAATGGCCTCGGTGGGACACCCCTGATCGAGCTCTATCTGATGTGTGCCGAGTTCTCACGACTCCTCGACGCCGCAGGCATCACGGCAACGCGCACCCTCGTCGGCAACTACGTCACCAGCCTCGACATGGCGGGCTGTTCGGTCTCGCTGCTGCGACTCGACGACGAGCTCACCGAACTATGGGACGCTCCGGTCGACACACCGAACCTGCACTGGGCTTGATCGAAAGGGCACGTCATGACCACCATCACCACCGACACCATCGCGACCTGGCTCCGTCTGTTCACCAGCGACGTGGTGGCCAACGTCGACGAACTGACCCAACTCGACGCCGCGATCGGCGACGCCGACCACGGATCGAACATGGAACGCGGCATGACCGCCGTCGTCGACGGACTCGCCGATAGTCCAGACCTGCCTGGACCGCTATTGAAGAAGGCCGGCATGACACTCGTCAGCAAGGTCGGCGGAGCCAGCGGCCCGCTGTACGGCACCCTGCTGCTGCGGATGGCGGGCGCCATCGGCGACAGCGCGGAGATCGACGACGCAACACTCGCCGCGGCACTGCGTGCGGGGCTCGCCGGGGTGGTCGACCGCGGGCACGCACAGGCCGGCGACAAGACCATGTTCGACGCGCTCAACCCCGCATGCGACGCCCTCGACGCCGCGCTCGCCGACGGCGCAGCGCTACCGAAAGCACTGCAGGTCGCCGCCGATGCTGCCGCTGCCGGGCGCGACTCAACAGTCGACATGGTGGCCCGCAAGGGTCGTGCATCGTATCTCGGAGAGCGCAGCGTCGGACATCAGGATCCGGGAGCGACGAGCGCGGCGATGCTCGTCGACGCACTCGCCGAAGCCGTGAACGCGGCCGGCACACCATGACCGGGCTGGTGGTCGTCTCCCACAGCAGAGCACTTGCCGACGCCGCGGTGGCACTGGCATCGGAGATGCTCCACGGATCGACGACGCGCATCGCCATCGCAGCAGGACTCGACGCCGAGACCTTCGGCACCGACGCCACCGCCATCGTCGACGCGATCGAGAAGGCGGACGACGGCCAGGGCGTCGTGGTGCTGATGGATCTCGGAAGTGCCGTTCTGTCAGCCGAACTCGCGCTCGAACTGATCGATGCGGAGGTCCGCGAGCGCACCGTGCTGTCGGCGGCACCGTTGGTCGAGGGACTCATGGCCGCGGCCGTGACCTCCGCCTCCGGCGCCCCACCCTCCGACGTCGCCGCCGAGGCGGCCGGTGCGCTGACACCGAAACGGTCGGCGTTGGGCGTCGTTGAGGAGGATGTGCCAGCGAGTGGTGAGGATATGTCTCCCGACGGTGAGTCCGCCGTCGTCGAGGTCGAGAACCCGCATGGCCTCCACGCCCGACCAGCCGCCCGATTGGTCACGGAGGCAGGACAATTCGACGCCGAGGTCACGCTGCGCAATCTCGACACCGGCGCCGGCCCGGCGTCGGCGAGGAGCCTGTCGCAGGTCGCCGGCCTCGCCGTGCGGTGCGGCCAGCACCTCGAGATCGACGCGAGCGGCCCAGACGCACAGGCCGCCGTCGAGCATCTGGCCACGCTGGCGCGCAACCGCTTTGGCGAGGAGGATGCCCCCGCCTCTTCCGCTGGTCGAGCTGCCCCCACCGCTGGCCGAGCCGCCTCCCCCGCTGGCCGAGCCGCCCCCACCGCTGGCCGAGCCGCCTCCCCCGCTGGCCGAGCCGCCCCCACCGCCGGTCGAGCCGCCTCCCCCGCAGGTCGAGCTGCCTCTTCGACTGGTCAAGCCGCCTCCCCCGCTGGTCGAGCTTGTCGAGACCACCCCGCCCTGCCGGCGTCGCCCGGGATCGCGATCGGTCCGGTGTTCACGCCCGCGGTCGTCGACGTCGGGCCCCCGGACGAGCAGTTCGACTCCGCCGACACCCAGTCCGCCAGACTGCGCGACGCCCTCGACGCTGTACGCGCCGACATCGAGAGCCTGCGCACCACGACGGCGCAGCACAGCCCCGCCGACGCCGCCATCTTCGACGCCCACCTGGTGATGCTCGACGATCCGGACCTCGTGGCCGCAGCCCTCGAACGCGTCGAGTCCGGTGTGCCCGCGTCGCGCGCGTGGGCGGAGGCAGTGGCGGCCGTCGAAGCCGAATGGCGCGCCGTCGACGACCCCTACCTGCGCGAGCGCGCTGTCGACGTGCACGCAGTCGGACAGCAGGTACTCCGCAAGCTGGCAGGCATCCCGGACGCGACCATCGATGGCACCGGAATCCTCGTCGTCGACGATCTGCTGCCGGCACAGGCGGCCGTCCTCGACCCCGAGAAAGTCGCAGGCGTCATCCTCGCGGGCGGAAGCCCGACCAGTCACGCTGCAATCCTTGCCCGCGCGCGAGGTATTCCCGCGGTCGTCGCGGCAGGCGCCGACGTTTTGGCCATTGAACCCGGTGTCACCGTCGCGCTCGACGGATCGACCGGTGAGGTCATCGTCGACCCCGACGATCAGACCCTCGAACGGCTACGCGGTGAGGCATCACGTGCTGCAGAGCGCGGAGAGCTTGCCCGCGCGTCGGCACACGAGTCGGCGAGCACAGCCGACGGCACGCGAATTCTGGTGGCGGCCAACCTTGGCTCTGTCGAGGATGCACGCGCCGCCGCCGAAAGTGGCTCGGACGGTTCGGGTTTGGTCCGTACCGAGTTTCTCTACCTCGACCGTGCGGAGCCCCCCACCGTCGACGAGCAGATCGACACCTACCTCGCGATGGCCGATGCCCTTGGTGGCCAACGCATCACGCTGCGCACGCTCGACGTCGGAGGCGACAAGCCGCTATCGTTCGCGCCGCGACCCGCCGAAGAGAACCCCTTCCTCGGCCTCCGCGGACTCCGCCTCGCGCTGGCCGAGAAGACACTGTTCGACGACCAGCTCCGGGCCATCGTCACCGTCGCACACCAGACTCCGATCAGCATCATGTTCCCGATGGTGACCACCGTCGACGAGTTACTCACTGCTCGAGAGCATCTCGACGCCGCGATCACTTCCGTCGGACGTGGTGAACCGGCGGGACTCGAGGTGGGAATCATGATCGAGGTCCCCGCAGCGGCTCTCAAGGCCGCGGCCTTCGCGCCGCACGTCAACTTCTTCAGCATCGGTACCAACGACCTCACGCAGTACACGTTGGCCGCCGAACGCGGCAACACTTCCGTTGCAGCGCTTGCAGATCCACTCGATCCCGCAGTCGTCACACTGATCAACAGGGTCTGCCGCGGTGCCGGACCCGACCGTCTCGTCGCAGTCTGCGGAGAGTTGGCAGCCGACGAGACGGCAACCGATCTCCTTGTTGCGCTTGGGGTTCGCGAGTTGAGCGTCGCTCCCCGCGCCGTCCCTCCGATCAAACAGGCAGTACGTGGCATCGATGTCCCGACCAACCCCAGGCTCGTCGAGCGGTGCCTCGAAGCCGACACTGCTGCCTCGGTGCGCGCGGCGCTCACCTAGTGAGCAGCGCCGCTCGATAGACTCGAACGCATGCAGGTCATCACGCGAGCGGACACCGTCTACGGGGTTTACGAGGTCGAGAAGTGACAACACCAAGTGCCACAATCGGACTGGGCCTGGCAGCCGTTGGTCGTCCGGCATACATCACGACGGGCCGAGACTACGACCTCGGCGACGAACGCAGCATCGAGGACATGCGCGTGCGCACGTACGCCGTGCTCGACGCCGCCTACGCCGACGGGGTCCGCTACCTCGACTGCGCGCGGTCGTACGGATTGTCGGAGCAGTTCCTCGCGGACTGGTTGAGTGATCGACCCGACGTCGACGACGTGGTCGTCGCCTCGAAGTGGGGTTACCGCTACGTCGGCGAATGGGAACTCGACGCTGCGGTCCACGAGGTGAAGGACCACAGTCTCGGCGAATTCGTCGACCAGTGGACGGCGAGCCACGCGATACTCGGCGAAGCACTCTCCATCTACCAGATCCACTCACTGACACCCGACAGCCCGGCACTGACCAACTCCGCACTGCTCGACGCTCTCGCCCGAGTGCGCGACGACGGCTACCGCATCGGCTTCTCGACGTCGGGCCCGTCGCAGGCCGACGTTGTGCGACAAGCGATCTCGATCGAGATTGGCGGAGCGCCGCTCTTCGGAGTCGTCCAGTCGACGTGGAATCTGCTGGAGACGTCGGTGGGACCAGCGCTGGCCGAGGCCGCGGAGGCGGGCCTGTCGGTGGTCGTGAAGGAGGGTATGGCCAACGGTCGGTTGGCGCCCGGCGTCGACGACGATTCCGACGCCCGACGCGCCGTCGACCGTGTTGCGGCCGAACTGGATGTGCCCGCCGACCAGGTCGCGTTGGCGGCCGCGCTGGCTCAGCCGTGGGCCGCACATGTGCTGTCGGGCGCGGTGAGCGTCGAGCAGGTCGACAGCAACGTCGCCGCGAGCACCGTGACACTCGAACCCGCAGTCCTCGCGGAACTCGTCGCGCAACCCGAGCCGCCAGCCGACTACTGGTCGAAGCGGTCGCAGCGCGACTGGAGCTAGAGCTGGCTGCTATCGGGCGGGCAACCTGCGCGCATGCAGCACCACGTCGTCGATGTGGTGCCCGCCGCCCGCGGGGATGCCACGCGGACGAGTCTCGTGGGTGAGGATCTCCCAGCCACCTTCTTCGGATTCACCGTCGGCGGACCGGCCCTCGAGCAGGGTCGCGATGTCGTCCGGTTGCACGTAGTCGGCGGGGTCGAATCCGTGCGCGCGCACGCCCTCTGGCGCGTGTCCAACGACCAGCAGTGATCCGCCCGGCCCGACAGCGTCGACGAGTTTCTGTGCCACCGAACGGTTTTCGGCAAGGATGGGGAAGTAGTGCGCCGCGACAAGCCCGAAGTCGCGACCCGGGACGTCGTCGACGACGAGATCTGCTTGCAGCCAAGTGATCTCGGGTCCGGGGAAGCTCTCCCGGGCCCGGTCGACGGCGACTTGCGAGATGTCGATCGCCGTGACCTGCCAGCCGCGCTCGGCGAGCCAGCGAGCGTCAGCGCCTTCACCACTTCCGACGTCGAGCGCGGTGCCCGGCGCGAGGTCGGAGGCTTCCGCGATCAAGGAGGGATTCACGTTCGACGTCCAGAGGCGCTCGGTGTCGGCGTACCTCGCGTCCCACTCGGCGGCCGTGTGCGGGTTCTGGTCGCCGGTGTTCTGCTGACCGTGTGCAGTGCTCATGCGTCGAGCGTGGCACGGCCGCCGCGCGGCGTCGAGCAGCGTTGCGCCGGAGGCAAGAAGTGGTCTCGACAAGCTCGACCAGCGGTGGGTGCGCCCGACCAGCGGGGTGGGCGCTCGACAAGCGGGCGGGGTGGTCTCGACAAGCGGGCGGGGTGGTCTCGACAAGCTCGACCAGCGGTGGGGGCTCGACCAGCGGGGTGGTCTCGACCAGCGTGGGGGGCTCGACCAGCGTGGGGGGCTCGACCAGCGTGGGGGGTGGTCTCGACAAGCTCGACCAGCGGGGTGGGCGCTCGACCAGCGTGAGAGTGCGCTCGACCAGCGGGCGGCGCGCGCTCGGGCAGCGAAAGTCGGTCATCGACGCGGCGGCGGCGGAGGGGCAGACTGGGAGACATGGCATTTCCCATTCGCATCGGAGTCCAGATCCAGCCGCAGCACGCCCCCGACTACTCGCTGATCCGCGACGCGGTCTTGCGGGCAGAAGACCTCGGCGTCGACATCATCTTCAACTGGGACCACTTCTATCCGCTCTACGGCGACCCCGACGGGGCGCATTTCGAGTGTTGGACCATGCTCGGTGCGTGGGCTGAGCAGACCGAACGCGTCGAGATCGGTGCGCTCGTCACGTGCAACTCGTACCGCAATCCCGACCTGCTGGCCGACATGGCGCGCACCGTCGACCACATCTCCGGTGGCCGACTCATCCTCGGTATCGGCGCGGGCTGGTTCGAGAAGGACTACGACGAGTACGGCTACGACTTCGGCACCAAGGGCAGCCGCATCGGCGAGCTGGGCGAGGCACTCCCACGGATCGCCTCGCGGTTCGAGAAGCTCAATCCCCAACCCACCCGACACATTCCGGTCCTCATCGGAGGCAGCGGCGAGAAGAAGACCCTCCCGCTCGTCGCGAAGTACGCCGACGCCTGGCACGGCTTCAACGACGTCGAGACCTACCGGCACAAGACCAAGGTGCTGTCGGGGTACTGCGAGGAGATCGGTCGCGACCCCGAGACCATCGAGCGGTCGGCGGGCATCCCGTTCACCGGCGACGTCGAGGAACTGGTGCGCACCGCCGACGCCATCAGCGCCGAGGGCGTCTCACTGATCACCGTCGGCACCACCGGCCCCGACTACGACCTCACGGCCGTCGAAGCCCTGTGCCGCTGGCGCGGGTGAACTGAGTCGATATGTCGAGCCTCGCCGTCGTCGCGATCATCGCGGGTGTCATCTCGCTTGGCTGCTGGGTTGCGTCGCTGATCACCGGCGACACGTCCTGGGTCGACCGCATCTGGTCGGTCGCACCTGTCATCTACCTCTGGGTGTTCGCGGCGTACAGCCACTTCGACGCCCGGGTGATTGTGATGGCGGTGCTCGTGACCGCGTGGGGCATCCGACTGACGTTCAACTTCGCCCGACGCGGCGGGTACACCGGCACCGAGGACTACCGCTGGGCCGTGCTGCGCTCCCGGATGAGTAAGTGGCAGTTCTGGTTGTTCAACCTGTTCTTCATCGTGATCTACCAGAACCTGCTGCTCGTGCTGATCACGCTGCCCGGCTACACCGCGCAGCGTCATCCGGGCGGGTTCGGTGTGCTCGACGTCGTGCTCGCGGTCGCCTTCCTGGCGTTCCTCGCCGGGGAGGCCACGGCCGACCAGCAGCAGTGGGAGTTCCACGCGCGCAAGACCGCTGGCCAGACGTCGACGCGGTTCTGCACGACCGGGCTGTTCCACTACTCGCGGCACCCGAACTACTTCTTCGAGCAGGCCCAGTGGTGGGTGATCTACCTGTTCGGCGCCGTGGCCGCGGGGGCGATCCTGCAGCCGACGATCGTCGGCGCGGTGCTGCTGACGCTGCTATTCATCGGCTCTACCAAGTTCACCGAGTCGCTGACGCTGTCGAAGTATCCCGAGTACGCCGACTACCAGCACACGACGTCGGCACAGATCCCGTTGCCGGCGAAGCGACGTCGTACAGCGGCGGCCTGAGCGTCGATCCCCGGCGGGGCACTGCTGTTCACGCGACGTTCGTCGGGCGATCGGGGCAATTGCCCCGAGACGGGCGTGGCTGCCTTCGGTCCGACGGCGTCAACGGCCTAGATTTGATGACATGCTCAGACCGCTTGCTGTCGGAAAGAACATCACGGACCCGCGCGTTCTCCTGCGTGTGCTGATTGTGGGAGCACTCCTCATGCTTGCGGCGCTGGGTACGTGGGTGGGCGCGGACTCTGCGCGCGCCGAGCCGCCGATGCGACTACCCGACCAGGTCACCGACCCCGCCGACGCGCTCTCGTCGTCGGATCGCACGCGGGTGCAGCAAGCCGTCGAGACGCTTTATAGCGAACACGGCGTGCAGTTGTGGGTCGTCTACGTCAAGACATTCAACGGTCTGGGCAGCGAGCAGTGGGGCTCGCAGACCGTGCAGATGAGCGACCTCGGCGAGCACGACGTACTCCTCGCCGTCGCCACCGACGACCGCGCGTACCGCTTCGACGCACCCGATTCGGTCGACGGTCTCGACCGTTCGACGCTGGATTCGATCGCCAAGGACAACATCGTGCCCGCGCTCAAGAAGTCGGACTGGCCGGGCGCGGCCGTCGGCGCCGCGAACGGTCTCGGCTCGGCACTCACGCCGTCGCACACCGCCGCGATCGTCACCGGAGCGGTCGGTGGTGTCGCGGTCGTCGGCGGCGGTGGCGCCTACCTCTATTCGCGGCGGCGTCGAAAGCAGAAGTTCGAGTCGCAGCTCGACTCCGTTCGCGAACAGGAACTCACCGGCGACGAACTGCTGTCACAGCCGATCGAAGTACTCGAACCCTGGTCGCGCGAGGTCTTGACCGACACCGACAACGCGATCCGCACCAGCGAGGAGGAGCTGCGGTTGGCCGTCGACGAGTTCGGTCCAGCCCAGACCGCACCCTTCACGCAGGCACTCGACGCAGCGAAACGTGGTCTCGCGACATCGTTCTCGCTTCGACAACGACTCGACGACGACATCCCGGAGACACCCGACGAACGACGCTCGATGTTGGTGCAGATCATCACAACCTGCACCGACGTCGACGCCGCACTCGACGAACAGGTCTCGGCCTTCGACGAGATGCGCAACCTGTTGATCAACGCCGACACCCGATTCGCTCAGATCACGCAGCAACTCGTCGCGCTGCGAGCACGCCTCGAAGGTGCGGCCGGCCAACTCACGACGCTGACACAGAAGTACGGCGCATCGACTCTGCACTCGATCGAGCACAACGTCGACCTTGCCGCGCAGGAGATCGGGTTTGCCGAGAGCAGCGCGGATCAGGGTCGTGCGGCGATCGCGCGTCCCGTCGGCGAGCAGGGTGCAGCCGTTGCCGCGATCCGCTCGGCGGAGGGCGCCATCGGCCAGGCCGACAAGCTCCTCGACGCGATCGACAACGCCGACAACAACATCGCCGCCGCGCACACCCAGCTTCCCGCGCTGATCGCCGAGGTCGAGGGCGAGTTGCAGGAGGCGTCCGGGCTGTCGACGGATGGCGGGCCAGAGTTGGCGACAGCGGTCGCATCGGCCACCACGGCACTCGAACGCGCCAAGTCCGGGACAGACCAGGACCTATTGGGAGTGTTCACCGCACTGGTCGACGCCGACGCCGACCTCGACGACGCGCTCGATGCCGCCCGCGGCGCATTGGCACAGCGCAAGCAGCGAACCGAAGTACTCACCGCTGCGCTGACCAGCGCGCAGGCCAAGGTCACCGCGGCGTCGGACTTCATTTCAACTCGACGCGGCGCCATCGGGTCGACCGCACGCACCCGCCTCGCCGAAGCGCAGCGCCTGCTGCAGTCGGCCAACACGACCGCGCAGAGCGACCCCACGGCGTCGACCGACGCGGCGCGTCGAGCCGGCTCGCTCGCCGACCAGGCACTCATGGCCGCACAGGGCGACGTGGTGAGTTGGCAGCAGAGTCAGCAGCCGCGATCGAGCACCGGATCAGCGGCCACGGGCGCGGTACTCGGCGGCATCCTGGTCGACAGCTTCCTGCGCGGATCGATGCGCGGCGGCGGCTACGGCGGAGGGTTCGGGGGTGGCTTCGGCGGCGGTGGCTACACCAGCGGCGGCGGCCGCAGCCCCGGCTCGTTCGGCGGGTCGTCGAGCTCGGGCCGCATCGGCGTCGGGGGCCGGTTCTAGGCTCGGGTTCGGTCGGGCTGGCGCTGCGCAGAAAGTGACGCCCTGTGGGCCGCTCGCATGTACCGGTACGTGTGGGTGAGCCGAGGGGTGCGGTTTTCTGCGGGCGCCCGGTTGCCGTGCGCGCCCCGGTGACTGCGCGCCACGCTACTGCGGCTCCGGCCGTCGCGCGCCACGCTTCTGCGGGCCGGTTGCCGCACCCCGCAGAAAGTTACGTCCGGTGGGCCGCTCGCGTGTACCGGTACGTGTGGAAGGCCCGAGGGGTGCGGTTTTCTGCACGCTCGAGTGCGGCGCGCGCCCGGTTGCTGCAGTCTGCGCGCGCCCGCCTGCTGCACGCGCCACGTTGCTGCACGCTCGGCCACTGCGCGCGCGGGCGCGCCGCAGTCCGCAGAAAGTTACGTCCCGCGGGTCACTCGCATGTACCGGTACGTGCGGGTGACCCGAGGGGTGCGGTTTTCTGCGCGCTCCCGGACGCTCCTACGCCGACTTCCGCCCGAAGCCCAGGTACGCGATCGGGCCGATGTAGTTGATGAAACTCGCTGCGGCCCAGGCCTTCTTGGGGCCGCGTACCTGCTCGGCGGGGCGCTTCTTGAGGTCGCGTAGGGCGTAGCCCTGCAGCGCGAACTGTGCGACGGCGGCGACGCTGATCAGTGCGCGCTTCGCAGGGGTGAGCTTCTTCTTCGTGTCACGAGTCACAGCGCCACACTACCGTTCGACCTTTTATTTCATAAGCCTAAGTATTAGAGTTACTAAACGTGACCGAGAACAGTGCAGACATCGCCCGAGCGCTTCGCCCCTCCGTGACGCGGCTCTACCTGGCGTTGCGTCGGCACACCCCGATTCCCGAGTACACGGCTGCTCAGGCGTCGGCGCTGGCCACGATCGTCGACCACGAGCCGATGCGGATGGGCGAACTCGCCGAGCGCGAGTCCATCCGGATGCCAACGGCAACAGCCCTGGTCGACGGCCTGTGCAAGAGCGGACTGGTGGTTCGCTCGCCCGATCCCGATGACCGACGCGCCGTGCTGGTGCGGCTCACCGACCACGGGCACGAGGTTCTCGAGCGGGTTCGGGGGCAACGCGAAGACGCGCTCGCCGCGGCACTCGAACGACTTTCCGACGACGACCGAGCGCGGCTCGCCGCGGCCGCCCCCGCATTTCGGGCACTGCACGCGGAGCTCGAGGGGACGCCGTCCCCGACCCCGGCGAAGTAAAAGCAGCGGCGAAGTAGCAGTCCCCAAGGCTGCAGCCCCAAAGACTTTAGTAAGCAACAACTTTCGACTGAACACGAGGTAGATGTGACAACCACGACGGAGAAGCCGACGCAGTCGGCGCCAGAGGAGCACTCCCATTCACTGATCGAGACCTTCAAGGGTCAGCCCCGGGCCGTGTGGGTGACCGCGTTCGCTGCGGTCATCGCCTTCATGGGCATCGGCCTCGTCGATCCGATCCTCAACACGATCCGCGAGGAACTGAACGCGCCGCCGTCGAAGCTGACGCTGCTCTTCGCCGTCTACCTGGGCGTGCAGGTGATCGCCATGCTGATCACCGGTTGGGCCGCGTTCCGCTACGGACCCAAGCGCACGCTGACCGTCGGCCTCGCGCTGATCGTCATCGCAGCGGGCGTCTCGACGTTCGCGGGCAACATCGACCACCTCATCGCGATGCGCGTGCTCTGGGGTCTGGGCAACGCGCTGTTCATGGCGACGGCGCTGGCATTCATCGTCGGCGCGGCCAAGGGCGGGCAGCACGGCGCGATCCTGCTGTACGAGGCCGCGCTCGGCGTCGGCCTGGCCGTCGGTCCGCTGCTCGGAGCACTGCTCGGAGCGTGGACGTGGCGTGCACCGTTCGCGGGTACCGCCGTCCTCATGCTGATCGGTGCTGTGCTGTGTGCGTTCATGCTGCCGGCCGACGGTCCGCGCTCAGAACGTGTCGCGGTCAGCATTGTCGACCCGCTCAAGGCGCTGCGTAACCGCACGTTGCTGCTGACGTCGATCGGCTCGGCGTTCTACACCGGCGCACTGTTCACGGTCATCGCCTACGCGCCACTTGCCATGGGCCTCAAGCCGATTCCGGCGGGCATGGTGTTCTTCGGCTGGGGTCTGTTGACCGCACTCTCGGGTGTCTTCGTCGGGCCGCGGCTCGCCGAGTGGATCGGACAGCGCGGTGGCGTGATGACCGCGATCGTCGGCTACGGCGTCGTGATGGCGCTCGCAGCGGTCGGTGTCGCCACCGACCAGGTGTGGCTGACCGGACTCGCGATCGTGCTCTCGGGTCTCCCGTCGGGCATCCTCAACACGCTGTTCACCGGCGTCGCTATGTCGTCGGCTGATCCCAACAAGCCGCGCTCGGTTGCCAGTGCGGGCTACAGCTTCCTGCGTTGGATGGGCGGCGCGGCGTCGGCCGTGTTGGTCGCCTACCTCGCGGAGTGGTTCGCTCCGGCGGCCCCGTTCTGGTTCGCCGTCGGCTACTGTGCCGTCGCCGTGATCGCGGTCGGGTTCGTGCAGTCGAAGAAGGCGGAGTCGCACCACGTCGACGAGGATGCCGCGCTGGTCGGTGCGGAAGAGTTCTGAGTCTCCCCTGATACGAAAGAGGTTGCCCCGCGGTCCACTCCGGACCGCGGGGCAACCTTCGTCTTATGGCACGTCGACTCATGCGGAGCGTCGACCTGTACGGAGCCGCAGTCAGTCGAGCCAGTCGAGCACCGACGCCGCGGTCCAGCTCTGCTGCATGCTGCCGAGCGCTTCGCCGGTGAAGGGCTCGTAGTACTCGGCGAACGCGCCGTCGGTTGCCTGCCGTAAGCCCTCTTCACGGAGGCGGGCGGAGCGTTCGGTCCACCCGCGGCGTGCAAATGCCCAGCTGAACAGCCACGTCATCACGGGCCAGACCGGGCCGCGCCAATACTCGCGTGGGCGGAAGTCGGCCGAGATCGGCGACGTCGACGGCGGGACGCTGAACCTCAGGTCGGGGTGTCCGCAGAAGCGCGGGCCGTCGAAAAGTCGTAGGAGTGCTCGTTCCCGATCACGGGACAGCCCGCCGCACAGCAGGGGCGCAAAGACCGCGATGGTCTCGGAGTTGATCCACTGCCCCGCGCGCAGATCGAAATCACGCGCGGCACCGTTGCGGTCGTTCGCGGCAGCCACCACGCCGGCCTTGAACCGATCCGACCACGCCCGCAGGTCTCGCACGTCAGCGCGCGGCTTGGAGTAGTCCTCTCCGATCGTCGCGAGAACATCGCATGCGACGGCGAAGATCGCACTGACGAAGACGTCCTCGACCATGAAACTCATGACCTTGGGCAGGACCTCGTCGTCGTAGTGCGCTCGTTTCATCTCTTCGACGAGCCAGATGTAGCGGTCGTATTCGAGATCGGTCGGGCGCATCGAGAGGTCGGTGACGTGCTCGAGGTCGGCGCGGGTGTAGGGCGGCAGATCCTCGCCGGGGACGACACGCGAGTACGGACCGTCCCAGCGCGGCGAGTTGTCCATTCCCGATTCCCAGCCGTGGTAGATCGTGACGCGACCGCGCCCGAGCGGATCGCGTGCGTGGGCGAGCCAACGATGCCACCGCATCAGCGCGCCCCACCGGCGGTCGATGAACTCGTTCGCGACGGCCCGCGTCGAACGGCCGTGTCGTCGTGAGTGATCCAGGATGCGCTGCACCGCGATCGCGTGCACCGGCGGCTGCGTGATGCCAGACGTCTCCGGATAGTCGGGTGCGGCGTCGGCCAGGCGCGAGCACTCCCATCGACCGGGGCCGGGGAAATACCCATCACGCCCGTTGGCGAAAACGATGTGCGGGATCATGCCGTTCGACCACTGCGCCGAGAGCAATGTGTCCATCTCGATGACGGCACGCTCGACGCTCAGCGGTGCGAGACCAACCGTCACGAACGCCGCGTCCCAGCTCCACATGTGCGGGTAGAGACGGGGTGCCGCGCTGGTCATCGTGCCCAGATCGTTTCCGCGGAGCAGATACGCGGCTCGTGCCGACAACTGCGTTGGGGTGAATCCATACCTGGCCACGCGTTGATTCTGCACTGCCTCGACTGTCCTCGCCGCTCGAGGTCGTCGGTCGTGACCGCCGGTACGGTTGGACGCGTGCCAACCGCATTGATCACCGGAGCAAGCCGCGGACTCGGCGAGCAGATCGCCCGACAACTCGCACCGACCCACACGTTGATTCTCGGCGGCAGACCGTCGGCCGCACTCGACGCGCTCGCCGCGGAGCTGGGTGCCACGACATTCGCCGTCGAACTCACCGACCACGCTTCGGTTGCCGCGGCCGCGGAGTCAATACCGTCGCTGGACGTACTGGTCCATAGCGCGGGAGTCGGTTCGACGCTGCGCACTGTCGCCGAGACAGCCGTCGACGAATGGCGTCACGTGCTCGAGGTGAATCTCGTTGCCGCGGCCGAGGTGACGCGTGTGCTGCTCCCCGCGCTGCGGGCGGCGCAGGGTCACGTCGTGTTCATCAACTCGGGCGCGGGGATTCGCGCCAACCCCGGTTGGGGCGCGTACGCCGCGAGCAAGTTCGGGCTGCGCGCGCTGGCCGACGCCCTGCGCGGCGAGGAGACCGCGCTGCGCGTGACGTCGGTGTTCCCCGGGCGAATCGACACCGACATGCAGCGCGAGCTGGTCGCGATCGAGGGCGACGACTACGACGCGTCGAAGTTCCTGAAGCCCTCGACGGTCGCGGGCGCGGTGGTCACCGCTATCCACACCCCCGCCGACGCGCACCCCACCGAGATCGTGCTGCGGCCGACCGGGCGTGGGTGATCTCGACAGGCTCGATCAGCGAGGGTAGCGCTCGATCAGCGGCTGGCTCCTTCCCGCTGGTCGAGCGGGCGCGAGCGCAGCGAGCACCCTGGTCGAGACCACTCCCCCGGGCGGGTGATCTCGACAAGCTCGATCAGCAGGGATAACGCTCGATCTGCGAGGGGTTCCGCTCGATCAACGGGCGGCTCGTTGCCGCTGGTCGAGCGGGCGCGAGCGCAGCGAGCACCCTGGTCGAGACCACTCTCCGCCGCGAGTGATCTCGACAAGCTCGATCAGCGGGGATAGCTCGATCAGCGGGGGTAGCCCTCGATCGGCGGGAACTCCCTACAGCTGCTTGAGGTCGCTCGGCTCCCAGACGGCGCGCATGGAGGAGATCTTGCCGTCGGCGTCGAAGACCATGATGTCGATCGGAGTGATCTCGAACCGCATGTCGGACTTGCCGGTGACGAGCGTGAACTCGAAGACCGCGGTGTCGCCCGCGATCTTCTTCCAGTTCAGGGTGGCGACGTGCTCGTCCATGCCGGTGATGATCGAGTAGAACTCGACGAGCTGCTCGCGGGTGTTGCGGATGTCGGCACCGATCGGGTCCTCCACCGTCGCGTCTGCGGCGAAGAGATCCGCGATCTGCTCGGCGGTGCCGTTGGTGAGCAGATCGATGTACGCACCTACGGCGGCGTTGATCTTGCTCGACAGCTCGGTCTGTTCTTGTTCGACGGTCATACTTGGTCTCCAAATCTAGAACGTGTTCTACTTTGGAGACAAAGTATCAGTCGAGGCGCTCGTAGATGGTGGCGTTCGCGATTCCGCCCGCCTCGCACATGGTCTGCAGCACGAAGCGCCCGCCGCGCTGTTCGAGCGCGTTGATGGCGGTCGCGGCGATGCGTGCACCGCTCGCGCCGAGCGGATGCCCGATCGCGATCGCGCCGCCGTTGACGTTCACGCGGTCCAGGTCGACGTCGAGTTCCTTTGCCCAGGCGAGCACCACGGACGCGAACGCCTCGTTGACCTCGAACAGGTCGATGTCGTCGAGGCTCAGTCCCGCGCGGGCCAGCACCTTGCGGGTCGCGGGAATGATCGCGGTGAGCATGAGCAGCGGGTCGTCGCCGACGACGGCGAACGAGTGCACGCGCGCCCGAGGTCGCAGTCCGAGCTGTCGCGCCCGCTCCTCGTTCATCACCAGGACAGCCGCCGAGCCGTCGTTGATCTGGCTCGCGTTGGCCGCTGTCACGTTCCAGCCGATCTGCGGGAATCGTTGCGCGATCGCCTCGTCGTAGTAGGCGGGACGAAGGCCTGCGAGTGTGTCGAGCGTCGAGCCGACGCGGATCCCCTCGTCTGTGGTCAGCCCCGCAAGCGGGACGATCTCGTTGTCGAAGAGTCCGTTCTTGGTCGCTGCGGCGGCCAGTTCGTGTGAGCGCAGGGCGAACTCGTCCATCTCGGTGCGCGAGATGCCCCACTTGGCTGCGATCAGCTCCGCCGAGATACCCTGCCCGACAAGCCCTTCGGGGTAGCGTTCGTCGAATGCCACGCCGTTGAGGTCGTCGGTGCCAAATGCCGCCGAGCCCATCGGTACCCGCGACATCGATTCGACGCCCGCACCGACCACCACGTCGTAGGCGCCCGCGATGACTCCCTGCGCCGCGAATGCGATCGCCTGTTGCCCACTGCCGCACTGCCTGTCGAGCGAGACGCCGGGCACCGACTCCGGGTAGCCCGCCGCCAACAACCCTCGACGTGCGATGTTGAGGCTCTGCTCACCGACCTGCGTGACAACGCCGGTGATCACATCGTCGATGTCGGAGGGATCAATTGCATTGCGTGACAGTAGTTCCCGCAGCGGGTGAGCCAGGAGGTCGACCGGGTGTACGTCGTGCAGAGCGCCCGTCGGCTTGCCCTTGCCGACCGGAGTACGCACCGCGTCGACGATGACTGCTGTGTTCATGACCTTCATACCTTTCGTGGGGGTGAATCATGTTGTGCCCGAGACTGTTCGGGCGGAGCGGTGCAGTGATAGCAAAACCGCAAGACCACTAGACCGGATCAACCGATGTTCGACGCCGCGACCGCGCGAGCCTGACCGGATGTGCGGCGCACAAGCGGGCCGAGTGCGAGAATCGTTGCGCCTGCGGCGAAAGCCGCGCAGACCCACCAGGTTCCCGTCGTGACCCCCGCGCCGAGCATGGCGACCAGCGCACTGGTGCCGATCGTCGTACCCAGCTGTCGCGACATCGTGATCACCGCGCTGCCTCGGCCGGCGATGGCAGCGTCGAGTCCGCTTGTGGCGGTGGCGATCAACGCCGGAATGACCAGCCCGACGCCGAATCCGCCGAGGAGCCAGCCGGGCAGGAAACCGGCGGCGTAGTTGGGATCGGACGCGTCGGTGCTGATTCCGATCAGCACCATTCCGATGGCCCACAGGCCCGCTCCCGCGGCGGCGAGCAACCACGGTGAGACCGTGGTTGCCATTCGGGAGACCAGCACCGCCGCCACAGGCACCATCAGCGGGCCGGGCGCGACTGCCAGGCCGCTGCGGATCACCGAATAGCCCCAGCCCTTCTGCAGCAACAGGATTCCGTCGAGCAGGCCGGCGGCGAAAGCGATGCTGAACAGGAGCATCGCTGCCGTTCCGAACGAGAACTCCGGGCGCGAGAACAACCTTGTGGGGATCAGCGGGTCGTCGGATCGCCGATCGATGAAGACGAAAGCCACACCCAGGATCACGGCAGCGACGAGCACGGCGATCGCGCGCGCTGAACCCCAACCCCACTCGTCGCCCTGCACCAGGTAGAGGACGCCGAGCGCGCTCGAGGCCGCGAGTAGCACGGCGCCCGTGAGCATTCCGACCGAGACGGCAGCGCCGGAGCGTTGTTGCTGCACACCGGAGTCGCGTCCGAAGACCCGAACTGCCGCGATCACGAACGCGATTCCGATCGGCACGTTGATCAGAAATGCTGCACGCCAGGAGAATTCGACGAGAATACCGCCGACGACCGGCCCGAGCGCCGCCGCCATCCCCGACGTCGCGGCCCAGATGCGCACCGCACCTGCCCGACGCTCCGGTGGCACCGACGTCACCAGCAGCGCCAGGCTCGCGGGTGTGAGCGCTGCCGCGCCGACGGCCTGCAGCACTCGCGCGGCGATGAGCACACCGAGTGTCGGTGCGCATGCCGCGAGGGCGCTTGCCGCGGTGAAAACGACGACTCCACCGATGAAGCCGCGGCGGTTGCCCAGCCTGTCGCTCGCGGCTCCCAGCGGGATGAGAAGTGCGGCGTAGACGATCGCATAGGCCGAGAGCGTCCAACTGACCGCGGTGAGCTGCGCGCCGCCGAAGTCCTCGGCGATGTCGTCGAATGCCACGTTGACCACGAAGAGGTCGAGTGCGACCAGGAACGGCGCGCCGCACGCGACCGCGAGAAGAGCACCGGCGCTGTGCCGTCGTTCGCTCTGGCTTTTGTTTTCCATAGTCAGACTGTTTACCCGCTGACTATGACATCGTCAAGTCAGCTAGACTGTGGGTATGGAGTTACGTGGACCTCTGGCCGAAAGGGACAACTGGACAGCGGATCGGTGCTCGATCGACAAAGCCATGGGCGTGATCGGCACCCGATCCGCGATGCTCATCCTGCGTGAAGCGTTCTACGGGGCAACACGATTCGACGAGTTCGCGCGCCGCGTCGGAATCACCGACGCCGTCGCGTCGGCTCGGCTGCGAGAACTCACCGAGGCGGGGCTGTTCGAGAAGGTCCCCTACCGCGAGCCCGGCCAGCGCGTCCGCAACGAGTACCGCCTCACCGAGCAGGGCCGCGGGCTACTGCCGGTGATCGTCGCGCTCATGCAGTGGGGCGACCGGTACCTCCAGCCCAGCGGGGCCCCGCTCGACCTGACCGACACCGACGGCGAGCCCATTCATGCCGCTGTCGTCGGACCCGACGGCACCGAACTCGGACCCGACGACATCTCGCTCGCACTCCATCGCAAGTAGCGATCACCCACGACCTCACCCTTCATCTGAGAAACCGACAATCTGGGCCGTGCCGTCGGCGGTTTGATAAGTTCGCCCTCGCAACGGACGGCTACGGATGGCCGCTGTTGAGAGCTCAGCGCGGGAACCAGCCGGGGACCACGAACAGCACGGGATGAGGGGGTCGCGATGGACGCACGCTCCCTGAACCCGCCTGTGCGGGGATTCGCGCCGTGAGCGTGCTGCTGCTGGCCGACGGCCTGCATCCCGACAACGACACTGCCCGACGCTGGGCCGACGACGAACTGTCGAAGCCGGAGTATCACGAGCAGGCCACCACGCCCGCGCAGCCGCCTGAGCCCAGACGGAACTTCTTCTCCGTCCTCTACGACTTCTTCACCGGCGGACCAGCTCCGGACACGACGCTGATCGTGACCATCGTTGTCGTGGTGTTGGTGCTCATCGCACTCGTGGCTTTCGCGATCTTCTTCGTGCGACGCACCCCTCGGGCGCGGCGCACCGAAACGTCGGCTCCCCTCGCCGACCTGACACTCAAGTCCGGCGAATACCGTTCGGCCGCAGAGGAACTCCTCGATAGGGGCGATCCTGACGGTTGCGTGCGCGAAGCGATGCGCGCACTCGCCCGACGGGGCATCGAACGCGGGTACATCGTCGCGGCACCGTCGTTGACCGCTCGCGAGGCGTCGCGTCGACTCGGCATCGCCTTCGACGACAAGCGCGGCCAACTCCGTTGGGCCGCTGAACTTTTCGACGCCGTCGAGTACGGCTACCGACACGCCGACCACGCGCAGGCGCAGGCCATGCTCGAGCTGGAACGCTCGATCCGTAGGGGCCGCGCGCGGTCTGACACGGACCACGTTTCCGTGGCTGGCGAGAACATAACGCACGGCGACATGACGAACGACGATGTGGCGGCCGGCCGGTGAGCGCACCCGTGAGCGCGCCGCCCGCGGCTCCCGAGGGCCGGTCCGGCCCAGCTCCGTCGCGTCCACGAAATCGACGTCGAACCTGGTTGATCGTCCTCGGAGTCGTGGTTGCTGTGCTGATCGTCGTGCTTGTCGCCGCCCTCGCGCTGGGCGGCGCGCCGTCGTCGAAGCCGAAGCCGCCGACGCCGAGCAACTCGGTGGCGGGCGATCCCGACAACCTCGGGCCGACGGGTGCCCGTGCCGTCACGAAGGTGATCAGCGACCACGGTGTCGACGTCACCGTGGCGCGGGGACTCGACGAACTCCGCGATCGCACGACACCGGGCGCCGACGATACCGTCGTCCTGAGCGGATCCGGCGCTCTCACCCCGGCCAACGCGTCGTACCTCCTCGACAAGTTCCGCGGCGTCAAGCGGGTGATCCTGCTGCAACCGTCCGGCAGCGCGATCGAGGCGCTAGGGCTGCCGGTGACCGTTTCACTGATCGCGCAAACCCGATCAACGGCAGCGTGCTCGCTCCTCGGGATCGCCCCCGACGACGTCATCTCGTCACAAGGCATCGGCTTGGGTTCGCACTCCTCGGCCGCCAGGTACACGCCGACGCAGCCAGCGGCATCCTGCTTTCCCGACGACACCGGCACCGGTTCAGATGTGGCCGATCAGCCGGGACAGATCGTCGTGGTACCCGCGACGAGCTCGCACCCCGAGATCGTCGTGACCGACGGCGACTTCTGGCAGAACGCCACCCTCGCCGAGAACGACAATGCGGGCGTTGCCCTCCGCGTGCTCGCCTCCTCCGGTCGACTCATCTGGTTCATTCCGAGCTTTGGCGATCGACCACCTGAACCGGGTGAGCCCGACACCGACCCGCGTTCTCAGATTCCGCGTTGGATCGGCCCCGGATTCCTGCTGGCAACATTCGCTGTCTTCGCGCTGATGCTCTGGCGTGGACGACGATTCGGCCCCATGGTCACCGAGCCGCTACCCGCCGTCGTCAAGGCGATCGAGACCACCCAGGCCCGCGGACGCCTCTACCATCGCGCCGGAGCCGATACGCGCGCGGCAGCGATCCTGCGCATCCGCACCATCTCGCGCATCGCCGGGTACCTCGGACTCCACTACGACCCAGTGCACGCTCTTGACGCGCTCGACGCCTCCGACGAACGCGATGACTCGGGCGTATGGGCACCGGACGGTTCCGACTCGTCTGTCGCCGCGATCATCAGCGTCGCGGCAGCGGCGACACACCGAGACGCCCGCGACGTCGCACGACTCCTGACCGGCCCGTTGCCCGAGGGCGACGATGCGCTGGTCGTCTTCACCACTGAATTGACCGCTCTAGAGAAGGAAGTCCGGGGCACACCATGACCGCACCCTCAACTCCGCCACACTCGACTTCGCCGGCACCCCCGCGGCCCGCGTCGTATCCGCCTGTGGCGGGCGGCAAGACGGCTTCGCCAGGCGCAGATGAATTCTCGACGTCCGCGCGTGCCCGACTGAATGCGGTACGTGCCGAAGTCGGCAAAGCCGTTGTCGGACAGGATACTGCGGTCTCCGGGATGCTGATCGCGCTGCTGTGTCGCGGTCACATTCTGCTCGAAGGCGTTCCGGGAGTGGCCAAGACACTGCTGGTGCGGTCTGTCGCTGCTGCCCTCGACGTCGACACCACGCGCGTGCAGTTCACCCCCGACCTGATGCCCGGCGACGTCACCGGATCACTGATCTTCGACGCCACGGCGTCGGAGTTCAGTTTCCGGGAAGGTCCGGTGTTCACCAATCTGCTTCTCGCGGACGAGATCAACCGAACGCCACCCAAGACGCAGGCGTCGCTGCTCGAAGCGATGGAAGAAGCGCAGGTATCCGTCGACGGGGTGCCGCGCGCCCTGCCCGAGCCGTTCCTCGTCGCGGCGACCCAGAACCCCGTCGAATACGAGGGCACCTATCCGCTTCCGGAGGCGCAGCTCGACCGATTCCTGCTGAAGGTCACCCTGCCGATTCCACCGCGCGATGACGAGATCACCGTATTGGCAAGGCACGCAGCGGGATTCGATCCGCACGATCTGGCTGCTGCCGGTCTGCGACCGGTCGCATCGGGCTCCGATGTGATCGCGGGCGCCGCAGCGGTGCGACGGGTGGCCGTGGCACCGCAGATCGCCGCCTACATCGTCGACATCGCCCGGGCGACCAGGATGTCGCCGTCGCTCTCGCTCGGGGTCAGCCCGCGCGGTGCCACCGCGCTCCTCGGCACGAGTCGCGCGTGGGCGTGGCTGAACGGACGTGACTTCGTCACACCCGACGACGTGCAGATGATGGCGCAAGCGACTCTTGCGCACCGCCTTTCGCTGCGTCCGGAGGCCGAACTCGAGGGAGTCTCGGTCGGCGCGGTGCTGGCTGCGGCGATCGGTTCCGTTCCCGTCCCACGCTGATGGTCATCACCGGCCGCTTCTTCGCGCTCGTCCTCGCGGGGGCCATTCCGACGGTGTTGTTCCCGCACTACTGGGTGGTGTTGGCCTGGGTCGCGTTATGCGTCGCGCTACTGGTGGTCGACCTCGCCGTCGTCGGAAACCCCACGCGCACTCTCGAATTACGTCGAGTGCCGTGCGGTCCGGTTCAGCTCGGCCAATCGACCCAGACGACGCTGCTGGTGCGCAACTTGTCGGGCAGTCGATTTCGCGGTCTGATCCGCGACGCATGGCAGCCGTCCGCAGGCGCGGACCCGACGACGCCACGGCCGGTGAATCTTGGCCCACAGCAATCAGAGTCGATGACGACGACCCTCACACCCACCCGCCGCGGTGACCGACTGGCCGTCGGCGTGACAGTTCGACGACTCAGTCCGCTCGGACTCTGCGCCCGACAGCGCACCGTCGTCGTTCCGGGCTTCGTACGTGCGCTGCCCGTCTTCACCGCGCGCAAGCATTTGCCCTCGCGGCTGGCGTACCTGCGGCAGCTCGACGGCCGGTCAGCTGTGCGCACCCGCGGTCAGGGCACCGAATTCGACTCCCTGCGTGACTATGTCGAGGGCGACGACGTACGCAGCATCGACTGGCGTGCCACCGCTCGACGTCGCTCCGTCGTCGTCCGCACGTGGCAACCGGAGAAGGACCGGCACATCGTGATCGTGCTCGACACATCGCGGACGTCGGCCGGTCGTGTCGGTGACGCGCCGCGACTCGACGCCGCGATGGATGCGGCGCTGCTCCTGGCGTCGCTTGCTTCGCACGCGGGCGATCGGGTCGACTTCATCGCGGGCGACCGCGTCGTGCATCGCAGGGTCATCGGAGCGCCACGCACAACGTTGCTGAGCGACTTCGTGACCGCGATGGCGCCGCTCGAACCCGCTCTGGTGGAAGCAGATTGGCCGATGCTGTGCACCGAGGTGAGCAAGGTGTCGCGCCAGAGAGCACTCGTGGTGTTGTTGACACCGCTCGAACCAGCCGCGGTCGAGGAGTCGCTGCTGCCGCCGCTCGCCGCACTCGCACAGCGCTACCAGGTCGTCATCGGATCGGTATCCGACCCCATGCTCGACGAGATGGCTGAACGTCGCGACGACGTCCGCGAGATCTACGACGCCGCTGCAGCGGTGCGCACACTGACGTTGCGGGGCCGCACGGCGTCGGGGTTACGCCGTCTCGGCGTCGACGTCGTGGATGCCGCGCCCGACAAGCTTCCCGCAGCGCTCGCCGACCACTACCTACTGTTGAAGTCGCGCGGAATGCTCTGAGCGGCTTGCCTCCCCGGGTATCTGTCAGGCGACGGGAAGGCTGTACCCGCGGTCGATCTCGTCGAGATCGCCTGTGGCACCGCGATCGTGGGCGCGACGTCCGAGTACCAGCGCGTACAAGAGGAACCCGACCCACACGGTGACGCCGATACCGATGCGCGCCCACGTCGGGAGACCCGATGGGGTCACGAACGCTTCGATGGCTCCGCAGATGAGCAGCAGCACAACCAATCCGATACCGATGGCGATGGCGGTACGTCCGGCCTCGGCAAGTGAATCCGAGCGCTTCCGGTCGCCGGGCGCGACCCAGGACCAGAAGATGCGCAGCCCGACCCCCGCCGCCACGAACAGACACGTGAGTTCGAGTAGCCCGTGCGGGGTGATGAGGCCGAAGAAGAGGTCGGCCCGACCATGGTTGATCATGATCGAACCCGTCACCGCGAGGTTGAGAATATTCTGGTAGAGCATCCAGATCACCGGGAATCCGAAGACCCCGAAGGCGATGCACAGCAACGCAAGTCGGAAGTTGTTTGTCCAGACCTCGAACGCGAACGACGACGCGGCGTTCTCGGAGTAGTAGTTCTCGAAGTCGTCGTTGACGAGATGCTCGATCTGCTCCCGCGACCCGAAGGTGTGCTCCATGGTCGGGTGGTCGAGGAGCCACCAGCCGATGCCGACGGCGAACGCGATCGAGACGACCAACACCGTCAGCCACCACCGACGAGTGCTGTAGAGCGCAGCGGGCAGAGTCGTCGTGACGTACCGCACCAGTTGGTCCCACGTGGTCACGGTCGACCCGAGTGCGTGCCCACGAGCCCGCGCCAGCAGCGTCGACAAGTATGCGATTACCGCACGGTCTGGCGCCGACGATCGGATCACCGAAAGGTGCGTGGCCGTGCGCTGATAGGCGTCGAGGATCTCGTCGGATTCGGCGCCGGTGAGGTGTCGTTTGCGTGAGAGTTCGTCGAGTCTCTGCCACGTCGGTGACTTCGCTCGTACGTAGGCGTCGAGATCCACATCGGTAGCCTAGCCAGACCACGGGCACGGCTGTACCCCTGTCGGGATTCATCATTCGCGTAGCCCACGAGACGCTACGTTCGCGCCACCGCAGCCGCTACGGTAGTGCGTATGTACCCGGGGCCGAACATGCATGCAGGGCCGACCATGTACGCGGGGCCAATCACGTACACGGGCGGGACGGTCGGGCTCGGGCGCAACGACCTCGTCTCGGGTGAGGCAGTCGCACTGGACCTTCCGCCGGCGTCGCTCGGTCGGCGGATCGTTTCGGGAGTGATCGACGTCGCGATCGCTCTCGTCGTACTCATCGCGTTGATCTGGGTGTCGGCGAAGGTCGGCGTGAGCCTGCGCGACGGCGCTGTGCTGGCGGGTGCGTTCGCGTTGTCGTCGGTGCTGGCGTTGATCGTCCTGCCGACGGCGGTGGAGACGCTGAGTCGTGGAAAGTCGTTGGGGCATTGGGCGCTCGGCTTGCGCACGGTGCGCGACGACGCCGGCCCGATCGGTTTCCGGCACGCGTTCACGCGGTCTCTCGTCGGCGTCGTCGAGATCTTCGTATTCTTCGGTGTGCCCGCGATTGTGTGCGCTGCCATCAGCCGCAAAGACAAGCGCGTCGGCGATCTCGTCGCGGGCACCTACGTGATCCGCGACCGGCGTTCGCTCGAGGTCGCAGGCACCGCGGTCATGCCGCCATACCTCGCAGAGTGGGCGCGCACCGCCGACATCGGGGTTCTGACCGACCACCAGGCCATGCTGATCCGCGGCTTCCTCCATCAAGCGCCGTCGATACGCGACGACGTCCTACGTGCCGCTCTCGCAAGGCAGTTGGTGCAGACGCTCGCGCCGTACATCTCACCAGCGCCACCTGCCGGGGCCGACGACGTGGACGTGCTCAATGCCGTTGCGGCCCAACGCCGACACCGCGAGTGGCTCCGCCTACAGCGCGACGAGGAACTTCGGCGCCGCGTGCTCCGCTGAGCACCCGGCGTCGACTGGGTGCTGTATCCGGCCGACTGGGCGCTGTATCCCGTCGACTGTGCGCCTTATCCCGTCGAGTGGGTATCGCGACCGCTACTTCAGCTCGCTGCTCGACTTGCCGAGCACGCGTCGCGCGATGATCAGTTGCTGGATCTGCTGTGTGCCCTCGAAGATGTCGAGGATCTTCGAGTCGCGAGCCCACTTCTCGAGCAGCCCGACCTCGGAATAGCCTGCGGTGCCACCGATCTCGACTGCCTTGTTGGTCAGTTCGGTGACCATGCGGCCCGCCTTGGCCTTCGACATCGACGCCTCGGTCGAGTTCGGCTGCTTGTTGTCGGCCATCCACGCGGCGCGGATCGCCAGCAACCACGAAGCCTCCCAATCGGATTCGAGGCGGATGAAGTCGTGGACGGCCGCTGCCTGATTGGCGGCGGGCTTGTCGTAGTCGATGACGTGTCCGGCGCCCTCGAGTGTCGCGCGCAGCTCCTCGAGTGCCGCACGTCCGAGGCCGACGGCCATCGCCGCGACCAGCGGGCGCGTGTTGTCGAAGGTCTGCATGACCCCCGCGAATGCCTTCTTGGTGTCGACTTCCGGTGAGCCGAGCAGGTTTTCGGCGGGCACACGGGCGTTCTCGAAGCGCAGCACCGCGGTGTCGGACGCCTTGATGCCGAGCTTGTGCTCGAGGCGGACGACCGACACACCCTCGGTGTCCATCGGTACGACGAAGCTCTTGATCGCGGCACGGCCGGCACTCTTGTCGACGGTCGCCCACACGACGACGTGATCGGCGCGCGACCCCGCGGTCACAAAGATCTTCTCGCCGTTGATGACGTACTCGTCGCCGTCGAGTGTCGCGGTGGTGCTGACGGCGGCCGAGTCGGAGCCGAAGCTCGGCTCGGTGATCGCCATCGACGCCCAGACGTCCTTGAACTTCTCGAGCTGCTCAGGGTTGGCCACCGCGGCGATCGCGGCGTTACCCAGACCCTGATACGGAATCGACAGCATGAGCGCGACGTCGCCCCAACCCATTTCGACGCCGTGCAGCACCGCACGCATGTTGCCGCCGTTGACGACGTCGGACTTCTTCGCCGACGACTTGTCCGCGGCGTCGGACTCGCGTCCCTTGCGGGCGGCTTCGCGAGCGAGTTTGCCGAGCTCGTCGAGCTCCTGGGGGTAGGTGTGCTCGGCCTTGTCGTACGTGCGCGAGATGGGCCGGAAGATGTGCTCGGCGGCGAGATGCGCCTGCTCGGTCACCGGGGCGAGCTTCTGCGGGAGCTCGAGGTTGATTGCCATGCCGGTATCTTACTGCGCGGTAAGATAGATTTCCAGCCCTCCCCGCAAGTGCTTTCCGCTCCTGCGGGGCGTCGTCCGTCAGCCGTAACCGACCCGTGCAGCTCGGAGCCCGTTTACGCTGGCCACATGGCCTACGACGACGATCTCGCCTACCGCATCCGCGAGCTGCTGTCGGGTGAGAGTGGCGTCGCCGAGAAGTCGATGTTCGGCGGCCTCGCGTTCTTGGTCGACGGCAACATGGCCGTTGCGGCGAGCGGGCAAGGTGGACTGCTGGTGCGCGTGCCGCCCGACGAGACCGACGCCTACCTGGCCAAAGCGCACACCGCCCCGATGGTCATGTCGGGTCGGGAGACGCGTGGCTGGTTACGGGTCTCGACTGACGGCATCCGCACCAAGCGTCAGCTCGAGAAATGGGTCGGCGTGGGCGTCGGCTACGCGCGATCGTTGCCGCCGAAGTGAGTGACTCGACGTAGCTCGCGAAAGGCATGGCTCCCGAAATCCTGTCTCCCGAAATTTTGTTGGCTGTAGCGTCGTCGAATGCCATTGTGAAACCCCATGACTGTCCGACGATTCGACGACGCCTCGGTGGCCGACTGGCTGATGGCCGACGGGCGAGACTGGCCCCGAGCGGTGACCCGCGGGCCGCTCGGCTTCGATGCGTATGCACGTCTGTTGCGCATACCCGACCCCGCATTTCCGGGGCAACGTGAGACCGACGTCGAATCCGTCTTGGGGCCAGGCGATTTGTGGCAGATCGCCATCGCAGTCGAGGATCTGCGTCCGCATACCACCACTCCTGATGAGATCTACTACCTCATCTGGGACGGGTGTGGTTATCCAGAACTGCTCAGCGGCGGCGCGCCCATCGTCGAAATCCGCGACGAGCGGGGAGCATCCATGCGTGACTACCACCTGTTCGTCGGCGACACCGACATGCTGGGTTGGCTGCCGCCCGAACCCGAGCCGACGCCGCGACACGGACACTCGATTCTGCCCGCGCCCGCATTCGTCTGGCCTGCCGATAGGGCGTGGTGCTTCACCGAAGACATCGATCCGCACTTCGCCACGATCGGCGCGTCGGCAGCGGCCATCGCAAGTCTTCTTCGGGATACGCGTATCGAGACGGTCGCCGACGACCCGGACGTCTCGCCGCCGTTCTATCGCTGACGGCCTAACTCACTCATCGAGAAGCGGCACCACGGCGAACACTTCGAGATCGCGTGGCGTGCCCTTCGCCTTGAAACGTCTTTTGCGGCTAAGCAATTGGAGCCCGTCAGCGGACTGCAGCGCATCGCTGGTGGCCAGCACCTCGCCGGTTCCGGCGGCATCGGCGACGCGGGCCGCGATGTTCACGTCGACACCGAGGTAGTCGCCACCGACCTGCCGGGGAGTTCCGGTGTGCACTCCGGCGCGCAACTGCGCGCGGTAGTCGTCATGGGTGATCGCGCTGACGGCGCCGCACAGTTCGAACGCGGCGAGGATCGCGTCGGCGGCATCGGGGAACACCGCCATCACGCCGTCGCCGAGCGACTTCACGATTCGGCCGCGATGAGCGCCGACGATGTCGCTGCTCACCCGATTGACCTCACCGATCAGCGACAGCACGCTGTCGTCACCTGCGCGTAGGGCCCACGACGAGAATCCGACGAGGTCGGTGAACAGGACCGTCACGTCGCCGCTCGCGGTGGCAGTGGCCGACCTGCGATCGACGAGCGCCTGCCACACCTTCACGACGCTGAGTGCCAGCTCGCGCGACGCGCTGGGCGACCGATCGCTCCCGGTCAGCAGCTTCTCCATGCGATCGGAGAGGCGCGTCGGGCGCGAGAGGTCGAGTTCGGGGACCGTCTCGGGCGTCAGCTTTCGCGGCAGCTGAGCAGCACGGATCAGCGACGGCGTCCGGTCGGCCCGGGTGAGAAACTCGCCGACACGCGCCGGACCCGACGGCACGGGCTTGTCATCAGGCGGCGTCGAGCCGGGGGTGGTGTCATCGTCGGACGTCACGAGTCAGATCGTAGCGACAAGCTCGACCAGCGACGGCGGGCACGAGGGCGCGACGGGTGGTCTCGACAAGCTCGACCAGCGAGTGGGCGCTCGACGAGCGAACCCCGCGCGCCCGCTACGGAACGATGTTCACCATTCGGCCGGGCACGACGATCACTTTGCGCGGCGGCTGGCCGTCGAGGATCGCGAGGATCTTCTCGTCGTCGAGTGCTGCGGCGCGGATCGTCTCCTCGTCGGCGTCGGCGGGCACCGTGATGCGGCTGCGGACCTTGCCCTTGACCTGGATCGGGATCTCGACGGTGTCGTCGACAAGGTAGCGCTCGTCGGCGACCGGGAACGGTCCGCGCACGAGCAGTTCGTCGTGTCCGAGCCGCGACCACAGCTCCTCAGAGATGTGCGGCGCAAGTGGCGCGAGCATCAGGACGAGCTGTTCGACGGTGCTGCGGGGCGCACCGTCGGGGAACTGCTTGGTCAGGTGACTGGTCAATTTGATCAGCGCGGCGACGGCGATGTTGTCGCGCAGGCCGTTGTAATCCTCACGAACCTCCGCGATTGTCTTGTGCAGCAGGCGAAGTGTCTCGTCGTCGGGTTCGATGTCGGCGACGCGGACGGCACCCGACTCCTCATCGACGACCAGGCGCCACGCACGCTGCAGGAATCGCTGCAGTCCCACAACGTCTTTCGTTGCCCACGGGCGTGACTGATCGAGAGGCCCCATGTACATCTCATAGAGCCGCAACGTATCTGCACCGTACTCGGCGGCGATGTCGTCGGGAGTCACCGAGTTCTTCAGCGACTTGCCCATCTTGCCGTACTCCTGCGTGACCTTCTCTCCGTTGTAGAAGAACTCGCCGTCGACCTCGGTGACCTCTTCCGCAGGCACATAGATGCCGCGTGAATCGGTGTAGGCGTAGGCCTGGATCATGCCCTGGTTGAACAACTTTCGATACGGCTCACTGCTGGTGACGTAGCCGAGATCGAAGAGCACCTTGTGCCAGAAGCGCGAATACAGCAGGTGCAGAACAGCATGCTCGACGCCGCCGATGTAGAGGTCGAGGCCGCCCGGATCGCTGAGACCGTGCAGCTCCGGCCGCGGACCCATCCAGTACGCCTCGTTCTCCTTGGCGCAGAACTCTTCTTCGTTGGTCGGGTCGATGTAGCGCAGTTGATACCACGAGCTTCCGGCCCACTGCGGCATGACATTTGCGTCCCGCTTGTACTTCTTCGGACCGTCGCCGAGATCGAGTTCGACGTGGATCCAGTCCGACGCCTTCTCCAGCGGCGGACTCGGCTCACTGTCGGCGTCGTCGGGGTCGAAGGCGACGGGCGCGTAGTCCTCGACCTCCGGAAGCTCCACGGGCAGCATCGATTCGGGCAGTGCGTGCGCGCGACCCTCCTCGTCGTAGACGATCGGGAACGGCTCGCCCCAGTAGCGCTGACGAGCGAAGAGCCAGTCGCGCAGTTTGTACTGCACGGTGCCCTGCCCCGAGCCCTGCTCTTCGAGCCACTCGATGATCGCGGCCTTCGCGTCGTCGACGTTCTTGCCGTCGAGGAAGCCCGAGTTCACCAGCGGACCGTCGCCGACGTACGCCTCCTCAGAGATGCCGGCCTCGGAGCCGATGACCTCGACGATGGGCAGTCCGAAGACCGTCGCGAACTCGTAGTCGCGTGAGTCGTGTGCAGGTACCGCCATGATCGCGCCCGTGCCGTAGCCCATCAGCACGTAGTCGGCGACGAAGACCGGAACCTGTCGTCCGTTAACCGGATTCGTCGCGAACGACCCGGTGAAGACGCCGGTCTTCTCCTTGTTCTCCTGCCGCTCGAGATCAGACTTCGCCGCGATCGACGCGCGATAGTTTTTGATCGCCTCGGCAGGCGTCGACGCTCCGTAGGTCCACCGCTCATCGACTGCCGTGCCGTCGGCACCCGACGGCCATGCGGCGGCGGTGAGCGGGTCGACGAGCGGATGTTCGGGGGCAAGCACCACGTAGGTGGCGCCGAAGAGGGTGTCGGGTCGCGTAGTGAAGACGTCGACGGTCACCTCGCCATCGGCCTGTGCCGGGACGCCAGGCACCGGGAACTGCACCTGGGCGCCACGTGAACGTCCAATCCAGTTGCGCTGCATGGTCTTGACCTTTTCGGGCCAATCCAGCACCTCGAGGTCGTCGAGCAGGCGGTCGGAGTACGCGGTGATGCGCATCATCCACTGCCGCAGGTGCTTGCGGAACACCGGGAAGTTCCCACGGTCGCTTCGGCCGTCGGCGGTGACCTCCTCGTTGGCCAGCACGGTACCGAGGCCAGGAGCCCAGTTGACGAGTGAATCACTCAGGTAGACAAGACGATACGAGTCGACGACATCGGACTTCTCGGCTGCGGACAGATCGGCCCACACCCGACCGCCGTCGAGAGTGCGTGCACCGCTGTCGAATTCGGCGATCAGCTCGTCGATGCGACGCGCCTTGCCGGCCTCGTCGTCGTACCAGGCGTTGTAGATCTGCAGGAAGATCCACTGTGTCCAGCGGTAGAACGAGACGTCGGTGGTGGCGACTCGACGTCGCTCGTCGTGCCCGAGGCCGAGGCGTCGGATCTGGCCGAGGTAGCGCTCGATGTTGGCCTCGGTCGTTGTGCGGGGGTGCGTACCGGTCTGCACGGCGTACTGCTCTGCCGGTAGACCGAAGGAGTCGAAGCCCATGGTGTGCAGCACGTTGGCGCCCGACATGCGCCGGAACCGCGCGAACACGTCGCTGGCGATGAAGCCGAGCGGATGTCCGACATGCAGACCGGCGCCGGACGGGTACGGGAACATGTCCTGGACGAAGAGCTTGTCGGGGGCATCGGGGCCGCTGCCGTCGAAGGCACTCATGTCGCCGGCCAGCGGTCCGACCGGGTTGGGTGCCTCAAAGGCGTGGCGCTGAGTCCACTCGCGCTGCCAGCGCTCCTCGATCTCGCCCGCGAGTCGGGCGGTGTAACGGTGCCCCGGAGTCGCGGAAGCTGGGTCGGTGCTCGCCTGATCGGCGGCGCCCTCAGAGGTGGAGATGTCGGCGGTGCTCACCTCACCAGGGTAAATCGTGGCTTCACCTGCCCTGAAATCGACGTCGGATGGGCGGGAAAAGTATGGTGGTCGGGTGAGTGTGGTGTCGATCGTCGTCTCGGTATGCGTCTTTGTGCTGGCCCTGGTGTGGCTGGTGGTCGGAGTGGCGGGCCTGATCGGCCGACTCCCGCGCAATCGATACTTCGGAGTCCGCACCGATTCGACGATGGCCTCGGCCGAGGTGTTCACGCTGGCCAACCGCATCGCGGCCCCCGGAACACTGGGCGCGGCGCTCATCTTGTTCGCCGGTGGCGCGCTGACGCTCGCCGTCGACAGCGGCTGGTCGGTCGTGTTCGGACTGGTCGCGCTTGTTGCTGGTGTTCTGATCGTCGGCGCTGTGAGCGGTTACGCCGTGCGCGCGGCCGACGCCGTCGCCCCAGCTGATGATGCGGGCTGCAGTTGCTGCTCGTCGGATCACGGCAGCGTCGACGACGCACATGCGGCGGAACCTGCGGAGACCAGCGCGGCCGCCGACTGCGGCACCGACAGCTGCGCATCGTGCACGCTGCGCGGCATGTGCAGCACTGACGATTCGTCGAGCGGTACGGCACCGGCACAGCCCGACCGCGCACCCATTCAATAGGACGTGCGCCGACTCCTCGCCCGGTCTCCGATCGACGGCTTCGTTCTGGCGATTCTCGCTGCGGTCGTCGTGGCCGCGTTCTTCCCGGCGCGCGGGACGTTTGCCGAGGTGCTCGACTGGGCGGTCACGATCGCCATCGGATTCCTGTTCTTCCTGTACGGCGCGCGCCTGCATCCCCGCGAGGCACTCAACGGGCTGTCGCATTGGCGGCTGCACCTGACGATTCTGGCGTTCACGTTCCTGGTGTTCCCACTCGTCGGCCTGGCGATACGGCCCCTCGTCGAACCGCTGATCGGTCACGACCTCTACACCGGCCTGCTGTACCTGACGCTGGTGCCGTCGACGGTGCAGTCGTCGATCGCGTTTACGTCGATCGCCCGCGGCAACGTACCTGGAGCGATCGTGAGCGCCTCGGCGTCGAATCTCATTGGTGTTGTATTGACTCCACTGCTGGTGGTGGCCCTGATGAGCGGTACGAATGGCGTGCACATCTCGGCGTCGTCGGTCGTCGAGATCCTGCTGCAGATCCTGGTTCCGTTCATCATTGGCCAGCTCTGCCGACCGCTGGTCGCGCCGTTCCTCAAGCGATACGCCGAGCCGACCAAGTTCGTCGACCGGGCGTCGATCGTGCTCGTCGTCTACGCGGCATTCAGCGAGGGCGTCCGCAACGGGATCTGGTCGATCGTGAGTGCGTGGCAGGTGGTGGCGGTTGCGGTGATCGCCACCGTGCTGGTCATCGTGATGCTCGCACTCACCTGGTGGAGCGCGCGGCGACTCGGATTCAGCCGCGCCGACGCCATCGCGATTCAGTTCTGCGGTACTAAGAAGAGCCTCGCCACCGGCCTACCGATGGCCACGGTGCTGTTCGGCGGCTCAGTCGTCGGGCTGATCGTGTTGCCGCTCATGATCTTTCACCAGATCCAGCTCATTCTCTGCTCGTGGTTGGCCACCCGCTACAGTCGCAGCCACGACGCCGTCGACGCCCGCTGACGCCCGCGCGGCGAGTCGACGCCGGATGAACACGACGAGCACATAGACCGCCGCGCAGCACACCAACCCGATCACGACGTAGAGCAGGATCGTCGCACCGAGGACTGCGCCTGCGAAGTACCCGGCGAGCAGCACGGCGGTCACCCAACTGACGGCCCCGACGATGTCGGCGAGGCCGAACCGCACGAACTGCATCCCGGTCATCCCGGCGACCCTCGGCATGAGCGTGCGGACGTAACCGACCCAGCGACTCGCGGCGACCATCAACATTCCGGATTGATTGAGCCGCGCGCGCGTCCGTTCCCATCGCTGTTCGCCGAACCGTCGCCCGAGAGGTGATTCCATCAGGCGCGGGCCGCCCACTCTTCCGAACCAGAATCCGACCGCATCGCCCGCGATCGCGCACACACAGGCCACCGTGATCAGAACGCCGAGGTTGGTATTGCCCACGCCTGCAGCCACGCCCGCCGCAAGGAGGAGTGCCTCGCTGGGCATGATCAGACCCGCGAAGATGACCGCGGTTTCGAGAAACACGACGCCGCCGGCTATCAGGTAGACCGCCCACACCGGAACCGACCTGATCAGGTCGATCAGCCAGTCGGCGAGTGAATGCACCTGCCCGACGTTAGCCGCAGCTCTGACTCGACGACGCGGCGGCTTGGGGAACTCGGGGGCTGACTCCACGGTCGTCGAGGGTGCTGCGCGACGGCGATCCCGGCGGGCCGGCTCCGAAAGGGTTCAGCTTGTCGTGAATACAGAAATGGATGTACCGTCTGTATTCATGGAGACCGTGGCGGCGAGTCAACGCGATGCGCTGACGAGGTTCGGATACGCGTTGTCAGACTCGACGCGCACGCAGGTGCTGCTGCGACTGCGGAATGGTGGCGCGTATCCCGCGGAGTTGGCCGAGGCGATCGGGGTGTCACGCCAGGTCTTGTCGAACCATCTTGCTTGCCTGCGGGGATGCGGGCTTGTTGTTGCGGTACCCGAAGGTCGCCGCACTCGATACGAGCTGACCGACGGCCGGATTGCCCACGCCTTGGACGACTTGCTCGGATTGGTTCTCGCGGTCGACCCGACGTGTTGTCCAACCTCCGACGAGCAGGATTGCTGCTGATGGCCGACGAGTTGGGTCTCCCGTCGGTGGGTCGGCCGTCGGTGGGTCTCCCCGATGCGAGTCGGCCGGCACTGAGTGTTGCCCGCCGGGAGTTGTTGCAGCGTCGGATTCGGTGGTTCGTCGCGGCGACCATCACCTACAACGTCGTCGAAGCTGTGATCGCGATCGGCGAGGGTGCGCGTGTGTCCTCGACAGCCTTGATCGGCTTTGGCCTGGATTCGGTCATCGAAGTGTCGTCGGCAGCCGCGGTTGCCTGGCAGTTTGCGGGTTCGGATCCGGAACGGCGCGAGAAGGTCGCGTTACGGATCATCGCGTTCTCGTTCTTCGCCCTGGCGGCCTACGTGAGCGTGGACTCGCTACGTTCCCTCCTCGGTACTGGTGGCGAGGCGCGTCACTCGTCGATAGGGATTGTCTTGGCGGCAGTCAGTTTGCTGATCATGCCGCTTTTGTCGTGGGCGGAACGTCGCGCCGGCCGTGAACTCGGCTCGCTGAGCGCGGTGGCCGACTCCAAACAGACTTTGTTGTGCACGTACCTCTCGGCGGTACTGTTGCTCGGGTTACTTCTCAACAGCCTGCTCGGGTGGTCGTGGGCCGACCCGATCGCCGCTCTCGTTATCGCCGCGATCGCGGTCCGCGAGGGCATCAACGCATGGAAGGGCGACACGTGCTGTGCACCCAGCATCGGCCAGCGCGCCGGCGAGCCCGCTGGGTGCGACTGCTGCAGCACGGAGGTGACGGGCCAGGGCGCTACCCCGAGGGCCACACCGGACGCGTCGCAGTCGGCCTGACCAGACCGATGCCACTCCCCTACGACATCGCCTCGGAGCTGAACGCGTGAGCAAACCGATCAAGATCGCCTGGGCGGTACTCGCTGCCATCTTCGTCGGTATCGGTGTTGCCGTCTTTGCCATCGACGACGCCGCGTCCCCGACTCCGGCTGATACTGCCGAAGTGTCTGATCTCGTTGTACGCCCCGACAGTCACCGCCTGTCCTCGCCCGAGCAGAGCCGGGCGCAGTTCGTGGAGTTCCTCGATTTCGAGTGCGAAGCCTGCGGCGCCGTCTACCCGATCATCGAGGACCTGCGGCGCGCCTATGGCGACCGCGTCACCTTCGTCGTCCGCTACTTCCCGATGCCTGGACATTTCAACGCCGAACGCGCTGCTCGTGCAGTCGAAGCTGCCGCCCAGCAGGGTCGGTTCGAGCAGATGTACCAGCGCATGTTCGCCACCCAATCCCAGTGGGGTGAACAGCAAGTCCCCGCTGATGACCTGTTCCGTGGCTTCGCCGTTGACCTCGGCCTCGACATGGCAGCCTTCGACGCCGCCTACAACAGCCCGGCCACGCTCGAGCGAATCCGCGCCGACGTCGCCGACGGCCTGTCCCTGGGCGTGCAAGGCACTCCCACGTTCTTCCTCGACGGGAAGCGGCTACAACCGTCCACAATCGACGAACTCACCGCCGCCGTGGAAGAGGCAGCGTCTGCGTGATCGACGTCGACCGGGACTCCGGGAAACGCTTGTCCACAAGGTCGAAAAATTGTTCGAGAATTCCTCGCCACTGTCGGTATTGTCGGGTAATGTAGAACACATATTCGACATGGCGTGGGGCGGGGGTGGCGGCACGTGAACAGCAACAGCAATCGCAACAACAGTGAGAATGGCCGTGCGCCTTCGGCTTTGGCCACTGCTGCGGTGGGGTCGGCGGATGCGGTGGTGGCGGAGAAGCTGTCACGGCTTGCCGCGGTGTTGGATGAGTTGGCTGCCGTCGATGTGTCGTTGGTATCCGATGCCGCGCTGGTGGAAGCCACCGTGGAGGCCGAACGGTTGGCGTTGCGGACTGCGGGTGCGGTCACCGATCGCTTGATTGTGGAAGCCTCCGACCGCGACCTGCCCCGCGCCCTGGGTTTCCGCGATGTTCGCAACTTCATGGGACAGGGCTTGCATATCGGTGACCCGGCGGCGCGGCATCGGGTGATCGCCGCGACCGGCTCATTCACCACGATCTGCGGCGACCGACTACCACCGTCGTGCCCCACGTTGGCCGGCTATGTCACCGAGGGTCGCGTCGCGGGCGCGCACGTGCGCGCGGTACTCGAGGTGCTCGAAGCGATCCCCGGTGAGGTGTCGGCCGAGACAAAAGCCGCCGCCGAAGCACAGATGGCCGGCTACGCGGTCCAATTCACGCCCGCCGAAATCACCAACCTCGGGTCACGATTGTTGGCGCATCTCGATCCGGATGGGACGCTGACCACCTCGAAGGACCGTAAACGTCGACGTCGCCTGTGGGTGAACCGACAGAACGCGCAACTGATGTCACGGTTGACCGCCGATCTCGATCCGATCGCCCGCGCCCGCCTCGACACAGTGTTGGATGCGTGGGCCAAACCCGGCATGAACAACCCCGACGACCCCGACTCACCGGTCGGTCCGATCACCACCGCCAATGCTGAACAGGTCGCGGCCGCGGCCCTACGCGATCAACGCTCACCCGCCCAACGCAACCACGACGCCTTCTCCGCACTCCTGCAGCAAGTACTTGAATCAGGGATGTTGGGCAACACGCATCGCGGATTACCGATCCAGGTCATCGTCACCACCAGCCTGCACGAACTCGAAGCACAAGCAGGGATCGCACAAACCACATCCGGAACACTCCTGCCCATCCACGACGTCATCAACATGGCCGCCACGACCGGGGCGAGCCAGTATTTGGCGGTCTTCGGCGACCACACCAGCATCCCGCTCTACCTGGGGCGGTCGAAGCGGATCGCGTCGCTGGGACAACGACTCGCCTCGTTCGCCTCACCCGGCGGGAAGATGTGCTCGGCACCCGGCTGTAACCAACCCGCGAGCAGGGTGCAGATGCATCACGCCGCGAAAGACTGGGCCGACGGCGGACTCACCGACATCGACCAACTCGTCCCGGCGTGCGATGTGCACAACCGGAGAGTCGGCACGAAGCCCGGCCAGTTCACCACCCGCATGATCACCGAAGGCCCCGACACCGGGCGGGTCGCATGGCGGCTCAACGCCAAGCCGGGTATGCCGGAGAATCCCGAACGCATCAACCGCATCGCCGACGTCAAAGCCGATTTCCACGACTACCTCACCGCCGAACACGCCAGCAATCAAACCGCAGCCGCAGCACGCACAACAGGCACAGGCACAGGCACAGACGCGACGGTTATCGAGATCGGTGCGCGAGGCTCGGGTACACCGGACGCCGAGATCGTCGCGGATGCGATCGGCGCCTGGATGGTGTCGCCGTCTTCGATGCCAGGTGCGCCGAGCGCGAATGAGCCCACGTTGACCGGCATCGAGCGCGCGCTGGTTGGCAGCATGCCCGTCGGCGACACCCTGCCCCTCAGCAGGCGCGTCGACATCAGATGGAACCTAGCCAGCCCACCCGACCCCGAGCCGCCCACAGACCCGGAAGCGCCTACAGGTCCAGCCCCACCAGACGGCCCCAACCGGCTCGGCGGCGTCGACCCGCCAGACAGCCTCGGCCCACCGCTGGCCGACGCCGCCTGACCGTCGCGCCTACCAGTACGACGCGCCGAACCGGGCGCAACGTCGAATCCGGTTGTGCCGCAACCTATCTGCACCCCGCCACCACGCACCGGTGGCGGGGCAGATGTGGTTGGGCACCGCACGGCCGGCCTGCCGGCCTTGGATCTCGGCGGGGCAGCGGGATCGTCAGTTCTGGTCGACGTCGATCGGAAAGGTCGAGAGGAGCGGCATTGGCCAGGGCTGGCGGCGCAGGACATCCGCCCACACGTCCACGGTCGGCGGTGCGAGGAGGTCGCGCGGAAGCGCTGAGGCGAGCAGCCAACTGTCCTGGGCGAGCTCCGCGTCGAGCTGGCCTATCCCCCAACCCGCGTATCCGGCAAAGATGCGGACGCCCTCGAGAACCTCGGCGAGAAGTTCTTGGTCGGCGTCGAGGTCGACGAGTACCACCCGGCCGTCGACCGGACGAAGCCCTTCGATTCCCTCGATGTCGACGCCGTGTTTCGTGACTCCCAGGCACAACGCTGCGTCTTGCTTCACCGGCCCTCCGATGAACAGCGCCTGCGGCGACGCAGCGAGATCAGTCCACTGCGGAAGGATGTTGTGGACTGCGGTCTGGCTCATCCGATTGAGGATCACGCCGAGGCTGCCGCCGTCGTTGTGTTCGATGATGTAGATGACCGAGCGCGCGAATGTGGGTTCGGTCAGGTCTGTCGAAGCGAGAAGCAAGGTACCCGCCCGCACGCTGTTGGCCGACTCCATGTCGCGGGCATCAGGCATACCGCCACCCTCGGCTCCGTCGGAGTTCTCGGGTGAGAAATCGTCCGCGTTGTCACCACCCACAGTGATTATCATCGCATGCCTTATGCGTGCAGGTCGGTACTCTTGATTGGTGAGCTCCACTGCGCGCGACGGCCGATCTGTGCGTGGCGCGTGGCGCGATTTTCTCGAGTCGTTACGCAGTTCTCCTGGTCTCGGACGGCTGCTCTCCGTGCGCCTCGCCAGCCAACTGACCGATGGCGTGTTTCAAGCAGCGCTGGTCGGTGGAGTGTTGTTCAATCCCGAACGCCACGCCGATCCGCTCGCCGTCGCAGGTGGCATGGCAGTGCTGCTGCTCCCGTACTCGGTCATCGGTCCTTTCGCCGGAGCGCTCCTCGACCATTGGGACCGTCGAGCTGTCTTGTTGTACGCCAACCTGATTCGCGGTCTGATGATCGCTTTCGTCGCAATCGCCATCGCCACGGGAACCCCCGACACGGTTGTGCTTGTCGGTGCACTCGCAGTGACCGGCGCCAGCCGCTTCGTGGCATCCGGTCTGTCCGCCGGACTCCCCCATGTCGCGTCGCAAGATGTCATCGTCGCGACCAACGCGCTGTTCACGACGCTCGGCGGGTTCATGCTCTCGGTGGGTGCTGTCCTCGCGATGGGGGTGCGCCTGCTCGCCGGATCGGACAACACGGGCAGCGCGATCACGATGATCGCGGCCGTGGTGATGGCCATCCTCGCGGCGTACCTCGCACGGGGATTTCCGCGACTGCAACTCGGTCCCGATCACCCCGACGATCCCGGCCGCTCGGCGGTGCACGCCGTTGCCGTTGGTCTGCAGCACGGCGCGATCGCCGTCGCGCGGTGCAAACCGGTGGCCGCCGCACTGTCGGCGATCGGGGCGCATCGCGTGGTGTTCGGTATCAACACGCTGATGCTGCTGGTTCTCGCGCGCCATTCGGGATCCGGGGATGGCCTCGACCGTGTCGGCGCCGTCGTCGGCTGCACCGCAGCGGGCGCATTGGCTGCGGCATTCATCACGCCGGTCGCTGTGGATCGATTCGGCCGCAAGGCGACGCTGATCACCGCACTGGCAGTCGGGGCCGTCGCAGAACTGTCGCTGCTCTCCTTCTCGTTCGTCGTCTTCTGCATCTCCGCGGTGGTGTTGGGCCTCATCGGTCAGGTCGCGAAACTGTGCGGAGACGTGTCGATGCAGGTCGACATCGACGACGCCGTGCGTGGCCAGGTGTTCTCGGTCCAGGACGCGGTGTTCAACATCGCCTACGTCGCTGCGATCGCAATCGCCGCCACCACGATTGCGCCCGACGGCCGGACGCCGGCACTCGTCGTGGTTGCCGTGGTGATCTACCTGGTCGGAATCGCCGCCGTGCGGTTGGTGCATCCGGGACGCGACGAGCTGGTCGGCGCGAGCCACCACGCAGCCGAGCACGCCCGCCACGAGCGTGAGCAGGAGAAGCACTCGGACTCTCATCTGCCGAACTCGGGCGCATCAGCACCGAAGGCCGCGTCGGCGATCCCGTCGCCGTCGGAGTCGACGAGCACGGTGTCGAAATCGCCGTCACCGTCGGAATCCACATAGAGCCGACGCTCGGCTCCCGAGCCTCCCGCCCCAGGATCAGCGACCCCGGCATCGACGACCTCGGCGTCGACTCTGCCGTCTCCGTCGAAGTCGAGCCGCTGTGTCGAGGGTTGACGCCCGGCGCGCGGCGTCGGCTCGGGCGACTCGCCCTGACCTGCGGTGACGCCCTGCCCTACCGCGACATCCCACAGGCCGCGTCCCGAGTCGCGGTACTGGCGCTCGGGTCGGCCGTCGTCGTCGAGGTCGAGTGCTGCGACGTCGGCGTGGCCATCGCCGTCGACATCCCATAGGGCGTCGTCGGCACGTCCGTCACCGTCGAAGTCGATGCTGACCGCGTCGAGGGTGCCGTCGGCGTCGAGGTCGAGGTCGGCTGCGCTCGACCAACGGCTCAACGTGCCATCGCCGGGGCCGAACACGTACTCGATCAAGGGATCCACGCGTCATCAGACGTTCAGCGGGGCTGGTTGGTTCCGTTACGGACTCCCCAAGATTCCCCAGGACGCAGCACGGTGCGTTTTGTGAGCACGGTACGTTTTGTTCATGTATGTGAGCGAGCTGGGAGAGCAATTTCACCGCGCTCGTCTCGAGCCGGCGATCACACACCTGGATGCCGCGTCGGCGGGACGTTCGTCGAACGCTGTCATCGGGACAGTGTCGGCGCATCTGTGGCGTGAGGCCGAACGCGGTTCGTACGTCGCAGCAGAGGACCGCGCGGACGAGATCGCCAGAGACAAGCGCGACATCGCCCAGCTCCTCGGTCACACCCCCGACGAGCTCACCTACCGCGAGAGTGCCCGTGCCGCACTACGCACGCTGCTGACGTCGTGGAGTCTGCCCATGGCCTCGACGGTCTGGGTTGCCAAGAACGAGTTCGGACCCAACCTCGTCGAGTTCGAGCGCCGCGGCTACGCCGTCCGGCCGCTTCCCGACGGTGACGTCTACGGCCACGTCGACACCGACGCGCTGGAGAACATGCTGCAGTTCGAGCAGCCCGACTTCATCCACATCTGCCACGTCGGCTCGATGTCGGGTGCAGTGCAGCCTGTGGCGCGGATCGTCGAGGTCGCACATCAGGTGGGCGTGCCAGTCGTCGCCGACATGGCGCAGGCCGTCGGACACGTACCGACGGTCACCGGCGCCGACGTCGTCTACGGCACCAGCCGCAAATGGCTGACCGGTCCGCGCGGCGTCGGATTCCTCGCTGTGCGCCGTGATTCGCTGCGCCCTGTCGAGGTCGACCCGTCGCAGTCGTTCATCGCGGGCATGCTCGGCCTCGGCGTCGCAGTGTCCGAGGTACTCCAGACCGGTCAGCAGCGGGTCTTCCGCGAACTCGCCACGATCGGTCGCACCACCCGCGAGCGGCTCGACGGGATCGGCAGTTGGCAGGTGCTCGAACCGGTCGACGAACCGTCGGCCATCGTCACCCTCGCCCCACCTCCCGGATTCCAGAACGCCGACGTCCACCAGGCGCGCGACAAACTCTTTGAACTCGGCCTGCTGGTGACCGCCGCCGACTCCTGGCGTGCCCCCCTCGCGGGCGACACGTCGGTACTCCGGATCAGCCCGCACCTCGACGTCACACGCGAGCAGCTCGACCGCCTCGCCGACGCCCTGCGCACGATGGGTTATTAGCGCGCTTCGCGCGGGGGCTACTAAGCGCCAATCAGAACCGCTCACGCCGCCAGGCGCTTGCGTAAAACGTTCAACTTGGTCTGACGACCCACCAGTGTGACCTGCCCCTTTGCCGAGAGCCAATGTGACAGACTGATCCTCGATGTCTGCGAGCCCAGAGAGTAAGAGCGCGGTCGGTCACCTCGCGATCGTCGCCAACCCGACGTCGGGTCACGGCGCCGGACAACGCGTCCTCGGTGCCGCAACAGCCGTGCTGCGCGGCCGGGGCGTCAGCCACGAAGTCCTGACCGCCGACACACGCGAACAGAGCGCACAGCTCGCCGCCAAGGCGGCAGAACGCGGAGCCGACGCGATCGTCGTCGTCGGTGGCGACGGAACCGTGCAGACAGTGCTGCGCGCAGTTCACAACAATCGGTTGCCGCTCGGAATCATCCCCGCAGGCAGCGGAAACGACGCCGCGCGCATGCTCGACATTCCGCTCGACGACGTCGCACGTGCTGTCGCGATCGTCCTCGACGGCAACACGCGGCGCATCGACCTCGGTCGCGCTTCCTTCTCCGACGGCACCGTCGACCTGTTCTGCACCATCGCCGCGACGGGATTCGACGCGGCCGTCGCCGAACGCGCCCGGGATCTCTCCTGGCCGAGCGGGCGCGCACTCTTCGCCTTGGCCGCGCTGCGACAACTCCCCAAGCTCAATCGACACCACTATCAAGTGCGCGTCGACGACGTCGAGGTCGAGACCGACGCCGCATTCACCGCCATCGCCAACGGTCCGACGTACGGGGCCGGGATGCGGATCGCACCCCACGCCAGCGCCGACGACGGCGTCTTCGACATCGTGATGGGTTCCCACCCCCGGCACCTGCCACGACTGTCGCTGCTGCGCGGTCTCGCCCAGGTGCTCTACAGCCGCGTCGAGAAGAATCCGCTGTTCAAAGACATGCAGGGTCGCGAGGTGGACCTGTACTGCGACCCGCCTGCCGACGTGTCACTCGACGGCGACATCGTCGGCTCGCTACCGACCGTCTTCGACATCATCCCGGGCGCCATCGACGTGTACGCACCGCACTGAGTGGCAGGCCAGTCGGTTAACCCTCGCCGCGCTCGGCCCACCACTCTCGAAGCGCCGCGACGGCCTCCTCGTGCGACAGCGGGCCGCGGTCGAGGCGCAATTCCTTCAGATACCGCCACGCCTGTCCGACGACCGGTCCGGCAGGGATCTGCAGGATCTCCATGATCGCGTTGCCGTCGAGGTCGGGGCGCACCCGTTCGAGGTCCTCCGCGGCTGCCAGCGCGGTGATCCGCTCCTCGAGGCTGTCGTAGTTCTCCTGCAGCCGCCGAGCCCGGCGCTTATTGCGGGTGGTGCAGTCGGCGCGCACAAGCTTGTTGAGTCGATCGAGCAGCGGACCGGCGTCGGTGACGTAGCGTCGGACAGCCGAATCGGTCCACCGACCCTCTCCGTAGCCGTGAAAGCGCAGGTGCAGGAACACCAGGGTCGCCACGTCTTCGACGACGGCCTTCGGATACTTCAAGGCGCGCATACGCTTTCGCACCATCTTCGCGCCGACCACCTCGTGGTGGTGGAAGCTCACGCCGCCGTCGGACTCGTGTCGTCGGGTGGCGGGTTTGCCGATGTCGTGCAGCAGCGCTGCCCAGCGCAGGATGAGGTCGGGGTCGTCCTGCTCGAGGTCGATCGCCTGCTTCAGGACGGTCAACGAGTGCTGATAGACGTCCTTGTGCTGGTGATGTTCGTCGATGGTGAGCTGCATGCCCGGTATCTCGGGGAGCACGCGGTCGGCGAGTCCGGTCTCGACCAGAACGTCGATCGCCTCGATGGGGTGCTCGCCGAGGATGAGCTTGTCGAGTTCGGCCCGCACCCGCTCCGCGGTGATGCGGTTGATCTCATCGGCCATCGCGGTGATCGCGTCGAACACGCGCGGCGCGAGCCGGAACCCGAGCTGCGAGACGAACCGCACCGCGCGAAGCATGCGCAGCGGATCGTCGTTGAACGACTCCTGAGGCGTCGCAGGGGTATCGATGATTCCGGCGAGTAGGGCTGTCATTCCGTCGAGCGGGTCGTGGAACTCCGCTGGCCCGGTCGGGCCGATCGCGACGGCCATGGCGTTCATCGTGAAATCGCGGCGCACGAGGTCGGCTTCGAGCGAATCGCCGAAGGTGACCTCGGGATTCCGCCCGACGCGGTCATACTGGTCGGCGCGGAACGTCGTGATCTCGATCATCACGTCGCCCTTGCGTGCCGAGATCGTGCCGAACTCGATGCCGGTGTCCCAGATCGCGTCGACCCAACCGGTCAGCAGGCGGGTGATCTCGTCGGGGCGGGCGTCGGTGGTGAAATCGAGGTCGTTGCCGAGGCGCCCGAGCACCGCGTCTCGCACCGAACCGCCTACCAGGTACAACTCGTGATCGGCCGTCGTAAAGCGCTCACCGAGCGGCGCCAGAACGTCGGAAAGCCCCTGGAGGGTGACCGCGGCGGCCGCGAGAAGCCTGGTGCGGCGCTCGATGCGTGCGTTCGATGCGGTCGGGTCGGTCACGGCACGCCAGCCTACCGTCGTGGGCACCGCAGAAACATCCCGGCACCCGCGCCGAACCCCCTTCTGAGCGGTTCCGTTCGCGGCGCACCCACGGCACTGGGCAAACGGCAGGTGACCAGCGGCTAGCATCGAGTCTGTGTCCACCGAGTCCCCGACCAACCGCGCAGACGTCTCAGGCGACGTCTCGTCGGCTGGTCACGGCGGTATTTCGGGTGGAAATTCAGGAGCGACGACGGGCAATGCCGCGGGTACATCGACTGGTTCCGGCGGGAAACCGGTGGGCAACTCGGGCGTTGGTTCGGCTGGCAAACCAGGCCCGTCGCGCCGCTCGCGCAGGGGTCGTCGACGACGCCGCGCACAGGACAACCGGCGCGCCGATACCGCTGGGACCGACCATCGCGCCGGTGCCGACCCTGCCCTGAACAGCAAGAACAACCTGAACAGCAAAAACAACGACAAGCAGCGAGACCGACAGCGCAAACGCGCGCCGTCGCCGGCGGATGTCGCACGCGCGACCTCCCGCTCGCACCGCGTCGAAGCAGGCATGGCCGACGCCGAACCCGCCGACAGTGACGCCGAAACGTCGATCGAGGGTGCGCATGCGAAGGTGACGCCGCCCAAGCCGTCGGACATCGCGGTCGTCAGCGCGAAGATCACCAAGACGGGCCTGACCCACGCGTCGAACGGCCCCAAACCGGGCCAGAACCGCAACCGCCGCCGCGCCACCCGCACGGGCGATCGCAGCGCCAACAGCCCCGACCGGCTGCAGACCGTGCGCGAGACCTCCGCGGGCGGGCTGGTCATCTCCGACCTCGAGCTCCCCGTCGACGAACTGTCAGCGGCGCTCATCGGCCGCGTCGACAGGCGCGGCAGGTTGATGTGGTCGCTCCCGAAGGGGCACATCGAGACCGGCGAGACCGCGGAACAGACCGCGATCCGCGAGGTCGCGGAGGAGACCGGTATTCAGGGCACTGTGGTCGCACCCCTCGGCAAGATTGACTACTGGTTTGTCAGCGAGGGCAAACGCATCCACAAAACGGTGCATCACTATCTGCTGCGCAGCGTCGGTGGAGAGCTTTCCGACGCCGATTACGAGGTCAGCGAGGTCGCATGGGTGCCGTTGCACGAGTTGCCGCGCAAGCTCACGTACTCTGACGAGCGGCGATTGGCCCGGATGGCGCGCGGCGTGATCGCCGATCTGGCCGCCGACCCCGCACGGTTGGCCCAATCCGAGGCCGAGAGCAGCCGCACCGAACCGAACGCATATGAGAAAGCCGCAGCCGCACGTAATCAGCGACGCAACGACGTCGGGCATCGCTCGGAGGTCAAGCGCCGCACGGACAGTCAGCCCCAGGCGCGGCCGCGTCGACGGCGCAGGCGTCCTCGGCGACCTGCGTCCGGGGATGCGTGACGTCCTGCGCATCGGTAGTTCTCGGCGCCTGAGCGCCTCTTTCGTCACGCGTGCGCGCGTTCTTCTCGCTGTTGTCGGCGTGGTGATCGTCGCGGCATTGTGTGCTGCTCCGGCCGCAGCGGTACCCACCACCGGCACCTCGGGCGCAACGACGTCACCGTCCGACGACCAGCGGTTTGCCTCCGTGGTCATCGACACACTCACGCCGTCGATGGTGACCACGACGTCGGGACCGGACGTCACCGTCGAGGGCCACGTGCGGAACACCAGTTCGCGCACGATCAAAGATCTGAGCATCCGCCTCGAACGCGGCGACGCCGTCCGCGACGCAGCGGGTCTGCGCAGCAGTCTTGCCGTCGCGCATCCTCCGATCGCCGTCGCCGGAGCGTTCCGCAATCTCACCGACGAACTCGCTCCCGGCGCCGAGGTCTCGTTCCGAATCAACATGTCGCTCTCGGGTGAATCGGGCATGCAGATATCGCGGCCGGGCGTGTACCCGCTGCAGGTCAACGTCAACGGCGTCCCCGACTACGGGTCGATGGCCCAGGTCGCAGGCTCTCGGACGCTGCTCCCCGTTCTCTCGCTGCCGCCGGACAAAGGTCGGGCCGCACAATTCGACTCGTCGGAATTCGATTCGACGCCGGGCAGCACGGACAGCACGTCCACCAGCGGAAACGACGGCCTGGGCGCCGACGGCGCGGTGTCAGCCGACATCTCCGACCCCGCACGCATCACGATGCTCTGGCCCCTCGCGGCTCCCCCGCAGCTCGCGCCGGGGGGTCTCGGCGGCGGCACCCAACCGGTCCGCCTGATCAGCGACGACATGGCCCGCTCGCTGCGCGACGGCGGTCGCCTGCACGAACTCCTGGAATCCGCACGCAACGTCGTCGGCACCGCCGCGAACGATTCGGGCACAGGGGCAGGCACCCCCGGCGACTCCGGCAGCGCCTCCAACCCACCAGCGAGTGGTTCCGGTTCGGCGACCTCCGGGTCTGACACGTCGACCGGTTCCGGGACGTCTGATTCCGCGACGTCTGATTCCGGAACGTCGGGTTCTGGGACACCCGGTTCGGCAAACCCAGGCTCGGGAACATCGACGGCTCCGACCCAGCAGACCGCCTCCGACCTGCAACGAAGCATGTGTCTGGCCGTCGACCCAGACCTTTTGGTGACCGTTCGCGCGATGTCGCTGGGTTATGAGGTGTCCAGCAACCCCGCCGACCCGACGTCGCGCACCACACCCGGCACCGGTAGCGACGCCGCCACGCAGTGGCTGGCCGACCTTCGTGGTGTGGCGGCACGGACGTGTGTCGTCGCGCTGCCGTTCAGCCAGACAGATCTGACCTCGCTGGCACGTATCGAGCGCTCGGGACTGACCGCCGCCGCGCTTGACGCACCCGCAGACGTCGTCGATGCAATTCTCGGCGTGCGCAGTGTGCGGGGCCTGACGATTCCCGCGCTCGGCGCGGTCGATCAGGCGGGCAGCAAGCTGCTGCGCGATACGGGACACGGCAAGGTGCTCGCATCGGCGTCGTCGGTGGATCCGACCGGGAATCCGAACACCGCGGGCCTCTACAACGTCGGCGGACTGCTCACCCAGACCTACGACTCGTCGGTCAGCGCCGCGATGGGTGCGGTGGGCACGGCCCCCCTGGTTTCCGCACTCACTCCGCCGAGCCAGCAGTTCGACCTCGCCGCCGAGTCTCCGGTCAGCAGGCGCCAAGCCGCCGTGGCGGCACTGGCATTCCGCTCGATCGCGACTCCCGGGTCCAGCACGAGCGGGGAACCGAACACCAGCACTCCCGTCACGAATACCGCCGGACGCGCGGACGTCGTGATGCCCCCGACCTACTGGTCGGCCACCTCCGACGACGCGAACGCACTGTTCTCGACCGCCACTGTTCTCTTCGGCTCGCGCGCAGCTACGCCGGCCCCGCTCGACGACCTGGTCAACAGGATCGGCGGAGCAGCAGCACCCGCACGGCTCGTCGAACCCCCGGGCATCGGCCCTGTCTCACAGATCGGACCAGTGCTCACCGACCGCACCGTCGACTCGATCCGGTCGGCGGCCGACGAATCGTGGCGCCTGCAGGGTGCGCTGGTCGATTCGGCTGACGTCGACGCCAGTCCCGAGCGTTACGTCTCCCAGTTGCGTGAGGATCTGCTCCGCTCGATCCGATCGCCCGACGAGAACAACACCGCAACACGGACCCGCCTTGCGCGGGAACGCCAGCAGCGTGTCGATGCGGTGCACTCGACGCTCCGCCGAATGCACGGATCGGTCACCATCCTTGACCCCGGTGGCCGATATACCCTCGCCTCGGAGCGAAGTCCGCTGCTGCTCGTCGTACGCAACGACCTCGCGCTTCCCATCAGGGTCCGCATCACCACGACCGCACCGAAAGATCTCGAGATCGGCGACGTCGGGGTCGTCGAGATCCCGGCACGCGGCACCCGACAGATCCAGTTGCCGACTCACGCGCAGTCATCCGAGGCGATGACGGTGACCATCGGGATGTCGACGGTAACCGGTGTCACACTCGGCACCCCGATCAAACTGTCGGTGTACTCGAACGCGTACGGAAAACCGCTGTTCATCGTCACGATTTGTGCAGCGGTCGCGTTGATCTTGCTCACGGCACGCCGCCTGTGGCGCCGGTTCCGCGGCAGGCCCGACCCCGCTGACCAAGACCGTCCCGAGCCCGACGAGCTGGAACGGATGCTCGCGGCGAGCACGTACCAGCAGCGGCGCCGTACCCTCCAACAGGAGGAAGCGCTCGTCGAGACCGATCAGTTCGACGGGATCGCGCGCGACGACGCTGAGCCACCTACGGCGCAGGACAGCGGCACAGCGGTCGACAGCAGCCGAGCGGTCGACAGTGGCAGAGCGGTGGACAGTAGTAGATCGGTCGACAGCAGTAGAGCAAAGGACAGTGGCACGGACAGGACAGGCGCATGAGCGATCGAGGACAACGCGGCGATCAGCCACGGCGATCCGCGCCAGAGTCACCGCGGCGAGCCGCGTCGGAGCCACAGAGGCGAGCCGAATCAGAGCCACAGCAGCCAGGTGCACAAGACTCACAGCGGCCGGCACCGTCAGAACAACAGAAGCGATCCGCGCCCGAACAACAGCGCCGTGCCGCGCCGCGTCGCGTACCGCCGACTGATGCGACGACGCAGCGCGGGTCGGGTGCCTCGGGCCCCCGTGACCCCGGTATGCGCGACCCCGGTGTCGGGCCGGCACCGCTGAACGGGCCGGTCGGTGCTCGTCCCCCGCTGTCGGGGCGAGCAGCTCCCCGTGTGATCCCTCCGGCACGCCCGGACGCCCCACGTTCGACGACTCGCGATCCGCGCCCGTCCCGTGATCTGCCTCCTCATCGCGACGGCCAGCACGAACGCCCCCGCACCGACCGTGCTCAGCAGCCGCCGAGTGCACGGCGGCCACCGACTGATCAACCACCGACTGACCAACCACCGCGTGGTAACCAACCTCGACGCGGCGCCCAACCCCCGCGTGCCGCCCAGCCCCCGCGTGCCGCCCAGCCTCCCCGCGCGGGACGTCCGCTGCGCGAGACCCGACCTTCGGCGAGCGCGCGCCGACCCGAACCGTCGAAGTCACAGCCGTCGAACGCCCAGGGCCGGCCCGCGCCGACTCCCGCAGCACGGGCCGCTGCGCCGGCGTCCACCGCGACCCAGGCGCGCGAGGCCGATACTTCGAAACCCAACACCCCAGACGCCGACACCCCAGACACCGACGACTCGTCGTCGACCGGTCTCGCGCGCGACTCCGACGCGAGCATCGTCAAGACGTCCGGGTCGATCGCGCTCGCCACGCTGACCAGCCGCATCACCGGGTTCATCCGAACCGTGCTGGTGCTTGCGATGCTCGGTCCCGCGATCGCGTCCGCGTTCCAGGCGGCGTACGTGCTGCCGAACATGATCGCCGAGGTCGTCCTCGGTGCCGTGCTGACCGCGATCGTGATCCCGACGCTCGTCCGCGCAGAAGCCGAGGACCCCGACGGTGGTCGAGGCTTCATCAACCGCATCTTCACCCTTGCGCTGTGCATGCTCGGCGCTGCGACGGTGATCGCTCTCGTCGCTGCTCCCCTGCTCACCTACCTCAACGTCGGCGACGGCGACGTCAACAGGCCGCTGACCACAGCGCTCGCCTATCTGCTGCTGCCGGAGATCCTGTTCTACGGGCTGTCGGCGCTGTTCATCGCCATCCTGAACATGAAGGGCCTGTTCAAACCGGGTGCGTGGGCTCCGGTGCTGAACAACGTCGTCCAGATCGCGACGCTCGTCCTGTACGCACTGATGCCCGGCGAGATCACACTCAATCCGGTCAAGATGTCCGAGCCCAAGCTGCTGGTCCTGGGTATCGGCACCACGCTCGGCGTCGTTCTGCAGGCGTGCATTCTGATCCCGTGGCTGCGTCGCGCGGGGGTGCAGCTGAAGCTGCAGTGGGGCATCGACGCGCGGTTGCGCGCCTTCGGGCGCCAGGCGGTTGCGATCGTCGGCTACGTCGCGATCCTCCAGGTCGGACTCGTCATCACCTACCGCATCGCCTCGCACGCCGACTCGTCGGGCATCTCGGTGTACGCGACGCACTGGCAGCTTCTGCAGCTCCCGTACGGCGTGCTCGGCGTGACGATCCTGACCGCGATCATGCCGCGCCTGTCGCGCAACGCTGCCGCCGACAACCGTGACGCCGTCGTCGACGATCTGTCCCTCGCCTCCCGCCTGACGATGGTCGCTCTGGTTCCGACGGTCGCGTTCATGACGTTCTTCGGTCCGGCAATCGGTATCGCGATCTTCAACTTCGGCAAGTTCGACGCCTCGATCTCCTCGCAGCTCGGCTCCGTCCTCGCCTGGGGCGCATTCACGCTCATCCCCTACGCCATCACGCTCGTCCAGCTCCGCGTGTTCTACGCCGCGCAGGATGCGTGGACTCCGACCTGGATCGCGCTCGGCATCACCGTCGTCAAGATCGCGTCGTCGTATCTGGGTCCGGTGCTCTTCTCCGATCCGCACATGGTGATCCGTTGGCTGTCGCTGTCGAATGGTCTCGGCTATCTCGCGGGCGCGATCGTCGGACACTTCCTCCTCCGTAAGCGGCTCGCCTACCGACGCCTCGAGGGGGTTGCGCGCACGACGATCGTGACGCTGATCGTGTCGCTCGGCGTCGCCGCGATCGTCTGGGTCGTCGCCGAGTTGTCGGGTCTCCACTACTTGGGCACGGCAGAGGGCAAGCTCGGTTCGCTGGCATATCTGCTGATCACCGCAGTCGTGGTGCTCGGTGTGACCTACGCGGGGCTGTCGGCGGCAGGACTGCCCGACGTCGTGGCGATCGGTAATTCGGTGCGCCGCTTGCTCGGTCGGTTCATCCCCGCTCTCGCGCCGCCCGCCGGTCAGGTCACGGAATCGTCGCCGACCATCACGGTTCAGTTTCCGCGGGTCACTGCCGATGAATCGCTCCCGTACTCTGGTCAGGTACAAGTGGTCCGGCGATTCGACCGTGGTACCGCGACCTGGCAGTCGTATGCGGTGCTCAGCGGTGGTGCCGCCGGTGGTCGGGGTCTCGAAGTCGGCTCGCCAACGCGTGAACCACGAGATATTCGGTATCGCAGGAAAGGAGTCCGACGCGTGACTGACAGCGGCTTGACTGACAGCGGCTTGAGTGGCAGCGAGGTCGAGACCACCCCCCAGTCCGAGACGTCCTCCGATACGACGAGTGAGCAGGCCAAGACCAATGAGCCGCGCTCATCCTCAAAGACCGGCGGACCCACCCCCGATCCCGACCGTCCCGAGGCCATCGGCACGCCCGTGCGCCGCGGACCGCGTCTCATCCCCGGCGCGGCTGTCGCCGGCGGTCGTTACCGCCTCCTCGACACCCACGGCGGCACCCGTGGCCTCCAGTTCTGGCGCGCACAGGACATCAACCTCGACCGCGAGGTCGGCCTGACCTTCGTCGACGCCGAGCAGCTCGCACCACCGCCCGAGCGCGGAGATCAGCCGAGCGCAAGCGATTCCGGCCCCCAGGGCGTTCTCACCCGCACCCTGCGACTCGGCCAGATCAGCTCCGCGGGTGTCGCACGTGTTCTCGACGTCGTGCGTGGATCGTCGGGTGGCATCGTCGTCACCGAATGGGTCCCCGGATCGTCGCTGGCCGACGTCGCACGCTCCGGTCCCTCCCCCATCGGCGCCGCCCGTGCCGTCCGCGCGCTTGCGGCCGCCGCCGAAGCCGCACACCGTTCCGGCGGCGCGCTCTCCATCGACCATCCCGACCGTATTCGGATCAGCACCGACGGCAATGCCGTGCTCGCCTTCCCGGGAACCCTTGCGGGCGACGACAAGTCGTCTGATGTCCGCGGACTCGGCGCCGTGCTGTACGCGCTGCTGCTCGCACGGTGGCCTCTCGACGGCGAGACCGGACACCACCTCGTCACCACAGCCGACACGACGACGCCCGTCGGCGGCCTGCCCATCGCCTCCCCCGGACCCGATGGTGAACCGATCGATCCGCGAGAGGTCAAGTCCGACATACCTTTCGAGATCTCGGCGGTCGCCTCGCGCGCACTCGACGGCGCACGCGGTATCCGCACTGCGGGCACCGTCCAGCACGTCCTCGACCAGGCAACCGTCCTCGACCTACCGACCGACATGCTGCCCGCCATCAACGACGACGAGGCGCCGGTGCGGATCGGCACCCACGAACCGTCAGCGGCTGCGGCCGCTCGTAAGCGCAACGTCGGGTTGCTCGCGGGCGCGGCGCTCCTCGCGCTGTTTGTTGTCATCGCGCTGATCGTTTGGGCCACAGGCATTTTCGGCGGCGACGAGGGCGACACCAACATCAACTCGATCCTCCCGACGACCTCGGCACCTGCCACACCCGGCAACCCGGCGCCCCCGCCCGCTGCAGGCACGGCGATCCCGCTCAATGCCGTCTCGATCGTCGACTTCTCCGCTCAGCCGCCGGACAATTCCGTCAATCTGCAGAACGTGATCAGCGGTGCCGCTCCGCCGTGGCGCAGCGACAGTTACCGCGGCTCAGCGACTTTCGGTGGACTCAAGAACGGCATGGGCCTCATGTTCGACCTCGGCAGTGAGCAGAACGTCAAGGCCGTGACCATCAAGACGCCGACGCCCGGCTTCAACGTCGAGATCCGCGCCGCACCGTCGGCAACACCGACCGCGGCGCAGACCTCGACGGTCGCAACCGGCACGGTCGATCAGCCGAGCACGACGCTGACGGTCGAGAATCCGCAGGGCAGTCGCTACGTGATGGTCTGGCTCACCTCGCTGCCGAGCACAGGCAACGGCAGCTACCAGGTACAGATCGGCCAGGTCACGATGGCGCGCTGACGCGCCCGTCACCGCTTTCGACTGCTTCGGTCCCAGTGGCGCCGGCTCCGGCGACGCTTGCGGGCGCCCATCCGGGTGGACCGAACACGTAACCCAGGCGGGCACGCCAGCTTGCCGCTCCGCGGACGTCGCGCGCGATGCTCGCGTACTCGTGTGTTTGAAGCTTCACGATGTTGTACGTGCCGACCGGCTTGGTGAGTCCGTATGTGGGACGGTGTGTTTCAGGCGCGAATGAACCAAACAGCCTGTCCCAGATGATCAGCGTGCCGGCGTAGTTGCGGTCGAGATACTCCGGATCACTCCCGTGATGCACCCGGTGATGCGACGGCGTGTTGAAGACGAATTCGAAAGGGCGCCACATCTTGTCGATGCGCTCGGTGTGAATCCAGAACTGGTACACCAGGTTCAGCGAGTACGCCGCGAACACCAACGCGGGCGGCACACCGAGAAGGGGGAGTGGCAGCCACATCACAAGCGCCGCACTGATATTCCACTTCTGCCGCAGCGCCGTCGCGAAGTTGAAGTACTCGCTCGAATGGTGCGCTTGGTGCGTCGCCCACACGAGTCGCACCCGATGCGACACCCGGTGCGACCAGTAGAACAAGAAGTCGACGCCGAGGAACGCGATAACCCACGTGTACCAGGCGGTGACGGGAAGATGCCACGGCGCGAGGTAGGCGAAGATCGCCGTGTACACGAGCAGCCCAAGCAGTTTCCACGCTGCGCTCGTGGCAATCGACACCACACCCATCGACAGACTCGCACGGGCATCGCGCTTCTCGTAGGCACCCTTCGGCGCGCGACCATCGTCGTCGGATTCCTCGAGCTTGTAGGCCGCGAACCACTCGATGGCCAGCATCGTCACGAAGAACGGGATCGCGAGGACCGTCGGCTCCCGCATGGGGTCGGGGAGTAGGTCGAGCATCGTGAGTGTCACCTCCGGGCCGCTATCTGACACGGCTGTGTGTCAGATTTATGTTGACACAGTATCGTCTCAGATGGGGCGTGTCCATGCCGCCCGGCCAACGAGACAGACAGGTCGACCAGACAGGAAAGGATTCCGTGACACTCGAGACCTCCCAGCCCGGACCTTCGGGGCGGTTGTACGCCGGAACGGGGCCCGAGCAACGTCAGGCGCGGCGTCGAGCAGCTTTTGTCGACGCCGGACTGAACCTGTTCGGCCGCGAAGGCTTTCGTCACGTGTCGGTCAAGCGGCTCTGCGACGAGGCGGGCCTGACCCAGCGCTATTTCTACGAGTCCTTCGCCGACAGAAGCGCGTTGCTGGCAGCTGTGTACGAGCACTGCGTCGACATCTGTCGCGCGGCCGTGGGGGAGAGCCTCCTGCAAGTCCCCGACGCCCCCAGCGGCCCCGCGACCAGCGACGACGCACCGGATGAGCAGCGCCTCGCACAACTCACCCGCGTCGCCCTCGACGCCCTACTCGAACGCCTCACCGGCGACCGACGGATGGCGCGTGTGATCCTCGTCGAGGTGGTCGGAGTCGACGCCTCGCTCGAGCGACTGCGGATGGACGCGATTCACGGGTGGGCCGAACTGGCCATGCACATCGCATTCGACGACGAGCAGCCGCCGGAGCGGTTCCGGCTCGCCGCGGTCGGGTTGATCGGTGCTCTCACGCAGCTCCTCGTCGACTGGTACATCGCGACCGAGGCCGGAACACCTGCCGCCGACGTCTCCGACATCCGGGACGTCTGTGTCGAGATGTTCATCGCGACGTATCAGCGCCTGGCCTGACACACGACCTACCCTGGAAATCGGTCTACCGCCGCACAACCGACATCACCGGACGAAAGGTACCCGAACCATGTCCACAGCCGAGCTGACCGACCAGGTCGTCGAATTCCTCTCCACCGGAACACGAACCGGCAAGATCGCCTGGGTGTCGAAGGACGGTCGAGCGTTGGTCACACCGATCTGGTTCATCGTCGAAGATGGCGCGCTGGTGTTCAACACCGGTCTGGATACGTCGAAAGGTCGCGCGCTGCAACGTGATTCGAGGGCAACGATCGTCGTCGACGACGAGAAGCCGCCGTTCTCGTTCGTGCAGGTCCAGGGCACCGTCGCCTTCGACGACGACCCCGCCGACCTACTGCGCACAGCCTCAGCAATCGCCGAGCGGTACATGGGTCCCGACCTTGCCGAGCAGTACGGCAAACGCAATGCCGTACCCGGCGAAGCGCTCGTGCGACTGACGCCGACGAAGGTCATCGCCGCCTTCGACATCGCCGACTGAACTGCCTGACCAAGTACCCCGGCGACCGGCCGCGGCACCCACGCACTACCCGTCGCGGTGCAGTCGCGGCTCGAGTTGCTGTGTCTTCTCGTCTGTCCAGCCGGGCGGCTGCAGGATGCGTGCCCAGGCGTAGGGGATGGCCGACTGATAGTTGTGGCCGTGGCCGTCGGGAACGTTGACAGACACCGCCATGTCGGCCGACACCTGGAGGAAGGTGACGAACGGAATCCAGTGGGTCGCGCTGATGACGTCCCTGCCGCGCTGTTCCTTGAGCCAATCCGGTTCGCGCAGAATGAGTTGCGGCGACCACCACGCGATCGGGTCGGACGCGTGCTGCAGGTAGACCATGCGCGAGTAGTCCCACGGTGCGTCGGGCCGGTCGAGATCTTTCTCGTCGGCGATAAAGCGCACCTGCCTACCGTTGTTGTAGATCGGCAGCCACTGCGGTGATCCCTTGTCGCGACCCGCGGTGGCATCGTTCCAGAGCGTGTTGCTGAACGTCGGACCGGAGAGCAGCGCGCCGTCGGTACGCGCGGTGACGGTCGGGACCGTACCGAAAGCCGCTTCGGCGCCGAAGGATCCGAGACTTTCGCCGAAGACGACGAGCTTCGGACGCTCCGCTTCGGGAAGCTCGCGCACCTTGGCGTCGACCGCCTCGAACAGTGACGCACCCGCCTGGCGTGCACGCTCCTTGTCGACGATGAATGAAATCCAGCTCGGCAGATACGAATACTGCATCGCCACCGTGGCGACGTCGCCGTTGTACATGTACTCGAGCGAGTCGATGGTCGCCTTGTTGAGCCAACCGGATCCGGTCGTCGACCCGATCGCGATCACCTTGCGCTTCAAGCCACCCGCGCGCACGAGCTCGTCGGCAGCCAACTGCGCGTTGGCGCGCAGATTGTCGCCGGAACCCAGTCCGACGAACGCTCGGATCGGCTCCATCGCCGGTTGCTGGTTGAACTCCGACAGCTTCGCGATATCCGGTCCGTTGGAGACGATCACACGACCCTCACGCCCGAGCGACTCCCACGTCACCAGCGACCCGGGGCCGCCCGATCGGAGCCCGGACGTCGGGGGAGCGGTGTTCGGCCGGACCTCGTCGTTGGCAGAGGCGAATGTGCTGTTGAGCGCCTTCATCGAGTACTTCGCGACAACACCGTTGAGGATGAATACGGTCACCAGCGCGACCACAAGGAGTCCCGCGACCGCGGCAACGCGTGGCGGAGCGATCTTTCTGAGCTGTCGCACAAGCCATGTCACGAGACTTGCCCATGCTTGCCCGATCACCATCAGCAGCACGAAGACGAGCACGGCGAAGATCGCGATGATCGGATACGCCGTCCAGGTGAGGTTTTCGACACCCATCAGATTGCGAATCTCGGTCTGCCACCGCGAATACCAGTACAGCATCACGACCGTGCCGATGATCGCGATCAAACCCAACGCAATCCAATAGTTTCGCTTCGGCGACGGCCAGCGCTCCGAGCGAGACAGCATGTACCGCACCAGCCAGGCGATGAACACACCGACGCAGTAGCCGACTGCCGCAGCGCCACCCGACACGACGCCCTGGAACAACGGGCCGCGCGGCAGCAACGAGGGCGTCGTCGACAACCATAGGAAGACCGTCCCGAACATGAGCCCGGCGAAACTGATGCGATGCGCGTAGGCCAGCGCCGCGTGCCGCAGCTTCGACGACCAGCTCGACGACGACTTGCCGTGCTCGTCTTCGGCGTCGGGCTTGCTGTCTTGGTCCGCCTTGTTCTCGACGGCGGGCTTGGCGTCGGCTGCCGCTTTGCTGTCGACAGTGCTGGGCTCGGCGAGTTGGCCGTCACCGTCGGGTGCGGGACCCGAGGTGCTGGTCTTCGACGACGCGTCGTGCTCGGAGCCGGTCGCTGGCTTGTCTGGCACCTGGGCACCCTTCGTGGTCATCGGACATCGATGTGACTCGTGAATCCTAAACCTGTGCGACGCTACCGTGGTGAGCCGCAACGACAATGTGTCATCCGCGAGTTCACGCTTGCCCGATTCTCGAAGGCGTCGTCGACTGTGGTTGGTGCCAATTGTTGGTGCCGCGTTAATGCTGACCGCACAGATGTGCGCTCATTTCCTGCACTTTCCGGGCGTCGAATGGTTGGTGACCGTCGCCGCGGTGGTTGCCGTGTCCATCGCGCTCGCCGCGGGGCTCACACACGAGGACCTGGGCCTCGGCCGTGCGGGCCTGCGCAGCGGCGGACGGTACGCGTTGGTCATCGTCCTTGCGGTCGTTGTTGTGGTCGTTGTCGGCGTCGCCATTCCGCCGACACGCGAGCTGTTTCAGAACGACGCCTATCGCGACCTCGGACACGCGCTACTGGCTGCGTTCGTCGTGATTCCCTTCCAGACGGTGCTGCCCGAGGAGTTGTTCTTCCGTGGTGTCCTGTTCGGCTCGCTACGTCGACTCACAACGCCCACCCGCGCCCTGCTGATCCAAGCCGTGCTCTTCGGCTGTTGGCATGTGGTCACGTCACTCGGACTCACCGCGGGCAACGCGGGCCTGTCAGACCTCTTCGGACAGACCGTGTTCGCACAGGTCATCGGTGTCGTGGTGGCTGTCGCCGTCACGGCAGCGGCGGGTGTGCTTCTCGGATGGCTCCGCGTGCGCAGCGACAGTCTGCTCGCTCCTATCGCCTTGCACTGGGCCGCCAATGGCATCGGTGCCGTCGGTGCCGCGCTGGCTTGGCGGTTCGGGGGATAGGCGGTCCGAATAGGCGCTCGAACCGGACAGTACCCGCGACGATCCGACAACCCCGGTTCGCGCGGCACAGACGAGGTCCGGCCGAATTCGGCGCGATGGCTGGGGCCCGTGTCCGCCGGTGCGGAAAGCAGGGGAAGGGTCCGCGCGGCATCCAGCCGTGCAGAAACTAGGGGAAGTATTCTTTTCCCGGCTTGTGTACGTTTCCGTGAGTTGTTTCTTGGGGAACGGTCAGGGACTCGAGGAAGAGTTCGACAAGGCACCTTAGAGCCGCGTCGCTAAGCCGGGAAAGCAGTAATGAAAGCCACGATTGCGATCCCGATCTTCGATATCTAGGCCGACGCCGGAACTCCCAAGCGGTATAGAGCACATGCCGCCCGCACTCTCCCTTTAGGCGACCTGTCGGTGAAACGAGGGTCAATCACGGTGCGCCAATTTCCACGACTTCGCCCATAGCTCGAGTGGCCCCAGGCTGACCAGAAGCGCTGCGCCGTGCGTCGTCAACCGGTAGCCCGAGCGTCCTTTGGTGACGATCTTCGCGTCGACCAGCTCGTCGAGCCGCTGAGACATCGTCGTCGGAGACGCCTCGGGAATTCGGCGACGAAGGTCGGAGAATCGCACCGCTCCGAAGCGGAGTTCCCAGAGTATCCGCAACATCCATCGACGGCCCAAGAGGTCGAATGCGGCCATGATCGGCCGACCAGTCTCCGAGCCGCGGACAGCGTTCCCAGGGATGGGAGCTGACTCGTCGTCGGACATGGTTTCGAGAATACCGGGCGACTTCAGCCCCTGAACGCGTGCCACACCCTTGCATCTTTGGTCCAATTAGTGGACTATCGATCGGTATGTCAGTCGGCATAGTTTCATGGCTAGCCCGCGGGGATTTGCTCCAGTACTCGCCTGGAACGGCACGAATGTCGCTGGGAGCAGTCGCGCAAGGGAGCGACAGCTAGGTGATCGATACATCCGACCAACCCGAAGTGGTTCATAGATTGGATTACACCGTGTATCAACAGAGACTTCGCGGACCAGATCGTCGGCCAGGGCGGCCCACATGAACGACCGCATATCGACCGCCGCGGCTGCAGCCATAGTGCAGGTCGCAATCCCATTGGCCGACCGGCGAATTGACGCATCACAGAAGCCCTATGCGGGCAGCCCGGCATTGATCCCTCACGAGGCATCGCGGCGGTGGGGCTTCACGCATTTCGGAGTCTTCGTGCCACGGTTGCCGGACCCGCATCGATACCTGAATACGATGACCCTGATCGGTGCGACCGGAACCGAGTTGTTCGACAATGACGGGTTCGTCGTCGAGCCCGATGCCCGACGCACGACGACGGTCCTGTCGTCGACAGCACACGGAGACCAGTACCACTACCAGCGCTACGACGCGCGCCGCGATTGTGACTTGGCCGCAGACGGCTCGAGGCTGACGTGGGGTCAGGACCTCGAGATCGAGGTCGCACTGCCGAAAGTGGCGGTGCGAGGGCGGTATTCGACGTTTTCTGTCGATCTGCACCTGGAGGTCACCGACAACGTCGCCTACTTCACCAAGTCTCCGGTGTATGACCACCTGAGTTTGCTGGCACCGTACACGGGCACGATCACCGACGATGCCGGCGCGACCTCGGTGGAGGGGCTGGGGACCTTTGAATACTGCCGGGCGATGACGCCGCAGAACCTCTCCGCGTCCCCGTTGCCACCACGACTCAAACTGCCGTCGGACTATTTCACCTACCAGATTCTCCAACTCGATGACGTCACCCAGGTGCTTCTCACTGAGGTGCAGGCACGCGGCCAATCGGCGTGCCTGATGGCGCATCTACGGACCGCCGACGGTGATCGACAGGTCTTCGACGACGTCGAATTCGAGGTGATCGAGTGGGGTCGCGACCAGGTCGATCCGTGGGGACGCGGTATGCCTGTGCCGCAAAGACTTCGGTGGCTGGTTCGCGACAGCCAAGGTCACGAGGTCCTCGTAATCGACGGCGAGGTCGATGCGCCGTGGCGGTTCGGCCACGGCCGTGGCTACGTCGGCGCTTATCACTACACGGGCACCTTTCGCGCAGCGTCCGTCGCCGACACCGGATACATCGAGTGGATTGATCTGCGCCGCAGGCAGAGTCGGTCGTAAGCAGACCGACGGACTGCACTCAGCACAGACGACACCCAGCACTGATCGACTATCAACCAAAGGAGCGCCCATGGCCATCTGGACCACCCTTGACCCCGTCGACCTCAGCTACTTCGACACCGCACAGCACAGCTTCAGCTACGACATCGACATTCCGGGCGCTGATCCCGACACCGTTTGGGCAGATATCGTTGCGCCGCAACCGTTACCGTGGGTGCGCGCGCTGCGCGGGCACTACCTGAGTCCCGAGCCCCTCGGCGTCGGCAGCCGCCGCGAAGTAGCCGTGCTTCGGGGCGTGATGACCTTGCGTGAGCATTTCTTTCTGTGGGACAACACCATTCACCGGCACAGTTTCTATGCCACCGAGGCGAGCGTTCCGCTGTTCCGATCCTTCGCGGAGGACTACCAGGTCACAGCGTTGGGATCGGGGAGCAGGTTCACGTGGCGTTTCGCGTTCGACGCGCGCCGCGGCTTCGGCCCGATCGTCGCCGCAGGTGTCCCTCTCAATCGACGGCTCTTCGCATCGATCATCGGGGATACCCAGCGCCACTTCGACACCCAGTACCCCGCGCAAGGAGTAATACAGTGAGTTCCGCACAGGCAGCAAGGACCTCCGCACGTCCGGTTCACTACACCAGCACAGATCGGTCCGGCGGCCTCAAGCGTCTCGGGATCTCAGCGGTCGCTCGAGTCAAGCGTACCTCGAACCACAACTCTGCCGTCCGTGACGACCTCCCCAAAGATCTGACGTTCCCACCGAGTTCGACGCGCGTGCTAACCAAAGGTGCCGCGCACTACGGCATCATGATCCCCGACCTACCGGAGCCGCATCGATTCCTTGCCCACATGACCGTGATCGGCGGCACCGGATTCCGCGTCTGGGACGACAACGGCGCCATCCCGGGTCGGCCGCGCGGGATCACGCAACTGTGCTGGGGCACAGCGCAATCCGATCCGACACGCTCCTTCCACGTCTTCGGCGTCGACGAAACGGAACTGGCCGACGACGGGAGCGTTCTCCGCTTCGGACCGGACCACACCCTCACCGTCGACTACCCCTCGGTGCACCTACGCAGCACCCTCGACGACCTGAATGTCGCACTCGATCTGCACTGCACGGACGACATCAGCTGGGTCGCCGACAGCGAGATCTACCGCCACTACAGTCTCCTATGCCAGTACGAGGGCACGATCGCATCCAAAGACTCTGCCGCGCAACAGGTCAGCGGCACCTGCACATTCGAGTACGGCATCGGCTACGCGCCGTTCATGGACCTGCCGCGGATGCTTCCCACGCCGCTGAAGATCCCCGCCGATTTCTTCACCTACCACGTCCTCGATCTCGGGCCCGGAGAGCAGATCGTTGCCTGCGCGCTTGGCGCCTTCGGCCGCCATACCGCCCTCATGGGCGCAGATATCAGGCAGGTAGGCACGGGCGTACGACGGATCGGAGTCGAGGCAGAGTTCACCGTGACCGAGTTCGCCTCCGTACCAACCAGTTACGACGGCCGCGCCGAGATGGTACTGCCGACCGCGTTCACCTGGCGTTTCACCCATGACGACGGCACCACCTCCTACATCGACGGAACTGTCGATACTCATTGGCTCTACGCGGGCATGGGCTACATCGCCGGATACCACTGGCATGGCGAGATCCAAGGACGCACGCGTACCGGACAGGCATACCTCGAATACTCGGACCGACGGGCAGGAGCGCGGCGATGACACCGACGAGAACACTGACGGCTACGAGCCTGCTCCAGCGGATGGGCACCAACAAGGCTGTGTCGCAGGTCATGCGGCGCTCGGTGCCGCTGGACCGTTCGATCGCCCGACTCACCGGCGGACGGCTCCACCTCGTACCCCGCGCACTTCTGCCCCAGCTGATCCTCACCACGACGGGACGTCGAAGCAGCCAGCCACGAACGACGCCTCTCATCTACATAGAGGACGGCAACGACTACGTCGTCGTCGCATCAAATTTCGGCCAAAACCGCCGGCCCGCATGGTCATACAACCTCGAAGCAACACCAAGCGCCACCATCACCATCGGTCGCCAGACACAGTCGGTACGCGCCCAGCGCCTGACGGAGTCGGAGCGAACCGCTATCTGGCCCAAGGCAATTGCGGTGTGGCCCGCCTACCGAGACTACGAACGGTGGGCCGACGACCGCACGATCGACCTCTACCGGCTCGAGCCGACGTGACCCGCCCACCGATCATCGATGTCGAGAGCCAGGCAGTGATCGTCACCTGCGCGGACGATACTTGTGCGTGTCTTCGAAGACCACTTCGAAGGTTCCCGCCTCCGCGGACTCGATGAAGTCGTCGATGCTATCGGCCTGAACGATGGTGTCCTCCCAATCACGATGGCCCGGGAACATCATGACGACAGGGCTTGCGTCGCCGACACGAGTGTCCAACTGCAGTCGGCTCGATTCTCTACCGATGAGGCCAGCGGTGCGGTCGAGACGGTTGAACGTAGCGATCACCGCGATGATGAGCATCGTCGATTGCTCACAGTATGGTTCGTCTATGAGTGATTCTCCGCGCTGCCAGGTGTTCCTCGGTTCTTCAAGTGAAGGTAAGTCCGTCGCCGAGGCCCTGCAGACTGAACTGTCACCGTATTGTGAGGTCGAACGCTGGGATCAAGGAGTCTTCGAGCCTGGTGGTTATACGCTGGATTCACTAATTTCTGCTGCCGGCCAGGCTGATTTCGCAGTGCTTATCGCGACCCCTGACGACACCCGTGAAAGCCGAGGAAAGACCACGGCTGTGCCTCGGGACAACGTGATTCTGGAGTTCGGACTATTCGCCGGAGTGTTGGGTCGACAGCGGACGTTCGTCCTGGCGACAACCGGGACGAAGTTGCCCACTGACATCCTTGGGTTCACCACACTCACCTACCAAAACCAGAAGAATGAGCGGTCCGCCATTTCAACAGCCGCACGAGAGGTGCGTGCGGCTATTGACAAACGCGGCCCTCGGGTCGCCGCTGCAACAGGACCGAGCAATAAGAATGGAGAAGCGCAACTGCTCGATGAGGAGGTCGAGATGCTCATCAGCAACGCCGAGGCGCAAGGATGGACAGCGAAGTCGACCCGCACTGCGATCCGCGTGACCTCGCCGAAGCGTAGGACACATACTCTGACGAGGAGTACGGTGCCCATCACGCGTGAGGAACTGAGAACTTTCGCAAAGGAGTTGCGCGCCGATGGATTGCGCATAAGCACTGCGATCCGTCGGCCAGTCGACGAGTCCCCACTCGCGTAGCTGGAACAGGCCCCTCCGGTCCCCATGACGGATCCCAGAGGGGCAACGCTCCAACTTCATCACCATGAAGAGCACTCGAACGAGTACGCCGCGTCTTGGCTCGCCTCCAGCGATGCCTGCTCTGCTCAAGCGTCGCGCTCTCACAGGGATTTAGACCGCCTCCTGGGCGTATCAGCAGGAAACACCTTCCGCGTGAACATCATAGCCAGACCAGGTGAGCGCTTGCATGCATCTACCGCTTTCAAGAACCTTTCGCTGTGATTTATTGGGCTGGTTGGGTTTTCACCCACAGTCGCGCGACAGCCTGTGCGACGCCCTGGTCGGGAAATCGACCTGAGACTCGCACTCTGTGCGATCCGGTGCGACTCCACACAACGATTTCGTGAATCTCGTTGGTGTCGTCGAATCGGGTGACCATTTCGTAGCCTTCGTCGCCGAGATTGTCGACCGGCCGAACCGTCGACGACGTCGTCCTGCCGTCGAACCGGGTACTGGGCGTTTGTAACTGCTCCTCGAGGATAGGGAGAACACTATCGCGGAGCTGACCGTTGTTCTTGAACGACAAGAGCGAGAATGCGTAGCTATGGGGAAACTCGACCAGGCACGACACCTCCGTCGCCCCTTGTTGACGTGTGACGAGGGGCCGCGACTCGGCGCCCACAATGGTGCGTAGTTCGTCAGGTGAGGGGCACGGGAAGCCTTCGACGTCGTCCCGAGCGCCATTGGTGATCGCGTTCAAATCTGCGACAGCCTGGGCGAGGGACACCTCGATGCCTTGCTTCAACGTGATCTCAGGAATCGGATCGAGACCTGTATTCAATGCCGGCCGCGCACGGCCGTCGTGTGACTCGCTGGGAAAGACGTAGATGGTCTCCGGTGAGTACGGCACGACAATGATCGGAATGAGGACCTGGGGCTCCACGACGCTGTGAGGCCACGACTCTGGCGGGCACGATTCAAAGAAGATGTCGCGCAATTCGATGAGGTCAGCCCAGTCGGGACCACCGATGTCTTCACACGACAACAGCGTGAAGCGTCCGGTGAGCCCGACCCAACCGTTGGCCCTGCTGAGCAGTGCACGAGCATCGGGGTCAAGACGTGCCCCAATTCGAGCTTCCGCAGCGGCGATTTGCGCGGGTGTTGCCGGCGGTCGTGGCCCGGACGGCTCAGCGCCCGGCAACGGGACCTCAAGACCCTGCTCGACGAGTTGATGAGACACCTCGGCACACCGAATCACCAAGCCGTCCCAGCTATCTGAATCCGCCGCGTCGCTGATCGTCGTTTTTCCCACGGGTTGAGCATAGAGACGGCACTACCGCGCCTCGGCGGCGTCGAGGATTTCGTTGCGGATACCCAGGATTGAGTTGTTGTGGTTGCGCTCGGCTCTTGGGAGCGGTCGGTGCGGTGCTCCTGTGTCAGTGAACGTCTAGATGTCGGATCGCGCGGGTAGCGATGGCAGACAGGGCGACGGCGATAGCCAGGCAGACGACTGTCTGCCAGGAGTGCGCGGGGCCACTGGGGAGCTCAGGCACGAGCGCGAAGGGTGAGATGTAGAGCGCTTCGTGTGGGATGGCTCGGAACTCGACGGCGAACTCAAGCGCCTGGAATGCTCCGACGACAATGAAAGCGACGGCGGTGGCGGCGCGCGGCAAGGTGGACAGCAGCAGGGTGGTGAGCCCGATAAACACCCATGCCGCGGGTGCTCGCAGCGCGCCGGCGACGGCCATGATGCCAAACGAGCCAGGGTCGGTGCCGAGCTGCGCAAAGGCGATACCGAGTCCGAATGCGATCAGAACGGCGAGGGCGGCGAGGGCTCCGGTGGTGGTGTAGGCGAGCAGCCAGCGTGTTCGTGAGACGGGTCGCGAGAGGATGACTTCCGCGCGGCCGCTGGTGACCTCGCCGCGGAGTCGGAGGGTTGTCTGGATGCCGAGGAGGGCGGCGAACAGCGGGGAAAGATGGAAGGCGACCTGGATGAGGCCGGAGCCGCTTCCTGCGCTGCTATCGAGGGCGATGTTGACCTGTCTGTCCACGGTCGAGGACACCCCGCCTATGAGGAGCCCGACAACGAACGCACCCGCAGCCCAGCCAACGATGGCGTCCCGGCTGGTGCGCACAGCCAGGGAGGTGGGTCCACGCAAGGAGGCGTGGGCGTGCGCAGGTCCCACCCGTTCGGGGAACACGCCCGCGCCCAGATCGCGGCGGGAGGCAATCCACACCGCAGCGGCGGCCAGCGCGGTGGTGAGGCCGAGGGCGGGCAGCAACATCAGGGCGTTGTCGTCAGCGAACGGGCGGACGGCGGCGATCCAGCCGAATGGCGACATCCAGTAGGCGTTCCCGCCTATGGCGTCGCCTGCGCCGCGGAGCAGGAAGAATGCGGCCACAACCGCGATGGCGATGCCCGTCGCGCCGCGGGCGGTCTGCACGATCTGCCCGGTCAGCCCTGCCAGCGCTGCAGCAAGCAACCCGAGCATGGCGACTTGCACACCGACGAGCAGGGAGCCGGTGGCGGACGCGCCGATTCCGATGAAACCGACTCCGACAAGAATCCCGGCTGCCAGCGATCCGGCGGCAGTGACGCCGATCGCCGCGACCAGGGGAGCAGCTCGGCCTATGGCCGCCGCGCCGAGCATCTCGCTTGTGCCGCTTTCCTCGGTGGCGCGGGTATTGCGGATCATCGTGAGGACGGAGGCGAGGCTGATGAAAATCGTCGCGATCCCCAGCATCCGCCACAGCCCGACCCCGCCGGCATCCGTGCTCGAGACGGGCCCGATCAGGAACAACTCTCCCGCGCTGGCGTTCACTGACTTGGCGAGCGCCTCTCGGGCGGCCGTCGTCGGGTAGGTGGCGATGATGCCCGCGGCGACCACGAGCAGTAGCAGCCCGGAGAGTAGGTACCAGGCGGTGCCGTGCAGGCGTTCCCGGTGAAGTGTGAGCCCGAGCATCGGGCGAGTTCCGGTCGCGGCGGTTCCGATGGTGGTGGTCATGCTGTCGCTTCCACACGGCTTCGGGCGGTGTCGGTCTGGTCGTAGTAGTGCAGAAACAGATCTTCCAGCGTCGGCGGGGCGACCGTCAGGGTCTCGATGCCGAACGAGGCAAGTCGGGTCATCACCTGGTCGAACCGGGTCGTGGTCAGCTCGACCCGGTTCCCGTCCACCGTGACCCTCTCAATGCCCGAAAGCGCGTCCAGACCGGTGGGTGGGCGTGTCAGAGTCGCGGTCACGAGGGTGGTGGCGTGCCCTCGCAGTTCGGCCAAGGTGCCGGTGTCCACTACCTGCCCGTCGCGGACGATGCTGACCCGATCGCAGAGCTGCTCGACTTCGGAGAGGATGTGGCTGGACAGCAGTATTGTCTGGCCGGCGCGCCGAGACTCGCTCACGCACTGCTTGAACACCTCTTCCATCAGCGGGTCCAAGCCGGTGGTCGGCTCGTCCAGGATCAGCAGCTCAGCGGCCACACTGAGAGCTGAAACGAGGCCCACCTTCTGCCGGTTGCCCTTCGAATATGTGCGGCACCGTTTTGTCGGGTCCAGTTCGAAGCGTTCGATCAGTTCGTCGCGGCGGGCGCGGTCCTCACCGCCGTGCATCCTGGCGAGCAGGTCGATGACCTCCCCGCCGGTCAGGTTCGGCCACAGGCTCACATCGCCCGGCACATACGCCAGCCGACCCCGCACCTCCGGCATCGCCGTCCACGGGTCCTGCCCCAGCACGCGAGCGATGCCGCTGTCAGCGTGCAGCATCCCCAGGAGCACCCGGATCGTCGTGGACTTGCCGGCACCGTTCGGGCCGAGCAGCCCGTGCACCTCGCCCATACCGATCGCCAAGTCCAGTCCGTTCAACGCCCGCGCGTGCCCGAAGGACTTGGTGATGTGCTGCAACGCCACGGAGGTTTCCACACATCAGATAATACACACAATTCGTGAAGTATATGAAGTGTGAGTACGGTGTCCTGAGGAATGCGCCGGCAATAGGAGGCACGTGGTGGAGGAGCGAGACGACAAGTTTGTGGAGAGGTTCGCGGATGCGCTTGCGCGATCGGGGTGGCCTCGGATGTCAGCCCGGATCTTCGCCACCCTCATGGCCGCCGCCAGTGGCAGGCATACCGCCTCCGAACTCTCGTCTCGACTCGGCGTTGGTCCCTCAGCCATCTCCAACGGCGCGAAGATGCTTCGCTCGCTCGGCCTGGTCGACGTGACCCGCCAGAGTGATCGCCAGATCGTGTACGAGGTTCGCCCCGACACGTGGATGGAAGCCGTCGCCCACCAAGACGGAGAACTGCGCACCCTCGAAGGCATCCTCACCGAAGGAGCCCGCGCGACCGCAGAGCCGGAAGCCGCGGCCAGGCTGATCGAAACCGCCGACTTCTTCGCTTTTCTCCGAGCCGAACTCCCCAGCATCATCCAGCGTTGGCGAGATGCCCGCTGATCAGACGGACCGACTAGGTATGAGGCAGCCGCGCCACGGCGACACTCTTCGGTGAGCCCTCTCGTCGGCGAGGACTAAGTGCTGGGCTTCTTAAAAAGATGTCGCCGAGCGCATCGTCGAATCGTTTCAGAGTGAACTCGATTAATCGTAGCTAATCAATCGCCGATGAGTTCACCTGCCCGTGAAAGGAAACACTGAGGGCACGGCCATTAACAAGAAGCCGGATGGATTCCGGTTCGTCGCAGACCAGCACCGGGATCTCCGTCATATCAATTCGTGGGCTCTGCCAACGCGCGTCCGTCAGACGCTCATCGGATGTGATGACAAGCCCCGCTGCCCCTTCTCGTCGAGCAACGTCGTACTTCTGCTCAAAGCTACAGCCACCGCGGTAACTCACGACGAACCTGCCGAAAGCATTTGCGCGGCCTAGCTGACACCCGTCACCTGACGCTATCAGCGGCACTGAAACGCTATCGGTTCCGGTCGAGAACGAAAACGGCCTCAGACTGACCGGCATACCGTCAACGGAGGCATAGACGGCAGATGCTACGTACGAAAACCTCGTCTTCTGCCCCGGTCCGGGCACGGGAGAAAATGAGCCGTGCTCGGTCGAGTCCCGGTTGGGTTGAGCGTCTGATCCAGTGAAGGAAGGTCCACTGAGAACGGCGGTACCGGCGATGCTGGCTGAGGCTAATCGTCTCAAGTACTCTTCCGCGGATTCCTCCGTTGCTGCCTTAGTCAGCAGTTGCTCAAAGCGGTCTGGCACTTCAGAAGACCCGACGACGCGCCAATGAATCGCGTCGTGCTCGGTTGAGAACGCGGTTGTATAGAGGTGAGGTTCCACCATCTCGTATTCATATATTTCGAAAGCGAGTTCTTCGACGTCGATAGGTTTTGCCAGATTAGCCGGATCGTAAACAATTCCTAATGCCCGGCGGGCATCCCACATCAGATTCGATCGGAAGACAACAAAGATCAGCCCTTGCTCAACCCAGCAAGCCAGCAACGAGATGTCGTCGGAGAACGCGGACCCGGCGTCGGACGCTATACGTGTCAGATGTCCTGCCAGCCCATGGGTTTCGACTGTCACCACAACATCCTTCTGTTTCACATTTTCGTACCCAGCTTGGCCGCCAGCCTGATCACGGCGGACCCTGCTGCAGGATGCGGTTATTGCGCAATGCCGGCGTCGTGGTCTCGTAGATCAGCCATTCGCCGTCGACCCTATTCAGAGTGAACTCGATGTCTTGGCCGGTGAGTGTCCTCGGCGTGTCCGTCGGCGACCCGTCGCTGCGTGTTTCGACGTAGTCGGTGGTCAGCGTGGCGGTATCACCGGTGATCGTGAGATCCCTTCTGTTGGTGTACTTCTCGCTGTACTGGGCGGCGTCTAGTTGCTTTCGCCGTTCAGCGAACGCCTCGTCCGATCCGCTCAGGAATTCGCGCTCGGGGGAGTCCGCGGTGAGCGTCGCCAGGATGTCGCGCCGCGACCCGTGAGAGTTCGCGTGCTCGTAGCGATCCACTGCGGCGTGTACCTGCGACTCTTGCGCGGACGTAGGCATCGGCATCGAAGTCTCCTCATGAGTGCCGCAAGCTGCAATCAGAAGCAGACTCATCGTGGTGGCAACAACGACGACAGCGCGCGCCCTCATCAGAGGACTCGGCTGAGATCGAATGTGCATCATCCAGTGCTTTCGTCGCGCTATGGCAATAGACCCGGTGGCGCGATCGTACGGGGGATGCTCATCACTCTTTCCCGCGGCGGGCTCACTGCGCCACCCGATCCCCAGCCCGACCTCCCTCCACAGCCGACGCGCCAACCCGACATACGCGACACCGCGCTGCACTAATCTCAACCCATGCCAGGGGGAACCAGCGACACACGCAGCGACGAGCACCTGCTCTCCGCCCATATCAACGGCGACCTCCACGCCTTCTCCACCCTCATCCACCGCCACCAAGAACGCCTCTGGGCCGTCGCCTACCGCACCCTCAACAACCCCGACGACGCCGCCGACGCACTTCAAGACGCACTCTTCAACGCACACCGAATGGCACACTCGTACCGGGCTGACGCGCGAGTTTCGACCTGGCTGCATCGCATCGTCGTCAATGCTTGTCTCGATCGGATACGACGAGATAAGTTGCGGCCCACAGTTTCTCTTCCTGACTTCGAGATTCCAGCAATGGCTGCGCGCGAAGACCGCTATGCGGCGGTCGATCTGTCGATGACCATTGGCGACGCTCTCGCGCAACTCCCGGAAGAGCAGCGAGCCGTCGTCGTCGCGCTCGACGTCGAAGGTCTCAGCATCGCCGAAACGGCGCAGCGATTAGGAGTCGCTGAGGGAACGGTGAAGAGTCGTTCGTCGCGGGCGCGTCTCCGGTTGGCGAAGTTGCTCGGTCACCTCAAGGAAGACTCATGAAAACGAGATTCGAGGGAACCAATCCGCTCCGGTCAACGTCGAATGTGGCAGTGGACGAGCCAGGCCGCGATCACGGCCACAACAGTCGGGGGAGCAGGACAGCGCAACGATGAACACGCCGTATCCCGAACCGCCCTATTCGGAGGATCTGCTCGCCGACCTCCACGCCGGCGCGCTACCCGACGATACCGCCGCCCATATGCGCGCGCGGATCGCCAACGACCCAGCAGCCCAGCGTGTACTGACTGCCCTTGACCGCACCACCGACTCGCTGCGTTACCTCTCCGAGGAATCGAAACCCATTCCGCCAGAAGTCGATTCGCGGATCGCTGCGACACTGTCGGCCATTCAGAACGACTCTTGGGCGCGCCACGACGCGCAGCAGCCGTCGACGGCCCCGGTCGATCTCTCCGAACGTCGACGACGTTCGGCGACCCGCGCCCCGCGTGCACGGTTCGCAGCCCTGCTGGTGGGCGCCGCGGCTGCGATCGCGGTCCTCGTGGTGGGAGTCGTCGCAGTCGTCGCCACCAGGACCACGGACGAACCGGACGCCGGCCTGCAGGCCCAACCATCAACCTCGGCCAACACGACGCAGCTCGATACAGCGGAGCTCGACGGCGTCGAGAGGGCCTCGGCGTTGTCCGTGCTCGGAAAGACCGCCCACGCGCCGTTCGAATCCGACGAAGCGCTGCGGCGGTGCACCGCGGCCAACGGTGTAGCGGCGTCGACTCCGGTCCTCGGTTCCGGCGAGATCACGGTGGGAGGGTCGGAGCGCGTGGTGATTCTGCTCGGCACCGGCGTTGCCGGGCGGTTCGACGCGCTCGTCGTCGAGCAGGGCTGCGATACCGACAACCCGGCGACGGTGTCGCGCACCAGACTGGGTGGGTGAGCGCCACGGCATCAGCAGCGGGAACATCTGCCCTTAGGCTTGTGTTGAACGAGCCGACAACGCGCACCGGAGAACCAGCGGTACCGCGCGTCGCCACAAGCACGGAGGACGGATGAGCCAGACAGACAACCAGCAGATCCACGACCTGATCATCATCGGGTCCGGACCGGCCGGATACACCGCTGCCGTATACGCAGCCCGCGCCGAATTGGCACCGGTCGTCTTCGAGGGAACGCAGTTCGGCGGTGCGCTCATGACCACGACCGAGGTCGAGAACTACCCCGGATTCCAGAACGGTATCCAGGGTCCCGCGCTCATGGACGAGATGCGTGAGCAGGCCATCAGGTTCGGCGCCGATCTCCGCATGGAAGACGTCGAGGCAGTTCGCCTGACCGGCACGATCAAAGAGGTCGACGCCGGCGGCGAGACGCATCGCGCCTATGCGGTCATCCTCGCGATGGGCGCCGCTGCCCGCTACCTCGAGATCACCGGCGAGCAGGAACTCCTGGGCAGGGGAGTCTCGGCGTGTGCCACGTGCGACGGCTTCTTCTTCAAGGACCAAGACATCGCGGTCATCGGTGGCGGCGATTCGGCGATGGAGGAGGCCACCTTCCTCACCAAGTTCGCCCGCAGCGTGAAGCTGATCCACCGCCGTGATGAGTTCCGGGCGTCGAAGATCATGCTCGAGCGCGCTCGCGCCAACGACAAGATCGAGTTCGTCACCAACTCCGCCGTCACAGGCGTGCTGGGCAGCAACTCGGTGACGGGTCTCGAATTGACCGACACGCGGACCGGCGACAAGCAGAACATCGACGTCACCGGCATGTTCGTCGCCATCGGCCACGACCCACGCAGTCAACTCGTCCGCGGTCAGATCGACCTCGACGACGAGGGCTACGTCAAGGTCTCCGGTCGCACCACCTACACGTCGGTGCCCGGCGTGTTCGCCGCGGGCGACCTCGTCGATCACACCTACCGGCAGGCCATCACCGCCGCAGGCAGTGGCTGTGCGGCCGCGATCGACGCCGAGCGGTGGCTCGCCGACCAGGGCGACATCGAGCCGATGCCGATCGAGGGCGACGTCGTCGCAACGGTCGCACCGACCGTCTGACCTGCTGTTTCATCCCCAACCGATACCTTGCACCACGTCCAGAGGAGGACACATCATGGGAGCAAACACCTTGGCCGTCACTGACGCCACCTTCAAAGATCAGGTACTTGAGTCCAGCGGACCGGTCCTCGTCGACTTCTGGGCGACCTGGTGCGGCCCGTGCCGCATGATCGCACCGGTCCTCGAGGAGATCGCCCGTGACTACGGCGACAAGCTGACCGTCGCCAAGGTCGACGTCGACGAGAACCCCGGCGTTGCCCGTGACTACAAGATCATGTCGATACCGACCATGATCCTGTTCCAGGACGGCAAGCCGACCAAGACGATCGTCGGCGTCAAGGGCAAGGCCGCGCTCCTGCGCGACCTCGACTCCGTCGTCGGGTCCAACGCCTAACCGACACCTCAGCAGTGACGTCGCTCACGTACCTTCGTGAGCCGACCAGGCCATCGTCGAACACCTCACCTGGCGTTCGACGGTGGCCTGTACTGCTAGTTTGGCATCACGAACTATCTGCTGCGTGTCGTCGGCGGCGAACGGTAGCCTCGGGGACGCGGCACAGAGTGGATCGGTTCAACCGCGTGGATGAGTTTTGCTCACATGCCACGACCTGAGACAATTCACTTTGGTTCAATGTCGTCCGTGTCCCCTCACGGCGACATGTCCAATTGAGGAGATGAGATGCCAACGTTCCGACTGGGAGATCGTGGGTCGGCCGTAGCCGAGATTCGATCTATCCTCTCCGGACAGGGACTGCTCAGCTCCACTCCGGGCCGTCACGCGGCACCCGAGAGCGCAGGAACACCTGCGCCGAACGGCCCTTCCAACGGGGAAGCGGCCCAGAACGGTGCGGTCATCCACAGCACCGAGGACGCCCTCTTCGACATCGATGTCGACCATGCCGTGCGCGCGTTCCAGCAGCAGCGCGGCCTGATCGTCGACGGCATTGTCGGCCAGGCGACGTATCGGTCGCTGCGCGAGGCGTCGTATCAACTCGGCGCGCGCGTGCTCCTCTACCGCCTGTCGGCTCCCATGGTCGGCGACGACGTCGCCACGCTCCAGAGCAGACTGCAAAACCTTGGCTACTACACCGGACTCGTCGACGGCGTCTTCGGGGAGAGCACCCACAACGCGGTGTGCCTCTACCAGAGCGAGTACGGACTCTCCGCCGACGGCATTTGCGGTCCGTCGACGCTGCGCGCACTCGACCGGCTCGGTACCCGTGTGACCGGCGGGTCGCCGTATGCGATCCGTCAAGAAGAGCATGTTCGACGCTCCGGCCCTCAGCTGTCCGGTAAGCGGATCGTCATCGATCCGGGAACCGCTGGGATGCACGCACTTTCGACAGGAGCCGTCGCCGAGTTGGAATCCCGCGTTCTGTGGGATCTCGCCGCTCGCCTTGAAGGCAGGATGGCCGCTGCAGGAATGGAGACCTTCCTGTCGCACGACGGTCGCGGCCACGCATCCGACGATGAGCGTGCTCGGGTGGCCAATCTCGTCGACGCCGACATGATGATTTCACTGCGCTGTGGACACCACGAGACACCCGCCGCGAATGGCGTCGCGTCGTTCTACTTCGGTAACAACCGCGGGTCGTATTCGACCATCGGGCGCAACCTCGCCGATTTCATCCAGCGTGAGATCGCCGCGCGCACACCGCTGACCGACTGCCGCGTCCACGAACGCACCTGGGACATCCTTAGGCTCACCAGGATGCCGGTTGTCCTCATCGACGTCGGCTACATCACCAACCCCGACGACGCCAAGGTGCTCGACGACCCGCACTATCGCAACGTGATCACCGAGGCCATCCTCGTCGCGGTCAAGCGCCTGTACCTGCTCGGCGAGAACGACCGTCCGACAGGCACCTACACGTTCGCAGATCTCCTTGCGGCCGAACGTATTTCCGGATTCTGACCGGTAGGTACCCAGCTCTTCCCGCGAGCTCCGTCGCGGCTAGCTTTCGCGTGCCCGCTTAAACCGGTTTCGCGCGCCACTACGACTACCCGCCGGAACGGAGAGCCGCTCTCGGCCGACAAGATCGATCGCGGCCATCACGACGAGCTTCTCCAAGGCGCTCTCGACCCCGACCTTCCATCCGAGTCCTTCGTCAAGCTCCAGTCGAAAGCGGGGGAACCGCACATGCGACGCGACGACGTCGAACGCCGAATCCTTCAGGACCTCGGCGTCGATCATGCATTGCCCGCACAGATCCTGACCCGGACCGTCGAGGATCTCACGCGCAATCTCGACGACGGCTTCATCCGACCACGTACTCAGGTCGCCGAAATCTGTTGTGCCGGAGCTCTTTCTGTCATCTGCTGATTCGTCGTCACCGAGATACGCTGCGGGAGAATCATACTCGCGCTCGAGTGCGTCACGCGACGAACCGTGTCGAGAGCCCCCGTAGCCAGACCCACCGTGTCGAACGAAACCGAACGCTTCGACTGCGCGGACACCGCGTCGAATCAGATCAGTGACCACGGCATCGACGAGTAGGTCGGCTGCTTCCTCGAAACCTGGCTCGGTGCGCACCGATGTCAGCAGCACCGCGTCGGCGCTCACCGGCGACGTCGGAAAGCTTCGCGAGCGGGGGACGCGTCCGGGCGGAGCGTAGAGGGCGGCGCCGACGACGACGCCGGTCGACGAGTCGATCGCGATCTGGCCGCAGGTGCCCCATTCGAGGAGGACCGACGAGATCCACGCCTCCTTGTCGAACTCGCTCTCGAAGTTGGTGAGGCTCGCCGGTCCCGCCGGCACCTCGGTGGACGACGCGGGGCCGCGCAAGGGGGAGGGGTCGTCGTCGGGAGGGGTAGGCGCCGCGTTGGTGAACGTCGGATCGACTTCCCAGAACACGCAGCGACGGGTGTGCGGGGGCAGTGACTCGAATGCTTCGAGATCGAGGCTGGAAATCGTGAAGTTCATTGTGAATCCTCGTCCCGACGCATCGGTCGACCGTCCACGAACGTGAAATCTGATGTCCTGCAGGGTGTTTCACTGTTCATGTGCTCGGTGTGCTGCTCGACTGTCACTGTGACGAAACTTTCGGATGCGGTGGGTCACGAATTTTCGCGGGTGTCGGCGCCTCCGGTCGTTGTTATCTCCCCGAGGCGCCGATCGCTGCTACGTCTTCGGTTGGATCAACCCCACAATACGTTCGAGGTCGTCGACCGAGCCGAACTCGACGACGATCTTGCCCTTGCGCTTGCCGAGACTGACGGTCACGCGGGTGTCGAGGCCGTCGGAGAGCCGCTCGGCGAGATCCTGCAGACCCGGCATCTGCATCTGCCGACGCTTCGGGGATGGGGTGGGGGTCGACGGTCCGTCGCCACGATTGGCGAGAGTCACCGCTTCCTCGGTGGCCCGGACCGACAGTCCTTCGGCAACTATCCGCGCGGCGAGCGCTTCTTGCTGATCGCTTCCGGTCTCCAGTGACAGCAGTGCGCGTGCGTGGCCGGCCGAGAGGACGCCCGCGGCAACTCGACGCTGCACTGGGATCGGGAGCTTCAGCAAACGGATCATGTTGGTGATCACCGGGCGCGAGCGTCCGAGGCGGCTGGCCAGTTCCTCGTGGGTGACGTCGAACTCCTCGAGAAGCTGCTGATATGCGGCCGCCTCTTCCAGAGGGTTGAGCTGTGCGCGGTGGATGTTTTCCAGCAGGGCGTCGCGCAGCATGTCGCCGTCTGGTGTCTCGCGCACGATCGAGGGGATCGCCTCGAGGCCTGCTTCCTGGCTCGCTCGCCAGCGTCGCTCGCCCATGACGATCTGATAGAGCACGCCGTCGGGTGTCGGAGTCGCGAGCTTGCGCACGACGATCGGCTGCATGAGCCCGAACTCTTTGATCGAGTGCACGAGTTCGGCCATCGCCTCTTCGTCGAAGACGCTGCGTGGCTGGTGCGGGTTCGGCTGGATGAGTGTGGGAGTCAGCTCACGATAGACCGCTCCGGCCTCGTCGACAGTGACCACGGCAGACGCGTTTCCGTTAGTGCTCGATTGCGCTGCATCGGTCGGCGCCGTCGTGGTGCTCTGCGGACTTCCGTTGGCAGGGGAGGTGGGAGCGTCACTACCGCCTGCACTGCCCCCGGAGTTTCCCTTTCCGATCACGACATCGGCAGCAGCCGAGCCGAGTCGGGGAGCGCTCGACTCGTTCTCCGAGGGGCCGGTCGGAATGAGGGCTGCCAGACCGCGGCCGAGTCCTCCGCGTCGTTGGGCGTCTCGTTGACTCACTGCTGTCCTCTCGAGAGGTCCGTGGTGGAGGGGAATTCGTCCTTGGCACGCATCGCGATTTCGCGCGCAGCGTCGAGGTAACTCATTGCTCCACGTGAACCCGGGTCGTACTCGATGATCGTCATGCCGTAGCCGGGCGCCTCAGACACCTTCACGCTGCGGGGGATCACGGTGCCGAGCACCTTGTCGCTAAAGTGGCGTCGCACCTCGTCGGCGACCTGATCCGCGAGTTTGGTTCGGCCGTCGTACATCGTCAACAGAATCGTCGAGACGTGGAGATTCGGGTTCAGGTGCGCTTGGACCAGTTCAATGTTCCGTAGGAGCTGGCCGACACCCTCGAGGGCGTAGTACTCGCACTGGATGGGAATGAGCACCTCTCGAGCCGCGACCATCGCGTTGACGGTCAGCAGACCCAACGACGGTGGGCAGTCGATGAAGATGTAGTCGAAGCCGAACTCCGCGACCGACGGATCGTTGAGCGCATTGCGGAGTCGGTTCTCCCGAGCGACCAGCGAGACCAGTTCGATCTCAGCGCCGGCCAGATCGAGGGTCGCGGGTACGCAGTAGAGGTTCTCGTGACTCGGGCTCTGCTTGACGGCCTCCTTGAGCGTGACCTCGCCGAGGAGCAGCTCGTAGACCGATGCGATATCCGGCGCGCGATGGTCGATGCCCAGAGCTGTACTCGCATTGCCCTGCGGGTCGAGGTCGACGACCAGGACGCGCAGCCCGTGCAGCGCGAGCCCCGAGGCCAGGTTCACGGCCGTGGTCGTCTTCCCGACGCCGCCCTTCTGGTTCGCCACCGTCATCACGCGCGTGTGCGGGGGGCGGGGTAACTGGCCCGCGCCTCCAGGGGTCAGTACTTGACTGGCTCGGGCTGCGGCGGCGGCGATGGGGGTGTCGTCGAATTGCTCGGGCGTCGGCGTGGCCGTCGGAATCGTTTCACGTGAAACATCCGGCTGTTGGTCGGTCACGCTGTGGCTCCTCTGCGATATTTCGTAAGCATCGTCGGCGTCCAAGATTGTTCCGCCCCTCTATCGTGCAGCACGCACGATCCCTCGCCCACACTCCGATGTCTTGTCCATTTTGCTCCCTCAAGCCGTCGCAAACCAACTGCAGACGTCAGCAACTCAAGTCGTCGCATTCTCACCTCGTTCGACGACGTTTCGGTGCACCGCGCTTGTCTCCGATCACCAGTGTCGTCGGCTGTTCGACAACAGACTTCCCGACTAGTTCGACGCGGAGCCCACCGATTCCGTTCCGTTCCGCGACCTTCCGATCCCGTTCGATCTCGTCGGGCGCCGACGATCCCTTCAGCGCAACGAGACGACCTCCGTCACGAATCAGGGGAGCGGACCATCTGCTGAGTCGGTCCAGGGGCGCGAGCGCGCGGGACGTGACTACATCCGCGGGCTCCACCTCCGCGCGGACCGCCTTCTCTTCTGCACGCCCGCGGACCACACGGACCGGAAGTCCAAGCGCTTCGACCGTCCGCTGCAGGAACTCGCTTCGCCGCAAGAGTGGTTCGATCAACGTGATCGTGAGGTCGGGGCGTGCGATCGCGAGCGGTATTCCCGGCAGGCCCGCGCCGCTACCGATATCGATGATCGACTGTCCGTCATCGATGACCTCTTGAACCACCGCACAGTTGAGGATGTGCCGATCCCAGAGACGAGGGACTTCCCGTGGACCCATGAGTCCGTGGTCGATCCCGTCGGTCGCAAGGATCCTGCAGTACTGCTGTGCGAGTTCGAGACGGTCCCCGAAGATCGCCGTTGCGGCTGGGGGAGGGGAGTCCGCGACAGCGGCGCGGTCCGCTAGGTAACTGTCGTCGGCCGTCGAGTGATCGCCATTGTCTCCGTCGGACCCGTCGTGTTTCACGTGAAACAGTGCCTTTCCTCTGGCGCGGCTCGCGTTCATGTTTCACGTGAAACACCGAACTACACGCATGTGATTCCTACCGGCGAAACAACGAAGTCCCGGCCGGAACCGGGACTTCGTAGCTTGCGATCTCCCGCCACATCGGCGGCCGATCCTGTTCAGTTCTTGATGACGACGACGCGACGCTTCGGTTCCGCGCCTTCACTCTCGCTCATGACCCCGTCGACCGCGGCGACAGCGTCGTGCACGATCTTCCGCTCGAACGGTGTCATCGGATCGAGCTGCTCCCGCTCGCCCGACTCGAGTACACGCTCCGCGACCTCGCGGCCCAGTCGTGCGAGCCGCTCGCGACGGTCCGCACGCCACCGCGCGATGTCGAGCATCAACCGGCTGCGATCACCCGTCGCCTGCTGCACGGCGAGCCGGGTGAGTTCCTGGAGCGCATCCAGCACCTCGCCCTTACGACCAACCAACTTGGTCAGATCATCCCCGCCGTCGATGCTCACGATCGCGCGGTCACCGTCGACATCCAGATCGATGTCGCCGTCGAAGTCCAGCACGTCCAGAAGCTGTTCGAGGTAGTCGCCCGCGATCTCGCCTTCTTCGACGAGACGCTCCTCTTCGTCTTCCTCATCAGCTTCGTCATCCGCGTCGGCGTCCTCGTTGTCGACGTCGTCGGCGTCCGCCGTGGCGGCATCATCGTCGTTGGCCGCGTGTGTGGCGTCGCCGTCGTTGCCATCAGTCGTCGACTCGACAGTTGCCGTGTCGGCGGCCTCCTGGCCCGCCTCGAGGGTCTCGTCGCGTTCGGTCGACTCGGCGTCTGCGTGTGTTGCAGTCTCGGCTGTCATATCAGTTGCACCTCGCTGTGTGTTCATCGGTGATGTCTGTGTTGGGGGAGGGGAGAGTCTCTAGACGGGCTCGTGCCGCACCGGCTGGGTTTCCGCGCGACGTCATCTGCGCCTCGCAACACCGCTACCCGGACCGGCGGCCGATCATCGTCGACCCTTCTTCCCGCCCCTCTTGTTGCGCTGATTGGGAGTTCCCTGCTTCTTCGGACCCGAGCCCGAGTTACCCGAGCTCTTCGACGACGCCGCGCCCGCGGGTTTCGCACCGGGCTTCGGCTTGCTTCCGACGACGTGCTGCGTCGAGGAGCTGTCGTCTGTGCCATTGGTGTTGTCACCGTCTGAGGCAGCGTCAAGCGCCGCCTCTTCAGCAGAGTCGTCCGACTTATCGAGCGAGAGGGGAGCCTGCCCCGAACCGGAGCTCTTGTTCTTCTTCGCTCGGTCGGGCCGCGCGCCGGGCTTGGGAGCATTCGCCTTGAGCTTTTCCTGCTTCGCTTGGCGCGCTTCCTCTTCTTCCTTCTCGATACGACCGAACACGATGTGCTGCTGCCCGTATGTCCAGATGTTGTTGCTCATCCAGTACAGGAGGATCGCGACGGGGAAGAAGGGACCGGTTACGAGGATGCCAAGCGGGAAGACGTACAGCGCCAGCATGTTCATCATGCGGGTCTGCGGGTTCTCGAGTGCCGCCTCGGGCTGCCGCGCGACCGATGCGCGCGAGTTCATGTGCGTGGCAATCGACGCGATGATCATCATCGGGATGACGACGATCGCGATGTTCAGACGTGTGAAGTCGATCGGCTGACCGGGCTGCACGAAGGCCTGGAACTCAGAGACAGGCTCGGTGATGTACGACGACAGCGGGACTCCGAAGAGACGGGCGTCGAGAAAGTTCTGGACCTGTTCGGGGTTGAACGCATAGTTTCCGGTGTTACGCGTCTGCTCCGCGGTCATATGCAACTGGCCCATGCCGGTGGCCATTCGGTTGAACGAACGCAGCACGTGGAACAGACCGATGAACACCGGGATCTGCAGCAACATGGGCAAACAGCCGAGCAGGGGATTGAACCCGTGCTCCTTCTGCAGCTTCTGCATCTCCTCGGTCATCTTGACCCGATCCTTGGCGTACTTCTTCCGGATCGCCTGAAGCTGCGGGTTGATCTCCTGCATCTTCTTCGTGGTGCGGATCTGCTTCACGAAGGGCTTGTAGAGGATCGCGCGCAGCGTGAAGACGAGGAAGATCACCGACAGCGCCCAGGCGATGCCATTGCCGCCCGGCGTGTTCGGTGTGATGTGGTCGAACACCCAGTGCCAGACCCACATGATCCAGGAGACCGGCCAATAGATGAAGTTCAGCACGGGACAGTTACCCCTCACTCTTCGCGGAGACACCCACGCTGATCGTGGTGTCCTCCGTGATTACACGTCCGCGCACCGCCGGCCCGCCATCAGCGGGTCCGTCGTGCGTCGATGGAAACTCTTGGTCTTGCTCGGCCTGCTCATCATCGAGAGCCTGCTGACTGTCGAGAGCCGGGTCGGGCTTCGGCATCCACGGCCACCGGAACGACTCCTCGGGCACCGGGTCGTAGCCGGGCTTGTGCCACGGGCCGCATTTGAGCAGTCGGATCACCGACAGCGCGCCGCCGTAGAAGAAGCCGTGGCGTGTGAGCGCCTCGACCGCGTAACCCGAGCAGGTCGGTTCGAAACGACAGGTCGGCAGACGCAATGGCGACACCCAGGTGCGGTACAGCTCGATCAGGAAGATCACCACTCGACGTGGCAGCAGGTGGCAGAACCGGATGAATGCCTGGGTCGACGACGCTGACATCACAACGCCCCGTCAGCAGATTCGGTCGAGATCGAGCGCGAAGCGTCGAGCACCTCGGCGGCGAGTCGTCGAACCTTGGCGTTTCGCAATGCTTTCCGAAGCTGCTCGGCCAACTCGACGCTCGACGCCTCCCCGGCGCTGGGAAGTGCACGCACGACGACCGAGATATCGGTCGTCGGAAATTCATCCATGACCTCTGCGAACGCCGCCCTGATTCGACGCGCCACGAGATGTCGGGTCACGGCATTGCCGACTGACTTGCTCACTATCAACCCGAGCCAGGGTCCGCCCGACGTCGCGACGTCGACTCGACGCCCCGTGTCGTCGGGCCAGCGCGTTGGCAGGATCGACAAGGTCAGAAGGAGATCACGCGACGATACCCGCACGCCCTTCTTGAGCGTGCGGGAGAAGTCGGATCGTGTGGAGATCCGATGGATTGACGCCATCACCGACCCAATCGCCACCGGAGTGTTCCGACGACGGGCGCTGCCGCCGCCGGGACTCGCGGTGTTGTGCAGATCAGGCCGAGAGCTTTGCGCGGCCCTTGCTGCGACGGGTGTTAACGATCGAACGACCCGCGCGGGTACGCATACGCAACCGGAAACCATGCACGCGTGCACGACGACGGTTGTTCGGCTGGAAAGTCCGCTTGCCCTTGGCCACGGCTGGTACTCCTTGTGTTCGTACGTAGGCACGCCAACTGCACGCGCACCCACGATCTCCTGAGTGGTCTTCTTATCCAGGCAGCGGTGCCGGACTCGTGCCGGTTGGATGACCCCGTTTTCGCCGAACGGACCGCACGCGGTCAACCCTTCGAATGACGGGAACGCCACCACGTAAATCCGCATACCTGGATGACCAGTCGAGACTACTGGACCCGGTGTACTCAAATCAAACGAGCGGATCCTCACCAACGCCGTGACCAGCGGTGACGAGTGCCATACCGCCCGCGCTACCTGCATGTGCGACACGCTCGACGACGTCCTTGCCGCACGACTTGTGATCTGGCCGAGCGAATTCATGCCTTGCGTTGTCGGCTCCGTGGTCGTTCTGTTAGCGTCATTCCCCAGTGACGGCGACCGATACGCCACTCACATCACCACGACGCGATCGCGGCGTCGAACCCATCCCGACTTGGTTGTACACAACTGTGGATAAGTGTGTGGACAAGTCGGCTCCCGCACCGGCATCGTGAGTCCCCGATGACTGATGCTGGTAATTTTCTCGGGGTGGGAAGGCCTGACCGTGACTTCTGATCGCGACTCGTTTGGCGAGGTCTGGCAACAGGTCGTCGCAGAGCTCAACGACGACTCCGCCGGCGGCGACCACGAACCTCTCACCCGGCAGCAAAAAGCCTGGCTCTCGCTCGTGCAGCCACTCACCCTTGCCGAGGGATTCGCGCTGCTCACCGTGCCGACGCCGCTGGTCCAGGAACAGATCGAACGCACCCTCCGAGACACGATCCGAAGCGCGCTCTCACGTCACCTCGGACAACCCGTCGACCTCGGTGTTCGCATCGCGACGCCGAATCCGATCATCGACGCTCCCGCCGAGCAGCCGACCCACTCCTCTGCACCCGGAGCCGGTTTCGGTCCGGCAGAGGTCACCGCAGCAGAGATCAGCAACGCCAAGGGATCTGGCTTCGGCGCTGATCACAGCGCGCCCGGCCAGGCTGCGGCCAGCACACAGTCAGCCATCGACCAGCTCGGCACCGACTCCTTCGGCGCCCAGCAGCCTCCACGACCGTCGACGCCTGCTGCCAATGGGACCGAGTCGCGGGGTGGACCGGCCAACTGGCCGTCCTACTTCGCCGAACGCCCCACCGCGGCGCCCACGCCGTCGGGCGCCAACCTCAACCCCAAGTACACCTTCGACACTTTCGTGATCGGAGCGTCGAATCGCTTCGCGCACGCGTCGGCCGTCGCTGTCGCCGAAGCCCCGGCGCGCGCGTACAACCCGCTGTTCATCTGGGGTGAGTCCGGTCTCGGCAAGACGCACCTGCTGCACGCAGCAGGGCACTACGCCCAGCGACTGTTCCCTGGTATGCGGGTCAAGTACGTCTCGACCGAAGAATTCACCAACGACTTCATCAACTCGCTGCGTGACGACCGTCGGGTAGCGTTCAAGCGCCGCTACCGCGACGTCGACGTGTTGCTCGTCGACGACATCCAGTTCCTGATCGGCAAGGAAGGTATCCAGGAAGAGTTCTTCCACACCTTCAACACGCTGCACAATTCGAGCAAGCAGATCGTGATTTCCTCCGATCGTCCGCCGAAACAGCTTGCGACACTTGAAGATCGGCTCCGCACACGATTCGAGTGGGGACTGATCACCGACGTTCAGCCACCCGACCTCGAGACCCGCATCGCGATTCTGCGCAAGAAGGCGCAGATGGACAGCATCGCTGTTCCCGACGACGTCCTCGAACTGATCGCGTCGAAGATCGAGCGCAACATCCGCGAGCTCGAGGGCGCGCTGATCCGCGTCACCGCGTTCGCCTCCCTGAACAACACCGACCTCGACAAATCACTCGCCGAGGTGGTTCTTCAAGCGCTGCTACCGAATTCGGGCACGCTCGAGGTCAGCGCGGCGTCGATCCTCGCGATCACCGCGGAGTACTTCGACATCTCGGTCGACGAATTGCGAGGGCCTGGCAAGACCAGGGCCATCGCGCAGGCGCGTCAGATCTCCATGTACCTGTGCCGAGAGCTCACCGACCTCTCACTGCCGAAGATCGGCGAAACCTTCGACCGTGACCACACAACCGTCATGTATGCCGAACGCAAGATCCGCAAGGAGATGGCCGAGCGCCGCAAGGTCTACGACCACGTCCAGGAACTCACCGCGCGCATCAAACAGCGCGCCGTCGGCTGACAGAACCGCCAGGATCCCCACTTGAGACCCTCCGCTCCCGCCCGGGCGTGGAGGGTCTTGTCGTTCCGGGCCAAAACGACAAGTCTCAACCACAACCCAAGGGTCTCCGGCGATGGCTTCAGGCCGATTCACACCTCTTCCCGACGACGCTCTCGATGTCTTCGCGGTCGCCGGATGGCTGTGGATCGACTGTGAGTAACGAAGGTGTTGATGTGTACAGAACGTGGACGATGCTCGAACGGATTCCAACATGTGCACAACCCGACCGACCCGCGCAGGATCCGTCCACGCGCCATCCACACCTCGTCAGTGCTCTGACATGGGATCCGGCGCGTTGTCCACAGTTTGCACAGTGCCTATGACTGTTATGGATCCCTCTCTTAAAAGAACTTCTTTTAAGAAGCTGTTGTGCACACCTCGACCGACCGTCGTCGTCGACTCGTCCGTTCCCGAGACGGGCACGCGTCGGTCGCGGCGTGGCGACTTGACCCCAACGACTCCCCGTCACGCGATCGCGCTCTAGAGTGGGAACTCCTGGCGAATACCGAGAGAAGGGCAACCACCGAGCATGAAGTTCCGTGTCGCGCGTGACGAGTTCGCCGATGCCGTCGCCTGGGTAGCGCGCAGTTTGCCGTCTCGCCCGCCCGTTCCCGTGCTCGGTTGTGTGGTTCTCCTGGCCGACGACGCCGGGTTGACCGTCTCCGGCTTCGACTACGAGGTCTCTGCACAGCAGCAGATCGGCGCCGAGGTCGCAGAACCGGGGCAGGTCCTGGTGTCCGGGCGCCTGCTGGCCGACATCACCAAGGCGCTCCCGAACAAGCCGGTCGACGTCTCGCTCGACGGCGCCCGCGTCGCCATCACCTGCGGCAGCGCGAAGTTCTCGCTGCCCACCATGCCCGTCGAGGACTACCCACAGCTTCCCGACGTCCCGGCCGTGACCGGACTGATCCCGGCGCAGGTGTTCGCCGAGGCCATCTCCCAGGTCGCCGTGGCCGCCGGCCGCGATGACACGCTCCCGATGCTCACCGGCGTGCGCGTCGAGATCGACGGCAAGACCGTCGTACTCGCCGCGACCGATCGTTTCCGCCTCGCGGTACGTGAATTGGAGTGGGAGCCAGCCGATTCCGGTGCTTCGGGTGCCGTTCTCGTCCCGGCGAAGACACTGTCGGAGAGCGCACGGACCGCGAGTTCGGACTCCGGCGACGTGAAGCTGGCGTTCGGTAGCGGTTCAGCACTCGGTGGCGAGGGAATTCTCGGCATCGTCGGAGAGACCAAGCAGACGACCACCCGCCTGCTCGACGCCGAGTTCCCGAAGTTCCGCCAGCTCCTGCCCGCGAGCCACACCGCCATCGCGACCATCGAGAGCGCACCGCTCATCGAGGCCATCAAGCGTGTGGCGCTGGTTGCCGAGCGCGGCGCGCAGGTCCGTATGGAGTTCCGCGACGGATCCGTACTGCTCACGGCGGGCGGCGACGAAGCAGGGCGTGCCGAAGAAGAGTTGCCCGTGCAGTTCTACGGCGAGCCGCTGACCATCGCCTTCAACCCGACCTACCTGCAGGACGGACTCTCGGCGATCGGTGTCGCGACCGTCGACTTCGGATTCACGACGCCGAGCCGTCCCGCGGTGCTGCGTCCGTCGACCGGTGACGAACCCATCGCCGACGAATCCGGAGCTTTCGTTGCACCCGACAGCGTCTTCACCTACCTGCTGATGCCGGTTCGCCTGCCCGGATAGCGGCTCATACGCTGAGTCCGAGTAACGAAACATCAAGGCAGCACTGATCTTTCACGAACACGCGAAGGGGAAGCCATGCAGCTCGGACTGATCGGCCTCGGCAAGATGGGTGCCAACATGCGCACCCGTATCGAGCGCGGTGGCCATAAGGTCGTCGGCTACGACCCGCGTCCAGAGGTCTCCGACGTCGCGTCGATGGCCGACATGGTGGCTGCTCTCGACGCGCCTCGCGCGGTGTGGATCATGGTGCCCTCGGGCGAACCCACCCAGCAGTGCGTCGCACAGCTCGCCGGCCTGCTCGAGCCGGGCGACGTCGTCGTCGATGGTGGTAACTCCCGCTATACCGACGATGAGCCTCACGCAAAAACATTGGGCGACAAGGGAATCGGATACCTGGACTGCGGTGTCTCCGGCGGTGTGTGGGGCTTGGAGAACGGGTACGGCCTGATGGTCGGCGGATCCGACGCCGACGTCGAGCGGCTGATGCCGATCTTCGACGCACTGCGGCCGCCGGGTGAGCGAGCCGACGGATTCGTTCACGCCGGACCCGTCGGAGCCGGGCACTACGCCAAGATGGTGCACAACGGCATCGAGTACGGCCTGATGCATGCCTACGGCGAGGGGTACGCACTGCTCAACGCCGAGCCGCTCATCGTCGACGTCGAAGGCACGATGCAAGCCTGGACCCAGGGAACGGTGATCCGGTCGTGGCTGCTCGACCTGTTGGTCCGGGCGTTGCAGGAAGATCCGGGTCTGACCGAAATCTCCGACTACACACCGGATTCCGGTGAAGGACGGTGGACCGTCGAGGAAGCGATTCGTCACGCCGTGCCGGCCAACGTGATCTCGGCCGCGTTGTTCGCGCGCTTCGCGTCGCGCGAGAAGGGCGGTTCGCCCGCGCTCAAGGCGGTGTCGGCGCTGCGTAACCAGTTCGGTGGACACTCCATGCAGAACACCGCGGGCAAGAGCGTCGGCGAGACCGGAACACCGGTTCAGAATCCGTCGAATACCGCTCCGCCCAACTGATTTCGACGTCCCGTGTTTGTTCGTGAACTAGACCTGCGCGACTACCGATCGTGGCCGTCGGCCGACCTCACCCTTCGCCCCGAACCGACGATCTTCACCGGCCGCAACGGTTTTGGCAAGACCAATCTGCTCGAAGCGCTCTTCTACATAGCGACGCTCCGCTCGCACCGGGTGAGCTCCGACGCCCCGCTGGTCCGATCCGGGGCGACGTCGGCATCGGTCGGAGCCACCGTCGAGAACGCGGGTCGTGAACTCGCGGTGAGCCTGCAGATCGCTGCCGAGGGATCAAACAAGGCCTGGCTCAACGGATCTCCGTGTCGACGCCCGCGCGAGATCCTCGGAGTGCTGCGTGCGGTGCTGTTCGCCCCCGAAGATCTACTCCTCATCCGCGGCGATCCGAGCGATCGCCGACGCTTCATCGATGAGCTCGTCGCGCAGCGCGGACCCCGTTGGGCTGCAGCACGTTCCGACTACGACCGGGTGCTGCGGCAACGGTCCGCTTTGCTCAAGACCGCGGGCGCCGCGTTGCGGCGAGGAGGATCCGACGCCGACTCGGTGATCAGCACCCTCGACGTGTGGGACGGCCAGCTTGCCGATCTCGGTGGCCAGGTCACCGCTGCGCGGATCGAGGTGTTGCGCGATCTCGAACCGCACTTCGTCGCGTCGTACTCGTCGATCGCTCCGCATTCGCGTCCTGCCGCGTTGAGCTACCGCCCGTCGGCTGGTCCGGAGCTGGTGCCGCCGCGCGACGTCGAACCGGATCCTGACACCATCGCGGCACAACTACTCGAGCGACTCGGCGAGACGCGTACCAAGGAGATCGAGCGTGGCGTCAGTCTTGTCGGACCGCACCGCGACGACGTCGACATTGTTCTCGGGTCCGAGGTGGCCAAGGGTTTCGCGTCGCACGGAGAATCGTGGTCGCTCGCGTTGGCGTTGCGCCTCGGGTCGGTCGAGCTCGTGCGCAGTGAGGGGATCGAACCGGTCATCATGCTCGACGACGTCTTCGCTGAACTCGACGCCGCGCGGCGTCGCAAACTCGTGGAGTTCACCGCCGGTGCCGAACAGTTGCTGATCACCGCTGCCGTCGCCGAGGACATCCCCGAGGGTGTGGGCGGCAGACGTATCGGAGTGGACGTCGTCGACGAGGCCGACGGCACGCGGCATTCCGAGCTGATGTCGGATGCAACTGAGAGCATGGACTCGTGAGCGACACCCCCGAAGAGCAGCCACGCACCGACCCCCCGGGTGGCGACGCGTCGAGCGGGTACGAGCGGGCGCGTCGCGCGTTGGAAGAGGCACGGGCGTCGGCGCGTGCTGCGGGCAAGTCGGTGGGGCACGGCCGGGCGTCGCCGATTCGACGTCCGCGCGGGTCGTCGAGTCGTCGTCGCTGGTCGGGCGCGGGCCCGGATTCGCGGGATCCGCAGCCCTTCTCGAGGCTCGTTGGTGGTTTGGCGCGTGACCGCGGGTGGGAGCCACAGATCGCCGAGGGCACGTTGTTCGGGCAGTGGCTGCAGATCGTCGGACCAGACATCGCCGCACATGCCAAACCAGAAGCGTTGCAGGACAAGGTACTTCACGTACAGGCCGAATCGACTGCGTGGGCGACGCAGCTGCGGTACGTGCAGCGCCAGATACTGGCGAAGATCGCCGCGGCCATCGGCGACGACATCGTGACGTCGCTGCGGATCACTGGCCCGAAGGCACCGTCGTGGCAGAAGGGTAAACGTCACGTGCCCGGTCGGGGTCCCCGCGACACCTACGGCTGAGCCACATCGGCCGGCCGAGGCGACGCCCTACACCTCTACACCGACAAACCTCGTCCGACGCCGCTCTGAGCCGATTTTTATCCCCAGACCACCGCGGATCGCGCATGTTGTGCAGAAAATCGATCTGAGCGCGCGTTAGCGGCCCCGGATGGTGCTTCCTGAGCGATTGAGGCAGTACACTGGAGACAGTTGTCCCGGCAGGGGAGATCAGCAGCCGTGACCGACGGTCATATACGAGCGGGCGAAAGCCCGGCTTCTCGTCGTGTGCCCGTGGTCGGCGCTGATCACATCACCCCTGTCCAGCGTGACACGACTGGAGTGCCAGCCGTGAACGAGGCAGCGCGCACAAACACGAGCGCAGTCGAGAGCAGAAGAGGAGCGGACGCACCCCGTGGCCGACACGAATGACAAGAAGAGCCGGAAAAAGCCAGGTGAGTACGGTGCCGAGTCGATCAGCATCCTCGAAGGACTCGAAGCGGTCCGCAAGAGACCAGGTATGTACATCGGTTCTACCGGTGAGCGGGGCCTGCACCACCTGATCTGGGAGGTCGTCGACAACTCCGTCGACGAGGCGATGGCCGGCTACGCCAGCAAGGTCGACGTGACGTTGCTCGAGGACGGCGGCGTCGAGGTCGTCGACGACGGTCGCGGTATCCCGACCAGCATGCACGCGACCGGCGTCCCCACCGTCGAAGTCGTCATGACGCAGCTACACGCGGGCGGCAAGTTCGACTCCGACGCGTACGCCGTCTCCGGTGGTCTGCACGGTGTTGGTATCTCTGTGGTCAACGCGCTGTCGACCAAGGTCGAGTTGGAGATCAACTACGGCGGCTACCACTGGGAGCAGACGTACAACTACGCCAAGCCCGGTCCGCTGGTCCAGGGCGCGGCGACGCGCAAGACGGGCACGACAGTCAGGTTCTGGGCCGACCCGGAGATCTTCGAGACCACCACGTACAGCGCCGAGACCGTTGCACGCCGTCTGCAGGAGATGGCGTTCCTCAACAAGGGCCTCACCATCACGCTGACCGACCGTCGACCGCAGACCGCTGCGGCCGATGCCGTCGTCGAGGGTGACGAAGACACCGCCGAGAAGCCGAAGACCGCCGAGGAAGAGGCGGTGGCTCCCGCAGTCACGAAGCCGCGCACGCGCACCTATCACTACCCCGACGGCCTGATCGACTACATCAAGCACCTCAACCGCACCAAGACGCCGATCCACCAGTCGGTCATCGGTTTCACGGCCAAGGGCACCGGTCACGAGGTCGAGATCGCGATGCAGTGGAACTCGGGATACTCCGAGTCGGTGCACACCTTCGCGAACACGATCAACACCCACGAGGGCGGCACGCACGAAGAAGGCTTCCGCGCGGCGCTGACCTCGACGGTCAACAAGTACGCGCTCGACAAGAAGCTCCTCAAGGAGAAGGACGGCAAGCTCAGCGGCGACGATATCCGCGAGGGTTTGGCAGCCGTCATCTCGGTGAAGGTCGCCGACCCGCAGTTCGAGGGTCAGACCAAGACCAAGCTCGGCAACACCGAGGTCAAGAGCTTTGTGCAGAAGACGTGCAACGAGCACCTCGGTCACTGGTTCGAGGCCAACCCCGCCGAGGCCAAGATCATCGTCAAGAAGGCCGTCGACTCCGCGCAGGCCCGCCTCGCTGCCCGCAAGGCGCGAGAGTTGGTGCGCCGCAAGACCGCAACCGATATCGGTGGTCTGCCCGGCAAGCTTGCCGACTGTCGCAGCAACGACCCCACCAAGTGTGAGGTCTACATCGTGGAGGGCGACTCCGCCGGTGGCTCGGCCAAATCCGGCCGCGACTCGATGTACCAGGCGATCCTGCCGATCCGCGGCAAGATCATCAACGTCGAGAAGGCCCGCATTGACCGTGTCCTCAAGAACACCGAGGTCCAGTCGATCATCACGGCATTCGGTACCGGCATTCACGACGAGTTCGACCTCGCCAAGCTGCGCTATCACAAGATCGTGCTGATGGCCGACGCCGACGTTGACGGCCAACACATTTCGACGCTGCTGCTGACGTTGCTGTTCCGCTTCATGAAGCCGCTGATCGAGAACGGTCACGTCTACCTGGCACAGCCGCCGCTCTACAAGCTCAAGTGGCAGAAGCGCGAACCCGAATTCGCATACTCCGACCGTGAACGCGACGGACTGCTCGAGGCCGGACGGGCCGCGGGCTGGAAGATCAACACCGACGACGGCATCCAGCGATACAAGGGCCTCGGCGAGATGAACGCGAAGGAACTCTGGGAAACCACAATGGATCCCGCCGTTCGCGTGCTCCGCCAGGTGACCCTCGACGACGCCGCCGCGGCTGACGAACTCTTCTCCGTGTTGATGGGCGAGGATGTGGCCGCACGCCGCAGCTTCATCGCCCGCAACGCGAAAGACGTTCGCTTCCTTGACGTCTGATCTCTCACGAATCGAAAAGGATACTGATGACTGACACCACACTCCCGCCAAACGGGGGAGCGGGCGATCGCATCGAACCGGTCGATCTCGGCCAGGAGATGCAGAACAGCTACATCGACTACGCGATGAGCGTCATCGTCGGTCGTGCCCTCCCCGAGGTGCGTGACGGACTCAAGCCCGTGCACCGCCGACTTCTCTACGCGTCCTACGACGCCGGGTTCCGTCCCGACCGCGGCTACGTGAAATCCGCGAAACCCGTTGCGGAGACGATGGGTAACTACCATCCCCACGGCGACAGCGCGATCTACGACGCCCTGGTGCGCCTCGCGCAGCCGTGGTCGATGCGCTACCCGCTCATCGACGGTCAGGGCAACTTCGGTTCGCGCGGCAACGACGGCGCGGCCGCCATGCGTTACACCGAGGCACGCCTCACGCCGCTCGCAATGGAGATGCTGCGCGACATCGACGAGGAGACAGTCGATTTCACGCCCAACTACGACGGCAAGACCAACGAGCCGACGGTGCTGCCCGCGCGTATCCCCAACCTGTTGATCAACGGGTCGGGCGGTATCGCCGTCGGTATGGCCACCAACATCCCCCCGCACAATCTCAATGAGGTTGCCGACGCGGTGTTCTGGGCATTGGAGAATCCAGAGGCCGACGAGGAGACCATGCTCGCGGCGTGCATGGAGTTCGTGAAGGGACCCGACTTCCCCACGGCCGCACTGATTGTCGGCAGCCAGGGTATCCGCGATGCCTACACGACCGGCCGCGGCAGCATCCGTATGCGCAGCGTCGTCGACATCGAGGAGAACAAGGGCACCACCACCCTCGTCGTGACCGAACTGCCGTACCAGGTCAACCCCGACAACCTGATCGCGTCGATCGCCGAACAGGTCAATGAGGGAAAACTCAAGGGCATCAGTCGAATCGAGGATCAGTCCTCCGACCGCGACGGCATGCGCATCGTCGTCACGCTGCGTCGCGACGCCGTCGCCAAGGTCGTGCTGAACAACCTCTACAAGCACAGCCAGTTGCAGACCAGTTTCGGCGCCAACATGCTGTCGATCGTCGACGGCGTGCCGCGCACCCTGCGGCTCGACCAGATGATCCGCTACTACGTCGCGCACCAGATCGACGTCATCGTGCGTCGTACGCGGTACCGGTTGCGCAAGGCCGAAGAGCGCGCGCACATTCTGCGCGGTCTCGTGAAAGCCCTTGACGCACTTGACGAAGTGATCGCATTGATCCGTGCGTCGGCCAACACCGACGCGGCGCGACAGGGCCTCATCGGTCTCCTCGACATCGACGAGATCCAGGCGGACGCGATTCTTGCGATGCAGCTGCGTCGCCTGTCGGCACTCGAGCGCCAGAAGATCGTCGACGAGTTGGCCGAGATCGAGCTGGAGATCGCCGACCTCAAGGACATCCTCGAGAAGCCTGAGCGTCAGCGCGCCATTGTGCGTGACGAGCTCAAGGTGGTCGTCGAGAAGTTCGGCGATGAGCGTCGAACGAAGATCATCGCGGCAGACGGCGACGTCGCCGACGAGGATCTTATCGCGCGCGAAGACGTCGTCGTCACCATCACCGAGACCGGATACGCCAAGCGCACGAAGACCGACCTGTACCGCAGTCAGCGTCGTGGCGGCAAGGGTGTGCAGGGTGCCGGGCTCAAGCAGGACGACATCGTCAAGCACTTCTTCGTGAGCTCCACCCACGACTGGATCCTGTTCTTCACCACCAAGGGCCGCGTTTACCGTGCCAAGGCGTACGAGCTTCCGGAGGCCAACCGCACCGCGCGCGGCCAGCACGTCGCCAACCTGTTGGCGTTCCAGCCGGAGGAGCGGATCGCCCAGGTCATCCAGCTGAAGACCTATCAGGACGCGCCGTATCTGGTGCTCGCCACCCGCAACGGCCTGGTGAAGAAGTCCAAGCTCGAAGACTTCGACTCCAACCGGTCCGGCGGAATCGCGGCGATCAACCTTCGCGGCGAAGACGAACTGGTCGGCGCGCAGCTGTGCAGCTCCGACGACGACCTGCTGCTCGTCTCCCAGAAGGGCCAGTCGATCCGGTTCCACGCCGACGACGAGACGCTGCGCCCGATGGGACGTCAGACCTCCGGCGTCCAGGGCATGCGCTTCAATGGCGACGACGAGCTGCTGTCGCTCAACGTCGTGCGTGAGGGCACCTACCTCCTGGTCGCGACGTCGGGCGGCTACGCCAAGCGCACTCCGATGGACGACTACCCGGTTCAGGGTCGCGGCGGCAAGGGCGTGCTGACCATTCAGCACGACCGCAGGCGCGGCGAACTGATCGGCGCCATCATCGTCGACGACGATTCGGAGCTGTACGCGATTACCTCGGGCGGCGGAGTCATCCGCACGGCTGCCAAGCAGGTTCGCAAGGCCGGGCGCCAGACCAAGGGTGTCCGTCTGATGAACCTCGACGAGGGAACCACCCTTATCGCCATCGCACGCAACGCCGACGAGCCCGACGTCGAGGCTGCCGAGTAGCCCAAGGGTCTCGGCGCAACAGTCCCGACCCCACGGCGGTCGCTTCAGCCAGTGGGAGCGGTTCAACCGTTAGTGTGGTGTGCAACGCCAGCCCGCGTCGTTGTGGCTGGGAGTGCACGCGTTATGGAGTGAGGGAACACGAGTGAGCACACCGAACGACCCGGACGACAAGAAGTCGACGACCGGCCGGCCCTCGGGCCCAACCGACTCCGGTAACTCCGGGGGTCCGGCGCGGTCGTCCGGTCCGGGTCCTTCGGGTGCTCAAACTTCAGGGTCAGACCAGGTGACCCACCCGATGCAGCAGAAGAATCCGAACCCGGTCGGGGCTCCCAAGCAGGGTGGCCTCGTGCCGCCGTGGCAGCGCGGTGGCGTGCCGCCGCAGGCCCCTAACGGCCAGAACGGCCCGGCGCCTCAGGGCGGCCCGCAGCAGAACGGCAAAGCCGGCCCGCCGCCGAATGGGACCAGCGGCCCGCCGCCCAGCGGAAAGGGCGGCCCGCCTCCGCGGGGCATGGTGACGTCCGAACCGGCCGGGGGACAGGCGCCGGTCACCAAGCTCGACAGTCCCGCCCGCACTGACGGTCCGTCTCGTCCAGCCCCGTCGTCGACGCCTGTGGGAGGCGGCTCGGGTGCGCGTACCGGATTCGTCGAGTCACCTACGCGGACGATCGTGCGTGACCCCTCCGAGGACGAGCAACTGCCCGACCTCGACCAGATCCACCACACCGCAGAGGTCCGCCAGGCCGCTGAGGTGGCCCCTGTGGCGGCTCCGCGCTCGGCACCGGCTCAGGTCGGTCCTGCGACCGCGTTGCGTGCCGCTGTGCAGATCCGCCGGATCGATCCGTGGGCGACGTTCAAGATCTCCGCGGTGCTCGCCGTCGTCGGTTTCTTCATCTGGATGATCGCCGTGGCCGTCCTGTACCTGGTCCTCGACGGCATGGGCGTCTGGGACCAGATCAACAGTTCGTTCGGCACGCTCGTCACCGCTGACGGGTCGTCGAGTGAAGGCGACGTGATCGGCGCAGGCACGATCTTCGGCTACGCCGTGCTGCTCGGCGCGATCAACGCGATCCTCCTGACCGCCATCGCCACCATCGGCGCGTACATCTACAACCTGTGCGCCGACCTCGTCGGCGGCGCCGAGGTCACGCTGGGGGATCTGGACTAGCTGGTCGCGCCGACGGTCCGCTGGTCGAGCCGTCCGTCCGCTGGTCGAGCTTGTCGAGACCACCTCTGACCAGCCGTTTTGGTTGTTGACGACCTCGTCGGGTAACCTCAATCCTCGGTTCACGGGCCTATAGCTCAGGCGGTTAGAGCGCTTCGCTGATAACGAAGAGGTCGGAGGTTCAAGTCCTCCTAGGCCCACTGCGAGTGGTTGTTCGTCAGCCCGTTTCGCAACCCGTCGGTCGTGTTTCGACGCCCGGCACGGGGCCTTAGCTCAGTTGGTAGAGCGCTGCCTTTGCAAGGCAGATGTCAGGAGTTCGAATCTCCTAGGCTCCACAAGCAAGTACTTCACGGCCGCTCTTGTCCGCCACTCGGACCGCGCATAGCGCGTCGGCCACATCCCCTCGTAAGGCTCCGACGTCGTGTCCCGCAGTATGCGGTCTCTCGGCGCAGTTTCTCGCGGAAGAGTCCACCCGCAGCGCAGAAACTAGGGGAAAGAATCTTTCCTCGGGTCCCGTACCTTTCCTCGAGTTGTTGCTGGGGGAAGGGCAAGAAGCACGGGGAAGAGTTCCGCGAAGGCGCTGAAACTCGGGGAAGAAGCGCCGCGACGTGCAGAAACCGGGGGAAGAGTCCGCCTACCGCGCAGTTTCTGGGGGAAGAGTCCGCCTGCTGCGCAGTTTCTGGGGGAAGAGTCCGCCGGCCGCGCAGAAACTAGCGGAATGAACCCTTCCCCTAGTTTCGTACCTTCCAGCGGACTGTCCGTCGGCCGCCGACATGGCGATAAGCCGCCCGGCCCGCTGCGTCGCGCGGAAAACCGCCGGAAGACGCCGAAGCCACCACGACACAAGCGAACAAACGTAACGCGCACCCTCGGGCCCCAGGCCGACTCACGACCTCCACCTTGCAACACGCCTCGATGCGCCGTCGCGGCGGCGCTGCGCTGCGTACTCTCTCCACATGCACATCGAGGATGTCTTCTCCGGGGTCGCAGTGGCGTTCGAGGCGATCGGTGCGCTGACGATGGTCCTCGGGTTCATCATGTCGCTGATACTGGCCGGTCGAGCGCTCCGACGCGGCGAGGGAGGCGAAACCGCCTACTCGACGCTGCGCAACACCCTCGGTGCCGCGATCCTGCTGGGCCTCGAGGTGCTTGTGGCAGCGGACTTGATCCGCACGATCACGTCCAAGCCGTCGATCGAGGACGCGCTGATCCTCGGAATTATCGTGTTGATTCGAACTGTGCTGTCGATGTCGATTCAGATCGAGATCGAGGGCGTCGTCCCGTGGAAGCGTGCACTGCTGACGAGCGGCGCTTCTCTGGCCGGCAGAGAAATAGCGCGCGACGCGGCCGCACAGACCGCGTCACGCGCTACCAACGACTGACTACAGCCGCGTCGACTACAGCCGCGCCGCCGCGTACTGCGCGGCCTGGACGTTCATGCCGTTCACGGCGTACAGCACGTGCAGACCGTTCGGCTGACCCACTGGAGCGCCGTCACACACGACGTCGCCCGGGACGCAGTAGGTGACGGTCTTGGGCTTGTACCGCGGTCCGACGTTCATCTCAGGTGCCCCGACGTCGCGGATCCAGCGGTCCGACGGGGGAGCGAAGAGCACGACGGCTTTGACGCGGGGTTCTACCTCGGCAGGCATGGCCTTGGGGGCCTGCGACGCGTACTCGGCATAGCGCGCGGGAACGGCGATTCCGCTGTTTGCTGCATAGGCCGCAACCGCGCCGCCCTGGGAGTAGCCGCCGAGAACGATTCCGGTGTTCGGGCATCGCGCCGCGGTGGCCTTGATGTGATCCTGCGCATCTGTGATGCCCGCAACCACGTTGCGGACAAACGCCACGCGGTTGTTGAAGTTGTTGCTGGCGGGGTAGTCGACGCCATAAACCGCCACCGACTTGCCCGGCAGCTGCGCCCTCAGTGCCTGCGCAAAGGACAATCCCGTGAGCCCGACGGGCGGCGCGGTTTCTGCCGTTCCACGAGCGAACACCACCTCGACGTCGGGGCACGACGCCGCAGATGCGTGTGGTGCTGCGGCGAGGACACCGCCGGCAGCGACGACGAGCGAACCCGCAAGGAGCGCTATCCGGCGTGCGGCACTGTTCAGAGGCGAGAGGCGACGGGCACGCCCGGAGCGTGGACGCGAAAAGGCGAGCTTCGGCATGGAGTTCCTTTGCGGAGTCGTGCGCCGGCAGACGTCGATCACAGCCGACTGTGGACGAGAGTACTCAGGGTATTCGTCCATTGTGGCCACTCGGATGGGCCTCAGTGCACACCTATTCACGAATCCGCGGAATCAATTTGCGCGCCGGTAGGAGACCGGCTCTCGCCAGCAGGCAGCCCGTCAGAAGACGAAGATGAACAAGTAGACGAGCAGCGCGACGATCGCCACTGCGACCCACACCCAGCCGAGGCGGATCGCCACCGTCGCGAATGGCATGCCGTACTGGGGTCGGGAGCGGATCTCATCGCGTGCGCGGTAGCCGAGGTAGATGCCGATCGGCGACGTGATACCTAGGAGCGACAACACGAATGCCCAGATCGCCGTGCGGTTCATCGTCGTCGTCTTCGACGATGCCGGTGCTGCAGTCCGAGGCGGTGCCACGGGCTCCTCCTGGTCTTCGACGCGGGAACCGATGCCTTTTCGGTTCGACGGTTCTTTCACAGCCGAGTATGCCTGCGTCGCCGACGCCTCGGCTGGGCCCACCGGTGGAGCGTCACGCGAGGGCGTGTTGGCGGGGACGTCGCGACGGGGCGGGACGAACACCCGTTCTCCGCTCCGTGCGTATTCGCTTGCGCCGGACAGACTTTCGGTCGGTGGCGGCGTCGTGCCCGTTCTTCCGACTGGATCAACGGCGCGCGGGGGAGGACCTGCCGGCGCGCCGATCGGAGCCCTCCGTCCCGGCGGTGGGACCGGCGCCCCTGGGCGTTGCGGCGGCACGGGTCCCTGTCCCGGCGGCCTTCCCGACGACTGTCCGGTTCCCGGGCCGGGCTGCGCGCCGGGTGCTGGCGGGCGTTGCGGCGGGGCGCCGACCTGCCATCCCGGTCGCGGACCGGTGTTTGGTGGAAGCGGCCTGTTGCCCTGTGAGGGTGCCGGGCCGTTCCCCGTGGCGGGACGCGGGGGCGGCGGCCTGTTCCCGGTAAACGTGGGGTTGGCGCCGGCCGGGCCGGGACCGACTCCGTGCTGGTCGCGCGGGTTGCTGCGCAGAGCAGGGCCCCCGTCACGAGGGCCGGTGCCGACGTCCCGAGGGCCGGTGCCGACGTCCCGAGGGCCGGGCCCGACGTTCCGCGACGCGGGTCCGGCATTCCGCGGCACTTGGCCGCTGTCGCGCGGTGCAGGGCCGTTCTCGCGCGGGGCCGACCCGCTGTCGCGCTGGATCGGCCCGTTGTCGCGGCCCGAAGGGGCGCCGCCGCGTGCGTCCGGACGCACCGACCAGCCCGACGACGGTCCGTTAGCGCGCTCCCACGGCGCGGAGGCCGGGGCCACGGTGTCGCGCGCGGGTCGTGATTCCGAGTCTGTTGTCGGCTGCGACGGCCTGTCGGCAGACGGTGCGTCGTCCTTCGACAGGGGAAACCACCCCGATGCTCGGTTCACGCCCGACTCGCTGTCGGCGTCGTCGGATCGGGTGTCGTCGGAGTTCACGGGTCCAAATTACCTGCACCGGTGTCCCGAGACCGCATGGACCGTCGACTACGTGACCTTCCCGACGGGCTATCCGGCGTCGGGGCCGGCGGTGATCGTCGTCGGCAATTCATCGATCCGAGGAACCGTTGCCGAGATCGGCGGCGGCTCCTGCCGACTCCGACGGAGTACGACGACGACGGCTGCCGCGACGGCCGATACCAGCGCGAGTCCCCCTGCGATGGCGAGCACCTGCTTCTTCTGCATGTGCACAGCGTGCCAGTTCGCTGCGGGCAGATGCCACTTCTGACACCTACCGGCGCTGAGGTGGTTGTATGGAGGGCGTGAGTATTGAAACGCAGACCGCGACCATCCACACCAACCGCGGTGACATCGTTGTCGACCTGTTCGGAAATCACGCACCCAAGACCGTTGCCAACTTCACCGGCCTCGCCGATGGCAGCAAGGAGTACAGCGAGCCCAACGCTTCCGGAGGCAACTCCGGACCGTTCTTCGACGGCTCGGTGTTCCACCGTGTCATCGAGGGCTTCATGATCCAGGGCGGCGATCCGACGGGCACCGGCCGCGGTGGCCCCGGATACCGCTTCGAGGACGAGTTCCACCCGGAGCTCTCCTTCGACCGTCCGTACCTCCTCGCGATGGCAAACGCCGGACCGGGAACCAACGGATCACAGTTCTTCATCACCGTCGGCCCCACCCCGCACCTCAACCGTCGCCACACCATCTTCGGTGAGGTGACCGATCCCGCATCGCAGCAGGTTGTCGACGCTATTGCGACGACCTCCACCGACCGCGCCGACCGCCCGCTCGACCCGGTCGTCATCGAGAAGATCGAGATCAACTGAACACACCGCAGCAACCGACGCGCGCGTCGCAGGTCTGCTACCGGCACCCCGATCGCCCGACCCTGCTCTCCTGCAGCAGGTGCGGGCGTTCGGCGTGTCCGGAGTGCCTCACCCCGGCCGCCGTCGGGCAACACTGCGTCGAGTGTCGCGGCGACGACGGGTCGCGGCGCGCGGCGTCGGGAGTCTCAACAGCACAGATGTCGACGCCGACGGCCACGCGCAACACCCCGATCGCGACGTATGCGCTGATCGCCGTCAACGTGGTGATCTTCGCGCTCTGCGTGATCCAGGCAAAGTCGTTCGACGCCGGGCTCGCGCCTCTCTTCCAGCACGGCGACCTCGTCAGAGCCGACGTCGCCAACGGCGAGTACTGGCGACTGCTCACCGCAGGTTTTCTCCACTTCACCGTGATGCACATCGCGCTGAACATGATTTCGCTCTACATCCTCGGCCGTGACCTCGAGACAGCACTCGGACACAGTCGCTACCTGATGGTCTACTTCATCGCGCTTTTCGGCGGCAGCGCCGCGGTGATGCTTTTCGAGGCGGGCAACGTCCGCAGTGCCGGCGCCTCCGGCGCGATCTACGGACTCATGGGCGCAATGCTCGTGATCGTCCTCAAGGCCCGAATTTCCCCGACCGGAGTCATCACGATCATCGTGATCAACCTGGTCTTCTCGGTTACGATGCCCGGGATCTCACTGGCCGCCCACATGGGTGGTCTTGTCTTCGGTGCCGCCGCGACAGCCGCTGTCATCTACCTTCCCGCTCGGCTTCTGCCGGACGAGTCGCGTACCCAGCACAACGCTTCGCGAGTGGGGTGGATCGCGCTGATCGTGCTGCTCATCGTTGCGATCGCGCTCGGCATCATCGCCGGAAGTTCGAGGTCGGGTCTGCTCTGAGCAGGCTTCCACGACACCCGCAATCGATAGCTCAGTTAGTTGTCCACAGGAGTTACCCACAGTGGGGATGAATTACACACATGTAATTCGGCCTCACGCGACGTAGTTCGACGGTGTTCGAGATGGGTCAGCCGTCGACGTCGAATCCGGCCTGACGCAACTGCACCGCGACGTCGGAGGGCGCTGCGCCGAGATCCCAGCGGCCGAAGACGTAGAGCTTGGTGTCGAGTCGTAGACCATCCGATTGATCTGTCGGGGCGGCGTCGTCGGGGATCACGTCGATCTCGAGCTGCCCACTACGACGTCCGATGCGGCGGATGTTGAGCACCTTGATCTGATCGATCTGCGGGGGCGTGCAGTCACGCGTGCCCGACAGTGTCCTGATGTGGAGGATTGGGCCGGGACTGACGGCGAGGCGCGGTCGAATCGCCCACGCGTACGCGCCGAAAACCAGCAGCAGCACGCCTGCGACGACCATCAGGACCATGCCGGCGGGATCCGACGCCGCGATCACGCCAAGGACTACAAGAAGTAGGCCGCCGACCAGCAGTGCGGCGGCAGCAGGTCGCGGCGTCGACCATTCGCCTGTGGACAAGTCGGAACGGTTATCCACAGCAGTTACTCACAGTGGGGATGAATTACACACATGTGATTAACGGCTGTGGATGATTGTCCGAGCCTGTTGTCGCAGGTCAGCGCCATCTCATGGTCATCAGAAGGCCGACGACCATCAGGGCGAAGCCGATCAGGAAGTTCCACGATCCGAGGTTGGCCATCCAGTGGAGAACCTGGCCCTCGCCGCCGTAGGTGGTCGAGCTCGCAGCGAGGTAGTAGACGATCAGCCATGCGAGGCCGAGGAGCATCAGACCGAGCATGACGCCCACGTAGATGCTGCTGGAGGGACCGGTCTTGACCTTGACCGGCGTGCGCGACGCCGGGTTGATCGTGTAATCGGTCTTCTTCCGGACTTTAGACTTCGGCATGACTTCCTCTGTTGGGTGCAGATCACTCGCCTTACACGGTATCTCACCTGGTCGCCGCGTCCGACCCCGCTCGCTGGTCAACGTCCCCCGCTGGTGATTTCGACTCGGCTGCTCGCTTCGCTCGCGGCCGGCTCAATCAGCGGGAAGGGCCCATCCGCTGGTCGACGGCCCCCGCTGGTCGAGCCACCCCCGCTGGTCGAGCTTGTCGAGACCACCCCGCGGCGCCCCGAGTAACCTGAGCCTGTGAATACGCCCGCCGTCGACGGATCCGCGCAGCCCCTGGGCCGCGTGCTCGTCATCGACAACTACGACAGCTTCGTCTACAACCTGGTCCAATACCTCGGTCAATTAGGCGGCTCCGCCGCGGGTCAATTGGGCGGCTCCGCCGCGGGTCAATTGGGCGGCTCCGCCGCGGGTCAATTGGGCGGCTCCGCCGGCCTCGACGTCACCGTCTGGCGCAACGACGATCCGGTCCTCTCCGACGCCGACGGCGAGTTCACCACGGAATCACTGCGTCGAGCTGTCGAAGGATTCGACGCCGTGCTGCTCAGCCCCGGCCCCGGCACCCCACAGCGCGCGGGCGCGACCATCCCGCTCGTGCGGCTCGCGGCGTCGGACGAAATCCCGCTGCTCGGGGTCTGCCTCGGACACCAGGCGATCGGCGCAGCATTCGGCGCGACGGTCGACCGCGCCCCGGAACTCCTGCACGGCAAGACGTCGCAGGTCATCCACGACGACGACGGCGTACTGGCCGGACTACCGGATCCATTCACCGCGACGCGCTATCACTCGCTCACCGTGCTCCCCGAGACAATCCCCGACGAACTCGTCGTGACCGGGCGCACCGACACCGGCATCGTCATGGCCATGCGCCACCGCGAACTACCCATCCACGGGGTCCAGTTCCACCCGGAGAGCGTGCTGACCCAGGGCGGACATCGAATGCTGGCCAACTGGCTGGCCGTCGCGGGCATCAAGGTCGACGCCGGTCTGGTCGACGCGCTCGAACAGGAGATGGCCGCCGCGCTGGGCTGACGGCCACCATCCGACCTACACAGCAGACCGCTCCGAAAGGCCGTTCTAGTTCGGCAACAGGCTGAGCTGCCCGACGGTCACCGTGACGGCGTCGTTGCGGCTCAGTTGCGAGCCCGCGGCAGGCTGCTGGTCGATGATCTTGCCGATGTCCGGACTGCCCAGCGGCACGCCCTTCGTCGACTGTGTGAGCGTCGAATCCGACCATCCGCGCGACTGCAGCGTCGAGCGTGCCTGCTCGGGTGTCTGACCGCGCAGGTCGGGCATCGTGAACTGGTTGCCGCGCGAGACCGTCACCTGAACCGTGCTGCCCTCGTCCACCGATGTTCCGGCGGACGGGGACGAGCTGATGATCTCGCCGACAGGCCGATCAGAGTCACCCTGCACGACGACCATTTTCAGATTCGACTGCTCGAGCAGCGTGCGGGCCTGGTCCTCACGCATACCGACGACGTCGCGAACGGTCACCTGGCGAGGCCCGGATCCGACGTGCAGCACGACGGGGCTGTTGACCGCGGCGTTGGTTCCGGACGCGGGCGTCGTGCTCACGACCTTGCCGTCGAGTGCGGCCGTCGAATCGACCTCGTCGGTCCGGATGTTGGTGAATCCGAGCACCTTCAGCGCGTCGGTCGCCTCCTCCGGTGTCTTGCCCTGCATCGACGGCATTTGATGCCGTGGGGGTCCGGACGACACGTACAGCGTCACCTCGGAGCCGTCGGGTGCCAGTACGTTCGCGCCCGGCGCCGACCTGGTGGCCGTCCCGGCCTTGACGTCGAGGCTCGGTTCCTGGAGCTGTTTGACCTTGAATCCCGCACGCAGCAGGTTGCTCTCGGCGTCTTGCGACGACAGTCCGCTCACCGATGGCACCGCGATCTGCCGCGCACTCTCCGACGCCCACGGGGCCCACCACAGCAATAGTCCTGCCAGCAGCAGCACCACGAGCGCGACCGATCCGAGGACCAGTCCGCGAGACCGGCGGCGAATAGGGGTGTTGTCACTGGAGCGTCGAGGAGCGTTGCCGCCCGAACCGCCGGAGCCGTCGCCGCCACTACCCCCGGTGCCGCCACCGTCCGAGCCGCGAGCGGCGCGCCGAGGACCGGTGTCGAGAAACTCGGTGCGGTCCTCGTCGGTCAGCAGCAGCGGAGCCGACGGCCGACCGCCCGCGAGCACGCGGATCAGGTCGGCGCGCAGTTCGGCGGCCGACTGATACCGGTTCTCCTTGTTCTTGCTCATCGCCTTGAGCACCACGGAGTCGAGCTCGCGCGGGATCTCCGGTCGGATCGACGACGGCCACGGCGGGTCCTCGTGGACGTGTTGATGGGCGACGGCGACGGGCGAATCACCCGTGAACGGCGGCTCGCCGGTCATCAACTCGAACAGAACGCAGCCCATCGAGTAGATGTCACTGCGCGGATCGACCTTGATACCGCGCGCCTGCTCCGGCGACAGGTACTGGGCGGTGCCCATCACGGTCGACGTCTGCGTCATCGTCGACGTCGAGTCGCTGATGGCTCTGGCGATGCCGAAGTCCATCACCTTGACCGCGCCGGCCTTGTCGATCATGACGTTGGCGGGCTTCATGTCGCGGTGCACGATCCCGTTGCGGTGGCTGAAGTCCATGGCCGCGGCGACGTCGGCCATCCACGTCATGGCCTGTCGCGGAGACACCGGACCGTTGGCGCGCAACACATCCCGCAGTGTCTCGCCGTCGACGTACTCCATCACGATGAACGGCAGCGGCCCGTCGGGTGTCTCGGATTCGCCGGTGTCGAAGACCTGGACGATCGTCGGGTGATTGAGTTTCGCGGCGTTCTGCGCCTCGCGTCGGAAGCGGAGGTAGAACGACGGATCGCGTGCGAGATCGGCGCGCAGCACCTTGATCGCGACGTCCCTGTTGAGCAGGAGGTCGCGAGCGAAGTGCACCTCCGACATCCCTCCGAAACCGAGCGTCTCGCCCAGTTCGTAGCGGTCGGAGAGATGGTGCGGGGTCGCTGTCATCGGCTCGGCAGACAGAAGGGCGGACAGAACTGTCCGGTCACGGTGGGTGCACCGGAGTCGCCATCGGTTGTGGTCGGCTCCTCGGTCTCCTGTTGGGTCGTCTCTTCTTCGGTCGTCGGTCGCTCGGTGGTGGTCGGACGACGCGTCGTGGTCTGCTCGCGCGTCGTCGTCTCAGGTTCTTGCTGTTCAGCAGTGGTCGGGACAGCGGTCGTGGTCTGCGTGACCGTCGTCGACGGCGTCGGCGTCTCCGACGATCCCGAATCCAGATTCGCCAGCCAGAAGCCGATCAGTCCGATAGCGCCGAGCAACAGCACTCCCGCGATACCCGCGAGCACCTTCTGGCCGGTGGTCCACCCGTTGTTGTTGTTCGACGGAGGTGTCGAGCTGGTCTGCGGGTACGCGGTCTGGCCGTACGAGGTCTGCGGATATGAGGTCTGGCCGTACGCCGTCGGAGCCCGACCGGTTCCCTGCGTCGCGCTGCGTGCGGTTCCCGTGGGCGGCACACCGCTCGTCATCGCGCGGGTCGCGCCGGTTCCGCGTGCGAGCGCGGCACCACCCGCAGCCCCCGCCGCAGCGGCTCCAGCAGCACCGACGGCTCCGGCGCCGCCAGGGGTAGGAGGTCGACGTCCCGCACGCACCGCGGCCACGGCGTCGGCGAACTCGCCACCGTTGGCGTAGCGCTGCTTGGGATCCTTCGACAACGTGATGTCGATCAGCTCGCGCACCGACGCAGGCACGTTCGCAGGCAGCGGCGGCGGGGTCTCGCGGATGTGCTTCATCGCGACGGTGATCGCGCCATCACCAAGGAATGGTCGACGGCCCGTCAGCGCCTCGTATCCGACGACGCCGAGCGAATAGACGTCCGACGCCGCCGTCGCCTCGTCACCGGTCGCCTGTTCGGGCGAGATGTACTGGGCCGTGCCCATCACCATGCCGGTCTGGGTGACCGGCGCGGCGTCGACCGCCTTCGCGATGCCGAAGTCGGTGATCTTCACCTGCCCCGCGGGTGTGATGAGGATGTTGCCGGGCTTGACGTCGCGGTGCACGAGGCCCGCGGTGTGCGCGGCCTGCAGCGCGCGGCCGGTCTGCTCGAGCATGTCGAGTGTGTTGGTCAGCGACAGCCGCCCGAGTCGTGAGATGACGGAGTTCAGCGGCTCGCCGTCGACGAGTTCCATCACCAGATAGGCCAGCGGGCCGCCACCTGCGCGGTCGGGCGTCTCGCCGTAGTCGAAGACGTTCGCGATGCCGGGGTTGTTCAGCTTGGCCGTCGTCTGCGCCTCGGTGCGGAAGCGAGCGGTGAACTCGGGGTCGTCGGAGTACTCGGCCTTGAGCACCTTGACCGCGACACGACGGTTCAGTCGCGTGTCGACGGCCTCCCAGACCTGGCCCATTCCGCCGGTCGCGATGAGCCGGATCAGGCGATAACGGTCGGCGATGATCGTGCCGTTCTGCAGGCTCATCGTCCACCTCCCACCAGTGAGTTGATCACAGCTCGTCCAATCGGTGCAGCGACGGTTCCGCCGACCGAGTTCACACCGTAGTCGCCGTTCTCCACGATCACGGCGACAGCGATCTGCGGATTCGACGACGGTCCGAACGCGATGTACCAGGAGTACGGGGTCTCCGAGTCGCCACCTGCGCTCGTGTCGGAGTGCTCGGCCGTGCCGGTCTTCGACGCGATCGACACCGGACCGCCCGCTCCCGCGGTTGCCCGTTCCGACTCGACCATCATGCTGGTCAGCGTGGCCGCCTGGTCGGAGGTGATCGGTTCGTTAATCGTTGTCGGCTGAGTTGTGCTCAGCGTGCGCAGATCTGCCGATTGCAGTTTATCCACCAGATAGGGCTGCATCCGCACCCCACCGTTGGCGACGGTCGCTGCGATCATCGCGTTCTCCAGCGGGGTCAGGCGCACGTCACGCTGTCCGATCGCCGACTGCGCCAGCGCGGCACGGTCGGGGATCTCGCCGACGGTCGATTGCGCGACCGGCATCGGAATCTCCGGTCCGGCTTCGTCGAGGCCGAAGCGTCGAGCGGTGTCTTTGAAGTTCGACGTCGCGTTCGGCATCTTGTTCGTCACGAGGTCGGCGAAGGCGGTATTGCACGAGTACTTCAACGCCGTGACCATCGAGACAGTGCCGCCGGACGATTCCGGGCATGTCTCGCCGCCGTAGTTGGGTAGCGAGATCGTGGTGTCGGGCAGCGGGAACTGCGACGCCGCGGTGAGCCGCACGTCGGGCGACACCCCTGCCCGCAGCGCCGCCGCGGAGGTGACCACCTTGAACGTCGAGCCCGGCGGGTAGAGCTGGTTGATCGCGCGGTTGAGCATCGGCTCCGAACCGTTCGGGTCGTTCCACGACGACCAGGCCGTCTCGCGCACCGACTGGTCGTGGCTGGCGAGCTTGTTCGGGTCGTAGCTGGGCGTCGACACCATCGCGAGAATCTTGCCGGTGTTCGGCGCGATAGCGACGACCGCACCGCGACAACCGCCGCTGCAGCCGTTGCGCATCTGGTTGTAGGCCACTCGCTGCAGACGGGGATTGATCGTCGTCACGACGTTGCCGCCACGCGGATCCCGCCCGGAGAACATGTCGGTGAAGCGCTGCCCGAAGAGCCGGTCGTCGCTTCCGGAGAGAAACGAGTTCTCGTAGCGCTCGACCTCGGTGCTGCCGTACTGGTACGAGAAGTAGCCGGTCACCGGCGCGAACGCCTCAGCACCCTCGGGTGGGTAGCTGCGCAGGAACTTCAGCCTGCTGTCCGTGGGCACCGACACCGCCACGACCTCGCCGCCTGCGGTGATCGCACCGCGCTGGCGCGAGTACTCGTCGAGCAGCACGCGGTTGTTGCGCGGGTCGGACTTCAGGGCGTCGGCCTTGAAGACCTGAACGTAGGTGGCGTTGGCGAGCAACACGATGATCATCACGATGACCACCATCGACACCCGGCGGATCGGAGCGTTCATGGTTGCCGCACCGCCTGTGTCGGCAGCGACTCGATGGGCTTCGGCGTGGGCCGACGCTTCGTCGGGTCGGGTTCGCGCGCGGCATTGGACACGCGGATCAGTAGCGCGAGCAGGATGTAATTCGCCAGCAACGACGACCCGCCGTACGACACGAACGGCGTCGTGAGACCGGTCAGCGGGATGAGCTTGGTGACGCCACCGACGACGACGAAGATCTGCACGGCCATCGTGAAAGAAAGGCCGGTTGCCAGCAGTTTGCCGAAGCTGTCGCGGACTGCGACACCCGTGCGCAGACCGCGCATCACGAAGATCAGGTAGAGCATCATCACGGCGGTGAGCCCGACAAGGCCGAGCTCCTCACCGATGGTCGCGATGATGAAGTCGGTATTGGCGAACGGAACGATATTGGGGCGGCCGGAGCCGAGTCCGGTGCCGAACAGCCCGCCGGTCGCGAGCCCGAAGAGGCTCTGTCCCACTTGATAACCGGTGGTGTCGAAGGTGGCGAAGGGGTCTTGCCACACCTGAACGCGCACCTGCAGATGCGGGAACAACTGGTACGCGAGTACCGCTCCCGCAACGAAAAGCGTGACGCCGATCGCCACCCAGCCCGCTCTGCCGGTGGCGACGTAGAGCATCGCGAGGATCGTCGAGAAGATCAGCAGCGGCCCGCCGAGGTCGTTCTCGAGGGCGAAGATGCCGATGGTCACCAGCCATGCGATCAGCAGTGGTCCGAGGTCGCGTGCGCGCGGCAGGTCCATGCCCAGGAAGTGCTTGCCCGCCGTCGTGAACAGGTCACGCTTGGAGACCAGCAACGCCGCGGTGAAGATGATGATCAGGATCTTGGAGAACTCGCCGGGCTGAATGTTGAAGAGAGGGGTGCGAATCCAGTTCTTCGACCCGTTGATCTCCGACATCGACGACGGCAGGATCGCCGGGATCGCCAGGAAGATCACGCCGCCGAGGCCGAGTGTGTACGCGTAGCGCGAGAGCGTCCGGTGATCGCGGATGAATATCAGGATCATTGCGAACGCGATGATGCCGAGCAGCGCCCATAACAGCTGCTGATCGGCGTTGTTGGTCTGCTCGGTCGGGCTGATCTCTTCGCCGCGCGGACCCGACCCGAGGTCGAGTCGGTGGATCAGCACGAGCCCGATTCCGTTGAGCGCGGCCACAATTGGCAGCAGCACCGGATCGGCATGCGGTGCGTACCGCCGCACGACGAGGTGTGCGATCGCGAACAGCACCGTGTATGCGGCGACGTACTTGAGAAGATCCCACGTCAACGATTGACCCTGCGCGGCCTGCACGATGATCAAGGCGATCGTCACCACACCGATCGCGAAGATCAACAGGATCATCTCGACGGTGCGCCCGGTCTGGCGGGCCGGTTCACGCGGCGGCGCGTGCTGCGCTTGCGGATTCGACGGCTGCGACATCTACGGTTCCCGACACGGTCCGTCGTCGAACTGAGGCTGCGCAGGCGTCGAGGCGGAGGGGGCGGGCGTCGACGACGGCGCCGGACTCGACGGCTCGGCGACCGGCGGCAGTGTGAAGCGCGCGGGGAGTGCGGTGTTCGGTGCCGGGCTCGCGGGAGGCGGGGTGCCGGGTGTCGGGGCTCCCGGTGTCGCGCCCGGTGCTGGTGTGGGCTCGGTGGTGCTCGGCGCGGGCTGGCACAGGGGCAGGAAGGTGAGTCGACGCACCCGGTTGCGGGCGTCGTCGAGGTCGACTTTGCTGACCCCAAACGTGCGCACGGTGTTCACGCTTGCCGAGTCGAGGTCGGAGAGGCTCAGCTGGCGACACTCGTCCTTGCTGTCGACCGACTGGAAACTGACGGTCGGGGCGTCGGTCGCGACGTTGGTGACGCAGACCTTCTCCGACGCCTTGCTCGACGAGAAGAAGAGGATCTTGTCGGGCGAGCCCTGGAAGATGGTGACCTTGCCGTTGTCCTCACCGACGTAATACGTGCTGCGCAACAGTCCGCGCGTGAGGAAGAAACCAGCGATCAGCGCGGCGATGACCAGCGCCACAATGCCTGCGAATATCCAACGACCCCAACGACTTCGACGCTGCGCGGGTTCGTTGTCGTCATCGGTGAGGATCGTCGGGCGCTGGGGTGCAGCTGCCGGTGGACGCAGTGCTGCTGCCCTGCCGGCCGCAGTCTTGGGATCGGGCGTGTAGTTCTGCTCGGAGTCGTCGCCCGCCGCACCGCCGACGATGGGTCGCGACTCGCCGTACTGCGTGTCGACGACGTCGGCGAGCACGACGCTGACGTTGTCGGGGCCGCCGCCGCGCAGTGCGAGCTCGATGAGGCGGTCGGCGCACTCCTTCTCGTCGTCGATGGAGCCGAGCGTCTCGGAGATGGTCTCTTCGCTCACGACATCGGAGAGACCGTCGCTGCACAGCAGATACCGATCGCCCGCGCGTGCCTCGCGGATCGTGAGAGTCGGCTCGACCTCGGTTCCGGTCAACGCGCGCATGATGAGCGAGCGCTGCGGATGGGTGTGCGCCTGCTCTGCGGTGATGCGACCTTCGTCGACCAGCGTCTGGACGAACGTGTCGTCGCGCGTGATCTGGGTCAGCTCGCCGTCGCGGAAGAGATAGCCGCGCGAGTCGCCGATGTGCGCAAGCCCGATCCTGCTGCCCGCGAACAGGATCGCGGTCAGCGTCGTGCCCATGCCGTCGAGGTCGGGGGAGCGTTCGACCTGTGCGGCGATGGCCGCGTTGCCGCGGTGGGTCGCGCGGTCGAGTGCGGCGAGCAGATCGCCGCCCGGCTCGTCGTCGTCGAGTGTGCGCAGTGCCTGGATGACCAACTGGCTGGCCACTTCGCCTGCCGCGTGTCCGCCCATGCCGTCGGCGAGTGCGAGCAGTCGGGGGCCGGCGTAGAACGAGTCCTCGTTGTTCGCGCGGACCAACCCACGATCGCTCCGCGCGATGTAGCGCAACACCAGTGTCACGGGCGCAACTCGATCACGGTCTTACCGATACGGATCGGCGTGCTCAGCGGAACGCGCACGGCCGTGGTCACCTTCGAACGGTCGAGGTAGGTGCCGTTCGTCGAACCGAGGTCTTCGACATACCAGTCGTCGCCGCGACGCGAGAGCCGTGCGTGGCGTTCCGATGCGTAGTCGTCGGTGAGCACCAGCGTCGAGTCGTCGGCTCGGCCTATCAACACCGGCTGCTGACCCAGCGTGATGCGCGTATTCGCGAGTGCGCCGTGCGTGACGACCAGGTAGCGCGCCGACCCCTTGGCTGTCGCAGCTTTTCGACGTCGCCGGTCGGCCCCGGTGTAGCGGGAGAGAGGCGAACCCGACGCCGTGGCGATGTCGGCGCGCAGGGTGCGGATGACCGCGTAGACGAACAACCAGAGGAGGACCAGAAACCCGATACGGGTCAACTGCAGAACCAAGCCCTGCATCTAGTCCTCACCTCCCCAAGCATCCGTCACTACAAAGTACGTCCGTGTGCCGACGCTTCGCGTGCGACAACGGATCCCGACTGCATCTTATGGGCCAGAGTCCCGATCACCGTCATTCGAAAGTGACAGTTGTGTATCGACGCCCGGCGTCATCAGACGATGCCACGGGCGCCGATTCGGCTAACTGGCAGGTGCAGCCGGTCTTACTGGAACCGGACGGTGATGTCCGAATGGCCGATCCGGATGCGGTCGCCGTCGGCGAGCTCCCAGCTGTTGACCTGGACGTCGTTGACGGTCGTGCCATTGGTGGAGTTGAGGTCGGTGAGCATGGCGGTGCTGCCGTCCCAGCGGATCTCGACGTGGCGACGCGAGACGCCGGTGTCGGGGAGGCGGAACTGCGCGTCCTGGCCGCGACCGATGACGTTGGAGCCCTCACGCAACTGGAATGTGCGGTTGCTGCCGTCTTCGAGGAGCAGCGTGATCGCGGCGGGTGCGTAGCCGCCGGGATGTCCGTAGCCCTGGTCGTATCCGTAGCCGGGCTGCTGCGCGTAGCCCTGCTCGTATCCCTGCTGGCCGTAGCCCTGGTCGTAACCCTGCTGCGGGTAGCCCTGGGCATAGTCGTAGTCCTGCTGGCCGTAGCCGGGCTGCTGTGCGTAGCCCTGGTCGTAGCCGGGCTGCTGTCCGTAACCCTGCTGCTCGTAGCCCTGCTCGTATCCGTAGCCGGGCTGCTGGCCCTGCGCCGGGTAGTAGCCGCCCTGCTGGCCGTAGCCGGGAGCCTGCTCGTAGCCCTGTCCGTAGCCGCCCTGCTGGTAGTCGTAGCCCTGCTGGGCGTACTCCTGGCCGTGTTCCTGCTGGCCCTGGCCGTAGCCCCGGGCGTCGTCGTAAGCGGGTTCTGCGCCTCGCCGCTGGTCGTAACCGGGATTCTGCGTCATGGCTGGGACTCCTACTTGTTGTGGTGCGTGTGGTTGTGGGGGCGGACCGGAAGTCGGCGGCTGGGCTTGCGGCCCCGGGGGCCGACCACGTGCGGCCCGCGGTGGTTCTGAAGCATCGTTACCCGCGCGTGGAGCGGACCCGACCGGACGCGGGCTCGCATCCGGATCGACCCGACCACGGGCACGGAAGATACCGGTGTGCAACGACGGCGATTGGTCGAACTCTACGACGACCTTTCCATACGTCTGCCATCCGTTGTCGGCGATGAAGTTTTCCAGGTGCTTGGAGAACGTCTTGCGGTTCAACTCGTACTCAGTGGCGATGTGCTGGTGGTCAGTCGGGCTGAACAACAACGAGTAGCTGTTCGCCGCCAGCACCGTGCCGTCGCCGAGGCTCTCCAGCGACTCCTCGGCCTCGCGCTGCAGGCCGTTCTCGATCTCCTGCGGAGCAACCTGACCACCAAAAACGCGCGCAAAGCCGTCGTCGACGGCCCCCTCGAGCTTGCGCTCGAATCGTTGCAGGATTCCCATCGTCGACCTCCCTTCGCAGCCCTGGTGGCGTGTCGTCGTGCAAGTGACCTTGATTGATGATACCGATACTTACGGCTAACACCGTCTCAGATCAACCGCCGCAGCTTCAACTATGGCCGCCCGCTGGTCGAGCTTGTCGAGACCACTCGCTGCTCGAGCCCGCCCTCGCCGGTCGGGCCTTTGCCCCGCTGGTCGAGCTTGTCGAGACCACCGAGCCGCTAATCGAGCCCGCCCCCGCTGGTCAAGCGCCACCCCCGCTGGTCGAGCCTGTCGAGACCACCCGCCCGCCCGAGTTTTACATCGGCGCCGCATTGTTGCTATCGTTCTCCAGTCGTCGAGCTACCCAGTTCGACGACATGCCCGCCGATTTCGGCGGCCACGGGCGAGTGGCGGAATGGCAGACGCGCTGGCTTCAGGTGCCAGTGTCCTTCGGGACGTGGGGGTTCAAGTCCCCCTTCGCCCACCGTGAGCAGTTCTACAGAGATTCACATCAGAGGTCACAGTCTCTCCCAGACTGTGACCTCTGCTTTTTGTCCGGCGCGTTGAGCCTACTTCGACGAGGTCTGGGTCTTTGGGGCCTCGTGATGCTCTGTCCCCATCGTGGTTTCGTTCTCCACATCAACAATCTCGGATTCGGATTCGCAGTCAGGGCCAGGCGTGGTGCGAGAATCGCTGATGCTGACAAAGAACAAGACCACCAGAAGTAGGCCGACCGACGTGGCAACAACTTGCAGGGCCCACAGAGGGTCGTCTGCATACTGGGTCACCCACAGGCAGAAGACAAGGAAGGCGACAAGGCCGGTCGAGATCTCTCCTGACGCCTCGACCCGAGTCGACCATTTAGCGAAATCAGGATGCCGAGACTTCGCCAAAATCTTCGATACACCTTTGGTCACTGTGAGCACGCCAGTCATCGCGAGTAGCCAGGGTGCTAAGTCGGCCCATATGGTCATCGCCCACCTCGTCGCTGCCGTTAGATTTGTCAGTTGTTGTACTCGGGTGGTCTGACAAGAACGGTCCGACGACCTACACCCGCCCGCGCGTACGTCGACCGGGCCTGGTTTGGGGCAGAGGGTGCCGATGTCACGCAGGTGGGGCACTCGAATTGGCACCTACAGTCGTCAGGTCGCATGCCCAGACGTCGGTGTTGTGTGACGCAGCGGACCGACCACCTCGTCTCCGCTGAACAGGCGGTCGAGGACGCTCAGGTGGGCGGTTCAATTCCTGGAGGTAACCGGCGTCGCGTATGACCGCTGTCGTATTAAAGACCAGCCGGTGATACGCCCACGTGCCATGCGCTGGCCCACCGAGCGGTTTGTGCTCGACGATCGCGAGTGCGCGACCGATCTCCCGATCGGTGATGACCCAGTCGACGCCACGACCAGATTCCTTCACGTACGGCGTCTCGCCGGAGGGCAGGTCACCTTTCGTCAGTGTCGGTGCAGTGGCACGCACAATCGCCCACCGCAGACCTTGGTTCCGTGACGATCCGAGCGCCCTCAACACCTTTCACGACACCTCAAATCCGATCGGTGGATCGAGGCTTAAGCTCAGTATCAGTGAGCGATTAAAGACAACCTGGGTCCTAGGCGCGGTTGGGACCCATGGCAGTTGTGTCATGAAACGATGCGGGGTGGTGATGGTTCCGAAAGCGTGGATCGTCGACCTCGACGGCACATTGGCTCTGAACGCAGGTCGAAACCCGTACCAGTGGGATCGGGTGGGCGAGGATCTGCCGAATCCACCGGTGATCATGGCGGTCCAGGCTTTGGCGGACCACCCGGAGGTATCTGCCATCATCGCTGTCTCAGGTCGAGATGAATCGAGTCGCCTACAGACCGAGATGTGGCTACACGCCCAGGACGTACCCTTTGACGCGCTTCACATGCGTCAGTCCGGAGACGGCAGGGCCGACGAGGTCGTGAAGGAAGGGATCTATCGGACCCAGATTGAGGGTCGGTTCGACGTTGTCGGCGTCATCGATGACCGCGACAAGGTGGTCGATATGTGGCGTCGAATTGGTCTGACGTGCTTTCAGGTGGCGGAAGGCAACTTCTGACTCTGATCGGTAGGTCTCTGTCCCATCTGGGATTTGTCCGTGGCGCACTGCGATCGTCCTGTTGTGAATCGGAAACGGACGACCCATTGACGACAATTGTCCTGTTCCGCGACCGGCCGTATGGTCGATGACGTGAGCAAGCGCGAGGACGGGAAGAATCGCTATCTCGGCGCCTACGACAAGCCGGTGCTGAAGGACTGGATCTTCTGGCTTCATGTCGGGGTGACGGTGCTGTGCTGCGTTGCGCTGGCCTTCCCCACGCCTGAAACCGCCAAGACGAGCACCACACCGCTCTGGATTGACATCGTTATCGGCGGTCCTCTCGTCGGATTCATCTTCGTCTACCCGATCGCACTGGTCCGCAGGCTTGTTCGAAGCGTCATCGAAAAGCGTGCAAGAGAAGCGGAAAAACGACGGTCTGTAGCCCAGAGCTCGTATCTGCCGCCGCTTTACCCCGCGGCAACGTGGCCGCCACCCATGACGAACCAGTCACCACGCGCATTCTGGGATCAGCCGGTACCCCTTCCACAACCGATACCGAACGCAAGCGAATACCAACAGCCACCGGCTTGGCCAACAGAACCAGCGCCGGCAACGCCGCCGACGGTCGTGCCCACCGCATCAACTGAGAGGCAAGTCCCCGTCGCGGCTCCGGTCCAGACCCCCGGCGAAGGGGCGCCACCGCAGCAGCCTGTTGAGATCACTGACATCACGCGGAACACGAGCGATGACGTCGTCCTGGACAACGCGCGAACACGCCTGCCCTACCCAATCGCGCGAACTGTGCGTGCCTACCAGATAAATGGCGATCCGTTTCAGTCCTATGAGCTCTTGCTCGAGTTGGGTGAGACCGTCTCGGTATGCGTGGGTGCGCTGTCTGCGGCGTGGTTGCGTGCGCACCAGCCGAGCAATCCGGCGATGGTGGTTTTCCTCGATCGGATGCATGGAGGCATCAGCCAGGGAGCTTGGCACGAACTAATCAGCGCGGCCTCGAATGCGATGCGGGACAACGAGAATGCGATCCCAAACTTCGTGACCGGTGTCTCCCGATCAAAGAAGACACGGGACCTGGTGGAGATCCTGCGGGAGATCGTGACCGAGCGAAATCGCTGGGCACACGGGGCACGGCCGACTACCAAAGGTGAAGCGCTGGCCCGCGCGGCAACGCTGAAGCCAGCAATCGACGAAATGGTGCGCAAGATCAGCTTCCTGGGCCAACATCGCTGGCTCCTCATTCGCAATGCGGCGTATGTTCCGCGACAAACGCACTTCGTGGTCGACTACGGGGCAGCAATGGGCGATCACCCAGACTTTGAGGTCCATCGATTGACGTCGACAACCCCTGTCGCGACAGAGAATTTCTACGTCCATTTCGGCAACGAGTTCATGGATCTCAGCCCGTTCATCGTGTACCGGTACTGCTCCCACTGCCATAGCCCAGAGGTGTTCTTCGCCGACAGGATCAGAGACTCCGGTGCAGTGCTGAAGAGCTTCGCGCGTGGTCACGAAGAGTTCGATCAGGCACTATTCGACGAATTCGAAGCGCTGAAGGGCGCGTAGGACGAGCGGCTGGCCGCCGCGATTCCATTCTCGTCGCGGATCTCGAGGACGCGGATCTGATGCAGCAAGCCGAACTGCTTCTCGAGTAGCGTCTGCCACTGACTAGCAGACGCGCAGATGTCGTGGTCTGCGGTGTACATCCGAGGACCGGAGAATCGCGAAGGAGGCCTGCGGCAGATAGCTACGCCAGGGCGTGAAGGATCAATCCTCAATGGCGATCGCAGCACCCCGAGGCCGCCGGGTCAGGTCAAGGTAAGCAGCCGATTCGGCCGACCTACTCCGCCCGCGTCACCAACGACAGCAGGACGCCGGTCATGGTGTCGACGGACAGTACGTGCTCGCCCTCGCGCCCGACGTACTCGAGCGAGAGCCCGTTAATCAGCGCGAGAACGAGCACGGCGGCGTCGAGCGGAGGCACCCGCAGTCGCAGGTGTCGAGCCGCCACGACCTCTTCGATGTTCCCCGCGAGCGATTCGGCGAGCTGCGCCCGCGCGGCGGTGTAGTCCTTGAGGAGCTGCGGGTCCCGATCAACCTCCGACCGGAACTCCGCGAACACCACATTGGTCCGGTACGTGTCCCGGATCTGCTTGAGGATCATCAGCGCCAGGAAGCGCATGTCCGTCTCGGGGTCGGCGCTCTCCGACGTCGGCACCAGCGCCGGCGCGGTGAAGGCCGTAGCCCGCTCGGTGAACACCGACGACGTCAGGTCCATGAACAACGCGCCCTTGCTGGCGAAGTTCGAGTACACCGCACCCTTGGAGTAGCCGGCACGTCCCGCGATCATCTCCAACGACGCGTTGGCGTATCCCCGTTCGAGGAAGACCTCGCGCGCAGCCGCCCTGATGTCGGCCTGGACGTTCGCGCGGCTCGGCCTGCGCTTGGGTTGGGGCTCGACGTCGGCTCCGGCGCCTGTGGAAGTGGAGCTTGACGATTCCGCGCTCATCGGGACATTATCAATCACGGCTGCCAGTACCAGCGGTATCGAGAAGTGGAGATTCACTCGAGTACGTCGGGGGCGTCGATGCGCCACCCAACCGGCACGTCGACGTCACGAGACCTCTTCTCGGTACCGCGTCTGAGGACCCTCGTCGTCGGAGTGGTAGCGGCTGCGTCGCTGCACGATGAATCCTGCCGAGACGATGATCATCGCAGAGATTGCGGAGAAGATGATCGCCTGCCGTTGATCGTTGTCGAAGACCATCAGGATCAGTACGGCCAGAATGAACAGCATCACCACACCGGTCAGGTACGGGAAGAGCCACATCCGCACCGGCGGCCGGTGACCCTCCGCGCGCAGCACGCGTCCCAGCCGCCACTGGCTCGCGGCGATCGTCAGATAGACAAACAGCGCGATCGCACCGCTCGTGGCGAGCAACCACGCAAAGATCTTGTCCGGCAACACATAATTGCCGACCACTGCCAGGAATCCGACGACCATCGACATCAACACCGCTACCCACGGCACTCCCTTCGGCGTCAGGCTGCGCACCACCTGCGGGGCGTCGTGCCTGGTTCCCAGCGAGAACATCATGCGCGACGCCGTGTACAGCGCCGAGTTCAAACACGACGCAACGGCCGTCAGGATGACGATGTCCATGATGATCTTCGACCCCGGAATCCCGATGGCCTCCAACACCGACTGGTACGAACCGTTCTCGAGCTTGTTGTAGGGCATCAGCGCGACGACGACGAAGATCGACCCGATGTAGAACAGCGAGATCCGCCAGATCACCGAGTTGACCGCCTTGGTGATGCCGCGTTCGGGGTTCGGAGATTCTGCGGCGGCGATCGTCACGATCTCGGTGCCCATGAACGAGAACATCGTGATGAGCATGCCCGCGATCACCGCGCCGAACCCGTTGGGCATGAACCCATCCGGCTGCCACAGATGACTGACACCGCTGACTTCTGAGCTCGGAATCCACCCGAAGATCGCCGCGACGCCAACGAGAATGAACGCCACGATCGCGACGACCTTGATCAGCGCGAACCAGAACTCGAACTCTCCGTAGTTGCCGACGCTCGCGAGGTTCGTGATGGTCAGCAGCAGTGTCACGGCAAGCGCCCAGATCCACTGTTGACCACCGACCAGGTCGGTGAGGATCGCGGCTGCGGCCGTCGCTTCGACGGGTATGACGAGCACCCAGAACCACCAGTAGAGCCAGCCGACGGAGAAACCCGCCCAGCGGCCGAGCGCGCGGTCGGCGTACACCGAGAACGAACCGGTGTCGGGATTTGCCGTCGCCATCTCACCGAGCATCCGCATCACCAGCACCACCAGGGTGCCCGCCAACGCATAGGAGATCAGGACGGCAGGACCGGCCTTCTCGATGGCGTTCGCAGATCCGACGAACAGACCTGCGCCGATGACGCCGGCGATCGAGATCATGGTGATGTGCCGGGGCTTCAGATTCGACCCCAGCGAGGTGGGCGCTTCCTCGGTGGAGCTGTGTGACTCGGTGGTTGCCATCGCTATATGACGTCCCTTCGAAACGGTATTGACCCGATGTGGTGCGGGTGCTGCTTGTGGCGGTACGGCCCGATGTGTGCGGGCATGTCAGTTACCGACGCTTAACCCTACGGAAGGCCCCGCGACTCCACAGAAGAATGCGCCAACGTCGCGAATGTCCGAATCACCGTAGTGCACCCCATGTTTCGAATGCGGCGAGTGCGGCGTCGCCGGTATTCCACAGTGCGTCGATATCGACGACGGCGGCGTCGTGAGTCCGACGATCCTGCAGCGCCAACCCGTTGCCGAACGTCAGCACGTTGTAGCCGACGTCGGCCGCGCGCAGCATCGGCCCAGTCGCCTTTCCGGCTCCGACCAGCCGGTCGAGTCCCTCACCGAAGAAGTAGAAGCGGAACGTCGGTCCTAGGTCGACGTGATACGCACGGTCTGTCTCACGGACGATCGAATCACCATGTGCGGCAATGGCATCGACGAGACGGAAGTAGTCCGACGCGTCGTCGGCCGTTGTGCGCGCATCTGCGGTGGCATACGCAAGGTCCACGGTGATGTGAGCGTTGTATCCGCTGAGCGCGACGCGTTCACCGGAGATGCCGCAGGTGCGCGCCAATCCGAAGTACCGCTGCCAATGTGGCGGCACCGTGCCACCCGAGAACTCGGCGTGCGTCGCGTCGAGGAAGCGGTTGAGCAGTCGCAGGCTGATCACGGGCGCCCAAGGCGGGTTGCGGAACGTCGACGGCTGCCGCTGGAGCGGCATCACCGCGTCGCGCTCGACCGCCGCCAATCCGAGGGCGAACAACCCTCGCCGGTCACGGTGCGCGGTGAGGATGTCGGTGATCTGCCACAGCCGACCGACCTGACGTTCCAGGACCGGAAGCGCCGTCGTCCCGGGTGACGCGTCCGCGGTGTCCGACAGTTCGACGATCCGCCGCACCTCGCTCGCCGACAGTGGGCTACCGCACGCCCGTGAAACATCAGCACCAACCGTCGGCGTAGCCACCGCTGCGCCCGTTCCGGTCACCGCGCCACCGGCGACCGCGAGCGCAACGATCATCCTCACCAGCGTGAACCTGGGTGCGCTCATCATCCGATGCTACGGTCGGCGTCGCTCGACGGCAGCGCTTGCGATGAATATGCAAGCCAACGGTGGTTCTGTGCTCAGAGCACAACAGTCCGACGAAAGTCTGGTGCGCGGGGCCGTTCTCGGTCACGCGGACTGCTATTAGTGTTCTGGCTCACATCCACCTAGTAGAGGACCTATTCATCGTGAGCGCACCGTCGTATTTTCCCTGGGAGCTGGCCCATCGTGCAGCCGCACCATGCGTCCGCGACGACCACACCGAACTCGACTACGCGAGCTTTGCCGCCAGAGTCGACGCCGCAGCCGAGCAGTTCGACGCACTCGGAGTCCGACGCGGCGACGTCGTCGCGACGTTCCTGCCCAACCGGGTCGAACTTCTCATCGCGATCGCCGCCGCCTGGCGCCTCGGCGCCATCGCGACACCGGTCAACCCGGCGTTCACCGCGAGTGAGGCGCAGTATCAGCTCGACGACTCGGGTTCCCGCCTCGTGCTCGTCGACGACGACGCCCTGTCCGACACGTCGGAGCGCAGCATTCTCCACGTCGACGACCTCGCCACCTCCGGCTCGTCGTGGACACCTCCGGAGTCTCCGGCGATGTCCGACGACGCCCTGCTCATCTACACCTCGGGATCGACCGGCCGCCCCAAGGGTGTGCGTCTGGCCCACGACAACCTGTACTACATGGCGTCGACGATGAAAGACCTGATGTCGTTGACCTCGGCCGACCACGCGCTGCTGGTGCTGCCCCTCTTCCATGTCAACGCGATCTGCGTCAGCTTCCTCGCGCCGATTCTGGCCGGCGGCCAACTCAGCATCACCGGGAAGTTCTCGCCGTCGCGCTTCTTCACCGACCTGCACTCGCTGGCGCCGACCTACTTCTCGGCAGTGCCGACGATCTACGCGCTACTCGTTTCCCACCCCGACGTCAGCGCAGAAGCCTTCGCCTCGTTGCGATTTGCGATCTGTGGCGCCGCCCCGATCTCGAAGGAACTGCTCGAGCACGTCGAGTCGACGTTCGGCGTCCCGATCCTGCAGGGCTACGGACTCACCGAGGGCACCTGCGCCTCGGCGTGCAATCCCCTTGATGGACAACGGAAGACCGGAACCGTCGGACCTGCGCTGCCCGGCCAGACCATCCGCATCGTCAGCCCCGACGGCAACGACGTACCCACCGGCGAACCCGGCGAGGTACTCATCTCCGGCCCCAACGTCATGCGCGGCTATCTCAACCGCCCGGACGCCACCGCCAGCACTGTCGTCGACGGCTGGCTGCACACCGGCGACGTCGGAACCCTCGACGCCGACGGATACCTCACCCTGGTCGACCGCATCAAGGACATGATCATCCGGGGCGGAGAGAACCTGTACCCCAAGGAGATCGAGAACGCACTCGCTACGCATCCAGCGGTTCTCGAGTGCGCGGTGGTCGGAGCACCCGACCCCATCTACGGCGAGGTACCGGTCGCCTTCGTGGTCGCCTACCCGGACCAGCCGGTCCGCGAAGCCGAACTGACCGACCACGTCGCCTCGATCCTCACAAAGGCCAAGCGCCCCAACGAGATCAACGTCGTCGATCAGCTTCCCCGCAACCCGGTGGGCAAGATCGACAAACCAGGACTACGACGTCAAGTCCGCGAACCCCAGCCAACGTAAACCCAGCCAACGTAAACCCAATCCGCACAACACGTTCCGAGCGCCCGACCGCGTCCTCGGTCGATAGCGCCTGCCCGAGAACCTTCAGATAAGGAGAACACCATGGGTCTCGTACAACCCGACTTCCCACCGGTTGACCCGGAAACCTTCCTCGACAAACCATTCTTCGACCGGATGCGCGTGCTCAGCACGCACTGGGCCGAGTACGGCTTCGGTACACCCAAGATGCTCCAGGTGATCTACCTGGTGAAGATCCTGGTGCTCTACTTGGCCATCGGTCTGAGCATCGCGACCTTCACCTCCGGCCTGAACGTGCTGCACGTGTCGCAGTGGTGGAACGAGCCGATCATCTACCAGAAGGCCATCCTCTGGACCCTGCTGATCGAGGTGCTCGGACTCGGCGGCTCCTGGGGACCGCTCGCCGGCCACTTCAAGCCGATGACCGGCGGGTTGCTGTTCTGGCTGCGCCCACAGACGATCCGGCTCCCACCGTGGCCCGGCAAGGTGCCGCTGACCAAGGGCGATTCGCGCACCGTGTTCGACGTCGCGATCTACGCACTGCTCCTGGTCGCCACCGTTGTCGCACTGGTGCTTCCGGGTGTGCAGTCGAGCTGGCTCAACGACGTGGCGCCCACCTCCCACGGCCTGGTCAATCCGGTTCTGATCTACCCCGTGATCGCACTGCTGGTCATCATCGGCCTGCGCGACAAGGTCATCTTCATCGCGGCGCGCGGTGAGCAGTACCTCCCGGCCCTGATCTTCTTCGGCTTCCTGCCCTTCGTCGACATGATCCTCGCGCTCAAGCTGCTGATCGTCACGGTGTGGGTCGGCGCGGGTGTCTCCAAACTGGGACACCACTTCTCGATGGTCATCCCGCCGATGATGTCGAATACGCCGTGGCTGACGATCAAGGCCCTCAAGCGCGCGAACTACCGCGACTTCCCCAACGACCTCCGACCGTCGAAGGTTGCAGGCGGTATCGGCCACGTGCTCGGCACCATCGTCGAGGTGGCCACGCCACTGGTCCTGCTGTTCTCCACGAACAAGTGGCTCACACTCGCCGCGGTGGTGTTGATGGTGGGCTTCCACCTGTTCATCTTCTCGACGTTCCCCCTCGCGGTCCCGCTCGAATGGAACCTCCTGTTCGCCTATGCAGCGATCTTCCTGTTCTGGGGTTACCCGGCATGGGACGGCTTCGCACTCACCGATACGACGATGCCGTGGGCAATGGTTCTCATCGCCATCGCGCTCTGCTTCTTCCCGGTGCTCGGTAACCTGCGTCCGGATCTCGTGTCGTTCCTCCCGTCGATGCGGCAGTACGCAGGCAACTGGGCGTCGGCCACCTGGGCATTCGCACCCGGTGCGGAGGAGAAGCTGGAACAGCACATCGTCCGCTCGTCACCCAACACCCGCACCCAGCTGATGGCGTCGTACCCGCCCGAGGTCGCCGATGTGGTGATGCATCAGATGCTCGCCTGGAGGTCGATGCACAGCCAGGGCCGTGCGCTGTACTCGCTGATGAGCCGCCACCTCGGCGACGACATCAACACATACACCCTGCGTGAAGGCGAGTTCGCGTGTAACTCGTTGGTGGCGTTCAACTTCGGTGACGGCCACCTGCACAACGCGAAGATGATCGCCGCCCTGCAGCGACGCTGCAACTTCGCTCCGGGGGAGTTCCTCGTCGTGTGGATCGAGTCGCAGCCCATCCACAAGGGCACCCAGGAGTACCAGGTGATCGACGCCGCGCTCGGTGTCATCGAGCGGGGTACGTATCGGGTCACCGATGCCATCGCCGAGCAGCCGTGGCTGCCCAACGGGCCGATCCCGATCAACGTCGAATGGACGCTCGACGTTGACGCGGCCCGCGCGTTGACTGATCCTGAGGTGATGACCGAACCCAAGATGCGCGGCGCAGGCGCGCAGGAGCAGGTGTAGCCAGTGACCTCAGCGGTCATAGTCGGCGGCGGGCCCAACGGGCTCGCCGCCGCCCTGCACCTTGCTCGCAACGACGTCGACGTCACCGTGCTCGAAGCCGCCGACACCGTCGGAGGTGGCGCGCGGTCGGGAGAGCTGACGCTGCCCGGCGTCATCCACGACCACTGCTCGGCATTTCATCCGCTCGCCGTCGGTTCACCGTTCTGGCGAGACGTCGGACTCGAGCAGTACGGACTCGTGTGGCGGTGGCCCGAGATCGATTGCGCCCACCCGCTGGACTCCGGAGACGCAGGCCTGCTCTACCAGTCGATCGACGAGACGGCCGCGGCGCTCGGCGAGGATGGTCGACGCTGGCGCCTGCTCTTCGGTGATGTGGCAAGCGGATTCGACGACCTGTCCGCCGACCTGCTCCGCCCGATCATCAACATCCCTCGACATCCCCTGCGGCTGGCAGCATTCGGGCCGCGTGCGCTACTGCCCGCGTCCGCCATCGCACGCGTGTTCCGCACACCGCGGGCACGCGGGCTGTTCGGTGGTATCGCTGCGCACGCGTTCAACCGCCTCGACCGTCCGATGACCGCGTCTCTCGGCATGATGATCGCCGCGAGCGGGCATCGCTACGGATGGCCTGTGGCAGAAGGGGGTTCGGGAGCGATCATCGACGCCGCGGTATCGGCGTTGCGCTCGTACGGCGTCAAGATCGAGACCGGTGTCCGGGTCAGCGCCCGCACCGACATCCCCGACGCCGATCTCGTGCTCCTCGACCTCTCACCCGAGCAGGCTCTCGCCATCTACGGCGACGAGATGCCGTCGCGGATCGCGCGGTCGTATCGGCGGTACCGCGTCGGATCGTCGGCGTTCAAGGTCGACTATGCGATCGACGGCGACATTCCGTGGACCAACCCGGACTGCGGTCGTGCCGGAACCGTGCACCTCGGCGGCACTTTCGACGAGGTGGCCTCCACCGAAGCCAGTCGCGCCGGCGGTGTCATGGTGCCGAATCCCTTTGTGCTGCTGGGTCAGCAGTACGTTGCCGACCCCACCCGGAGCGCCGGCAATGTCAATCCCGTGTACGCCTACGCCCACGTGCCCAAGGGTTACGAAGGCGACGCCACCGACCTCGTCACGCAGCAGATCGAGCGTTTCGCACCGGGCTTCCGCGATCGGATCCTCGCCACGCGCAGCACAGGAACCCGCCAATTGCACGACTACAACGCCAATTTCGCCTCGGGCGACATCATCGGCGGAGCCAACGACGGGCTACAGATGCTGATGCGACCGCGCACAGCTGTCGACCCGTACTGGCTCGGCGTCGACGGCGTGTACCTGTGCTCACAGTCGACGCCGCCCGGCGCCGGTGTGCACGGGCTGTGCGGTGTCAACGCCGCCACGTCGGCACTGAAGAGGCTGGGTCGCAAGCGGTGAGTACCTCGATACCGGGCCTGCCCCTGCATGATTCGCAATTGCCGCCGTCCGCCACACCCGAGGTGCGGGCGGCAGTTGCGCAGGTGGGTAAGCGGTTGCGCGAGAACGAGTCCGAGATCGTTCGCTATCTCACGTCGTTGATGACGCGCGATATCGACCAGCTCGACGTCGATCCCGCCCTGGTCGAGATGCTCGAAGCCAGTGTGCACGGCAACGTCTCGACGATCCTGCATGTGCTGAGCAACGATATCCCCGTCGAGCATCTCCAACCGACGACAGCCGCGGTCGAGTACGCGCTGCGCCTTGCTCAGCGTGACGTACCGTCGAACTCATTGGTACGTGCGTACCACATGGGGCAGAACGAGATGCTGCGCATCATCTTCGGCTACGTCGACGAGCTCGATCTCTCCAAGCACGAGAGCCTCGTGGTGATGCGTCGAATCTCCGACGTCGTCTCGCAGTACATCGAGTGGATCACCCTCTACGTGTTCCAGGCCTACGAGGACGAACGTCGACGCTGGATCGGCGCCGAGGGCAACGTCCTGTCTTCGCGTATCCACGAGATCCTTCGCACGCCCGACGTCGACACCGACTCGTTCGAGCGCGAGTCCGGGTATTCCCTCGACCAGCATCACGTCGCGGTCATCATGTGGTCGGCCGACGAGGGCTCGAGAGATCTCGCCGTGCTCGACCGGGCCGCGCGGATGATGGCCACGAGGCTGTTCGCCGAGGGACCACCGCTCATCACCGCGATCGACCGCAGCACCGCCTGGATCTGGCTGCCGCTGGGGCGCAGCGACCGCGTCGTCGAGACGTCCGACGTCGCGCAGCGGGTGACCCTCCCGGCCGGTGTGCGCGTCGCGTTGGGACTCAACGCCTCCGGCATCGCCGGATTTCGACGCTCCCACGAGCAAGCACTCGCGGCATGGGGCCTCGCGACGATGCCCGGAAGCCTGGTCGCCGACGTCGTCGGTTTCGGCGACCGAGGAGTGGCCGTGGTGTCGCGGTTGGCCCGCGACCTCGAGTTCACCCGCGCATGGGTTCACGAGGTCCTGGGGTCACTGGCCGAGGACTCACCGAACGCTGCCGCACTCCGCGAGACCCTGTCGGTCTACTACGCCACCGGCGAGAGCCACCTACACACCGCCGAGAAGCTCAACCTGCACCGCAACACCGTCAAGTACCGCGTCGACAAGGCCATGCGCGACACCCGCACCACCGACCGCCTCGACCTGGCCCTGGCCCTGACCGTGTGCGAGTTCCTCGGCACCGAGGTACTAGCCCAGGACTGACCGTCGACCGGGCGCTCTATCTCGTCGACCGTGCGCTAAATCCCGTCGACTGGGCGCTGCAGACTGCCGGCTGGGCGCTGCAGACTGCCGAGTGGGCGCAAGATCCCGTCGACTGTGCGTCGAGCGTCAGCCGACGAGGTGGTGGTCGCGGCGCTGCTGGGTCCACGGATCGTCGACGCGCCGCCCCGCGACCCCGGCGCGGTCGCCGGACTTGAACGCGACCAGAATGCCGAGACACACGCCGACGACGCCCGCGACGAGCGCGGCGATGACGACCTGCTCGATTCGTGGGTAGTACACGGCGACGGTGATCGACGCCGCCACGACAGTCAGTAGGCAGACGGCAAACCCGACGACCCGGGGGATGGCCGTGGTGGATCCGCGATGCGGGTCGGGCAACAGCACGGCCGCGCCGACGATGAGCAGGGTCGAGATCGCGACATCGCTCGGGCGGTGCCAACCCGCGGCAACCAGACCGAAGTCGATGATCGCCGCCCAGGTCCCGCCAAGCGCGGCAACCCACGGACGCAGCAGCGGGGGAGCGGCCAGCGTCACCGCGACGACCAGCGCCGCGATCGCGGCAGCGTGCCCACTGGGCGCAGAGTTGTTGGTCTCCTCGATCCAGTCGTGGAAATGCGGGCGGTACGTGCCGTCACGGAGGGCACGGATGAGGACAATGGTGACCGGCGGAAACAGCAGAAGCGTGGCGGTCGTCGCGATCCGTGATCCGACGCCCCGGTGGCCGCGCTCAGACGGCAACACCGCGCCGACAACCACGAGCGAAACGACGATCGCCGCACCGATGACCCAGGTCAACGGATTCGAGACGACGCTCATCGACAGCCAGTAGGGCACCTGCGTCGCTGCCGGTAGTTCACGTCCGTATTCCAGTAGCCGCTGATCGATGACCTGTCCCGCCGATGTCCGCACCGCGAACACAAAGATGCCACCTGCTGCGGCGAAAGCCAGCAGCGCTGCCAACACAGCACTGACCACATACCCGATGGGTCGGCGGCCACGTGTCTGGTGCGCTGCGGACAGAGAACTCACCGGGTCACCGTATCGGCAGAACCTGGGAGAAATCTGGGATGCGGGCATGGCGAGTCGCGGGTGTTGATCAATTCGTGCCTGTGAATGACAGAACGGTCGCGATCGACCGCAGTTTCATATCAGTAGACAAAGTGTCACACAAGTCAACGTCGCCGTCACTCGGCCGAAACACACGGGTTGTCTCATATAAGGGAACGAAGTCCACTCACATGAATCACTCCGAATAGTCGATTAAACCGGCAAAACGGAGTGAACCGATCTTTCCCACCAGGATAGGAGAAACAATGTCGATCGACAGCACGAGCGCACTCGAATTCCGCGTCACCCCGGGTGCCTGGGAGAACCTCCCCAAGATGCCCGACGCCGAGTACCCCGGCACCGAGGGCTTCATCGGCGATGTCTACGAAAACCCGGACGGTAGCGAGATGTGCAGCGGCTACTTCGAACTGCGCCACACCGACTCGCCTCTCTACTACGAGTACGAGTACGACGAGATGAAGGTCGTCCTCGAAGGCGAGTTTCTCCTCGAGAACAAAGAGACCGGACAGAAGACTGTTGCGAAGGCAAAGGACGCCATCTTCTTCCCCAAGGGCTCCAAGATCTACTTCAGCACTCCCGACTACGCGCTCGCGTTCTACGCGGGCCACCGCGATTCGACGCTCCTGTAGATCCGATGTCGCAGCTCGCATATTCGAGCGTTCCGGCCTGGGCGCGCACGCAGGATGAGGCCGCGCCGCCGAGCACCGACCTTCCCGACACCACCGGCCGGGAGTACGTGCTCATCGGTGTGGGCGATCCTGCTGCGCAGCCCATGGCCGGCGCGCCGTCGGCCATCGACCTGGTGCGCGCATGGGCACAGGTGCTGTCTCCTGAAATCCGACGTTCCGTGCTCCTCGGTGATCAAGCTGACACCCTCGCAGGCCAGCTCCGAGAAACACTGCGCGACAGCACTGTTGGTGTCCGCGTCGTGATAGCGGGACCCACAGGCACGTGCCTGCGGTTGCGCGCCACCGCGATCGACGCTGGACTCGAGGACGACGAGATCAGCGTTGTCCCCGTCGGTTCTGGCCCAGTCGACATCTTCTGCTCGCACTGTCGCACCACAACTCGCACCATCGCGGCCATCGACGACGTGATCTCGTGCGACGGCTGTGACCGCGACCTCCTCGTCTACTACCACGTTTCACGACGCACCGGCGCCTTCCTCGGCTTCATGGTCGACGCCGAGACCGCCGAATCCCCAGGAGTCCCGCGATGACAGCACTTGCGGATGCCGACGCCGCGCCCGCGACGCCACAGACAGTGACACGCCCGACCACGCTGATGTTGACGGTGACGTCGATCATCAACAGCGCCAACGGGATACGAACGATCACGCTGGCGCACCCGGACGGCTCAGCACTGCCCGGATTTGTTCCCGGGAGTCACCTCGTCGTCGCGGCGGGGACACATTCCAACGCCTACAGCCTCGTGTCCGACGGTGCGAATCCCACCGAGTACACAATCTCGGTGCTCCGCGTCGAAGAGGGCAACGGCGGTTCGCGGTGGCTGCACGACGAACTCGCCGAGGGTGATCAACTCGAAGTCAGGCCTCCCCGAAGCGCGTTCGCGCCCGCGGCCCGCGCCGCAAAGCACCTCCTCGTCGCAGGCGGTATCGGGGTGACACCTATCGTGTCGCACCTTCGCGCGGCAGCGAGGTGGCAGCGGAACGTGCAGGTACTCTACGCATTTCGCCCCGGCTATGCCGCCCATGTCGACGATGTTTCCCGTCTTGCCGGATCGGGAGCGGAACTCTTCACAACACGCGCCGAGTTCTCGACGAGGCTCGCAGCGACACTCGAAGAACAACCGGTTGGGACGCACCTGTACGTCTGCGGTCCCGCCGGTTTCATCGATCACGTCCTCGACTCCGCTACCGCGGCGGGGTGGCCGTCGTCGCGGCTGCATTCCGAGCGCTTCGGTATCGATGCGCTGGATGCGGGAGATCCCTTCCGGGTCAGGCTCACTCGCAGCGACCGAACTCTCGACGTTCCGTCGGGGACGAGCCTTCTCGAGGCCCTCGAGGCAAACGACATCGCCGTCCCGAACCTCTGCCGACAGGGCGTGTGCGGCGAATGCCGTATCGACCTGTGCGGCGGAGACGAACCCATCCATCGCGACCTGTTCCTCACCGACGACGAAAAGAAGTCGCGCACCGCGATCATGCCCTGCGTCTCGCGCGCAGGCGACGGATGCACCCTGGAGGTACCGCTGTGACAACGGCCCCGGTCCGACGACAGATGACGACCCCAGACCTGGTCTCGGCCTTCCCATTTCCCTTTGTCGACGACATTTATCGGTACAGCACGAATGTCGAACCCGCGAACCAACAGGTGATCACACCAGCCGGCCAGTGGGGAGATTCGGTAGCCGTGATCGACTCCGAGTACCGCAGCGAACTCGCCGAACGCGCTGCGGTCCTCGACGCCGACCCGACGCGACGAGCGGTCCTACCGCACATGCGACCTGCCGCCTGGGACGCGCTCATGACCATGCTGCGTGAACTCGCACACGCTTACCCCGGCACCATGCACCTGACCTCCCTCGGAGACGACCAATGGCGTTGGTGCAACGACCTTCTCGCCGACGAACGCACCTTCCGCTACGGCGACGAGGCAAGCCTCGGCGACGACCCGCTGCATTACCTCTCGACTCAGGTACAAGAAGACATCGCCCTTCTCGACCAGCGTGATGACCAGCTCTTCGTCGATGCGGGTGTCATCACCTTCGCCGCCGACTGGAGTTTCGGGTTCGACGTCGGGATGAGCTTCCTCGAGATTCATGGCCCGGTCCCGCGGGTTCGCAAGATGGGTGTCATCACGCGTGCACACGAGTTCCTCAAGCGCCTGCAACCGCACGAACCGTACCGCCGTACCAATTGGACGATGACCATCGGCCGTCGCCTCGACGTCTCCACGGAGCGCTACCCCGAGTGGGGCCCGGATCGGGAAATGATCCAACATGTCGACGACGCCGAGTTCGGACGTCTCGTGCACCTGCGCGTCGAGGTCCAACACCTCATTCGCCTTCCCGACTCCGGCGCGATCATGTTCGTGATCCGCACCTACCTGTTGCCGCTGGAGGCATTGGCAACCGTCGAACCGTGGCGGGCTCGCGCCGCGGAGGTCTTCGCGGAGCTTCCCGACGACATGGCCGACTACAAGGGCATCATCAAGTACCGCACACGAGCGTCGGAGTGGTTACGAGCGCACGCAGTACCGCAGGCCTCCGCCGACGACAACGTCGCTTCCACATCAGAACTCGGCAGCACACAGGGCACCGCGCCCGAACCCCCTCACGGACTACCCGACTGGCCGTCGCGACCGCCAGAGGTCGACGCCGACGGATCGGAATTTCTGATCGTCGCGGCGGGCGCGGGCGACGAGACCGCGCACACCGCACGCGCCTGGGTGCGCACCGCCGAGAGCATCGGCCCGACGCGCCTGCTCGTGCTCGATTCGCTGACACACGACGACGACCGAACCACATTGGTCGACGCCCTGGCCGCAACGCACACGGGCGCAAGGATTCTCGTGACCGGTGGCCAGTACGACGTTCTCACCGCGCTTGCACTCGCACGCGAGTCAGGTGCGATCGCCGACGAACTCTCGGCGTTCGTCACCGACACCACTGATCTTCCGGTGTACTGCGCGCATTGCCGGGACACATTCCGTGGGGTCGGAGCACCGGGCGGCGTCGTCGAATGTCCGGGTTGCGCACGACGTCTGGAGATCCATGAGCACCATTCGGCTTCTCGAGGCAGCTTCCTTGCCTCGGCCGTCGACGCCAGGGACCTGGAGGCATTGTCATGACGATCACCCCGGCACCCGCACACCTACACGACGGCTATCAGACCGGAACCCGCACGATGCGAGTGGTCGAGGTCCGACCTCTCACCGACGCCATCACGCACTTCCGGTTCGTGCCTATCGACGGCACACTGACCCCGTACCAACCCGGCAGCCACCTCATTGTGCAAGCGGGTGCGACACGTAACGCCTACTCGCTCGTCGACGACGGAATGTATCCCGACTCGTACGGGATCTCCGTGTTGCGCAAGGACACCGGGGGAGGATCGCAGTGGCTGCACACCAACCTCGTCGAGGGTGAACTGATCGAAATCGAAGGTCCGCGACCGATGTTCGCGCCCGTCCTCGACCAGCATCGTGCGCTGCTCGTCGCCGGTGGCATCGGCATCACGCCGATCCTCTCACACGCACGTGCTGCAGCACGAGAGGGTCTGCCTGTGGAGGTTGTGTACTCCTACCGGCCGGGGCAGGGCGCACATCTCGACGACCTGCGGGCGCTCGCCGACCACCCCGACGTCACCCTCTACGAGGCGACCAGTGTCGAAGAGACAGTCGCAGTCCTCGCCGAACGTCTTGCTGCCCAACCACTTGGCACTCACGCCTACGCTTGCGGACCCGCACCGTTGCTCGACACCTACACGCGGCTGGCTTCCTCGGCAGGCTGGCCGGCGGCACGAGTCCATCTCGAGAGATTCACCGCACCCGAGCAAGACCCCGGCGACCCCTTCTCGGTGAGCCTGGCCGACGGCACTGCGATCGACGTGCCGCCCGGCGTCTCCCTGCTCGAACGACTCCTCGACAACGGTGTCGACGTCAGCAACATGTGCCGACAGGGGGTCTGCGGCGAATGTCGAATCCCCGTGCGCGGCGGTCAGATAACGCACCGCGACTACGTACTCTCCGACGACGAGAAGGCAACCGGCGACGCAATGCTCTGCTGCGTCTCACGCGGCGCAGGCGACTTGGTCCTCGACGTCGCCCCCACATCGCCTGGCTGACCAAGCCCCACCGCTGATCGACCGCCCTACCGCTGATCGAGCCGACCACCGCTGATCGAGCTCGTCGAGATCACCCCACCCACCGACCGAGCCCCATCCCGCTGATCGAGCCGCCCACCGCTGATCGAGCTTGTCGAGATCACCACCCCACCGCTGATCGAGTCCCCCTACCGCTGATCGAGCTTGTCGAGATCACCAGCCCAACCCGCCCAACCGATTTCGAGGTGACCGCATGACACTCACCGCAGACCAGTCGCCAGCCCACGCGCCGACCGGCGCGGCGGCCGACTTTCTCGCGCAACCCGTCGACCACCTGTCGAACATCCCGTGGCCGTTCCCCGACGAACTCGAGGAGTTCAACTACTCCGTCAACGTCGAGCCGGCCCGTACCCCGCGTCGAACACGCGGAGGGGAGTGGGGCCGCAACCTCGTCGACCTGGGTGGAGCCGAGTACGCCTCGATCATGGCCGAGCGCCGGCGAATACTCGACGCTGATCCCTCCCGCGTGCGTATCCGACCCGGCATGGAGATCGCGTGCTGGGATCTGCTGCTGTACTACCTACGCGACCTCGCGCTCGCCTACCCGCAATTCATGCACCTCGATGAACTGGGCTCCGGCCGATTCCATTGGCGCAACGACCTTCTCGGCACCGACGCCGAGTTCACCCTGGGCGACCGCGAGACGCTGCCCAACGGACCGATGGACTTCCTAGCGCGTGAGGTCCCCGACGATCTTCTGCTCGTCGTCGAACGCGACGGCCGCCTGTACTTCGACGCCGGTGTGGTGACCTTCGCCGCAGCCTGGTCAGTGTCGTTCGACGTCGGCATGGATATGTACGAAATACATTCGCCTGTACCAGGTTTGATCCGCGATGGCATCGTCGCCCGAGCCGAGCAGTTCCTGCGGAGGCTGCCCGCCGATCAGGTCTACCGACGCGTGAATTGGACCCTCTCGGCGTCGGACTCGCACAAGCTCGACGTCAGCCTCGAAGAGCTTCCCGAGTGGGGGCGCGATATCCCGGCTATGGTACGGGACAAGAACTTCGGTTCGGCCCGCTTGCGCATCGAGCTCGAGCACTTCATTCGACTCCCGATGTCGGGAGCCGTCACGTTCAACATTCGTACGTTCATGGCGTCGCTCGACGAGGTGCGACGTATCCCCGAGTGGTCGGCCCAGCTGGCCACCGTCATCGAGACCCTCGATGAGCGCATCGCCGCGTACAAGGGCTTCCTCGACTACCGCGACGACGTCGTCGCATATCTCCGCCAACCCGCCTAACCCGCTGATCGACCCACCACCGCTGATCGACCCACCCACCGCTGTTCGACCCACCACCGCTCTTCGACCCAACCCTTCGCTGATCGAGCTTGTCGAGATCACCCAACCCGAGGACCTTCCATGGAACAACTTGCCGCCCACGCGGATCTGTCGTGGATGCTTGCCGCATTCGTGTTCGTTCTGCTCATGTTTCCCGGGCTCGCCTTCTATTACGGAGGCATGCTCGGGTCGCGCAATGTGCTCAACATGATGACGATGGTGCTGATCACCCTCGGCATCACCAGCGCGCTCTACGTCGTGTACGGGTATGGACTGGTTTCGGGCCCTTCGGTCAACGGATGGGGGCTGATCGGCAATCCAGCCGACTACATCGGGCTCCTGAAATTCCAGACCGATGACGGCTCCGGGGGAACCCAAGTCCTTTATTACGCAGCGTGGTTCATCCTGTTCGCGGCGATCACCGTGGCGATCGTGGCCAGTGGTGCGGCCGGTCGTATGAAGTTCTCGGCCTGGCTGGTCTTCGTGCCCATCTGGTTGACGCTCGTCTACTTCCCGGTCGCCCACTGGGTATTCAGCGCAGACACCGACGACGCCAAGGGCGGCTTCCTGCTGAACAAGATCGGCATCCACGATTTCGCGGGCGGCACCGCGGTGCACATGAATGCGGGTGTCGCAGCTCTTGCGCTGGCATTTGTGCTCGGTGCGCGCCGCAAGCGCATGGAGCGCCCGCACAACGTGCCGATGGTTCTCCTCGGTGGCGGCATCCTGTGGTTCGGCTGGTTCGGTTTCAACGGCAGCTGCGCCTTGGGCGCGACCTTCTTGACCCAGTTCGTCATCCTCAACACGCTGCTGGCCGGTAGCGCCGGCATGATCGGCTTCGCCATCATCGAGAAGATTCGTGAAGGCCACGTGACGTCGTTGGGTGTCATCACCGGCGCGATCGTCGGCCTCGTCGGCATCACTCCGTCGGCGAATGCGGTCAATTCGATTGGTGCACTCTGCGTGGGACTGCTCGCGGCCGGCGTCGTCGCATTCCTGATGAGCATCAAGTCGCGCTTCAAGGTCGACGACAGCCTCGACGCCTTCATCGTCCACGGCATCGGCGGCATTGTCGGAACGTTCTGCATCGTGCTCTTCGCGGCGTCCGCCGCACCCGCAGGTCTGACGGGCATCCTGTTCGGCGGCGACTTCGGTCTCCTCTGGCGCGAACTCGCGGGCATCGTGATCACCTGCACGTTCTCGTTCGTGATGACCTGGCTCATCGCGAAGGCCATCGACAAGACGATTGGCCTGCGCGTCGACGCCGAGACCGAGACCCTCGGCCTGGATTCCACCATCCACGCCGAGACCGCCTACGAGATCCCCGCGGCAGGCGTCGGACACGCGCCGGGTGGTTTCTCCGGTCTTCATCCCGAGCGGGCTGCCGAGAACCTCGAGCACGAACTACCCACTGCCACAACTACCCAACCGGCGGGAGCCACGACAGCAACGTCGTCCTGAGCAATCCTCGACCGTGAGAACGCCCGTGAGTGCGGAACGACCCGCCAACTCACGGGCGTTCCGCATCCAGACCGGCCCACGCCCGCCGACCGGGCGTCATTCTCAGCCGACTGGGCGCCTCATCCCGTCCACTGGGCGCCTCATCCTGCCGACTGGGCGCCTCCTCCCGTCCACTGGGCGCCTCATAGTGCCGACTGGGCGTTCCCTACCGCCGAGCGTGCACCGGCCATCCCGATACCACGACCTCACGCGGGCTTAACGTAACCGCAATACCTCGAGCGTCTACTAGGACTAGACAAAGGTTCATACGAGTAGACATACTGGATTCACTCCCACCCGAACTCCCGGAGCAACCATGACTGACACCCAGACCCTCGCCGAGCTGTGCGAGGCCAACAACACCAAGTTCATCCTCGCCATGTTCGTCGACCTGCGTGGCAAGCCATGCGCGAAGCTCGTCCCGGTCGAGGCCGTCGACGAATTGGCCACCGACGGAGTCGGTTTCGCCGGCTACGCCGTCGGCGCGATCGGACAGGAGCCCAAAGATCCTGACCTGATGGCCATCCCCGACGTCTCGTCGTTCCTCCCGGTCCCGTTCATCAAGGAGGGGCTGGCCATCGTCCACTGCGATCCCTACGTACTGGGCAAGCCGTGGCCGTTCGCTCCTCGCAACATCCTCAAGTCCCTGATCGCGCAGACCGCCGACGCCGGCTTCGAGCCGTGGGTTGGCGCGGAGGTCGAGTACTTCCTGCTCAAGCGCGACGCCAGCGGCTCGCTGATCACCGCAGACGCGGCCGACGACTCCGACCGACCCTGCTACGACGTCCGCGGCCTCACCCGCATGTACGACCACCTCACCACCGTCTCCACGGCGATGAACCAGCTCGGCTGGAGCAACTACGCCAACGACCACGAAGACGGCAACGGCCAGTTCGAGCAGAACTTCGCCTACTCCGATGCGCTGACCACCGCCGACCGTGTGATCACGCTGCGCTACCTGCTCTCCACGTTCGCGGCCGAGCGCGGCATGGTCGCCACCTTCATGCCCAAGCCCTTCGCCGAACGCACCGGTTCCGGTCTGCACCTTCACCTTTCACTCACCTCGGCAGGAAACCCGGTGTTCCCGAACGCAGCCGACGACGATGAGCGCGGCCTGGGCCTCTCACCGCAGGCATACGGATTCGTCGGTGGCATCCTCGAGCACGCCCCAGCCCTTCAGGCTGTGATGGCGCCAACGGTCAACTCCTACAAGAGGACTGGTGCCACCGCGACCCGATCGGGCGCGTCATGGGCACCGCGAGTTCCCACCTACGGCGGCAATGACCGAACCCACTACGTACGCATCCCCGACGAGCAGCGCGTCGAACTGCGTGGCGGCGACGGCTCGGCCAACCCGTACCTGGCCATCGCGGCCGCACTCGGCGCGGGACTCGACGGCATCAAGCGCAGCCTCGACCCCGGCGCGCTCGGCACCTGCCCCAAGCACATCTCCTCATTGCCGCTCACTCTGCTGCACGCCGTCGAAGCGCTCGAAGCCGACACGGTTGTCACAGCCACGCTCGACGCCGCCATCCCCGACGAGTGGCCGGCCGACTCACAGACCGTCTCGCAGTACTTCTCGCACCTCAAGCGCGAGGAGTTCTTCGCCTGGCACTCCGCCGTCTCGCCCTGGGAAGTCGACCAGTACCTGACGGCCTTCTAGACCACCTGCTGATCGAGCCGACCACCACTGATCGAGCCCCACCCCGCTGATCGAGCCGACCACCGCTGATCGAGCTTGTCGAGATCACCCCCCCAACCAACGAAAGGTTCATGTCATGTGCGGAATCGTCGGGTTGCACCTGCGCAACCCCGATCTCTACCCCCGCCTCGGGGAACTCCTCTCCGGGATGCTGGGCGAAATGCAAGACCGCGGAGCAGATTCCGCGGGTATCGCCGTCTACGGCAACCCGGACTGGGCGCCCGCCGGACACGGCTGCGTCTGCCTCCTCGACACCGACGTCGAACCTGCAGACGCCGCAGCCCTTCTCACTTCGACGCTCGGCACACCCGTCGCCGCGCAGAAGGTCGACGAGACGCTGGTCGTGTCGGCCGATCTCGACTCCGCAACCCTCCTCGACGCTGCCCGCTCGGCCTTTCCGACGGCGCTCGTCGCGGGATTCGGCTCCGACCTGACCGTGCTCAAAGGTGTTGGCGCGCCCCGCGATCTTGCACAGAAGTGGGACCTGGCGGCGGCGTCGGGCTGGCAGGGCGTCGGACACACTCGTATGGCGACGGAATCGGCTGTGACCCCGTCGGGTGCACATCCCTTCGCCGTCGGCCCCGAACAGTGCCTGGTGCACAACGGTTCGTTCTCCAACCACGCGACAATCCGCCGCGAATTGCGCTCTCAGGGCGTCGAATTCGATAGCGAGAACGACACCGAGGTCGGCGCACGCTTCGTCGCTCATCAGCTCGCGCAGGGCAAGGACGTCGAAACGGCGCTGAAGGAGGTGTGTGCAACCTTCGACGGCTTCTACACACTCCTCGTCTCCAACCGCGACTCCTTCGCGGTGGTCCGCGACGCGATCGCCTGCAAGCCCGCAGTCATCGCCGAGACACCCGACTGGGTCGCGATGGCAAGCGAATATCGCGCTCTCGCACACCTTCCCGGAGTCGACGAGGCTCGCATCTGGGAGCCCGAACCAGAGGTGGTCTACGCATGGACACGCTGACAGCAACCCCATCCACATCCCCGTCCACGGAGAATCCGATGACCGACCTGTACTTCGATCTCGACACCACACCTCTTCGCGAAGTCAATTCGACTCTGCACGGCGATATTTCGGGCGAGGTGACGATCGACAACCCGCACGGCGCCCACAGCGTTGCGGCAGGCGTGAACGCTCCGGTGAAGATCACGGTCAACGGGCACGTCGGCTACTACGCGGCGGGCATGAACCAGCAGGCCGAGATCATCATCAACGGCAACGCAGGAACCGGTGTCGCCGAGAACATGATGAGCGGAACCGTCGTCGTCAAGGGCAACGCGTCCCAGTCGGCCGGCGCGACAGCCCACGGCGGACTGCTCGTTGTCGAGGGCGACGCCGCAGCTCGCTGCGGTATCTCGATGAAGGGCGTCGACATCGTGGTCGGCGGCAACGTCGGCCACAGCAGCGCATTCATGGCGCAGGCCGGCCGCCTGGTCATCCGCGGCGACGCCGGACACGGACTCGGCGACTCGATCTACGAAACCCGCCTGTACGTGCGAGGTTCCGTCGCATCCCTGGGCGCCGACTGCGTGGCCAAGCCGATGCGCAGCGAGCATCTCGAAGAACTCGCCGGACTCCTCAAGGCCGCCGGCTTCAAGGACGACGACTTGTCCGCATACACCCGCTACGGCTCCGCCCGCGAGCTCTACCACTTCCACGCCGACAACTCGTCTTCCTACTGACGCCCGCTCACCCCGGCTGGTCGAGCTTGTCGAGACCACCGCCCAATGGCTGGTCGAGCCCGACTCTCGCTGGTCGAGCTTGTCGAGACCACCGCCCAACCGCCGGTCGAGCACCCGCCCCGCTGGTCGAGCCCCACTCTCGCTGGTCGAGCCCGTCGAGACCACTACCCACAACGGAGAATCCCATGTCCAACCTCAACAACGCGCAGCGCGGTCTGCGCGAGTCGGCGACCTTCGATCGCTCAACCATCGCCGAGATCCAACGCGCCGCGGAGACAGGCGTTTACGACATCCGCGGGTGGGGTGCCAAGCGCAAACTGCCGCACTTCGACGACCTCCTGTTCCTCGGCGCCTCCATGTCGCGCTACCCCCTGGAGGGCTATCGTGAACGCTGCGGCACCGACGTCACTCTCGGCACCCGCAACGCGAAGTACCCGCTGCACCTCGACACCCCGGTCACCATCGCGGGCATGAGCTTCGGCGCGTTGTCGGCGGGCGCCAAGGAGGCGCTCGGTCGTGGAGCGTCGGAGGTCGGGACGTCGACCACCACGGGCGACGGCGGCATGACCCCCGAAGAGCGCGGACAGTCCAAGAACCTTGTCTACCAGTACCTCCCGTCGCGCTACGGAATGAACCCCGACGACCTGCGCAAGGCCGACGCGATCGAGGTCGTCCTCGGACAGGGCGCCAAGCCGGGCGGCGGCGGAATGCTGTTGGGACAGAAGATCACCGAGCGAGTGGCCGGGATGCGCACCCTGCCTGTCGGTATCGACCAGCGAAGCGCGTCGCGTCACCCGGACTGGACCGGCCCCGACGACCTCGCGATCAAGATAAACGAACTGCGCGAGATCACCGACTGGGAGAAGCCGATCTACGTCAAGGTCGGCGCCACCCGCACCTACTACGACGTCAAGCTCGCGGTGCATTCCGGCGCCGACGTCGTGGTGGTCGACGGCATGCAGGGCGGCACTGCTGCTACCCAGGAAGTCTTCATCGAGCACGTCGGCATTCCGACACTCGCCGCGATTCCCCAAGCGGTGCAGGCACTTCAAGAGCTGGGCGTGCACCGAGAGGTTCAGCTCATCGTCTCCGGCGGCATCCGGAACGGAGCCGACGTCGCGAAGGCCATGGCTCTGGGGGCCGACGCCGTGGCAATCGGTACCGCAGCGCTCATCGCGTTGGGCGACAACGATCCTCGCTACCAGGACGAATACGCGGCACTGGGATCGGCCGCGGGCTTCTACGACGACTTCCAGGACGGCAGGGATCCGGCCGGAATCACCACCCAGGACCCGGAACTCTCCGCGCGCTTCGACCCGATCGCCGGTGGCCGACGACTCGCCAACTTCCTGCGCGTGACCACGATGGAGGCGCAGACCATCGCCCGCGCTTGCGGCAAGGCGCACCTGCATCACCTGGAACCCGAAGACCTGGTGGCGATCTCGATCGAGGCCGCAGCCATGGCGCGTGTTCCTCTCGCGGGCACCAACTGGATTCCCGGGACGGGAGCGGGTCTGTGAGTACCGAAACCGCATCCATCGTCATCATCGGCGGTGGCCTCGAGGGCGTCGCGACGGCATGGGCACTGGCGCAGCGCGGCATCACCGATGTTGTTGTGTGCGAGCGAGATACCGTCGGCGGTGGAATGACGGGCAAGTCGTCGGGCATCGTCCGCTGCCACTACGGTGTCAGTTCGCTCGCGGCCATGGCTGCCATCGGCCTCGAGGTGTTCGAAAAGGCCGAGGAGATCTTCGGCACCGACATCGGCTTCCGACAGACCGGCTACGTGGTCGGGGTCGGAGAGCCCAACGTCGAGAACCTACGGAAAAGCCTGGCAGCCCAGCGCGAGGTCGGAGTGCAGACCGAGGAGATGGATGTCTCCGAGGTGGCAAAGCTCTGGCCCGCAGCCGATCTCGAACCGTTCGCCGCGTTCGGCTGGGAAGAACGCGGTGGCTATGGCGACGCGTATCAGACTGCGCAGGCGTTTGCGGCGTCGGCGAGAGCTGCCGGTGTCCGAATCAAACAGGGCACCAGCGTTTCCGGTCTGCTGACCGACGGAGAGCGTGTCACCGGAGTCGAACTCGCCGACCACTCGACCATCTCCGCCGACACCGTCGTCGTCGCGACAGGCGTGTGGACCAAGCCCTTCCTCGACAAGTACGGCATCGATGTGCCGATCACGGTGCACCGCGAGCAGATCGTGATGATTCATCCGGGCATGGAACTCGGTGCGGTGCCGGTGTTCTCGGATCTGGTGTCGCTGCAGTACGTCCGACCCGACGTCCGCGGCGAGATCCTGTTCGGCAACTCAGATCTCGCCGAGCTCGAGGTCGCAAATCCTGACGGATACCTCAATCGCGCCGACGAGGCATTCCTCGACCTCACCGTCGACAAGGTCGGTACCCGATTCCCGGCGTTTACCGACGCGAGCATCACCAGCAGCTACGCGGGCTGCTACGACGTCACACCCGACTGGAACCCGGTGATCTCCACCGGTCCGCTCGACGGACTCGTCATCGCCGCGGGCTTCAGCGGACACGGCTTCAAGATCTCGCCTGCCGTCGGACGTCTCGTCGCCGACCTCGTCGTCGACGGTCGCAGCAACGATCCGCGCATCCCGGAGTCGGACTTCCGACTCTCCCGCTTCGACGACGGCGACCTGCTCAAGACCAAGTTCCCGTACGTCGGCGCGGGCGAGATGCGGTAGCGGATGTGTGCTCTCCACGGCGGAACACCGACGTCCGCCGGACCCCGGCGTCTACCCCGAGTGAAGTCCGTCTACCGATATGCTGGCGAGGTGACCGACGACGCTCTGATCCGTAACCAATCGGGGACCGCGCGCGAACGTCCGGTCGATCAACCGGTCGAAGAACTCGAACTCGAATCGGCGATAGCGCACAACGTCCGACGTCTCCGCAGGCAGGAAGGCCTCTCGGTCGGTGACATGGCTGCCAAGGTCGGCATCTCCAAGGCCATGCTCTCCAAGATCGAGAACGCGCAGACGTCCTGCAGCCTGAGCACCTTGGCCGCGCTGGCCACCGCGTTCGACGTCTCGGTGACCTCGCTCTTCCGTGGCGCCGACCTCGAACGGTCCGCGGTGTTCGTCAAGGCGGGGGAGGGCTCGCAGATCGTGCGCGAAGGCTCCCGCGAGGGCCACGAGTACGAGATGCTCGGCTCGCTCCGCGGCGAGCACAAGCGCCTCGAATGCCTGCTGGTGACGCTCACCGAGAAGTCGGTGACGCAGCCGCTCTTTCAACATCCGGGCACCGAGTTCATCTTCATGCTCGACGGAACGATGGACTACGCGCACTCGCGCTCGGTCTACCGGCTCAGCCCCGGCGATTCGCTGCAACTCGACGGCGAGGGCGCCCACGGGCCCGTCGAACTGGTCGAACTCCCGATCCGGTTCCTCTCGGTCATCGCGTTCCCCGACTCGGCCATCTGACCATCCGCCCGCCGGTCGAGCCACCCGCTGGTCGAGCGTCCCCCGTTGGTCGAGCTTGTCGAGACCACCCGCCCGCTGGTCGAGCTTGTCGAGACCACCCCGCCCGCTTGTCGAGACCACCGCAGGTGATTTCGACTCGGCAGCTCGCTCCGCTCGCGGCCGGCTCAATCAGCGGAAAGGCTCGCCCCACCCACCCGCCGGTCGAGCCCAACCCGCTGGTCGAGCTTGTCGAGACCACCTCAGCTCGAGTACACCCGGATCCAGTCGAGCGTCATGTACGACGGATTCGGCGTCGTGAGGTCGGGGTCGCCGGGCCAGTCCCCGCCGACCGCGAGCGTCAGCAGTAGGTACGTCGGCTTGTTGAACACCCACTTCTTGTCGGCGCTCAACTGCGACGCCCGGTAGCTGCCGACCGTCCGTCCGTCGAGCGCGACGGTGATCGCATCTCGCGACTTCGTGACCGAGTACGTGTGGAAGTCGGTCGACAGATCGGCGATCGCACCGGAGTTGCCGAGCTTCCACGTCCCGCCCGAGGTCGTCGGCCCGTGCACGTGGTTCGTGTATGACGTTGTCACCGAGGGAGTTTCGATCACGTCGATCTCGCCGCTCGCGGGCCACCCCACCGAGTAGATGTCGGTGCCCATCAGCCAGAACGCCGGCAGTAGACCCTTTCCCGCAGGCAGTTTGATCCTGGCCGACGCCGTCCCGTAGGTAAATGCGACCTTGCCGAGAGTGTTGAGGCGTGCCGACGTGATCGACGTGCCGTCGGAGCGGGCGGCGATCACCAGTCGGCCGTTGCCGTCGAGGTAGGAGTTCTGCCGCGAATTGGTGTAGGTCTGCCACTCGTTGTTACCCCAGCCGCCGCCACCGGTCTCGAAGTTCCAGTTCGACGTCGACGGCGAACTGCCGGCCGCGCCGTTGAACTCGTCAGACCACACCAACGTGGCCCCACGAGCAGGCGCGACATGCGAGAGTCCCAGGGCCGTCAACGAAGCGACAAGTGTGAGTGAAACCGGACCTGTCAGGCGGCGCAGCCGCGATGCGACGCGGCGTCGTAACGAGTGGGGGAGGGTCGGCCGGGGTGGGCGTCTGTGCATCGGGACGTTCTCCTCGTCGGTGCGATCCCCCGGTGATGACAATTCGGACACTATCGAATGATTGCCCCGTCTGCCAGCCGAACAGCCAACCTCGCAGCAATCTGTGATGCCGCGCCTATCAACGGCATTCAGCGTCCTTTCCCAGTCATCTCCCAGTCGACGTCGAGTGCCTCGCAAGTCTCGGTTGGCATTGTCGGTGATGTCAGAGAGAGCGCTCACCGACGAGCGGTCCGCCGAAGTGAAAGAGGTAGTCATGCCCATCCCGAACAACAACCAGCAGCAGCGCCAGACCCCCGCTCCGGCACAGCGTCGTCGCCGGGTGCGTCGCTTCGACTCGCGCACCCGTCGCTGGAACTGGGTGTGGGTCAACTGATCGGCACTGCCCCACCACTTTCGCGAGACCCCGCCAGGCCAGGCGGGGTCTCGCCGCGCGAAAACCTCTTGCATCGCGTCGTCGATCGGTGCCAAGCTGACACGCTTGCCCACAGAAGGAGGACACCACGCCCGCAACAACATCCACGCTCGACTCGCTCGCCACGGAGCACCCTCATGTCCGACGCGCCGTCACTGTGGTCGCACAGTTGCTCAACGATGCGCTCCCCGAAGCCCCCGCCTCCATCGACACATTCCTGAAGACACATCTGCGCGCTGACCGGAACGAACTCTTCGTCCAGGTCATGTCCATCAACCCGGCCAGTAGAATCGCAGCGGGCCTCGTCCTCGGTGACCTGATCGAAAATGATTCGCCCGCAATCGGTCCGGACGAAGACGACGCACCTCCGCGGTGGGCAGAGCGCAGTATCGGCGACGACGAGTTCTCAGTACCCGCCGACATCTCGCTGGCTTTCACCCCCGACAACCCCTTCGGCAGTGGACCGTTGGTCATTTCGTCGTTGCTCAGCGATAACAACTCGAGAGCCACCATCTCGCTGTATGCGCCGAATGAACTTCGTGACATGGTGTCTCGTGCCGTCGTCGAGCTGCGTCGTCGTATCGATGCGCGTAATCCGTTGCGCGGACGAGTGTTATCGGTATCAGTGGTCTACAACGAGATCTCGCTCGCGGCTGCTCCCGAGCCGTCGACAACCCGCGCCGACATCGCGATCCCTGACAGCGTCTGGCGCGAGGTGGATCTGAGTGTCTCCGCGGTCACTTCTCGTCACGAGATCCTCACCGCGGCAGGAATGTCGACGAGTCGCGGTGTGCTGCTCGCCGGGCGTCCCGGTGTCGGCAAGACGGCGATCGCTCGGACGATCGCCGGTGAACTGCTCGGTGACTTCACCGTCGTCATCGTCGAATCCGCCGCAGTCATGGCCAAGCTCGGGTCCGTCTACGCCATGGCCGATGTCCTCGGGCCGCTCGTCGTGATCCTCGACGACGTCGACCTCTACGTCCGACGACGCGGCGACGGCGACGACTCCGCACTCGGTGCGTTGTTGGCGGCGCTGGATGGAGCGACGGCCCATGACCGCGTTCTGACGATCGCGACGACGAACGATCCGCGCGCCCTCGACGGCGCCGCCACGCGCGCAGCCCGTTTCGACACGGTGATCGAGCTCGACCCTCCCGATGACGCTGCGGCAGCGGCGATTCTGGCGGGTGTCCTCGCGAGAATCGGTGCCCTCGACGTCGACGTCGCACGGGTCGTCGCAGCACTGCCTCGTGATCGCAGTGGTGCTGACGTGAGCGAGATCGTCCGTCGCGCAATCCTCGTCGACGGAGCCGAAATCACGACAGCGACGCTCCTGTCGGTGATCGGTTCGCGCGCGCACGAGGCCGCACTGCCGACGGGCACGTACCTGTAGCGAGCGCTACTCGGCTACCGCTAACCGTCGACCGTCAATTGGCTCTGGCGGGTCGAGTCCTCAACCGTCGGGAGGTGCGTCGACACGCATCGCAGCGCCAGCACGATCGTTCCCGTCACCGATACATGTGGGGGCAACTCGGCGTTGAGGGTGCGTCGATGCCCCGAAGCGTCGACCACCGTGATGTCGGCGAGGTGTGCGCCTGCGAGTTCGTTGCCGGGGAATGCGACGTCGACGATCGCGGTGGTGAGTGGGAGCGCGGCGTCGACGTGGAGGACGGCGCGCTGAGCGGTGAGTTGCGCACTGCTGATCCGAGTGACCAGCGCGGGAAACCACACCGCCTCGGGGCACAGCGCCTGACTGACCGGCTCTCCCGACTCGTCGAGGAAGAACGCGACCTTGCGCCGCAACGACTCCTCCCGCAGTGAGAGGTCATTCACGAGGAAGTCGCACCCCGCGCAGCGAATAGGCAAGCGCCACTTCGTCGAATCGAACGATCTGGCCACGGTGACCCCTTTCAGAGAGGGCAGTATGTCGAACAATGTCACCACTTCGGTCTACGCTCGACGCCTTCCCGACGACAGCATGCGAGGCGCTAAGACTTCAACAACAGCGCTAAGAGTTCGTCAATGAGCTTGGCTCCGATGCCGGACGACCGTCGGCACAGTCAGACAGGAGCGCTGCCATGAGAGCATCAGCGAGTACTCTGACCTGCATGTCACGTGCCCCGGTCAAGCGTCGGACGTCGTCACGGGCGCGGATCCTCGAGTCGGTGGCCACCATTCTCGAGTCCGGCGTGCGCTACGCGGACGTCCCGGTCGAGCGCATTCTGACAACCGCCAACGTGTCGCGGTCGACCTTCTACCAATGGTTCGACGACAAGGGCGATCTGATCGAGAACGCGGCCGAGCCCTTCTTCACCGCGTTTTGGGAGGTGTCGGACCAGTGGTGGATGCGCACCGAGCCGATGGGCCCTGACGACCTCGCCGACACCATCACCCGCATGTTCCAACTCGGGCGCGAGCACGGTCCCGTCTGGCGCGCCTTTCTCGAAACCGTCGACCTCGACGCCAGGCTGAGGACCGAGTTCGGCGGCTTCCTCGAGCTGTATACGGCGAAAATGGCCGAACGTCTGCGCCAGGATCAGGCGGACGGCCTGGCCCCTGCCGACCTCGACCCCGACCAGACCGCACGATTCATCACCGTCACCACGCGGGGCAGCCTCCTCGACCTCACGAACGCCCCGGAGAAGTGCGACGCCGAGTTCGCCGCATCCCTCGCCCGCGCGTACTGGTTGACGATGTACGGGCCGGACTCTCCGGCTGTTGGTGAGGCGCAGACTCAAGACAGTTCGAGCTAGCGCAGGTCTAGAAATAGCCGTTTGCCGGCAGCGCGGTGCCGTTGACTGCAAGATCGCCCAGGGCGATCGCCTTGTACGACGTCGGGTTGTGCAGTGTGATCGTCCTGATGTTGCGCCAGTGTCGGTCCAGATTTCGTGCGCGACTGGCCGACGACGCTCCGCCGACATCGAATAGCGCTGTGGCAGTTGGTAATGCGACGGAGTCGACGTGAACCTTCACGCGCGCGGCGGCGACGGATGCCCGCTCGAAGAGTGAGGCGTCGATCACGCCTTGCCGTGCGCATTCGAACGCCGACTCGACCTCGCGCGCCGCGGCGAGAACGGCAGCGCGTGCGACGTGTGCAGTGGCGTCGATCTCGCCGATTGTCTTGAGTAGCACGGGATCGTGACGTGGTTCATCGGCGGGTGCGTGGTCGAAGGTGCGTGTGCGACCACGGACAAGCTCGATCGCATCGTCGTTCACCGACAACAGGATTCCGGTGATGAGCGCCTGCAGGAAGAGCTGAAGCAGGGGAGCGTCATTGGCGATTCGCGACGCACCCGGTGCGCTGAGGTCGACGATCCCGAGGATGTCGTCGGCGGTGACCACCACATCGGTGAACTGCGTCGAACCGGTCCCGGTGCGGTGCTGGCCGATTCCGTCCCAGTCGTCGATGACCGATACACCTGCCCGGTCGACAGGGACGATGAGGCGTGCGAGTCGTTCTCCGCCCTGTGCGTCGTCGACCGTCGCCTGCACGGCGATGAAGTCGGCGAAAGCCGTTCCGGTGGAATAGAACTTCTCGCCGGAGAGAAGCCAGCCGGAGTCGGTGGGGCGAATGGTCGTGGCGAATCTGCGAGCGCCGGCCGTGCCGGCCCGTTCGCTTGTGGCGTTGCCGAAGATGGCACCGTCGGCGATCAGGGCACTCCATCGGTCACGGACCGGCCCGTCGGGAAGACGTTTCACCTGTTCGACAAACCAGTAGTGCGCGCGCAGGATGTGCGCAGCGATCGGGTCGGCCCGCGCGAGGTCGATAATGAACTCGACGAGTTCGACGACGTCGGCTCCGCCACCTCCGTGCTCGGAGTCGAGTGTGAGGGCGGTGAGTCCTGCATCGCGCAGTAGCTCGATCTGTGCACGCGGATCCTGGCCCGCCCGTTCACGTTCGGCCGACCCTGCTGCGATCTCGGCGAGCACCGCGGCGCGGTCGGCGACGACTCTCGTTGCTGCAGTCATGCCGACACCTCTTCGCGAGCAGTGGCGAAAGCACCGCGATAGCCCGCGGCTGGGTGCGAATCAGGTAGCCGGTCCCGACCGGTCAACTTCGCGCGCACGGTGCCCGGTGCGTAATCACGTTGTGCCAGGCCACGATCCCGCAGAACGGGCAGGACGTGCTCCGCGAACTCGACATAGCTCCCCGGGATGGTCGCGTTGATGACGTTCACGCCTCCGACGCCTGCGTCCCGCCACAACTCGAGACGATCGGCGATCCGTTCTGGCGTTCCCACGACTCTTCCCGAGCGGCTGCGCAATTCGGCGAGGTCGCGGACCGTCGGCTCCCGATCAGGTACCGCCTCGCGCAGCCACAGCAGCGTGCTCTGCGTGCCCTGGGTCTCGATGTCCCCGATAGGTGTATCCAGATCGTAGTGGCCGAGATCGATGCCGAGTCCGCCCGCGGAGTGCGCGATGATCGTGCTGGGGTCGATGAGGTCGTCGAGTTCGCGAGCCTTGCGCGCTGCCTCCTCCTCGGTGGAGCCGATGACAAACGACAGTCCCTGGAAGAACGTGAGATCCTGCGGATCACGTCCGGCTTCAGCGACCAGCCGTCGAGTGTCGTCGACAAGTCCCTTCGCCGCAGCGGGATTCGGCGAGACGATGAACTGCGCCTCCGCATTGCGGGCGGCGAAGCGTCGGCCCGCGGGCGACGAACCAGCTTGAAAGAGAACAGGTGTGCGCTGCGGAGACGGCGCGACGAGATGGGGTCCCTCGACTCGGTACCGCTCGCCGACGTGATGGATCTTGTGCACCTTGTCGAAGTCGGCATGCAGACCGGATTCCTTGTCCTGGACGAGCGCATCGTCGTCCCACGAGCCCTCCCACAGCTTGTAGACGACGTCGGCGTACTCCTGCGCCCAGGCGTAACGGTCGTCGTGGCGCGTGATGCCGTCGTAACCGAAGTTGCGCCACGCGTTGCTCGACAAGCTGGTGACGATGTTCCACGCGATCCGGCCGCGCGATGCGTGGTCGAGTGTCGAGATCTTGCGCGCGAAGTCGAACGGATGCTCCTGAAGGATCGAACTCGTCACGGCGATACCGAGATTCTCGGTGTGCGAGGCCAATGCCGATGCGAGCACCAGCGGATCGTTGCTCGGAATCTGCAGTCCCGAGTCGACGAACTTCTTCCAATCACCCTGGTAGTCGTCGTAGAGGCCGACGACATCGGCGAAGAAGATGAAGTCGAACTTGGCCTGCTCCAACGTCTTTGCGAGCGAAATCCAGTGATCGAGGTCGTTGAAGTTCGTCTGCTGTGCCTCCGGTGCGCGCCAGGCGCCGTGCAGGATGTGCGACGTCGTGTTCATCACGAACGCGGCGAATCTCAGTGGTTGGGGTTGGGCCATGCGCGTGACGTTACGACCGCGCCCGACGCGATGACTACTTGGAATCAGGGTGATGACAAGAAGTGACCGACCGTGTCGGATTTCCTACGGTTGGCCGGTCCCTGACTGAGGAGAGAATTCGTGCTGCATCCTTCCCGCCGATGGCGGACCCGCATCCTGCCGGCCATCGGGCTGGCCGCCTGTGTGATGCTTGCCGCCTGTGGTCGGCCGGAGACCGGCGACGGATCGTCGAAAGGTGTTGCCGCAGCGCCTGGTGAGCTGGTCTCGGGGGGAGTGATCGAATACGGTCACGAACAAGAGCCCCCGTGCGTCCACGGCGGCTGGGTTCAGAACGCGTACCTCGCACGGCAGTACCTCGACAACCTGGTCTCACTCGACGACAGCGGCAAGCCGGTCCCGTGGCTCGCAACCAGTTGGGATATCTCGCCCGACAGACGCAGCTATACGTTCCACCTCAAGCCCGATGTGAAGTTCACCGACGGAACAGAACTCGACGCGGCTGCCGTCAAGACCAACATCAACAACTATCTCGATCCCGACAGCCCAAATGGCACGGTCGTCTCGTATATCGGGCAGTATTTCGAGTCGGACGAAGTGGTCGACAAGTTGACCTACCGTCTCCATCTCAAAGCGCCGTACACGCCCCTGCTGACCGTTCTCTCGCAGGGCTACTTCGGAATTCAGTCGCCGACAGCCTTGGCGCGCGGGCCCAAGATGAACTGTGCGCAGCCGGTCGGCTCCGGTCCGTTCAAGATCGCGCAGTGGGATCGCAACCGCAGCATCACCTTCGTCCGCAACGATCAGTACAACTCAGCGCCCGCCAACGCGAAGCATCAGGGTCCCGCGTACGTCGACAAGCTGATCTGGAAGTTCCTGAAAGATCCTGTGCTGCGGTACGGCTCGCTCACCAGCGGGTCGTCGGACGTCATCTACAACGTTCCCGCGCTGAACTGGGCCGAGGCGACGCGCAAGTTCCAGACGGAGCAGTACATCACGCCCGGCAGGCCCAACGCGATCACACTCAACGTCGCACACGCGCCGTTCGACGATGTGCGTGTCCGCCAAGCGCTCGCGTACTCCGCTGATCGCGAGAAGTCGGTCGAGACCGCCTATCTCGGAGTGGTGCCCTACAACGCCAACGGGGCGTTGAGCCAGAGCACGCCCGACTACGATGCGAAAGCCGGAGACTTTCCGCATGATCCGGCGAAGGCGAACGAACTACTCGACTCGGCGGGCTGGACGCTGCGTGACGGAGATGGCATTCGCGAGAAGGACGGAAAGCGATTGACCGCACGGGTCGTCTACCCGGCTGACTCCATCATCGGGGCCGAAGGAGCAGGCATTCTGCAGGACGTCGCAGCACAGGCCCGCGAAGTCGGATTCGACCTCCAGCTCGTGCCTGCCACACAGAGCGCCTACTTCGGTGGCAACTACGCCAAGGCCGATACGTATGACGCATACGTTGGCTACTGGACCAGTCCGACGCCGGGACTGCTCTACATCAACTGGCGACAACGCCTGTCCGACAACCCGAATCCGTACAACACGGCGTTCTACAACGATCCGCATCTACAGGGACTCATCGAGCAGGCCAACTCGTCGGCCGATCCCGCGCAGGCGGCGTCGTTGTACTCCGACGCGCAGCGACTCATCGGCGACAACGCTCTGTCCATCGGGTTGTACACGCAGACAACGTCATTGGCGTCGAATCCCAAACTCCACGACGTGTGGATCGAGAAGTCCCAAGGCGAACCGGTGTTCGCGGATGCGAGGTTTGTCCGATGACCGTGCTCGACGACCGCGCATCCGCCGACGGTGCCTCGCCTACGGATAACACCCCGACCGTGTCGCGGCGCCGACCCCCACGTGCCGTGGTGCGCTGGGGAGCCAAACTGGGTTCCGCGGTGCTCGTTCTCTGGGCGGCCGCGTCAATCACGTTCCTACTGCAGGTGATCGCGCCTGGCGACCGTGCAACGCTGCTCCTGAATCTCTCGTCAGGTCTCAGTCGAGAGCGCACCCCCGACGAGACCGCGCCCGTGAACGCCCAGTACGGCTTCACCGATCCGGTGTGGCAGCAATACCTGCATTACCTCGGGGGACTGCTACGCGGCGATCTGGGCACGTCGTATCAGCTCGGACAGCCGGTCACCGAAATCATTGCCGCGCAAGTAGGTCCGACGCTCGTGTTGACCTTCAGCGCGTTGATCGTGGCCTGGATTCTGGTGCTCTTCCTGACCACGCTCACTGCCGGTCGTCGCGGCCCGTGGGGCGCGGTAGGTTCGTTCATCGAGACCGTGAGCGCCGGACTTCCGCAGTACTGGATCGGATCGATCCTGTTGGTGGTCTTCGCGATCAACCTCGGATGGTTCCCGGTCGAGAGCGGTACCGGGGTCCGTGGCCTCGTGCTCCCGGTCTTGACGCTGGCGATTCCGTTGGCCGGCTTCCTCGGACAGATCGCGCGTGACGAGTTCGCACGTGCGCTGGACCAGCCTTTCGTTCTGACCGCTCGAAGTCGCGGTCTCGGCGAGCTTTCCGTGCGGAGCAGACACGTGTTGCGCCATTCGGTACTGCCGGCCATCACCGTGTCGGGTTGGGCGATGGGCGCCCTCCTCTCGGGTGCGGTGATCGCCGAGACGGTGTTCGCACGCGCAGGCATCGGCCAGACCCTGGTGAGTGCCGCGACATCCCGTGATGTCCCTCTCGTGAGCGGCATCGTCATCTTCGTCGCACTGATCTACACCATCGCCAACCTGGCTGTGGATGCGCTCTACACCGTCATCGACCCCCGGATCGAGGTCCCGTGACCGTCATCGAGAATTCCACCGCTCCAGCAGAATCCGCTGGATCGTCGACGGGGTCCGCGTTCAGCGCGTTGCTGTCGACATTGAAGACGCGCAATCCCGTTCCCTCAGCGGAGAAGCGGCGTCGACCACCGTGGAGCGTTGTTGCAGCAGCCATCGTGGTCGTGCTGCTCGTGCTCGCGGCAGTGGTTCCGTCGCTCCTCGCGCCATACGATCCGTTCGCCATCAACCTCGACGCCACGCTGTCACCGCCGAGCTGGTCGCATCTGTTCGGCACCGATCTCAACGGCCGCGACCTGTTCAGCCGCGTCATCTACGGCACGCGCGAGTCGCTCGGTATAGGCCTTGGCGCGGTCGCCGTCGCAACGGTGCTCGCTGTGTTCCTGGGTATCGCGGCGGGCCTCTCGGGGCGTATCGCAGGAGCATTCGCGAACAGGTGGATCGAGATCATGTTCGCCTTTCCCACAGTGCTTCTCGGACTATTGCTGGTGTCGGTGTTCGGACCGGGAGCGTCGACTCTGATCTTTGCCATCGGGATCGGCATCGCGCCCGGGTACGCACGCATCGTGCGCGGTCAGGTACTCGCCGTCCGCAATGCGCCCTACATCGAGGCCGCGACCGCGATCGGTCACTCCCGTGGACGAATCCTGCTGCAGCACATCGCTCCCAACTCGCTGCGACCGATGATTGTCACGGCAACATTGGGTATCGGCCAGGCGATCATCTGGGCGTCGGGGTTGGCATACCTCGGCCTCGGCGTCGCACCACCGGCACCGGAATGGGGTGCGCTGCTCGACTCCGGTCGCACGTACATCACCGTCGCCTGGTGGCTGGAGATCTTCCCGGGCCTCGTGATCGTCGTTGCGGCGTTGGCATTTACGACGCTCGGCCGCTACCTCGGCCAGCGTCTGGAAGGAGACAGGCGATGAGCCTGGTGGACATCAAAGACCTGCACATCGCTTTCGGTGGTCGCGAGATCGTCAAAGGAGTCTCGCTGCAACTCGACGCTGGCGAATGTCTGGCGATCGTCGGGGAGTCGGGGTCCGGAAAGTCGGTGACGGCCCGCACGCTGATCGGACTGACCGGCGACGGCGCCGAGATCACCGCCGAACGCATCACGTTCGACGGCCGATCGCTCCGTGGATTGTCGGATCGACAGTGGCGCAATGTCCGTGGCCGCGAGATCGGCTTCGTGCTACAGGACGCGTTGGTGTCGCTCGACCAACTGCGCACCGTCGGCAGTGAGATAGGGGAGGCCATCTCAGTACATGACCGTGGCCGCGCGTTCGCCGCCGGACTCTCAAGGACGGCGAGGGCGCAGCGTGCCGAGCGAGTCGTCGAACTCCTCGATCTCGTCGGCGTGCCGGAGCCGAAGGTCCGTGCGGGACAACGTCCGCACGAGTTGTCCGGTGGACTGCGGCAACGTGCGCTGATCGCGTCGGCGCTTGCGCGGGACCCGAAGCTGGTGATCGCCGACGAGCCGACAACTGCTCTCGATGCAACGGTTCAGGCCCAGATCCTCGAGGTGTTGCGACAGGCAAAACAGCGCGGCAGCGGCATCATCTTGATCTCTCACGATCTGGCCGTCGTTGCGAGCCTGGCCGACCGGGTCGCCGTGATGCGTTCCGGCGAGCTCGTCGAATACGGCGATGCGCAGCAGATTCTGACCGACCCCCAGCACGAGTACACGCAGGGACTGCTGGCGGCGATTCCGTCGAGAGCGTCGAAGGGAACGCTCCTCACCAATGGCGCCACACTTCCGCCTGCGACGCCGATCGCCGACGATCAGCCGCCTGCTCTGCGCGTACGTGACCTCCGAAAGACGTTCGGCGGTAGAGACAATCATCGTCATGCCGCAGTGCAGGGAGTGAGCTTCGACCTGCGGCCAGGGCAGACGTTGGGAATCGTCGGTGAGTCCGGGTCGGGTAAGACGACGACGGCGCGCATCGTGCTGGGGCTGACCGAACCCGATTCGGGAACAGTCGAACTGAACGGCCGACCGTGGAGCGCGCTCTCGGATGCACAGCGACGCTCGACGCGCCAACAGATTTCGGTGATCTATCAGGATCCGTTGAGCTCATTCGATCCGCGGTGGACCGTCGAGCGGATCATCGCGGACGCGCTGCGTGTCACCGGTGTACGGGGTGAAGCACTCGACGCCAAGGTGTCGGAGCTGCTCGACCACGTCGGACTCTCGGATGACTTCCGAACTCGACATCCGTTGCGGCTCTCCGGGGGTCAACGACAGCGTGTGGCGATCGCACGCGCACTGGCCCCCGAGCCATCGGTGATCGTCTGCGACGAACCCGTGTCGGCACTCGACGTCTCGATCCAGGCGCGCATTCTCGATCTGCTCGCCACACTGCAGGCCGAGACGGGCGTTGCGCTGCTGTTCATCTCGCACGACCTCGGCGTGATCCACCACATCAGCGATGACATCATCGTGATGCGATCCGGCGAGGTCGTCGAATCTGGCGCAGCCGACGAGGTATTCGAGAACCCGCAGCATCCGTACACCAGGGAGTTGCTCGCCGCCGTGCCGACCATCGACGGGGAACGGGTCGCTTAGACCGGCCATCGCCCGCGGGCGAGATACGACAGTGCCCCGCAGGCGAGGGTGTGTTCACGCCTGCGAGGCACCGAGGATGTATCTGACCTCAGAGGAACGAGTCGTCCCCACTGAGTCCGTATCGCGGGTGGTCGCCGATCACGATGGTCTCGAAGATGCCGTATCCGACGGCGTCTCCCTCGTGAGCTCGCACCACGCAGTCGCGGAATTGGTGTGCGATCAATAGGGTTTCGCGGTCAGTCATGTCGGCGTACCGATCGCCGTCGACGTGATCGATACCGTGCCAACTGCCATGTCGGTCACCCTTGTACCCGAAGTAGTTGGCGGTACCGAGGTGAAATCCGGTGTCGGAGATCGGTTCGATCTCGATCACGCGTTGCTCGCCCCAGCCTGCGTCGAACGTGATGGTGCCTCCGAGAAGTCGACGTGTCGCCGGATCGAACTTCAGATCGTCCGACATTCCGTGCAGTGGCTGTTGGCGTCCATCGGCATGGTTGATGTACCCCGAGAAGTAGTGCACATCGCCGTCGACCCATTGCAGGTAGTGATGGATCTCGTAGGGATCACTTCCGTCGGTGGGCTCGAAGTAGAGCGGGCTCCACGTCAGCAGGAAGTTCTGATTCATGCGGTGTAGCGATTTCACGTCGGGTGCCGGCTCGCCGACATCCATGCGCACACCCCACGACCTGTCCCGATAGCCGAACCACGTGTCGTCGGTGATCTCGAGAGTCTCACCGTCGATCGTCAGCCAACCCGACACCGTGCACGCCTGATGGAAGCGACGCAGATCCGACGCCACGCGCAAACCGTCGACGCCGCGCTGCGCGTCCTTTCGTTCGAGGAATGGGCGCATGATCGGGGTCACGACCACGTCGAAGCTGATCGGCTGAATGTCGTTCTCGCGCAGTATGCAGCGGAGCTTTCCCATCGGCTCGATGATCTCGTAGTCGATCGGCCCGACGCCCATCCGTTCGAGGTCGTTGTCGAGTTCCGTGCTTGCTCGAACGGTGATCTGTTCGACGCCGCGCGAGACCCCCGCGAAGGCGTCGATCACGTTGCGGTTGATGTACTTACCGATCCCGAAGTCGATCTGAACGGAGCCGTCCTTGTTGAACAGCGAGAACCAGACCTTCTCGGTCCACGAGTAGTCGGCCTGCGACACCGTCGCGAACGTTTCGGGTGTCTGGTGGATGAGGTACTCGTCGGCGGGCACGAGTTCTTGCATTGTGTGACGCATGAAGACCTTTCCGGGCGGCTCGTCGTCGCCCTGGTGAGTGCCCGGCTACTGCCCGATGGGACGGAAGCAGCTGTCACGTTCGGCGGGAACGAAGATTCCGCCGATCAGCGCGAGGGCCGTGTCGGGATCACTGAACCGCTGGTACGACTCGACGATCGACGGACTGATCGACCAGTCGATGTCGTCGTAGCATCCCGCAATTCGCGCCCACGCCTTGAGTTTCCAGCTGTACATCTCGGTGGCGTACAGGTTGCGCTGCTCGGGTTCGGTCTCCGCAAGCCGTGCATATAGTGCGCGATGCGCCTTGCGGATATGTCCGGTCATCGCGACGACGTCGTCGAGCGTCAGCGCCTGAAGCTCGCCGTTCTCATCCGTGGTGAACACCCGCGCGCTGATCACCTCCGACAGGTAGTCGCTCGGTGTGAACCACGCTGTGCCCCAGACGTTGTTGTCCATCGTGATCGACGACGGCAGCCGGTAGGCGAGTACGAAGTTGTGGTGCGGCAACGTGTCCCGGATTCCGTCGAGCCACTCGAAGTCGCCGACGCCGTCGCAACACAGCTCGCGCAGCGCGAGGAAGGTGCCGTCGCCCAGATCGTAGGGGCCGGTGTCGCAGACGGCGGTGCGGGCATCGCAGTTCTCCAGGAATGCATATGCGGTGAGCCGCGCAGCGAACTTGCGGAGTGTGGCCGACGTTTCGGCATTGTTCGGTTCGAGTTGGGAGACAATCGAATCCAACAGATCCTGGTCGATGACATGCGAGCTGTTGGGCGGCGTCGCATCCATGTTGTAGAGCGCGCCGTCCGTTCGTGTCGCGATGGTCGCCCTGCGCCAGAAGCGCAACACCTCGAGTTGATCCTCGAGGCCATCCGCCAGGCTGTTGTCGCCGAGATCGACGTAGAGCTCTCGACCGGTCAGGTAGTGCAGCGGCATGGCCGCGAGGTTGATGAAGCTGCGCTTCGTTCCGATCGGAGCGCTGTTGTGTACCAACTCTTCTGGTGTCATCTTCGCGGTGATGGTCCGGATGCGTTCCGGTACCCGCAGGTAGTCCTCCATCATCGACATGATGATGTAGGTGTTCATTCCGAACAGCTCCGATTCGAACACCGTGCGACGGGAGAGTTCGGACTTGTACGCCCGTCCACCTTCGAGGATGAGCTCGTTCCACTCGTCGAGTGTCGGTTCGTAGTCGGGATCGGTCAGCAGGCGAGAGCTGTGCGCGACGGTCGTCGATGTCATGCCGTCACCACCGGCGCGTCGACGATGTCGATGGTTGCGGTCTCCGCGTCGGTCAGATTGAGCCTGACCTGCGCGCCGGAGGGAACCTCGGTCGCCAGTTCTGCGGCGAGCACACAGGGTACGGCGGACTCGCGCGAGAGGATGGCGAGATGCGACTCCCGACTACCGGCTGTGCAGACGATGCCCTTGAGGTCGGGGAGGATGGGGGACAGAAAAGTCATGCCACCCTTGTGGACAAAGGCGATCGTGTCCTCGAGATCGTCGTCGTCGATGTCGAGGACATCGGAGGTTTCCTCGAACCATCGGGCTGTTCCCGAAAGATCCTTGGTGGCAAAGAGATTGACGCCTGTGCCGGCGTGGTCGAGCGGTTGCGACATGATGTGTCGGGTCCTTTCTGCGAACCATCAGGTCTACGCAGAATATGAACCAGGTCACACAAATGGGCAGTCCACTTTGGGGGACAGAATCATGCGGGTCGCATCGATTGATCGGCTATCACAGCGTCGCGTCACGTGCGATCAGCGCCAACTCCAGCCGTGATTGACAGCCGGTCTGATGGAGGATGCGGGTGATGTACTTCTTCACCGAATCCTCTGCGATGCAGAGAATGTCGGCGATCTGTGCGTTGCTCTGGCCGTCGGCGACCAACTTGACGACTTCGCGTTGTCGGCCGGTCAGACTCCGAATGGCTTGCAGCGCGGGCTCGATCGGAAGCCGCTTGGTGACGGGTGCGAGTTGCTGACCGACGAGACGGAGAACGCCGATCTCGTGCGGCCCGAGGTCGGCCGCGGTCTTGCCGAAGAGACCGACCAATGCGATACGCCCGCCGGCAAGCGGCAGTCGCATGCCCGCCGCCGAACCGACATGCCACCGCTCGTGCAGAAAGTGTCGGACATACGCCTCCGAGGAGGGCGGCAATTTGTGCTGCTGTTCGAGCTCGTCGAGTGAGGCCACCGACGAGGTCAGTAGTTGTCGGACCGCGACGGGCGAACCGAACACGTCGTGTGATGCCCAACGCTCCTGGTACTCGGGCAGCATCTTCGCGGTCATGCCCGATGTCAGCGGTTCGGTGTCCTCGAAGACGAGATGGAACGTCGATCCAGAAAAGAAGGAGACGTTGGCGACGTCGAGGTGTCGGCAGAGCGACTCGACGAGGCCTTCGCGGAACTGCGTGAGCGTCGACGCGTCGTGGCATCCCGAGATGATCTCGAACGCTTTTCGATAGTCCTCGACGTCCAGGATTGCTGGCGGTGTCCAGGTGGGGGTGGTGGTTGCCATGGGGTAACTCCTCGTGCCGGGTCACTTCGAGAAGTTGTCCCCCAATGTGGACTACATCACACGAAGCGACGCCCATAGGTTTACATCACACCCGACAGGTGCACCAGCCACATCCCGCTGACCAGGGCAGATGGAAGTGCAACCGCCGGGTTCGACGCAGATGAGACCAAGGAGTTCACCCATGCCCGACTCTCGAACGATAACCCCCAAGTGGGGGACGTCGGAAACCCTCCCGCTGCCCAAGCAGTACAACACCTCGATTCGCGAGCTCACCGCGTCCCGCACGTCCGTCGAGGGATTCGACTGGAAGCGCGACGTCTTCACTGCGGATCTCTTCAGCGCCGACGATGCGAAAGCGATCGAGCGAGAGGTGCTCGACACCGGCTACCGATTCGAGTTCTCCGCGACGGCGTCGCTCGACTCCGAACCGGAGAAGTATCGACGGCCCGACGCCGGCGACAAGAACTTCGTCGCCGACGAGGGCGGCGACCAGTCGCTGTCCGGTCGTGGTGACAACGTGCAGACCACGGCGAGCAACACCGTGGGAAGCGTCCTGCGAATCTCACGCATCGAGCAGGTCATGGAACTCCTCGGCGACGGCGTTCCGGAGAACACCATCGCTGTCATCGACGACTCGGGCGGCACGCTGACCGCCCCCATCCTCGAAGGCTTTCACGGGGTCATCTGCCTCGGCGGGACCGTGCGCTCGCACCTCGGCATCCTCGCCCGCGAATACGGCGTCCCCACCCTCATGAACTGCCGGATCGACGGTCTCGAAGACGGAGATCGAGTCGAGATCGAAACGTCCGTCGCGCCTCCGGCAGCCGACGCCTACGAGTCCGGCGACACCGGACACGCCCGCATCTGGAAACTCGACAAGTAAGAGGACCCGACACCATGTCACGAGAGCTGCGCTACACCGACCTTCTCGAATCCAACAGCTTCCTCCGCAACCTGAGCGACACGACCTACTGGCTGTGCATCACTCGGACGGTGCAGGAATCCAAGCTGTTCCCGATGAACCCGTACATGCTGCTGAGCTACCTCAATAGCTTCTACCGCCTCCCGACTCAGCTTCGCGAGATCGAATCAGTAACTCCGGCAGAAGAACTCGGCGACCGAGTCCGCGAAGCAAGCTTCAAGGTCAACACCGTCAACGCCGCCTGGGGAATGCCGGCGTTCTACCTGCTCGGTCGCGAGATGTTGATGTCGTGGGGTCTCATCCGACCCCAGGACGCTGTCGAGGACGTGCTCGACGTCGTCGACTTCAGCCGGCGATTCAATCTCGCCTATCACCGCAACGACGGGCATATCAGTAACAAGGAGTTCGGCGATCGCTCGCAGTTCCTTCCAGAGCGGACCCTCGACGGCTTCTCCGAGCAGCTCCACGGTGTCAAGGACGGCGACCGCCTGCACAGTGCGACCGTGAAACTTCTTGCCACACTGTCGCAGTACGCATTTCTTGCTCACTGCGAGTGCCGCATCGGAATTCACAACAGCGGTCCCTACAACTTCGGGGACAACAGGCAGCTTCTCGTACGCGACTTCTTCGACCTCACCGAGGGCGACTACCCCTGGCTCGACGGAATCGCGGTCACTCTGCCGCACAACAACCTGACCATCCCGATCGTCTTCTCCGACACGAACTTCCGACTGGTCGACGATTGGGCGTCGTTCGAGGCCGAACCGAACTACGACGCGGCGAACATCGCAGCGGTGGGAATGTACACCGCCGACCCGCTGACCGACGGTTATGCGCCGGTGGGTATGGAGAACGCCGACGTGCTCGCCGAGACGATGGAGCACTACCGCGACATCCTCACCGAGGCGACCGCGGACCTGTGGAAGCGGATGGCCACCTGGACCCGCGAGCAGATGATTGATGCGGGTGCACTCGTCTACTCGTCCGTCGGTAAGGACTTCGCCCATCTGGCGGGAACCTACCGGCAGAGCGATTGGTTCGAACTCGACGAGCGCGTGCAGCGCTTCAAGCCGCTGATGAACGACGAGTACGCGCGTGACTATCTGGCAGAGATGGTGGGCCTCATCGGCTTCCCGCAGCAGAAGACCAACCCGTACTCGATGGCACGCTACTCGAATCTGAACCAGAACATGATGAGCGGCATCCCGTTCTCGGTGCTCGTCGACGACGACTACGCCCCGACCGTCGGAGATCAGTTGCGCGGATGGTCGACGCTCGACGCGAAGAGTTCGCTGTGGACCACCAGCGCGGGACGCATCGACATCGACGAATACAACCGGCGCGCTCAGGGATTCACCCCGACGGTGCATGATCCGAAGTACCGCTACCTCGACGAGGAGTGGGTCAAGTGGAACCACGGCACCCCGCTCGCCGACGAGTTGTACCGGATCGGTCGCCCGCAGAACTCCGCGGAGGCACCGCGGTGATCGGACAGCACCTGCAGATCGGTGATCTCATCAGCCGAGCGGCCAAGGCATTCGGCGACTCGCCTGCCCTGATTCACGGCGAGCGCGTCGTGAGTTTCGCCGAATTCGACTCGCTCACCGATCGTCTCGGTAATGCGTTGCTCGACCGAGGACTCGAACCCGGTGATCATGTCGCGGTCCTGGTGCCCAACGGTATCGACGGAGTCGTCGTCTACTACGCGCTCGCGAAGGCAGGTCTTGTCCGGGTTCCGCTGAATGCGCGGGAGACCGATGTCGAACTCGATTACAAGATCGAGGACTCGCGTGCCCGAGCACTGATCACCGACGGTCGTACCCCACGCGAGACCGAGATCGTCATTCCGACAACCGAACTGGCCGGCATGATCGAACGCGGTTCGTCGCAGCCGTGTCGAGTGGTGCGGGATCAGGAGGCGCCGCTGCGCCTGGCCTACACCGGTGGTACGACGGGTAAGCCGAAGGCCGTCATCCTCACGACGCGTAGCGAACTCGCCGAGGTCGCGAACTTCCTCGTCGATCTACTTCCCGATCTGGGCCCGGAGTCGGTGATGCTGCATGCAGCCCCGATCACACATGGGAGCGGCGCGTTCTTCCTGCCGCATCTCGTCAAGGGCGGGCGAAGTGTCATCCTCGAGAAGTTCACTCCGCAGGGATTCGTCGACGCCGCAATCGAATACGGCGCGTCGTCGACCTTCATGGTGCCGACGATGATCGCGATGCTCGTCGAGGATGCGGTGATCGATCGGGACCGGCTGCGGCTGAGTCGTCTGTGCTACGGCGGTGCGCCCATCGCGCCGACGCTCTTGCAGCGCGGCATCGATGCGCTGGGTCCGGTCTTCGCACAGCTCTACGGGCAGGCCGAGGCGCCGCTGGCCATCACGTGCCTGCAGCCGCACGAGCACACACCGGAACGTCTCGCGTCCGCGGGCAAGCCGTACACCTTCGTCGAGGTGGACATCCGAGATGCCGAGGGCAATTCGCTCCCCGCGGGAACCGCGGGCGAGGTGGTGACCCGTGGGCCGCACACGATGAACGGCTACTGGCACCGTCCCGACGCGACCGCCGAAACACTCGGCAGCGACGGCTGGCTACGTACAGGCGATATCGGTCAGCGCGACGAGTCCGGCTATCTGTACCTGCTCGATCGACGACACGACGTGATCATCAGCGGAGGGTTCAACGTGTATCCGCGCGAGGTCGAGGACGTCCTGCTCACCCATCCCGCCGTACGCGAGGCAGCCGTGGTGGGTGTCGACGACGAGCGGTGGGGACAGCGCGTCTGCGCCGCGGTGGTGGTGCGGGAGCAGATCTCTGCCGACGATCTCGTCGAGTTTTGCAGTAACCGCCTGGCGGGATTCAAGCGACCACGCCACATCGAGTTCTGGGACGAGCTGCCCAAGAGCTCGGTCGGAAAGTCATTGCGTCGCACCGTCAGAGACACGATGGGACAAACCAGGGAGGTTGAAAATGCTTGATAGCAACGATTTGTCACTGCACGGACTGACGCTCAAACAGTTGGCGAACGCCGAACAACTCGAGACGATCCTCGAGCAGGACACGGCGACCGTCAGTGCGCATCTGGAGGCAGCCGTCGGAGCAGGCTATGCCATGGCCGCACGCGGTGCATACATGATCACGCCTGCGGGACGTGAGCACCTCGACGCGACCTACCCGATAGCGTTCGCCGACCAGCGCACCAACCCGGAACTGGTTGCGACGCTTGCAGATTTCGAGCAGGGCATCAACAAGCAGATGCTCGCGCTGATGACGTCGTGGCAGACGGTCACGGTCGACGGGACACAACAGCCCAACGACCACTCCGACGCCGACTACGACGCGAAGGTCGTCGACAAACTCGCGCGGCTTCACGAGCGCGCCGAGTCGGTTCTCGCGCCGTTCGTCGGCGCCGACCCCCTCACCAAGCGGTTCGTCTCCAGACTCGACGGCGCGCTCCAGCAGGTCGATCGAGGCGATCACGATTACGTCAGCAATGTGAGGCTCGATTCCTATCACACGGTCTGGTATCAGATGCACGAACATCTGCTGCGCATGATGGGCGAGGAGCGCGACGAATGACTGCGCAACTGGTCAATCCATCGGTGTTGCGTATCACCGAGCTCGACAGGGAGCCCGAACGCGACCAGGTCGGCGGAAAGGCGTGGAGCCTCTGGCGGATGAGCGACCTCGGGTTGCGGGTACCGCCCGCGTTCGTCGTCACGACCGCCTCCTGTGCCGAGTACTTCGCCAACGGTCGCACCCTCTCGGACGAACTGTTCACCGAGATCGTCGATGGTATCGCCTATCTGGAGGAGCGGACCGGACGAACCTTCGGTCGGGGCGATCACCCGCTACTGGTATCGGTCAGATCCGGTGCGGCAGTGTCGATGCCGGGCATGATGGACACGATCCTCAACCTCGGCGTCAACGCCGAGACAGAGCGCGCGCTCGCCGAGGAGACCTCGCATCCCGACTTCGCGGCCGACGTCCACCGCCGGTTCGCCGCGCTCTACGGCAAGCTCGTCGCCGGCTGCGTGGAGGATCTCGAAGAGCTTCCCGACACCGAATCGGTGGTCACGGCGATCGCCGACGAGACGGGCGAAGTCATTCCGGTCGATTCGATCACGGCGCTACGCAAAGCTGTTGCAGCAGTGTTCGATTCGAGCCAGTCGCGTCGCGCAAAGGCGTACCGGGCGCACTACGGTATCCCAGACGACATCGGGACAGCTGTCACCATCCAGGCGATGGTCTTCGGCAACCTCGACGACAACTCCGGGACCGGAGTGCTCTTCACACGTAATCCGTTGACCGGAGAACGGGATCCGTACGGCGAGTATCTGCCGCGGGGGCAGGGCGAAGACGTCGTATCCGGCCGGGTCACTCCGCGTCCGCTGGCGTGGCTCGCCGAGAACGGGCCAGAACTGCACGCGGAGTTGATCTCTGCGTCCGAACTCCTGGACCGCGAAGGCAAGGACGCGCAAGACATCGAGTTCACGGTGCAGCACGGAGTGCTCTACCTGCTGCAATCACGACCAGCGAAGCGGACTGCGCAGGCAGCTGTGCGTGTGGCCGCGACTCTGGTCAACGAGAACGTGATCGACGAGGCCACCGCATGCGCACGCGTGACGGCAGAACAGGTGCGACACCTCCTTCGCCCGACCATCGACACCGAGGCAGTCGACGGGCAGCAACCCCTGGCGACCGGGGTCTCTGCGAGCCCGGGCTATGCGGTGGGGTTGGCGGTACTGACCGCCGAAGAGGCACAGGAGCATCCGGGGTCGATTCTGGTCCGTGAGTCGACCAGCCCCGAAGATGTGCACGGCATGATCGCAGCCTCCGCGGTCGTCACCGAGAACGGCGGAGCGACGTCGCATGCGGCTGTCGTCAGCCGTGCATTGGACACTCCGTGCGTCGTCGGATGCGGTGCAGGCACAGTGGCTGCTCTCGCGGGTCGCAAAATCACCGTCGACGCCACGGGAGCTCGCATCTTCGACGGTGAGATCGGTAGTCGGGCAGTGAGTGTCGACGACGACGAAGACCTCGCAGCGCTCGCCGAATGGGCCGCACGCCTCGCACCGGTACGTACCGCCGCACCCGGAGAGCTGGACGGCGACATCTTCGACGCCGACGCGGCGATGGCTCGGTCGGGTGCCGAAACCGTTCAGATTCGGGAGGGCACCAAGACGGTCTCCGGCGCCTACTTCGACACCGACGCAGGAGTCGCTGCTGCGCTCGATGCGGGCGTCGAGACGATCGTGACATCCAACCCGCTGCCGGTGCTGCTGGCTGCAGTGGCCCATCGGAAGGCTGACAAATGAGTGAGCAGACTACCGCTGCAGCGCACGTCCCGCGGCTCGGACCGGACGACATCGGTGAGATCCTGCGGACCTTCGCGGAATCAGGTTGGGCGGGAATGCGACTCGACATCGGGGACGTGTCGATCGCGGTGGGCAAGGACGCACCACCGCCCGATCTGGTCGGCTCAGCCCGCGCTGCCGGCCCCGTCGCCGCCACAGCCCCGGTGCCGCCGCTGGAAACGTCGGCGGCGGCACCGGCTACCACTGCCGCGGTGGCGAGTTCGCCGAAACGCACGGCGAGGTCAGTTGCAACGACCACCGCGCCTGCCACAGACGACATCGACGAGACGGGACTGACGAGCATCACGTCACCTACCGTCGGTGCGTTCTGGGTGGCGCCCGACCCCGGTTCACCACCGTTCGTCGCGGTCGGCGACAAGGTCTCCGCGGGTGACCAACTGGGCATCGTCGAGGTGATGAAGCTGATGAACCCGATCATCTCCGACGTCGCCGGTGAGGTCGTCGCGATTCGCGCGTCGAATGCAGATCTGGTCGATTTCGGGCAGACCCTCTTCCTGATCCGGCCCGATGAGTAGCGCGCAAACTCTCGACGGGCGACCGGCGGTCACGGATGCACGAACACCGGTCAGCGCGCTCATCCGTCGTGTGCTCATCGCGAACCGGGGAGAGATCGCGGTGCGTGTTGTGCGCGCGTGTCGGGCCCTCGGAATCGAGAGCGTTGTCGTAACATCCGACGTCGACCGAGCTGGGATGGCGGCCGAATTGGCCGACCGTGCAGTCTGTATCGGCCCTGCCGCGGCCGGCCTGAGTTATCTGAACGTCGACGCTGTGCTTGCCGCGGCACTGGGTTCCGGGTGCGACGCGGTCCATCCGGGCTACGGCTTCCTCTCCGAGAACCCGGACTTCGCTCAGCGATGCGTCGACGAGGGCTTGACCTTCATCGGACCCAATCCCCAGATCGTCGCGGGAACCGGGGACAAGGCGGCCGCCAGGGAGATCGCACGCGCAGCAGGCGTCCCCGTACTGTCCGGGTCGGACATCACCACGAGCGCAGACGATGCGGTGGCCGCCGCACGAGACATCGGCTATCCAGTGCTGATCAAAGCAGTGGCAGGCGGTGGCGGGCGCGGAATGTCTGTGGTCTCCGACGAGGATGATCTCCGACGACGTATTCCCACCGCAATCGCTGAAGCCACAGCGGCATTCGGCGACGGACGGATTTACGTCGAACGCTTCATCGGTCGGGCACGGCACATCGAAGTCCAGGTCATCGGCGACAAACACGGCGCCGTCGTGCATGTCGGGGAGCGCGACTGCAGTGCTCAGCGTCGGCATCAGAAGGTCATCGAGGAGTCACCTGCTCCAGACCTGTCCGCTCGGGCACGCGACGAGATACACACCGCTGCAGTCCGTTTCGCGCGGGCAATCGAACTCGACAGCGCAGGCACCGTCGAGTTCGTCTACGACGCAGACACCGAGCAGTTCGCGTTCTTGGAGTTCAACGCCCGCATTCAGGTGGAACACCCGGTCAGCGAACTGGTGTCCGGTACCGACCTCGTCGCCGAGCAGATCAGGGTCGCCGCGGGCCTGCCGCTCTCGTTCGCGCAGGACGACATCGCGATCACCGGGCACGCAGTCGAGGCGAGAGTGATGGCCGAATCCCCCGAACGGGGCTTCATCCCGACGCCGGGCACAGTGACGACATGGCAACCTCCGTCGGGTTTCGGGATTCGAGTCGATTCACACTGCCGGGCAGGAACAGTCATCAGCCCCTACTACGACTCGATGATCGCCAAGGTGATCGCCTACGCCCCGACGCGCGAGAGCGCGATAGACAAACTCAACGCGGCATTGGCAGAACTCACCGTCGAGGGAGTGACGACGACCGTCGAGTTCAGCCGATACCTATTGAATAGCAGCATCTTCCGAGACGGAAAGGTGACCACCCGGTGGATCGACCAGGTGGGCGCCGACGCGTTCGGAAACACTCGTGAGGAGACGAGATGAACAGCTACCTCGATTGCGCCGACCGATCAGTTGGGGGTCGGCGCACGATCGACGTGATCGACCAGACACTGCGCGACGGCCCGCAGAGCTGGTGGGGGATGCGGATGACGAAGTCGATCGGACTGCCGATCGCCGCGGAACTCGACCGCACCGGATTCCACACCATCGACCTAGTGGGCAGCTCGATCTTCGAAGTGCTTGTCCGACACTGCAAGGAAGATCCCTGGGACCAGTTGGTGTCGCTGTCTAAGGCGATGCCACACACCACGGTGCGCGCAGGGACGCGGAGCAACGGGATCGTCACCTTCGGTCTGACCGCGGACAGCGTGATGGACCTGTGGGTCGAGCGGCTCTGTGCGCACGGGATCGGTAGTTTCTGGATCTACGACGGCCTCTTCAACACCGACAAGATCGGACGACTGGTCAAAGTCGCCCAATCCAATGGGGCACAGGCACTTCCGTGCATTCTGTATGCCGACAGCCCATACCACACCGATGAGTACTACGCGGCACGCACACGTGAGCTCGTCGCGCTCGGAGCCGACGGAATCGAACTCGAGGATGCCGCCGGACTGCTGACGCCCGAGCGCACTCGCACACTCATCCGTGCCATCAAGACGGAGGCGGGCGACCTCCCGGTGGAGGCCCACTTCCACTCGAACAACGCGCTGTCTCCGATGAATTACCTCGAAGCGGTACTCGCAGGAGCCGATCGCGTGCACAGCGCGAGCAGACCTCTTGCCGCGGGTGTATCACTGCCGTCCACCGAGAACACCGTCGCGAATCTTCGCTATGCGGGCTTCGACGTCGAGATCGACGACAGTCGCCTCGAGCCGGTGGAGAAGCACCTCATCAATGTTGCGGGCATCGACGAACTGCCTGTTGGCAAACCGGCCGAGTTCTCGCTCTACCAGTACCGGCACCAGCTACCGGGAGGCATGGCGGGCACCTTCAAAGCACAACTGAAGGATCGAGGAATGGAGGATCGGTTCGAGGAAGTGCTCGACGAGATGTCGACGATCCGGAAAGAACTGGGCTATCCGGTGATGGCGACTCCCTTCTCACAACTCGTGGGCACCCAGGCCGTGCTGAATGTGGTTACCGGGGATCGCTATTCGGTGGTTCCGGATGAAGTTCTGTTGTACGCCAACGGCTTCTACGGCGACTCTGTTGCACCCATCGACCAGAACGTCCTCGACAAGATCATGGACACGCCGAAAGCCAAGACCTACAGCGACTGGGAGCCCCCGCAGCCGGAACTGTCGGAGCTTCGCAAGAAGTTCGGCAAGGACATCTCCGACGACGAGCTCATTCTGCGCCTGCTCGTCCCCGAACATGACATCGACGTGATGCGTTCGACACCGCCCCGGACGGTTGACTACGGGCTGAGTAGCCGTGAGGTGGCCAACATCAAGAAGTTGATCTCGACATCGGTCGGCGCGTACCTCCACGTCGAGTCGGGCGGATTCGAACTGACACTGCACGGAGACCACTGATATGGCGACGACGACATCACGCGACGGAGAGAAGAAGTCGGAGCTCACCGATCGTCCGAACAAGCGGCGGCCGGGTGCCGGAGCGGGCGGGTTGTCGGTCGCCGATTCGCGACCCCGCGTCATCGACGGCCAGCTGCGCGGCGCCAGGTGCACCAGTTGTCGGCACGCGCTGATCCAGGCCGATACGCCCTGGTGTCCAGTGTGTTTCGGCGAGATCGAGCCCGCAGGATTTGCGCCCATCGGCACGGTGTGGGCGTCGACAACCGTGCGAATGCCGGTAGGTAGATGGCGCCCACCGTTCGCGCTCGCGTACGTCGACGTCGACGACGGCCCGAGGACGCTTGTGCACGTGCGGGCCGAGCCCGGCAGGCATGCCGGCGATCGCGTCGAGTTCGGCACCGATTCCGGAGGAGATCTGGTGGAGGTCGGGATCGTTCCCGCTAGCGCGGATGCTGCAGCACGAGAGGGAGATTCGTGATGGTAGAGGCGGCCGTCTGGGGCGTCGGGACGTCGGACTTCGGTGTCTTCTCCGACCAGCGAGTGGAAACCCTCGGCTGGCAGGCGGTGAGCGAGGCGATCCGCGACGCAGGTATCACCCCGGACGAGATCGACGCGATCGTGGTCGGCTCCGTGTTCGGCCCACCCGGTGTGGCAACGCGCATCCAGCGCGGTCTCGGGATCGGTGGCGTTCCGATGTGGACCATCGAGAACGCCTGTGCCAGTGGCACGAGTGCCTTCCACGAGGCGGTCAACGCGGTGGTGCAGGAGCGGTATCGGTGTGTGCTGGTCATCGGTGTCGACCAGATGTCAACGTTGTTCACCGGCGCCATCGTGCCCGAGGCCACGGATCCCGAAGGAGCAGCAGGCCTTCCGCTTCCCGGGCTGTATGCGCTGACCGCGGCACGGTACATGGACGTGCACGGGCTGACGCTTGAGCAGTTGGCTGCCGTCGCGGTGAAGAACAAGACGAACGGCGTCGACAACCCGCGCGCGCATCTGCGTCGCGAGCCGCCGACCATCGAGCAGGTGCTGCGGTCGCGTCCCATCGCCGATCCGCTCACCATGCTCCAATGCTGTCCGACCACCGACGGCGCAGGTGCAATGGTGATCGGCACCGGTCGTCGTACTGCTCGCGATGTGCTCGTCGAGTCGTCGGCGATGGTGTCGGGGAAGCCGTGGGATCAGCGCAACGACGACGTATGGGGCTTTAGGTGTGTGCAACGCGCCGGACAGCAGGCGCTGGCTGATGCGGGACGGTTGATCGGAGAGATCGACCTCTTCGAGGTGCACGACGCGTTCACGATCGGTGAGATCACCACACTCGAAGCTCTCGGAGTGGCGGACGAGGGCAAGGGCGGCGACCTCGCTGTGTCCGGCCACACGGCCAGAAGTGGTGCGCAGCCGGTGAATCCGAGTGGTGGTCTGCTCTCTCGCGGACACCCGCTGGGTGCGACGGGCACCGCCCAGCTGGCCGAGGTGGTGTGGCAGTTGCGCGGTGAGGCTGGTCCACGTCAGGTGGCACGACACAACGTCGGAATGGTCGAGACGATGGGTGGAGGCGCGGCCGGGATGGATGGCAACGCGTGCGTCGTGACCGTGCTGTCGGCGGATGCGGAGCGATGACCGTGAGCAACAGCGATATCTCAACGCGACGTGACGTTGCAGGGCTGGCAGGTCTGCTCGGCTTTCGCAGCGTCTCGGGGTTGCGCACGGCTGACGGACGCCGAGTTGCCGACCTGACGCTGTTCCGCAGTGCCACTCCGCAATTCGTCGACGGTGCTGAAGCGCGCCGGTTCGTCGACCAGACCGGCTTGCGACAGATCGTCGACCTACGCCTCGACTATGAGGCGGCGACCGAGGGCAGCGGCGGTTTCGATCGAACCGACGTGGTCATTCGCAACATCCCGTTCGCAATCCGGACACCCGTCGCCGAGGGGTCGGCAGTGGCGCCGATGCCTGGTGCCGATCCGCTCGTGGCAACCTACCTGGGCTATCTCAATGCGCGACAAGCGTTTCCAGAGCTGGTTGCCGCTATTCTTGCCGACGATGGGCTCCCGACGTTGGTGCACTGCACGATGGGCAAGGACCGCACCGGAGTCGCGATCGCAGTGCTCCTCGACGCCATCGGGGTCCTTCGACACGACATCTGCTTCAACTATGCACAGCGAGCCGAAGACATCGAGATCATGATGCATCGGCTTCGCGAGATGGCCAGCTACGGCGACGCCGTCGATGTATATCCACCCGAGGCATTGCAGGTCGACCCGGCGACCATACTGCGATTCCTTGCCTGGATAGATGTGCGCCACAGCGGATCTCGAGAATGGCTGGCGTCAGTGGGAGTAACTCCCGAGCAACTCGTCGAACTCGAACAACGACTATTGGAGGATGACATGACAGCAACATCGACCCAGGTACTCCGCTCAGTGGTACTGCCCGCAGCACCCGACGAGGTGTGGAAGCTCGTCGGCGACACTGGGGGCGTTCACCGGTGGATTCCCGGAATCGCTTCCTCGTCGGTGGACGGGGACATTCGGACCGCGATCTTCGACGACGGTTCGCCCGCGCACGAGCGGATCGTCGAGCACGACGACAAGCGACGTACGTACACCTACACCTACCTGGACGGCCCGATCCCGCTCGACGCCTACGAATCGACGATCACGGTCGGGCCGGAGCTCGACGGCGACGGCGCACTGCTGGTGTGGAACGCAACGCTCTCCGCCACGCCGGAGGTAGTCGAAGCGGTGGGGGGTCTGTACGACGGAGGTATCGCGCGGCTGCAGGAGATCTTCGCGTCTCAGGGTCACCTCAGCAAGTAGCCAGCAGTCTCCTAGGTAGTGCTGCGCTGACAACTCGCGTATCGGACTGCGGATTCGACTCGGCGGCCCACCCGCGAAGGTTGATGTCGGCAGGTCCCACACCAGTCGGTCAAATCAGCACTATCTAGGAGGACTCATGTCCGAGAACACAATTCGACAGCAACGAACAGGTCGGCGCACCCGTCGTGCCACGGTGACGGCAGCTCTCGCCGCAGGCGCGGGCGCCGTGACCATCGCGCTCGCCGCCCCGGCGTCGGCAACCGTCGACGTACCGCAGGTGAGCCCGGGCCTCGGCGGCAAGTTCGCCACCACCTGCACCTACGACGTCACTGTGCCCGTCTCCGGGTCGAGTAGACCCGTCACGTTGCGTGATGGGTCCATCATCGTCGGCACGATCGTGCCGACTGCGGGCAAGGCACCCTTCAAGTGGACTCCGTCGACGGCGGGAAGCCACAATCTGACGGCCGTCCAGCTCCAGCCCAATAACACGCTGTCCATCAAGACGCTGAACAACATCCCGGTCTCGCAGGGCCTCAACCTCGGCAGTCTCTGCCTCGCACTGTGACTCTGGGGCTTGCACCGTGACTCCAAGTCCTGCAGCGTGATCCAGCGTGGCTACGGCTGTCTGCGATCGGGCGGGGTCGACGTTCGTCGTCGGCCCCGCCCGAGCCGCGTGTTCTCACGAATGCGCCTGCTACGCATCGCCTTCTAGGGCGCCGTGAACGACGCGTCGTACGAGAACTGAGCGATGGCGCGAAGTTGTTCTTCGCTCAGGTCGAGCTCGCGCCGCGCCTCGACGAACGCGTCTCCGACGTACCCACCGAAGTAGGCCGGATCGTCGGAGTTGATGGTGACGACCAGCCCGGCGTCGAGTAGGTCGAGCAAGGGATGGTCGGAAAGCTTTTCGACGCCGCGCAACCGCACATTCGACAGTGGGCACGTGGTGAGCGGGATGCGGTCAGTGGCCAGGCGCCTCAGCAGCGCAGGGTCTTCGAGGGCCCGGACCCCGTGATCGACACGTTCGACGCCCAACACGTCGAGGGCCTCCCAGATGTACTGGGCCGGACCCTCTTCGCCTGCGTGCGCCACGACGTGCAGGCCGGCGTCGCGCGCACGGTCGAAGACAGGCGCGAATTGCCCTGGCGGAAAACCGACCTCGGCCGAATCGAGCCCGATCCCGATGAGGGTGTCGAAGAACGGCTCCAACGCGTCGAGGGTGGCCAGAGCTTCCGACACCGGTCGGTCGCGCAGAAAGCACGCGATGAGATCGGCATGCACGCCTGTCTCCGCCGATGCCGTATCCAGGCCATGCCGTAGCCCGCGTACGACGATCCCGAGGTCGACGCCGCGCGACGTGTGCGCCTGCGGGTCGAAGAAGATCTCCGCGTGCGTCACGCCCTGCGCCGCCGCCTTGCGCAGGTATGCGGCAGCGAGATCGGCGAAGTCGTTCTCGGTGCGCAGCACGGCCATGCACGCGTAGTAGAGGTCGAGAAAGTGTGGAAGGTCGGCGAAGGCGTGTGCCGCGCGTAGTTGATCGACGGACGCGTAGGGGAGTGCGACGTTGTTGCGGACTGCCAGCTCGAACACCATCTCCGGTTCGAGGGTGCCCTCGATGTGGATGTGTAGCTCGGCTTTGGGCAGTGTCAGCAGCTCGGCGTCGTCCATGACGTCCATCCTGCCGGGCGGGTCACCCTGGGGCGCGCACTGCCTGGAAGATCGCCTTCCTGCGGAGTCTGAAACCGACATTCTCGTAGAGCCGGATTGCCGAGACGTTGTCGGCGGAGGCGTGAAGGAACGGCAGGTCACCTCGGGCACGGATCACGTCGGCGACTGCGAGGACCACCGCCCTGGCCAAACCTTCACCGCGAAACTCCGGGTCGGTGCAGACCGCGCTGACCTCGCTCCACCCAGGCGGATGCATGCGTTCGCCGGCCATCGCGATCAGCTTGCCGTCGCGTCGGATGCCCAGGTAGGTGCCAAGGTCGATGGTGTGGCGCCGAAAAGGTCCCGGCTGTGTCCTTTCCACGAGATCGAGCATGTCGTCGACGTCGGAGTCGTCGAGTTCGACCACCCGCGGATCGGTATGCCCCTCGACGGCGTCGCCGATCATCTGGACGCCCGTGATCCGCATCGGGCTCGTCCAGCCCTCCGGTGGCTCGACTGTCACGGTGGCGAGCGTGATGGCGCCGTCAGGGCCGACAAGCTCTGCAGCGTCCTCCCAATCGGAGATCGTCGGCTCATCCGGCAGTGCACACCAGGGTGCGACGTCGGCGGGATAGCGCAGTGCGTTGCCGCGTGTCTGCGCGAATCCCGCATGCGGCCCGAGAAGAGCGGAACGGGCGGGGTTGTCGAGGACCGTCTCGTCGCGAACGGGGCCGTCGGAGGGAGGAACACGCACCATTCACTCGACGATATGCGCCCACGGCGTCACGCACCTTTCCGGGTTGCGCGACTGATCGCCTGCTCGAGCAACAGACAGAACTTGCGGTAGAAATCCGATGTGTCCGTGTGCAATTCGATCTCCTCCGGCGAGGCGCCGCGTATGCGCGATTCCGCGGCCAACACCTTCGCGTTGGCGAGGAGCTCTCGACACACACGGAGATAGTCGGTGAGCCGCGCGACCTTCCCGTTCGTCAGATGCAGAACGCGTTCGGGTGTGAGTGCTTCGGAGAAGCCCAACTCGAACAACGTCTGGAGCCCGACGGGTACGGAGCTCTGTGTGCAGGTGTGAGCACCGGGACCGCCGGAGTTGAGTGCGTCGATCAACTCACCTGCCTCGTTGTTCAAGAAGCGACGCCAGGTGCGCAGCGCCGCGTCGAGGTTGTGCGGATGGAACACCGCGACGTCGACGACCCGCTGTGCATAGACGTGCTGGTCGTGGACCACGAAGGTGATGCCCGACCACCGCGACGAGTACTCGGCGATCAGTGCGCCGAGAAGTGCGGGATCGAGGAGTCGGTGTGTGAGCGTCGTCGTGAGCACGAGGCTCGGACCGACGTCAGAGCCGATAATCGTGCACGGCACGGCGTCGAGTGCGGGCAACTCGATACGACCGTCGACGACCGACACCTGCCAGCCGAAATGCCTCGCGAGCACGTTCTGGGTGATCTCGAGTAGTTCGGCGACACCCGAGATGACGAATCCGGGAGCGATGCAGTCAGGAAGGGCGTCCATGGCTGCTGCCAGCTCTCGCATGTCGGCGGTGTAGTGCTCGTCCGCAGGTCGCTCGACGTCTCGTTCGGGCTCACGGGGAACGGCGGTCAGGTGACGTTCGGCGGCTCCGGTCTTGTCGACGGAGTGTTGGCTGAAGGGATCGTTCACCGTGATGAAGACGGGGTGAGCGACGTCGAAGATCTCACGCAGCGTCGATACGGCGATGTCGGCGACAGCGTTCGAGTCACGCGGGCTGGATTCGGCGATGTGCTGGCCCTTTCTGGGAAGAAACCGCCACCCGAGCTGTGCCAGGCGACCACGAATGCGCATCCACTCCGCCCGCCCGCCCGCCCCACGGCAGCCCAGTGCCGTCGAGCGTGCACCGCACCTTGCCGGGGCCTGTCCGCGTGAAGACGAGCAGCACGCGGTATCGCTCGCCGTCTTGGCGGGCAATCTCGAGGAACTCCTTGCGCCCGAGGTCGGGTACTCGTGAGGCCACGTTGGCGGCGAACTCGCGCCATGCGTTCTCGATGAGATCGTCGAAGCCGTGGGTGGACATGCGGTTCCCCATCCTGTCGTGCACCCGGGACCACTCGCCGAGGTGCGAATGTGTGTTCGAGATGCAAGGTAGCCGCAGGGTCTGACACGTCGTGTTTGTCCAGTTCAGGGCTGTTGCTTCGTCTCTTTCCCTCGAAGATGAGACGAGCGACTCGGAATTCTCCACCGGCGATCAATGTTGGTAAATACAAGTACGAACGAGGGGAGTGACATGACAGCGCAAACGCTGACAACGACGTCGGCAGGTGCATCGACCGCAGCACGCGGCAACGACGCATCCGCGGGTCCACTGCTGCCCGTCGACGACCGCTTTTACGACGCCCCGGCTGACCTGGGCGGTTACCGGCCCGGTGAGGTGATCCGGTCGCGGCAGGTCGAGCTCAAGAACTTCTGGGCATCGAATCATCAGGCGTGGCAGCTGCTCTATCGATCGACCGACCTCGACGGCAATCCTGATGCGACTGTCACGACGGTGGTCGTGCCCGATCGCACCAAGCATCCGAATCCTGCGCTGCTGTCGTTCCAATGCGCGATCGACGCGGTGACGTCGCAGTGTTTCCCTTCGTATGCCTTGCAGAAGGGTGCCGACGCGTCGCGTGCCGTCGCGCCTTTCGAATTCATGGTGGTGCGTCGTGCGCTCTCGAAGGGATGGGCGGTCTCGATCCCCGACCATGAGGGCTCCAAGGGTGCGTGGGGTGCGCCCCGCGAGCCGGGTTACCGTGCGCTGGACGGTATTCGGGCCGCGCTGGCCTTCGAGCCACTCGGCCTCGACTCGACGGCGTCGATCGGGATGTGGGGATACTCGGGCGGCGGCCTCGCCACATCGTGGGCCGCCGAGGTGGCCCCGGACTATGCGCCCGAGCTGAATATCGTTGGTGCCGTTCTCGGTTCGCCTGTCGGCGACATGGCGTCGACGCTGCTGCGTCTTAACGGTGGCCTGCACGCAGGGCTTCCGATCCTCGTGGTGGCCGGGCTGCGTCGGGTCTATCCCGCTCTTGAGCGCATGATCACCGAGCACGCAACCGCATTCGGGCGACATAACCTCGACGAAGCGGCCCATCTACCGACGCTCGCGGCGATCCGACGTTTCCGCAACCACGATCTCGACGACTACTTCGATATCCCGCTCGCCGACCTACTCGCTGATCCGGGCGTCGTGAGGATGATGGACGACCTGCAACTCGGTACGCACGCCCCTGCCGTGCCACTGCTCGTAATGCAGGCGGTGCACGACGAGGTGATCGATGCGGCTGACGTCGATGCACAGGCTCAGCGATACCGCGATCTCGGTGTGCCCGTCACCTACGTGCGCGACCTTGTCACGGAACACTATTCGCTGTTGCCGCTCTCCGGACCGCTCGCGGTCAGTTGGCTGACCCATCGACTCAACGGCCGGCCCGGCGAGGACAAGACGATCACCGCGATTGCCGGTCAGCGGGTGACGCTGTCCAGGTCACGGTGACCGGGACCTCGTCGTCCCACGGCTGACGGGTCACCAGGTCCGCGACACGGACATAGCCTCGCTCGAATTCTCCTGTGGCAGCGTCGATCAGGCGATACTGCTGGGTCTGCGTGTGAATGGGCTGGGCGTCGACTAGCACGATACGGACCTCGCCCGGCTCGAACCCGCAGCGCTTCTGTAGCGACCCGATGAGTTGCTCGTTGGAGAGGTGGCCGTCGCCGAAGTTCCAGCCCATGGCCGTCGAGCAGATGCGTTCGCCGTCGGTGAGCATGTAGTTCGATTCGTCGTGCCCGGCCATCGCGCGGTGTGCGAGCGTGAACAACGCACGCCCGTGACTGTTGAAGGCGCGAAACGCATATCCCATGTACAACGCCACCTGCGCTGCCTCCGGGCTACCGTAGATCCGCTGTAGCTGCGACGCCGGCAGAGCCGCGATCGCGACCACGTTCTTCTCCAACTTCTCCGACGCCGACGGCGTCATGCACCAGATCCCGGTGTCCCAATTGCCCGCGTAGTAGCGCATTCCCGGTAGGAATGACACCTTGCGCGGGAAGAGGTTTCCGATCACCACGGTGCCCGCCACCACGACGAACAGCAGGGCAACCCACCACGGCTGCTCGAGGTCGGCGAGGCCGAGATCGGCGTGGCCGACGAAGAGTGCGAGAACTCCGAACATCATGAAGACGTTCCACTCCAACGGAACTCCCATCGGAATGGAACTGAGAATGCCGAAGTGGAAGATCAGCATGATCGCCGCGGCAACCCAGGTGAGCCATCCGCCATGGGAGAAGAACAGCACGATCGGCACGAGACCCTCGACCGCAGTGGAGAAGTGAGCGATCCACCGCGACGGCCTACCCGGCCGCAGGTCGTCCGGAAAGTCTTCGAAGAACAGTCGTTTCATCTTCGGAGACCGGATGACCGCGTTGTTCGACATCATGGTCGCGATCACAAACGGGAAGTGCTTGTTCAACTTCGACGTTGCAGCGCCGAGCCAGATCACCAGAAAGATCACCTTGGCCGCGACGATCATGTCGACACCGGTGAGCAGGAATGTCACACACAGCGCGCCGTACACCTCACCGCGCGCGGCGAGGAAGATTGTCTTGTCGCGCAACCCGATCAGCGCGAGAAGTGCGAGAATCGTCCAGATCTCCCATAGCGGCAACGCGCCGGTTGCCGTGTCCAGATCGTTGAGTGGCCTACTACCCGGGCTGACGAGTGCGACGACCAGCATTACGAGAAGTGCTGCGTAGAGCGCGATGTCGACCGGCCCGCGCACATCGCCGCGCGTCAGTGGCACACGTGAAGGCCACGGTGGCTGGCGAATTGTCCTGGGGCGCAACCAGTACAGAATGGAACCCATCGGCGGGAAGAAGCGATTGTTGAGCGGACCGAACCCGCAGCCGAGGCCGATGACCTCGAACAGCATCGTGTAGAGCACGACTTTCTGAAAGACGACCGGCTCGTTGTACCACGACGCGACGTCGAAGAACCCGCCGATGCCCGGCGTCGCCGCGACGATCGCCCAGCCGACGAATACGTAAGCCAGGATCTTGCCGACGTAGAACAGGTGCAAGACCACTGGCGTGCCGAACCCGACCTCTGCCCACTGGCGTGCCATCGGCCGGATCTTCTCGGCTCGTGAACCCTGACTCCATGTCGGGAAGTCGACGTCGGGTCTGGTCTGTGTGATGAACCCCAATGTTCCGCCCTCACTGCCGATGGGTGCCGCAGCCTGGACGGTAACAAACCAAGCGAATGCTTGGTTGGGGTTCAGTGGTTTCCAGCGGACCCTTGGCAGGGCGGACACTGTAATAGGGCGGACATTCCTGACAATGGGCGATTCACCGGGCTTGATTGTCTTCACGCGCGTACCGTGTCGCCTGTACCAGCGACAACCCAACGGAGTGTCCCAATGTCTGATGCCCTTGAAACCGTCAAGAAGTACGTCCCCGACGCCGACCCTGCCGTGGTCGAGAAAATGGCGTCGACCTATCGCCTCGCCCTGCAGAACGCCGACGCCGCTCTGGTGTCGGCGAGCGATCCCGCGGAGCTGAAGACCGTCCGCGAGAATTTTCTGAAGAAGAAGCTCGGTCTGACGGAAAGCGACGCGTACCTCGACAATGCGATCAAGGACGTGCTCGCGGAGATGAAGGACGGCAAGTCCAATCCGCGGCTCGCGGTGTACTACAAGCTCGCCGACAAGTTCGGCAAGCTCGGCGTGTTCAAGTAGAGCTGTTCACGTAGTTTCCGCCTTCGGCGTCGACGTCTTCGTAGGGAAGTCGTCGACGCCGAACGCGTGCAGGCGCCCGTCCGGTTAGCGTGCCGTGAGTCACCCCGGCACGTCGGAGGGCGTTGAGATGCAACAGCATCCGAAGGCTGCTCTCAGGTCGCGTTGAGAGCGTGGCAAGGGTCGACGGGCAGAGTCGAAGACATGCACGAGACATCCACAGACCCCAACTCGCCGACCGAGATGTTCGCGGTTCCGACGTCGCATCGTGGCATCGGTCCGAGTACGCGCACCGAGCGGTTCCCGAGTTTGCGCGAGAACAGGGATCTTCCGACGCCCCTGCGCGACGAACTGGTCTCGCTACTCGGTTCGCACGGCTCCGACCCCGCTCGACGTCTCGGGCTCTCGCCCGACAGCGACCCGCGTGAGATCGCCGCAACGGCGCGCAGGATGTCGCATGTGTGGCGCGAACGCTCGACCGATCCGCAGATGACATCCCGCGCGAAGAAGTTGTGCGGCATTGCGGCAGAGACCTGTGACGAGATCGTGCACGATATCGAGAGCGCGCTTACTGATGGCCGAGACTCTCCAGCGCGACGCTCGCATCCGAACTCGCTGCCGACAGTCCTTCGCGCGCAAGCCGATTGGTCTCGTTCTGGACGAGCTCGTTGACCGGCGTCGCAATGCCATGGAGTCGACCGAGCAGCACGATCTCGCCTGACAGATAGTCGGTTTCGACGCTGCCCGACCCACGCGCGACGCTCTGCCAGGTCGAACTGCCGAATGAAGCCTCTCCGGTGTCACGGCGGACGATGGCGTCGCCGCGCCGCTGCTTGTCGGTGGCCACGGAGACGACATCGATGCCCGCCGCCGCGATGACCTCCTCACCTTCGGCTCGCGCGCGTCGAACAAGTTCAGCGAAGGCGTCGCCGTCGTTGCGGTAGCTGGCGTCGATTCCATTGACCAGGTTCATGATCAGTTTTCGATACTTCCACGCCATTATGTCGGGGCGTGGCTCGGAGAGGAACGTCGCGGCACGCAATGCAGACGAAATAGATTGTGCCGCTTCGTCGATACCCGACGGATAGTGCCCGATGTCGAGGATTCCGGGCTTGTTCGACGACGCCTGAACCACGACGCCGGGCTCGAGATGCAGGGCGGGCAGCATGACGCACAGCGAGTAGACACGTGGAAAGACGCGAAGCAACTCGCGTTCATTGGCGACGCCGTTCTGCGCCGACACGACCGGAGTGTCGAGAGGCATGTGCGCTCGAAGGTCGGCGATCGCCGCGGCGGTCTGTTGCGACTTGACGGCGAGGAGCGTGACGGAGTCGTCGCTCCAGTCCACTTCTGAGGCGTTTGACGCAAGCGTGGCCGAAACGGATTGGCGCCCCTCGGCGGTGTCGAGGACGAGTCCGTTCTCTCGCATCGCGCGCAGGTGATCGCCGCGCGCGACCAGGGTCGCGTCTGCCCCGGAAAGTGCCAGGTGAGCACCGATGACGCCGCCGATGGCCCCTGCACCGTAGATGACGAATCGCATGGTTCTCAGCGTAGGTGCGAGGCAGCGAGGTCGGCGACTGTGTGTTTCCGGCGCCGTCAAGTCAGCACGCGTCTGCCGCCGCTACGACGGTGGGCGCGGACAGCACTTGCGCGTAGCGTGAAAACCATGACTAATGACAACACCGAATTCGAGCACATTGGCGAGCTGATCTCCAAGGGTCGCGTCGCATTCGTCACCACCAGCGAGTCCGACGGTCGATTGCTGAGCAGACCACTCGCTGTGCTAGACCGGAAGTTCGACGGCGATCTGTACTTCTTCACCGTCGACCCGTCGCCCAAGACCGGCCAGATTGCCGAGGATTCACACGTCAACGTGAGCCTGCAGGCCGACGACAACTATCTTTCGATCGCAGGCACAGCGTCGGTGACCCACGATCAGAAGCTGATCGACGAGCTCTGGAACTCTCACGCAGAGGCCTGGTTTGAGAAGGGCCGCGAAGACCCGGGCGTCGCACTGTTGAAGGTGCACGCCGACTCCGCCGAGTACTGGACCCTGGACAGCCCCAAACCCGTTGCGCTGCTGAAGTATGCGAAAGCGATCGTGTCGGGCGAGCAGCCAGACGTCGCCACCAACGCGTCGGTTGATCTGTGAGTCGCTGATCGTCGTGCCAAAGATAGTGGCCTAGAACAGAACTCGGGCTAGCTGCATTCGCTGTCAGAAGATGACGGTGTAAATGTAGTTCATGAGGTCGGTGTAGAAGTTCCACAACACTGTGAACATGACTGCTCCTTTCTTCGACGGCCCGCTATCCGCGTGACCAGATGGGACTCGTGTTCTCAGAGTGCGCGTGGTACTAGCACGAAACAAGGGGCTACGGCGAGGCGGGCGGCCTGACCTGCGGGAATACGGACTCAACTTCATTTGAAGGCAGTACGACCGCTGATCTTTGGGGCGTGCGAATAACTAGCTGGAGCAAGGTGGGGCGAGTCAGTCGATTCCCAGCCGTCGCGCGACGTCGGGTCCGCCGACTGCCCGCACGAACTCGGGATCGCCGCACACCACGAGTTGCTCGCGCGCGCGTGACAGCCCGACATACAACCTTTTTGTCGACCGGCTTCTCGCCGGGGACTCGTTGAGCGCCAACACAATTACCCGACGCTCCAGTCCCTTGAATCCGAGTACGTGTCCGTAGAAGACCTGCTCGTCGTCCTAGAACGTCGCCCAGTACGACGCGTTACCCTACGTCGGGCGCACGGCCGCTCGGCGGCGCCGGTCGCGGCGCAGAAACTCGGGGAAAGGATTCTTCCTCGGGTTGTTGACGTTTCCTCGAGAAGTTGCGCGGGGAAAGCGACGAGACCCACGGAGAGATTCTTTCCCCTACTTTCCGCGCCGCCGGCGAGGCTGCTCGACGACGCTCGGCTAGCGAGGACGATCCTCAGAGTTCGACGTCCCACCGCCCGAAGTCGACGCGCTTGAGTGGCTGGATGTGCCTGGCGCCCAACCAAATCGGCGTCGTGTCGGGTTGTGTGGAGTACAGGCCGTGCGACGCCGCCTTGACTCTGCCGTACTGACTCGGCCAGCGAATCTCGCCGGCGAGAGCGTCGATGACGTCTTGCCCCCGGTCGAGCGCGCGGACGACATACGCGGGCGCGGGCAGGACGTCGGACTTGCTTGTGTTGCAACGCGGGCACGCCAGGACGAGGTTGGCGAGGCCGTCGATTCCGACGCGCGACCACGGGAGGACATGGTCGACGTGGCGGCTCGCGCGCAGGTGGGAATTGCAGTAGAAGCAATCGTTGCCGAAGTGTTCGGCGAGGATGCCTGCGGGGCGGGTGAGCGAGACGCGTTCGGTGCCGAAGAGGTGGTCGGCGATGTCGGGGCCGTCGTCGAGGATGTCGCGGTTCATGTGCCTGACGTCGTCGACCCAGGCGAGTTGGAACGCGGGTTTCACGAGTGGTGCCAATCGCGCGAGGGTGTGGCAGACGCCCGCGAACAGCACGAGGCGGTTGCCGTGATCGGCGATGGCGCGAGTCGAGGCTTTGCCCATCCACGCGTCGTCGTAGAGGAAACACTCGTGCGAGCCCGTGCCGACCTGCTGCAGTAGATGCAGCGGATAGCGCACGAGCTTCTTCTTGACCGTCGTGTGGGCTACTGAATATGCCTCGGGTGCAGCCAGTTTGGCGCTCTCGATCGGCATCTCGCGCAAGCTCGGAGTGCTGCATTGTTCGCGCAGAGCGACCAGCGCGTCGAACACCACACCGCGCCCGTCGCGCGACTGCCGGAGAGTGACGTGGTCCTTCTCGCTGAGCGGGCGTAGCTGGGTCCAGTACTGGGCCATGACGCGGTCGGTCAGGTCGTCGAGGTCGATCGGGACTTCCGCGGCGGGATCGTCGGGGACGGATTCGACGGCGAGGTCGAGGAGCGCGACCATCACGGCGAGCTTGTACGTGGACGTCCGCCGACCGCCCTCGAGCACAGCGACGAGCTGCTGGCCGAGCGTCAGCGGGTCGGTGGGCACGGGGTTGAGTGTAGTGAGGCGCGGTCTACTCAGCGATCAGTCTGCGATCATCGCATGGTGCGCGTACAAGCGAGGTGGGCTCTCCCGCAGATGGGGGCGGTGGTTCTTGCGTGCTGCCTCAGTGGTGGCTGCGCGACGCAGAGTACGGACGCGGGTTATTCCTCCGCGGTGTCGGCGGCGCCCGGCGCATCGTCGACGGCGTCCTGTTCTGCTGTTGTGGTGGCGCTCGACCCTGGCCACAACCCCGTGCGTGTCGACGGATTCGATCCCGTGACCGGAGCGTCGCAGATCGACTACCCCAACGGTGCCGAGGACGCGAATGTGTTCGAGGTGGCCACCGAAGTGCGAGAGCTTCTGCAACACAACGGATATGACGTGGTGATGCTGAAACATGCTGTCACAGAGAACGTTACGTATCGGCAGCGGGTCGACCGTGCGGTCGCGGCGCACGCACGTGTCGCGATCAGTATTCACACGAGTCCAGGCGCAAACGAAGTGTTTGTACAGCGCGTGGGGCTGTATCGCGAGGGAGTAGGAGCCGACGGCGCGACGCTGCGCATCACCTACCGCAACGAGGCAACAGCTGCCGCCAGTCAGCGCTATGGCCAGGCGATAGCAAACGCTCGAACCCGGACCGAAGGCATGCCGGTCATGTTGACCGACAACGACTTTGGGGGTCGCGCGCCGCTATGGACCGGCAACATTCCGATGATCGCGCTGATGTCCGACCGTGTGCCATGGGTCTACAACGAGTTCGGACTTGACGACGCAGGTGGGTCGACGCCCCTGCCGTCGACGTGGCTCGCGAGGTACGCACGGGGTATCGCCGACGGGGTGCGCACATCGCTTCCCGTGGACGGGCACGGGTGCGCGATGTGAGTCGGTGCGTGGTCAGCAGGGGCTGGGTTCACCGATCTTGACCGCGGACAACACGGCCTCACCCTCTGTGACAGGCGCGCCCGCGGATGGAGTCTGTGCGACGACGATCCAATTGCTGTCGACCACCTGCCTGCGTCCCTGACCCGTCGCGTCCTTGCTGCGTGAGTAGAAGACGCCGGCTTCCTGGATGGTGTTCTGTGCTTCCTGGAGGTTCATGCAGACGACGTTCGGCATGGCAGCTGCCTTGGGCTCGGTGGTCGCCGGTGCCGCGGCCGGAGCCTTCGGAGTTGTTGTTGCCGTTGTTGTTTCAGTGACTTCAGCGGATTGCGAGGTGGTCGCCTCTGCCGTCGTGGTGGCAGTGGTCGTCGTTGTTGGTTCCGAGCTCGAACCACTGCATGCGGTAAGGCCGAGTACTCCAGCGGCCACAAGTGCGCAGAGCGCGAGATGACCCTGTGTGCGAACGTGCTTCATCAGTCCTCCGACGGATAGTGTGTGACGACCCCCGACGTCAGATGCTGGTAAAGGTACGCATGCCTACCGACGCTTATGTCCGATTCCGTATCGATTGATCCGATCGGGGGACACAGCGTCACTCCTCTGCGCCAGCGCCCTTCTTTCGACGCCGCGGCGCGGCCGAGCGAGGCGGGACCTGCCGCATGTGGTCGCGTGTGCGGGTGAGGATGTCGGCCAGCGACTCGATGTCGGCGCGCGAGAGTGGTGCGAGCAGCATGTCATTGAGGATCGCGATGTGGCCGGGAAAGACCTTCGCGAGAACGGCGCGGCCTTCGTCGGTGAGCGACACGTCGATGCTGCGCTCGTCGTCGGTCGACGGTGTGCGGGTCACGAGGCCGCGCTTCTCCAAGACCTGCGCCTGGTAGGTCATGCCGCTGCGGCTGTAGACGACGCCGTCGGCGAGATCGGTCATTCGTCGGCTGCCGGTCGGTGAATCTCCCAGCGTCGCGAGCAACTGGAACTGGATGTAGCTGAGGTTTCCGACGTCTCGAAGCTGTTGTTCCACAGCGTGTTTCAACAGGCTCGTGCTTTCGATGAGCCCGAAGTAAGCGGCGAGTTCGGTCGGGTCGATCCCGGGCTGCGGTGGCACCTCTCGAATCTATCATCTTGCTTCTAACTCGAAGCACTTGCTTTGAATTCGAAGTAGGTCTACCGTCGTCGTTAGATGCTTCAAATTCGAAGCACTACCGACGAGGAGGACATCATGAAGGCTGTACGGTTTCACGAAACGGGTGGTCCCGAGGTTCTGCGCTACGAAGACGTCGAGACTCCGACGGCAGGTCCTGCTGCAGTGCGAATCCGGGTGGCGGGCTCGGCGTTCAACCCTGCGGATGGCGGTCTGCGCGGCGGGTTCCTGCCGATCCCGATCACGCTCCCGCACACCCCGGGCTACGACGTCTCGGGCACGGTCGACGAGGTGGGCGAGGGTGTTACCAGCCTGAGCGTCGGCGACAGCGTCGTCGGATTCATTCCAATGGACGCTGATGGTGCCGACGCTGAATACGTTGTGGTGCCTGCTGATTCACTCGTAGCTGCACCGACCACTATCCCGCTCGCCGACGCTGCCGGCCTACCGTCCGTGGCGCTCACCGCGTATCAGGCGCTGTTCGAGGCGGGGGAACTCAAGGCGGGCCAGCGGGTGCTGATCAACGGAGCCGGTGGTTCGGTCGGTGGATACGCCGTACAACTCGCGAAGCGTGCTGGTGCTCATGTCATCGCGACGGTGAGTCCGCGTAGCGCAGAGGCAGTGACGCGTGTCGGCGCCGACGAGATCGTCGACTACACAACCACTTCCATCCTCGACGTGGTGTCCGAACCGGTCGACGTTCTGCTGAACGTCGGGCCGATTACCGAGGAGGACTTCAAGGCGTTGGTGCCACTGGTTCGCGACAGGGGCGTCGTGGTGTCGACGACGCCGATGGTTCCCACTCCCGGCGACGACGAACGCGGAGTACGTGCGGTCACCATCTTCCTGCACCCCGACGCCGCAGTCCTCACCGAACTGGTGGCCCTGGTCGACACCGGGGATCTCAAAGTCGAGATCGCGCAGCGGGTTTCGTTGCCTGAGCTGATCAAGGTGCACGAAGAGGCCGAGGCGGGCCGGCTGCGGGGCAAGGTCGTCGTGGTTCCGTTGGGTGAGGGCTGAGCGTCGCGCTTCTGAAGTCAACATCGGCCAGTGCGTCAGCAAGATTCGTCTGTTCGGCCGACGCTTGAACCGCCGATGACCTGTTCGTCTTCCAGTACTGTCACTGATCGATATTCGAGAGATTGGGTGCGAGATGAACAAGAAGTACTCGGCCATCGCCGGGCTGGTTGCCGGAGGCGTCGCCGCAGGGTTGGTGGGGTTTGCCCCGGTTGCGTCGGCGGCTCCTGCGCCCACGCCGGTGGCGTACTACAAGAATTGCCAGGCGGCACGTGACGCGGGCGTCGCGCCGATCTACCAAGGCCAGGACGGATACCGCTCGGCACTTGATCGAGATGGCGACGGCGTCGCGTGTGAGACCGGGTCGCGATCAGCGCCGAAGCCCGCCCCGCAGGCGCAGCCCGCTCCCCAAGCCCAGCCCAAACCGCAGCCGAAACCTCAGGCCAAGCCCCAACCCAAGCCGAAGAAGAAGGCTCCGAAGTCGAAGCCGAATCGTGGGGGTTGGGGCTCGGTCGAGTTCTTCTCGTAGCTCGTCCCCGCGACGGAGGACTTGTGTCACCTACAACCGGGTGACGTCGAGTCCTCCGTCGTGGAACGTCGAGCGCAGGCGCTTCTTGTCGAACTTGCCGACGCTGGTCTTGGGAACCTCGCGAATGATGGTCCAGTTCTCGGGGAGCTGCCACTTTGCGACTTTGTCGGACAGGAACTCTCGCAGCGTTTCCGGCGTCGAGTCGGAACCGTCACGCAGCACGACGGCGACGAGGGGCCGCTCGTCCCACTTGGGATCGGGCACGCCGATGACGGCGGCTTCGAGGACGTCGGGGTGTCCCATGACGGCGTTTTCGAGGTCGACCGAGGAGATCCATTCGCCGCCCGACTTGATGATGTCCTTGGTTCGGTCGGTGAGCGTGAGGTAGCCGTCGGGGGTGATGGAGCCGACGTCGCCGGTGCGCAGCCAGCCGTCGTCGAATTTGTCGGCGGCGTCGACGCCGTAGTAGGCGCCGGTGATCCACGGCCCGCGGACCTCGAGTTCGCCGACGGTCTTGCCGTCGTGGGGGAGTGTTTCGCCGTTGTCGCCGATGAGTCGCGCTTCCACCGACGCCGGGAAACGACCCTGCGTGTAGCGGTAGTGCCAACGCTCGTCGCCTTCGGTGCCGGCGGGTGGTCGGGCGACGGAACCGAGAGGCGAGGTCTCGGTCATGCCCCATGCGTGCAGCACGGTGATGCCGTGGTCCTTCTCGAAGACGTGCATCAACGACGGCGGCACAGCCGATCCGCCGATGAGCACGTCCTTCATGGACGAGATGTCCTGCGGATGCTGCTCCAGGTACTGGTGCAGTCCCAGCCAGATGGTCGGGACCGCGGCCGCGAAGGTGGGCTGCTCGGCGGCGAGGAGCGCGGCGAGCGGTTCGGGCTGCAGGAAGCGGTCGGGCATGATGAGCGACGCCCCGATCATGAACGCCGCATACGGCAGACCCCACGACATCGCGTGGAACTGCGGTACGACGGCGAGCGCGCGGTCGCCCTGCTTGAGCGCAGGACCATCCGTCATGCACACCTGCATGGAGTGCAGATAGATCGAACGATGGCTGTACGCAACACCTTTCGGGTCGCCGGTGGTGCCGGAGGTGTAACACATCGCGGCGGCAGAACGCTCGTCGACCTCGGGCCACTCGAAGTCGACCGACTGCTCGGCGATCAGCGCTTCATACGCGTGCACCTGCACGCCGTCGAGAGCGTCGACGCCGTCGGTGGACTCGCCCGTCACGATGACGTGCTTGACCGTGGTCAGCTGCGGCAGTTGCGGATTGAGCAGCGGCAGCAGTGAGGGGTCGACGATGATGACCTGATCCTCGGCGTGGTTGGCCACGTGGATGAGCTGCTCGGGGAAGAGTCGGATGTTGAGGGTGTGCAGCACCGCGCCCATCGCGGGCACGGCGAGGTAGGCCTCGAGGTGCTCGGCGTTGTTCCACATGAACGTCGCGACGCGCTGGTCACCGTTGACGCCGAGGCCGCGCAGTGCGTGCGCCAACTGTGCGCAGCGTCGTCCGACCTCGGCATATGTTCGACGCCGCGAACCGTCTCCGGTCCAGGTCACTACCTCGGCGTCGCCGTGGACCGTGCTGCCGTGGCGCAGGATCTGCGCGATCTGCAGCGGGGCGTCTTGCATGGTGCTCTGCATGGGTGCTCCTGTGTCTCACGTGCCGGGCTGTGGCGCCCGCGGGGTCAGGGCGCCGTCGTGACGCCGGTCACGGTGTCGATTATGCAGGGTCGGGCGCGCGGGGCTGCTGGGTGTGTCCGATTTTGTGGCGAGAGGCTAAAGGCGGCGCTATGCGGCCCGAGCGGGCAGCACCACGAGGGATCCGTCTTTGTGCTGAGCGATGTCGATTGTCACGTCGGGCTGCTGCGAGGGCAACTGCGCGAACTCGCCAAGGCGCTGGAGGAGGCGCGACGTGTTCAGTAGTTTGTCCACCTCGCCGGCCGAGAATACGACGTCACGGATTCCGTGCGAGCGGTCCAACTGGATCGACGACAGGCGTAGAAGTACTGCGCGCAAGCGGTCTTCCAATCGCTCGACTTCTTTCTGCTCTACATCGAGGCTGTGCATGAAGCGTTCGAACGAGTTGCCTTCGTCCATCTGCGCGTGCTCTACCGCCTGAAGCACCAAAATGCGCCGCTTCATGGAAAAGGCAAGCCGTGCCAGCTGCAGGTGAACGTAGAACTCCCCGGAGGGATCGGCGATCGTCGGGATAGCCTTAACGAGATGACTGAACTCGATACGGTCGTCGTCCAGATCGCCTAATGCGTGCTCCCACTTCGCGATTCGTGAGCTGGCCTTCACTACCGCGGTGTCGATGGTGTGGGCGGCGGTGTCGAGGCCGAGTGAGATACCCAATTGGCCGCGGTCGAGAAGGATTGCGGTGGCCTTGGCGATTGAGCTCGCGCAGCCCTCCAGACCATGCTGTTCGTCGGCAAGCATGTTCGCGTCGATCTTCTCGAGCAGCTTGGTTATCCGCTCAAGTGCTTGCTGCCGCTGACGGTCGGCGTGTGCGCTGATCCCAACCGCTACCGCCATGAGCACAAGCGGCGCTGCGACTGTGAGTGCGCCGGCTCCGGCGGCGGCTATCCCTACGGTGCCAGCTGATCCACCGGCCGCGCCTGCGACTGCAGCCTTGCCCGCAACGGGTACAAACGTCGCCTGCGCCGCGATCTTCGAGCCGTTTGTCAGCGCGCTGTGGATGCCCCCGGAGACGGCTTTGGACGTCATCGGCGTGACAATGCCCCCGGTTACCTGCGCCGCGACCTTCGCCGGTACCACCATGCGATACAGCGTTTCACCTCCGTCTGAGACTACTTTCGGTGTCCGACTGACCAGCCTTGATAGCTCCATCGCCAGCGGGCTCAGGCTACCGAGGGGAATGCCCGCTGAACGATCAACGGCCTCAGGAAGGTGATGTGCCTCCAGCGTCGTCAGCGGTACGTCGCTCAGCGTGGCCAGTGCATCTCGCAGCCCGGCCAGCCGATCGGACGTCAGCTCGGTGGTCCCGCTCAAAACGTCGGGGACGTCTGTTTGCTCTGTGACCAATGTCCAGACGGGTACCTGCTGAAGTTCATGGTCGGTCATGTGATCCCCTCGAGCGTGCGCGATGTCGGACTGAATGTATCGGACGTCTCGGACATATTGGATCATCGGTCCGATCGGATGACACGCGGAAACGTCCACCGAGCGCCGCTCATTGCTTCAGGTAACAGTGGCGCCGGTTCGCGCGACAATCTGATGACTTATCCGCGCAGGGAGGCAACCTTGATGAGACCCCCAGCCTCATCCAACGCCGTCAGCGCCAGAATGAGCCGGCAACGATCCAGAGACACCGCGCCAGAAATCGCCGTTCGGAAGATTCTCCACCGAAGCGGCCTGCGATTCCGTACGGACGTCAAGCTCGAGTCTGACCTCCGCACCCGAGCAGATATCGCCTGGAGTGGCCAAAAGCTCGCAATCTTCATCGACGGATGCTTCTGGCACGGCTGCCCTGAGCATGCAACTCGCCCTACGGCCAATCAGCAGTGGTGGGCACAGAAGCTCGACGCGAACATCGCGCGGGATCGCCGAACCGACGCCGAGCTGGAGCGACGAGGCTGGACTGTTCGACGCTACTGGGAGCATCAGCCGCCCGAGGAAGTTGCTGCGGATATCGCGCGGGTCAAGGGACAGATTAGGGTGTCAAGCGAATGGTAGAAACGACCCGATCAACGGCATGGGACTGTGCGTCCCAGGTTGGTTGTGGGCTTGACCGGGCGAGCCCGAATCGTGTCCGATTTGCCGACTAATAAAGTAGAACTTCTGCAGGGTTCCTCGTCGCCGAGGTGGCATCGTCGCGAACCGTCCTGGCTCAGAGGAGCGGCAGAAACGGGAACTTGAACGGAGTGACGATGCCCGATGATGACGCGGTCGTCCCCGAGCTCGACGCCGCGCAGCTCCGGGTGGCACAAGCTCCGTCCGACGAGCGCCTCGTCGTCATTGCAGGTGCTGGTCAGGGGAAGACCGAGGTCGTCACCGGTCGGCTGAGAACACTGATCGAACGTGATCAATTGTCTGCTTCGGCCGAACTTCTCGTGCTCAGTTTCTCTCGAGCTGCCGTGCACGCGGTCAGAACCCGCCTCTCGGAACGAGAGATGGCAGAGGTCAACGTGCGCACATTCGATTCATTTGCGTCGGAGCTTCTGATCGAGGCGGACCAAGAACCCGCAAGCGGTTTCGAGGCGAGGATTCGCCAGGCGACCACGCTTCTTGCCGACGACGATACGATCGCCGAACCCATCGAGGGCCTCCAGCACGTCATCGTCGACGAGGTCCAGGACCTGATTGGTGACCGCGCCGACTTCGTGATGGAGATACTCCGGCACCTTCCTCGGGATGCAGGGTTCACTGTGCTGGGCGACCCACTCCAGGGGATCTACGACTTCGTGCTGGAAGCATCTGCGGGCAAGACCCAATCCGGGGACTTCCTGGATCACATCGTCACTGACCTGGGCGCGACCACGGTCACCCTGGAGAAGAACTACCGGGCGCGAGGGAACGATTGTCTTCGCGCGGCCGGCCTCGGGGCACGCCTCAGAGAAGCGAGCGATGCGATCGATGCTCAATCACAGTTGGATGTGTTCCGGGGCACCCTGCCTCGCATCGATCCCGGGGATTGGGACTTCCTTCGGCATGTCGTCGGATGCTCCGCCGTGCTTTGCCGGACCAACGCCGACGTACTCCGTATCTCGCGGCAACTCGTGGACCACGATATCCGCCACGCCGTCCGTCGCCCTGCCCAATCATTCGGCGCTGCCCGGTGGCTCGCGCCTGTTCTCGGCGGCTTGAATGGGCCAATAGTGCCCCGATCAGAAGTCGAAACACAGCTCGCGCAAGTTCTGGCCAGCGAGGAAGCCGAGGACGCGTGGTACCTGCTGAAGTCGGTCGAAGGACGGGGGCGGAGTTCTGAGCAAATCGACCTCGAGCGGATTCGACGGCGTGTCATGGCAGGGAGCATTCCTCTGACGCTCACCCAGGACGACGCCTCCGACATCATCGTGTCCACGATCCACCGCGCCAAGGGACTGGAGTTCGACAACGTATACATCGTCGAACCCGCGAACTACTACGCCCCTGACGGCGACCCGTGGACCCAGATTCGGCTGGAGTACGTGGCGCTGACCCGAGCGCGGGACACTATCACCCTCGTGAAGGCGCTGCGGACGCGTTCCGCGGTGGCGGAGTTCGGATGGCTGCCCGGCAGATTGCAGGAGCGCGTCGGACGGCAGGGAAGCACTCGCGCAGGATCGATAGAAATCGGAAGTTCTGATTCGTATGCGGCCCGACCTGCCGCAATGGACGGCTGCGATGCGGTCGAGATCCAGCACGCCCTCGGCACCGCTGCGGTCGGGTGTGGGGTCGACGCGGAGCTCGACCTGGAGCACTCCACTCGCGAGCGCCCGATATATGCGTTGACCGTCGACGGCACGCCGATCGGGCGCACGACCGACGACTTCGGCCAGGCGTTTGCGACCGCGTTCAATATCCGTGGAGGACAGTGGCCGGCTGAGCTGGCCGACATGGTTCTGGTGTCGGTGGAAACGACGGCGGGCGACCCGCGTGCAGTCGAGAATGAGGGAATCGGTCCCGGCGGGTTCTGGCTTGTTCCCAGGGTTGCGGGTCTCGCGCGACCGCTGTGGGATGTGATGGAGAAAGTGGGATGAACGTGCAAGATAGTCTGGCCGAGAAATACCGGTTCCGCGAGGAGATGGTCGATGCGCTGAAAGCCGATCTCTTCGGTCCAGGTGACGGCGAACATGAAGTCATCGCAGAAGCGCCGTTGAACCGGTATATTCTTGGCACCCTTTGGCCTAGGCCCGCGGACGAGGAGGATGCCGAGGCCGTTGAGCAAGAAGTCGAGAGTGAACCCACAGGGGCCGAGTCGGATGGCGAAACGGATGAGGGGAGCCCGGTTGCCCAGGCGCGCATGAGGTTTCCATCCTCGGTGGGCATGACATTCTCGGTGCGTGCATCGGCGGAATCTGTCACTATCACGCCAAGCGCGGCTTGGTATCAAGAAGTGATCGACAAGGACGAGGCCGCGCTCGGTTGGCGGCGAATTCCGTTGCACGAGATCGCGGTCAGTCAACAGCTCCAGCGCCCAGGCGTGTATAGGAGCGAAGTCGGCCCTGGGCTCGAACTGTATCGCTACGTCAGGCCGGAACGGGACGGAATCGTGACGGTCACGGTCGCCCTGAACAATAAGGCCCAAGCGGTCAAAGGTGATATGCGCGATGCTATTTCGTGGTTCCAAGTGGGCTTGAGCGCGCGGACGCAGCACTCGGACATCGTTGACAGGTCAATAGCCCACAACATCGGCATGGACGACGATCTCGACACCGCAGCGTTGATGTACCGAAACGCCCATGCGTTTGCCATCGGGCACGGGTGCGCCGCCGACTGGGATCTCGACGCAGTGAAGGACGGGACGGTCGCCGAGGTATCGACTACCTTCATCCCGACACATGAGGTGCATCGCGCGAAGCCCGGTAAGGTCAAGGATCTCGATCTTCGGATGGCAACATTGGCCGATGCTCCAATCGATGTGATCAGCACCAACCTGCGAGGTCTCACCGCCCACTACCGAGCGTGGATTGATGCCATCGAATCCGATGTCCGCAGTGGTGTTGCCATTGCCGACGATGACCTCAAACCCGTTGCAGCCCGGCATATCAGAGACATGCGCACGGCCGCCGACCGGATCGAAGCCGGGATTGGACTCCTTGAGCGCAGCCCAGATGAACTGCGCGCCTTCCGGTTGGCCAACCGTGCGATGCAGTTGCAGCGAGCGCGTCAGGACTGGGTGCGCAGCGGGGCCAAGGGGGCAGTTGGGGATGGGTCTGATGCTGAATGGCGCCCATTCCAGATTGCTTACGTTCTGCTGAATCTGCCAGGAATCGCCGATGCGTCCCATGATGACCGAGAAGTGGCAGACCTCCTCTGGTTCCCCACTGGTGGTGGAAAGACCGAGGCGTACCTCGGGCTCGTTGCATTCGTGATCCTTCTGCGTAGAATTCGGGACTCGTCGGCGATGGGTGTCGCAGTGATCATGCGATACACGTTGCGGCTCTTGACGATTCAACAGTTCGAGCGCGCATCGATGCTCATGTGCTCATTGGAGACGGTGCGAAAGGACAATCCGGATCTGGGCAATCGGTCATTCTCTATTGGATTGTGGGTGGGTGCAGGTGCGACCCCCAACTCGGTCGCGGAGGCCCGCACTTCTCTGAAGAAGCTGGCGATGGGGCAAGACCTTCAGGAGAAGAATCCTGTGCAGCTCACCCAATGCCCCTGGTGCGGAACATTTCTTGATCACGAGAAGTACTCCGCGGAGAAACGTCCGTTCGACCACCTCGTGATTGCATGCGGGACTCCGTCATGTGACTTCAGGGCAGGGCTCCCGGTTCACCTGGTCGACGAGGACGTGTATCGCGAACGTCCTGAACTCATCCTCGGGACCGTCGACAAGTTCGCGATGATGGCCTGGAACGAGAATGTGGGCAAGCTCTTTGCTCGCGACGGAAAAGGTACGCCGCCCGAGTTGATCATTCAGGACGAACTCCACCTGATCTCCGGGCCGCTGGGTTCAATGGTGGGACTCTACGAAACTGCAGTTGACGCGGCTTGCTCGGTGCCTTCCCTGGGGGATGAGTCCAACCGCGCCAAGCCCAAGGTGATCGCGTCGACAGCAACAATTCGTCGTGCAGAAGAGCAGATCGAGGCCGTATTTGCCCGTTCGGCAGCACTTTTCCCGCCACCGGGAATCGATCCAGATCAGTCCTTCTTCGCCGAACCATCGGGTCGAGATGAACTCGGCACGAGGCAGTACGTAGGGGTGATGGCATCGGGAACAAGTCACGCAACGTTGATGGTGCGCGTCTACGCGGCGCTTCTGCAGGCGGCAAAAGACATCAATGGTGACGATGCGACGAGAGACCCATACTGGACTTTGTTGGGGTACTTCAACAGTCTTCGCGTCTTGGGAAGCGCGTATCTGCAGGTGCAGGGTGACGTGGTGGAGAGGCTCGGCGTGGTGGCCAAGCGAAGTGACACCACGACTCGTGGTCCGATCCGCGTCAACGAGTTGACCAGTCGTGTCCCGTCGTCGGAGATTCCACTGAGTCTCAAGTCATTGGAACGAAGATTGGGCGGTAGTAACGCGCCTGACGACGTCGTTTTGGCCACGAACATGATTTCTGTGGGTGTGGATATCGACCGGCTCGGTTTGATGACGGTCATGGGCCAACCTCAGGCCAGCGCTGAGTACATTCAGGCGACCAGTCGTGTCGGACGTCAGCATCCTGGGCTGGTGGTGACCATATTCAACTCTGCGCGCTCACGAGACCGGTCCCACTACGAGAGTTTCCGGCCCTTCCACCAATCGCTGTATCGCGCGGTCGAGGCCACCAGCGCTACGCCTTTCGCGGCCCGAGCGCGTGATCGTGGCCTCCACGGTGTTCTGATCTCGATGGCTCGGCTTCTGATTGGAGCACTCTCTGGCAACGGGTCGGCACACCTGGCGTCGAACGAGTGGGATGAGCTGGTGGAAGTCGCGCGTTTGATCGTCGACCGTGTTCGAAAGGTTGCACCTGACGAGGTGGCGGCCACCGACGATCAACTGGCCGCACTGCTCGAGGTGTGGGCCAACGCGGGCGACGAACGCGAGAATATGAAATACCAAAACAAGAACCTGGAAGCGGCTCTGATGGTGCGTCCCGAAGACGCCCTCACCAATGAGGCAATCGACTACTCGCAACGCGAGGTGCCCTGGCCGACGTTGCAGAGCATGCGTGACGTAGATGCCGAAAGCAGTCTCTACCAGATCCCGATGAGGAGGAAGAAGTGAAAACTGCCAACGTCAAGGCCCGGCGCAGCCAACTCCTCAGTACATATGGCATCGGCGGTCTGTTTCCCTCGGAAACAACAAGTTTCATGATCGTAGGGCTGCACGAGTGGCACGAGGATCGATCACCGGTCGTCAGTGAACCGCGCCTCGCGCGGTCGCTCGGGGTAAATGAACTGAAATCGCCGCCCGCGGGTGGGAAGCGTGATGTGCCGGTCGTGAGGTTTCCCGAGACACAGATCTGCCCTTCCTGCCGCCGCGTCGGCACCACAGCCCAACTCGGGGGCGATTGGAACGCAACGAATTGTCTTTGCAAAGACGGCCGTGTAGGAGCGCCGCTGTCACCGTTCCGACTCATCACCGCCTGCACGCGCGGCCATATCGACGAATTCCCGTTCTTCCAATGGCTCCATCAGGGACACAACGGTTCCGCCGACTCTCGGCACGAAATGAGTATGAAATCGCTTGGCCGCACATCTTCGCTGGATGACCTCGTCCTCGAATGCACCTGCGGCGTGAAGAGTCGAAGCCTTGATGGCGCGACGGGACCGGCAGCCATGAAGGGGGTTATTCGCTGCAAGGGATCGCGACCATGGCTTGGAGCCGACTACTCCGAGGATTGTGCGGAGACACCCCGGGTGGTCCAGCGCGGTGCGTCCAATGTGTGGTTCCCGGCCGTGAGGTCCGCGATCTCCATCCCGCCCTACTCGGAGGCCCTCTCCAAGTTCGTCAATCGGTACTGGGCTGCACTCGAGGACCCCGCCGCAGTCAACGACGCCCTGCTGCGAAACATCGCAAAGCAGTCTCGCGGGCGCTTCACCGTCGACCAGATCGTGGCCGAGGTCGAGCGACGCCGAGGCGAGGAGAAGTCCGAGGACATCGACGAAGCGCAGCTGCGTCGTCAAGAGTTCAGGGCCTTGATGGACGGCCGTGAGGAAAGCAAGGACGAGTCCGATTTCGTGTGCGAGAAATCGGTGACCAACGGACAGTTCCCGGACGACGTGCCAGATATCTTCACCGATCTGCGCAAGGTGACTCGGCTGCGAGAAGTCCGCGCGCTGTACGGGTTCTCAAGACTCAACGGAACGGTTGACCCGGATCATCTCTGTAAGCTTTCGCCAGAGCCCTTGTACTGGCTTCCGGCGATCGAGGTCATCGGTGAGGGAATCTTCCTTGCGCTCGACCGTGCCGAACTCACCGAGTGGGCATCCGCGCCCTTCGCAGACGGTCGACGACGCACCTTGCAGGAGGCTGCGAACAAAGAAGCGCAGGCGTTCAAGCGAGGTCCGATCACAGTCGACATCGCCAAGGTCGCGTTGCACACTCTGGCGCACGTCCTCATCGATCAACTCTCGCTGGACGCCGGATACCCCGCGTCCTCGCTGCGGGAACGACTTTTCGTCGACGAGGACATGGCGGGCATCCTCATCTACACGGCGAGCTCTGACTCGGCCGGGAGCCTGGGAGGGGTCGCGTCCCAAGCTGATCCCGACAAGTTTGCTGCCGCGATCAAGGAGGGCCTCACCAGGCTGTCGTGGTGTTCGTCGGATCCCGTGTGCATCGAGTCGCCGGCGTCGGGAACCGATGCGCTGAACATGGCCGCGTGCCATGCGTGCGTGCTCGCTCCGGAGACCTCATGCGAGCTGAACAACACGCTGCTGGACCGTGCGTTGTTGTTCGGCACCCACGAGCCCGGCGAAGAGGACGCGGGCCTGTTCAGCGCCTATCTCGCGCAGGCATAGGCTGCGGATCGGGCAGTATTTCGAGGAGGCTGGGCATGGCTGATATCGCAGCAGGTGAGCGCGTTATCGTTCGCGACGAGGAGTGGCTGGTGCGTTCGGTGCGGACCACCGAACTTGATGGCACGCGCGTCGAGGCGACTGGGGTGAGCGAGTTGGTCCGCGATCAAGACGCTGTGTTCTTCGATCACCCCGATCTCGACACCATTGACCGCCTCGACCCGCGGCAGGGACGACTGGTCGCAGATGTGTCTCCTGGATTCCGCCGTACACGTCTGTGGCTGGAGTCCGTCCGCCGCGGCAGTCCCGTGCCTGCCGCCGACACCCGCATCGCGGTCGGCCACCAGGCGTTGCTCGACCGCATGGACTATCAGTTGCGGCCGGCAGCGCAGGCATTGGAGAACCTCCGTCCTCGTATCTTGATCGGCGACGCCGTCGGACTCGGCAAGACCCTGGAAATCGGCATCCTGCTCTCTGAACTGATTCGACGTGGCCGTGGTGAACGAATCCTGGTCGTCACACCTCGCGCAGTCCTTGAGCAGTTCCAGCAGGAACTCTGGACACGCTTCGCGATCCCGCTGATTCGTCTCGACTCGGCGGGAATCCAAAAGGTCAAACAGACCCTGCCCAGTTCGCGAAACCCGTTCAGCTACTACAAGCGCGTCATCGTCTCGATCGACACCCTCAAGAACCCGGCTCGCTACAAGCATCATCTGAAGAATCAGCACTGGGACGCCGTGGTCATCGACGAATGCCACAACCTGATCAATCGCGGCACCCAGAACAATGAACTCGCCAGACTGCTTGCAGAGCAGTCGGATTCCCTGATTCTGGCCAGCGCAACGCCACACAACGGCAAGCAGGAGTCCTTTGCAGAGCTGATCGCGATGCTGGACCCCACCGCAATCGTCGACCCCAAAGAGTATTCGGCCAAAGACATCAAGCATCTGTATGTGCGCCGCCACCGCAATTCGCCCGACGTCAAGCTCGACGTTGCTGACAAGTGGAAAGCCAGACTGAAACCCGACGTCATCGGTGTCGAACCAAATGCTGCAGAACTCGCCGTCCTGCGGGAACTGGAAGATGTGTGGCTTCATCCCAAGTCGAATCCGGTCATCGAAGGCAATGGGCGACAACTGTTTCCGTGGACCTTGTACAAGGCATTCCTGTCCTCGCCACGTGCTCTGCGAGCGAGCATCGGGCGGCGACTGAAGACCATCGGAGATGAGCGCAACCGCGAGGCTGTGGCGCTGCTTCAGCTGGACGAGCTCGCCTCGAGAGCCGAGAACACATCACCGGCGAAGCTCGACAAGCTGGTCGAGTACCTGGGTTCGATCGGCGTGGGCAAGGGCTCCGACACCCGAGTGGTGATCTTCTCCGAACGTATCGACACCCTCGATTGGCTTCAAACGCAGCTTCAGAAGAAGCTCAAGTTCCCCGCGAGAGCAGTCAACGGCGTCCTGCCCGTTGAGGTCCTACATGCCGGTCTCTCCGACGAGAAGATCCAAGGCGTCGTGGAAGGATTCGGCCAGAAGGCCTCTGCGATAAGGGTTCTCATCGCCTCGGACATGGCATCCGAGGGATTGAACCTACACAAGGAATGCCACCACCTGGTCCACTACGACCTGCCGTGGTCGTTCATCCGTATCCAGCAGCGCAATGGACGGATCGACCGGTACGGGCAACTCCATTCACCTCAGATCACCGCGATGGCATTGACAACCGATGAGGACGTGACCGACGACCTCAACGTCGTCACTAAACTGCTCCTCAAAGAGGACGAGGCCAACCGGGCGCTCGGCGACGCCGAAGTCCTTCTTGATCTGCACGACGCGAAGATCGAGGAAGAAACGGTCATGGAGGTCATCCGTAGCGGACAGGATCTGGATGAGACGATTCCCGATCCGACGTCGGAGAAGCTGAATCCCTTTGCCCGACTGATGATCAAAGGGGGTGAGCACGAGAATGAGCCGGCCCCCGAGACCTCGGCCAGGCTGTCGTTCTTCGATGACGACGACAACTACCTGACCGCGGAGCTCGCCGACATCTCCACCGACAAGGGCGCCAACAGGCTCGATGTCCATCGCGAGGACGACAAGGACCTGATTGCGTTCACCCCACCCGACGACCTGATCACTCGCTTCCGCGATCTACCACCGGACTATCGCAGCGAACAAGGAATCGAAGATCGACTGCGCCTCACCGGAAGTACCGACTTCGCCAGGGAACGCCTCGCCCGCGCGCAGAAGTCCGAGGACACCTCATGGCCCGACGTTCACTTTCTCAGCCCCATCCACCCGGTGCTCGACTGGGCGGGAGATCGCGCCGTCGGCCGCTTTGGCCGCGATGAGATCCCCGTGGTCACCGGTTCGGTCGACCGAGTGTATTTCCTGACGCAGGCGGTGTGGTCCAACGCCGCGGGCCGGCCGGCGATCGCCCACTGGGGCGCGGTCACCGGATTGCCCAGCGCTCCCGAGGTCGACGACTTCGAGACAATCGTCGAGATCTCAGGGCTGAGCGAAAGTGCCACCAATGCCGGCCTGCACGACGACGAACTGTCCGAACTGCAAGGCTTGGTGCCTCTCGCCGTCGATGCCGCACGGGCACATATTCAGGAACGTCGCGATGACTTCGAACGTGATCTGATCAATCGTGTCGATCGCTATCGCTCGGGGCTGAAGCTCTGGGAGCAGGCGGCCATGCAGATCGCCGACGTCGGCAGTCGCAAAGGCGGCAAACTCGAAGTGCAGACCACGTCGGGCAATTGGTCCGCCATCATCGACTCACTTGCTGCGTCCGGGGATCCATTCGTTCGCGTAGTTGGCGTCATCGTGCCCAAGCAGAAGGGGTGAGTTGATGTTCGACTCCATCCACAACGTCAACGACTTTCTCTCCGAGCACTGGCTCGCCGAGGTCTTTCCCTCATCCCTCAAGAAGCTGAGTGGTCAATGGAAGGAATGGGCCGAACAAGGAAAATCGACGCCGGTCAAAGGGCTCTCGGCAATTGCCGCCGGCTACATCCGCGACCTCGGAGATCTCCCGGACCCTGCGCTCGATACCGCGCCTACACGGGTTACCGAGCTGCACACGACCCTGCTCGAAGCCGTTGGACTGAAGGCTGAGCCAGTCAGACTTGCGACCAGCCAAGCCGATATCGAGATCGACGTTCCGTTGATCGCGCGGTACCCGAGCGCGACAGCAACGGATTCCTTGCACATCTTGCAGGCGTACCCGGTTGACAGCGCCGACGCATTGTTCGGAAACGCCGACGCGACGTTCGGACGAACAGGCACATTGGTTGAGCCGCTGACCATCCATGTGAACAGCGAAAAGACCAATCCGGTATTCGGCGTCAGCGAAGCCATCACCCAGATCTTCGTGAGCGACAACGCCCCTCGATACCTGATGGTCGTTGCGGGCAGCATCGTCCTTCTGACCGATGTCGCACGCTGGTCCGAGGGGCGCTATCTGGCCTTCGACGTCGCGACGGCGCTGGATCGTCGTGATGACAAGGCAAATGGCGAACTCGCCTGGCACGCCGGTCTGTGGTCGGCCAACGCGCTATTGCCCGATGAGGATGACGGCAAGGCCGAGCTCGACCGATATACCGAGAGCTCCGAGAAGCATGCAGTCGGCGTCAGCGAGGACCTTCGTGAGGGCCTGAGGATCTCGATAGAGAAGATCGCCAATGAGGTTCTCACCAAGAGACGTGACCAGGACCTGGCAGTCGAGGGCATCCCCGACCTTCCCCGCGACCTCACCACGCAGTCATTGCGGTTCCTCTATCGGATTCTCTTCCTGCTCTTTGCGGAAGCCCGGCCAGAACTCGGCGTACTTCCGGTGGGCACACCAGAATACGAATCCGGCTATGGACTCGACCGCCTCCGCGAACTCGTGCAGGTCCCGCTCACCGGGCGATCCGCAGACGGAACCCACCTCCACGACTCCCTCGAGCTTCTCTTCCGACTCGTCAACACCGGCCACAACCGCGGCGTACACGACTCCGACGGTCTGGTTTTCGAACCGCTACGCTCGGATCTGTTCGACCCAGCCAAGACCCCGCTCATCGATGGCAAGGGTATGCGGATCAGCAACCGCGTCCTCCAAGAGGTGCTGAACCTGCTGCTGCTCTCGAAACCGTCCAAGCGCAAGGGATCTCAGCGCGGATACATCTCCTATGCCCAACTCGGCATCAACCAGCTGGGCGCCGTGTATGAGGGCCTGATGTCCTACAGCGGTCTGATCGCCACCGATGACATGGTGGAGGTTGCCAAGGACGGAAACGCCGACAAGGGCTCGTGGCTGGTCCCTTCCAGCAAGTCCCGTGACTACGACGAGAGCATCGTCTGGCGAGAAGATCGCCTCACCGGCCGCAACGATATTGTCCGACACCCCAAGGGAAGCTTTGTCTTTCGCCTGTCGGGCCGCGACCGTCAACGCAGCGCCTCCTACTACACGCCCGAGGTGCTGACGAAGTGCGTGGTGAAGCATGCTCTGGCTGAACTGATCACCGAGGGCACTCGTGCACAGGACATCCTCGACTACAGGATCTGCGAGCCGGCCCTGGGCAGTGGCGCGTTCCTCAACGAAGCCATCAATCAGCTCTCGGCCGAGTATCTCAAACGGCGTCAGGACGAGCTGGAAGAACCTATCAAGCCCGAGGAGTACGCAACCGAACTTCAAAAGGTGAAGGCATACCTCGCGCTGCATCGCGCCTACGGCGTGGATTTGAACTCCACTGCTGTCGAACTGGCCGAGGTGTCATTGTGGCTCAACGTGATGCACCGGGGGCTCCAAGCGCCGTGGTTCGGACTTCATCTCCGGCGCGGCAACTCGCTCATCGGGGCCAGGCGCGCCACATACGACCTGACTGCTTTGGGCCGCGCCAAGAAGAGCTGGCTCAAAACCCCGCCCGTGGACAGACCACTCGCGGAGGGCGCTATCGGTGACGGGGAGATCCATCACTTCTTGCTGCCCGCCGACGGGTGGGCAGCGGTCGCCGACGCGAAGCAGGCCAAGGAGCTCGCACCCGATGCCGCTGCCGCGCTTCGAGAGTGGCGCAAGAGCGTCACCAAGAAGCCGAGCCAGAAGCAGGCCGACCGTCTGCGAGCGCTCGCCACACGCGTGGAACGCTTGTGGGCGTTGGTCTTACGCCGCATGGAGATCAGCGAGCAGCAGATCTCACGGCACATCGACGTTTGGGGAGCGGACGTACCGGCGGTCGAGGATGCAGTCTCGCGCGAACGGGTCGAAAAGGAACTGCACGATCCCGAAGGCCCATACGAACGCTTACGCCTGGCAATGGATGCGTGGTGTGCGCTGTGGTTCTGGCCGCTCACCGGATCGGTAGTCGATGCAGACGACGGACACCCAGGTCCGCCGGACCTGGACGAGTGGTTGGTGACTCTGGAAGAGCTTCTTGGAGCGGCAGGAATCAAGAAGGTCGGCAGAGGTCAGGGGTCATTCCAGGACCTCGCCGAGGGGTTCGAGGAGCTGGCTCAGATTGATGACCAGGATCGCCAGTTCTCGGGAATGAGGTCCATCCCTGATCTTCTGCTTCGCCATCAGTGGCTGGGCACGGCCCGTGAGATCGCCCAGGAACAGGGATTCTTCCATTGGGAGTTGGACTTCGCGCAGGTCTTCCAGCGTGGAGGGTTTGATCTGCAGGTGGGAAATCCGCCATGGGTTCGGCCGAAGTGGCTCGAAGATACTGTCCTTTCCGAATTCGATCCGTACTTTTCTCTAAAAGACAAGATCCCGGCACCAGAGTTCGTGAGGCGTCGTTCGAAACTTCTCGATCTTCCTGCAGTAACGGCGAGTTATCTCTTCGATTTGGCCGCGTGGGCTGGAACGTCGGCTTCGTTGGGCTCTCCAGTTGATCACGCCGTGCTGGCTGGGATCCAGACTAACTTGTATGCCAACTTCATGGAGCTCGTCTGGCGAGCTTCAAATCGGTGGGGCGTTGCTGGGCTACTGCACCCGGAGGGGCATTTCAGTGATCCAAGCGCGGGTATCTTGAGGGCAGAGGCCTACAAGAGGTTAAGGCGACATTGGCAGTTTGTGAACGAGTTAATGCTATTTAAGGAAATTGGGCATCCTGTAATATACGGAATCCACATCTACGGCGTTCCTTCTGTGATTTCGTTCCTGCAGATGTCTTCCCTTTTGACTCCGGTCACCGTGGACAACTCAGTAAGTGCTCACGGTGTAGATGTCGGACAGATTCCAGGGATTCAGTATCCATGGGGAGGATGGGATTTTCGAGGGCATCCTTCGCGAGTGGAAACAATTACCCGGGACGTTCTCGGCGATTGGGCAAAACTGTTTGATCCTCCAGGAACCCCTGCCGAACAGGCCAGACTACTTCGGCCCGTGACCAAGGAGCACGTGGACGTTCTATCGGTCTTGGCTCATCAGCCTAGCCGAATGTCAGATCTGGACTATCGATGGACTCGATGTTTCGACGAAGATAAGGGAAAGAAGGAAGGCTACATTCAATGGTCCACATCCTACCCGCCAAGTTGGCAAGAGGTAGTGCTCCAGGGGCCGCATTTCACCGTCGCAACACCCTTCGCTAAAGAGCCGAACGAAAATTGCCAGAGTAAAGGCGATTACACCACGTGGGACCTCGAATCCCTTCCGGAATCGGTGATCCCGCGAACCAACTACCAGCGCGCATGCGATCGCGAAACCTACGACGCCGGCATTCCGAAGTGGGGGGACCGGCCCGCGACGGACTACTGGCGGGTGGCATGGCGAAATATGACCCAACCGGGGTCGGCGAGATCGCTCCATGCGGCACTTGTGCCACCGGGGGCAGCACATGTAAACACAGTCAACTCGTTGACTGTGTGTACATGTGCTAGCCCCTGTAAACAGTTGTCGAGCCCTGACGGGCTTTCCGACGTCCGAAAGACCGCCTTGGTAGCGGGTATGTGGGCATCGCTTCCGTTTGACTACCTGGTCAAGGTCAGTGGACGCCCCCACGTTCAAACCGAGGTTGTCGATCGCTTCCCGGCCCCGGTAGATCATCCGGCAGCCGGGTACCTTCTGCTGCGGACGCTCCGATTGAACTGCCTGACAAGAGATTTCGCTGAGTTGTGGGAGGCGTTGTACGACAGCGGTTTCGTAGACGACTCGTGGACGACCCCCTTTGCCGAGCTGCTGAACCCGCTCTCGGTCAAGGCACACGACTGGTCCATGAAGACACCGCTGCGCACCGACTTCGAGCGTAGAGCCGCGCTCGTCGAGATCGACGCATTGTCTGCGTTGATGCTCGGGCTTACCGCAGAGCACCTGGCGTTGATGTTCCGAGCGCAGTTCCCGGTGCTTCGCAAGTACGAGTACGAGATGTACTTCGACGCCAATGGTCGCAAGATCGCGAAGGATCATCACGCGCAGGGTGTTCGCCAGCAGAAAGACGACTTCAAACTTCTGCAGGCGTGGATGAACGGCGAAGACCACGGCGACTTGCTTGATCGCTACACGCCGTTCGAGCCCGACTCCGACCACGACGAGCCGTGGTTCTACAAGCCCGATCGCGAGGCCGAGATGCGCGCAGCGTACGCAGAGTTCGAGCAGCGATTGGCCGGCAACGGATGACCGCACCGAATCCGAGTCTTCCCTCGCTGCTTGCGATGGAGACGCAAGAGTCGATCGTGGAGTACCTGTCCACCACGTTCGCCCTCTCGGATCCCGAAGCGCAGCAGTCGCTCCGGGCATTCCTGTCGAATCCTGAGACAGGGATCTTCCGTGGCCCCTACCTCAAAATCAGGACGCCGTATCGGCCGGTCGGGACCGGATGGGTATCGCCCCTGGAGTGGATGCCCCAGGGGTTCAAACCTTTTCAGCATCAGGCCGAGGCGTTCCGGCGGTTGTCCACGAATGGCAAACCGTCGCAACCGACCATCGTCACAACGGGCACGGGATCGGGCAAGACCGAATCGTTCCTGATTCCCTTGCTGGATCACTGTCGACGCGCGGTCGCTCGCGGTGACAAGGGCATCAAAGCGATCATTCTGTATCCAATGAACGCGCTCGTCACCGACCAGGCCCGCCGCCTCGCGGAGTACATCCACGACGACTCCCGGCTTGCCGACGTCACAGCGGGTGTCTACATCGGTGGCAGTGGCAAGAGGAAGCGGGCAAGTCGCCACGCGCTCATCGATCATCGAGATACTCTGCGCGACAACCCGCCTGACATCCTGCTCACCAACTACCGGATGCTCGATCTGCTCTTGCTACGGCAAGCAGACGCGGGTCTCTGGGCCAACGTGGCGCTGAGCCTGCAGTACCTCGTGCTCGATGAGTTTCACACCTACGACGGCGCGCAGGGCACAGATGTCGCCATGCTCATCCGTCGTCTCGGCGCCCGGGTCGGCGTTGCAGGAGCAGGCGGCCCGCTCGGAAGGGTCACGCCAGTGGCAACCTCCGCAACCCTGGGCGGCGCAACGCAGGGCACGGTTCTCCGAGAGTTCGCCGAGACCATTTTCGGTAGCGAGTTCACCCGGGATTCCCTTGTCGGAGAGACATCTCTGGCCGCTACCGACGTCGTGCCCGTAGTCGACTTCACCCTCGACATCCCCACAGTAGATGACATTCTGGCGACCCCCGCGCCAGTCAGTGACGATCCGTCAACGTGGGTCCCGCTCGCAAGTGCAGTCCTCGGAGGAGCGGGAGCCGAGCTCGGCGACCTGACCGATCCGGTGATCATCGGGGAAGCACTTCGACGCCACTTCCTGACCCGTGTGGTCATCGATGTTCTCGGTGGCAACCCGATGACCGTGGCCGACGCCGTGAACGGTGTCGCCCAGGCCGGCATCCTTCCGTGGGGAGTCCACAACTCCGCCAATCCCACTGAGGCGCAGGCCGCGTTCCTCCGATTCCTTGCTCTCATCTCCATCGCGCGAACACGAGACGGCTCCGGCGCGCTTCGGCCACTGGTCAACCTCCAAGTCCAGACCTGGGTCCGCGAACTGAGCCGAATGCTCCGCATCGTCGGCCATGCACCAGAATTTCACTGGTGGCACGACGGACCGATTGAGGGACGACGACTGCTCCCGGCCACGTACTGCCGGGTCTGCGGCAGATCCGGATGGATGGCCGCCACCACCGAACTCGGTGACAATCTCGCCGGCGAGCCCGCAACCATCTGGCGTAACAGTGCGCGACATGGCAGTCGTGCCAAGACCCGGACCCTTCTCGCTGCAGCCACCGATGAGGCCGGCGTCCGACATCTCGACCCGGAAACGCTCGAAGTGCACGCGGCACCAGGCGAAAACACCGTCGCCGTCCACATGTCGGCAACCGATGAGGACGCGGCCAACGAGGTCTGCCCGTCGTGCGGTGCTCGAAACGCGATCCGTTACATGGGGTCGAGTGTCGCGACGCTGTTGAGTGTCGGTCTCACAACAGAATTCGGGTCCAGGGTGCTTCCCGACGACGAGAAGAAGACCCTCGTCTTCACTGATTCTGTGCAGGACGCGGCCCACCGTGCAGCATTCATCGAGGGAAGGGCTTTCGCTTTCAACTTTCGATCGGCGCTCTTCCGTGCACTCGGCGACTCTCGTCAGAGCCTGGCTGCCGCGGCCGATGCGCTGGTGTCGGCCGCTTCAACCGAAGACCTCTACGCACTCACCCCGCCGGACTTCACCCGACGTCTGACCACTGACGCCGACTGGCTTGATCACGACCCCGGCGTCCTGCGATCGTTGCTCGCTACCCGATTGGCCTTCCAGTCACACATGGAGGTGGGCCTGGGCGCTCGAACCGGTCGCACACTCGAACTCACCTCCTCCGTGGCAGTCGACATCGATGTCGATCTAAATGTCTATGGAGACATCGTTCGTGACATCCATCAGAACCTGCCACAGCTGAGCCTGGATGGGCCTCTCGAAGGAAGTGGCTATGGCCCTTGGCTTTTCGGTATCCTCGAGCATCTCCGGATCGGCGGCGGCATCATCCACCCGTGGCTCGCCCGCTACGTGAAAGAGGAAGGCAAACGCTGGTCGATCTGGGGCGGGAGTGCTGACGGCATGCCCAAATTCCCCCGCGGCCGTCCGGCACCGTCGTTCTATACAACCGGACTTGCAGGCCACACCGACTTCCAATCGGTCAATCCGCGCGGTGAGTCATGGCTCACCGATTGGACAAAGAGGTGCCTTGGAGTCGGCGGCGGCGAAGCCCGAGCCCTCCTCGGCAGTGCGCTCGATCAGTTGGCTGCCGAGCCCGGTCCACTTGCTCGGAGATCGGGGGAGAAGGGTTCACAGATCTTCGGGCTCACTCCGGAATCGATCCTCCTCGACGCCGCGGGAATTGCCCGCCTCGATTGTCCGACCTGCCATCACGTGCAACCGGCATCACAGAACCGAGTAGACCTCTGGGAGGGTGCGCCGTGTCCGCGAATGCGGTGTACCGGGCGACTTCAGGTCGGGGGCATCGAAGAAGCGAACTTCTATCGGACCATGTACCGCAGCGGGCGCATCCGTCGCATCGTGAGTGCTGAGCACACCGGACTTCTCGACCGCACAGAGCGCGAGGAAGTCGAGACCCGCTTCAAGGTCGGCGGGTCAGCATCTGACCCCAACATCCTGGCATGCACACCGACGCTCGAACTCGGCATCGACATCGGCGACCTCAGCACCGTCGCTCTCGCCTCTCTGCCGCGATCGACGGCCAACTATCTCCAGCGCGTCGGGCGTGCAGGCCGTTCCACCGGGAACGCCTTTGTCCTTGCCGCCGTACCCACTTCACCTCGCGACCTGTACTACTTCTCTCAACCCGACAACCTCATCGCCGGAGAGGTTCGGCCGCCCGGTGCCTATCTGGAGGCCACCGAACTCCTGCAGCGCCAGTACTTCGCCTTCTGCCTCGACAAGATCGCCGGCGGTCACCTGCACATCTCAGAGCCCATGCCGCCCAAATTGAGCGTGTGCCTTGATGGCGGAATGAACGACGGCGCCTGGTTGCGGACTGTCGTCGACACGTGCATCGAGAACGCCGAATCCCTCGCCACAGAGTTCGCGGAGTTGTTCGCCACCAACATCTCTGATGACGCCCGCCTTCACCTGCGAGCATTTGCCGGTGACGGGATGCGAACACTCGTCGCCGCGGCCTCAGCTCGCTGGGTGTCCGAGAGCGATGAGATCCGGACCCGGATGAGCGGCCTCTCCGAAACGATCGCCGCCATTGACAAGCACGGGCACCTCGACGACGCCCAGAAAGAAGACCGCAAGCGGTGCGGAGGTGAGTTCAGAGCCCTGAGCGAGCAACTGTACGAGCGAGGAAGCATCGAAACACTGACCGGACTGTCAGGCGTCGGGCTGCTGCCGAACTACAACCTGCTCGACGACGCAACGACTCTGGACGTCCACCTCTGGTGGACCGTCGGAGATGCCGGTGGCAAACCACAAACGGAGGCGCTCGACCTCAGCTACGAACGTGGGAGCGCGACCGCGCTCACCGAACTCGCGCCGGGAGCCTTCTTCTACGCCGGCGGTAAGCGGGTCGAGATCGATGCGATGGACATCGGGCCGTCTGCCAAACCTCACTGGCGCAGGACGCGGCTGTGTCCCGACTGCGGTTGGGGCACAACCACATCGAATCCCGTACAGATGTGCCCGCGGTGTCATTCGACAGCCGTGGCCGATTCCGGAGCGGTGCACAATGTGCTGGCGTTGCGGAAGGTGTCGGCGGTTCACAGACTCGACGACGTTCTCATCGACGAGGAAGCAGAGGATCGCACGCGTACCTTCTTCGGTACCGTCGGCGGCGTCGACATCGAACCTCAGGACATCGCACAGGCGTGGCGCTTGCGTGGAGCAATATTCGGTGCGGAGTACGCCAAGTCGGCGACCATTCGAACCGTCAACACCGGATTCGGCGACGCACCGGGCGAGACGATCACCATCGCGGGGGACCAACGCAACGCTCCGGGATTCACCACCTGTGAACACTGCGGCGTGGTTGCCTCACGGAACACACCGATCGCCGACGTCCGCCACCGCGGCTATTGCGTCACCCGACGGGGTGGCGACGAGAAGTGGACACGTCTACTGCTCTCGCACGAGCTGCGTACGCAAGCGGTGAGGCTGCTGCTCCCGGTGTCATTGTTGAACTTCGAGACAACGCTGGCGTCGTTCAAGGGGGCGCTTCTGCTGGGTCTGCGCAAGGATTTCGGAGGAGACCCGCAGCACCTCTCTGTGGTGGCGTCGAGCATGACCGACGCAGAGGGCGCCACCCGCCGGTTTCTGGTGTTGCACGACACCGTGCCGGGCGGTACCGGCTACCTGGATCGCTTCGGCGAACCCGAACGCATGCGACGCATCCTCACCCTCGCGCGCGACACATTGGCCGAATGTCCCTGTCGCACTGAAGAACTCCGTGCCTGCCATCGATGCCTCTACGGGGTTCTCCCTGCACGGGACATGACCCACGCATCCCGGGAATCCGCATTGGCCCTGCTCGACGACTTCCTCGGACAGTGGGACGTCGAGCGGATCGGAACGGTCACCGGGATCGACATCGGCAAGGTTCAACTCAGCGAGTTGGAGATCCGCTTCCGAGAGTTGATGAAAACACTGATCGACGCTCGGCCCGGTTCGTCGTATGAGATCACGCTCGGCAGCAACGGCGAAGAGCTCGACATACGGATACCCGGACCCGATGGTCAACCCCGTAGGTGGCGGATGCGGCCACTCGTGCAAGTGGTGGCCTCCGGGGTCGCCACCGAGCCGGACTTCTTGTTCACCAGGGTCGACGCGCAAACGGCGGATGTCGCAATCTACTTGGACGGCAAGCAGTTCCATGCGAGCGTTGACCACAATCGCACGGCCGATGACGCGCGAAAACGCGATGCGCTACGTCGGGCGGACGCCAGGGTCTGGTCCATCTCGTGGGAGGACGTCACCGCCGTCGAGACCGGCAACGCGAAAAATAGATCGCAGGACATGGTCCACCAGCACGTCAAAAGCACTGCGGCCGAGCAGGTGAGTGATCCTCGACTGAAGTACCTGTGGGACAACCCGGTTGATCTTCTGGTCGAATACCTCGCCGACCCCGACGCCGATGTCTGGTCGACAGGTGCCGTTGCCACCGTGCTGGCCCTGGTGAATCCCTCTGTCAAGCACGGCACCGGCAACCCGATCATGACCGGCACGGCAGATCTTGGGCAGACACTCGCAGCGGCCGCCACCGGAGAAGAATCGCCGTCCGAGCCGGGTTCCATCGTCGTTGTGCCTCGGCAAGGATTGAGTGGATTGCCCATCGTCATCTGCGCCGACCCCGAAGATTTCGAGCCCACACTCGGAATCCTCACCGTCCTCGACGATTCCGATGAGGCAGTCGGCGGCAAGGTCCATGATCAACGATGGCGCGATTGGCTGAGATGGGCGAATGTGCTCCAGTTCGTGTCGTTGCCGCACTTCGGGGATCTGCTACCGCAACGAATGGCTGCAATCTGGACGACGCAATCGCTCGCCGACTTCTCGGCACTCCCGGTGCCGTTGTCAACTGCGTCGACCGAACGCACCGACATAGTCGTCCCGCTGTCCGGAGAGTGGAAGATCGTTCACGAGTACGCAGATCCTTCGATGTCCGGCCTGGTGGAATCGTTGGCGGATGCCCACGCCGCGGTTCCCGAGGTGGGAATGGAACTCGGTCCGGAGCAGTCGATATGGCAGGTAGAACTCGGGTGGGAACAGCCGCGTGTCGCCGTCGTCACCGATTCTGACGAGGACCGCGACGAGTGGCTTGAGCAGAACGGCTGGCGGGTATTCCGGATCGCTGATGGAGAGGGATCGGTCCTGGCGGACGACATCATCAACGCACTGGCAGGAGAGCGCGCGTGAAGAGACGAGTGCAGATGCACGAGATGTTCGAGGAGTCCTACGACAAACTCGACGGCAGCATCAAGGGCAAGGTCCTCAACTTCATGGTCAAGCTCCAGCAGGATCCGGATGCTACCGGGCTGGACTTCAAGAAGCCGAAAGGCGCTGCAAACAAGTACATCAGGACCGCCCGGGTCAACGACAACTATCGGGCCGTGCTCGTCGACCCGGGCGCCGACTCGGCGCTCTACCTCGTCTCGGTGCTGCCCCACGATGACGCGTATGAGTTCGCCGGAAAGGTGACGCTGCAGGTCAACACGAAGACCGGTGCCGCAGAGTTGTTCGACCCCTCCGCGCTGCAGAAGGCGATCGACAAGGCGCCGGTGACGGCGGGTGGATCTTCCACGCCATTCATGCCCGCCACGGTCAGAGTCATCGACCTCGAACGCTTCGGCGTCGAACCGGAACTCGCGGACAAACTGACCAAGGTGGAAGGGGAGAAGGCGTTCCTCGGGATCGCCGAGGCCCTACCGAACACGCAGGCAAACGCCGTGCTGGACCTCGCATTCGGGAAGAGCCCTGACGACGTGTGGCGGGACTACGGGATCGATGAGCCCGGGCCCGTTGATCCCGACGACATTCAAAAGGCATTGAAGCGTTCGATCTCGCAACTGAACTTCACTGCCGCGGCCGGTGAGAACGAGGCCGAGCTACGCGCGGTGCTCGAAGGCGATTTCGCAAAGTGGCGGGTATGGCTGCATCCGCTCCAAAGGCAGCTCGCCACGCATGACGGGTGGAACGGCCCCTTCCGTGTCACCGGTGGCGCCGGAACCGGGAAGACGGTCACCGCGCTGCACCGGGCCCGACACCTGGCCGCACGCCTGGATGCCGAAGGCGGCGGGGCCAAGGTTCTGCTCACCACCTATACGCGAAACCTGGTCCGTGCCATCGAAGCCCAGCTGATTGAACTCGCCGGAAAGGACATCACCCAGCGGGTCGAGGTGCTCAACGTCGATGCACTCGCCCGCAAGGTGGTCGCGTCGACCGACAGCGGTCGTGCACTCGTTGGTTCCTCGACGCTCGTGCACGACGGTGATTCGCGCGTAAAGCAACTGTGGTCGGTCGCCGCGCAACAATCCCCGGAGGGGTTCACTCCGGCGTTTCTCGCCGACGAATGGTCGCTCGTGGTGCTCGGCAACTCGATCGAAACCGAGACCGCATATCTCCGCGTGGCCAGAAGTGGGCGAACGCAACGACTGTCGCGCCCTCAGCGCGCGGAGGTCTGGAAGGTGGTCGAACACTTCCAGCGGTTGATGCGGGCCGAGGGACTGATCACATTCACCGAGCTGGCGGCGCGCGCAGCCACATCCCTGGCCACGGATTTGACGCTACGTGATCGCTTCGGCTATCGATTCGCCATCGTCGACGAGGCACAAGACCTGCACCCCGCTCACTGGAAGATGTTGCGGGCGTTGATAGCTCCGGCAACCGACGACCTCTTCATCGTCGGCGACGCCCATCAACGAATCTATGGGCGGCCGACCCCGTTGTCGCGCTACGGTATCGAGACTCGTGGGCGAAGTCGACGACTGACCATCAACTACCGCACGAGCCGCGAGATCCTGCGGTGGACCCTCCATGTTGCCGATCCCGACGTCGACGATCTCGACTTGGAGCCCGAGAATCTGCAGGGCGCCCGGTCGGTATTCGGCGGTCCGGCCCCGGAGATGCTCGGATTCGACAGTGATGCAGCAGAACTCAAAGGCATCTCGGCGCTCGTCGAGCAGTGGGAAGTTGAGGGGTTGAACGCCGCCGACATCGCAGTCTTCTCCTACGAGAAGCGGCATCTCGACGGCATCGTCAGAGCTCTCGATTCAGGGGGAATCAAGGCATCGGTGGTCGGCTCGAACACTGCGGAGGAGAAACTCGGTGACGTGGTCCGTGTCATGACCATGCACCGCGCGAAGGGGCTGGAGTATCGCGGAGTGATACTGGCGGGATTGGGAGCCAACGATTTTCCACCCACCTACCTCGCACGAAAGAAGCAGGACGATCTCGTCCGCGAGCTCGCCAAGTTGCGAAGCGTGCTGTATGTCGCGGGTTCTCGTGCTCGAGAACGCCTGGCCGTCACCTATGTCGGGGAACCGTCGGAGATGCTGAGATGAGTCCAACCACTGACGGAACGATGACCGAACGACTCGAGCTCGACGACTCGCAACGCGCTGTCGTCGCGGCGGGCGCGGACGCTCGTCTTCTCGTGATCGCCGGAGCCGGACAGGGCAAGACCGAAGTGGTCGCATCGCGTATTGCCTACCTCGTCGAGGAAGAGGAACTCTCGGCGTCGTCGGAAATGATGGTGCTCAGCTTTTCACGTGCTGCCGTCCACGTGGTGCGCACTCGTCTCGAGGCGCGTGAGGTCGCACGGGTGGACGTGCGGACGTTCGATTCGCTTGCGTCCTACATCTTGGCGCAATGCGGCGTCGAGCCCGTCGGTGACTTCGCCAGCCGTGTGCGGCAGGCCACCGGCCTTCTGGCGGACCAGGACAACGAACTGGATGAGATCGAGAACATCGGGCACCTGATCTTGGATGAAGTTCAGGATCTGGTCGGCGACCGTGCGGAGATGACGCTGGCGCTTCTCGACCGATTGGATGAGTCGGCGGGGTTTACCGCGCTAGGTGACCCGCTCCAAGGGATCTACGACTTCACCCTCGAGAAATCCACGAGCAAGATGACTTCAGCGGAGTTTCTCGATCGACTCGTCAGTGTTTACGGGGCAACACGGGTCGCGCTGCAACACAATTATCGCGCTCGAGGTGCGTTTCCCCGCAACGTGATTCAGCTGGGGGAGAGTCTTCGGAGCGAGTCCGAATCCGAGGCGGCAAACACCCTGGTCGACTTCGAATACAGCTTGCCCCATTCGGGCGAGATCACCGACTGGGGTTTCCTCAATGACGCGGATACCGGACGAACAGCCATTCTCTGTGCCACGAACGGCGAGGTTTTGAGAGTCTCACGATTCCTGACCTCGCAATCGGTTGATCACGTCGTGCGCAGACAAGCACGGGACTTCGGAGCTGCTCGCTGGGTTGCGGAGGTTTTTGAAGACTTTGCGGGACCAGAGGTCCCGCGGGTGGATGTCGAATCGGCGATACAACGAGAGTTGGATGGCGCGCTCCGGGATGAGGCGTGGTACCTGTTGAAGGGCGCCGAGGGCCGGACACGCACTATGAACCAGCTCAACCTTCCCCGGCTCCGAAGCCTTATCGCGTCGGGCTCTGTGCCCCTCACCCTCACCGAACCCGACACGGCACAGGTGATCGTCTCCACCATTCACAAGGCCAAGGGACTCGAGTTCGAGCGCGCCTATCTCGTCCACCCCAACGGCCCTGCCGGCGATCATCGCGACTGGCGAGTCCTCCGTGAGAAGTACGTTGCGTTCAGCCGTGCCCGTGACGAAGTGGCCATGCTCGACATCCCCAACGGCTGGTCAAAGTTCGAGAACCGGAACGGCAGGCAACGCGAACGGAAGCGGTCCAAGTCGGGTAAGTGGTACACGGCTGCAATCGAATTCGGGACCACTGACTCTCGAGATTCGGCCCCCACGCCAGGTGACACTCTTCGTGCGCGCAATGTGCAACGTCATCTCCGGGACGCGAAGCCGGGCGAAGTGATCACTGCGCACCATGACGCTGCACTGTCCGACATTGCAGGCGAGCTGCTGTTCGTTCTGTGCGACGCCGCGGGCAACGAGTTGGGGATCACGGACACCTGGTTTGGGAACGCGCTTCGATATGACTTCGACTATTGGTTCCGGGAAGGCTGGGGCGGCGTCACAATCGATGGGCTCCGGCTGACCGCGGTGGACACCGTAGCGTGCGATCCACGACTCACGGACGCTGCCGGTTTGGGAGAATCGGGCTTGTGGTTGGTGCCGCGTGCTTTCGGCCTCGTTACGCCGAACCAGGACTGATCAGCCATTGCGGCCGCGTTGAAAACGCTCCCGGATCTGTTCGAGGGTTTCCCCGGTGCGTTCCAATCGCCAGTCACGCCAGCCGTTCCTGCTTGAGCCGACGAGTTCTGACAATGCCGTTGAAGGACTGGTGAATTCACGGCCACCGGCGATGATGTTGCCTGCGCCCGTGATCCTCGCCGCAAACGATCGGCCCTTCCGCAGTTGTTCGTGGTAGACGCGGTCGCCTTCATTGATGAGGCCCGCCGCGATGAGGTCGCTGATGCTCTCTCCGTTGACTGTTCGCTTCGACACTTCGGTTTCAGCGAATTTTTCGGACGAAGGGCGGGGGAGCGGTTCGACGTTCGGTGATGTCGGTACGTCTGCCACTTTCTCGATGTAGATGGTCCCACCGATCTCTCGCAATGCGTATCCAGGCGCGGCCTCGTGGACCCGAACGGCCGTTCCGCCGTCGTGTCGTAACCTATCGGGAATTCGGTCCTCGACACGTGAGACCGACCCAACCGGCAACCCCGAAAAGTACTCCCGGATGTCGGCCCATACGTGCCCGAGTCGATCCTCGATGGAGTGTGACGCTGCCGGCGGTTCTACGGGTTTGTCGGCCTCGCTCGTGTGGCCGGTCGGCGATTCCGGATGGGGCCAGGTCTTACAGAAGGCCGCTGCGAGTCGGGCACCGCGAATGCTTATCTGAACATCGGATATCGACTGCGGCAGATCAGCATTGATCAGAAGGGGGGACTCAGCGAGTAGTGGACGTCGAGCGTCCCATTTGGTGGCCCTCGTCAGACGTCGCGGGTTGGCGACCAAACTGATGTTGCCCAGTGCGGCACGGGCATCGTCGTCGACAGGGTCATCTTGGCCGGCGAGGACAACGTGATCCAATGACTCGAGCTCATCAATCGGATCACCTGAATCGTGAAGCCCGCGTTCGCAACCGCGAAGGACCAGGCGCAAGCGTGCGCGAGTGAGGCTATTGAAAATCGGAGTGGAGACGAGAGTCTCCTTGATCTCGTCATCTGTCGGCCAGCGGCCGGACTCGGATGTGTTGTCCAAGAAGAAGTCTCGCACTGTGTCGGCATAGGGTGCCTGCCCGTTCCTGAGAACCTTCAGCAGTTCGAGCAGCATGCGGTTGTAGTTCTTGCTCGTCGACCGAAGAACTGCGCGTCGCACCAGCCAGGATTCGATATAGCCGAACGCTTCTGTTCGGTCGTCGGGTGCGGCTTCGGTACTCAGATACAGCACCACAGGCGAGAGCACCGTTGTGTCAAGGATTTCCGCTGTGTCGAGGAGCCGAATGTGCGCGCTCGCGCCGGTCTTTTCGGCCATCTCACGGTACACATCACTGGATGAAGCGATCTCTTCCGTCAGCGAGGTGAGATCGTCTCCCGACATGGCGAGCGTGATTTCTTTGAAACGGTTGAAGAGCCCTGTGGTGAGTACTTCTTCTCCGGTGCGCATCGTGAGGAAGTGCGAGAAGAAGGTGTCCACCCTGCTTCTGAACAGCCGGCCCTGCCGAACCTGCTCTTGCCAGAACGGTGTCTCCAGTCGGCGCCAGTGATCCTCGAATATCTGCTCGACATCTGCGCCGACGCGTTCGAGCTGTTGGAAGAGCGAGTTCTTGATCAGGTCACTGGGCAAGAGTGGCGTGCCCCGATCGTTGAGGCTCTCGAAGATGACCTGGGCATTGTCTTTGGCGTCGATCTCGATGACCACGAGTTGGAGGCCGCGACGAAGGCCTTCGACCAGCGATGTGGCGAGGCGTGGATCAGACTCGTGCTCGCCGAGCCATGTCAGGGTCTCCTCGTAGAAGTATTCGTATGCATCGTAGAGGCGGGAGTCTGCTGCCGTATCGCGATCGGAACCGCTGACTATCGATTTGAACGCGGCCCTGTCCCGGAGCGTCGGCCACACCTTGAAGTCCGAGAACTCCTTCGTCGACAGCTGGTCTTCGTTGACTGTGAGTCGGTTGAGGGTCCGCGCCAGCTTCACATCCGCGTTGGCGGTGGTCAACGCGTCGCGGACACTGCACAAGACGATCTGTAGCGTCGTGATTCGTTGCTGGCCGTCGATCACCTGTCGAACGCTGATATCGGCGGAATCTTTTTCGGTGCAATCCAGGACGACGGCGCCGAGAAAGTGCGGTTCAGCTGATGAGTCGTCGTGAATCGCCTCGGCCACTGCGAGGATGTCGGTCCACAGGGGCTCCCAGTTCCGGGTCCGGTCCCAAACGTAAGGTCGCTGGAATACGGGGACCACCAAACACTGCTCGCCCTCGAACAGTTCGCGGACTCGCTGGGCCCTGGCTTCCATCTCGGTTCACTCCGTCGGTGGCAGTTGATCTAATACCTTGAGTCAACCTAGCGGATGTCAATGACAGGAGAGCGAGCGATGGAGCCCCTCGGAAGAATGATCCTGGATTGGCTCGCGGCAGCTGGTCCTCTCACCTCCGTCGCGCTCGCGAATCGCCTGTCAGTGAACGTCACCGATGTCCAGGATGCGCTCCTTCGAAACGACCAAGTGTTCGGCCCGCCCACTGGTGGGGAGGAAGAGTGGAGTCTTCTGTCTCCTGCGGACCTTGCCGAAAAGTTGGGAATGCGACGAGCCATGCGGCCTTGGCAGGTCGAGGCATTTCAAAGGTGGGCGGCCTCGGGCAAGTCCGGGGTCATCGAGGCGGTCACCGGTGCAGGCAAGACCGAAGCGGGCCTCGCCGCCGTCGCCGACGCGCGCCGGAGGGGTGTTCCTGCGCTGATACTCGTGCCTGACGAGGGGTTGGTCGACCAGTGGCGAGAAGCTGTCGAGAGTGCATTTCCCGGGGTTCGGGTGGGTCTGCCAGATCGGTCTCGGGCACTCACAGCTCCTGAGCAGATCGTCGTATGCACTGCTGAAGGACTGGGGAAGAAGCGTCTGAGCGCTTTTCGTGACAGGGGGCTCCTCGTCGCTGACGAGATTCAGAGGCTCGCCGTTTCCGATCTCGCCGACGTCGTGTTCCCCAGAACCGAGATAACCGAGAAGCTCGGCCTCACCGCCTCGTACGAGTGGGCCAGCGTTCAGGTCGAGCGCACTTTGCGGCCGTACTTCGGCGAAATGATCCAGGGCTGCGGGTACCGGCGAGCGGTCGACGAAGGCATACTCGCTAAGCCGCTCGTTGTCACGGTGGGTGTCAGTTTCTCGGGCAAAGAACGCGATGAGTACGACGCACTGTCCAAACGAATTGACCGGGCCGAGCAGAAACTGCGCGAAACCGGAGTGGACCTGAGTGAAGGGATCTACGAATCGGCGCGTGCGATCGATTCCGGATCGCTGGCCGGCGAGATCAAGTACCTGGCGCACGAGTACCTCGAGGCCGTCGACGGCCGGCGGTGGGTGATGTCGGAGTGTACGTCGAAGGTCGGTGCGGTTGAGTTGCTGGCGGCTGGATTGCGCGATGTGCGGCGCACCACGGTGTTCACGATTTCGGACAATATGTCGTTGGGAGTCGTCCGTGCGGCCAAGGGCGCCGGTCTGCGGGCAAACGCAATCCTGGAGAACGATGAGCCCGGTCCTGTGCTCCGTGGGTTCTCGAGCGGGTCGATCGATCTGGTGGCCACCTCCCGCCTTCTCAATGAGGGAGTGGCGGTACCCACATCGCAGATAGGGATTGCAACTGCCGCGGCGCGCAGCCGCGCCCAGATGCTCCAGCGAATGGGAAGAGTCATTCATCCGGTTGATTGGGCCGACCGTACTGCCTTCGTCGTCGTGTACGTGAATTCCACGATCGAAGACCCCTTCGTCGGATCGAGAGCCGAGACCCATCTCGATGAACTGTTCGCAGTAGCTGCCGAACGCCACGACGTCGGTCCCGCGGAGGCTGCGGCGCTCTTGGCCGACTGGACTGGGCGTGTCGCCGATCGCGACGACGCCGACGAGAACGAGGACACGGAGCCGGCTGATCCGCCGCACAGCATCGAGGACGACTGGAATCCGGAAGACGCGATTCTCGACATCGTCGACGAGTATGAGGGCATTCTCACCTGGCGGGAGCTCCGCGAAGTACTACCAGACCTGGTTGTCGAGGAAGCCCTCATGCAGGGTGTTGGTGGGCTCTCATGGATGGCCGTCGGAGAGTCGTTGGTGGGGATCGGGGGACGGCGATCGGCCGGAGTCGAGGATCGCATTCGTACGCTCGACATGTTGGCCCAATTGTTCGTGTCCTACCCCCACGAAATATCGACCGATTGGCTGAACACGGTGATCGCCAGTGCTCTGCCCGACGGACGGGTGATGTCATCGGAGCGAATCAAGCAGCTTTGGGATGTGATCATCGCGGAGAACACCGGGCAGTCGGTGGTAGCGGTGACCCCCGATCCGGGTGAGGATGTCAGCGAGTCCGACGTTCTCGTGGCAAGCGGTGAGACCGATCGAGTGAAGCCCGAAACCCGGACACCGGTGAAGTCTTTCGTCGGTGCCGCGGATAATCGCGTTGTCCGAGCTGTTGTCGATCGCATCGAAGCAATGGGCGGGCAGGTGGATGCCGACCCGAGCGGTTCGACGTCTACGGTGCTGGTCACCGCTCCCGACGGGCGGACCTCTCTAATCACCATTCGTGGTGGCGCTTGGGGGCATTGGCGTGTGCCGAAGGCGGACCGCACGATTGCAGATGGCGCATCGGAACGAGACGCAGTTGTCCTGGTTGCGGACGAGCCGGGGTCGCAGTCGTTCTACATCATCCCGGTGGGACCGTATAGCGCCCGCATCAGAAGCGTGATGGGCGCCCATCCGACTCTCTACCGACCGCGCGACAATGCGCCCATCGATATCGAGACGTGGGTCATCAAGGACGGTCTCGAGCGTTGGGGCCTGATCGGATTGGCACCGACCGCCAGTTCGCAACCAGGTTCGTCGACGCAGTCTGTTGAAGGACAGCGTTCAGTTGAGACGGCGCGGTCTCTAGACCCGGCCGTGGTCGAACGAGTGCCCAGGCCCTTGGATCTTGTCTGGTCGCAGGAGGGAGAACTGAGGGTGGTGCTCGACTACGACGGCACCCAAACCGTCGGGTTCTTCAATCCTGACACGGCGAAGTTGCGCATCGACAGCGCGCCGGGCGCAAAGGTGTTGTCGGGTAAGACATTCCGAAATCCGGCCGTGGCGGCAGCCACCCTGAAGTCGAAGGTAAAGCATCGGACCGTATTCAGCGTTGGGTACGACGATTGGCTTGTCGACGAGAACACGCGTCAGACGCTGGCCGACTACCTGGGCTGATCGGTGGTGTGGGGTGCAATGCCTGCGTTGACCTCAGCCTTCTTGGGAGTGGTCGGTATGCAACCGAACGAGCCGTCCCATTTGCGTTTCACGGCTGAATCCAGGTCACAGGTTTTGAATTCAAGCCCCAGTGCAGAAGCGAGCAGGTGGACACCCATGCGCGGTGGAATCGCATTGCCAACTTGTTGGGATTGGTTGCGGCCCGACCACGGGTAGTCGATCGGAAAGGTCTGGAATAGGCCGGCGTCGGAAACGGAGAGGTTGCCGTGATTTGCGCCTTGAATGCTCTCGATGCGATTGCGAGTCGCTTTGCCGGTGATGGTGAACGACGGTGACGAGGAGTGTCGGATTCCTCGCTTGCTCGGGTCGCCCCCGGACCCATAGTTCGAGACTAGATTGAAATGCTCGACACCGTACCCCCTGCCCACTCCCGACAGTGCGTCGCTCATCGAGACACATTCAGGTAGAGAGCCGTCAAGGGGCTGATTGCTGGAGTTGCGTCGGTATGCCACGTGCGTTGGGTTCAAGGGTGCCATGGGGCCAATGTCTTTGCGCCGGGCGATCATTACGGCCCTGCGACGTGTTTGTGGGACCCCATACTGTTCGACCTTCACGACAGTCGTGAAGGTGTCGTACCCGGCATCTTCGAGAGCATCGGACATGGCAGTCCATATGGGTAATACCGCCGGAACCTGTTCGAAAACAAGAGAATCGTAGGGGCCGCCAGCGTAGTATGCGTCGAATGCCCAACGAAAGGGCTCGAGAACCAGACCGGATCGCTCGTCGGACAGTTCTTTGATCTGTGCGGAAACGTCGTCGCCATGTGCGATCTGTTTGACGATCAGTCGGATTGTGCCGAGCAATTCCCGGCCCTTTCCGGTTCCCGCGACGGTAAATGTTTGACAAGGCGGCCCCGCTGCCAGAACAGACGCGGCGACGGTTGTGTAATCGAACGCGCGGACATCGCCGTGAAGGGTGGTGAGGTCCGCGGCATCTCGTGTAGCGCAGGCGTCGTCATCCCACTCGATCCCGGTTGCGTGCAGCCCTAGCCAGTGTGCCGCCACATCGAGACCGCCCGGGCCCGCGAACAAGTCAACGACATGCATACCAAGATCCTGCACGATAACCCCCTGTGCGTCGAGAATACAGGGTGCGTGTTGCGCAGCACCAAGCGATTCCGCGTCCAGCCGTTGAGTAGTTCGGCGCGCAGGTGGTGCTCACCACTCAGTTCGAAGACTCGGGCAGGCTGTGTGCGCTTGGTGTTGAGTTCAGTGCGGACTCAGCTGCCTCACTGACATAGTCAGCGTCGCCCTCGTCCGGTCGGTACCCCAGCGCCGTGGCGACACGTTCCGCTGCCTCAAGAGTGAAGTCGTTGAGTCGAGGTGTGGCGGTGATCAGGACTCCGGTGTACCAGGGCGCGGACCTCATTATGGTGCCGCTTATGTCGGCTGCAGGGAAGTGAAGACGGTCCGCGACGTAGGTGAGCCAGCCGGGTGTGACCGGCGTGTTCAGGTCTCGGTTGCTGCGGGGATCGGGAGGGTAGACGGCAGTTGCATCGACGGCCGTCCACGTCGACGCGGTGGCAGTGTCGGGATCAACTGTGGTGACCAGGATTTCGAAGATCGTCGCGAGAATCGATTCAATTTGGCCCGAGGATGTGCCGTTCTCAAACGCAGGCTCTTCGAGGTTGACCGTCATTTCCACGGCGTAGACGATCCCGCGCAGAGTCTGAATGCTGATGACGACTTCGACGGCTCCGCTCGGAAGTCGAGACTGATCGCAGTTGATCACGCGAAGTGTGCGAGCGGCGGTCGCGTTGTCGCTCATTGCATATCCGGGGTTAACCCACGCGAAGGCGTCGCGGATTTCGGCGGGGCCAGTTAGGTCGATGGGCTGGCCCTCGTCGTAGAACCTGGCGATGGGCGACCATTCGGCGATGCCGAGCACGTCACTGTGCTGGAACGCCACGAATACGTCAGAGAGTGACCTGTAGATGTCGTTCATGGTTGTGGCGCTGTTATTTTCGCTGCGCGCGCGTACCCAATACAGGCCGCGGTTCGACGACCGGAGTTCGCGTTGGTGGGTGTGGAAGTACTCGAGTTCGCGGGAACCGCGCAGGTCGGCGACTGCAGCCGAATCGGGCAGTGCGGGCTCGTTTCCACTGAGAAAGCCCTCGAGCCAGCCACGTGCATAGTCGGTGATGGCGACGATCTCGCGAGGAAATACGGCGATCCCGTATCCCTCGGCCAGGTTGTAGAGCTCGACGCGTCCACGGTAGGTGTGCGCGTTGCCGCCGATGACGTATAGCTCGTCGGAGCTGTTGAGCCGCACGATGAGTCGCTTGTCTGCCCACTCGGGGAGTGGTCCGATGGTCATGGGTGCGGCCTCGCTGTTCTCATTCGAGGTCCTTTGGCGAAGATCGCACCCTGTGATTCGAGGATGTCGAGTAGGCGTCGACGGTAGGGGCCCGACGCAGCGCGCACTTGTGGACCGTGTGGCTCCCAACTTCTCGCGAGGCTCTCGACAAAGCCGACCGCGATGAGGCCCTTCACGTCGATGTGCTCCTGAGGGTAGCGGCCGTCGAGGAAGTCGAGGATCGCGACGGCCTCATCTGAATCTTCGATGTGGGTGCTGACCCAGTTCGCTACGTCCGCGAGGATGAGCTGATCGGGGATAGCAAGACCGTCGGCAGTGAAGTCTGCAGCGTAGTCATCAAATACCCTTCTGACAGAACGGAATTGGTCAGCCAACCGCCGAACGAACTCGATCTTGGCGGTCTCAGTTGCCACTGGGTTGGCCCCTCGGTCTTGATGGTCGTATGCCCAGCGACTCTGCCCGGTCCAATTGCTCATTGGCGTTTGGCCGAGCGTGTCACCCGATGCCTGGGTGATCGGGGTGATTTCGAACCGAATCGCAGACTCATGCTCTCGCAGCCAGGCGAGCATCGGTCCCAGTTCGTATCTTCCAGAAAAGAAGACGTTCTCGGTATTGGGTGCATCGGCGTACCCGACGAGTCGTAGTTGTCCCTGTTTGGACGTTTGCAGTCGTAGTCGAACGGTTGTCAGCTCTGCGCCTCTGTCTCTTCTCATTGCTCGTCCTCGACGGGTAGGTTGCGGTAGAAGTCGTCGATGTCGAAGAGGTATCGCCAGGCTGTGTCGTGAGCGATGTCGTCGATCCAGTTGGCGATCTCGTGTCCGCTGCCTGATCGTCCGATCATGATGTTGGGAAAGTCTGCCATGCCAACCGCGCCGATTGCGATGTTGTGGGTTTGGTTGTAGGCAGACACTGAAGCGATTGCTAGGTCAAATACATCGCCTGGGAGGTCATCGGTGACGGCGTCGTAGGCTCGAGCCAACGTCTGTCCCAGTGTCTCGCCCGAGGCTTGAGTGATGGGTGGAGGGTTCTGGCGGATGTTGCGTTCACATTCGTGGAGCCAATCGAGAATTCCCGCCAACTCCCAGTTTCCCCTAAAGAAGACAATGTTTTCGGAACCATCCTCTGGTATCCCAACTAGTGCGAGGTCTTCGTACCAATCACAATGGCTGCCTTCGCCCTCATGCCGGGGGCCGGTCTCAAATCGAAGCTTGACCTTCTGAACAGTTTTGCTCATTTTCGTTTCCTGGATCAAGTTGGTCGGACGAATACTGCCTCGGAGAGTCTGTGAGTGCATTGCTCATCATCCGGCCGGAAGGTTGCTGAAGAAGTCATCTGGGTCGAAGAGATACCGCCATGCGGTGTCGTGGTCGAGATCGTCGATCCAGTTACAGACTTCGTGACCGCCTGATCCTTTGCCGAGCAGCAGCCTCGGTATTTCCATTCCGGGGGCACCGAATACAACGTTGTGATGAAAGTTGTATTGGTAAAGCGCCTCGCTGGCAATGTCTATGACGTCTATCGGTAGATCATCCGACACGGCATCGTAAGATCGGGCTAACGTCTGCCCGATTGTCTCACCTGCAGTCTGGGAAATCAGCGGCTCCTGGTGACGGATCTTTGATTCGCATTCGCGCAGCCATTCGAGCATCAACTTGGGGTCGTACTCACCCTTAAATAAGACATGCTCTTGCACGGTGCCTTCAGGATATGCAAGTAGGGACAGCGCGACGTCGTCTCTCAACTCGAGACGTAGACGTATCGCCGTCGTTGTGCTCATTTCCCATTTTCGTAGTTTGTTGAATGCGGCGTTAGCGATGTCGCCACGCTCTCGGAACTCTTTCAGCACCTGCGCGGGTACATCCCATGTCGTGTCGGCCGGGTAGCCGTGACAGCCTCCAGGGTTGTCAGTTAGCTTGGGCGACTTGTCTGGCTCATCGTCAATCGTCTGCGCCGTCAGCGTCGCGATGTGCGAGTACTCCCGCGGCGGTGATGCCGTCGACCTGGCCGAACGCCGCAGATTCTGGTTTCAGCATTCGGTTGGGAGGTTGCTGAAGAAGTCATCGGGATCGAAGAGGTACCGCCAGGCCTCGTCGTGCTCGACGTCGTTGATGTAGTTGGAGATTTCGTGTTCGTCGTTTCCTCTGCCTAAGAGAAGCTGAGGGATGTCGGTGCCGGGAGCGCCGAACGCAATGTTGTGGCTTCTGCTGTAGAGCGCGATCGATTTGTTGGCGAGATTGATGATATCGGTGGGCAGGTCGTCGGTGACGGCGTTGCGTGCTCGAGCGAGTGTTTGGCCGAGCGTGTCACCCGATGCCTGGGTGATCGGGGTGATTTCGAGCCGAATCGCCGACTCATGCTCTCGCAGCCAGGCGAGCATCGGTCCCAGTTCGTATCTTCCAGAAAAAAAGACGTTCTCCGTATTGGGTGCATCGGCGTACCCGATGAGTCGTAGTTGTCCCTGGTCGGACGCTTGCAGTCGTAGTTGAACGGCGGTCGGCTCTGCCATGCTGTCTCTTCTCACTGTTCGTTTTCGACGGGTAGGTTGCGGTAGAAGTCGTCGATGTCGAAGAAGTATCGCCAGGCCGTGTCGTGCTCAAGGTCTTGAATCCAGTTGCAGATCTCGTAACCTTCCTCGGAGCGGCCGATCAACAGGCGGGGAAATTCTGCCATCCCAGAGGCGCCGGCACTGATGTTGTGTGTAATGTTGTAGCGGCCGACTTCTGTAATCGCGAGATCGATGACATCTTGCGGAAGATCATCAGTAACAAGGTCGTAGGAGCGTGTGAGTGTTTGGCCGAGTGTTTCGTTCGGCAGTTGGGGTATCACCGGGTCATCATTGCGGATCTGTTCTTCACACTCCGTGAGCCATTCGAGAATTCCCGCGAGTTCCCAATTTCCCTTGAAGAACGTTATCTCTTCCCCCGTCGCGGGGTTCGTGCCAACGAGTTTCAAACCTTCGTACCAGTCGGGCCATACGCCTCCAGGGTGGCGCGGGCCATCAGCGGCGATTCTCAGTTTCATGAGAGTTGTTGAACTCATTTTCCTTTCACCAGCTTATTTTACTGACTATTTGTGAGGTCTCCACGATCGTGGAGGTCACGGAGTATTTTGGGCGGTAACGTCTGAGTATTTTCCCCTGGATACCCGTGATAGCCTACCGTGTTGTCGGGCTGAAATACGTAGATCTTTCCATCCTTTGTGCCATAGCGCTGCTTGCCGTCTTCTATGGACCGGTCCAGTACCTCTTGAGCTTCCTCGTCAATCGGCATCCCTTGTCGAACGCGGTCTGGCATCGACGTGTCATGCTTGGGACTGGGGACAAACTTAGGCGACTTGTCTGGCTCCTCTTCAACAGTCTGCCGTCAGCATCACGATGTGCGAGAGTGCTCTCGTGGCGGTGAGGCCGTCGACCCTGCCGAACGCCGCGGATGGGGGTCTCAGCAATCGGTTGGAAGATTGCTGAAGAAGTCATCGGGATCGAAGCGGTACCGCCAGGCTGTGTCGTGCTCGAGATCGTTGATGTAGTTGCAGATTTCGTGTTCGTCGTTTCCTCTGCCTAAGAGAAGCTGAGGGATGTCGGTGCCGGGAGCGCCGAACGCAATGTTGTGTTTTCTGTTGTAGTGGGCAAGCGATTTGTTGGCGAGATCGATGATGTTGGTGGGTAAGTCGTCGGTGACGGCGTCGCGTGCTCGTGCGAAGGTTTGGCCGAGTGTCTCACCTGAGGCCTGGATGACCAGAGCGAAGCCGAGTCGGATCGCGGACTCATTCGCGTGAAGCCAGGCGAGCATCGGTCCTAGTTTGTATCTTCCTGCGAAGAAGACATGCTCGGGTTCGGGGGCGTCGGTGTATCCGACGAGTCGTAGTTGTCCCTGGTCGGACGTTTGCAGTCGTAGTCGAACGGTTGTCGGCTCTGCGCCGCTGTCTCGTCTCATTGCTCGTCCTCGACGGGAAGGTTGCGGTAGAAGTCATCGATGTCGAAGAGGTATCGCCAGGCTGTGCTGTGCTCGGTGTCGTCGATCCAGTTGCTGATCTCGTGGCCGTCCGCGGAACGGCCGAGCAAGAGATCGGGAAATTGGTCCATGCGACTCGCGCCGATGGCGAGGTTGTGTGTGAGGTTGTAGCGGTTCACTTCCGATATCGCGAGATCAAAAACCTCATCGGGTAGGTCCTCGGTAACAATCTCGTAGGAGCGTGCGAGCGTTTGGCCGATTGTCTCTCCTGGCAATTGGGGGATGACGGGGCTGTCACCGCGGATTTGTTCTTCACATTTCTTGAGCCAGTCGAGAATGCCTTGCAGTTCCCAATTGCCCTTGAAGAAGGTTATCTCTTCCCCGGTCGTGGAGTTGATGCCAACGAGTCTTAGGCCCTCATACCAGTCGGGCCATACGCCTCCAGGATGACGCGGGCCGTCGGTGCGTATTCTCAACTTAAAAGTGTTCGCGCTCGAATTCATTTTCCATTCACCAGCTTATTGTACTGACTCTTTGTGAGATCGCCTTGTTTGAGAAATTCTCGGAGAACCTCCGTAGGAACTCTCTCGCCCTTAGGCAAGGGATACCCATGGTAGCTTCCGGTGTTATCGGGTTGGAATTCGTACACTTTTCCATCCTTCACGCCGTAGCGTTGCTTGCCATCTTCAGTTCTGACGGATTCGTCGAGCAACTTCTGGGCCTCCTCGTCGGAGAGGTCCATGGGTGTTCCTTGAACGCCATGATGGGGCATTGACGTGTCGTGCTTGGGATTCGGGGCATACTTGGGTGACTCGTCCGCCTCGTCAATCGTCTGCGCCGTCAGCATCGCGATGTGCGAGAGCGCTGCCGTGGCGGTGAGGCCGTCGACCTTGCCGAACGCCGCGGTTGCCGCCGCGGCTCCGCCCACGGTCAATACAGCGGTCACCAATCGACTGGTGGTTATCAGGTCGCGGATGGCTGTGCCCGTCCGCGCGATCAGTAGCGCGGCGGCAGAGGCTGATTCGCCGGTTATCGCGAGGGATGCGCCGCCGGTGAACGCGACGACGGCGATGCTGATGATGACTGCGGCGGTGGCTATTCCGAGGGCGATGACGAGTTCGTGTGTGTCGTGTTTGACGTCTGTCCGTAGATCTTGGAGCGCGCTTTGGTGGGAGTTAACCGGTCCAGACATCGCCGTCGAGTAGCTGCTTAGCGCGGTGACGGCACCCTTGAGAGTGGCGAGGTGCGCTTGTATGTGTTGCGCGTCGTCGGTGGTTACGTGGGAGAAGCCGTCGTGCATGGTCTGCAGCGTGCGGTCGGCCTCGCTGACGTGTTCGTTGCTCCCGAAGTTGCGCCAGGCGGTGGCTGCTGACGCCAGTTTGCTGGCATCGCCGTCAGGCACTGGGATGCCGATCTTTGCGAGCAGTCCCGGTATGTCGGTGTCGAGGCCGTCCCCGTTGGAGCCTTTGGCGCTCGGCGGTGGGGCTGCGCAGCCGGCGGTGAATCGACCGAGCGACTGCGCGGGCCGAACCGGTGGCGCGCCCTTGTTGGGATTGGAATTGCTGTTGTGGTTGGCCAGATCCCAGTTGTATCCGGCGGCGTTGACGACGTCGCCGAAATTGGCGAGTGCGTTAATCACCGATTCGGCGTTGGAGAGGAAGTCAGTGGTTTTCGAGTCGTAGGTGGATGCCCAGCTGGCGACGTCGGCGTAGTCGCCCGCCATCGATCCGCATGAGTTGAGTGTTCCCCGCAGGGTGCCAAGTTGTTCCTTCAGGTGCCCGGCCATTTCCTGGCACGCCCGTCCGGCGTCGTAGTAGGGCTTGGTGTCGACGTCGACCATTACCGCAGCATGTTCACGTTGGTGGTCTGAGCCTTGGTGTACTGCCCATGCGCATGGCGCGCTACATTGCGCATCTCTTGGACGCCATCGTTGAACTGCGTGGCCGACTGTGCCCAATGGGCGTGGGCTTCGGCGTGTGCTGCTGCGGCGATACCTGACCACGAGCTCGAATCTAGTTGCTTCACTTGGGAATCGATCGAAGCCAGCTCGTCAGTGAGGATCGTTGCCAATGCGGTCAGTCGGCTGATCACGTGGTCGAGTTCGTCGAGGTTCACCCTGAACGCCGTCATCGCGGGAAGCTCATAGGTTGAGTGCCTTGTCGATCGTCTCGGCCGATGCTGTGTCGGCGTCGCCGTACTCGTCGCTGGCGACGTGGAGTTTGCGAGCCAACGTCTCGAGTGTGCGGAGAATGTCGGTGCCAGCCTTGTTGGACTCCGACCAGCCATGCGCAAACGCCCGACCGGCATCGCCGGTCCATTCGCCCCTGGTCAGGCTGTCGACATCGCGCGCGGTGACGTCGAGTGCCTGGCGCAGCAATCGGTGGATGCCGGCAATCGTTTGGCCCAGGTGAATCACGTCATCAGGAATGACCTCAACACTCTGTGCGTCCCCCTTGTCCATGACGCTGATGCTATCGACCGGAATGACCGCTGAAAAGAACGTAATTCGTGGTTGTGGATAACTCAGTAGCGGCGCATTAGGAACTCCGCGTAGGCACTATCGCTCGACGACGCGTCGCGCAGCCTGCTCCCCGGTGACCGGCCCTGAAGGCGACCATCCGTGCACCGCTTGACGCCACTCGTCGGCGATAGCGTCGGCGCCCCATCGTGCGCCGAGAAGTGCCCCGGCGATGGCGGCAACGGTGTCTGTGTCGTGGCCGATCCGGATCGCGGTGAACAGTCCGTCTCGGATGTGTTCGTCCGGTTCGACGTCGGGTGTCAGGGTGTGCAGGATCGACGATGCAGCCGCCTGCAGCGCGCTGACGGTGAAACCGTTGGGGTTGAACATCTCTGGTTCTTGTGCGGCGGCGTCGTCGAGCCAAGCCGCCCATTGGTCGACTCGGTCACGGGGTAGGAGGTCGAGTCCGGCGGTGACGTCGATCCGTTGCTCGACGACCGCGATGCGGATCGCTTCGCACCACAGGACGCAGGAATCGCCTGCGAGGTCGCCAGCGTGTGTCAGACCTGCGGTGGCCCTCGCTGTTTCGGCCAAGGCCTCTCGGTCGTCGAGGTATGCCAGCGCGACCGGTCCGGTGCGCATGAGCGCGCCGTTGCCTGCCGAGCGGGGATTTCTCGCCGTGTACGCCAAGGATTCCTCGCGCATGACGGTGCCCGGCGCGGCGTCGGGTTCGGCATCCAGGCGCCGACGTGTCGCGCTGAGGACTGCGCTGGTCTGATTTCCGACGTCAGCGGGGACGGATGCGTACCACTGGAGGAAGTTGGCCGCTACCACGTCTTGACCCGCGGGCGAGCCCAGGTCTGTCCCGGAGGCGATGACGTCGAGGATGGCCATTGCCATGTCGGTGTCGTCGCTCCATTGTCCGGGCGCGAAGCTGCCGAGTCCGCCGCCGAGCATCTGCGGTTCTACGGAGTCGTACAGTGCGCGCGTCTCGAACTCGTAGGGCACTCCGAGCGCGTCGCCGACCGCACCGCCGAGGATGGTGCCGGCGATGCGGTCGGATCGATCTGTGATTGTCACGTGTTATAAGGCCTCTCGTCTTGGGGTTGGCATTGGCATCGAATCCGTCACTCTCGCCCGCGTTTCCGGTTGTTCCGGTGGTAGGAGTCACGTGTCATCTTCGACGCGTAGCCGGCGCCGGCCTCTCCGGCAACCGACATGACGTCGTTGATCTCATCTATCTCAACGCGCATCGCCGACCGAATCGGCGCCGGTGCGATGTCCATGGCTGAACCCAGAAGCTGTTGTGAATCAAGCAGATACGACGCGCCGGCATCGAGATCACCCGACTCGTAGGCCCGCGACGCCCGCAGCTTCGCTGCCTGGCCCTCCTGATACAGCTTCTCCGACTGCACAACTGGGTCGGGTACCCGGCCAGCAGTCTCGTCGCCGGGCACCACGTTCACGGTCACCGGGAGCGTCACCGTGTGCTCGGTCAGCGTTGCCGACTCGACATACCTCAGCTCGAGCTCGGCGATCTGCGCGACTCCCAACCCCGACATTCCGTCAACAGCCAACTTGAGCAACAGCTTTCGTGCCTCAGACCCGTAGAGGTCACCCAATTCGATCGACACTTCGCCGTCGGCGACCTGGTGTGCGGGAAGGTCGTTGTACAGGCTCAGCTGCACTTCCGGAACGAACCGCACCGTGAGTGTCACGGCCTGTACCGCCTTGGACAGCAGACCCTCCACCTCGCCGGAGATTGCAGACCCGGCGGCGTCGGGATTCTCGGCGAACACGTGATTCCCGTTGCCGGAGCGTGCGATTGCCGACAGCAGCGTCTCGTCGTATCCGGCGCCGTAACCGAGCGTCGAGGTGACGATCCCGTCGGATGCAGCCTTCGATGTCAGCGAGGCGAACTCGTCGACCTCGCAGATCCCGCTGTTGACGTGCCCGTCACTGACGACAAGCACTGTGCCGCCGCGAATTTTGGATGCTTTGGAGGCGCGACGCAGTTCCTGTAGGCCGCGCAGGTATCCCGAGGACAGATCGGTCATGCCGCCCGCGAAGATTGCGTCGACAAGTTGAGTAGCCTGCTGCTTGTCGGACAGTGGGCCGGCGGGCACGGCGACTTCAGCGTGGTCGTCGAACGTGACGACGCCGAAGACATCCTGCGGGTCGAGTCGTGCGATCACGTCCGCAAGCGCCTTCTTAGCGCCATCGAGTGGGGCGCCGTTCATCGATCCACTGCGATCCAGAACGATCTGCAGCGCGGACCGCGCGCGGTCGACGACTGGCGCGTCAGGCGCCTCGAGTTCGATGAGAACGGAAACCTCGTCGGCGGACTCATGCGCGACAACATCGACATCGAGGGCGGTGGAGAACTTCATGATCTACTCCTGATTCCCGCCCGGGTGAACAACCAAGGCGACTTTGCGCGGAAGTGCGATTAGTAGTTTGCGCGAAATTTCGAATAGTGTCAAGGAGTGGCTACCGGCTCCGACTCGCGCCTTGCGGACTACCCGCGCCCGAACGTGGCCGTCGACATCGCGGTCCTGACCGTCGTCGACGGACAGTTACACGTTGTGGTGCAACGAGATTCAGACTCCGGGCAGTTATCGCTACCTGGGCGTTTTATCCGGGAACGACGCACCGTCGACCAGACTGTGCGTGAGGTCCTTGAACTCAAGCTGGGGCTTTCACCCGATCACGTTCGACCCCACCTGCTCGCGGTCTTCAGTGATCCTGATCGGGATCCCCGCGGGTGGACGATCTCGATCGCACATGCCGTCGCGCTTCCTGCTTCAGCGCTGACGGACGTCGTCGGAGAGCTTGCTCCGCTCGACGCCGATGGGCGTCTCGCGTCGGGGGAGCGGTTGCTCTACGACCATGACGAGATCATTGCATCTGCCACTGACAATCTCCGCGAGCGATATGAGGACCGCCCGGACCCCGACAGTCTGCTTCCCGAGCCGTACACGTTGTCGGACCTGCGCGAACTGCACGAGGCGATCCTTGGTCGACGCCTCATGCGTGACTCGTTCAATCGGCGCGTGCAGCCGTTGTTGGAACCCAAGGTCGACGGCCTGGGCGTTCCGGAGACGCGCCTCGGTGGTGGACGGCCAGCGAGGTTGTTCATGAAGAGTGCGCCGCCATCAGCGACGTTCGGATGGAAGCTGCCGAGCAAGGACGAGTGATCGGTGGCCGGTCCGACTCCATCGGATTCAGGTGAACAGCTGAGCGTCGAAGCCCGGCGCTGGCGACTCGAGTGAACCCGATGTTCGCCCGAATGGCCGATACCGAATCAACCGTGCGGGGGCGAAGATGACGACCAACGTGACCTTCGGCTGAGCGGATGACCCACCATGAATTCCAAACCCCGGGCCTCGACAATTCCCCTTTGTGCGGTGTTGACAGCATTCGCGTTGGCAGCGTGTGGCTCACGCAACGACGCTCCCAATACCGCGGCTTCCGGGACTTCGACTGTGAGTTCATCAACGACACCGTCCACCGTCTCGCCGACGACCACAGCAACCGAAGCCACCACGCTGCAGTCCACCGAGTCTGAATCGACGCCAGCAACTTCCGCGCCTGAGACCAATAGCGCAGGAGTCGTGACCGACCCACCGCACACGGGAACAATGGCAGACGGGTCCCTGATGTGCGGGGATTACACGATCCCAGCCAACCAGACGACGTGGACTCTGGTCGTGAACACCGGCGACGTCAGCTGTGCCACCGCGCGCAGCGTCCTCGAAGACTTCGACGCGGGCAAAGGGACGCCCACTGCCCGCAACGCCGCAAGCATCGACGGATTTGTCTGCGCAGGAAACCCTGCAGGCGCGATAGACGAAACGGATGTCGCGGAGTACTGCGAGGATCCTGCAACCGCGCAAGCCATTCAGAGCTACACGATTTCGGACTGGCACCAGGCGGCGCACCCAACCCACTTCGAACTCGAAATGTCCTGATTCCTGCACAACTCGATCCGCCTGTCAGCCCCGTATGCCAGAGTCATCCTGCACGCGGAAGGGGTAGCTATGACGCAGACGATCGACACCATTGGGCAGAAGCCGCTCGCGGAGACGGTGTGGGAACTCCTCGACGACGACACTGATATCAACGACGAGGCCAAGTACGTCGTGATCGCGGCAATGGAGAGCGAGCAGGCTCTTGCCGAACAACTTGGTGGCAAGGCGTCGCCCCAACAGCGACCCGAGCCGACCGAGACCGAAGCCGAGCCCGCGGGTGCATTCCTGCGCCGCATCATCGTGTCGGGCTTCCGAGGCATCGGGCCCGAAGCGTCGTTGGATATCACCCCGTTTCCGGGGATCACAATCGTCAGCGGCCGCAACGGTTCGGGCAAGTCGAGCTTCGCCGAAGCCCTCGAATACGCGCTCACAGGCGAGAGCTACCGTTGGCGGGCCAAGAAGTCGCAACTGTGGGCGGACAGCTGGCGAAATCTGCACCACGGCAACCCCTGTGAGGTCCAGGTCGACTTCACCGTCGAAGACGGACCGTCGACGTCGATCGGAGCGTCCTGGTCGGCGGAGGCGAATCTCGACGACGCCAAACGCTGGTCGCAGCGCAAGGGCGAGAAACGCCAGACCGGCGTCGATGCCCTGGGATGGTCGACGGCCGTCGAGATCCACCGACCAATCCTCAGCTACGACGAGATCGGCGGACTTCTTGAACAGGAGCCGTCGAAGCTCTACGACGCGCTCGACAAGCTTCTCGCGCTCGACGAGGTTCTCGACGCCGAGACACGACTGACCGCCGAATACACGGCACGACGCCAGGCGAGAAAGACGGCGAACGACGCGCGTGCTGGTCTGAAGAAGGCCGTGGTCGGGATCGACGATCCGGCTGTCGTGGCGCTGGCAAAGATCTTGCGTCCCAATAAGTATGACCTCGATGCGATCGCCAACTTGGTGTCCGGAGTCAGTGGACAACATGGCGGTGTCGACGCGCTACGGGCGATCGTCGAACATCAACAACCCGACGTCGAGGCATCGGCACTGGCCGCTCAACTGCGTGACGCCCTCGTCAATCTGCGCACACTGGCCGACAGCACGCTCGAACGTGCCGAGCAGCGCACACAATTGCTGTCGGCCGCATTGGAGTTCCGAACGGCATCGGGGACCGGCTCAGTCACGTGCCCGGTCTGCGAGCAAGGTGTCCTCGATGCGCAGTGGGAAGCACACGCACGCGAGGTCATCGATCAAGAGAATGAGCAGCTGGCGCTGTATCGCGAAGCGCGACAATCCATCCAACAGCTCGAACGCTCAGCGCGAAACCTGCTGAGTTCGCTCCCCGACATCGCTCCTCTCGACGACGTCGAACTGGCGTCCCTCGATGCGTATCGGGCCGCGCGTGCGGAGGCTGTCGAAGCCGTTGCGGTTGAGGAACTTCCGCTCTATCTCGAAGAGAAACTCCCAGCTGTGCAGGCTGCTCTGGGCGCAGTGCAGGCAGAGGCAGCGGCCGCGCTCGACGAACACCAGAGCGTCTGGGCGCCGATGGCCGAGCGCACGATGGAATGGGTTGCGCTGGAACGCACCGCGAGGGAGACCGACGACATCGTCGCGATCCTCGACACTGCGAAAAAGTGGGTGAGCAACAACGCTCAACTGTTGCGCGAGCAACGACTCGAGCCGATCGCCGAAGGCGCACGGGCGATTTGGGCTCAGCTGCGCCAGGAGAGTGACGTCGACGTCTCCACGATTACGCTGGAAGGTAAGCGCACGCACCGCAAGGCGATTCTGCAGGGAACCGTTGACGGCGAACCTGCAGGCGCGCTGTCGGTGATGAGTCAGGGTGAACTGCATGCGCTCGCCCTCGCGCTGTTCTTGCCGCGCGCTACGGCGTCGTCGAGTCCATTCCGATTCATCGTGCTCGACGATCCGATCCAGGCGATGGACCCCGCCAAGATCGACGGATTCCTCAATGTGCTCAGGGATCTCGCAAAGACTCGGCAGATCATCGTGTTTTCGCACGACGACCGCCTGGCCACCGCGATTCGTCAGCAATCCATCGAAGCGCATCTGATCGAGGTGTCACGCGAGTCCGGTTCGAGGCTGGTGGTGAAGCCGGCCGAAGATCCTGCGCGCCGCTACGTCGAAGACGCGTACGCGGTGGTCGTCGACGACAATGTTCCCGACGACGTGAAGCAACGGGCATGCCCGGCGCTCTTCCGTCTTGCAATTGAATCTGCTGCGCGACAACGCTTCTTCACGTGCCGCAATGCGGAAGGAGAGTCTCAGCGCGAGTCCGAGAAGCTCTGGAGCGACTTCACCAAGATGAATCAACGCGTGGCACTTGCTCTCGAGGGAGACGCCGGCGCAAACATCTCGGGTTGGCGGTCGTGGCGCGACTACCGCGGACCCGCACTGTTCATTGCAAACAAGGGCACTCACGAAGGTGCGGTCGTCACCCAGGACAACATACGGGATCTGCGGAAGACCGTCGCCGACCTCTTGGAGGGGAAGTGACCCCGGTCGAGTTGCTCGCCTACGCGCAGCAACTCCTTGTAGGACAAAGTAGTTCGACGTCCGGCAACTCGTCGAGGCTGGCCGCGGTCGTGGCGCGACAGGCCGTCGAAGAGTGCGTCAACCAGCGATGTATAGCCGTCGGAGCCCCGTGTGAGCGCGCGACAATGCGCTCGCGCCTGGCACTACTCAAAGCGCTCGACGACCCGCAGCGTGCTGACCAGTTGGCCTCGCTGTGGCATCAACTCAGCGCCTGCTGCCACCAACACGCGTACGAACTGTCACCGACGGTCGGCGAGGTCAGGGCTCTGTGCGAAGGCGTTGGGGCGGTGGTTGTGGGGAGTTCCTGCAGTTGATGTTGGCTAGGTATAAGAAACTCTCCGGCAGTGGAAGTGGTGTACATGACTCGGGCAGTACAAGAGATCGGACGCGAGGCATTGGTGCGTGGCGCGACGGGATGGGTCCTGGTCGATGTTGAGACGTCAGGTACCAGTGCTCGCAGAGACCGCGTCCTGAGTCTTGCGGCTCTCACGTTGGATCCGTCGGGTCGTGTAGAGGATGAGTACTCGACACTGCTAAACCCGGGCTGCGACCCCGGGCCCGTCCATATTCACAACCTCACACCCGCTCGTCTTCGTGGCGCACCTACGTTCGACGCAGCGGTGCCTCACCTCAACCAGATGCTGGCCGGGCGCACCCTAGTCGCACACAATGCGACCTTCGACCACGGTTTCCTTGTTGAGGAGGCTGGGCGACTCGGCGCGAGCCTTCCTATAGCGCAACGCCTTTGCACCGTGACACTGGCGCGCCGCTTGCAACTCGACGTGCCCAACGTGAAGCTTGGCACTCTTGCCGCGTACTGGGGAATTAGGCAGCAAACCGCCCACGACGCCCTGGATGATGTGCGGACCCTCGCGGAGGTTTTTCGACGCAGCGTCGACCTCGCAGGTGAGTTGGAGCTGGCGTTGCCAATCGTTGCGTGTTCGGCGATGTCGCGGGCATACCCCGACAAGGTCACACGCGTCCCGTGCCCATGGCGTGATCCCGGTCGATACGACCCGGCCGTTGGTTTGATCCAAGGAACGAAGGTGGTCATAACTGGCGAGACAGCGCTTCCTCGGCAGGCGTTGGCGCGGCGACTTGCGGATGCCGGCCTTGACGTGATGAATGCGGCAAGCGGCAAGACCGGATTGCTCGTCGCCAACCGTGGTGCGCCTGATTCACGAAAGCTTCGTCGGGCAAGGGAATTGGGGATACCAGTTGTCGACGAAGCCTCTGTGCTCGACCTCGCGCGGCGCATCGTTGGTGGTGTACCGAAGTCGGCCCCGGAATCCATTGAGGTTGTTACTGTCATTGGCGCGCCAACGACACCAACACCCAAAAGATCCGTCGGAGCCAATCAATCTGGGCCTTGGGTTGGTCGGCGGGTACTGGTAATGGGTGGTAGTCACCTCGAGGCCACGATGATGCGTTCACGCGTGACGCAGTTGGGTGCAGCGGTCGCGATCAACTTGACCGCAGGTGTCACCGATGTGCTGATCCTCGACGGCGGGGAGGGTGACCCGCGTATGGGAAAGGTCCGCGAGCGGTCATTGACGACACTCGGGATGCATGAGGTCAACGCCGCGCTTGACGTGAAGCGCGACGTCGTTAAGGCTCTCGAACCGGCGCAAAGTGCTCTTGGGCAGGATCAGGAAAGGTCACAAGTAGCGATGGTGCCGGGAGCCGTGATCGACCTACCGACAGGCCTCGGGCGGTTCACCGTCAACGTGTCGTGGAGTTCCGCGCGAGTCACAGCGCCCGAAGTCGACGTGGTTGCGTTCGAGTTAGGGACAGACGAGAAGGTCACTTCTGACGACGAGTTTGTGTTCTTCAATCAACCCGCAAGTCCTGACGGCGCTCTAACTCTCTCCATCGACGGCGATCGCGAGCAAGGAATATCGGTCGACCTCCGAGTCGTACCCGAAGACGTTTCACGGATTACTGTGGGTGCCGCGATCGAGGACAAGACTTTCGGCGAACTTGGCGCGCTAGCAGTAGAAGTCACTACACCTGACGCAGGGATTGCGAGCGCGGTACTCGATGCAGCGACCACTGAGAGGTCGATGATCATCGCCGAGATCTATCGACGACGTGAAGTCTGGCGGTTGCGGATGGTCGGACAGGGTTACGACGACGATCTCGCTGGCTTTGCAACTCGGCACGGCGTCGAGGTCGAGGACTGACCGACCCGCATCGACTCGGGCGGTACACGTGATGGACTCGTTCGTCCTTCAATCGCGACCGGATGCTTCTACCCTTGACCCGTATGCGCCGTCCACCGCACCCCCGTCCGCTCCTCCGCGCCGCAGCGTTGGCCATCGCGCCAGCGCTGATCCTCGCGGCCTGCTCGTCGACAAACGACGACGCTGCCCAACCGTCCGTCACCTGCGGCGAGATCCCGACGGGCACGCAGATCGACTCCAGCGCGGCGCCAAAGTCGTCGCAGGACATCTCGACGCGACCCGAAGCTGCCACCGGCTATCGCACCGGGATGCAGCCGGTGCAGACCAACACCTACGCCGCGGCGACGGCCAACCCGCTGGCCACCAAGGCGGCGTGTGAGACGCTGCGGGACGGCGGTACCGCAGCCGACGCGCTCGTCGCAGCGCAGATGGTGCTCGGCCTGGTCGAACCGCAGTCGTCGGGCATCGGTGGCGGGTCTTTCGCTCTCTACTACGACGCCGCCAAACACAAGGTCACCGCTTTCGACGGCCGCGAGACCGCTCCGGCGGCAGCCACCGAGGACTACCTGCGCTACATCAGTCCCACCGATCAACGTGCACCTATCCCGAGCGCGCGTGCATCCGGGCGCTCCATCGGTGTCCCCGGCGCCGTGCGCATGCTCGAGGAGATCCACAACGAACATGGCCGCACCGCCTGGAAGAACCTCTTCGATCCCGCAGTCAGCCTGTCCGACAACGGCTTCGACATTTCGCCGCGACTCGCCACCGCGATCTCCGAATCGGCCGACGACCTCAAGGCCGACGACGACGCGCGCTCGTACTTCCTCAATCCGGACGGCACGCCGAAGACCGCCGGAACACGACTGACCAACCCCGCGTACGCGAAAACGTTGGGCGCGTTGGGAACCGACGGCGCACAAGCCCTGTACACCGGAGCCATCGCCGACGCGATCGTCGCGAAGGCCGGCTCGACGTCGAACGGTATGACGCCGAGTCTGCTCACCACCGACGACCTCAAGAACTACAAGGCCATGCGGCGCGAACCAGTCTCCACCGAGTATCGAGGCCACCGCATTGTTGCGATGCCCGGACCGTCGTCGGGCGGCATCACTGTCGCCGCGACGATGGGCATCCTCTCCAACTTCGACATTCCGTCGATGGGGCCGACCGGCGTCGACCGCGACGGCGGGCACCCGAATCCCGAAGCGGTGCATCTGGTCAACGAGGCCGAGCGCCTCGCCTACGCCGACCGCGACAAGTACATCGCCGACCCCGACTTCATCCCGTTGCCGGGCAAGGGTGTTGCGACGATGCTCGATCCGACCTACCTGAAACAGCGTGCGGCACTGATCAAACCGAACACGTCGCTCGGTAAGGCACAACCCGGAGATCTCGGTGAGGTCCCGCTCGGTTCCTACACAGGCACAGAACACGGAACCAGCCACATCACCGTCGCCGACAAGTACGGCAACGTGGCGTCGATGACGACCACCGTCGAATCGGCGTTCGGCAGCTTCCACATGGTCGACGGCTTCATCCTCAACAACCAGCTCACCGACTTCTCCGCAGAGCCGCGCGACGAGACCGGGGCGCTTCTCGCCAACCGGGTTTCGCCGGGCAAGCGCCCGCGATCATCGATGGCACCGACCCTCGTCATGCAGCCAGGAGCCAACGGTGAGCCGGACACCCTGACGGCCGCGCTCGGATCGCCCGGCGGCTCCGTGATCATCCAGTTCGTCGTCAAAACACTTGTCGGAATGCTGGATTGGAACCTGAACCCGCAGCAGGCGGTATCGATGATCGACTTCGGCACAGCCAACACCCCGACGTCGAATGTCGGTGGCGAACACCCACTGGTCAACACCGCCAACGACGGCGCCGACGATCCACTCGTCAAGGGACTGCGCGAACGCGGAGAACAGGTGTCGGTCGACGATCAGTCGAGCGGGCTCAGCGCACTGCAGCGCTCAGGTAACGGCTGGCTTGGCGGGGCGGATCCTCGCCGGGAGGGCGCCGTGATGGGCGACGACGCGTCGTTGAAGTGAGGTCGACGTCGGCGGGACGCTAACGATTCTCAACCGTCCGCGCCAGAATCCCGAGCGTCGCGCGCAGCCCGGCCTCGGGGATGATCGGGAACCGGCCCTTGATGTCCTCGTTGGTCACGCGGCTCCAGTCGTAGTACGACGTGACGAGCGTGCCGTCGTCAGTCGGTTCGAGCCGGTAGCCGTAGCGATGATCGAGTGGCGGTCGAACGGTTCCGATGATCGTCCATTCGATCCACCGGTCCTTCTCGAAGGCCGTGATGATCACCCGTACGTCGTACTTGCCCATCGGGAGGTCGTTGAGCGACTCGCGATCCATGTGGACGACGAACTCGTCGTCCACAGCGCTGACGGGCGATCCTTCCGCACTTTGCAACATGCCTGAGCTGTCGATGGCGACGTGGCCTTCTGGCGTGGTCAGAAGCTCAAAGATCGCCGACGGTTCGGCGTAGATCAGACGGGTGATCTCGAATAGCTCGGCCATCAGGTCTCCTCGTGTCGACGTTGTGCCCACGATATGTGTTGCACCAGAGTCGACGCCTCCGCGAACAACCCGACCTACCACTTCGCGACCCTAAGAATCTCGCAGATTCATACCCTCGGCGCGTCTGCGACCTGGCACTAACGTGGCGTCGGTTATGAGTGTCAGCGCCCAGCCCTGGCTTGCTGGCCAGCAACCCTCCGTCGTGGTGGGGTGCTCCAGGTGACAACCCGACGGAAGCAGGCACTCGCCGCTGCCGTAACAACGACACCGAGGAACGAAGACCGATACCTGTGACAGCTGAACTTTCCGCTGCGCACTCGCGTCCGCTGACCAGCGAACCGCGTGACGCAGAACTGCTTTCGGCCAAGCTGGTCAAGGCGCGTAAGGCCGGCCAGTGGGTGAGTAGCGCCGTCTTCCTGGTTCTCGCAGCGATGCTGGTGCACACGCTCCTGACCAACCCGCGGTTCCAGTGGGATGTGGTCGGCGACTACTTCTTCCATGCATCAATCCTGCGCGGCCTCGGCCTGACCTTGTGGCTGACTGCGTCAGTCATGGTGTGCGGCTTCGCATTGGGGATTCTGCTCGCCGTGATGCGCCTGTCGTCGAATCGCATTTTGTCGACGCTGAGCGCGGGCTACGTCTGGTTGATCCGATCGATTCCGCCGCTTGTCCAGTTGCTCTTCTGGTACGAGCTGGCCTCGCTGTATCCGCAACTGTCACTGGGGATTCCGTTCGGTCCGGAGTTCGTCAAAGCCGATACGGCGCACTTGTTCTCGGGCGTGCTCGCTGCGTTCGTCGCATTGACCCTAGATGTCGCGGCGTTCGCAGCCGAGATCGTGCGGGGAGGCATCTTGTCCGTCGACCGTGGTCAGGCCGAGGCGGCAGAAGCTTTGGGGCTGAGTCGGTATCGCATCTTCCGTCGAATCATCTTGCCGCAGGCCATGCCGGCGATCGTCCCGGCGTCGGGCAATCTGCTCATCGGACTGCTCAAGGCGACATCGATCGTCAGTGTGATCGCCGTCCAAGACCTGCTCTACTCCGTGCAATTGATCTACCAGCAGAACTACCTGATCCTGCCACTGCTGCTGGTCGCGACCATCTGGTACATCATCGTCACCAGTGTGCTCTCCGTCGGGCAGTACTTCGTCGAACGTCACTACTCGCGCGGCAATCGCCGACCGCAACAAGGGTTCTGGACGACGGTCCGCGAGAACCTTCCGCTGTTCGGGCGGGTGCGCACCGACCTTCGCAGGTTTGATCGTCGTAACGAAGGTGCGGTGGGTGCGTGAGCTTTTCGACGACGCGCCGCGGGAAAACCGCAGCCCTGCGTGACGATACAGAGTACGACGAGACGCTACCCCTAGTCCGAATCCGAGGACTGCGCAAGAGCTTCGGACTCCACAAAGTCCTCGACGGCATCGACGTCGACGTCCCGAGGGGCACTGTGACGGTGTTGCTCGGACCGTCGGGCTCGGGTAAGTCGACGCTGCTGCGCTGCATCAACCACCTCGAGAAGCCCGACAGCGGCTTCGTCGAGGTCGGTGGTGAGATCATCGGATACCGGCCTTCGTCGGGAAAGCTGCACGAACTGTCCCATCGTGAGATCGCGCGTCAGCGTTCCACGATCGGGATGGTCTTCCAGCAGTTCAACCTCTTCGGTCATATGACGGTGCAGCAGAACGTAATCGAAGGACCGTTGGCCGCGGGCATCCCACGCGGCGAAGCCGTCGCACGAGCCGACGATCTGCTCGAACGTGTCGGCATGGCCGGACGCGAAAGTGCCTACCCGCGCCAGCTCTCCGGCGGTCAGCAGCAACGAGTCGCCATCGCACGAGCCTTGGCGCTCAAGCCACGCCTCATGCTGTTCGACGAACCGACAAGCGCGCTCGATCCTGAACTCGTCGGCGAGGTCCTGGCCGTGATCCGTGATCTCGCACGCAGCGGCATGACCATGGTGATCGTCACGCACGAGATCGGATTCGCCCGCGAAGTCGCCGACCAGGCGATCTTCCTCGACGGCGGGCGCATCGTCGAATCCGGCGCTCCCGCAGAGATTCTCGACGACCCGCAGCATGAGCGCACGAAAGCGTTTCTCTCCGCGGTGCTGTGAGCCCGCGCGAGGCCGGTTACGGCAGAGCCATTTCCTCCTGCCGTAACCAGTTACCAGACAGAAGAATTCAGACAAGGGGACCAGAACGATGAAGCACCGCCCACGTATCCTCGCCCTGTTGGCCGCCAGTGCGGTGGTCGGGAGCATTGCGCTGAGTGGTTGTGGATCGTCGTCGGACGACACAGTGAACTCCGCAGAGGCGTCGGCCGTTCCGACACAGGACATCACCAGCAAGATCGTCAAGGACGATGTGATCAGCGCTGAGCTGCCGGAGAGCGTGCGCTCTGCTGGAACCCTGACCGTCGGCACCACACAGACTCCCGGGACGTCGAGCCTGCCGCACGGCGGTGTTGTCGACGACAAGAACGTCGGACTCGATCTGGACTTGCGTGACGCGATCGGCAAGGTCCTCGGTGTCAACTGGAACGTGGAGTACGGAACGTTCGCCTCGATCATCCCCGGCGTCCAGAACGGGAAATATGAAGTAGGACAAGCGAATTTCGGAGTCACCGCCGAACGCGAGAAGGTCCTCGACTTCTCGACCTACCTCAACGACGGCCAGGGCTTCCTCGGCTCGAAACGCGTTGACCTACAGAAGGTCTCGACCATCACCGATGTGTGCGGTTACACCATCGCCACCACGCCCGGTTCGACCTTCCAGACGCTGCTGAGCTCGCACGTCGATGACTGTGCCAAGATCGGCAAGAAGCCGTGGACCGTCCAGTACTTCAACGACACGGCGCCCATCTTCCTGGGTCTGGCGAACGGCAAGGTCGACCTGTTCTTCGGGCCCGTACTGAGCCTGAAGTACGACGAGAAGCACGTCGAGGGAACCAAGTTCCTCGGCCAGATCAGCTCCACACCAGTCGGATTCGTCACCGCCAAAGACTCGGGCCTGGCCAAGCCGATCTCCGATGCCGTGAACAAGCTGATCGCGACCGGCGACTACGCCAAGATCTTCGCCAAGTGGGGTGTCCCGGATACCGGCGTCGAGAAGTCGACGGTCAACCCGCCGAGCACGTTCTGATCGACGGACTGCCTCGCGATCGCGGCGAGCGGGCTGGTCGCGGGGTCGTTGGCGGTGCGCCGGTCCGTGGGAAGTAGGGACGTAGGTGCTCCTCGGCCTGCGGGAAGTAGGGGAAGTCGGTGCTCCTCGGCGTGCGGGAAGTAGGGGAAGGGTTCTTTCCGCGTCTTGCTGACCTTTCCGCGAGGAACAACTCGAGGAAAGCGAAGGAACCCACCGAAAGATCCTTTCCCCTACTTTCTGTGCCTCGTGGAGCTCCTTCCCCCACTTCCTGCGCGGCGGCAGACTGTTTCCCCTAGTTTCTGCACGGTCGAGCGACCATTCCCCGACTTCCCGCACGTCCGCGCGGCGTTCAGACCGCCGCTCCGCCGTCGAACTGCGACGACCCGGCGCGCGCCTACACTTGGTCGTATGGCGATAGTGAACCGGGGGTTCGTCGGGCGTCGCGATCGGATGGCTGATCGGCTGCCGCCCGGGCAGTACTCGACCGTCGACTTTCCTGTGCTGTCCGCCGAGCCGACGCCGGCGCTGCCCCATGACCGGTGGCGGCTGACGATCCAGTCGTCGGATCATCGTGCGCACAGTCTCGACTGGTCCGACTTCCGCGACCTCCCGCACCAGGACGTCACGACCGATATCCATTGCGTGACACGCTGGTCGAAGTTCGACACACGGTGGCGTGGCGTGTCATTCGACGATTTGTTGTCGACGCTGCCGTGGGCGCCGGACGCCTACGTGATGGCACACTGCTACGGCGGATACACCACCAACGTGCCGCTCGCCGACCTCACCGACGGGAAGGCATGGCTCGCAGACACTTTCGACGGTGAGCCCCTTGCGCCAGAACACGGAGGGCCGGTCCGACTGCTCGTTCCGCACCTGTACTTCTGGAAGAGTGCCAAATGGGTTCGGCGCCTGCGGTTCATGCCCGACGACGCGCCGGGTTTCTGGGAGGAGCGCGGCTACCACATCTACGGCGACCCCTGGCTAGAGCAGCGCTACTCGTGACACCACTGCCCCCACGCGGCTAATCGTGACAGCCGTCCGGACACCGAAGGAGTGACGACCGTGGACTGGCAGATCACGACCGTGGTCGGTGCGCAGATGCAAACGCCCACAGCGCGTTCACTGCGACTCGCACTCAGCGAACCGATGAGCGCTGATGCGGGCTCGCACATCGACATCCGACTCACCGCAGAGGACGGATACTCGACGGCCCGGCCCTACTCGCTCTCCGATGTCCGCGAGAGCCGCACCATCGAGGTGACCGTCGAGAAGGTCGACGACGGCGAGGAGTCCCCGTACCTCGTCGACGTCGTCGAAGTAGGAGAACCGCTCGAGATCAGCGGACCCAACGGGCTGTGGTTTACGTGGGAACCGTCGCAGACGTGGCCGGTCCAACTCATCGGTGGCGGGTCGGGGATTGTGCCGCTCATGTCGATGATCCGACTCCGCGAGGTGAGCGCCCCGTTGACGCCCTTCAACCTCGTGTACTCGTTACGGGAGCCGAGCCGCCGCTACTTCGCCGACGAGTTGGATCAGTTGGTCGCGCACAATCGGTTGCCTGTCAACATCTTTCACACACGAGTCGCTGCGGACGAGGAGCGTCGTCGACCTGGACGCGTGACCGTCGACGAACTCGCCGCGGTGACGTTCCCACCCGAGCGGGAACCCATCGTCTACATCTGCGGACCCAACGGGTTCGTCGAACATTGTGCTCAAGCGATGCTCGACGCCGGGCACGACGCCGCACGGATCAGGACCGAGCGTTTCGGCTAGGGCAGTGCTGACATACAGCAGACGGCATGGCAACGAAGAACGCCTGGTAGTCCGTCCGGGCGCCGACGCCAGAAACACGTGTAACTGACACCCGCGAGCGGAACTTCGCGCGCAGATGTCAGAAACACGTGTTTCTTGCAGACCGCAGGCGGGCCGGGCAGACCGCAGGCGGGCCGGGCAGACCGCAGATCAACACGCCTGAGCCCTCACGCCACCGCGAGCGCGTCGACGGGGGCGACGGCGACGGCGCGACGGCTCGGCGGCAGCGATGCGGCGATCACGACGACGGCGGTGCCTGCGATGATTGCGACGAGTGCACCCCAGGGCAGTCCGACGGGGATGCCCGACGTCGCCTTGCCGATGAGCGACTGGCTGCCGACGGTGCCGAAGATGATGCCGAGTACCAGGCCGGCGATCACTGCGGTTCCGCTGAGCGCCAGTGACTCGCGGACAACCATTGCGCGCACCTGCTTCGCCGTGAACCCCATGGCACGCAGCATTCCGATCTCGCGGGTGCGGCCGATCACGGTTAGCGACATCGTCGACACGAACCCGACGGCGGCGATGATCGCCGAGATCGCAATCATGGCAAGCAGAATCGCGGTGATGACCGACAGTGAGCGTTCGGTCTCTGCCATCTCGGCGGCTGGCATGTCCCAGCTGTGGATAGACTTCGTCAGTGAGCTCATCCCCGACGCGATGGTGGTCACCAGCGTCACGCCGACGAGTAGTCCGATCGTGGAGCGGGTCGTCCGTCGTGGATCCGACACGGCGTTCTTGCGTGCCACGATCGACGGTGCGCTGGCACCGAACGCGGCACCCATCCACCGGACCAATTGCGGCACAATGCGTTGCGCGCCGATCAGCACACCCGTCGAGACCGACGCGGCTCCGAGGAAGGCGACTGCGAAGCCGGTGAGATTGCCGAACTCTCCGAGGTAGCACGCGAGCGCCAGCAACAACGCGCCGAGCACGATTGCGCCGCAGGCAACAACCGTCCGGAACGCACCTACCTTCGACCGCGCCCCGTGCGCCACCGCGGCACGAGTGAGCGTCGACCGTGTGCCCACCCGCGCAGCGACGGCCGCGATCACGACGACAGCGATGCCGGCAGCGAAGACTCCCAGTGGTAGGAGTGGGTAGTCGCCGTCGGGCAGTTTTCCGTTGTGTAGCAGTACCTCTCGAATGATGGTCATAACCACTGTCGCGCACACGACGCCGATCACGGCTCCGATGGCCGCGACAGTGACGACGGCCCGGGTGAGTCCAGCTCGCAACTGACGTGCGCTCGCCCCGATCAGGCGTAGCAGTCTCAATTGTGCTCGACGACCGGCGATGACCGTGTCGACACCCGAACTGATCACGATCCCGGAGACGAACAGGGCGATACCGATGAAGACCGCAGCAACCACCGCCAGCGCTGCACCGGCAGAACCCCCCTTCTTCTCCGAGAGCACCGACAGCATGCTCGCAGCGTCGACAAGCGTTGTCCCGTAAGCACTGGCGAGACCTGCGACGATGCCGACCGTCGACAACTCACGCAACGATCCGACGGTGAGTCGTGCCGATGTTGCCCTCATGCCGAGACCCCCTGCAAGCCGATGAGAAGCTCGGAGATCTCGCGCGCGCCGAGGCCGCGGTACTCGCCGGTGATCTCGCCGTCGGCGAGCATGATCACGCGGTCGGCATACGACGCGGCGACGGGATCGTGCGTCACCATCGCGATGCCCTGCCCGTATTCGCGAACCGCGGTGGTCAACAGCGCCAACACTTCTCGGCTGGTACGTGTGTCGAGGGCGCCTGTCGGCTCGTCGGCCAGGATGATCGTCGGACGCATTGCGAGTGCGCGCACGATGGCGACACGTTGCTGTTGGCCGCCGGAGAGTTCTGCGGGTAGGTGGTCGAGGCGTTCGTCCAGGCCGAGCGACCGCACCAGGTGCGCGATCCAGTAGCGAGTTTGAGCGTCGAGTCGTGTCCCGGCAAGTACGAACGGGAGGTTGATGTTCTCCTGAGCTGTGAGCGTCGGGATGAGGTTGAACGATTGGAAGACGAAACCGATGTGTCTGCGGCGCAGCACTGTTCGTGCTTCGTCGTCGAGTGATCCGATCGGATTTCCGTCGACCCAGATCTCACCCGAAGTGATGTCGTCGAGTCCAGCGACGACGTTCATGAGCGTCGATTTGCCCGATCCCGACGGACCCATGATTGCCGTGAACTCTCGACGTCGCAAATCGAGCGACACGTCGCGTAGCGCATGGATCGGTTGACTCGAGTCACCGTAGCTTCGGAATACGTTGCGTAGCACCACAGATGCTGGTTCATTCGTCACGCAGATAACGCTAGGGAAATCGATGGTCTCAGTCGTCAGCCATGACGATGAAATCAGCTCGGCCCGTCGGATGACATCGCGTACATCTCGAGATGTATGGCGTGGCGGTCAGACCAATCCGTGGTCGTATGCGTACACGACGAGCTGCACCCTGTCGCGCAGTCCCAGCTTGGCGAGAATACGCGAAACATGGGTTTTCACAGTGGCTTCCGAGAGGACCTCGGCGTCGGCGATCTCGGCGTTGGACAGTCCCTGTGCCGCCCGCACCAGTATTTCGCGTTCGCGTGGGGTCAGGCGGTCGTACTCGGGTCCGGGATCGCCTGCCCGCGTGCGGGTCTGCTCGAATAGCCGTCGTGTTGCCGACGCCGCGACCACCTGACTGCCATTGGCTACGGCTCGGATCGAGGCGAGTAGGAAGTCCGGCTGTGCGTCCTTGAGCAGAAATCCACTGGCCCCCGCGGCGATGGCCGACGCCGCTGCCTCGTCGGCGTCGAATGTCGTGAGTACCAGGACACGTGGGGCGTCGTCGCCGAGTGCGCTGACAAGGTCGCCGGTGGCTGTGATGCCGTCGATGCCGGGCATGCGGACGTCCATCAGGACGACGTCGGGTCGTGTGGTGCGCACGAACTCCAACAGTGAGAGAGCCGACGACTCGTGTCCGACCACCTCCATGTCGGGCTGACTGTCGACGATCATCGCGATGCCCTGGCGGAACATGGGCTGATCGTCGATGAGGGCGATTCGGATCACCGCGACAATCCTTTCGAGTCGACGTCGGAGGTGGCGGGCACGCGCAGTTCGACAAGCCAGGTGTCGTCGGCAGCGGTGCTGCGCAGGGTTCCACCGACGAGCGCGGCGCGTTCAGCCATGCCGATGATGCCGCGCCCAGCGCCACCGGGGGAGAGCGGGGTGTCGGTGAGGGCGTTGCGCACGGCGAGGTGGCAGCCGCCGCTCCAGTCGATCTCGACGGTGACGGGGGTGGCCAGGTCGCCGTATTTGAGTGCGTTGGTGAGCGCTTCGGTCAAGACGCGCTGTGCCATGCGTCCGACGGCCGGCTCGCTGGTCTCCTCGTCGCCGATCTCGCGCGTCTCGATCGTCATGCCCGCGGTACGCATCCGCTCGTACAGGGTTTCGCGGTCGGCGCGGGAGGCGGCGACGGCGTCGTCGTTGTTGAGTTGGGCGAGCAGTTCCCGTACCTCGCCGAGCGATTCGCGTGCGGTGTCGGCGATGACGGTCAGCGCATTGCGAGCGACATCGGGCGCGGTGTCGATGCTGTAGCGCGCACCCTCGGCCTGTGCGACGACGATGGTCAGCGAGTGCGCGACGACGTCGTGCATGTCGCGCGCGAGGCGGGTGCGTTCACGCTGTTCGTCGTAGAGATCCAGCAGGCGTTTGCGTTCGAGCTGCGCGATGGTTTCGGCGACGTGGGCCTGCGCGACCGTACGACGTTGATACCGGATGAACCCGAATGTCCACCCGCCGATCACCACGACTGCCGCCAGACAGAATCCGACGAACGTCGTGAACGCGCGGTTGAGCAGGGACGGCTCGACCGTATAGGCGTGTGGGAACTCCCACCCGGCGACGAGCGATCCGATAACGGCAACCGCGAGCGAGCCGCGTCGAACGCGTTGGTCTGGATGCCCGCCGAGTGTTGCGAAGATCGGGAAGTAGGCGAGCGAGGCCATGACGGCGATCTGGTCTGTTGCCACCTGTATCGCCGCGGATGCCAAGGCCAGCACGATCATCAGTGTCGGAGCGAGGCGTCGCACAGCGAGCGCGACGGTCACCAGCACGGCGGCAATGCCCGCGGGTGTCGACTGATCGAAGTGCAGCCAGATCGCAAATACACCGAAAATCAGGGCCACGGCGACGTCGAGCATGAGGCCTCGACGGGTCAGGCCGCCGGCATAAAGCGGGTCGCGCATGCGTCCAGAGTGTCAGATCGCGGGAGCGACCCGGAGACCTACCGCTTACCCGGTGAGGCAGGTGTTCCCGGTAGGCAGGTGATCGCGAAGCATCCCGGGTTGCCCTGCAGGGGCGCTCGCAACGGCGTCGAACCGCATCGCAAAACCGTGCAATTCGACGGCGCGTACGGTCCGAACCCCAACGCGCCTAACGTGATATTCGGGTCGGCGAATTGGACCGGATCGAAGTCGAGGTTCATCGTCGGACGGTACGGTCCTGGGTCGGGGATCCGCGGTGTTCGGAAGGCAGCGACGAGCTTCCGAAAGAACTCGCGATACAACTCACTGTTGAGGCTCGCGCTGAGAAGTGTTCCCGGGTCGGGTGAGACGTCGCCGAGAATTCCGTTCCAGCTCACCAACAGTCCGAGACTGGGAACGATGAAGTTGTTCTGCTGCAAGAAGCCGACCATCGCGTAGGCGTCGGAGGGCAACCCGGCGAGGGGTGCCTGCTCGATGGTCTGTCGGGAGGGAAACGACGGACCAGTGCAGGGAGAGTCGTTGACCCAGAACAGATATCCGTAGCAGCGGTTCGACGTAGATGGTGTGCGCGCCTGACGGATGTAGTCAGAACTGATGATTCGCTGGCCGCGCCAGACCCCGTCGTTGAGCATCAGCAGCCCGAGCCGTGAATAGTCCGCCGGAGGCATGAACAAGAACGCGTATCCGTAAGTGTGACCGGACCGATCGCGCGCCCAGAAATAGTCGCGTTGCTTGATTCCCAAGGGGCCGAACAGAGTTCGCTGCGCAAACTGCTGCAGATCTTCTTCGACGGCGCGCTGCACGACGTAGGCCAGGAGGTCGGGTCCGTGCTGCGTGTATTCGAAGAACGTGCCCGGTTCATGTTGAACCGGCAGCGCAAGAGCCTCTTTCGCGATATCCGGGTCGACGTCGAGGCCGGCTGTCAGCGCTTCGCTGATGATCGATTGACGCAGACCCGACGTTTGCGTGAGCAGGTCGCGCACGGTGATCGCTGCATGTGAACGATCGACAGTTCCCGCGGGGAGGTACCTTTGGATCGACGCCCCGAGATCGAGTCGCCCCTGCGTATACGCGACACCTGCGAGCATCGAGATGACGCTCTTGGTCGAGCTGAACAGACTCCACGGAATGTTTCCGGTCACGGTGTTGAGTGGGCCGTTTCCGATCAGACAGTTGTTGCGATAGACCTCGATATGCGTCCGCATTCTCGACGCGGCGAATGCGATGGCGTCGTCGAGCTTTGCCTTGTCGATTCCGACACTCGACGGCGTGGCGGAATTGGGTGCCGCAGAGCCCTGCGGAAGGGCGCACCGGGCTTGGCTCGGCGCTGCGTCGGCGGTCGGCACAGTGGTCAGCGCGACCGGTGCCACCAGTGCGATCAGTGCTGCACAGGTCAGCAGAAGTCGCCGCCGGGAAGGCGTGAAAAGCCGATGCGCCGGATGCTCGAACACTGCGCTGACCCCCTGATCGTGAGAACAACTGACGTGCAGCGTGGCACGCGACTGATCGGGTGGTGTCGGCTTCGAGAAATGGAGGGCGATTCCGTTGAGATCGTGTGCAGATCGGCCCGCGGGGTGGCCACACTGCACACATCCGGGCGCAGCAGTCGAGGGTCTGACCGAATATGTCATCGAAGTGAACGCCGGGCGGTATTTCGCCGCCACAGAACAAATGGCCTCGCGGGATCGACGTATTGCCATTAGCGTGGATCGCGCCACGTCCGAGCGCATACGGCATCGGGAGGACTGCCATGACAATCTTCGTCACCAACGCCGGGTTACAGATCCTGGCGCGTGTCACCTGGCGTCGTGCGGCCGTGTTGCTGACCACCGAAGTCGCGCGCAACGTCGAGGGCACACCGGTTGTGCGCGTCGTACATTCACCTACGGTGACGCTGCCGATTCACAAGGTGGTGGCCATCAAGCGCAACGCGTACCGACCTTATGCGGGCAAGTCGATGGATTCGTATGCCTCGACAGCGACCATTCTGCGCCGTGACCAGTGGATTTGTGCCTACTGCGACGGCCCAGCCGACACCGTTGACCACATCGTGCCGGTGTCCAAGGGCGGCAAGAGCACCTTCGGAAACCAGGTTGCGGCGTGCAAATCGTGCAACGGTTTCAAGGCCAATCGCACTCCGCGGCAGGCGGGTATGGCGATGAGGCACGCGCCGTTCGTCTACGACCCGTGGGCACAGGACCAGAAAGAGGTCTGGGAGCTGTTCACGTTGCGGCCGAAGACCGGGTAGTTGCCGTGGCGGATCACGATGAATCCGCTACGGCGCAACCACATACGTGGTGTTCCCGACGACGGCGCGAGTCTGATTCTGCGGGCTACTGATCGACGTCCACCAATACGACGTGTGCGCACCGCTGAATTTGTTGTTCGCCAACTTTTCCTGTGCGGCGGGGTTCGGCCCGTCAGGCCAGTTGTCGGTGTTCGCCCACCCGTCCCAGCGTCGACTGATGTCGGTCACCGTGTATCGAGTGTTGTCTGGTGCTGGCCGCAGTGTGACTCCGTCCAGTGTCTTCCCGAGGTCGCCGCCGAGACGTCGTTGCGGGTTCCCGATCAGAACAAACGAGAGGTCGGAGGCGCTCGGAGCCCCCGGCTTGCCCGCGTAAGCGCGGAGCCACTCGGATGCGATCTGGGCGCCCCGCGAGTAGCCGAAGACAATCTTCTTGCCTGGCGTATTGCGAATGGAGTCATTGAGATTGTCGCGACCCTTCAGCAAGCCCGCGTAGGTCAGGTCGTTCGACGCAGGCACGCCCACCGGTGTGCCATGAGCGGGCGCGAAGCCGCTCAGCGTCGTGTTCATCGTCGCGGCGGCGAAAGCTCCGAGGCCGATCAGTAGTGGTTCGCAGGTGAGTACGGTCGTGGTCTTGTTGTCCGCAGCGAGGGCGACGTCGGCTGACCGTTCGGGCGGGCCCGGCCGCGGGGTCGAAAGGAGGATGGACGCGGCAAGCAGGGCGATCATGCAGGCTGCTGATCCTGCGAAATTTCTGTGCCGTGAGCCGAGTCTTCTGCGTCGTGAACGCAGCGGGACGTTGTCGCGATGGGCGTGGTGTGTGCGGGCGAGAGACATGGACGATTCGCCGTTCGGTAGGGGATGATTTCCCCCCCGTGACCAGGATTACCAACGACTGAGAGCATGTCGCTAGCTCGGCGAACGACCGTAAGCAAACTGTTAGCGGCGGCTAACGGAACGAACTCAAATGCGACTGTGACTCCCATCACGGACTGTGTGTACACTCGTTCACTACGAGCTACCGGAGGGAGGCTGGTGAATCTTCTCAAGTGGAGTAAGCGGCCTGCGGCCGACGTCGACGCGACGCGCCCAGAGGTCAACATCCTGCGAGGCCTGATCGCGCGAGCGACGACCCCTCTGCTACCCGACGACTATCTACATCTGATCAATCCACTGTGGAGCGCCCGTGAACTACGCGGACGCGTCGAGGACGTCGTCAAGGAGACCGCCGACAGCGCGACGGTGGTGATCCGCACGGGATGGGGCTTTCCCGAGAGCTATCAGCCAGGGCAGTACGTCGGCATCGGACTCGACGTCGACGGGCGCTGGCATTGGCGGTCGTATTCGCTGACGTCATTCGGCAGCAACGACGACAAGACGATCTCCATCACCGTCAAAGCCAATCCCGACGGCTTTCTGTCGACGCACCTCGTCGACGGTGTCGCGCCCGGCACAATCATTCGCCTCGCCGCGCCCAAGGGTGATTTCCACCTGCCGGAGCCGGTTCCCGACGCAGTCCTGTTCTTGACCGCGGGCAGTGGCATCACGCCCGTGATCGCGATGCTTCGCTCGATGAAACACCGCGAACAGACGCCCGACATCATTCACGTCCACGCCGCGCCGAGCCGCGACTCGGTGATCTTCCTCGATGAGCTGGAACAACTCGACGACGAAACACCCAGCTACACACTCGATCTACGCCTCAGTTCGGAGGACGGCAGATTCGACGTCACTCAGCTCGACGCCGCGGTTCCGGATTGGCGCGAGCGCTCGTGCTGGGCGTGTGGACCCATCGAGTTCCTCGACGACATCGAGGACGTGTTTCGCGAGAACGAGCTATCGGATCAGCTGCACATCGAACGATTCGCCATCGCACGCACCGACGTCGGTGGTGAGGGCGGCACGGTGACGTTCGCGAAATCGGGTAAGTCGGCCGACGTCGACGGTGCCACCACACTCCTTGAAGCAGGCGAGGAGTTGGGAATTCAGATGCCCTTCGGATGCAGAATGGGTATCTGCCAGACCTGCGTTGTTCCGCTCGCGGCCGGCTACGTCCGAGATCTGCGCAGTGGCGACGAACGACGTGAAGGTGACCGAATCCAGACATGTATCTCGACCGTGTCGGGTGAATGCACGCTAGACCTGTAGGGAGACTCCATGGCCATCACCGACATCGATCGGTACGCCCATCTCACAGAAGCCGACGTCGAGGCACTGGGTGCCGAACTCGACGCGATCAGACGTGACATCGAAGAATCGCGAGGTGTCGCCGACGCGAAATACATCCGACGCACCATCGCATTTCAGCGTGCGCTCGCCGCCGGCGGACGCGTGGTGCTCATGTTCAGCAACCGCAAACCCGCGTGGATTCTCGGCACCGGGATGCTCGGCGTCGCCAAGATCGTCGAGAACATGGAACTCGGCCACAATGTGATGCACGGGCAGTGGGATTGGATGAACGATCCCGAGATTCACTCGTCGTCATGGGAGTGGGACACCACCTGCCCGAGCGTGCAGTGGAAGCACTCGCACAACTTTGTGCACCACAAGTACACGAACATCGTCGGCATGGACGATGACGTGGGCTACGGCATCCTCCGTGTCACGCGAGACCAGCCGTGGGAATGGTGGAACGTCGGCAATCCGGTCTACAACTTCCTTCTCGCAACGTTTTTCGAGTGGGGCGTCGCACTGCACCACCTCGAGACGGAGAAGTTGAGGACCGGCCAGAAGTCGTATCGCGCTGCGCTGAAGGATCTTCGGGTGATCGGGCGGAAGGTCGGGAAGCAGGCCGCCAAGGACTACCTGATCTTCCCCGCGCTCGCCGGACCCAACTGGTTCACCACGCTGACCGCCAACGCGACTGCGAACTTCATCCGCAACTACTGGTCGTACGCGGTGATCTTCTGTGGTCACTTCCCCGACGGTGCGGAGAAGTTCACTGTCGAGGAGTACGAGGAAGAAGACCAGCCCCGCTGGTACCTGCGACAGATGTTGGGATCAGCCAACTTTCGCGCAGGCCCGCTGATGCGATTCATGAGCGGCAACCTCAGCCACCAGATCGAGCACCACCTCTTCCCGGATCTGCCGAGCAATCGGTACGAGGAGATCGCGGTCCGCGTGCGCGAACTGTGCGACAAGTACGACCTGCCGTACACCACGGGCTCGTTGCAGCATCAGTACTGGTTGACGTTCCGGACTATCGCGAAGCTGTCGGTGCCCAACGCCATGTTGAAGGCCAGCGCCGACGACGCACCAGAGACGGCATCGGAGTTGCGCTTCAACATCATTGAGGGCACCAAGACGCACTTCGGCGTCGACCCGGATACCGGCCGCCGGCGCGGGCTGCGGTCGGCGTTGCGGGAGCTGCGGTCGTCGCGGGTGGCTGCCCACCGCTGATCGAGCTTGTCGAGATCACCTCCTCGCGGGGGTGGGGTGGTTTCGACACGGCTGCTCGCTTCGCTCGCGGCCTGCTCAACCAGCGGTGGATGATCGAGCTTGCCTACCGCTGATCGAGCTGCCCACCGCTGATCGAGCTTGTCGAGATCACCCCCGCCAGCGCAGCACCTCAAGCGCGACGCCGACGTCGAGCAGGCTCTCGTCGAGCGGACGAGGCAGTAGTTCATCGGCCCGTGCGAGGCGTCGAATCACGGTGTTGCGGTGCGTATAGAGCGCTTCTGCGGTCCGAGAAGTGTTGCACTGCAGCCTGATCCAGGTTCGCACTGTGTCGAGTAGGGCTGAGTCGGCATGTGCGAACTCGCCGAGAGTGTCGTCGACGAATGCTGCGGTGTCCTCGGCGGACGACATCAGCAGCGAGACCAGTCGGACGTCGTCGTACCTTACGAATCCGTGCGAGCCGCCTAGCTGCGCGACGATCCGCTGGGTCGCGAGCGCCTGAAAGTGGCTGGTGCGGAAGCCGTCGACGCCGTCGCCTGTTCTACCGACGGCGACGTCGATCAGTGGTGATGGCGAGACACGCGCGATGCGTGCCTCATCGGTGGGCAGCCACATCCACAGCGACGCTGCGCTGGCCACGACGGTGAGCCGGCTGGCACACCCGGCCGAGGCGGCCAGCGTGTCGGCGGCAGATTCGAGAGTTGCAGCCTGTTCGGGATGGCTGCTCCACAGGATCAACGCGGTGTGCGGGCCGAGGAGTCGGTAGCCGAGTTGGGTTTCGGCGCGATCGATGGGGATGGGTGCGCCTTCGAGAAGCAGTGCAACCGCTTCTCGACGCTGCGCGTGTGTGCCGCGGGTGAGCTCGCGTCGTTCGCTGCGCATCCTGTTGCTCGTCGCCTCAACAGTGTCGTCGATGAAGGTCGAGATGGAGATGAGTGTGATGTCGAGGAGTTCGCGCAGTTGTTGGGGGTCGTCGGTGAGGCTGAAGCAGACCTGCATCCACAGACGCCAAGCGACGCTTTGCGCGGTGCGGAAGGCGTCGAGTGCTGATTCATCGAGGCCGCGCCGGACGAGGTCGCGAGCGGTGGCGAGGATGTCGGGGCTGATCTCGGCGGGTACGCGTTCGCCGGGATGGACTACGTTGCTCCTCGCCCAACGCATGGTGTTCGCGAGGTTGGTGCGGCGAGTTCCCTCGGCGAGCACAGGGTCGTCGGCGATGGCCTTCATACGGATACCACCTAGCGAGGCGTCGTGGATGGCTTCGATCCATTCCTCGGGCGGGTCCAGGATGAGTTCGGCGCCGCGTCGGATCAGGCTTTTGATCTCGGGGGATACGTACGGCCACTCATCGGACATCCGAACAGTATGCACCTTGCACGGCGTTCATCGGGGGCACTTGGCACCTGGTGCGACGGCTGAGTGTGACGCACTCTGGAATGTAACAACGTATGGTGTCATATTTGCCGTGCGGGAAATCGAGCCAGATCTAAGGAGGCACAGGTGCCCACAACAGCAACACCTGTCGAAACGTTGGACGTTCTGATCGTCGGGGCGGGTGTCTCCGGTATCGGAGCGGCCCACTACGTGACGAAGGAGATGCCGCAGAAAAGCTTCGCGCTTCTCGAGGGTCGCGAGTCGATTGGTGGCACCTGGGACCTGTTCCGCTATCCGGGCATCCGGTCTGACAGTGACCTGCATACGTTTGGATTCGAGTTCAAGCCGTGGGTCGACAAGCAGTCGATCGCCGACGCCGACCGCATCATGCAGTACCTTCGCGAGGCCGTCGACGAGGACAAGATCAACGAGCACCTGCGGTTGCAGCACAAGGTGACCGCATTGAACTGGTCGTCGAGCGAGCAGTTGTGGACGGCAGAGATCGACCGTCTCGACACCGGTGAGCACATTCAGCTGAAGGCTAGTTGGGTGTACTGCGGGTCGGGCTACTACAACTACGACGAGGGGTTCACGCCTCACTTCGAGGGTCGCGAGCGGTTCACCGGGCAGGTCGTGCATCCGCAGCACTGGCCCGAGGATCTCGACTACAAGGGCAAGAAAGTCGTCGTGATCGGAAGTGGCGCAACGGCTGTCACGCTGCTCCCCGCGATGGCGAACGAGACCGAGCACATCACGATGCTCCAGCGCACGCCGACCTACATCCTCCCGCTGCCCAAGCATGATCCCTTCGCCAACGTGGCACGACGCATCCTCGGCGACGAGCGCGGCTATGCAGTTGCGCGGTGGAAGAACATTCTGCAGCAGCGCGTCTTGTACGAAGCGGCACAACGCTTTCCGAAGACGTCACGCAAGGTGATCCGCAAGGTCAACCAGGTCCTCCTGCCCGACGGATACGACGTAGACACCCACTTCAATCCGCCGTACAACCCGTGGGACCAGCGGTTGTGTGCGGTCCCGGATGCCGATCTGTTCAAGACGATTCGCTCGGGTAGGGCGTCGGTGGTGACCGACCGAATCAAGACGTTCACCGAGAAGGGGCTCCTACTCGAGAGCGGGACCGAACTCGAAGCCGACATCGTCGTGACCGCAACGGGTTTGAACGTACGACTGTTCGGCGGGATGGATTTATCACTCGACGGCGAGCCCGTGGTGCTGCGTGACCACGTCATCTACCGCGGCATGATGTTGAGTGGTGTTCCGAATCTCGCACTCGCCGTTGGATATACGAACTCGTCGTGGACGTTGAAAATCGGTCTGATCGGCGAGTACTGGTGCAGGCTCATGGCGTACATGGATGCGCGCGGGTACCGCGAGGTGGCGCCTGTGGTGGATCCGAACATGGAGACACGTCCCGCGCTGGACTTCGGAGCTGGCTACATCAAGCGCGTCGAGGACCAATTGCCGCGCCAGGGTGCTGAGGAGCCGTGGAAGATGTCGATGAGCTTCTACAAGGACCGCAAGGCTCTGGGCGCTGACGTAGCGGACTTCGAGAATCTGCGGTTTACGAGGGCGGCTTCGCCGGCCGACGTCGGCTCGCCCGAGGGCTCCGAGCGCGTGGAGTCTGCCGTCGGCTGACAAATCTTCTTATGGCGCAGGCGCGGGAGTCCGAGGGGGCTCTCGCGCCTTTGCCATGTGGGGCTCTGTCTACTCGGGCATCTGGTCGATCGTCGCGCGGGTGAAAGCGATTGCCTTGTCGCACAGTTTGTTGATGGGTGGGGGACTTATATTTACGGAGGCCCTCGTCGCAATAATCGCCTCGCCTGATTGCACGAAGGTCGTGCAATCAGTAGCTGACGGTGAACTTCCAACTGCAGCCCTGCGGTCACCCATTGCAATGTCAGGCAGCCATGCAACGAACCCATCTTGCCGCTGCTTGTAGATGTCCAGCTGTGGTTGGTTACCTACGATCTGCGAAAGGTAGGCGGACTCGTAGGCATTCATCGACCATCTGCAACCTCTTGCAGTCTGGTGGTCGGCTATGGCGGCGTCTTTCACGGAGTCCGGATCCAAATGGTTCGTGGACAGAATCTCTGTGGTAGCTGCAGTGCACGGCTCGTAGGTTGTCCCGTCGTTTCCGTTACTCCACCGCCTAGCGAAAGTAGTTGTAAATGGCAGATGTCTTCCAGCGTCGTCGGTTTGGCGCACAATGGTGCTTGAATCGGTACTCTCGGCGGGAGTCGCCGCCGCAGCGGTTGGTCTCCCCGGCACTACATTTACTTGGGTGCAGCCACTAATTGCCAATATGGATAGGACAAATACGCCCATGGTGCTTAGCGCATTGAACGCGCATCGGTGATTGTTAGGCAGGTCGGCCGTGTCAGGTTGCTTCAGCATGGTGAAACTCGTCGTAGCTCCTCGGCTGTGGTTTCGGTGTGCACAAGGCACAGATACAGGTAGCTCGCGCACGCCAACGATCCCGAGCTTGCGTGTCGACTACTCGGGCATCTGGTCGATCGTCGTGCGGGTGAAAGTGATTGTCCTGTTGCAGATTTCGTCAATAGGCGGAGCGTCAATGTAGATGGAGAGGTCGGTAATTACGAGTGCGTCACCAGAGCGAACAAAGGTTGTGCACTCCGGGATGGACGGGGTCGTAGACACTGCGACACGACGGCCAGACATTGAAATGTCCGCTCTCCAAGTGACGAACTGTGCATACATCTGCTTGTACGTATCAAGGTCGGGTTGGTTGCCGACATACTGAGAGAGAGATGCGTGCCTTCGATCACTTAGTGACCACATGCAGCCCCGTGCGGTTTGGTGATCAGCGGCGGCAGCGTCCTGAGCGGAGCGAGGGTCAAGGCTATTGGCGATCAGTATTGACTCGGTCGCGGCGGTGCAAGGTTCGTACGTAGTTCCATCATTTCCGTTACTCCATCTGCGCGGAAATATGGTATCGAAGGGAAGGGAGCGCCCATGGTCATCGGTTTGCCGGATTGTGTTCTTTGAAGGCGTCCCTCCGGTCGAGGCAGTAGGTGAGAATTCGGCACTCGGCTGGCCATCAACGCTGTAGCACGAGCTGAGTGTGAGCACGCATGCTAGAAGCAGCAGGGTTTTTGTGACCCCAGAACTGAACGGAGAACTCATCCATGCGCGCAAGCCGTCTGCGGTGGAGGAGTCCGCATCAGCCAGGTTGGTGCCTCTCGATCGGCGGGCCTGTGCGAGTGAAGTCAGGTCACCGGTTTGTTCCTTCAGGCTCTTTCGCCTTACCCTCGCAGCAGACTGTCGTATTTGCTTCACCGGCTACTCGGGCATCTGGTCGATCGTTGCGCGCGTAAAAGCGATCGCCTTGTCGCAGATTTCGTCGATGGGTGGAGGATCGGAATACGCTGACATGCGTGTGAAAACGATTGCGCGGCCAGAGTCCACCATCGCCGTACATTCCCCGAGTTCGTGGACCGATCCCACTGCGACTAATCTCATATTGATTGAAGTGTCTGGCCGCCAAACAAATGACGTTGATTTCTTTAGTTTGTATTCATGTAACGGCCCGTTATTACCGACTATCTGCGTAAGAGAGTGGGACGTCGAACCGGTGTAAGACCATCTGCATCCTCTCGCGGTTTGGTGGTCGGCGATTGCTGCATCTCTTGCTGACCTTGGATCAAGGCCAGCAGCTCGGAGAGTAGTGGTATCAGCTGCGGTGCAGGGTTCGTAGGTCGTTCCGTCGTTGCCGTTACTCCAGCGCCTCGGAAAAACAGTTGTGAACGGCAGCGGCCGCCCCGCTTCGTCAGTTTGGCGAACATCGGCTTTGGCATTGGCACTCTCGCCTGGATTCGCCGCCGCAGAAGTTGGTTCCCCCGGCACTACACCTACTTGACTGCATCCGCTAACTGCGAACACAGCTAGGAGAAAGATGGCCGCTGCGGTCAAAGTCGCGCCGTTCATTACGACTCTATGCTTTGAGCTCATCTGCATTCAACGAGTCTTCGAGGCTTAGACCCGCGCCTGCGGACAAGCACTTGGTGCTCAGCGAGTGCAATGTATCGATTTGTTCCCCGAGAGTGGCTCGCCATTTTTCGATCAGTGCATTCAGCCGATTGTTTACTTCCTGACCTTCAACGAAGTCTCCAAACTGATTGGCAGAGTCAATGTCGGTTAGCGCGGCGAGTGCCTCCTCCAACCCCGCCACACCGTCGGCGGCGACCCTGGCGCGCCGCTCCCAGTCGATCGTGTTGAACCGGACCGTGCCGCCGTCGTCTTTGGTGTTGCCGGGTGGTTGGACGTACGCCATCGAGCTGCGTTCCGTGCCGCCGAGGTTTGCGATCCCGTCCTCGGACTGTAGGTTCACAACTCCACCGGGCATGGTGAAGAAGTCAGTCATGTCCTTACCCCCTCGCAGCAGACTGTCGCGCAAGCGCCAAGACAGTTAACCATGACAGTGGGTGGTTCGGGTGTCGGATTTGCCAGGGTGTGGATGATCAGTCGCGGCATCCTGCGACGAGGTCCGATGGCAGTCCTCGGCCCGCTGCAAAGAGAATCCCCTCCGGAAGCGCGTTGCCTCCGAAGGGGATCTCTTCGTGTGCTGGGAGTCAGCTCGTGGGAACTTCCTCGGTCGTGGTTGTCGTTGTAGTCGTCTCTTCGGGAGTTGTCGTCTCGATCGTGGTTTCCGGCGTCGTCGTTGTCTCCGGAGTCGTTGTCTCCGTTGTTGTTTCCGGAGTCGTCGTCTCGATCGTCGTTGTCGTCGTGGAGGTGGTCGATGTCTCGACTGTGCGCCACGTCGCCGTTTCGACATCAACCGAAACCGATGACGATGAGTTCTCGGTCAGACCGAGCTTCCAGACCTGCGTCGTCGAGTCGGTCGATGACGTGACCGACGACTTCTCCAGCGACGACGAGGACACTGTTCGTGCGACGTTGTCGCTGCAGGTGAGGTCGATCGTGCCGGTCGACGCAGAGCTCGGTGCCTGGCAGCTCACGCTGCGATCGTCGACGCGGAAGGTGAAGTTGCCGATGGCGTCTCCCGTTCCGGAGAACTGAGTCGGAACGGGTGCGGCGCTGCTCGAAGAACTGGCACTCGACGATTCAGACGCTGTCGACTCTGCCGCGGATGCGCCAGGAGTCTCCGACGCTGCAGCGTTCTGCTGTTGTGCGGATGCGGCTGACGAGTCGGGTGCACCCTCTGGCACACCGCCATTCGACTGTGCACGCTCGGCGACCTCGGCTGCGGCCTCGGTGCTGCCGGCGCGCGCCAGCCCGTTCTCGGCAGCGGCCTCGTCGGACTTCGCGACGAACGGAGTGTTCAACGCAGCAGGAGTCGGCAACGTACTGGCAAGCGGCGGAAGTCCACTCACGTCGATTATTCCGCCGACCGGGCGTTCGAACTGCTGTCCATTCGCCAGGTTGAGCAGCGTGAGCACTGCCGAAGCAGGGGTTGCGGTGTTCTGGGGCGCCTGATTGAGCACGGTCGTGGTGTTGTTGACGACGGTGACGTTCTGAGTGTTGTAGGCGATCCGGGTCACCTCATGCGAGTGGTAGTCGTGCCACGGGTGTCCGCTGAGGCGATAGCCGCCGAGAGGCGTCGACGCCGGCGGTGCCAGCGGATTGCCGCACGCGCACCGCACACGCGGGACGCCAGCGCCGTCGACGAGAACCGCTGTGCCGGACTGCAACACCGACTGGTAGGCGTAGGCGCTGCCACCCTGGTACGAGTGATTGGTCACCCAGGTGTCGGCGGTCAGCACCACCGGAGTGAGGGTGTTGAGGTAGTAGGGGATCGCGGCGGTGTCGATGCCGAAGACGCTTGCCCACGCGCCGGCTTGGCTCGGGTTATTGGACAGGTAGTTTCCGAGAGCTGCTGTGTCGCAGGTCGAATCGCCACCTGCGTACAGGCCGGGCTGAGTGCCGGAGACCACGCGAGCACCGTTGTCCGCGGCACCCGCCTGCCGCGCGAGCTTGAGATTGCTCGGCAGTTCCTTGTTGGTCAGTGCGACGTTGGGGCCGAACGGATCTGGGCCCGCTTCACCGGAGGTCAGGAGACTGAGTCCGGGTATCCGAATGCCACCGTCCTTGCCTCGCAACACAAGAACGAGAACTGTGGCCAGAACCAGCGCGAACACCACGACGATCGCGACCAGTGCGATGGTCCGATTGCGTCGCTTCTGTTGGTCTCGCATCTGCTGGTACGGGCCGGTGGGCGGCATCGCCGGAGCGCCGAAGGTGCCGGAAGGGGGATATGACAATGGATACTCTCCTGGTGTGCAGACGTGTAAGCGCGCATCACCGGTTCCCGCGACCGATGTCAGACAGGCACCAGTATCGAAATGTCTGATTCGCAGAGCAACCATTTGATCGTGAATTCACCCGTTCAGACCAAGAACTCGCATGTTCGGACTACATCGACCGGACCACGTGATTGCGGGAGAACGTCGAACTCGACAGTGACGCTGCGTGCCTCGTAAACGGGTGGCGCCGACGGCGATAGTCGCGAACGATGGTCGGTATGTCTACAGCCCCTGACACCCAGCCCGACGTGCTGACCGCATTGACCCGTAAACCCGATCGTCAAGGCGATCGCGCATTGCTCGACGACATCCTCGACACAGCGCAGGTCGGAACGCTCTCGACAGTGGTCGACGGTTGGCCGTGGTCTGTGCCAATGCTGTTCGCGCGTGTCGGCGACGACATCATCCTGCACGGGTCCACCGGTGCAGGCGCACTACGACAGGTGGCGTCGGGCGCTCCGGTCGCGTTTAGTGTCTTTCTGCTCGACGGAATTGTGGTGGCCGAGACTCTGTTTGACCATTCCGCCAACTACCGGTCAGCAGTGGTACGTGGTGTGGCACGAGATGCCGAACTTCCGGCCGAAGTGTTGGATGCACTGAGCGACAAGCTGATTCCCGGTCGTGTTGCTGAAACGCCAACGACGACACGCAAAGAGCTCGCCGCGACAACCGCGTTGCGGCTGCCGATCGTCGACGGCGAGTGGATTGCCAAGGCGCGGACTGGCAGACCCGGCGCCGACACCGACGCGTGGACCGGCGTGGTACCCGTGCGCACGGTGTTCGACGACCCGATCACGTACACCGGCGATCCCGCCGCGGTCCCGGCTTCGGTGCGCGCACTGGTGGGGTGAGGGACCGGCGGGCGGGGTGGTCTTGGCTTGGGTGGTCTCGACTCGGGTGCTCGCTGCGCTCGCGCCCGCTCGACCAGCGGGGAAGGCGCCCGCTCGACCAGCGGGGGGGAGGCGCCCCGACTCGGCTTGGGTGGTCTCGACTTGGGTGCTCGCTGCGCTCGCGCCCGCTCGACCAGCGAGGGAAGGCGCCCGCTCGACCAGCGGAATGGAGCCCCGCTCGACCAGCGGAATGGTTCCCCGCTCGACCAGCTGGGGAAGGCACCCGCTCGACCAGAGGGGGGTGCCTGCTCGACCGGTGGGAGAGGCTGCCGCCCGTCAGCGCTGACGTAGGACGAACCGCTGGATCTTGCCGCTCGGCGTCTTCGGCAGCGCGTCGACGAAGTGCACCGTGCGTGGGTAGGCGTGCGCGGCGAAGCCGGTCTTGACCAGTTGTTGCAGCTCGGCCTCCAGCGCATCGTCGCCGCTGACGCCGTCGGCCAGTACGACGAACGCCTCGAGTACCTCGCCGCGCAGGTCGTCGGGTCGGCCGACCACCGCGACGTCGATAACCGACGGGTGGGTGATGAGGACGCTCTCGACGTCGAACGGGCCGATCCGGTAGCCGGCCATGATGATGACGTCGTCGTCGCGGGAGCTGAAGAAGAAGTTGCCGTCGGCATCGAGGTGGCCCGTGTCGCCGGTGAGGTACCAACGGCCGTCCTCGGTGTAGCGCGACGCGGTCTTCTCCGGGGCGTCGAGGTATCCGGCGAACCAGTAGCCGGTGCTGGCTGGGACGTCGATCGCGATCTGTCCCGTGACGTTGGGTTCGGTGACGGGGGCGCCGGCGTCGTCGACGATTCCTGCGGCGAATCCGGGCATCGGCTGTCCCATCGAACCGGGGATCAGTGGTCGACGCAGGTCGTCGGCCCAGTGGTTGTTGATGAACATGCCGTGCTCGGTCTGGCCGTAGTGGTCGCGAACCTCGGTGCCGAGAGCTGTTCGCGCCCAGGTGATCACATCGGGTGTCAACGGCTCGCCCGCCGACGATGCTCGGCGCAGCGAGAAGCCGTTGATCGCAGGGTTCTTGCTCAGCGAGCGGTACACCGTTGGCGCGGCGGCGAAGTTCGACACGCCCAGTTCGGTAAGCACCGTGGCGGTCACCTCTGGGGTGAAACCCGCCTGCAGCAACACATTTGGTCGGCCGATCGCCATCGGGCCGAGGATGCCGTAGTACAGGCCGTAGGCCCAGCCGGGGTCGGCGGCGTTCCAGAAGACGTCGGTGTCGGAGACGTCGAGGCCGTAGCGCATGTAGCAGGAGAACGACGCCAACGCGCGCAGCGGAACGGGCACACCCTTCGGAGCGCCTGTCGTGCCGCTCGTGAACAGCAGGATCAGGGTGCCGTCACCGCCGACCGCGACGGAGTGGTCGAGGGGATCGTTGTCGGCGATGAGAGCGTCGAACTGCTCGCCCGCGACGATCGTGGTGAGGCCGTCGATGTCGTCGAGCTTCGGTGCCTGGCTCGGCTCGGTGATCACGATGGAGGCGCCGCCTGCCCGCAGTCGCATTTCGATCGCGGGGGTGGCGAAGGCGGTGAAGAGCGGAATGTAGACGGCCCCGAGTCGGGCGAGTGCCAGTAGCGAGACGACGAGCTCGGTGCGCTTGCCCATGAGGACTCCGACGCGGTCGCCGCGCTCGACACCCATACCGGCGAGCGCGGTGGCGAGGCGTCGAGACTCCGCTGCGAGCTGGCCGTAGGTGATCTCGACACGCTCGATCAGCGGGGAGTGCTCGATCAGCGAGGGTTGCTCGGCCGGCGGGGACTGCTCGATCAGCGACTGCGCGGCTTGCGGGGAGCGCGGGGCCTGCGTGGACGGCACGGAATCCCGCAGCGAGACCGTGGTGAACGCGACCGATTCGGGGTCGTGGCGGTCCACCAGCAGCGACGCAGCGTTGGCGTCGGGTGAGCCGAAAAGCTCCAGCCAGGCGTCGAGGTCGGAGGTGACAGCCGGGGTCAATTGCGCCTGAATCGACTCGCGTCGCGCGCGGTCGCCGGCCAAGGACGTCTGTGTCATATCCACACCTTTACTGCCAGAGTAAGCTGAATCACATTCGAGGAGTGATTCTCGAATGCGACGTCGCATGGGCAGAACCCCCCGAAGAGGGGTCAGGAGGTAGGTGGTGACATGGCTGAGTCGTTGACCGCGCCGGTCACCGATGCGTTGCGTCGTCTGCGTCGCGGCACGGGTGTGTCGTTGGCGTTCGGTGGTGTGGTGCACGGCTCGCGCGGTCTGCGTCTCCGACATTTCGTCGGCGACACCTACGGTGCGTTGAACGGCGTTGCCGTTGATGCCGGGCACGGACTCGGCGGCAAGGTCATGGCGCTCAATCGCCCGATGGTCGTCGACGATTATCTGCGTACCCCGCGGATCACCCATCGGTACAACGCGATCATCGCGGCCGAGGGCCTGCGTGCGATGGCGGCCGCGCCGGTCATCGTCGAACGCAGGCCTGTCGCGGTGATCTACGGCGCTTTGCGAACCGACGAAGCCATCGGCGATCGGACGTTGGACGCACTCGCTGTCGAGGCGCGTGAGCTCGAACAGCAGATCGTCGCCTCGCGCGCGACGGTCGCGTCCGACGCCGCTGCGGGTGATGGACTTCGTGATCGGATCACCGAGGCCTACGCGCAGCTCCGCACACTGGCGAGAGACGTCGACGATGTCGCCGTCGCGGATCAGATCGCGCGTATCTCCGACCTCCTGCTCGACGGTGAATCGGACGAGCCCACGACGCTCAGCCTGACCCGTCGTGAACAGGATGTGGTCACCCTCGCCGCACTCGGCTACACCAATGCGAGAATTGCCGAGGAGTTGAACATCGGGGTGCAGACCGCCAAGGGATACATGAAAGACGTATTGCGCAAGCTCGGTGCGTCGAGCCGGCTGGAAGCCGTTGTCATTGCTCGACGTTCAGGGTTGCTTCCGTAGCTATGGCCGGAAACACGTCGGTTCCCGGAGCATCGGTTGCTGCGCGAACCCTCGCTTTACTCAGCACATTCGACGAGGCGCATCGTGCGTTGACGCTCAGCGAGATGGCTCAGCGCGCCGACCTTGCCGTACCCACCGCGCATCGGCTCGTCGGTGAACTGGAACGGTGGGGTGCCCTTGTTCGACGCCCCGACGGGCGGTACGTCATCGGCAGACGGGTATGGGATCTCGGCTTGCTCGCGCCGATCCAGACCGGAGTGCGCGAGATCGCCGAACCGTACGTCTACGACCTGTACGCCGCGACAAAGGCGACGGTGCATATCGCGGTGCGCGAGGGAACGTCGGTGCTCTATGTCGATCGGATCTCGGGGAACGAATCGGTGCCGGTGGTGAGCAAGGTGGGTAGCCGGTTACCAATGCCGCCGACTGGGGTGGGCAAGGTGCTGCTTGCCTACGCGCCCAAGGAGATTCGCGATGAGGTCATGGCGTCGTTGACGCGGGTTACCCCACGGACTCTGATTAGCCCGCAGCTTTTGGAGCAGCAGTTGCAGCGCGTGCGCGACGAGGGCTACGCGACGACGGCGGAGGAGATGACCGTGGGCGCGTGTTCGATCGCGGTACCGGTATGGGGACCCGACGGGGTGGTCGCGGCGCTGGGCGTGGTGGTCGGGACTCTTCGCGGAAATCGCCCGCGACTTCTCGCGGCGCTGCAGGTTGCGGCGCGAGGCATCGGGCGACAGCTCGGCGCCCCGGGGCCGGTTCCGCCCGGGCGCGCGGGGGTCGCCGACAGCGCGTAGGTGGTCTCGACAGGCTCGACCAGCGGGGAGGGGCTCGACCAGCGGGTGGTCTCGACAAGCTCGACCAGCGACGGACGGCTCGACCGGCGACGGAGGGGCTCGGCCAGCGGTCAGGCGTCTTCCGCGAACGTCTGCTGCGCGATGCGGAAGGCCGTATTGGCGTCGGGCACACCGCAATAGATCGCGGACTGCATGATGACCTCCTTGATCTCGTCCAGGGTCAGGCCGTTGCGGCGGGCGGCGCGCAGGTGCATCGCGAGTTCTTCGTGGTGTCCGCGGGCGATGAGCGCGGTCAGCGTGATCATCGAGCGGCTGCGGCGGTCGAGGCCGGGGCGCGTCCAGATGGTGCCCCACGCGTACTCGGTGATGAACTCCTGGAACTCGCGTGTCAGGTCGGTTGCGGCAGCGGTCGCGCGGTCGACGTGTGCGTCGCCGAGCACCTCGCGTCGTACTGTCATGCCGTCGTCGTAGCGGCTCATCGGGGCCTCTCTGCTAGTCGGGTTCGGGTCAGCTCTTGTGCTCTGCGCAGGGTCGCGTCGACGAGAAGTGGTGCGACGCCGACATTTTGGCCAATCGGGTCATGGCCGGCAAGCTCGGCCATCGATCGTTGTTCGGACAACACCGAAGTCCCGGCGGCCGACAGGTTGAATGCCATCGCGTCTGCATGAACGTCGAGATTGCTCACCAGGTCGGTGGTCTGCGATGCCGCGACGACGCCGCGCCGCAGCAGGATTCGCAGGGTTGCCCATTCGGCGTGCCAGCCGCCGGGTGTGCGCTCGTCCACGGCATCGGCCGATGCGAGTTGCAACGTCGATGCCAGTGCGGGAGTGGTTATCGCGGCGCGTCGAATCAGCACCGACAGTACGGGATTGGCCTTGTGTGGCATCGTCGACGACCCGCCACCCGCGCCTTCGGTGACCTCACCGATCTCCGACCTGCTCAGCGCGAGAACGTCGTTGGCGATATGACTCCACGACGACATGGCGGTGGTTGCTGCAGCCGCGAAGCGGGTGAACGGAGTACGTACGACGTGCCAGGGCGATGCTGCGTCGAGGTCGAGAGAGTGTGCGGCGCTCCGTGTCACCGCCAGCGCAGTCTCCTGCGGATTCTGTTGCGCAGCAGCTAGTTCGACGAGAGCCGACAACGTGCCCGCGGCGCCACCGAACTGGGCGGGGAACTGCAGTCCCGTGACTTCGTCGTACGCGTCGAGCACGCCGTCGAGCCAGTGCGCGACCTTCATCCCGAAGGTCGACGGCACCGCCTGCTGGGTCAGCGTCCGAGCGATCTGCGGTGTCTCCCGATGCTTCTCCGCGAGGTCGCTGAGCACATCGACCTGGGTCAGCAACTCGCCAGCGATGCGAGTGAAGGCGCGTCGCGATTCGAGGACCAGCGCGGCGTCGACGACGTCTTGGCTCGTCATGCCACGGTGGAGCCAACTCGCAGCGATGGGACTCACGCCCTTGCGGAGCGCCGAAACGAGCGGGATGACCGGGTTGCCTCCGGCCTCGGCTTCGACCGACAGCTGCTCGAGATCGAGATTGGCTGCAGCAGAGGTCAATTGGTCGACGGAGACCGCGGCGTCCGCAGGTGCCACACCGTGTTCGACGAGGGCGCGAGACCACGCCGACTCCACGCGCAGCATTGCGTCGCGGATGGCGGCGTCGGTGAAAAGGTCTCCGGCCCGGTGGTCGCCGGGCCACAACAGATCGCTCATGACTTCCAGTGTTGCAGGAACACCGTCTCCGAATCGCCCTGTAGGTGAATGTCGAAGCGGTATCCGGTGTCGTCGGGGACCGCGATCAGTGTGGCCCGACGACCGGCATCGACACCGGAGAGCACGGCGTCGTCGAGACTTTCGTGGCCGGGTACGTAGGCGCGGGTGAGCAGGCGATCGAGCAGGCCGCGAGCAAAGACGCACACGGCGAAGAACGCTGCCTCGCCAGGACGTGTCGCGCCCGGTGTGACCGTGCTGAACGAATAGTGGCCCACCCGATCGGTTTTCGCGCGACCCCAGCCGGTGAAGGTGAAGCCGTCGCGCCGCAGGGAACCGGGGGTGGTCGGGATGCTGCCGTCGGTGTCGGCCTGGCGGATCTCGATCAGGGCGTCCGGAATCGGCATGCCGTTCCCGTCGAACACAGTGCCGTGCAGGCGAATTCGATCGGGATGACCCGATGGCACGAGTTCGTTGTCGCCCGGGTAGGGCAGGGCGTAGTGGAAGAACGGTCCGACCGTCTGGCCGGGTGTCGGGGCGAGGCTCATTCTGCTTCCTCCATCGGGGTGCGTGCGCTACCGGTGAGCACGATGTCCCAGCGGTATCCGGTGCACCATTCGTGCTGGGTCAGGTCGTGGTCGTAGGTGGCGACGAGTCGAGCGCGTGCGGCAGGGTCGACGATCGACTGATAGATCGGGTCGAGGTCGAACAGCGGGTCGCCGGGGAAGTACATCTGGGTGACGAGTCGCTGCGTGAAATCGGTTCCGAACAGCGAGAAGTGGATGTGCGCAGGCCGCCACGCGTTGTGGTGGTTCTTCCACGGATACGGCCCGGGTTTGATGGTGGTGAAGTGATAGTTGCCCTCGTTATCGGTGAGGCAACGGCCGACACCGGTGAAGTTGGGATCGATGGGTGCGTGATGCTGGTCGCGCTTGTGGATGTAGCGCCCGGCGGCGTTGGCCTGCCAGATCTCCACCAGCTGGTTGCGCACCGGACGGCCGTCGGCGTCGAGCACGCGCCCGGTAACGACGAGTCGCTCGCCGACGGGATCTCCGTTGGCCTGGATGGTCAGATCGGCTTCGAGGGGGTCGACGTCGCGCTGCCCGAATGCGGGCGCCCACAGTTCGATTCCCTCGGGGTCGGCGTGGTGCGGGTCCTTGGTCGGATGCCGCAGGATGCTCGAGCGGTAGGGGGCATAGTCGAGTCGGGGTCTGAGTTCTTCAGCGGCTCCAGCAGCGCGCTCACGTCGGTATTCGGCTGCGAGCGAGCCGATTTCGGCGTTGATCTGGGCTTGTGTCCCCGTCGCGGCGTCGGACGAGATGACGGGTGGGGCGGCGTCGACGTCGGGCGCTGCCTGCTCCTGACGCGGGATCAGTGGTGTGGCCATCCTGTGTAACCTTCTGCGAGATAGGTGGATCCGGCCTCGGACGAGACCAGTGTGGTGAGCTCACCGAGCTGTCGGAGCTCATCGAAGTCTGTGGCGTCGGAGATGCGGTGGAGCATCGTCGTCATCCAGTACGAAAAGTGTTGTGCCTTCCAGACGCGTTCGAGGGCGCGCGTCGTGTAGGAGTCGAGCGCGGCGTCGTCGTTCTTGAGGAGAGCGCGTTCGATGACGTCGGCGAGGACGCGGACATCGGCGAGAGCAAGGTTGAGTCCCTTGGCGCCGGTGGGTGGCACCGTGTGGGCAGCGTCGCCTGCGAGGAGCAACTTGCCGTCGCGCATCGGTGACTGCACGAAGCTACGGAAGGGCAACACGCTCTTCTGGATGATCGGCCCCTCCTTGAGCGCGAAGCCGTCGCTGCCCGCTAGGCGGCGCTGTAGTTCTGCCCAGATGCGGTCGTCGGACCAGTCGGCCGGGTTCTCGGTGGGGTCGCATTGGAAGTACATGCGCTGCACGGTCGGGGTGCGTTGGCTGATGAGCGCGAAGCCGTGCGGCGATCGGGTGTAGATGAGTTCGGGTGCGCTCGGCGGCGCCTCGGCGAGGATGCCGAACCATGCGAACGGGTACTCCCGGAAGTAGCGCTGCGGATCGTCGACGAGATCGCGGCAGATGCTGCGCGAGCCGTCGGCTCCGACGACGAGTTCGGCCGCGATCTCGTGACGTGCGCCGTTGACGTCGGTGTAGGTGAGGCGGGGTGCCTCGCGGTGGTCGGTGACGGCCGCGTCGGAGATGCCGTAACGCAGGTCGCCACCATCGCGGATGCGTGCTGCGTGGAGGTCGAGGAAGACGTCGGTCTGTGGGTAGAGCCAGCACGACGCCCCGACGAGCTTCTGGAAATCGATGCGGTGACTGACGCCGCCGAAGCGGAGGTCGATTCCCTGATGCTCGTAACCGTCGCGCAGGACCCTGTCGGAGACGCCCGAATCGAGTAGCAGTCGAACGCTGTCGCGCTCGAGAATGCCTGCGCGATGGGTGGTTTCGATCTCGTGGTGGGTCCGGTTGTCGATGACGACGCTGTCGATTCCTGCCACCGAGAGCAGGTGCGAGAGCGCGAGCCCGGCGGGTCCGCCGCCGACGATGGCGACCCGCGTTCGCGTCGTGCTGGCGTAGTTGGTCATCTGTGACCTCCCTTCAGGGAGAACCATAGGGAGAGCTGAGTCACAGAACCTAGCAGAGCTTTTCACTGAGTGAGAAAGCAGAGCGCAAGACAACGAAATCGGTGGCACCAGTCGTCGGAAACTGTCACCGTCGCTGCATGGCGAGATCCACCGCCGGCGAGTCGGTCCTCACGCGTGCCGTACGCATACTCGAAGTCTTCGACCCGGACAACGTGGCGATCCCACTCACTGTCATCGCCGAACAGGCCGACCTCCCGCTATCGACGGCTTCGCGACTCGTCGACGAGTTGGTGGCACACGGACTGCTGCGCAGAGACCACAATCGCCGAGTTCGTATCGGAGTGCGATTGTGGGAACTCGCGTCCCGCGCGTCGCCGACTCGCGACCTCCGCGATGCCGCCATGCCATTTCTCGAGGATCTCCACGCGGTGGTTGGTCATCACGTCCAGCTCGGGGTTCTCGAGGACGACGAAGTGCTCTTCATCGAGCGACTGTCGAATCCGGGGGCGGTCATCAACGTCACCCGAATCGCCGGCCGGTTGCCTCTGCACGCCTCGTCGTCGGGCCTGGTGTTGCTCGCCAACGCCTCGCCCGTACTGCAGGACCAGATATTTCGACGTCCGTTGACGTCGTACACCGCCCAGACGATCACGGACCCGGAAAATCTGCGCGCTGTACTCGCAGAGATCCGTCGCACCGGCGTCGCCGTGTGTCCCGGGTTTATCCACGACGACGCGCTCGGGATTGCGGTCCCGTTGAAGAACAGCGCGGGCAAAGTGGCCGCGGCACTGTCGGTGATCGTGCCGTGCACCGACAATCCGATGGCTCACATCCCCGCACTCCAAGCGGCCGCACACGGAATCCGTCGCGAGCTCGGCCGACCGATCGTTCCTGCGCCACCCGAGGTCTGACCGGAACGACACAGTCGCACCCCGGCCCACTTCCATTCAATGGAAGTGACGTTGTGCTGTGCCGTACATGCAGCCACTGTGTGTGACCATGACCACAGCAACTGCACCCTCGGATGCCGCGGGTCGGGAATCCGACGTACCGCGCCTCGTCCCATCGGCCGCTGCGGACGGCCTGACGTTGAAGGTCGTCGACAAGCAGATGATCGCCGACGGCGTGTGCGCGATCACGCTCGCACACCCCGACGGGTTCAGGCTGCCCGACTGGGCGCCCGGATCGCACATCGACGTCGTCCTTCCGGGCGAAAAGGTCCGGCAGTACTCGCTTTGCGGCGACCGCTGGAACCCGTTCTGCTTCCGGATCGCCGTACTCCGGGAGCCGCAGGGTCGAGGTGGCTCGGCATACATTCACGACTGCCTGGAGGTGGGCGATGTGCTGCCGATCGGTGGACCGAGAAACAACTTCGCACTCGTACCGTCGTCGCACTACCTGTTCATCGCAGGCGGAATCGGAATCACGCCAATTCTGCCGATGATCAGCCAGGCCGACCTCCTCGGTAGTGACTGGTCGATGCTCTACGGCGGTAGAACGTGGTCGTCGATGGCCTTCGCCGACGAACTCGCCACCGACTCGCGCGTGTCGGTTCGGCCCCAGGACCAGCATGGCCTGCTCGATCTCGACGAAGCATTGGCGGCGACTCCAACAGACACCACCATCTACTGTTGCGGCCCCGCGCCACTGCTCGACGCCGTGGGAGCGGCGGCCAATCGACACCGCCCGGGCCGACTGCGTATCGAGCGGTTCGTAGCAGCCGAGTTGGCTGCGCCCGCCCGCAACTGCGACTTCGACGTGCACCTCGCCCGCAGCGAAAGGACCATCACCGTCGCACCAGGCCAGTCGGTACTCGAGGCGATCAACGCCGCCGGCATCCCGATGCTCTCGTCATGCCGTCAAGGCATCTGCGGCACCTGCGAAGCCGACGTCCTCGACGGTATTCCCGACCACCGCGATTCGCTCCTGACCGACGCTGAGCGGGCAGCCAACTCCTGCATGTTCGTGTGCGTGTCCAGGTCGCGTTCGGACCAGCTCGTCCTCGACCTCTGATTCGACCCGAAAGTTCCGCGCCATGAGTGCTTCGGCCACCACACAAGAAAAGGCAGTCCGATGACCCTGACACACCCCGAAACGCATGCACCAGATGTCGGCTCCGGCCTTCCAGAAACCGATGCCGACCCGTTCGGTTCGGAGATTCTCGAAGACCCCGGCGAGTTCCACGCGGCGCTCCGTGACGCGGGACCGTTGGTTCACCTCAAGCGATACGACGTCTACGCGATGGGCCGTTACGAGGAAGTGCATGCAGCGCTCACCGACTGGCAGTCATTCCAGTCCGGTGCCGGGGTGGGACTCAGCAACTTCCGCTTCGAAAAGCCTTGGCGCCCGCCGAGTCTGCTCTTGGAGACCGATCCTCCCGTCCATGACGCACCACGAGCTGTGCTGTCGTCGATCCTCAATCCGCGGGCCCTGCGTCGCCTACGCGAGCACTGGTTCGCCGACGCCGAGGACTTCGTCGAATCCCTCCCGGACGGCGAGCTCGACGCGATCACCGATATCGCACAAAGATTTCCGCTGCGGATCTTCCCGGATGCGGTGGGCATCGGCGCCGACGGCCGCGAGAACTTGCTTCCCTACGGCGACCATCTGTTCAACGCATTCGGACCGTCGAATGAACTTGTGCAGAAAGGGCTTCCGCGCATTGGGGAGGTCTCGGCATGGGTGAACGAACAGTGCGCCCGGGAGTCACTCGCGGCAACGGTGTACGGCGGTGAGCCTACTTTTGGCGGTCAGATCTGGGCGGCAGCAGACCGCGGCGACATCACCACCGAGCAGGCGCCGACCATCGTGCGCTCGCTCTTGTCGGCGGGCGTCGACACCACCGTGCTCGGTATCGGGGCAGTGCTCGCGAGCTTCGCCACCCATCCCGACCAATGGGAAATGTTGCGCCGCAACCCTTCTCTGGCGCGTATCGCGTTCGACGAGGCGGTGCGCCTCGAGTCGCCGGTGCAGACGTTCTTCCGCACCGCGACACACCCTGTGATGGTCGGCGATCACCTGGTGCCGGACGGCAAGAAGATCCTGATGTACCTCGGCTCGGCCAACCGGGATCCGCGCCGGTGGCGGAATCCCGACACCTTCGACCTGACGCGCGATCCTTCGGGGCACGTCGGTTTCGGCATGGGTATCCACCAGTGCGTCGGACAGCACGTCGCACGCCTGGAAGCCGAGGCGGTACTCGCTGCCCTGGTGCGCAGATTCCGTCGACTCGACGTCGTCGGCGTCCCCCGTCGCCACCACAACAACACGTTGCGTGCGTGGGAACACTTCCCCATCGCACTCGTGCCCTGACTCCGATATCTACATCCATTCCCTGACAACAACATCCAGTCCACACAGAGGAAGAAGGACCACATGATCACCTACGACAAGCTTTTCATCGGGGGATGGACGACTCCCGCGTCGAGCGAACGGATCGACGTCACCTCGGCGAGCACCGAGGAGCCCATTGGGTCGGTTCCCGCGGCTACCGAGGCAGACCTCGACGCCGCAGTTGCTGCCGCGCGTAGAGCATTCGACGATCCGCAGGGCTGGCCGAATTGGGAACCTGCCCGTCGTGCGGATGCGCTCGATCAGCTCGCCGACAAGCTCGAGGCCAAGGGTGAGGAGATGGCTCGTCGCGTATCGGCGCAGAACGGTATGCCGATCGCCATCTCCTCACAGCTCGAAGCGGGCTTCCCGCTGATTCTCCTGCGCTATTACGCGAATCTGTTGCGCGGCTTCGATTTCGAGGTCGAGCAGGACCACCTGATGGGTGGCAAGACCTACGTACGTCGCGAGCCGGTCGGCGTCGTCGGTGCCATCGCGCCATGGAACTACCCTCAGGCGTTGGCCGCGTTCAAACACGCACCCGCCCTGGCGGCAGGGTGCACGATCGTGCTCAAGCCGTCACCGGAGACAGTCCTCGACGCCTTCCTGTTCGCCGAGGCGGTGGCGGAGACCGACATCCCCGATGGCGTGGTGAACATCGTGCCGGGTGGACGTGAGGTTGGCGCCTACCTCGTTGCCCATCCTGACATCGACAAGGTGGCGTTCACCGGCTCGACGGCAGCGGGCAGGCAGATCGCCACCACCTGCGGGCAGATGCTGCGCCCGGTCACGCTGGAACTGGGTGGGAAGTCGGCGGCCATCGTGCTCGACGACGCGAATCTCGATCTATCGGTGATGGGGGAGCGGCTCTTCGAGAGCCTGCTGGTCAACAACGGTCAGACCTGTTACCTGGGTACTCGAATCCTGGCTCCGGACAACAGGTATGACGAGGTGGTCGACACACTGGCCGCATTCATGTCGAGCCTTCCGGTCGGCGACGCACTCGATGCGTCGACGATGATCGGCCCGATGGCCAGCCGCACTCATCGTGATCGTGTCGAGGGATTCATCGATAAGGGGAAGGGCGACGGCGCACGTGTGGTGGTCGGTGGCGGGAGGAGTGATCGAGACCGTGGCTGGTTCGTGGAGCCGACGCTGTTTGCCGATGTAGACAACAAGTCGACGATCGCGCAGGAGGAGATCTTCGGGCCAGTGTTGTCGGTGATCCGCTACTCCGACGATGACAACGCGATCGCGATCGCGAACGACTCCGACTACGGTCTCGGCGGTAGCGTGTGGACCTCCGATCCCGAACGTGGACGCGATATCGCACGTCGCGTGCGGACCGGCACCATCGGAATCAATCGCTACCTTCCCGACCCCGGTGCGCCGTTCGGCGGTGTCAAGGACAGCGGGATCGGACGCGAACTCGGGCCGCAGTCGCTCGACTCATATCTCGTCTACAAGTCCATCTACGCCTGATCACACGCCGGTCGTCGGCGAGGGGTGTCGACGACCGGCGTCGGCGTGTCAGGTGTCCCGGATACGTCCAATCCAGAACTCCGACAGCGCAACGAAGGGCTGTGCATGACAACAGGGGTGACGTCGGTGTCGTCGGTCGGCATGGCGGCGCATACCGAGCGTCCGAACGTTCCGCGGCAGGGCGAGATCCGCTCGACCAGCTTTGTCGGGCGTCGACGGCAGATGTCGGAGATTCGCGCGGCGCTCGGTGCGTCGAGGCTGGTCTCGCTGACCGGTCCCGGCGGGGTGGGCAAGACGCGCCTCGCGCTCGAAATGGCGCGCGAGGTGGGAAGGCTCTACCGCGACGGCGTCGGGTTGGTGGAGCTGGATTCCATTTCAGACGACGCCGAGGTCCCGGCAGCGGTTGTGCACGCACTCGGGATCAGTGATCAATCTGCCCGGGATCCGGTGCAGAAGATCGTCGACCATCTGTATGCCCGCGAAATGCTGCTCGTCCTCGACAACTGTGAGCACGTACTCGAGGGAAGTATTGCCGTTGCCGACGCGATCCTGCGGTCGTCGAGTCAAGTACACATCATGGCGACGTCGCGAATCTCTCTGGGTATCACCGAGGAACGACTGTGCTGTGTCCCGCACCTGACGATCCCGCCCGACGACGAACGCCACACGGCGGCCACGGTGGAGCAGTACGAGTCGGTGCGGCTACTCGCCGAGCGAGCGGCTGCGGCGGCACCGGAGTTCACTCTCGATGACACCACTGCCACCGACGCAGCTCAGCTCTGTATCAGGCTCGAGGGTTCGCCACTGGCCATCGAACTTGCTGTCGCGCGGCTGCGCACTTTGACGTTGTCGGAGCTCGTGGCACATTTGTCGGACCGTTTCTCCTTGTTGTCCAAGGGAAGTCGATCTGCCGCGCCACGGCAGCAGACCCTGCGCGCGATGATCGACTGGAGCTATGCGCTGTGTACGCCGTCGCAGCGTCGTCTTTGGGCGCGATTGTCGGTGTTTGCAGGCGGATTCGATCTCACCGCGGCAGAGGGGGTATGTACGGGAGAAGTCTGCGATACGTCGGGGTCGACGCCTCCCGACGACGCCGTACCGTGTGCGCCGGGGATGATCGACCTTCTCGGTGAGCTGATCGATCAATCGTTGCTGTACGTGGATACGACCGGACCCACCAGACGATTCCGAATGCTCGAGACCATCAGGGAGTACGGGGCAGAACGCCTGGCTCTGCTCGGCGAGGCGGAGGAGATCGCGCAGCGACACTGTAGGTACTATCTCGAACTCACCGAGACGATCACCGAAAATTGGTGCGGCCCTGATCAACACGGAGCTGTCTGCAGTCTTCGCGACGAACGGAGCAACGTGCGCGCGGCGATGGACTGGTGTACTTCGCGAGGCGACTACGAGACAGCGCTGAGGATCTTCAGCGCACTTCGGTTTCGGTGGTACGCCGACGGCCACATTGCCGAAGGTCGACGCCGCGCAGATGAGCTCCTCGACAACGCGGCGTCGGACCGCGTTGCTCCACATGTCCGCGCGAATGCACTCTGGGTTGCCGCATGGGTGTGTCTGCTCCAAGGTGAGCACCGCGCCGCCGACCGTCGACTCGGCGAATGCGCGCGCCTGGCAGAGCAACTCGACGATCCGCTGATCGACGGCTACGTACACAAACTGCGAGGACTGACGGCACTGTTCACCGGTGAACTAGACCTCGCCGTCGACCATTATCGCGCCGCGACATCGGCGCTACGTGACTGCGACGAATGGCCGGGATACTTGTCGGCGTCCTTCCAGTACGCGCTGGCCCTGGCGTTGTCAGGACAGAGCGACGACTGTCGTGCAGTGACGTCCGACGCCTTGGCGGTGTGCGCCGAACACGACGAAAGGTGGGACCGCTCCTACATCCAATGGGTTCGCGCACTGGATGATTGGCTGCGCGGCGACTTGCAGAATGCCGAAGCCCTGGGACGTGAGGCTGTATCTCTCCACGTGATCTTCAACCATTCCGTCGGTACCGCGCTGATGACCGAGTTGCTCGCGTGGATCGCACAGTCGGCTCGTCTGTCAGATCGGTCCGCTGAACTGCTCGGCGCGGCAGGCGCGCTGTGGGACCGGTCGGGGACATCGATTGCCGCCTTCGGTCCCGATCTGTCCGGCCTACACGCCCGGTGTGAACTCGAAGTTCGAACTGAGCTGTCTCCCAGCGGGTTACGAGATCACCTGCGCGGCTTCTCCGAACGATCTCACGAGGAACTGCTCACACGAGTGCTGGCGGACGAGCCGGCGAGTTCATCCTCTGAGGTCGACGGTGGCTGCTGCCCACTGTGTGGTGATGAATGCGCCGGGGATGGTCACGAGTTATGGCCGCAACCTTCGGCGATGAGTTCTGCACACGAAAACCCGCTCACGAGTAGGCAGACCGAGATAGCCTCGATGGTCGCACGCGGCATGAGCAATAGGCAGATCGCCGAGCGCCTCGTGGTGTCGGTGCGCACCGTGGAGAGCCACGTCGAACGGTCCTTGGTGCGATTGGGTTTTCACACCAGGACCGAACTCGCTTCGTGGTACGTGGCCGCACATCCCAGCGTGACGTAGCGCTGGCGCCGCATGTTCATGACCACCGTGCAGTAGCCCAGCTGCAGTAGTGACTGCAGTAGTCCTACGGACGCCCCAAACCTCGAGTGTGACGACGATTGCATCAGCGCTGATTGAGTGCGCTACATCACGTCCACCACTGGAGGAGGAACGATGCGTGTCGAGTTCGACGAACCGCGTTGCGACGGATTCGGTTTCTGCGAGGAGGTCGCTCCCGAGGTCTTCGAGACCGACGACGAGGGAATGCTGACCGTTCTCATGGAGGAGATTCCCGATGAGCTCGCCGACAAGGTCGAAGCCGCGACCCGCGCCTGCCCGGTCGCTGCGCTCAAACTGGCGAAGACGCAGCAATGAGTGCACGCGGTGCCGTCATCGTCGGGGGTGCTCTTGCCGGAATGACGGCGGCCAGCGAGCTTGCCGACCTCGGATACCCGCATCCGATCACAGTTCTCGGGGACGAAGCACACCAAGCATATGCGCGCCCACCGCTGTCGAAAGGTGTGCTCAAGGGGACCGACGAGGAACAGTCGGTGCTGTTGCCCGATTGTCCCAGCGGCCAGATCAGGGTTCGTGTGTCGAGCGCGGTCACCGGACTCGACGTCGGGGCCAGGCAGGTTTCATTAGCCGATGGGCGCGTGCTCGGCTACGACCACCTCATCATCGCCAGCGGTGGACGTCCTCGCCGACTCGGAGACGGCACCGGACAGCACGTCGTGCGCACGATCGACGACGCGCTCCGGCTGCGTGATGCGCTCGGTGAAGCCGATGACGTCGTAGTGATCGGCGGTGGCTTTCTCGGAATGGAAGTCGCTTCTGCTGCAGTCTCATTCGGCGCTCGCGTCCGCATCATCGACGTCCGCACACCGTTGGTGCAGGTTCTGGGCGAGACGCTCGGCAGCCTGACACTGGCGGCCGCACGCGAGCACGGGGTCAGCATCGAGGTTTGTCCCGGAGGAGTCGCCGTCGAATGCGAGGACTCGGGACAGGTCCGGAGGGTGACGTCGCGCGACGGGCGAGCATTTCGGGCGGACGTGGTGGTCACGGCGATCGGCGACGTCCCCAACACCGAGTGGTTGCGTGGAAGCGGAGTGACGCTCGACGCGCAGGGCTGGGTGGTTGTCGACGGCTATGCGAGGGCACAGGGCGACGGCTTCGCGTCCGGCGAGATACTCGCCGCGGGCGATGTTGCCATGCTTCCACAGAATGGTGAGCTTCGGCGAATGCCGCACTGGGAGAACGCCATCGGACAGGCCAAGGCTGTCGCACGAACCTTGGTCGAGGGGCCAAGAGAGAAGTACACACCAGACCCCTACTTCTGGACCGAGGCGTTCGGCATCGCCTACAAGATTGCCGGACCGATCCCGCCACAAGGCGACTTGGAGGTCATCTCCGGCGACCTCAACGAGCGTCGCGCGCTGGTCCGGTGGTCATCTCCGGCGGGAACGACCGTCGCCGCGGTGAACCACCGCATTCCCGTCTCCAGGCTCCGCAAACAAGCACGAGAGCAACAAAACGTCCCAGCAGTTCAGTTTCAATGAGGAAGGAACCGTCACAATGACAACAGCCCCGATCTCGGTCGACAGTGACATCGATCTGTTCACCGATGAGGCACTGGACAATCCGTTTCCGCTGTACAAAACGCTGCGTGATCTCGGACCTGCGACTCACCTGAGTGCACACGACATCTGGTTCCTGTCACGCTACGACGTCGTTCGTGAGGCGCTCAGCGATTGGGAGACCTTCTCGTCGGCGGCAGGACCAGGACTGAATCCGATCATCAACGAGGCATGGGCGCACGCGATCATCGCGGTCGACCCTCCTGTACACACCAAACTGCGCAAACTGTTCACCGACCGCCTCGGACCACGTCAGCTTCGTCCGTTGGCCGAGACGATCGACCAGCGTGCAGAAGAACTCGCCGACCGGCTCGTCGAGATGGGCGAATTCGACGGCGTCACTGACCTTGCCGAGGATCTGCCGGTCAACGTAATCATGGATCTTGTCGGCTGGCCGGCGGACGAGCGGGCGAAGCTCCTCGACTTCGCGGCCGGCAGCTTCGACTGCTGCGGACCACAGAACGAACGCATGGCCAACGCCATGCCCAAGCTGGCCGGGTCGGTCGAGTACGTCACCGAGATGTTTGATTCTCGACGCCTCGCTCCAGGAACATTCGGAGCAACGATCGCCGACGCTGCATATGAGGGTGAGATTTCCAAGGACGACGCGCTCGGGCTGCTGCTGGCCTACGTGGTCGCCGCATTCGACACCACCATCAACGCGATGTCGACCGGAACATGGCTGTTTGCAAGGCATCCCGAGCAATGGCAGAAGCTGCGCGACGATCCGTCGAAGGTTGCCGCTGCGTTCAATGAAATCATCCGTCTCGAAAGCCCTATCCAGTACTTCTCCCGAACCACGACCCGCGACGTGGATCTCGGCGAAGGGGTCGTGATCCCGAAGGATTCGCGGGTGCTGCACAGCTACGGCTCGGCCAACCGCGACGAGCGTCACTACGACGCTCCTGATGTCTTCGACATCGATCGAAACCCAATGGATCACCTGGGATTCGGACTTGGCAACCACGGTTGTGCCGGACAAAACCTGGCACGGTTGGAGGCCCTCGCGGTATTCAAGGCGCTGGTTCCGCGTGTACGTGGTTTCGAGTTGACCGGCGAACCGGTGCGCGCCCTCAACAACGTCACCCGCGGATTCGCCTCCGTCCCGGTGCGGATCTCCTGACCTCACGCATCACCACACCTGCTCACCGTCACCACCATCCGAGAAAAGGACCAGACAATGACCGAAACACGTGCGGCAGTCATCGAATCCACTGGTGCGCCGTTCACCATCGACACAATCACGCTCGACGAACCGCGCGCAGACGAGGTGGTGGTCCGCATCGTTGCAGCGGGCCTGTGCCATACGGACCTCGTAGTGCAGGGCGGCGCGATTCCCTTCAAGTTCCCTGGAGTTCTCGGCCACGAGGGAGCGGGCGTCGTGGAGCGCGTGGGCAGTGGCGTCACCAAGGTGAAGCCGGGAGACAAGGTGCTGCTCAGCTTCACCAGTTGCGGGCGGTGCGTGAAGTGCCGGGCAGGGCATCCCGCGTACTGCCTCGAGTTCGTGCCGCGCAACCTCATCTGCGGTACGCGGCCCGACGGCAGCGCACCACTGCACCGCGGCGATGAGGAGATTGGTGGCAGCTTCTTTGGGCAGTCGTCGTTCGCCGAGCTTGCCTTGGTAACCGAGCGCAGCGTCGTCAAGGTTGCCGACGACCTGTCCGATGAGGATCTGTCGGTCATCGCGCCGCTGGGCTGCGGTGTGCAGACCGGCATCGGCGCGATCTGGAACATCTTGAAGCCAGAACCCGGGTCGACCATCGCCGTGTTCGGGAATGGCGCCGTTGGTTTGTCGGCGATCTACGCGGCGTCGCAAACTCCCGACGCCACGATCGTCGCGATCGATCTGGTCGCCGAGCGTCTGGACACCGCGCGGGAGTTCGGCGCCACCCATACGATCAACGCGTCGATACAGGATGTGGCAGACGAACTCGGCGCACTCACCGGAGGACTCGGACTCGACTACGCCGTCGAGACCACAGGGGTGCCCGCGGTGCTCAAGACAGCGGTTCTGGCGCTTGGAGTCGACGGCACCTGCGGTGTCATCGGAGCACCTTCCGTCGCTGGTGCAGAGGTCTCGCTCGGTGTCCAAGACATGCTGGTGGGCAAGAAGGTCATCGGTATCACCGAGGGCGACAGCGAACCCGAGACGCTCCTGCCGGTGCTGGTCGAACTGTATCGGAGCGGATCATTCCCGCTGCGGTCGATCGTGGCGCACTACAAGCTCGACGAGATCAACGCCGCGACCGACGATATGCACCACGGCAAGACCATCAAACCGGTTATTCGACTTTGATCGTGGAGGGTTCGGCGGGTCTGCGGCTCGATGCCGCAGGCCCGTCGTCGTTTCTCGTTAGGTACCCGCGCGTCGTCAGTGCTCGCGCAGTTTGTCGATGAGGTCGTCCTTCTTCAGGTCCGAGTAGTTGTGGAGCCCGAGTTCCTTTGCCCGCGAGCGTAGTTCGTCGACGGTCCAGTCTTCATATGATCCGGACTCGCCACCTTTCTCGCCGATCTTGGAACGGCCTTGCGCGGCAGCGGCATTGGCGATACGCGCGGACTTCTCCTTGGAGTTTCCCTCGTCGCGAAGCTTCTCGTAGAGCTCGTCATCTTTGATGGACGGGCCCGGATCGCGCTCTGGCATGGATGCCTCCTCGTCGGATTGAATCGGTCGGATTGTGGCGCTTTCAACGCTACGCGCCGAGCGGATACACGACGACGTGCTCCATCGCGACACGACAAGGTCGGCGAAAATCCGCCTCTAGCAGCAGGGGAGTGCCTACCCTCGGGTACGGGGGTCCTGCAATCTACGGCGACGAAGGGCAGAAGGCATGGGCGAGAAGAAGGCGATCAAGCGTCTGCAGAAGCAGATCGGCGAACTCCAACAGAGCCTCGACGATGTGCGGAAGCTGGCAGAGAAGCAACTCGGAAAAGCTGCGAGCGAAACCGACGCGCTGCGTCGAGAACTCTTGAAGCGCATAGGCGCGATCTCTGGTGAATCCGACGACAAGAAGGTCGAGTCGTCTGACGCGCCGCGTGCCGTCGTCGCACCGAAACCAACACCGAGCGCATCCGCGTCGAAGCCTAAGCCTGCCGCGAGTGCGAAGCCGGCCGAGTCGAAGACAGCCGTGCCAAAGACTGCGGCACCAAAGACTGCGGCGCCGAAGACAGCGGCACCCAAGACGTCGGCATCGAAATCTGCGGAACCCAAGGCGTCGACAGCGAAAAGTGCGGCACCCACGGCCAAGCCGTCTGGGACCACGCAGGCGGCGAAGTCGACGGGAGCCAAGTCGCCGACGGTCAAGGAGTTGCGCGAGCAGGCGAAGGCCAAGGGAATCAAGGGCTACTCGTCGATGACCAAGGCGGAATTGCTGAGCGCAATCGGCAGCGCGTGACGCCCGGCTCTGACCTGTTGCTACGCCTCGCGGCGGGGCTCGACGACGGTGAAGAAGCAGATCTCTCCCGAGACGGGGAAGCCCGGTAACTCGTCGATTTCGCGTCGAATGCGTTGCAGGACTTCATCTCGTGGGAGTTGCCACGGTGCGAAGGGCGTGGTCTCTGAGGCGGTCAGGTCGCCCGCTGGCGCGCCGTTGTCGAGGAGGTCTGACACCAACTGCAGGATCGTCGCGTTCAGCTTGTGGCGGCTGTAGTCGTGCTTGGTCAACGAGGCGGCGGCGCCGACGATGGGGGAGAAGCCGACCCAATCCGCTTGTGCGTACTCGACGAGGTAGTGAAGCTCGGAGGCGTAGGTGGAGTCGCTACCCGTTGTGTCAGTGGCATTGTGATCAGTCACTCGTGAACCAGCAGATCTCGCCAGATACGGGTCCGTGTGGGTAGTGGTCGAACTCGTCGGAGATCTTCTGCAGGACCGCCTGCTTGTGAGGCGGCCAGGGAGCGAACCCCCGCTCGGTGGCGTTCGTCAGGTCGCCTGCTTCGACTCCCGCGTCGAGCATGTCGGAGATGATTCTGAGGCTGAGTGACTTGATGGGTTCGGTGACCGTGAAGTCGCGGACGTACGACGCGGCCGTGGAGGTGATCGTCGAGAATCCGACCCAGTCGTCCCGGCACTCGTGTATCAAGGCCTCGACGTCCGCTGCGTACTGCGTCGAAAATTCTGCGTGTGGCGTGTTCGTCATGCGGTCGGTCACTTCTGCCCTCTCTCGGGCCTTCCGTAGCGTTGGGCGACGTCCCTCAGATGTCGCGAGGCGCTCGCCATGTCTGCGGCATATTCATCGAATTGCGCGTGTGCCGCGTCCAGAGACTGTGGGGCGATCGCAGTTGCCAACGCTTGTCGCGATCCGGCGAGCAGCGCGTACTCGTCCACCGTGATGAGTAGTAGCGCGTGGAGGTCGGGGGATGCGATCAAGACGTCAAAGGGAGCGTGATCCCAGAACCAGTCGCTCACCTGGGCGACCGGAATCTGAACTCCCTGGTTCTGACTCTGCTCGCCGATGTCTGCGGTGGTGATGCAGACGAGGTCGTCGGAAACCTTTGCCAGAAAGCGCAACTCGTCTGACGAGGAAAGCTCTGTGATCTCTTCTCGCGGAAGGACGTGAATCGCGTTCTCTCGCAACCAGGACCTGGAGATATGTTGTGTTCCCTCAAGGACGGTGTGGCGGATCGCGTTCGCACTCATGCGTGAAGTTGGAAGATCCGGTCCGAAGTCGCCCATGTCGGCTACATCCTTTCAGACCCACTCTTGCCAGCACCTAGAGGCGCCCGAACCCGCGGCGTCGCGCACTTGTCAGATCTAGGCCAAGGTTGTTCGTCTCAACATGAGATCGCCCTCGCGAAGCCAACCACCATTCATGCGGTTCATCGCATACTGGAGTGGGGAATCCGGGGGACACGCCGCACCGTCGTGCGGCCCAAAGGAGGCCAGGTATGAAAGCGCTTGTCTATCACGGTCCGGGAAGCAAGGCGTGGGAGGACGTTCCAGATCCCGTTCTGAAGGACCCGACCGATGCGATCGTGCGCGTCGAGACGACGACCATCTGCGGCACCGATCTACACATCCTGTCCGGCGACGTACCAGCGGTGACCGACGGGCGCGTACTCGGGCACGAGGGCGTCGGGGTCGTCACCGAAGTGGGGCCGGAATGTACCCGCGTCAAAGTCGGTGACCGCGTCATCATTTCGTGCGTCACCAAGTGTGGCTACTGCGAATACTGCAAGCAGGGGATGACGTCGCACTGCCAGACGGTCGGCGGAATCGGGTGGATCTTCGGGCATCTCATCGACGGCACGCAGGCGGAGTTCGTGCGGGTTCCGTTCGCCGACAACGGACTCATCCCGCTTCCCGCGGACGTCACGGCCGAGCAGGGCGTGATGCTCAGTGACATTCTCCCGACCGGTTTCGAGATCGGTGTGCTCTACGGGGCCGTGAAGGAAGGCGACGTGGTGGCCGTGATCGGTGCCGGGCCGGTGGGGCTCGCGTCGGTGATGACTGCTCGCTCGCGCGGAGCGTCGAAGGTTATCGCGGTGGACGGCAACAAGTTCCGTCTCGAGCGTTCACTGGACTTCGGTGCGACCGACACCATCGACATTCTTGCGGGAGGCAACACCGTCGAACAGATCAAGGAACTCAGTCGCGGTGGGCTCGGTGTCGACGTCGCGATCGAGGCGGTCGGTTTGGGCCCTGCGTTCCGTACCTCGCTCGACTGTCTACGTCCCGGCGGGCATCTCGCGAACGTCGGTGTGCACGGGAAGCCCGTCGAATTCCCGATCGACCGGGATTGGATCAACAACTTGACCCTGACGACCGGCCTGGTCAACGCAACGACAGCTCCCGAACTGCTCACAGAGATCGAACAGGGCAAGATCGCGCCCGAGAAGTTCGTGACCCATCACTTCACCTTCGACGAGTTCGATCGCGCCTACGACACCTTCTCCAACGCCGCCGACGAGCACGCACTGAAGGTGATCATCAGCAACGGGTGACAATGGTGAAGTGACGAGCGAAGGACTGTCCGAACGTTCGGGCGAGGTGACGACGACGCTGTCGGCAAGCCGGTGGCAGCAGTTCGCCGCCGTGGTGGATGGTCCGTTGCCGCAGATCGCCGAACGCTTCTCTAAGTTCCTGGCGTCGGCGCATCCGCACGACGCGCTGATCATCTACACCCGTGAGTGCACCGGCCGCCCGCGCAAGGTGGCCGGTGCCCCGGCGGTTGTCGAGCGAGTAACCATCGCCGAACTCGACGCGATCAAGGAGTCGGTTGAGCGAGGCGGCACTCTGCGCGGGCAGGTGGTCGTCGGCGGATCGCGGCGAAAGGTGCTCGTGGTCCGCGATCCCACCGACACGTTGTTGGTCCTGGTACCCAGGTCGGTGAAGTCGCGGACGGAGAATGTCGACGAATTGCTGACCGCTTGGTTCGCGCTGGTGGCGACGTCGATTCGACAGCAGGTGGCGCAAGCAAGCCCCGACTATCTGGCCGAGTCGCGCGCGGCGTCGACCGAACGGGCTCGGACGATCACCCAACTGACCGAGACACACGAGGACACGTTGTCGTCGATTCTCGGGACGCTGCGATCGCGCGACCTCGATGACGGGGTCGCACGCACGCTCGCGGCGGAGACGGCGTCAACCGCGTTGATTGCGTTGCGGTCGGTCGGTGATACCGATCGTGCGCTTGCGACCGAACAGATCGGCGTTGCCTTCCGACGGCTCCGCGCCGAACTCGAACCGGTGCTACGCGACCTCGACGCTGACGTCGAGTTTGTGGAGCCGGAGGTCGACGCGACGCTGTCGGGCGAGATTGCGCACGCCGCGAGAGCCATCGTGCGCGCGGTCGCCGTGGCCGTCGCCGCCCAACCGGCCGTCGAGCGGTTGCGGGTGGCGTGGGAGATCAGTGGTGACGATCTGCTCGTCGACGTGCGCGATCGAGGTCGGGGTGAACTCGACGGCGATGCGTTGTCGCGACAGCTCGCGGGACGGTTGCGCGCGGTGGACGGGACGCTGGACGTCGAGTCGCTTGCCGGGTGGGGTAGTCGCGTGTGCGCTCGAATTCCGTTGGAAGCGAATATCTCTCGTCCCGAGAAGGATCTGCTCGCGTCGTTGAATCCGCGTGAGCTCGAGGTGCTCGGGCATCTAGCGCTCGGTCGGCGCAACAAGGCCATCGCCGCGGAGCTCGGGGTGAGTGAGAGCACCATCAAGTTCCACGTGGCGGCGATTCTGCAGAAGCTGCAGGTGTCCAACCGCGGCGAGGCCGGGCTGCTCGCCGCGGGCGCGGGGATCACGGCGGGGTGATCTCGACAAGCTCGATCAGCGGGTGGGGCGCTCGATCAGCGGGTGGGGTGATCTCGACAGGCTCGATCAGCGGTTGGGGCTCGATCGGCGGTGGGGGCGTTCGATCGGCAGTGGGGGTCGACCAGCGGTTGGGGGGCTCGATCAGCGGGTGGGGGTCGATCGGCGGTGGGCTGCTCACACCCCGGTGATGCCGTAGGTGTGGATCTTGCGGTAGATCGAGCTGCGCGACATGCCCAGCACTTGCGCGGCGCGGGCTCGGTTGCCGCCGCACTCTCCGAGCACACGGACGATGGCGTCGCGCTCGGCGATCTCCAGGGTGGTGAGCACCCGGTGGGCGGTGGTTCGGCAGAAGCCGGGGAGGTCCTCGGGTTGTATTTCTCCGACAGGACGACGATGAAGCGCGGACTCGAGCGCTGTGTGTAGTTGTGCCAGGTTCTGCGGCCACGAGTAGGCCGAGATGACGCGCATGGCCTGCGGGCTGATCCGGGTATTACGTTGCGGTGCAATCGACTTCAAGATGCGTTCGACCAGGAGTTGCAGGTCTGGCCCACGAAGCCGCAGGGGAGGCAATGTGACCGAATGGTCGAATCGTGCGACCAGCCCGCCGTAGGTCGTGGCCGTCGTCGAAGGGCGCGACGACGAGGTCGCGGCGAGAATATATCCGGTGGCCACTGCGTCGTCGATGACGGATCGCAACTCCTGTGGAACCTGTGCGGGAAGGCTGTCGATGTGTCGCAGGACCAGGAGGCCGCGACCATCAGCAGGAGTTGGCGGGGACGTGGTCTGCGTGGTCTGTCGGGGGTCCGCTGCGTCGATGACAACGATTGGGGCCGCGGGGCTCTCGATGCGGAATGCGTCGGTGAGAATCGAGAGGCGCCCGCTTCCCGGCTCGCCCAGGACGATCACGCTGGTGTTTCGCGTGAGCGAGTGTGCGACCTCGTTGTACGCCGAGATCCAGCTGGGACTGCGCATGCCGCCCGCGGAGATCGTCGGCAATGATGCAATCCGGGAGTCGGTCTCGTCGGCCCCGCGATGGCCGAACCGATCCTCGTCGAGTACAGCCACCACGCCAACGACATCACCCCGGCTTGTGATGTGTTTGGTCCGCATTCGAATCTGCCGCCCGCTGTCGAGCGTGACTGTGTGCAGGGCGTTGTCGTGTTTGGACATGAGGTACTCGGCGTACTGGCCGATGATCGCCTGCTCGTCGGGGTTCAGCAGCGACCGTGCGGCCTCGTTCGCCATCACGGTCTCACCCAAGGCGATCACAGCGCGACCCGGTCGCGCGGAGGCACGAAGATACGTTTCGAATACCGCGCGCGTGTCCTGGCTCCGGTCGAGGAGGAGGTTGCGACTGATGTCGGTTGCTGCCGAGCGCACCAGAGCATCAACAAGGCTGTTCCAACTCTCTGCCAACATGCTTGCGTCGAGAACCCCGGCAACCCGCCCGGTCAGCGGATCGAGAATGGGCGCACCTGTGCACGCGAACTGAACGAGCGACTGGTTGAAGTGTTCGGAACCGACGACGCTCACCGGCGCACCCACTTCGAACACCGTTCCCACCCCGTTGGTCCCGATGGTGCTCTCCTCGAACGAGTACCCCCGGTCGAAGTCCACGCGGTCGAGGACTCGCCCGACCGCCGTCGAACAATCGCGGCGGTCGACGATCCTGGCCTGGGCATCGGTGAGAGCGATGGTGACGGGAACGTCGGACATGTCGCCGGTGAGTCGCTCGAGTACCGGTCGGGCGCAGCGTGCGAGACGCGAGTCGAAGTCGATGTCGTCGTGGAAGGCGACCGTGTACTTGTCGGCATCGAGTCCAGCGGAAGCGCTCCTCGACCAGGACGCCGCCACGACGTCGCCGACGCCAGCGGCTCCCTGCGGTCCGTACTCCAGAAAATCGGCGCGAGCAGCAGCGATACGGAGTTGCTCGTCCCGCCTGTCACGCACGTCGACGACTCCTTCCTGCCCTGAGGTGCACCAGTGTGACGCACGGCACAGCCGATTATTCATTGGTCGACGCCCCTGCGGCCACCACCGATCGGACAGGATTGCTGTCCCAATTTGGGACACCTCAGATTTGTGAGACAGCACAAACATTCTCCACTACGTGACCACAATCACATCAATGGAGGAGCACGATGTCAGACAAGACGCTCGACGCTGTGGTGATCGGAGCCGGCGTGGCCGGTCTCTACCAACTGCATCAGCTGCGCGAACAGGGCCTCGACGTTCGGGCCTTCGACACCGCGTCCGGTGTCGGCGGGACGTGGTACTGGAATCGCTACCCCGGCGCGAAGTTCGATTCGGAGGCCTACATCTACCAGTACCTATTCGACGAGGACCTCTACAAAGGCTGGAGCTGGAGTAGCCGATTCCCCGGCCAGAGCGAGATCGAGGAGTGGCTTAACTATGTCGCGGATACGCTCGACCTTCGGCGCGACATCTCGTTCGACACCACGATCACGAGCGCCGTATTCGACGACGACACCAACCGCTGGACCGTGACCACCGACAGTGGCGAGACCATCGACACCCAATACCTCGTCACATGCTGCGGAATGCTCTCGGCGCCGATGGCCGACCTCTTCCCGGGACAGAGCGACTTCGCCGGCGAGATCTTCCACACCGCGCGTTGGCCGCGTGACGGCGTCGACCTGTCGGGCAAGCGGGTCGGCGTCATCGGCAACGGAGCGACGGGCATCCAGGTCATCCAGACGATCGCCGATCAGGTCGACCAACTGAAGGTGTTCATCAGAACGCCGCAGTACGCGCTGCCGATGAAGAACCCCAGCTACGGTCCCGACGATGTCGCTGCGTACAAGTCGCGCTTCGACGAGCTGAGGGAGAACCTGCCGAACACGTTCACGGGTTTCGAGTACGACTTCACCGTCGCCTGGGCCGATCTCACGCCCGAGCAGCGTCGAGCACGTCTGGAAGCCGACTACGAGAACGGGTCGTTGAAACTCTGGTTGGCGTCCTTCGCCGAGATCTTCTCCGACGAGGAGGTCAGTGAGGAGGTCTCGGAGTTCGTGCGCGAGAAGATGCGCGCTCGACTGCAGGACCCGGAGCTGTGCGAGCTGCTGATCCCCTCCGACTACGGTTTCGGTACCCACCGCGTTCCGTTGGAGTCCGGCTATCTCGAGGTGTATCACCGCGACAACGTTCAGGCGGTGCCCGTCAAGAACAATCCGATCGCGAGGATTGTCCCCGAGGGAATCGTGCTCGAGGATGGATCACTCCACGAACTCGACGTGATCGTCATGGCGACCGGTTTCGATGCAGGCACAGGCGCACTGACGCGGATCGACATTCGTGGACGTGACGGACGTTCCCTCCGTGAGGACTGGGGCCGTGACATCCGCACCACCATGGGCCTGATGGTGCACGGCTATCCGAATCTGCTGACCACCGGCGCGCCGCTGGCGCCATCGGCCGCGTTGTGCAACATGACGACCTGTCTGCAGCAGCAGACCGAATGGATCAGTGATGCGATCCGGCACATGCGTGCCAACGGCAAGTCGGTCATCGAGCCCACTGAAGAGGGGCAGGACGCGTGGGTGGCCCACCACGACGAACTGGCAGACGCCAACCTCATCTCCAAGACGAACTCCTGGTACGTCGGCTCGAACGTCCCGGGCAAGCCGCGCCGCGTTCTCTCGTACGTCGGCGGGGTCGGGGCATACCGTGCCGCGACATTGGAGGCCGCAGCAGCAGGCTACAAGGGGTTCTCCCTGTCATGACGAAAAGTGTTGTTAAACAGAGAGATTCATCGAAAGGACAGATGAGATGACAAGTTCAGTCACTGGAGTTGACCGTGGTGTACTCAAGCGGTCGGACGACGCCATTCTGAAATCAGCAGTCGACGCAGACATGCCCGTGGCGGGCGTGGTGGCGATGGTGACGGATCGGAACGGCAACATCTACGAGGGTGCCGCAGGCAAGCGTCGAATCGACGGCGACGCCGCGATCACCACCAACGACGTCTTCGCCCTCTTCTCGACCACGAAGGCGATCACCGCGACCGCGGCATTGCAGCTCGTCGAAGAGGGCGCACTCGACCTCGACGCTCCCGCATCCGAGTACGCGCCCGAGATCGGCGAATTGCAGGTGATCGAGGGCTTCGGCGACGACGGTGCGCCACAGCTGCGCGCGCCGAGGTCGATTCCGACGACGCGCCAACTTCTCACGCACACAGGAGGTTTCGGGTACGACTTCTTCGACGAGGTCTACTCCCGACTGGCCGACGAACAAGGTCAGCCCAGCGTCATCACCGCGACGAAAGCCGCACTCACGACGCCTCTGCTCTTCGATCCGGGCGAGCGGTGGCAATACGGCACCAACCTCGACTGGGTCGGGCAGGTCGTCGAGCGCCTTCGCGGTAAGCGACTGGGCGAGGTATTCGAGGAACGGATCTTCCAGCCCCTGGGTATCCAGAACATGAGTTTCGTTCTGCGAGAGGACTTCCGCTCGCGGCTCGCGGAGATGCATGCGCGCAACGCCGACGGCACGTTGACACCGATGGACTTCGAGTTGCCGACGCCACCGGAGGTCGATTTCGGTGGGCACGGGCTGTATGGCACCGTCGGTGACTACATGAGGTTCATCCGGATGTGGCTCAACGACGGAGCCGGTGAACACGGCCGTGTGCTCAAGCAGGAGACCGTCGAGATGGCGGTTCAGAACCACCTCGGCGATCTACCGGTGACCATGCTGCCCGGCGTGATCCCGTCATTGTCCAACGACGCGGAATTCTTTCCGGGCCAATCGAAGTCGTGGTCGTTGCCGTTCATGATCAACAACGAAGAGGCACCCACAGGTCGACCTGCTGGGGCGCTGGGCTGGGCAGGCCTTGCGAACCTCTTCTACTGGATCGATCGAGAGAACGGCTACGGCGGCTTCTGGGCGACGCAGATACTGCCGTTCGGTGATCCGACGTCGTTCACGAAGTACATGGACTTCGAGACCGCGCTGTACCGGTCGCTGGACCACTAGGGCCGTCGAACGGCATTCCTGTACTTTCGACCAGGTAGAACCATCCATTCGGACGGATGCATGTCTCGTGCCATGCCACAAGACTGTGTTGAGTACAAGGTTCTCACCATCGAGAGGTTGAAAGCGGAATGTCGCAGACGGTCAAGGGAGTCATCTCGCGTAGCAAGGGCGCGCCAACGGAACTCGTCGACGTGGTGGTGCCCGACCCCGGGCCCAACGACGTCGTCGTGGATATCCAGGCGTGCGGTGTCTGCCATACAGATCTCGCCTACAAAGAGGGCGGCATCAACGACGAGTATCCGTTCCTCCTCGGGCACGAGGCTGCGGGCGTCGTCGAGGCGATCGGTTCGGATGTCACTCACGTCGAGGTCGGCGATTTCGTCGTCCTGAACTGGCGTGCGGTGTGTGGTGAGTGTCGGGCGTGCAAGCGCGGGAAGCCCTGGTACTGCTTCGACACCCACAACGCGTCGAAGTCGATGACGCTCACCGACGGGACCGAACTGACGGCTGCGCTGGGTATCGGCGCGTTCATTGAGAAGACCCTCGTTCACGAGGGGCAGTGCACCAAGGTCAATCCCGAGACCGATCCCGCGGTGGCCGGCCTGCTCGGCTGCGGCGTGATGGCCGGCCTCGGCGCTGCGATGAACACCGGCAACGTCGGACGCGGAGACTCCGTCGCCGTCATCGGTTGCGGTGGCGTCGGTGACGCCGCGATCGCCGGTGCGCGCCTGGCCGGTGCCACCAAGATCATCGCGATCGACCGCGATCCGGCAAAACTGCAGTGGGCAACCGAACTCGGCGCAACCCACACCATCAACGGCGCAGAAGTCGACGACGTCGTGACAGCCGTCCAGGACCTCACCGACGGCAACGGGGTTGACGTCGTCGTCGACGCCGTCGGGCGACCGGAAACGTGGAAGGAAGCCTTCTACGCCCGCGACCTCGCCGGAACCGTTGTGCTCGTTGGTGTTCCGACACCCGAGATGAAGCTCGAGATGCCGCTCGTCGACTTCTTCTCGCGCGGCGGATCGCTCAAGTCGTCGTGGTACGGCGATTGCCTGCCCGAGCGCGACTTCCCGATGCTCATCGACCTCTATGAGCAGGGTCGACTCCCGCTCGACAAGTTCGTCACCGAGCGCGTCGGACTCGGCGATGTCGAGGCAGCGTTCGAGGCGATGAAGGGCGGCAAGGTGCTTCGCTCGGTGGTAGAGCTGAAGTCATGAGCAACGCGAGCATCGACAACGTCGTCACGTCCGGCACCTTCTCGCTCGACGGCGGAACGTGGGACGTCGACAACAACGTCTGGATCGTCGGCGACGACAGTGAGGTCGTCATCATCGACGCCGCGCACAGCGCAAAGCCGATCCTCGACGCTGTCGGCGACCGGACGGTGAAGGCGATCGTGCTGACACACGGCCACAACGACCACATCACCGTGGCCCCGGAGTTGTCGAACGAGACCGGCGCGCCCATCCTGCTGCACCCCGGCGACACCATGCTGTGGAAAGAAACGCACCCCGACGTGACGCCCGGCAACCTCGACGACGGGCAGGAAATCGACGTCGCGGGAACGTCGTTGAAGGTCATCAACACGCCGGGGCATTCGCCGGGCTCGTCGGTGATCTACGCGCCAGAGCTCGGTGTGTTGTTCAGTGGCGACACGTTGTTCCAGGGCGGACCGGGAGCGACGGGACGGTCGTTCTCGAGCTTCCCGAAGATCATCGAGTCCATCAAGGAAAAGATCTTCGTGCTCGACCCGGAGACCAAGGTCTACACCGGGCACGGAGACGGCACGACGGTCGGCGCCGAGGCGCCGCATCTCGAAGAATGGATCAAGCGGGGTAGCTGAGTGTGCCCAGTGCCGTGTTTCCGAGTCTCCATGTGAGCTCGGAAACACGGCCTGGTGCCCCGAAAACCTACCCACCTGCGAAGATCCCGATGGGCGGGCGCGTAACCTCTCCGCGGTGAGTGAAGCCACTGTCCCTTCAACGGGTTCTGCTCCCGTCGATCCCGCTCGACCCGCAGTTCCGCGTAGCCGCATCGTCATCGCATCGATGGTCGGCACCAGTATCGAATTCTTCGACTTCTACATCTATGCGACGGCAGCCGTCCTCGTGTTTCCGACGCTGTTCTTCCCGAAGGGCAACGACACCGCCGCGCTACTCTCGTCGTTCGCGACGTTCGGCCTCGCATTTGTCGCGCGGCCGATCGGATCGGTGTTGTTCGGACACTTCGGAGATCGCGTGGGGCGCAAGGCGACCCTGGTCGGTTCGCTACTCACGATGGGTATCGCCACCTTCGCGATCGGGTTGCTGCCGACCTTCTCCCAGATCGGTTATGCCGCACCGGCTCTGCTCGCGCTGCTGCGGTTCTGCCAGGGTCTCGGACTCGGCGGCGAATGGTCGGGGGCCGCGCTGTTGGCCACCGAGACCGCAGAGAAGGGCAAACGCGCCTGGGCGGCGATGTGGCCGCAGCTCGGTGCGCCGATCGGCTTCTTCTTCGCCAACGGCATCTTCCTGCTGCTGATGCTCGGAATGGACTTCGACGCCAAGAGCGCTGCGACCAACCACGCATTCCTGACCTGGGGTTGGCGAATTCCGTTCCTGGCAAGCGCAATCATGGTGGTCATCGGGCTCTACGTGCGGTTGAAGCTCACCGAGACGCCCGTGTTCGCCAAGGCTGTCGAAGAGGGTAAGAAGGTGCGCGCACCTTTGGCCGAGGTCGTCAAGACCAGTTGGCGCCCGCTGATCGCCGGCACGTTCATCATGCTGGCCACGTACACGCTCTTCTACATCGTGACCACATGGACGACGTCGTACGGAACCGGCAAGGTGACCGACGCGTCGGGCGTCAAGCTCTCCATCAGTTACGTCGACTTCCTTGGGCTGCAGCTTATTTCGGTGCTGTTCTTCGCAGCGTGCGTCCCGCTCTCGGGATGGCTCGCCGACCGGTATGGCCGACGTGTGGTGCTTCTGGTCATCACCGGTGCGATCGTCATCTTCGGTCTGTGCTTCGGGTGGCTGCTCAACCCGTCGTCGGTGACCGACGGCGTGATGCTGGGCTTCCTCATCCTGGGTATGGCGCTGATGGGACTGACCTTCGGGCCGATGAGCGCGATCCTGCCGGAGTTGTTCCCGACGAACGTGCGCTACACGGGATCTGGGATCGCCTACAACGTCGCGTCGATCCTCGGCGCTGCCGTTGCGCCGTTCATCGCGACGTGGTTGGTTGCCGACTTCGGTGTGGCGTGGGTTGGGGTTTACCTCGCGGTGGCAGGAGTGCTGACGCTGCTGGCGTTGTGGTCGGTCCAGGAGACGCGGTCGGTGGACTTGTCGGAAGTCTGAGTGCAAGGCGTCTGAGCGTCGAAAGTCTGGGCGTCGAAAGTCTGGGCGTCGAACTTCAAGCGCGATTCCCTCGGAATCGGGTTTCTGGGGTTGCGATGCGGGAACCAGACCCTCATAGTTAGGCAATGCTTACCTCACTTGAGAAGGTCGCGCCATGGGCGATCGGCCTATTTCGTATCGTCATCGGCTTCCTGTTCTTCTGTCACGGCGCGTCGACGCTGTTCGGATGGCCGGTCGCGCCGTACGGCGGCGAGACCGCGGCGTTCGGAGCGTGGCCGTCGTGGTGGGCGGCTGCGATAGAGCTGGTCGGCGGCATGCTGGTCATGCTCGGACTCGGCACGCGCGTCGCTGCGTTCATCGGTTCCGGTGCGATGGCCGTCGCCTATTTCTGGAAGCACCAGGGCGACGGTCTGCTGCCCATCGCGAACGAGGGCGACTCGGCCGCGCTGTACTGCTGGGCATTGTTCCTGTTGGTCTTCATCGGCTCGGGACGTCCGGCACTGGAGAACGTACTTGTGCGTAAGCGCGCGGAACAGTCCGACGCCGCAGCATCACAAGACTCGGCAGTGCGCACCGCTGCCTGATCAACGCGGGTAACGTCAGCGGAGTGAGGGAACCGCTGAGCCCGGGCGAACGGCAGTGAGCCCGACGCGGGCCGCCGGATCGGAGCGCGCGTCCTCGACGTCGCTGCAACGCTTGCTGCCACCCGCGTTCCGTGGTTACCAGCGCGGGTGGTTGCGGGCGGACGTCCTTGCGGGCATCACGCTCGCGGCCGTCGCCATTCCGGAATCGATGGGCTACAGCACAATTGCCCACGTTCCGGTGGTTGCGGGAATCTATACCATCATCCTTCCGACAATCGTGTTCGCTGTTCTGGGTGCGTCACGGCTCATGGTGACCGGTGCCGACTCGGCGACCGCGGCGATCATCGGATCGGGCATCGCGGGCATCGGAGTCGCAGGCCTGCAACCGAACTCGGCGGAGTGGTTGGGTTTCGCGTCATTGATCGCAATCGTGACGGGACTGATGCTGGCAGTGGCCAGGATCGCGCGACTTGGGTTTCTCGGCGACTTCCTCTCCACCGCTGTGCTCGTCGGCTTCCTCGCAGGCACCGGGATCAGTGTGCTGACCGGGCAGATTCCCGGCATGCTCGGGATCTCCGGTAGCGATGGTCGGATATGGGAGCGTTGGGAACACCTTGCGCGCGAACTCGGCTCCATTCGATGGACCGCGGTGGCGTTCGCCGTTGCGACGCTGGCGTTGCTGATCGTAGGCAAGCGGTGGGTGCCCCGCCTTCCGATGCCGGTCATCGTTGTGGTGGCGTCGATCGTGCTGGTATACGCCTTCAACTGGTCCGATGATGTGCCGGTGATCGGCGAGTTGCACGGCGGTTTTCCCGAATTCGGACTTCCCGACTACGTCACGTGGCGCGACATACCGAAGGCCGCGACGGTTGCGATCGGCTGCGCGGTGGTCATTCTCGCCCAAAGTGCGGCCACAGCACGAAGTTTCGCGCAGCGTCACGGAGAGAACGCCGACGTCAATCGCGACATCGTCGGACTGTCTGCGGCCAACATCGTGGCAGGGTTCTCGTCGACATTCGTGGTCAACGGCAGCCCCACCAAAACCGAACTGCTCGAATCCGAACATGGTCGGACCCAGGTCGCCAACATCACGATGGCGCTTATCGCGCTGATCGTCGTGGTCTTTTTCGACGGTGCGCTCGCCTACATGCCACACGCCGTGCTGTCCGCGATTGTCGCGGTGGTGGCGGTGCGGCTGATCGACATCGACCAGTTCCGTCGGATGTGGCGGGTGTCGAAGTACGACTTCACCATTGCCCTCCTGACCGCAGTGGTGGTGCTGGTTCTCGGCGTGCAGAACGGCGTGGTCGTTGCGATGGGTGTGTCGCTTCTGGCGATAGTGCGCAGACAGTATCGTCCCGAGCGGTTCGTGGTCGGGGTATCCGACCACGGGCGTCGTCGACGATACGAGTCGGCCAAGCCGGGCGCCGAGTCGATGCCAGGACTCATCGTGTTCCGCTACGACGCGGATCTGTTCTACGCCAACGCCAGTCGCTTCTCCGATGAGGTGGCCGCGCTGGTTCGGGCGGCACCCCACCCGGTGCGTTGGCTGATACTCGACTGCACAGTGATCGGCGACGTCGATTACACGGCCTCGGTCATGCTGAAGGATCTGATCACCTTCGTGCACAAGCGGAATGCTCATTTTGTCCTCGCTGGCGTGGATCCCGAACTCGGGGACACACTTTCCGACGAGGGAGTGCTCTCGGAGCTGAACTCCGACCACGTGTACCCGACGGTCGGCGCCGCGGTACGTGCGTACGAGGCGGCGTATCCCGACGCGGTAGAAGCGGCACGGTCGGAGGGCTCGTCGGATGTATCGCCGGATGCATGGAAGCAGGAGTCGTGAAACTCGGGCAGGTCGTGGAAGCGTCGGCGCAGATGGCTGCGACTCGGTCACGCAAGCTCAAAACAGCCGAGTTGGTTGTGCTCCTTGGTGCCGCGTCGAAGGATGAACTACCCATCGTGGTCACATGGCTCTCCGGCGAGGTGCCGCAGGGCAAGCTGGGGGTCGGCTGGCGGTCGCTGGTGAACCTCGATGTGGACGGGGCCGAGGAGTCGCAGCTCGAGGTGATCGATGTCGACGACGCGTTCGAGCAGCTCGCCGCGGCCAGGGGAGCGGGGTCGACAGCAGTCAGAAACAGCGTGTTGACAGGGCTTTTCGCGAACTCGACGCCGCCCGAACAGGACTTCTTGAGGCGGTTGCTGACCGGTGAATTGCGGCAGGGATCGTTGGCGGGGCTGATGGTCGACGCGGTGGCGCAAGCGACGGGTCAACCCGTCGATTCGGTGCGACGCGCGCACATGCTGACCGGATCACTATCGGAGACAGCGGTATTGGCCGCACATGGCGGCGATGAGGCGTTGCGTGGAGTGCGGTTACAGGTCGGACGCGCGATCGCACCGATGCTTGCGACTCCCGCCGACGACCTGCCGAGCGCGCTTGCCGACCTCGGCCCCGACGTCGTCGTCGACTTCAAACTCGACGGAGCACGAATTCAGGTGCACCGTAACGGCGGTGACGTGCGGGTGTTCACCCGCACGTTGCGGGACGTGACCGATAGGGTGCCCGACCTTGTCGAGGTTGTGCTCGGGTTGCCCTGTGAGACGGTCATTCTCGACGGTGAAACGCTGATGCTCAGCGACGACGGCCGTCCGCGGCCGTTCCAGGAGACCATGAGCAGGTTCGGATCTGCCGCGGACGAGGCGAACCCTCGACTGCTGCAACCGTTCTTCTTCGACTGCCTGCATCTCGACGGCCGCGATCTGATCGACCTGCCGCTGTCGGAACGACTCGAAGCGCTGGACTCGGTGGCGCCGGGTCTCCGCATTCCGTCTGTGGTCGACCCCGATGTCGAAGCGGCACAAGCACAATTCGCCGAGGCCATCGCGGAAGGCCACGAAGGGGTCATGGTCAAGTCGCGCAGCGGTGTGTACGCGGCTGGCCGTCGTGGCCGGACGTGGCAGAAGGTCAAACCGGTGCACACTCTTGATCTAGTAGTACTCGCCGCCGAGTGGGGATCGGGGCGTCGACGCGGCTGGCTATCGAATCTGCACCTGGGCGCACGCGACCCCGACGGCGGGCCGCCGGTGATGGTCGGCAAGACGTTCAAGGGCCTGACCGATGAGCTATTGCGTTGGCAGACAGAGGAGTTCCCCAAGTACGAGGAGTCGCGTACGGAGTGGGCGGTGTTCCTGCGGCCGGAGATAGTCGTGGAGATCGAACTCGACGGTGTGCAGCGCAGTACCCGGTATCCGGGCGGGGTTGCCCTGCGGTTCGCCCGGGTGCTGCGGTATCGGCCCGACAGGACCGCCCCCGACGCCGACACCATCGACGCCGTCCGCGGGCTGCTGCCGTAGGGGGTGCTGGTCGAGCCACCCCTCGCTGGTCGAGCCGCACCTCGCCGGTCGAGGTAACCCCGCTGGTCGAGCCAAC